>CAVWQA010000001.1:0-136926 GCA_963757015.1 uncultured Solirubrobacterales bacterium
CGTAATTACGCGACAACATCTCGCCGACTGAGGAGCGGGAGGGAGACTGCCGCTCCGGCTCGCCCGAGACCCAGAGGAGCAGTCCCGGTAGGGGATCCCGTGCTTCGCGACTGATCAGACCGGCGGTTTCCTTGGAGCTGCGAAGGCTTTCCCTTCGCTGCTTGAGGCGTTAGCTCGATCGTCGTGGCTGTGGGCTCGTCGGTGTTACGGTTCGGGGTGATGGCTGAGGTCGTCGGCCGGGGAACCGATCGGGATGCGACCCAACCGGGGTCGCTGGCCTCGGCGGGTCGCGAACCGAATCGATGGGCGGTCCTGGCCCTGCTCGGCGTCGCGCAGCTGATGGTGGTGCTGGACGCGACGATCGTGACGATCGCGCTGCCATCGGCCCAGAAGGCGCTGGGCTTCTCGACCGAGAGCCGGCAGTGGATCGTCACCGCCTACGCGCTGGCGTTCGGCAGCCTTCTGCTGTTGGGGGGCAAGCTCGGTGACCTGTTAGGGCGCAAGTGGACCCTGATCGCCGGCTTGGTGGGATTCTCGGTCGCCTCGGCGATCGGGGGGCTGGCTCAGTCCTTCGGCGTGCTCGTGGTCGCCCGAACGCTTCAGGGGTGTTTCGGCGCGCTGCTGGCACCGTCCGCGCTGGGGTTGCTGACGGTGACGTTCGCGGGGTCTCCTGACCGGAACACGGCGTTCGGGATCTTCGGTGCGATCGCCGGCGGCGGCGCCTCGATCGGGTTGCTGCTCGGGGGTGTGCTGACGCAGGTGCTGTCGTGGCGCTGGTGCCTGTACGTCAACCTGGTGATCGCCGTGCCGACGACGATCGTGGCGTTGCGCCTGCTCGTCAATCACCGTGCCCCGGTGCGGGAGCCGATCGACATTCCCGGGGCCCTCACCTCAGCGCTTGGCCTGTTCGCGGTGGTCTACGGGTTCTCCAACGCCGAGACCCACGGCTGGGGCGCGACGGCGACGATCGTGGCGCTCATCGCCAGCCCCGTCCTCCTGACGGCGTTCGTGGTGATCGAGCGCAGAGCCAAACATCCGTTGCTGCCCTTGCACATCATCTTGGACCGTGCCCGCGGCGGCTCATACACCACGCTCTTCCTGACCGGGGCGGGCATCTTTGCCGTGTTTCTGTTTCTCACCTACTTCTTGCAGGCGCAGCTCCGTTTTTCGCCGATCACCACCGGGCTGGCGTTCCTTCCGCTGACCGCGGCTCTGATCCTCACCTCAACCACCGTGCAGACCCGCGTGATCCAGCGCACCGGGGTCAAGCCGGTGGTGCTCGTTGGCATGGCGCTCGCGGCGATCGGGATGTTCCTGTTCACGCGCTTGACGCCCAGCTCCAGCTACGCCAGCGACGTCCTTCCCGGGCTGCTCATCCTCGGCGTCGGGATGGGGAGCATCTTCGCGCCTGCGTTCTCGACGGCAACTTTGGGCGTCGAGGGAAGCGAGGCCGGGGTCGCCTCGGCGATGGTCAACGTCTCCCAACAGATCGGCGGCTCCGTCGGGACCTCCCTGCTGAGCACGATCTTCGCGAGTGCCGTCAGGAGCTACACGATCGGTCACCTCCACACGCCCGACCTGTTCAACGCCGCGGCGGTTCACGGCTACACCACGGCGTTCTGGTGGTCGGTCGGCATCTTTGTCCTCGGCCTCATTCTCGCGATGGTGATCTTGCCCACGTGTGACGCGCCCGCGCCGACGGTCAGGGCTGCGGTCGCGCGCAACGCGATCGGCCTGTGCCACCACTTCGAGCCCGCCGATGCCGCTACGACGAGTGCTGGGGGGCGATGAGCACCGGCCGCTTGATGTGTGCCGCGAGCGCGTGGGAGACGCTCCCGAGGAGAGCACTGCCAACCGGGGCCCGGCCGCGCTGACCGCAGACAACTAGTCCAGCGTCTATCTCCTGGGCGACGTCATCGATCGTCTTGGCCACGAGTCGGTGGATTCCGCGATCCGCGCTGAGGCGTTGTAGCCGCGCTGGCGGGCTCCGTCGGCGCCCTCTTCGGCGATTTTTCTCGCGGCAGCGGCCTCCTGCTCGTCGATCTCGCCTTCGTTTGGTACCCCGACCAGGAACGAGCCGGCTCGGGCCAACTGCACCTCCGCGGCGTCCAGACGACCAGTACCACGGCATCGTCGGGCTTGATCAGCTCGATCGCGGCACCAAGCGCCGTCTTTGACCCGTCCGATCCGTCGTAACAAAACAACACCGGCTTATTCACCACTCGGCCTCCTATCCACAGCATCACGCAATCCGACGTCCGGCTACCGTCGTCGGCGGGACTCCAGACGCTCTCGCGACGGGCTACAACCCGCGGCGAGCAGGTTCGGGCTGCCGGCACTCGGCGCCGGTCATTCAGGCGCTGTTCCTAGCTTCCGCGGGCCGCGCGGCACGCGCTGCCCGACTGGCGTTGGGTGCCTCCCGCCGACCCTACAAACCGAGCCTGACACCGCCTCGCGCCCGAGAGTCCCCTTCGTCGCCATTCGGGCACTGTCAACGAAACCGCCGCTCCGATCCAGAAGTAGTCGCCGGCTCACCAAACAATCGTCACCACGCCGGAAACAGGACGCGAATCTCATCGGAGCAGTTCCTCACTGGTCGGTCGTCGGACCCCCTGGACGTCACGAGTCCAACCGTCGACACGGCGGTGCGCCTTCGAACCCCGGTGAGGGCTTCGTCGCCAATCCGATCGCCGGCTCCGGCTTCCGCCGAACGGGGAAAGCAGTCGCTAGCGGCGCCGTCGCGGGCCGCCGCTCTACGCCTGTACCGGTCACGCCGGCGGCGGTGGCCCGTTCGGTAAGCCAACAGGCACGTTCCGGGCGTCTTCTGCGGCCCGTCGAAGCCCCCAGCGTCGATTTGTCCGGGGCGCGTCGGCAGGATGAAGGCACGTCGGCGTCGGTCGCGGCAATCGGATCGAGGCGTGGCGCGTCCGCGCTTCATGGGGACAACCGGACCAGCGAGGAGGGTCGACGTGAGGGAACGATCTTTGCCGATCCATCGGTAGCGATATTATCTTTGACGTGGAGGCTCTCGACCTCATTCTTATCGGCCGCTGGTTGGCGAAGATTGGGGAGCGCGCTTTCCGCGGCGGCTCATCGAGCCAGATGACCAACGGCCGCGCGCTCATCCTACGGGACGTGTTCGCCAACCCCCGGAGCTCGATATCGGCGATCACGGCCCGCACCGGGTTGCCACAGAGTTACGTGTCGGACTCGATTGCCGCGCTTCGCGTAGAGGGGACCCTCCAGGCCTCTTCTGATCCACACGATCGACGGCGGACGCTGGCGGCCGTCAGCCCCGCTCACCGCCGCCGCGTCGCCGCGCGCGCGTCGACCCCGGTGGATACCGCGTTCGCGAAGGAGCTCGGACAAGAGCGAGCGGCTCTGGTCCTCCCGCTCTTGCAGAGCCTCGCCGAGCTGCTCGCTGCCGATCCGCCCGGACCGGTCATCGCCGCCATCCGCGCCGGCGACCAACCGGGAACGCGTGAGCCGAGCTGATGCCGCACGTAGTGTTCCTTCAAGCCCGGTAGGCCGTCGGACTCGCCCATACCTGCCGCGCTGGCAACAGAACCTCCTCACCGCCGCGCTTCTCGCCGCCGGCATCGCCCTGCTGGCACTCGGTGATCTCGTCGGCATCGCTCCGCTGGCACTTGTCGCCCTCTTCGCCGTCACCAGGATCCGCCAACGTCCACGCACGGGCCGTCCACCGGCCAGATGACGGCCGCCTGTCCAGTACCGGCAGATCTCCCGGTGTCGGACAGAAGCAGCCAGGCGGCAGACGCGAGACGGCGAACCCGCGAGCGGTCGGGTACGGCGCCGCCCCAGCAGTTCTGGTTTCACGCAGCCCGAGTCGTGTCACGGGGTCACCGGCATCGCGCCGAGGCTTCCCCTCCCGGCTAGCGAGGAGCTGCAGCAGGAGCCTCGATCACGACCCACGGCGATGAAGCAGCAGCGGCTTGGTGATGCCTCGGACTGGTGCTGGTCGGTCCAGTCAGGAGGGCCTGCCGCTCCTTCTGAGCCGGACCCGACCCGCCGCTAGCGCCAGGTCTGCGACTAGACCCTTGAACGAGGCAGGCGCTGAAACAGCGCGGCCCCTCACCGACCGGTAAGCCGATCGACGCTCGCGCCCGGCCCCGAGATTCGGAGGTGCCGCTGGGACCTCGAGTCCATGAGGACCCAAACCAACGCCACGGATGTCAACAACACCACAAACAACGCGACGCCTAGCGAGACCCCAAGGAGGAGACCATGATGCGGGCCGGCGAGCGGACCCGGCAGGTTGAGATGTCCGGCCCCCGTACCCAGGGTCGCGACAGCACTGTGGCGGCGCATGATGGCGAGCACACCGAGCACCGCAACAACGAGCGCCACGGCACTCACAGCACCCACCGAGCATCTGAGCCGACCACGCTGCTGCCCACCCAGAGAGCGCCTGGCTGGGATGTCCACGAGGAGCGCGTCGAGTTCTCCGTAGGTCCGGGCTGCGTACAGCGCTTCAAGCCGTTCTTCAAGCTCGTCTCCGGCCAGCCGCCCCTCGGCCATCGCGTGCCGTAGCCGTTCGGCGACCTGCTCGCGATCAGCATCTGAAGCGCGAAGCGACGGCTCGATCTGCATTCGTTCCTTCTACCACGACGTGGGTCACACCCAGGTCACAGCTCAGGGCAGGCTGCCAAGTCGGCACCCGGCAGACCACGCTCCTGCTTCCTGTCTCCAGTCATCGTAAGCAGCAGCCAGCGGCTGGGTCCCGCAACGGCGAGAGGGTGTCGCGGAAAGGTTCGTGGGTCGGGCTGGGACAGGCCGGCGGTGGGGGCGTCGGTGGTGCTGGGCCCGTTGTGTGGGGCGGTGTGATCTCGTGGGGGGCGGTTCAGGCCGCCAGAGTGGCTATCTGGTGATTGTGGAGCTTGGTGAGGTTGTGGGTCATCATCTGTAGGCGCCACTCGGTGCGCACCGCTTTGCGGCCTCGTCGGTGGAAGCGATTGAACTTTCGGTTGTGTTTGGTGTGACCGATCACTGGCTCCACGGTCTGTTTGCGTAATCGGTAGAGCGCTTGACCAAGTTCGGTCTCGAGCACGCGGCGCATGAAGGTGTAACGGCCGCCGGTCCAGCCGGGTCGTTCGCCCTTGCGCCGGCTTGAGTCAGGTGGGATGAGCACCTGGATGCCGTGCTCGCCGATGACCTCGTCCATGTGCTGCTCGTTCCAGTACCCCGCGTCAGCCACCGCGGCCCGCGGCTTCTCGCGGATTCCGGCCTGCTCGAGCTCCCGCAGCGTGGCCTCGACCATCGGCTTGAGCTGCGAGAAGTCGACCGACTCGACGGTGATCTCAGCGGCTAGGACGATGTGCTGCTCGTTGACTGCCGCCTGCACGTTGTAGCCCTGCACGTAGCCGCGGAACGCCTTCATCACCCGCGCGTCGGGATCGGTCAGGTTGACCTCGCCCTGCGGGCTTGACGGCGGCTGATAGGGCTTCGGTGGGCCCCCGAACCGGCGGCCGTCCTTCATCTGCCCCTGCGCGCGATACCCCTGATACGCCTCGTTCCCACGCCGCTCAGCCCCAAGATCCTGCTCAAGCCGCCGGCCCGCCTGGAGCAACCGCTCAGACCGCGACCGCGGGACCGGCTCAGCCTCACGCCACCGATCCTGGTCAAGCTGGCGCTTGGCCTCGCGCAACCACCCCTCGCGGCCCTGCACCCGCGCCACGATCCGCTCGGCATCGAACTCATGACCGGCCGCCGCCTCGCCCTTGGCCTCCTCCGCCTCGGCGTCCAGCTCGCGCTCAGCGGCCTGCGGCTCCAGGTGGCGAGCCAGCCACTGTCGCCGACCCTCCTCGCTCCGCAGCTCGGGCGGAAGTTCATCCCCGCGCGCATCGCCATGACACTCATCCTCCGCCTCATCGGTGGCGATCGTCTCCGCGATGATCTCCCGGGCGATCCCGTCATAGTCAACGTTGGAGTCACGGCTCGCGTTGGCGTGCAGCTTCGTGCCGTCGATCGCGACCACCCCGGACCCCACCAACCCAGCCTCATCGCACAGCCCTAACACCTGGGAGAACAGTTCACCCAGCGTCTGCTCATGGCGGCAGATAAATCTCGCGATCGTCGCGTGATCCGGAATCAAATTACCGGTAATCACACGGTAAGCCACGTCCTGGCGACAGTGACGCTCGATCGCTCGCGAGGACTGCCCGTTGGTCGCGAACGCGAACAAGATCAGCGTCACCATCACCGACGGCTCATACGCCGCCCGGCCGTGACCATCCGCCCGATACGCGCCATAGAACGCCGACAGATCCATCCGGCCCACGACGTCGATCACGAACCACGCCAAATGATCCTCCGGCAACCACTCCCGCACGTCCGGCGGCAACAAAAACCCCTGCTCACGACGACTCTCAATGAAGTTCTGCGGCATACCACAATTGTGTTAAACGTGGCGGACGGAACCCCTTTGTGCGACACCCTCGCGAATATGCAGGAGCCAGGGCTGAGCGCCGCTGAGTTCCGCTTCGACCCGCTCGTTAGCAACCAGAAGACGTCGAGCGCGAGATGCAAGAGGCCCGCCTCGACAACTACGAGCGCCGCTTTCGTGCCTGGCAAGCCGGCGAGCCGCTCGGCGGTCCAGGCGCCCTCGGGATGACACGCGAGTTCGAGGCGCTCGCCGCGTCCTTTAACGGCGTTGTCGATCTCAACGACCGCCGGACCAGGCAGCTCATCCGCAAACGCGCGGGCCTGCTGCACATCGGGCCCATCAACGACTGCCACTTCACCGATCCCCGCCAGGCCCGCTGCCTCGCCCGCCGGGGAATCGAGAACGCGGACGGCCCCATCATCGCCGCCTGCCAGCCCTCCAAGTGCGCCAACGCCATCGTGACCCGCGAGTACCTACCCCAGTGGCAGGCACCCGTGCTGCAGATCGACAACCTCCTCCAGGACCGCAAGGTGCCCAAGAACGAACGTGCCCGCCTTCAGCAGATCCGGCGCGAATACCAGACCGTCATCGACTCAGTCAAAGGAACCGCCCATGGGGCAGCATGAGGAAGCCGTGCGCGATGCGATGGACCGCCTGTTTGCCGGACAGGCCGTCCACACCGACGGCCGCCTGACCGTCAAGAACCTTGCCGTCGAGGCCGCCATACCGCGATCGACGCTCTACCGCGCCGAACCGAAGCTTCTCCGCGAGTTCGAGCGTCGCCTCCAAACGCGCCCACTACACGGCGCAGCCGGTCCGCGGCGGCCTAGCCGCGCGGGTCGGGCGCCTCGAGGCAAAGCTCGCCGCCGCGGAACGCCGCGCAGCCGGCTACCGCGACGAGCTCGAGGAGGAACGGCGCCGGGTCCGTGGACTCGCCAACCAAATCGTGCTGCTCGACGCCGAACGGCGCAAGCTGGTCGATCAACTCTACGGAACGATCGTGTCCCTCGACGCCCAGCGCCGGCAAACCCAAGGCGAGAGTAATTAGGCGAGGCTCCGCGCGGGCTGGGCGTGGTTGGCGCGCCATTGGGCGGCTCGCCGGATTCCGCCCGGAGCAGGTGCGAGCTTGGCTCCGGCGAGATGCTCGTGCTGATGTGAAAGCGCAACTCGGCTTGAGTGGTGCGTCATCCGATGCTTACGAGACGATCATGCCGGGAGCACATTCTGTCCAAGCGATGGTCCGTGCCCGATGAATCGAAGTGGGACGCCCGACGACGTACAAGTTCGTGTGACTTTCCGTATCGGCAAGTTGTGCTAACTTTCCGGTATGGAAAAGCAGTCGTCGGGTTCGATCCCTTCCGGCGCGGCCCGAGAGCAGCTACGGGCCGCCCGCCAGGCACACGACGCATCGGTTCGTCGTGCGACGGTCCCAGCGTGGTGCATCCTCGCGTTGAGCGTCTTCTGCGGGGCGCAGACGGTCGCGCCTGCGTACAAGGGACCGGGAAACGTGGTGACCATCATCGCGGTCGTGTGGCTCCTTGTTGCGCTTTTGAGTATGTCCGCTCGTAACCAGTGGCGTTCGTTGCTTTCGTTGCCGAAGCCTAAGTGGGATGTCACTGAAGTGACGCTCATCTCTGTCGCGGTGCTTGTTGGCGGCGTGATCGGCCCCCATCTGCTCGCCAGCCACGGCAATTCGGCCCTTGCGAGCTGGGGACTTGGTGCAGCCGTGACTGTGATCGTTGCGGCTTGCATGTTCGCCGCGCAGGCGTCCTATCGGCGTCGTGCATCTCGGGCGTGGCAACGGTGAGCGCAACAGCGTTCGACGAGCTGATCCACGCGCCCTTGCGTCTACAAATATGCGCGATGCTCTCGCCGGTGCGGTCGTTGCTGTTCTCTGACATACGGGACAACCTGGAAATCTCGGATTCGGTTCTGAGCAAGCACCTGTCAGCGCTCGCTGGAGCCGAGTACGTGGAGGTTTCCCGTGTGCGGGCGGATTCACGTTCTCGGCGGCAGGTCACGCTCACCAAGCCAGGACGGACGGCCTTGCGCGGCCACCTGGCGGCTCTGCAAGCGATCGCCGCCGCAGCCGAACCGGCCGAGCCGAGGAGCCGGTCCGGTGCCCGTGCCCCAGAGCGCCACCAGGCCCGTCGCGAGGTCGGCCTCGACCCCCGGATCGCGTAGGTAGCGGATCGTCCGGGCCCAGATGCGCCGATCGCGCCGGGATGACACTCCTTGCAGTACTCGTAGGCGTCGCCCTTGCCGCCGCGGGCGCTGGTCGGCGCGCCGCACCCCCGGCACACGCCCCGATAGCGCGCCTTCACCTCCCGAGCCTTCTCGCCCGTCGGAGCTAGGCGCCTAAAGGGCGTTAGTGTCCCGTCGAGAGGGGTCGCGTGTCGAAGCCCAGAGATGTTGTGGTCGTCCGCGTGAGCGAGAAGGGCCAGCGCCGCCGTGGTACGCATGGGCGTACGCCGGATTGGTGCAGTACGTCGTTTTGCCCCGCGGCAACGTGGGCCGAGACGTGGTGCGCGGCGACATAGCTCGCCTGGAAGGCATGCTGGACGGCGGGACAGATGTCCTCGCGCAGCCTCGAGCGCAGCGTGTAGTTGAGACCGATGAACACCGGCAGCTGCGCTGCGAGGGGGAGGAAGAGGAGAATGGATTGACCTCGTTCTCCTTGTAGAACTTCATGATCTCCTGCTGCTGGCGCTGCTTGTCGTCCTTGTACCTCTTTTGGATCTCCTTTCAGCTGCGGCGCGACTGCCTGGAGCTTCTGCATCGAGTGAAACTGCTTGACCGTCAGCGGCAGCAGGATCGCCCGGACGACCACAGTCCAGCAGCACGATCCCGAGGCCCCACGACACGCCGACCGAGTTGTGGAAGAACGTCAGGACCGGGTGGAAGATGTCGATCAGCGGTGGAAGATGTTGGCGAGCAGGTACATGGTCAGGCCCTCGAGGCCGTCGCTTTAGGCCCGAACAGCCGCCGGGGTTCTACCGGATCGAAGCCTCCGTGGCTCCACGACCGGATTGAGGCGCGCGCCGGCCTGGTTCGCGTCGGGCGCCACGGAGCTGTTTAGACATTCAGCTCCTCGGCCCCGCCGACACGACCTCCGTACCAAACACTTCGGCAAGGAATGTCCTGATGGCTTGGAACGAGCGTTTATCGGAAACGGGGTGATACGCGACTCCTGGTCCCTTCGGGCCGACGTCGTGGGTGAAGCCGTGCACCGCGCCGCCGTATACGATCAGCTGGAAGTCTGTTCCAGCGGCGTTCATCTCTTCGATGAATCCCGTCAGTTGAGCGGTCGGGACGTGCGGATCCAGAGCACCGTGGCAGACGAGCACTTTCGCCTTGACCCCTCCTGGACTGGCGGGGTTTGCCGTCTCGAGGCTTCCGTGGACGCTGATCACGCCAGCCAGGTCAGCCCCGGTCCTCGCGAGCTCGAGGACCGCCCGGCCACCGAAGCAGTAGCCCACGGCCGCGATGTTCCCGTCAAACAGCGGATGAGAGGTGAGCACCTCAATGCCAGCCTGCGCTCGCCGAGCAATCTTGTCGCGATCAGCCACGAGCTCCTGGATGCACGACATCACACGCTCACGGTCGCCGATCACGCCCTTGCCGTACATGTCGCAGGCGAACACGAGAAGCCCGAGTTTGGCGAGCTGCCTCGCGCGGGTCCTGGCGTGATCGTCGAGCCCGGCGCCCCCGTGAACGACGAGGACTCCCGGACGGGCGCGCTCATTGCCGTCCCAGACGACGAGCCCGGACAGCTCGGCGCCCCCGTCGCGGTAGTCGATGGCTTCTTCTTTCAGCTTCATCATTGACCTCCTAGCTCTTGGGCGGAGCAGGCAGGGGCGCCCGGGCATGAGTCCGCGATTGATCGTTTTGGCCTATCCCCGGGCAGCCCGGCGGCTGTGATAGGTGACGCCCGATCAGACCGCTGCTAGCGGCGATCATGATTCGCCGCGTGGAATCAGATGGTGTCATTGGTCGCCGTCTCGGTGGCTAGCTGGGGCGGTCGGGATACGCGTAGGAAGCGGGCGATCGGCTTTGGGAACCACCAGTTCCAGCGCACCTAGAAGGGAAACCAGGGCGGGCACGAGCAGCGCGCGGACGAGTGTGGCGTCGAGCAGGATGCCGACGCCGAGCCCGGTCGCGAGCACCTTGACGTCGGTCTCGGGGGCTGAGGCCAGCGAGGCGAAGGCGAGGAACAGGATCAGTGCCGCGCTGGTCACCAGGCGTCCGGTGCGCCCGAGCCCTTCGACGATCGCGGCGTCGGTGGAGCCGGTGCGGTCGTATTCCTCGCGCACCCGGGTGAGGATGAACACCTCGTAGTCCATCGAGAGACCGAATAGGAACGCGAACACCATCAGTGGGATCCAGTAGGTGATCGCCCCCGTGGCCGGGATTCCGAAGATGGCCGAGGAGCCGTGGCCCTGTTGCCAAAACCAGGTCATGACCCCGAACGCGGCGGCCATCGAGACGAGGTTGAGCAGTACGGCTTTGACGGCGAGCACGATCGAGCGCAGCGCGCGGGCGAGCAGCGCGATCGTCAAGGCCGCGATCACGGCGAACATCAGCGCGAAATTGCCGAACACGGCGTGCTGGTAGTCGAGCTCGATCGCGCCCTCGCCGGCGACGCCGATCACGCCGGGCGTGTTGCGCGCCGCGTCGCGGACCGCGCTGACCGCTTGCAGCGAGCTGGCGTTGACCGTCTCGGTGCGCGGGATGGCCAGCAGGATGGTGGTGCCGGCGCGGTTGCTGTCGGGGGCGGTCGAGTGAGCGACGGTGGCGATCCCGGGCACGTGCTCGAGCCGCGCGGTGACGGCGTTTGCGTCTGGTGCGCGGGTGAGGACTTCGATCGGGGTCAGCGCGCCGCTGGGCGCTCCGCCCGCGCGTAGCTGTTGGTAGGTGTCGTGGGCGCGGCCGTTCTTGGCCAGAGCGCTGGCCGCGGTCTCGCCAGTGGTGAGGCTAAACACGGGGATGATCAGCACGATCAGGACCGCGAGCGCCAGGGCTGCCGCGGCCCAGCGGCTGCGCACGACACCACGAGTCCAGGCCGTCCAGCCCCGGCTGGCGCGCGCCTCGTGGCGCACCCGCGGCCAGTCCACGCGCGGCCCGATGCCGCCGAGCAGCGCCGGTAGCAGCGTGAGCGCCACCGCGGTGGATATGAGCGGGATCAGCATCCCGCCGTAGCCGATGCTGCGAAGCCCCGGCACCGGCAACACGATCAACGACAAAAGCCCGATCGCGACGGTCAGGCCAGACAGGACAACGGCACGCCCGGCGGTGGCCATCGCGGCCACGACCGCGTCGTGGTTATCGCGGCCGTGGGCGCGCTCCTCGCGCCAGCGGGTGACGATCAACAGCGAGTAGTCGATCGCGACACCGAGGCCGACGAGCGAGACCAGGAACAAAACGATGAACGAGACGTTCGCGAACGCCGTGAGGCCGAGGACCACAAGCAAGGTGGTGAGGATCGAGCTGGCGGCGATCAGCAGCGGCACCAGCGCGAGCAGCGACGCGAACACGAACGCCAGCACCGCCAGCGCGCCGCCCGCGCCGATCAGCGTCTCAACGAGCACGCCCGGTCCCTTCGAGCTGCCGCCGCTGGCGAGCTGGTCAAGGCCCGTGAGCCCGACATGCGTCCCGGGCGGCAGCGCACGCGACAGCGTGTTGATAAGTGCCGGCGGGACCGCGGGGCCGCCGAACCCCTTCCCGGCCGGCGTGAACAACAGCGCGAACGTCGACCGCCCACCACCCGTGATGAAGCGAGGATCGCCCGTGGCCGCATAGTCGACGATCCGGTCCCGCGGCGCCGCGCCGCGGATGCCGTCAAATGCGTGTGCCAGCTGTCGCTCCTCCCGCGCGACCGTGTGACCCGGCGGAAGCGTCACAAGCACGACCGTCGGGGTCGTGTCCCCACCATTGCCGTACACGTGCGTGATCTTCTTGGCCGTCTCATAGCCCGGCTGACCGGGCAGCGAGAAACCGGTCGAGAGCCGCTTGGAGACATGGCTCGCGCCATAAATCCCGGCAGGAAGCAGCAGCACCCACACCAGCAGGACGAGCCGCCGGTGCGCGAGCACGAAGCGCGCGACCCGGGCAAGCGCACCCGTGTGGGCGACGTGGGACGTGACCGAGCTGTCAGGCATCGCGGCTACCTCTCTGCGGACAGGGCGTTCGTGGTCGTACGCGTCCCGCCTGGGCGGATCGTCATCACGCGGGGATCCCGCGCGAGGCGACCGCCGGAGCGTGGGTCGGATGTCCGGCGCAACCAGCGAGGCCACCGGCGTGCGGCAGACCGGGTCCCCCAGCTTCGGGCGGCTATTTGCCGGATCTCGTCGTTTCGTGCTGCGCCAAGCTGATAGAGAAAGTGTGGATGCATGGTTGCCTCGCGATTCAGGGTTCCGTCGCGCTCACGGGCGCCTCACCCGTGCGGCGTAGCGATGTGGCGCGCGCCGCCGGTGGCGGCGTAGGCGTAGGGGTGGTTGAAGGCATCGAGCGCGTCAGCGCCGTCGACCTCGAATTCGAGCGCCGTCACGGAGCGCGCGTGGAAAACGGAGATCGTGACCCGGCCCGAAGCCTTGCTCCAGAACAGGGTGACATCGATCCCGTCGTTGGTCCGATGGGCGAGCTCCCGCCGCTCGGTCAGTTCCGTGGTGGTCATCATGGTCCCTCCTCTCCCGGTGATCCCGTATTTGGTTCCGCTGCGAAACGATTCACATGCGATAGGAAATGGTGAAAGGCCGATGGAGAACAAACCGGCAGTCACGGGCGCGGTTGTCGTCTGCCCGACGGGTGATTTGGCGTCGGCTGGAGGCTGATTTCGTGCCCAGCGCGGGTACGACGGCGCTCCTCCGCGGGGTGACGCGGGTCCTACTTGGGTAGGAGAAAAGGTCATCGTCTAAGACGATGTGCGAGGCCCGTCTCGGCGGTACGGTCCGGGCGGTAGAACGGATGGAGACTTTCTCGACACGCGCGCGCGGGGTCAATCTGCGCGGTGTCGGCGCGGTCGTGGCCGCGGCGCTGGTCGTCATCCCGAGCCCTGGCCGAAATCGAAAGCGTGACGCCGCAGGCGATCGGAACCGCGCTGAGCGCGCTCCAGCAGCGCGGGCTCTGACGGCTTCGAGTTGGTGGCTTGGCCGCAGGGCTGCTCATGCGGCGAGCGCATGGTCTTCCTGGTCGTGCGCGGCGTAGGCGTACGGATGGTGGAAGGCGTCGGCGGCGTCGGCGGCCGGGACCCCGAATTCGAACGATACGCCGTGCCGCTCCTCGACGACCCGCACGAATACGGCGTTGGTCGCTGCGTTCCAGAGCAGGGTGACGGTGATGCGGTCGTTGGTTCGCTGGTCAAGCTCGCGGATCTGATCGGTCATGTTTCCTGTCATCTGGGGTGAGGCGAAGCTACGCACAGGAGCCAGCCGTGTCGTCGGCAGCGCGACCGATTTCGCTCCGACCGCAGCCTGACCACTCAGCCGCATGACGGGCGCCCGTCATTCCTGAGGTGTAGGCGTGTCAATCCGAAGGACCCGTAGGGAGCGCCTGGATCGCCTTGCGGACGTACTGCATGAGCTCGTCGTCGAGTGCGCCGCGAGATGCGGGCTCCGGGCCCTCGTTCTTGTACATCTCGCCGAGCGCGTTCTCGATGCCGGTGTCGCCGCCGGTGAACTGCGCGATCAGCGCCTGCCAGCGCCGCGCGAGCTCCAGCATGCGCGGGCTGGCGGGGTCAGTCCCCTCCGCACGCTCCTGCTGGACGGCTGCGATCAGCTCGCCCCACTCGCGCTCGGCTTCTTTGATCGCCTCGGCGCCGAGCTCGCGGCCGCGTTCAGCTAGCTGGTCGAGTTGTTCCGGGTTGTAGTACTTCTCAATCATTGTCGTCATCTCAATCGCTTCGATGAACAGTTCTGTGGACGGCTCGGCCTCGCGGTCGAGCGCCTCAAGGACCGACTGAAGGCGGGAGCGCAAGCGGTCCTGCAGCTCGCGCTGCCGGTCGAGCGCCTCGAGCTGGGCCCAGACGGTCGAGCGAACGTCCGGACCAGTCCCGTCGATCACGGCGCCGATCTGCTCGAGCCCCATGCCGAGCTGGCGCATCGCGACGATCCGGTACAGGCGCCTCAGGTCGAGAGCGCTGTAGCGCCTGTAGCCCGAGAACGATCTCTCTGAGGGGACGAGCAGGCCGATCTCGTCGTAATGGCGCAGCGCCCGCACACTCAAGCCGGTTCGCTTCGCTAGCTCCCCGATCCGCCAGCGCCGGTCACTTGTGTTCTGTAGTCGATCCATGTGATGCACCGTAAGCCCTCACGTAGCGAGAGGGTCAAGGCCGATCGGCCGACCGTTTTTCGCGCGGTTCATGCGTTGCGTCGCTTGAGTAGGAGTCCGCCGAGGAGGAGGGCGGCGGTGGCCCATGCGGCCATCACTGCGAGTCCGGTCCACGGCGCGATCGGGAGCTTCTGGAGGTTGGTGGTGCTCTGGATCGCGAGGCCGGCCGTCATTGGTGCGAGCTGCTCAACGTGTCTTTGGAAACTCAACGACGTCACCGCCGAACGACTGATCGACGCCGTGCGCGTGATCGCCGCGGGCGACGCGCTCCTCGCTCCCGGCGTGACCCGCCGGCTGATCGGCGAGTTCGCGCAGCGCCAGGTTAAGACAGCGCAACCGTCACCCGCGCTCGAGGAGCTCACACCACGAGAGACCGAGGTACTACAACTCCTCGCCGAGGGTCTGTCGAACTCCGGAATTGCAACCCGGCTGGTAGTAACCGAAGAGACGGTCAAGACCCACGTCAGCCGCATCCTCAACAAGCTCGGACTGCGCGACCGCACCCAGGCCGTCGTCGCCGCCTACGAATCGGTGCTGGTCGTCCCGGGATCCCGCGTCCAGCGCTGAGGCGAATCACGCTGTGCCTCGGAGGGCGTCGGTTGGTGCGAGGCGGGCAGCGCGGACGGCGGGGTAGAGGCCTGCGATCAGTCCGAAGGCGAGGGCGGCGGCGAGCGCGCCCGGGACGAGCGCGGGCGGGATCGTGGTGCTCCAGTGGCGGGTGTGGGCGTAGGCGGCGGTGATCAGGATGCCGGCGAGGATCCCGGCGGCTCCGCCGAGCGCTGAGAGGATCAGTGCTTCGGCGGTGAATTGGATCGTGATGTGGCGGCGGGTGGCGCCGAGCGCGCGGCGTAGGCCGATCTCGGTGCGCCTTTGGATGATCGCCATCACCATCACGTTGGCGATCCCGACCGCGCCGACGATCAGGACGATCGCGCCGAGGCCGAGCAGCAGGGTGTTGTAGGCGCCCTTGGCAGCGATCTCGGCGGTGAGCGCGTCGGACGGCCGCGAGACGGCCACGTCCTGCGGGTTCTCCGGGTTGGCTGTGCGGGCGAGCACGTCTCGGACGGCCACGGTCTGATTCGGATCGGTGCGGACATAGATCGTCGTCGGGTGCGTGTCGACGCCGAGGAACTTGTGCGCCGCAGGGATCCCGATCAGCGCTGCCTGGTCGAGCTCGGGGGCGATCGTGACGGGCTTGAGGATTCCGATCACGGTGAACCAGCGCTGGCCGATCCACACGGCGACGGCGGGGTTGAGGTGGTTGATTCCGAGCGTGTGTGCGGCGCCGGCGCCGAGCACCACCGCCGGGTAGTTGACGGTCGCGACGTTCAGCCAGGTGCCGCGCGCGAGTTGGGCATCGAGCGCACGTGGGAGGTCGGTGCTGGCTCCGAGGACCGTGATCCCACCGGTCTCATACGGAGGGATCTTGTCGGTTCGCCGCACCGACGCAGTCGTGTTGATGGTCTCGGTGACGTGGCGGACGGGCGGGATCCAGGCGATCATCGCGGGGGCACGGCGCGGCAGCTCGTTTTGGGTGGTGCTCGCGAAGGTGCTACCGGGCTGCACGGTGAGCAGGTCGGTGCCGAGGCGGTTGAGCTGTGCGACCAGGTTTGACTTGGATGATTCGGAGACGCCGACGACCGCGACGAGTGCGGCGATTCCGACGGATATCCCGAGGACCGCGAGAGCGGCGCGCAGGCGCCCGGCGCGCAGTCCGGCGAGGCCGATCCGGGCTACGTCGGCGGGATGCAGACGCGAGCGTTTGGTGGGGCGGTCAACCATGATGGGGCTCCGTGACGCGGTCGGCGGTCACGGTGCCGTCGCGCATCTCGATCGTGCGCGGGGCGGCGGCGGCAACGTCGAGGTCGTGGGTGATGACGGCGATCGTGACGCGGTCGGTGTTGAGGGAGGTGAGCAGCTCGAGGATCGCGTCACTTGCGTGGCTGTCGAGGTTTCCTGTGGGCTCGTCGGCGAGCACGAGCGTCGGGTTGCCGACGAGCGCGCGGGCGATCGCGACACGTTGGCGCTCGCCGCCCGAGAGCTGCGTCGGGATGTGGGTCGCGCGTGCTGCCAGCCCGACCCGATCGAGCTGCTGTTTGGCGCGCCGAAGGCGCTCACGGCGCGAGGCACCGCAGTAGAGCAGCCCGTCGGCCACGTTTTCGAGCGCGCTCGCGCCCGGGGTCAGGACGTAGGCCTGGAACACGAACCCGAGCTCGTACGCGCGCAGGGCCGAGAGCGCTCGATCGCTCAGGCTCGAGGTCATCGTTCCGGCGATCCGGACAGTGCCGCTGGTCGGACGCAGGAGCGCTCCCATGACGTGCAAAAGCGTCGTCTTTCCCGAACCTGACGGTCCGACGATCGAAACGAGCTCCCCTCTCTCGATCGTCACGCTGACGTGCTTGAGGGGCGTCGACTGCAGCGACGGTTCCGTAGCGCTTGTGCACTTCGCGGAGCTCGATCGCGGAGGTCATGATGACGCTACCTCGACGCGCATCCCCGGCCGCAGGCGCGACGAGCTGACCTCGACCAGGTTGCCATTGAAGATCCCGGTCGTGACAGGGACCAGGGTCCGGCTCGCTCCCTCGTCGACCGCCACCGCGTAACCGCCGCCCGTCAACGCCAGCAGCGCCGCGATCGGAACGGCGAGCACCTTGCGGTGGACGGTGTCGGTGATCAAGACCTCCACCGGAACCTGATCGAGCCCGCGAGCGTCACCAGGACGGTCGAGCGAGATCATCACCGGCACTGACGCCGAGAGTCCACCGCTACTTTGAGTCTGAGAGGCGTTTGCGTTCTGTGCGGCGCCACCGCCGCTCTGCGACGCGGAGCCGCTCGCCGACGCGGAGGCGGCCGACGTCGTCTGCCCGCTGGCAGTGGCGTCCGCGCCGATCTCGGTCACCGTTCCCGGTGTGGTCTGTCCCTCCGGGAGCTGGATCTGAACCTGATCGCCGACGTGTACGAGCTGTCGAAGTGACGGGTCGAGCGGAACGCTCACCGCGAGGTCTGTCGAGCTGAGGCTGAGCACCTGCGTCCCCGGTTGTGCCGGGCTGCCCGGAAGCGCGAGCTGTGCCGTGACGCGCACCGCTCCGGGCAGGAACGCGATCGTCCCGAGCTGCAGGACGCCGGTCTGTGCGACCCCCGTTGCTCGCTGCCATTGCTCGATCGCGGCGGCGGTCGCCCAATCGAAGTTCTCGCTGACCGTAAGCGCCCCGTAGGCGGTGAAGCCAAGCGCCTTCAGGTTTCGCTTGAGCTGAAGAACGTCCGCCCCGTCGGCGACGCCGAGCGAGAGCGTTCGCCACGCCGCTTGGGTGGCGTACAGGGCCCGCACCGGCTGCCCGTCGAGCCGGTAGAGCACCTGGCCGCGAGCGATCACGGTGCCGGGCGCCGGCAGCTCGGTCAGCGTGCCCGCGAACTGCTGCGAGACCAGCGTGTACGAGCCCGCGCGCTCGAGGGTTCCGTTGACTTGCTCCTGGGAGGCAAGCGTCGTCCGCACCACCGCCGCCGTCGCCGTCGCTCCCGTCGAACCCGCCGCGGTCTCCGACTCCCCGCCCGACGCCAGCGCGAACGTCGTGATCGCTGCGCCGGCGACGATCGCGCCGGCTATCAATGTTGTTCGCCGCCTGGTCATTGTCCGCTCGGCGTAATGTCTTCGCGCGCTTGCGTGCCGGCTCGCAGCGACTGGCACGCTGCGGACGCGTGCTCGTTCTGTGCTTGCGTGCCTGCGTCGGCGCTTTTGACGTGAAACACGCCCTGGGCGTTCGGATCGGGCCAGCGCGGCAGACCGTGTGCGCGCACGCAGGCGGCCCAGCGCAACAGCGCCTGCATATCCGAGGCGCTCACGTTCGGGAGCGTGGAGCTGTTTGCCTCGGCCGCGCGGATCTGCGCCGCGCATGCCGACTGCACCGCGGGCGTTGGGGTTGGTGTGCCGCCCGGAATGGTCAGCTGGCCGTTGGTGCCCACCGCGGGGTCGGGCACGCCAGGCATCCCGTGCTTGCGGGCGCAGTCGACCGCGGCGCGGGCGGCTGCCAAGCTGCCCGGGGCTGCGCTCGCCTGCGTGTTGGTGCCGCCGCCCAGGCTCGGGACGGTCGAACTGTGGCTCGACCCGCACGCCGCGAGCGCGACCGCGGCCAGTGCGGATAGAGGTATGAGGCGAAGTGGACGGCTCATTAGTGCTCCTCTCATCTGGGGTGAGGCGAAGCTACGACGGGATCAGGGCCGTGTCGTCGGCACCGCGGCCGATTTCGCTGCGACGGCGGAGCGACCGCTTAACCGCTACGCGTACGCGCGTCGGTCGTGAGATGTAGGCGTGTCGTTCTCAAGGCCGATGACCGGGCTTGCCGGCGGGCGTACAGTCAGCACGTGTCACTGGTGCAGCGTGTTATGGGCGCAGCGCGTTCGTTTGATCCGCGGGTGCTCGACGGCGCGGTTGCGCTCGGGCTCACCGGCTGGGCGCTCGCCGAGCCGGGAGCGCTGAGCAACTTCCCGCGACCGCTCGTGCTGGTAGCGATGACTCTCGCGGTCGCGTGGTGTCGCACCTCGCCGCTGACGGTCTTGGCGCTGGAGGTCGTCGGTATTGCGCTGGTGACCAACAGCCTCCAATGGCCGCAGGGGGTCGCGGTGCTGATCGCCGCCTACTCGGCCGCCTTCTACAGCACCCGCCGCCTGCTCGTCGCGGCGCTGCTGCTCGCGGCATCGGCCTGGCTGTGGGCGTTTGGTGGTCAGGTGACGATCCCGAGTGGCCTAGTCCCGCTGTTGCTGCTCGCCCCCATGTGGCTCGGCGGAACGGCCATGCGCAGGCGCGAGCAGCGCCTCGAGGAGTCGGCCGAGCACGCCGATCGCCTCGAGCGCGAGCGCGAAGCGGCGCTGCGAGCCGAGCGGGCGAGAATCGCGCGCGAGCTGCATGACGTCGTGACTCACTCGGTCAGCGTGATGGTGCTCCAGACCGGCGCCGCACGACAAATCATGAGTCAAGACGAGGGCCGTTCACGAGCGCTGCTCGAGTCGGTCGAAGGGAGCGGGCGCTCCGCGCTCGACGAACTGCGCCGCCTGCTCGATGTGCTCTCAGACCAAGACGGCACCGCGCCGCTGTCACCGCAGCCGGGTGTGACCGAGATCCCGTCCCTGGTCGATCAGGTCCGTCAGGCTGGCATGACCGTTGATCTATGTATCGAGGGAAAACCCCGCGCGGTGTCCGGCGGAGTCGCAATCGCTGCCTACCGGATCGTCCAGGAAGCGCTGACCAATGTGCTCAAGCACGCGGACGGCGCCCCGTCCCGCGTCGTCCTGCGATGGGCCGACGCCGCGCTCGAGCTCGAGATCCTCGACGACGGATCGCCCGACAAGGTCGGCGAGTGCGACGCTCCCGCCGGCCGCGGGATACTCGGGATGCGAGAACGAGCGGGCATGTACGGGGGCACGCTCGATGCCCATCCAAGATCCGACAGCGGGTACGTCGTCCGCGCCCGTATCCCGCTGGAGTCGGGCCGCATATGAGCCGTCGTGTGCTGATCGCCGATGACGACGCGCTTGCGCGGGCGGCATTACGGACGATCTTCGAGGCCCACGACGACCTCGAACTCGTCGCGGAGGCCAGTGACGGCCTGGAGGCCGTCGAGGCCGCAGGACGTCTGCTTCCCGACGTGGTGCTGCTCGACATCCGGATGCCAAACCTCGACGGGCTCGAGGCCACGCGCCAGATCCTCGCCTCGAGCTCCAACCGGGCACGCGTGATCATGCTCACGACCTTCGACCTCGACGAGTACGTCTACGACGCGCTGAAAGCGGGCGCAAGCGGCTTCCTGCGCAAAGACTCGCCACCGGAGCGGCTGCTGATGTTCGTCCGCTCGGCCGGCGACGGGGACGCCTTGCTCGATCCCACGATCACCCGCCGGCTGATCGAGCGATACGCCCGACCGTGCCCGCCTAGCACGCTGACAGCCGGCAAGCTGGCCGAACTCACTCCGCGCGAGGCCGAGGTGCTCATTGAGGTCGCGCGCGGGCGCAGCAACGCGGAGATCGCCGCCGACATGTATCTCAGCGAGGCCACCGTCAAGACCCACGTGAGCCGAATACTCACCAAGCTTGACCTGAGGGACCGCGTCCAAGCGGTCGTCCTCGCCTACGAGGAAGGGCTCGTCCAACCCGGAGCGATCGATGCGTGAGCTCCCGCTCGTGTTCCGCCGCCTGGCGACGGGCGTCGTCGGGCCGGGTGCCGGCTGGACGGAGCGCTACCGCCGCCGTCCAGCGCGTGGTTGCTCTCGCGCGGCTACGACGAGGCGAGCGCGGGGGCCTGTTTCCCGGTGTTGTCGGCGCTGCAGATGACCGTGTGTATGCAAACGCTCGGCATGGGCGAGTCGGTACGGGCTGGTGGTCCTCGTCTATCTTGGGCGAGTCGCCACGGCCAGCGCTGTTGGCTGCCGGGGAGGAGAGCAACAGCATGGTCTGTGCTTGCTGCGATCGGGATCGGGTTAGCAGCGAACCTTTGGCCGGAAGTGCGTCTCGGGGGCGGGCTAGGCATGAGCGTCGTCCCAGATGACCGTCCTGTGTAGAACGTTGCGGAGATCCGAGGCGGCCGTACCGTTCCATAGCTGACGTTTTGCCGTAAGGGACGATGAGTGACGCCGAAGTCAGCCGCCCCCGCATGCGGTTGCCGCCTGTTGGAACGCTGGCGAGTTGGTGTTGATGCCGGGCGGGGGTCCGGTCATGATTGGGCCGTGGCTGGGGATCGTCGGGTCGGGGTAGTTGGGGACCCCGTGCGCGCGCATGCACTGCGCGTGCTTGAGCAGGCTGAGCTTCTGGCTCTCGGATACTCCCCCGCGCCCGCCCCCGCCGCCGGGCAGAGTCTGGCGGCAGGCGTTCAAGGCTGTTTGGGCCGCTGGGGGCTGGAGATTGAGGCCTGCCGGGAGTGCAAACCCACCGAACGTGTTCCCGGTCAGGTTGGCGCCGGGCGGGCTTGGGTCGGGGAAGTTCGCCACCCCGTGCGAGCGCATGCAGTGTGCGAACGTGAGCTCGTCCGTGTAGCTGTTCGAGGCGCTCGTGACGGCGGGCTTAGTCGAGGATCCGCAGGCGGCGAGCGCCAGGATGCAGCCCGCCGCTGCCACCGCGATCGTGAGCGATGCGGTCCGCCCCGCGACGTCGTGGTTTAACTTCCAAAGCTGCGCCATCGATAAGCGAACGCTACGAGGAGTACCTGGATCCAGTATTGGCGAAGGGGCCGCCCCCGTGGACTGGATACCAGTCGTCGGGGGGGAACCCGCACACGGCTGCGGCGTGCTTGAACGTCGGCGATCGGAGGTTGATCGAAGACGGGACCGCGAGGATCACGCCGCTGTGAGCGATCGCTCGGGCCGGGTTGGAGTTGGGCGGGAGCGAGATGGTGGGATTGGGGAATCCGGAGATGTCGTGCTGGCGCATGCACTTCGAAATCTCGAGCATTTGGCCCTTGGCGTGCGCAAAGCCCGGCAGCAGCCTGTCGCAGGCTGCCCGCGCCGCCTTGACCGAGCGCGAGGACGGGTTGATCCGCGAGCCCGAGCGCATCGGCACGCCGTGCGCGCGCATGCACCGTTTGAAGGCGAGGATCGCGTGATCGCGCGACGGGGCCTTTGGCTTGCTCGATGGTCCCCAGGCGGCGATCGTCAGCGCGGAGCCAATCACGACAAGGGCAATCGCAGCGCTGTGGCTGTGGCGCTTGATTGTGTTCATACCGCCTTTCCTCTCATTCGGCTCGGTCATGTTCCGGACGGTTGTACCCGACCGCCTATAACACGAGCGTCACGGAATCCGTTACACCGCTGTTCGTCGCCGGCAGGCATGTACAAGTCACGCCCGCCCCCACGTGGACGATCATGACCCGCCGCCTGACTCTGTGCAGACTGCCGGATTGTGGCCCATGCAGCCAGGTCTCACGGGCTTCTGCTCTCGGCGCCGACTGACCGGAAGGAGCAGGAAGATCACCGTTCCCGACGACCCAGTGGTCCGTCCGGGGTCGGTAAACGCGGCTACGCATCGCTGGTTGGGGACGCCGCCCTCGCCGAGTGCCGCGTCACCAAATGTGCGTGTCAGATCGCTTCCGCTGCGACTGCGTACTTGGGGCCGGATGGCAGATCCTCAGGCGGCGGCTCGATACCGGGCGAGCGCCCGCCGGCGCTCCTCCTTGTGGTCCACGATCGGCTCGGGGTAGTCGCGGCCGATCACGCAGCCGGCCACGCGCTGCTCTTCCTCGCTCATCGTCCACGGCTCAAACAGCTTCTCGTCCGAGACCTGCCGAAGTTCCGGCACCCAGCGGCGGATATAGGTGCCGTCCGGGTCGAAGCGCTTCGCCTGGAGTGTGGGGTTGTACATCCGCCGATAAGCGGGGGCCGGATCCGTCCCCACCGACGCGATCCACTGCCAGTTACCGTTGTTCTGGGTCGGCTCGCCGTCGAGCAGCAGGCGCTCGAACCAGAGTTCCCCATCCCGCCAGTCGAGGTGCAGGTCCTTGGTCAAAAACGAGCCGACGATCAGCCGCGCTCGGTTGTGTATCCAACCCGTGTTGGCAAGCTGGCGCATACTCGCGTCGACAATCGGATAGCCCGTCTGGCCGTATTGCCAGGCGGCGAGGTTGCGCTGCGAGCGCTCCCACTGAAGGCCGCGCCGCCGGGGCTGAAACTCCAGCCGCGTGTTCTCCGGCCAGTTCCATAGGACGTGGGCGTAGAAGTCGCGCCAGCAGAGCTGCCGGATCCAGGCTCGCGCGCCCCGGCCACCGCGCCGGGCGGCGGCCTCTTCGAGGTCCAGCGGCGAGAGGCAGCCCCAGCGCAAGTAGGGGCTCAGCTGCGAGGTGCCCAGGCGGGCGACACCATTCTGGCGGTCGGCGTAACCCGAGATGCCGTCCGCAAACCAGCGTGCGGCCGCCACTCGCGCCGCGGGCTCGCCGGGGGAGACCACGGGTTCCGGTACCTCGCCATGATCGACTACGCCCACGTCCTTGACCGTGCGCGGCAAGTCGACGCTGCCGACGCCGTCGGGCAGCGGCGGCAATGAGGGCGGCACCTCGCACACCGGTCTCCGCGGCACCGTCTGCCAGGCTCGGAAGAAGGGGGAGAAGACGCGGAAGGCACCGCCGCTGTGCGTGTGAAGCTCCGTGACGTCGACGATGTAGTTTCCGGGGTAGGGCTGACAGCGCACGCCCCCAGGGCGCAGCGCCGCGGTCACCCGTTGGTCGCGAGCCCGGGCGTAGGGGGACACCTCGCTCGACAACAACACCGCGTCGAGCTCGACCTCACGCGCCAGCTCGAGCAACACCTGCTCAGGCCGTCCGCGTCGCACCACCAGCTGACTGCCGCGGGCGCGCAGCTCGGCGTCGAGCGCCTCCAGACACCCCAGCATGAACCTGGTCCGCGCGGCCGAGGCAAAGCGCCCACACAACAGCGCAGGGTCGAGCACGAACAACGGCACGAGCTGCTCATATTCGGCGATCCCGGCGGCCAGCGCAGGGTGGTCGTTCAGGCGCAGATCGCGCCTGAACCAGATCGCCGCCGTCCTCACCGGCTCGCCATCGCCGGATCGAGGTTGTACCTGAACCTCCGCGGCAAGAGCGGCAGGAGCAGCCGCCTCGTGTACTCGGCGCCGCTCCGGTGCACGAGTCCCCGAACTGGATCCCAGCGCAAGCGGTACTGGCGGCGTAGCGGCACCGGCAGCAGCCCCACGGTGATGAAGTTCGCCAGCTCGAGCAGGGGCCGCGCCGTCAGCGGAACCGGCGGCCGCAGCACGATCTGGAGCGCCAGCTCGCGGGCCTCGGGGATCACCTGGAGCTGATCCCCGGCCAGCATCTGCGCCAAGTATGTCTCGAGACCCTCGATCGTCTCGGGGACCTGGTCCTCGTGCAGCCCGAAAAGGCACGCGACCAGCCGGTAATCGCGCCAGTAATCCTCCCGCTCGTCAGCCGAGAGCGGGCTGACGTAGCGCTGGTAGACGAGGAGCGCCGAGTCGACGAGCGTGGCGATGATCCACAACAGCAGCTCTGGGTCATCCGCAGCCCAGCGGGTGCCCGCGGGAAACGGGCCTGCGGCCTTGGCCAACGTCCCTCCGGTGCGGCCGTGAACTCGTCGCACCCGCGCGGTAACCCGGTCGGCTGCGTCGGTCTCGCCGAAGATCACCGTGTTGATGACTGCGGCGGTGCGCTCCAGCCGCGGATACGGATCCTCGAGAGTCGAGGAGGCGGCAAAGAAACCGGCGAACGCCAGGGGATGAGCGGCCTGCATGAGCAGTGCCCGCGGCCCCGAGAGAGCCACGACCTGTTCGCGGTGAACGCGACGGATAATCGAGTCGTCGCTGAAGTAGCCAGCCATGTCGTTCAGGTCTTTAATGCCTCAGCGCGGCTCGGCCTCACCTTGAGCTCTCGGTCGAGGCCCGTCAGTGCGAGCACGCGCAGCGTGCTGGCCGCGTCGCAGGCGACCCTCAGCGCGGCGCTCACGGCCCGCGCGAGCTGCGGCGAAGTGGCCAGATCAATCTCGCTTCGGGCCGCGATCAGTTCGGTGGAGTCGAGCCGCTGTGAGGTCAGCTCGATTGTCGTCGGCGGCACGAGGCTGGTGTGGTTGGGATGCGGGTCCGGGGCCATCTTGCTAAGGCGGTAGCCGATCCGGTAGCACGGACGAGAGAGACTAATCTACATCATGATAGTAGAAAAATCTCTAGTTATGTTTAAGACGCCGCCTGGACCACACCCCGCGTCGGTCTACCCGCACCGATCTACGGAAACCTCAACGCGATGTGTAGGTTCTGTTTCCGCGGCACGTTAGGCTGCCGCTGTGCATCGATTCCCGACGCGCTCCACAACCGGGCCTTACGGGTTCCTCAAGAACGCCGCCTACCCGTCGCGGTGAGCGATCCCGGCAGCGAGGCAGGTCTCAGCATCGGCGCGATTTCTCGCCGCTCGGGGGTGTCGGAGGGGACGCTGCGGATGTGGGAGGCGCGCTATGCCTTCCCCACGCCGGCGCGACTTCCCAGCGGCCATCGGCGCTATTCCGAGCGTGACCTCGAGCGGGTACGCGCCGTGGTCAGAGCGCGCGAGCAAGGACTACCGCTCTCGATGGCCATCCACCGGGCCCAGAACCTGGACGCGGAGCCGCGCCCATCGGTGTATCGCGCGCTGATGGCGGGTTTTGAGCACCTGCATCCCCAGCTGTTGCCCAAGGCGGCCCTTGAGCACATGAGCCACGCGATTGAGGACGAGTGCTCCGTCCGCGCGGCACACCCACTGCTGTTCGCCTGCTTTCAACGTGCCCGGCACTACCGCAAGGCGCAGGCGCGCTGGCGCGAGCTGGCGCTCGGCGCCGAGCGAGCGATTGTTCTCGCCGACTTTCAGCGCACCAGGCTCCCAAAGGGCGGGCCCGCGGAGGTGAGGATCGATCATGACGACCCATTGATGCGCGAATGGGTCGTGGTGTGCGAGGCTCCTGAGCTCTCGGCCTGCCTGGTGGGCTGGGAGCGCCCGCATGACAGCCGGGGGCCCCGCAGCTTCGAGACGATCTGGACAGTGGAGCCCCCTGTCGTCCGCGAGGCGGCCCGGGTGTGCTGTGAGCTGGCGGGCCGCCGTGCGCCGGAGCTCGTGGCCGATCTTAAAGACCGGTTGGCCGACCCTCCAGCGCCGGCGATCACCACCCACCTGCGCGCCGCGGTCGCGTTGGCGACCCGCATGGCCCTCTACGCCACCATGCCGAGCTCACCGAGCCGGTCGTAAAGTTCGAGTGACTCGGCGGGCAATCCGCCAAGCTCGCCGCCCGGCGTTCGTGAAATGAGACATCTGGTCTGCCGAGGTCGCGGCCGTGATCGGTTCTGCGGGGCGCGTCGGCGCAGACGCGCGCCGGTCGATACGTGCGCTTCCCGCACGGGGTCGACTTGCCACAATGACGCCGCATCGACGATGAAGCCCGGCTCCACCAATCGCAGGGAAAGGACGGAATGTCCGAGCGGACCGGAGTCCGAGCCGACGATCCGGACAGCCAGCGACAACCGGCCAGTCACGAACGGCGGGCGGGTCAGCGCTCGCCTGAACCCAATGACGGGATCATGGTGAGCAGAGGGCTCCAAGCCAAGAGACCCGAGGTCGGTGGGCGAAATCGGTTACTACGTCATCGTCACCCCCGGGCAACATGACGATGCTTCGTAGTGCTAGTCCTAGCGGGCTCGCACCGGCAGCCGCCCGCTGTGGTCTCTCAAACGATCTTTCCGGGATTTAGATGCTTTCCTGGGTCGGTCCCGTCGAACAGTGCCTTGAGCATCACCACCCCCGGCGCCGAGATGTCCTGCTCGAGCCATTGCGCGTGCTCAGTGCCGACGGCGTGATGATGGGAAAGCGTTGCGCCACTGTCAACGAATGCCTGCTGTATGGCTGATTTCACGAGCTCATACTCGGCCGCCATGTCATTGCTGGCCTTGAATGCGAACGTGAAATAGAGGCAGGCACCGGAGTGATAGCTGTGCGAGAGATGGCACATGATGTAACCCTGTACGGCGAGTTCAGCAAAGGCGCGATTACCTGCCGTCACCACCGCATCGTATAGGGGCATCAGGCCGCTCCAAGTTGTCGCGGTGTCGGAGACGTCGCCGGCGGCGCCTCGGTCGAGAAGAAAGTCGCGGATGTAGGGAATGTCGAACTTCTTCTGGTCATAGAGAATGCCCGGGCCCGCCCCGATGCACAGACCGCCGTGGCGCTTGATGAGCCTTCCGACCGCTCGGCGCTGTGCGGCGACGTGGCCATCGCTTCCCTCGTAGCCGATGAAGGAGAGGCACATCTGGTTTACGTCGAACCCGAGGCGACGGCGCAGGTATATCCTCAGCGCGCGCGACTGCAGCCTGTCGACGAGCGTCGGGGCAACGCGCATGGCGAACGAGAACTGGGTCTCGTGTGCGTCTGAGACTCGCGTGACCGATACCGCATGCTCGCTTGCGGCCAGATCCTGCATTGCGGCTAACCCGTCGGTAAAGGTGGGGAACAGATAGCCGAGGATCGTGCGCTGCGCAGGAATCCGCCGGATGTGCACAGTTGCTTCGGTGATTATCCCCAGGCGCCCCTCGCTGCCGAGCACCATCTGGCGCACGCTCGGTCCGGTGGATGTGGATGGTATGGGGCGAGCCACCAGCGTTCCGGATGGGGTGATGACACGCAGGCCTTTCACCATGTCGGCGATGTCCCCATAGCGGTCTGATTGCATCCCCGAGGAGCGCGTGGCGATCCAGCCGCCAAGCGTCGAGTGCGTGAACGAGTCCGGGAAGTGCCCGAAGGTGTAACCCAGGGCACCGAGTTGCTGCTCCAGGTGGGGCCCGAACACTCCCGCCTGCACGCGGGCCAGTCGTGAGCCGCTGTCAATGTCGAGCACCTGGTCGAGACGCTCGAGATCCACCGAGATCACCGGTCGTAGCTCGCCGGGGGACGCTTCCAATGAACCCGAGATGGAGGAGCCGCCGCCGAAGGGGATTACCACGGCGTCGGCGTCGATCGCCGCCTGGAGGATGGAAATGACGTCGCCCTCGCTACCAGGTCGCACGATTACGTCGGGAAGTCGAGGCAGTTCGCCCCGGCGCTGCCTGATCAGGTCGCGCAACGACTTCCCACGCGCGTGAACGACCCGATCGAGCGGGTCAGTCGAAACGAACGCCGTGGTGATCACCTGCTCGAGCGCGACACGTAAACCGGCCGGAAGGTTGGAATCCGGGATCTGCAGCTGATCGAATCGGAACGACCGCCCGGCCCTGCTAGTTACGTCAACGCCGATCGCCCGCGCAATGAACGGGGCGAGATCAGGCTTATCCTCGTGGGAAAACTCAACCCCTTCGTGACCCCATCCCCACCATTTCATCGCAGCCATAACTCACCTTGATCGAGTTCCAGCGCCCAGCCGGCAGGTCAACCCGCCTTCTGGACAGAGCCCTCCGGCCAAACCCGCAGCGGTCGGCGAGTCCGGTGCCTGATCAAGACAGGTTATCCCCAATCATTCACGGGCTCTGAGGGATACTGGCGCCTGAGGGGGGCTCCGGAGACAGGCGGCCGACTACCCGACGAGCAGCTGGAATCCGCACAGGTCGATGTGCTGGGTGGCCCGGATGTCGACGAGCACGATCACGACGTTTGCACAGCTGGGGCAGCGAACCACCGTCCCAGGTGCTCGCGGATAGACGCGAAGCTCGCCGATCAGGGCAGACGCCCCGCAGTGAGTGCAGGACCCACGTTCGGTTGTCATCTCGGTGCCGAAGTACTCAAACAGCGGTCCGGCGATCGCGTTTCCGTCCAGTGCCTCCATCGGCTTCCTCCTGTCAGGTTCCGGTTGGCCCGAACCGCTCGGTCCTTATGCAGGCCGGCTCGTGCCCCATCTGGACAAGCGTCTCGGCGACCGCCTCGACGAACGCGGTGGGGCCGCATGCGTAGGTGCGCGGCCGCTCGTCAGGCAACCACGCCACTTGGCCCAGGAGCTGCCGATCCACCCGCCCACGATGCCCGCGCCAGTCCTCAGGCCAGCTGCGAGTCAGCGTGAGGTGAACGTCAGCTCCTCCAGGCGCGCCGAGCCCCACCTCGGCTCCCCCGGGCGCGCCGAGCCCCACCAGCTCTTCCCGGTAGATGACGTCGTTGAGCGAGCGGGACGAGTAGAGAAGCCGAGCCGGGATCTGACCATCGCTGGCTGCCCAGCGGCGCAGCATCGCGCGCAACGGCACGATCCCGGAGCCGCCGGCGAGCAGCAGCAGCGGACCTCCCAGCGAAGGCTCCCATACGAAGTAGCCGCCGATCGGCCCTCTGAGCTCGAGCTCGTCGCCCGGCCGGAGCTCATCCACCAGGTACGGCGAGACCTCTCCGTCCTCGAGCCGCTCGACGGTCAGCACGAGGTTGGTGTCCTCGGGTGCCGAGGCGATCGAGTAGCTGCGTTGCGCCTGATAGCCGTCCTCGGCCGTCAGCCGCACGTCTACGTGCTGACCGGCAAGGTGGCCGGGCCAATTGGGCAGCTCGAGCACAATGCTCTTGCACCGGGGCGTCTCGTCGACGAGCTCGAGGACGCGTCCAAGCTGCCACGTCAGTCGCCCTGGTAGCGCTGCTCGAGCCATGGGTCGCCGTGGTTGTGGTAGCCGTAGTTCTCCCAGAAGCCGGGCTGATCATCGAGCGTCAGCGTCAGGCCGCGCACCCATTTTGCGCTCTTCCAGAAGTACAGGTGCGGGACCAACAGCCGTGCCGGGCCGCCGTGTTCGGGGTCAAGCGGTTGCCCGTCGTACTCGTGGGCCACCCAGGCCTCACCGCCGGTCACCTCCTGTAGCGGCAGGTTCGTGGTGTATCCCCCATCCGACCAGGCGGTCAGGTACGCAGCCTCGGTCGCGACCCGCTCAAGCAGCGTGTCGACCGCGACGCCCGTCCACGCGGTGTCGAGCTTCGACCACTTGGTGACACAGTGAATATCGACCGTGATCGTCTCCGAGGGCAGGGCCAGGAACTCATCCCAGCGCCAGGACACCGGCTCCGCGACGGCGCCGTCGATGGTGAAGCTCCACTGATCCAGCGGCGTGTGCGGGGTTGGGCCAGCCGAAAGCACCGGGAAATCGCCAGTCACATACTGACCGGGCGGAACGCGCGCGGGGTCAGCGACCGGACGCCGCCGGCCCTTGAATCCTCGACTGATCGGAGACATCAGGTCCTCCTATTCGGTTCGGTCTGTGCCTGGAAGTCGAGCGGGCTCGCGCCGAGCTAAGCAGAAACCGCCGCGACTGGTATGCAAGCTCCACTCCCACGACGTAGCGGCCGGCGGCCGTCCGCGGCGGCGAGCACGCCGGGTGTAGGCTTGGTCGAGCCGCACCGGACGAGAGTCAATGCACAGCCCGTGGGTTGGTGTCGATCTTGCGACGGACCAGGTTGCCTGGGCCCGTCTGGTGCGGCGCGCGCACGAGGTGTCGCTCTCGGGGCGCGGGACGCCGGCGGTCCTGCGGGATGTGATTGTGCGCTCGTGGGCGCGCTGCGTCGAGGCCGGCGTCGATCCCGAACGGCCGGCGCCGCGCGTGCTTGACCAGGACGAGACGCAGCAGCGGCTGGACGCGCATCCGCTGGCCATTGTGCTGCCGCTGCTCCGCGAGCTCCTGGCCGGGGTCGCTCATGACGCCCGTCACCTTGCGGTGCTCGGCGATGCCAAGGGCCTGTTGCTGTGGTCTGAGGGACACCCCAACATGGCCGAGGCCGCGGTCAAGCCGCACTTCGTGCCCGGGTGCCTGTGCAGCGAACACGGGATCGGAACCAACGCGGTCGGGACCGCGCTTGTCCTCGATCACGCGGTGCAGGTCTTCTCGGCCGAGCACTTCAATCGCCGCCTGCACGGCTGGACCAGCTCCGCCGCCCCGATTCACGACCCCGAGTCACACGAGCTGCTCGGGGCGATCGGCCTGGCGGGCTCGTTCCGCCGCGCCCACCCGCACACACTGACCCTGGTGACCGCCGCCGCGCGGCTGGCCGAGGCACACATCGCCGAACATCAGGCCTGCCGCGATCAGGCGCTCCAGGCTCGCTACCTCGACCTCGTGGCGCGATCGCGTCCGGCGCGCAGCGCGCTCGTGAAACGAGGGGGCCGGGTGCTCGCCGCCACGCCGCCTGGCTGGCTCGGGGAGCGGCTCGCGCTGTCCGCGGTGACCGGCGAGATCACGATCGACGGCGGCTTGCGGTTGGCCATCGAGCCGCTGGGTCCGGAAGGCAGCATCGTCTGGGACGCCGGCGCCCAGCGCAAGCCGCCACGCCCACGCCTGGACGTGAGGGCGCTCGGACGCGACCGCGCCGAGGTCGAGCTGCTCTGCCGTCGCATGGTGCTGGGCAAGCGCCAGAGCGAGCTGCTGGTGCTTCTCGCCCTGCACCCGCGCGGGATGAGTGGCGAACAGCTCGCCCGCGCCCTGTACGGAGTGCACGGCCGGGAGGTGACGGTGCGCGCCGAGATGGCGCGGCTGCGCCGCCGGCTCGGACCGCTGCTCGCCTCACAGCCCTACCGCCTGGTCGCTGACGTGTGCGCCGACTTTCTCGAGGTCCAGTGGCTGGCTCGCCGGGGCGCGCTGGCGGCGGCGAGGGACGCCTATGTCGGGCCGCTGCTGCCTGGCTCGGAAGTGCCGGTGATCGCCGCGGCGCGGGCGCGGCTCGAGCGCGCCTGCCCGCGCCGGCCGTGGCACCACGGCCGGCCGGCGCGAGCTGCAACCCCGCTGCAACCCCCGCGGCGCGCCTGAACGCCGGCGCAGGCCGGTGGCATGCTCGCCGTGGATGCCAGCGAAAGAAGGAGGTGTGCATCCGATGGCAATAGATTTCACGCTCACCAACGAGCAGCGCGAGTTGCAGGCCAACACGCGCGAGTTCGCCGAGAACGTGCTCGGGCCTGTCGTGCGTGAGGCCGACGCCGAGCCCGATCCGCTGCGTGGTTTTCAGCGCACCAAGGAGGCCTACATCACCGCCTACGAGGCGGGGATCGCTTTCTGCATGTTGCCGCGCGAATACGGCGGCGGGGGGCTGACCAACGTCGAGCTGATCATCGCCGCCGAGGAGATATGCGCGGTCGACCCCGGCTTTGCCTGCACCGTGCTGGTCAACGGCCTGGGGCTGCTGCCGGTCTGGTACTGGGGCAACGAGGAGCAGAAGGACCGTTACCTGCGGGCGGCGACCTCGGATCCAAGCGGCGAGTACATCGTCGGCTACGCCGTCTCCGAGCCGGCCGGTTCGCCGGGCGGCACGGCCAATTTTGACACGCCGCTACCTCACCCGGTCGGAATCGGCGTGACCGCGATCCGCGACGGCGACGACTACGTGCTCAACGGGCGTAAGTACTGGCCGTGCAACGTCGGGGGCTGGGACGGCAAGGGGGCCAACACCAGCATCGTCGTCGTGCGCACCGATCCCGAGGCAGGCGGCACGGAGGGGCTGTCGGCGATCATGGTGGACCGCGACACCGCGGGCGTCACCTACAAGCTCATCGACAAGATGGCGCACCGCCTGACACCCAACGCGGAGATCGTGTTCGACGATGCCCGTGTCCCGGCGGCCAACCTCATCGAGGGCACCGAGGGCAACGGCGACCTGCTCATCAATCGCAACTTTGCGTGGTCGGGCCCCGTCGCCGGCATCGCGGCCGTGGGTGTGGCGCGGGCTGCGTACGAGGCGGCGCTCGAGTGGGCGCACACCTACACCAGCGGCGGCCCGCGGCCGATCATCCACTACCAGTACCCCGGCTACGTCCTCGGCGACGTCGCGGCCAAGATCGAGATGGCCCGGTACTTCTGCTGGAAGACCGCCCATTACCTCGATCAGCACGACTATCACGGCGAGCTGATCGGAGCCATGTGCAAGATCCAGTGCACCGAGATGCTCTTTGACTGTGTGTACAAGTGCATGCAGGTCGTCGGCGTCAACAGCCTGGATCGCCAGCACATGTTCGAGAAGTACCTGCGCGAAGCCGCGCTGTTCCCGATCTACGACGCCGGCAACTTCGGCATGCAGCGCCGCCGTGTGCACGGGGTGATGGCCGACCCGTCGTTCAACCCGCGCGCGCTGATGGACGACGAGCCGATCGAATTCACCAAGGCGATGGAGGCAATCGACACCGTTCCCGGGCCGGACCGGCAAACACCACAGGTGGCACCGGTCGGGTAGGTCGACGAGCGATCCGGCCGGTCGAGGCGCTGTCCGAGCTGGGGCCGCCTCGTCCGGCCTGACGCCCGCTCGATCAGATCGTCGAATCGACCGCCGGCAAGAATGGCGAGCGCACGCCCGCTCGCGGACGCCCTACAGGAAAGCGCTCATCGGGTCGAGTGTGACCTCCGGACCGCCCGGCGTGAGCGAGAACGGGGACGCGATCCGGCGCGCCCATGATCGGCGCTCACTGGGGGATGCGTCCGGTGCTGAGGGGCGGTATAGCGCTGGGTGTGATCGAGCCCGAGTTTCGAGGCCATGTGAGTGATGTCCGCTTGTTGGGCGGGTGCGACGAGCGTGATGCCGATTCCCTTTGCGCCGGCCCGGCCGGTGCGGCCGATCCGGTGAACGTAGGTCTCGGTGTCGGCGGGCGGATCGAAGTTGATGACGTGCGAGATCCCACTGATGTCGATCCCACGGGAAGCGACGTCGGTAGCGATCAAAGTGTCGACGGCGCCCGATTGAAAGCGGCCCAGCGCCCGCTCGCGCTCGCGCTGCGATTTGTTGCCGTGCAGGGCGACGGCCTCTACGCCGTAGGCCGAAAGCCGCTTGACGAGCCGATCGGCTCCGCGTTTGGTTCGCACGAAGACCAGCGTCAGGCCGCGGTCGCAGCGTAGTTCGGCGACCAGCGCCTCGATCCGCTGCTCGTGGACGACACCGACAAAATGGTGCTCGACGTCTGGGTTGGCGCGGCGCTTGGACGGACCGACCTCGAATACCGCGGGATCGGATGTGTATCGGCGTGCCACGCGGCCGGCCTCGCTGTCGAGCGTGGCCGAGAAGAAGAGCGTTTGACGCGCCAGTGGACAGCCGGCCACGATCCGGTCGACCGCGGGGCGAAAGCCCATGTCGAGCATCCGGTCGGCCTCGTCGAGGACCAGCAGCCGGATGGCGTCGAGGGAGAAGGCCCCGCGGGCGAGCAGGTCCTCGAGGCGCCCTGGGGTCGCGACCAGCACCTGCGAGCGCGCGGCATTCTGCGCCTGCTTGGCCAGGCCGACGCCGCCGTAGACGGCGGTGACCCGCAGCGCGCGAGCCTGGGCCAGAGGGCGAATCTCCTCGACGATCTGGGTGGCGAGCTCGCGCGTCGGCGCCAGCACCAGCGCCGACGGTCGCCGATCGTCGGCCTGGATGCGGTCGACGAGCGGGATCCCGAAGGCCAGCGTCTTGCCGGAACCGGTGGGCGATTTCGCCAGTACGTCGCGCCCCTGAAGGGCATCGCCGATCACCTGCTGCTGAATCGGGAAGGGATGGCTGATGCCGTTGCCGGCCAGTGTGCCGACGACAGCGCGCGAGACGCCGAGGTCGGCAAAGGACTTCGTAGACATGGAGGACTCCTTGGCGGCGCTAGGGCCGCGGACGGTTCGGGAGGCTACGGCTGACCCGAACCGCTTACTGCGGGACCCAAGCGAGCTGCCTCGCGGCCGGCGGCGCCGACCGCGGCACTGAACCTAGCAGCTCGCTCAGCGGTCGAATTCCACGGTCGTGTACGCGCTGTCGCGTAAGACCTCGCGGACTCCAGCCTGTGCCCGGTTGTCGGGCTGCCACCAGACCACGTACGGCTGGCGCGATCCCATGTCGAAGATCGCCACGACCACCCCCTCGCGGACGGGATCGCGGCAGCCGACCTCGGTCACGCAGTCGATGCTCCCGCGACGGGTCCACAGGCTCAGGATCCGGCGACGACTCGGTGGCCTACCCATCTCGACCTCGACCTGCCGGCACATTTGGCGATAGGTGTCCTCGATGACGCTCCCACGATCTCCTACCCCCGGAATGAAGAACGAGGTCATCCGAGGCTACAAACCCCGCTCCCGAGCGTCTTTGCTCAGGGCTGCGCCGAGCGCAGCCGGCTGGATCTGCGCCTCGAGCTCCGTGAGACGCTTGTCGTGACGCGTCGACTCCCGGTGCACAGAATCCTGGAGCCCCTCAACCAGGCGCTCCAAGTGCGCGATCCGCTGTTCGAGCCCCGCCAGGCGATCATCGATCACACCGCCGGTCTCCTGGCTCGGATCGGGAGTGCTGGCGACACGCGGTCTCGGATCGGACGTCTGGGGAGCGCGCCGAAGGCTGCGAATCCGCGCAATCAGACGTTCACGCTCGCGCATACTCACGAGCGATGCACCCGCTTGGGCCGCGGCGGCCGCGGCGGGTAACGTCGGCGCTCCTCGTCGGTCATCTGCCTGATCACCAACGCTCCGCTGTCGACCTGCTCGCGAACCTGCTCGAGCTTCGCTTGGCGCTTCTCTTCGGCCTTCTCCCGGGTCGTCTTCATGGCACCACCTGGGCGCGCCGCGGGGAGCGCGGAGCCTCGAAGCTGCAGAGGATGGGCATGGCTTTCCTTCCTGGGCCGGCGCGCCTCAACACGGGAGGCAGGATGAGCTGCGTCGGCGGGCGAATCTCACGAGGGCGACGCCACCCGCAATTTCACCATACCAGTCGCCCCCCACGCTTCCGCGCAGCAGGAACGCCCCCGGCGAGGCGAGCTGACTATTCACCGGAGCGCGGCTCGCCGGGCGCCTCGCCCGAGGCTGAGCGCGGCTCCGCAGCCGGCCCGGAGGGACCATGCCCCGCCGAGGCCTGCTTGCGCGCGTCCTTGCGCGCCTGTTTGCCCAACCGGCGCTCGCGCAGCTTGCTCTCGCGGGCGAGCTTCGCCATCGTCGTCTTCTTGTTACGTGAGGCCATCGCAGCCCCCTTCATTATCGATTTCGGGATGACGTGAACGGCACAGGCCAGCACCAGCGCCCGCTCTCGGGCGCTGGCGGACCTTCACCAGCCGCGGGCGAGGCCCGCTCGCGGCGAACGGGCTAGAGCGCTACGACGTTGGCGGCTGCCGGGCCCTTTGGCCCCTGCTCCGCTTCGTAGCTGACCTTCGCGCCTTCAGCCAGGGACCTGAAGCCGTTGCCCTGAATCGCAGTGTGGTGAACAAACAGGTCCTTGCCGGAATCATCGGGAGTGATGAAACCGAAGCCCTTCTCGTCGCTGAACCACTTAACGGTTCCTGTAGCCATGTTGCTTTCCTCCGGTATGTGTACAGCGAAACACGGAGGACGCTGAGCAGCGGCTGCGGAAACGCGGAACACTTCGTGTAAATCGAGCGGTTGCTCGACGCTAAGAGTCTAGCGGACCGGAGGGAAGGACAACGAAACGATAACCTGACCCTCGGTTCGGCCCCTGATGACGCACACGACGGAGATAACCATCCTCGGCGGCGAGCTCTACCGCGTCGAGGGCGACGTCGAGGCGGTCGAGCACAAGATCCTCGATGCAGCGCGGGGATCGATCATGCAGTTCGCTTGGCTGATCGAGGTCGACACGGGCAAGACCCTCGGGGTCAATCCCGAGTGCGTGGTCATGCTCCGGCCGGGCGAGCAGTAGGCGATCTCTGCGGGGGTCGAGTGGTCCAGCGGTCGCGGGCCGCGGGACCCCGCCGCGCCGCAAGGCGGCGCGCCTGGCCAGCGCTCCTCGACGCCGCGCAGGACCGACCGCAAGCTCACAGGGCCGCGATTTCAGATAAGCTCGGTGATTCGAGGCGAGCAGCGCGGGACCTTTGTGGTCACGCCGGAGTGCTTCGAACATACGTCCAGGCTCGCACTCTCGTAGCGGTCCAGCCGTTAAGTGACGGCATGCGCGGGGGCGTCGCAGTTCGCAACGTTCACCCAGTCGGAGATCGCCTATGTCTAATCAATCGCCGGGAAAGGCACTTCCCAAAGTGCTCGCCTCGTACGCCCAACCCCGTCTGCCCAGGAGCCTGCTCGACGTGGGCACTTCGCTCCTCCCCTATCTGGCTCTCTCCGTGCTGCTGTACCTGTCTCTAGGGGTGTCGGTGCTGCTGACCGCCGGGCTGATCGTGTTCACCGCGGGATTCCTGGTCCGAACGTTCATCGTGTTCCACGATTGCGCGCATGGATGCCTGTTTACGTCCAAGCGCGCCAACCGATGCGTGGGTCGCGTCGCCGGACTTCTGGTGCTCTCACCATTCGGACGCTGGCGGCACGACCACGCGGTGCATCACGCCCACTCCGGCGATCTCGAGCGGCGCGGAGTCGGAGACATTCTCATGCTCACGGTGACTGAATATCAGGCCCGCTCATGGCGGGCGCGGCTCGCCTACCGCCTGCTCCGCAGTCCGGTGGTCATGCTCGGAATTGGGCCCATCGTGGCGATGATGGTCGGGCCGCGGATCGCCACTCGCGCTCAGCGTCCCCGCATGCGCAACAGCGTCCTGGGTACGGACGCCGCCCTGGTGGCGCTGGTGGCTGGACTCTGCTGGCTCATCGGCTGGGAGACATTCCTGCTGGTGTGGGCTCCGCCGGCCATGATCGCCGGATCGGTCGGCATCTGGCTGTTCTACGTCCAGCATCAGTTCGAGGATGCGTACTGGAAGAGCTCCTCTGACTGGAGCTATACCGACGCGGGCCTGCGCGGGAGCTCCTATCTGCGTCTCCCCAAGGTGCTGCAGTTCTTCACCGGCAACATCGGCCTGCACCATGTCCACCACCTCAACGCGCGCATCCCCAACTACAACCTCGAGCGCGCGCACCGCGAGAACCCGGTCTTTCACCAGGTGCCCACGCTGTCGGCACGCGACGGCCTCCGTGCGCTCAATCTCAAGCTCTGGGACCAAGCGAGCGGAAAGCTGGTCACGTTCGCTCAAGCCCGCCGGCTCAGCCTCCGCGAAAGCGCCGCGATCCCAACCCCGGGTGTTGCTTCGCCGCGGGGTGAGGTGGCGCTGTAGCAGATGAAGCCGGCGTGAGAGGATCTGACCAGCGCTTGTCCGGGGTGCGCTGAATGCTGCGCTCGCCAACGAGCTCGGCAAGCTGATTGCCGACTTCACTGGCAGGGGCGCCACGAAATCGCGGGCCGTCGTACACCAGGATCTGGTCGTGTGCGTGCTCGAGGATTCCGCTACCCGGGCCGAGCAAAACCTGGTCTCCGCCGGTAAGGCGGAGCTCGTCCGGCTCCAGCGCGACGCGCTGCAAAGGGCGATGGAGCCGCAGCTCGTCGGCGCCGTCGAGCGTCTCACCGGCCGCAGCGTTCGTACCTTCATGAGCGGCACCGATGAGTCAGGCGGAAGCTCGGTGGAGGCATTCCTACTCGACCCCGATCCGCCCACCGTGGCTGAGCCTGCCGTCCATTGACTAGCGATGGCCGAGTGGTAGTCTCGGCCGAGGCAGGAGCGATGCAGGCGACGCTTTGCATCAGCCAGGTCACCAAATCTAAGACGCTGGACGGTCGGGATTTCGCGGATCTCGCCGGACTAGGAGCGCTCGGGTTGGATACCGCTGCACGAGAAGATTTAGCCGCACCTCTCGCCGGCGGAAAGCTTTTGGCGGCGATCTCCACCAGCATCGTCTCCATCCTTCGCGAGCACTATGGCCGGGGGCCGATGAAGGCCAAGACCTACGCGCTCGACGACATCATCGTCGTGGTCATGCGCGGCAGCGGCTTCACCCCACTCGAGCAGACGATCATGAACAGCGGCGAGCCGGGCCGCGTGATCGCCATGCGCGAGGACTTCCAGCGCGTGATGGAGGACCGCTACAAGCAGACGATCCGAGACCTGACCGGCCGCAACGTCGTTGCCTTCCTCTCTCAGGCCCATGTGGAGCCGGACATCACGGTCGAGATCTTCTTCGTCGATGGTCCGCTTCCCGGGTTCGGGGCGGTCGAGGTCACCGAGCCCCAGTAAGCCTTCGGTGAATACCGAAGCGATCGCGCGGAGGCGCGACCCATGAGCGTGTTCACCGAGGTCGAACTTCAGTACCTATCGGGCGGGCGGCGGCTGGGCCGGATCGCGACGGTGGGCGCGGACGGAACGCCGCACGTGGTGCCGGTTGGGTGGATCTACAACGCGGCGCGCGACACGATCGACATCGGCGGCCACGAGCTGGACCGATCCAAGAAGTTCCGCGACGTCGCCCGCACCGGACGGGCCGCGATCGTGATCGACGATCTGGAGAGCATCGACCCGTGGCGCCCGCGGGGGATCGAGGTCCGCGGGCGGGCCGAGGCGATCGCGTTGCCGACGCCGCTGATCCGGATTTATCCGGAGCGGATCATCAGCTGGGGGCTGCAGCCGGGCCGCAGCGCCCGCACGGTCACGACGTAGGGGGTCAACCAGCCACCGTTCGCAGCCGCCGCTTGGAATTGATCGCTGCGTGGGCCACAGCGACGGCCTACGGATGTTTGAGACGCCAGGTCAGTGACGGCTCTGGGAGCGCCCGTGAGGTCACGAGGCGGACGCGAACACGGTGCTGACCGGACGTTATGACCGCGGTCGCCACGTGCTGGCCAGCTTTGAAGGGCGGGGTGGCGTGGTTTACCGGGACGACCCTGGTTTTGATGGCCAAGCCGCGCCAACCGACGATCGATACCGAACGCGCGGCCCGGAGAGCCACTGGAGCGGCCCACACCGAATTCACCCGGCCGGCGGTCGCGCCCCGATGGATCACGCGGATCCGCAGGACATGTCCCAGGCTGGCCAGCAGGGCCGCGCTCGCGTGAAACGCGCCCTCGATGATGCTCGGCTGCGCCCGCGTGGCCATTTGATGAAACACGGCCCCGACCACCGTGACCCTCTGCCCCCTGACCACCTTGTGCGCGGCGAACACGAAACACCCTCCCGCGCGCGAGGTGGACCCGGTCTTTATCCCCACGATGCCGTGCCTGCCGAGCAGCGCATCCACGTTGAACTGCCGACCCGCCACCGGCAGCGTCACCTCCGGCATGGCCACGATCTGCGCAAACGGGCGCACGTTCAGAGCCAGCATGGCCAGACGCACCTGGTCGCGTGCGGTGCTCGCGGTTTGAGCCCTGACGCCGCTCGGTTCGGCGTAGTGGGTGTGGGCCAGCCCCAACTTCCGCGCCGTTGCATTCATCCTGTGCACGAACGCTGGCACGCTGCCCGCATCCCATCTGGCGACTAGGGTGGCGATGTTATTGCCGGAGGGCAGCAACAGGCCCTCCAGCGCCTGGCGCTCGGACAGCCGCTCGCCGGCCCGCACGGCCACCACCGACTGTCCTGAGGCCTTGTCAGTGCGGTAGGTGGCCACGTCCCGGGATCTCACCGTTATGTGCGGCCCGTTTGCGCCGTGCGCCAAGGGATGGTCTGCGAGCAGGACGTAGGCGGTCATGATCTTGGCCACGCTCGCGATCGGGGTAGGCCGGCGGAATCCATGAACGGCGATCAGGCCCACCCCGTGGATGGCCACCGCCGACTGGCCCTGGCCCGGCCAGGCGACCGCCGGCCGCGGGCCGCCGAACACGCTCGAGGCATGCACCGGCACGACCGCCACCTTCGGGACGGTTCGCACGAGGGCAAAGACCACATAACCGACCGCCGCCAGCACGAGGAGACCCGCCAGCACCCCCCACCCCACTCCCGGTATCCGCCGGCTACTCGTTACCGGCACGTGCGCGCCAGCGGGGGCCACAAACCCACGACGTCTTCGCCGGACCGTGACCATCAGCTCGACCCGCACCCGTCGGTGAACATCGCCGGGAGCCGGCCAGCAACAGCGCTAAGGCGAGGCGCGAGCAACGAAACGACCTCAATGCTTCCGAACGGCCGATCCCTCCTCGACTGCCTATAGCACCCCTATAGGCAGTCCGCAACCCACCGCCGCCTCACTTGGGTTGTCGTCGACGCCGTGGAGCCTTCTGCGGCGATCCCAGTTCGCGCTGCACTTCGCCCACGGGCTGGTGGGGCTCCCGGAAATGTTTGACCGTTTTGACGGCGGCAAACCTTCGGCTGGCTTCGTCCTTCGGTCAGGTAGGCCGCGACCTCGTCCTTGCCGGGATAGCTGTCTGGATCGCCGGCGAAGGGCAAGCCCGGAAGCCCGCTGTAGCGAACCGGCGTGAACAGCTTGAGCGAATCCCACCGGGCGCGCCAGGCGGCGGCGGGCTCGTCGGCCGCCTCGAAGATCGCGAAGTCGCATTGTTGGCGGGTGAGGAAGTAGCCCAGGGCCAGTCCGGCCTGGCCGCCGCCGACCACGATCACCTCGTGATCGCGGTCCACGCTGTCGGGGGCGTAAGCCGGCGGGTCTTCGTGGCAATGGTTCATGTCCTGTGCTCCTCTCGGGCGTCAATCGGGGGCATCAATCGGGAGCCCGGCCAGCGCTGGGCTCCAGGGTCGGCGCGTGTCCAGGCCGCCGCGGATGGCGGTCCGCAGCGGGGATCTTTCGCTCGGACACGGCGGCGGGCGGCGGTGCGGGGAGCTCTGGCTCGACGTTCAGTCGCGGGAGCCATTGCAGCCACTCTGGGAGGTACCAGTTCCAGCGGCCGAGCAGCTTCATCGTGGCCGGCAGCAGTACACCCCGGATGATGGTGGCATCGATGAGTACAGCCACGGCCAGGCCGACACCGAGCTGCTTCATGTCCAGCGTGGACAGCGAGGCGAAGATCGCGAACACGGCGATCATGACCACGGCCGCGCTGGTGACGGTCGAGGCGGTGCTGCGGATCCCACGCTCGACGGCCATCCCGGAGGGTATGCCGCGGTCGACCAGCTCCTTGATCCGGCTCAGGATGAAGACGTGGTAGTCCATCGAGAGCCCGAACAGCACGGCGAACAAGAACAGCGGCAGCCAGGCGACGACCGCGCCGTTTGAGTGAAAGCCGAGCAGCCCCTCCAGATGTCCTTCCTGGAAGATCCAGACCAGCACCCCGTAGGCGGCACCCACCGAGAGCAGGTTGAGCACGATCGCCGTGAGCGGCACCACGATCGAGCGGAAGGTCAACAACAGCAGCAGGAAGGCGAGCCCGAGCACGAAGGCGAACACGAGCGGGGCATGCGCGTTCATCGTCTCGTTGAAGTCGTAGGTGGCCGCGGCGTCGCCCGTGACCGCGACCTGCGTGCCGCTCACGGCGCCGATCGTCGCCGGGATCACCTGACCGCGCAGCACCTTGAGCGCATTGGTCGAGGTGGCGTTGGTGCCGTCGCCGGCCAGGGGGATGGCGACCCGGGCCACAGTCTTGTCCGGGTTGACGGCAACCTCGATCGGTTCGTGCATGACCCCGCTGGCGAGCGCCTCGCGCTTGAGCGCGGTGATTCCAGCCTGCACCTGCGGCGCGCCGATGTCTGGGGCCTTGACCACAACCTGGGCGGGTGACGGCGCGCCTGGGAAGGCTTGCCGGGTAGCGTCGTAGCTCTGGACGATCTGCATGTCCTTGGGCAGATCGGCAAACGACGAGAACCTCGTGTGCATGTCAAGGACCGGTGAGGCGAGGACCAGCAGCAGCGCCGCCGAGGCGACCGCGGTGGCCGCCGGGAAGCGCATCGCCGGCCGGAGCGCGAGACCCCAGAGCCGTGATTGGAGACGATCGCCCTTGAGGCGCTGTAGCAGCGTGCGGCGTGTCTTTAGCCGCTCGAGCAGCCGCGGTTGCCGGCCGATGAAACGGACGAGCCGGGCCAGAGTGGCGGCCAGCACGGCCACCAGCCCCCGGTCGACGCGATTGTCGAGCTTGGCCAGGAGCGCGGGCAGCACGGTCAGCGAACCGACCATCGCCACGAAGACGACGACCATCGCCCCGACTCCGATCGAGGTGAAGACATTCGATCCGGCGAGGATCATGCCGGCCATCGCGATCATCACGGTCGCTCCGGAGATCAGTACCGCCTGACCCGAGGTTGCCGCCGCGCGCTGGAGCGCACTCCGGCCCTGGTGGCCGCCGGCCCGCTCCTCACGCTCGCGCTTGAGGTAGAAGAGGGCGTAGTCGACCCCGACGGCCATCCCCATCAACAGGATCACCGACGCGGTGGTGTCGGTCGCGGGCACGAGATGGCTGATCAGGGCGCTGATCCCGATCGCGCCGAGCACGGCCGAGAAACCCAGCAGCAGCGGCAGGCCGGCGGCGACGAAGGCCCCGAAGGCGACCAGCAGGATCACGAAGATGATCGGCAGCGAGAGCTGCTCCGCATGCTGGAAGTCCTCACCGACCGTGGTCGACAGCGCGTGCGCCGCGCTGGCCGGACCGAACTGCGCGATCGTGAAGCCGGGGTTCTCGCTCTGGACCGCGGCCACGGCATCGAGCACCGGCTGGACGTGGTCCTTGGCTTTATCGGCTTCACCGACCATGTCGAACTCGACCAGCGCCGCATGCCCATCCTTGGCGATCGTCCCCGACTCGCCGGCCTGGTAAGGCGAGCGTACGTTTGTCACCTGGGGTTGAGCCCGGAGCTCCTTGGTCACCGACTGCACCGTGGCCTGGAAGCGCGGATCGGACGCCTCTAGCGTCTTTGACTGGACGAGCACCGTTTCGCCCGCGGGCCGCTCGAAGCCGGCGTCGGACAGGAGCTGCTGCGCGGTAGCGGTTTCCCCGGTGCCCTGCTCGGCCTCGGTCAGCTTGTTGGTCCCCACTGACATGCCGACGATCGCGGTGACGGCTACGAGCGCGATCCAGCCGAAGGTGGCCGTCTTCCAATGCGCGGCGCTCCAACGAGCGGCTCGCGCCGCGAGGTTGTACTTCATGTTCTCCCAATCTGGTCTGACGATTTCCGAGCAGGCGCGGGGCGAGCCCCACGTCACCGGAACCAGTCGCATTACCGACTCGGTCTCGGCGCAGTTATCGTGGCCGTGCGGCGGGCCGCCACCCATGGGTGCGGGCACCCATCTTCGGCGCGACGGAGGCCAAGACTACGGTTCCACGAGTCCCCGTCGGATCGCGTAGCGGGTCAGCTCGACGCGGTTTCGCATCCCCAGCTTCTCGAGGATGTTGGCGCGGTGGCGCTCGACGGTCTTCTTTGAGATCACCAGCGTGTCGGCGATCTCCTCGCTGGTGTGCCCTTCGGCGATCAGCTTGATCACCTGCTGCTCACGGGGTGTGAGCGGGTCCTCGGGCGTCGCCTCGCCGCGGCGCCCGCGTTCGAGGTAGTCGCGGATCAACGCCGTGACCGCCGCCGGGTACAAGAACGGCTCGCCGCGCATGGCGGCGCGGATGGCCTCGACCAGATCGCGGTTGGCCGCTGACTTCAACACATATCCGGACGCGCCCGCCTTCAGCGCCTCGAAGAAGTACTGCTCGTTGTCGTACATCGAGAGGATCAGGACCCGCAGCTCGGGCCGGCGGCGGTGGAGGTCGGCGGCCGCCTGCAGGCCGGTCATGCGCGGCATGGCCACGTCGAGGATGGCCAGATCGACATCGCCGGTGAGTGCCCTCTGGACCGCCTCGACGCCGTCGCCGACCTCGGCCACCACCTCGATGTCGGGCTCGGAGTCCAGCACCATCCGCAGGCCGCTGCGAACCACCGCGTGGTCATCGGCGAGCAGCACCCGGGTCTTGAGCGGCGTGGGCATCTAGGCTCTTCGTGCAAAGCTAGCGGCAGCGCCACCGCGACACCCGCCACGATCGTTTGCCAAACCTAGCTTCCCGCACAAGACCAACGCGCACGGCCACGCTGACAGAGCTTCCTCCCCTTCGATAGCGCCGCGGCGGTGCTGTGGGCGCCGACAAGCAGTCAGACTCCGAGTCCCGGCCCTGAAGGCGATAGGCCGTTCACGGTCAGCCGCAGCGTCACGGCGACACCCCCACCGGCAGCCGATTGGATCGTGAGCTCAGCTCCGATGAGCATCGCCCGCTCCCGCATGCCCGTCAACCCGCCGCCTTCGTTGAAGTCGTCAGGCAAGCCCCGACCGTTGTCGGTGACGGTCAGCACCAGATCAACGTCGGCACGGGCCAGCAACACCGTGGCCTCCGAAGCGCCCGAGTGCCGCACCGCATTGGTCAGCGCCTCCTGGGCGATGCGGTAGATCGCCAGCTCGACCTCTGCTGACAGCGTCGGCAACCGATTCTCCAGTCGGCGGTGTACCCGGATTCCGCTCTGCTCGCTGACCCGGGAGCACAACGCGATTAGCGCATTGACCAGCCCCAGCTCGAGCGCCTCCGGTCGCAGCTCTCGGGAGATGCGGCGCAGATCCTGGAGTGTCTGCTGGACGGTGTCGGCAAGCTTCGTGAGCTCGGTGCCATCGCCACCGGTCCGGGCGGAGGCGTACTCCACGCGCAGGGCGACGGCAGTCAGCGTCTGGCCAATCTCGTCGTGGAGCTCGCGGGCTATCCGCCGCCGCTCCTCCTCCTGGGCGGCGAGGGCTCGTGCGCTGCTCTGGTGGCGCTCGTGCTCGAGGCGCTCGAGCATCTCGTTGAACGCCTGAGCGAGCTCAACAACCTCGCTGCTCGAGCCCTCAAAGCCCGAGGCTCGCTGGCCCGGCGCCAGTAGGTCGACCCTTCCCATCACGCCCGCCAGCCGCTCGAGCGGCGCCACCGCCTGGCGCAGCAGCAGCAGGTCGACGAGCAGCATCACGATCAGCCCGACCAGCAACAGCACCACCTCTTCGATCCTGATCGACGCATGTAGTTCCACCGGCGCCAGCGCCAGGAGCGCGAACGCGATCGTGAACACGGCGGCATTGGCGGCGAACACACGCCACAGCATCGGCATCGGTCGCCGGGGTGCGTCAGCCGCCCTCGCTGGGCGGTCGGGCGAAACGCTCGAGGGCTCGGGATGCGCATTAGCACCCATGGTCATCGTCCTCCACGAATCTAGCCTCACCCGCAACCCCTCCGCAGAACTTGAGCTAGAGAGGAGCACTGATGAACGTTTCCGGACCGTCAATCGACTTTCCGATGCGGCCCGAGGGCGCGCTGGATAGGCGATGTCGCTCTACTGCGCTGACGGTGCCGGGTCGGCTTCGACTCCTACAGTGCGCTGGGGACCGACCGCTACCCGCCATTCACACTCGCCGACGTACCGGTGCGGCACGGAGCCGCCGGCCGGGGCCGCAGCGACCGTGAGCCCGCCAGCGACCGGCCCGCTTGCGTCGTGATCGCGGTGCCGCCGTGGCGATCAGGAGAAAGCCGAACCCTGGACGCGCTGACGCTCGCACTGGCCCCAGCCGACTGGGTAACCTCCGGCGCCGGCTGGGGCCACTCGAGTACACGCTGCTCACGTTGATCGCCGTGGGGATCGCGATCACGATCGGGATGGCGATCGTCGATCCCGGCCCCTGACGGGGTGGTGTCGGCGGCCGCCCGGCGATCGTCGCTCCCGCCCGCTGACGGCGTGGTGTCGGCGATCGCCGGGCTCCCCGATCGCCCAGAACAGCCTCAGCTCAAGGACCGCGAGCAGGACCATGGCCACCATGATGAGCGCGATCGTGAGTGTCATCGCTTCCCCTTTTTGATCACACCTTCCTAGCCCCGCGTCCCGAGCGGAATGGGTGAAGAGGTGTATTCAGGTGACAGGTCGACTTACTTGCGGCGGTCCACCGCGCGCTGCAGCTGAGCCTTGTTCATCTTGGAGCGGCCGTCGATGCCGAGCTTGCGCGCCTCGTTGTACAGCTGGTCGCGAGTGCGGCCCTTCGGCCGGTTGGTTTGAGACCTCTGGCCGCCGCGACGCGAGGACGACATGTCCTGGGTCGAGGTTCTCGAGCGCTGCCGCGATTCGCCGGCTCGCGCCCGCTCCTTGTTGACGGTGCGCGCGGCGATCTCCTCGGCGCGCTTCTCGCCGGTGCCGCGGTCTCGCTGGCTCTCCTTTATGTGCTCGTACTGACGAGCGCGTTTGGTGCCTTTCTTGACGCCTCGCGGGGGCATCGGCATCTCCTCCTCCGGGGTTTGGTTCGAATTCCTTTTTACCCCGCCGCGCGCACGCAAAACGCATCCGCGAGCGGGAACCCAGCTCCTATGGCCCGGCCTGGGGGGACGCGTGAACCGGCCAGGCGCGGCCCGGGCCGCGCACCTTGACCCACATGCGCTGACCGCGCTCGATCTCGAGCTCCCCGGAAACGCGAGCCAGTACGGCATCGCCACCGTGATCGATCAGCCGAAGATGGGCGAGCGCGTCGTGGCCGTAGTACTGGACATCGACCACCTCGCCATGAGCGGCGCCGCCGGGATCCTCGAAGTGCAAGGCGAGCTGCTCGGGGCGCAACAGCAGCCGCGACGGCCCGTCGAGCCCCTCAGACCCATTCCGGCGGACGGGGATGAGCCCCAGCGCGCAGCGGGCATAGCCCGAGCTGGTGTGCGCCGCCAGGATGTTGACCTCTCCGATCGAGGTGGCCGTATCAACACTCGGAGGATCGCGATACAGCTCGCGCGGTCGCGCCGCCGCGATCACCCGCCCGTCGTCGAGCAGCGCGACCTGGTCGGCGAGGGAGAGCGCCTCGTCCTGGTCGTGGGTGACGAGGATCGTGGTCGCTCCCGCCTCGGTCAGGATCCGGGCCACGTCGCGCCGGAGCTCGTTTCGCAGCGGCGCATCGAGGGCGGCGAAGGGCTCGTCGAGGAGCAGCACGTTGGGTGCAATGGCCAGCGCTCGCGCCAGGGCCACGCGCTGCTGCTGGCCGCCGGAGAGCTGATGGGGGAAGCGCCGGCGCAGATCGCTCAGATCCACCAGCTCGAGCAGGTCCTGGATGCCCCCGCGCTTGCTGCGCGGCAGCCCGAAGGCGACGTTTCCCGCGACCGTGAGATGCGGAAACAGCGCCCCCTCCTGGGGCACGTAACCGACTCCCCGGCGCTGCGGAGGCACCGTGCGCACGCCGTCGTCGACGATCTGGTCCCCGATCGAGAGCGACCCGCTGTCGAGCTGCTCAAAGCCGGCGATCAGGCGCAGCAGCGTGGTCTTACCGCTCCCCGAGGCACCGAGCACGGCCGTGATCGAGCCCTCGGGTGCACTGAGATCAACGCCGGTGAGAACCACTGTGTCGCCAAATCGCTTGACGGCTGATCGAAGTTCGATGGCGCTCATGTCGTCGATCGAGCGTGGCGCTCGCGGTCGAACCATAGCCCCAGCAGCGTTCCCGGCACGAGCGCCAGCGCCACCATCACGAGCGCGTACGGTGCCGCGGCCCCGTAGGCGACGTTCTGCTGAAAGGCCCAGAACTGGGTGGCCAGCGTCTGCACCCCGATCGGGGCGAGCACCAGGGTCGCGGTCAGTTCGGTGACCGCGGTCAAGAAGACCAGACAGAAGCCCGCGACCAACCCGGGCGCCAGCAGGGGCAGGGTGACGCGCAAAAAAACGGTCACCGGCCCCCGTCCCAGCGATCGGGCCACGTCGGTCAGCCGGGGCGGAAGCTGCGCGGCCGAGGCCTTCACGCACACCAGAGCGAGAGGAAAGTTGAGGATCGCGTACGCCACCACCAGCAACAAACCGGTCTGGTAGAGGCCGTGCGCATACCTGGTGGCGAAGAAGACCAGGCTCAGCGCGATCACCACGCCCGGAAGCGCCTTGGTGACGTAGGTGCTGCGCTCGAGCGCGATCCGGAGGAAGGTGGGGCGGCGAAAGGTCATCATGGCGACGGGAATCGCCAGTACCACGGCGATCCCGGCCCCCCAGGCGCTGTAACCGAGCGTGGTCGAGGTCGCCGTCGCCAGCGTCGCGCTCGCCGGCAGCGTGGTGTGCTGACTGCTCAGCATCCAGTACACGATCGTCCCGATCGGCACGCCCGTGCCGAGCGCGACCAGGCCGGCCAGGGCAAGCAGCGCGGGCAGCGCCATGCCCCCCAGCGGCACTCGACTAAGAGGCCGTCGAGGCGCCGTGCGCGAAGTTGTCCGTCGCGGCACCAGCCCCTCGATCAGCAACACCAGCAGCCCCAGCAACACGAGCGGAATCGACAAAGCCCCGGCCGCCCGCGAGTCGAACTGGAACTCGGTGAAGATCTCGGTGGTGAAGGTCTGATAACGCAGGATCTCGAAGGCTCCGTACTCGGACAGCACGGTCAGCACGACGAGCACGCAGCCGCCGAGCACCGCGGGGCGGATCAGCGGCAGGGTGACGCGGCGAAACGCCGCCAGCCGCTTGACGCCGAGACTGTGGGCGGTTTCCTCGGCGCCCGGGTCGGTGCGGCGCAGAGCAGCCGCGACCGGGAGGTAGACGAGCGGATAGGTCCCGAGCGTCATCACGATCGACGCGCCGAGCAGCGGATTCAACCGCGGCGCGAACGAGTGCCAGGCGAAGCCGACAACGAAGTCGGGAATCGCGACCGGCAGCACCAGCAGGACGGTCCACACCCGGCGGGCCCGGAGCGCCGAACGCTCGGTCAGCCACGCGGCGCCGGTTCCGATCACCGCGGCGCAGGTGGCCACGATCGCGCACAGCACGACGGTGTGGCGGAGCAGCAGCAGCGAACGCGCTCGAAACAGGACGTCGTGGAGCTCGCCCCATCCGGCGCTCCGGGCGTCGAGCCCGATCAGCAGCAGCGGCGCGAGCAGGATCGCCGCGATCAGCGCACTGACGGCGACCAGCTGCCATCCCGGACGCGACCGGCGCCGCCGTCGACTCCATGATCCGCGCGCGGTCGCCGCCTGCGAAGCTGTGGTCACGTCCGGTGCGCCTAGATCAGCCCGGCCTCGCGCAGCAGGTCGCGGGCGACCAGCCCGGTGCCGATCTCGGCCGGGGTGATCGAGTTGGGATGAAAGCGGCTCGCCGGCGGCAGCGCCGGGTTGGGGGACACGTGGGCGGCGAGCGGATATTCGAAGCTGTCGCTGCGCGCGAGCACGCGCTGACCGGCGGCGCTGGTCAGGAAGGCCAGAAACTTCTGCGCGGCCGCCTGATGCTTGGAGGACTTGAGGACCGCGGCCCCGGAGACGTCCTGCACCGCCCCAGGATCGCCGGGAGCGAATATGGCCAGCCTGGCGTGGACTGCCGAGCCTCCCAGCTCGGCGCGCAGCCGGTAGTAGTAGTAGTGGTTGATCAGCCCGATAGCGGCAAGACCCCTGTTGACATCGCTGACCACCGTCTCGTTGTCGGGCGCGTTGTCGTTGGACCCGGCGTTGGCCTTGAGCCCCTGGAGCCAGTGCAGCGCCGCCGCCCGACCCTGCGAGCGCAAGACCGACGTGACGAGCGGCCAGAAGTCGGTTTCGGCGGGAGCCAGCTCCAGCATCCCCCGGTAGCGGGGGCTGGCCAGCTGCATGACCGAGGTCGGCAGCTGTGAGGCCTTGACCTTGCTTGGGTTGTAGACCAGCACGCTGAACCTTTTCGACACGCCCACCCAGTCTCCAGTGCCGGCGCTGTCGCGGGCTGGAACTTGCGCCAGGGTGGACGCATCCACCTTGGCCAGCATCCCCCGCTCGGCGAGCTGCACCAGCCAGTTCGAGTTCTCGGCGTAGAAGACATCGGCCGGCGAGCTGCTGCCCTCCTCCTCGAGCTGGGCGGTGAGCACATCCTCACCGTCGCTTTTGACCAGCACATGGATCCCGGTCCGGGCCGTAAACGCCTTGATGAGAGCGTCGGTGGTTTCCTGGTGCTGGGCGTTGTAGAGCGTGATCGTCGGGCCCGAGCCCGGGTCGGCCGCTCCCAGCCCCGCCCCGCACCCGGCAACGATGACGACCACCGAGGCCAACAGCGCGCCCAGGAGCAACCGCCACACCCCACTTGTTCCTCGCCCCCTGCTGCCGGCGTTCATCGCGACTCCATGTTCGGCGTGTTAGGGTGCCCTAATCGGTATTAGGGTACCCTAATGTGCTGGCTGCCGGCTCGATTCCTTCGAATCGTGGCCGGACGCCTTCGACTACTAGGCGCCCGCCTGGACCAGCTGGACACCCCGGCCGAGCATGGCCACGAACACCACCAGCCAGACCGCCAATCCGACCCAGACCCACACCTTGGCAAAGTCGGTCATCACCGCAGCGTGGGCGGCCGAGCCACCGAGGCCGCTGCACGCGGCGTACATACCAACCGGGAATACGGTCGCCCAGCGTCGCACGTCATAGCCCCAACGCGGCCGCACCACCTCGGCGAACACCAGCAGCGGCAGCCAGGCGATCGACACGACCCACAACACGACGGTGACGACCTTGAGCGTGCCCACGCCTCCGGAGAGCACGTGCGTGCTCTGGGCGGCGAGCGTGATCCGAGCGGCCGCCAGCGTCGAGATCGCCAGCGCGCCCCCGGTGATCCAGTGGTCGCCGTGCCCGACGCCGATCTGCCGGAAGTCAAAGCGCCGGATCACGAACACGTAGAAAGCCAGTCCCAGCACGAACGGCACCAGGGCGGCGACCACCAGCCACCGTGTGTTCTCCGCCGCGGCCAGCGAAGCTGCCAGGACGGCCAGCGATTCGGTGGCCACCGTCAGCACCAGCGAGACGCCGATCGTGGGAACCGACCAGTGCGTGAGCACCGGCCACAGCAGCACCAGCCAGAGCACGAGCCCGATGACCAGCAGGGCGATCCCGGCCCAGCTCCAACCCAGGATCGTCAGACGAGTCCCCAGGACCTCGGTTCCCGCCACACCGGTCAGGGAGGCCGGCGAGTGAGACTCCTGATGCGCGCGCTCGGGGTCGCGCAGCACCCGGGCACCGAGCAAGAGGCCCAGAATCACCCAGGCGATCGCGCAGATGACCAGCAGGATTCGCGACAGCGTCTCGCGTCCGTCGAGCGAAAGTGCGACCGACACGATTCCGGTGCCCATGACCACCGCGCCCGAGGCGGGGGGAATCGCCTCGAGAATCCACTCGATCGGGTCGGCTCGGCCGTGCGCCTTCATCAGCGCGCGGTGGAGTAACGCCGGCGGTAGAGGATGTAGGGCCGGCCGATGTACTGCAGCGGGATGCTCCAGGCGTGCACCAGACGGCTGAACGGGAAGAAGGCCCAGAAGCCCCAGGCGATGATCGCGTGCAATTTGTAAATGACCGGCGCCGAGGTGGCCGCTGCCACGTTGGGATCCAGGTAGAACAGCGACTGCCACCACACGCTGATCGAGGCGCGGTAGTTATACGGCGCGTGGGTCAACAGGTTGTGGATGAAAGTCATGTAGCATCCCATTACGATCAGCACCGTCAGCAGCGCGTAGGTGACATAGTCAGTCCGCGTCGTGTTGCGCCTCACTCGGTCACTGGTGGCGCGGCGGTAAACCAGCCCCACGAAGCCGATTAGCGTCACCGCCCCGGCGATCGCGCCCGGGATCGCCGAAATCCAGCGGTACGTGTGTTCGGGAATGCCGATTGACTCGGTCAGCGAACTGGGGATGCACAGACCGATAATGTGCCCGGCCACCGCCGCCAGCGCCCCGTAGTGAAACATCGGGCTGGCCCAGCCGAGGATACGGCGGTCCAGCAGCTGGGTGGAGCGGCTGGTCCACTGAAACTGGTCACGGCGGTAGCGCCACCAGTGACCTACCACGAACACCGTCATCGCGACGTACGGGAAGATGATCCACAGCAGGACGTCGCCGGCGCTCATCGTCTCGCTCCCATGCCGGGGACGACTTCGGTCGCGGCGAACGGCTCGAGACCAACGAGCTCCTGCGGGGGCCCGCTGGCGGCCAGCTTGACCGCCCGCGCCCGGTCGGCCGCCGACAGCTCGCCGGCCAGCGCGCACACGGCGGCCATCACGTGCGCGTAAGGCGTGCCGCGCTGCTGGAGGCCCGAGCGCGCCAGCTCGAGCGCCGCGCGGTGCTCGCGCAAGACGACCTCCCCGTGGCCCGGCGGCGCGGCGGCGGCGAACTCGAGCATCACGGGAAGATAATCGGGAAGCTCAGAGCCCTCCAGCGGCAGCCCCGCGGCCCGGTACAGGCGCTTGAGTCGCAGCAGCGCCGCGCCTCGGTCGCGCTTGTCACCCTGGTCATAGAAGGTGAGGTACAGACCGCAGCGCCTGTCGAGGTCAAAGGTGTGGACGTAGTGCTGCTGGAGCGCCAGCGGATGCTCGGCGCCCCACCACGGGCAGAACCGCTCCAGCGCGGTGGCTACGGGGCTCGCGGGCAGACCGGCGGCGGTGGCGATCAGCTCGTGACGGGCGCCGAGCAGCTCCTCGTCGGGGTAGGAGAGCAGCAGTGAGCACAGCTTGTACTCGGTGGCCCGGCTCTGTCGACGCCGGCGGCCGAGGGCCATCAGCTCGCCGCCTCGTCCTGGTCGCGCTGTTGGCCGAGCATCTGGATGATGTCGAGCTCGGCGGGCTGCTCGGTGAGCATGAAGGCTTCGGCCTCGGCCTTTGATTCGGGCACCACCATGCCGCAGTTCCCCGGCCCCCCGACGAAGTCCAGGCCGCAGGTGCCCTGCTGGGCCATGAGCATGTCACCGAGCTCGGTGTGGGCCTGGGGGATGACGTAACGGTCCTCGTACTTGGCGATCGCCAGCAGCCGGTACATGTCCTCGACGTCATGCACGCTCATCCCGGCCTCGGAGGCAATCGCGGTGTCGTGCTCACCCAGCACCTCGCGCTTTCGCATGTGACCGCGCATCGCCGCCAGGCGCCGCAGCACGTCGCGGATCACGCCGCTGTCGCCGGCCGCCAGCAGGTTGGCCAGGTAGTCGACGGGAATCCGCATCGAGTCGATGGCCGGAAAGACCTGGTCGGGGTCGGCCTCATAGCCGTCGGTCTCCAGGCTGTTGACGATCGGCGACAGCGGCGGCACATACCACACCATCGGCAGCGTGCGGTACTCGGGGTGCAGGGGAAGCGCCACCCGGTAGCGATGGGCCAGCGCGTACACGGGTGAACGGCGCGCGAACTCGATCCAGTCTTCGGGGATCCCGTCGCGGCGCGCCTGCTCGTGTACGGCCGGGTCCTCGGGGTCCACGAACACTTTGCGCTGGGCGTCGAGCAGGTCGTGGGGGTCGGGGACCGAGGCGGCCTGCTCTACGCGGTCGGCGTCGTAGAGCACCAGCCCGATGTAGCGAATCCGTCCCACGCACGTCTCCGAGCAGATCGTCGGCAGGCCTGCCTCGATCCGCGGGTAACACAGCGTGCACTTCTCGGCCTTGCCGGTCTGGTGGTTGAAGTACACCTTCTTATACGGGCACCCCGAGACGCAGAAGCGCCACCCGCGGCACTTGGCCTGGTCGACGAGCACGATCCCGTCCTCCTCGCGCTTGTACATCGCCCCCGACGGGCACGAGGCCACACACGAGGGGTTCAGGCAGTGCTCGCAGATCCGCGGCAGATAGAACATGAACGCCTGCTCGTATGAGGCCTTGACCTGCTCCTCGATCCCCCGGGTCAGCGGATCCTCGTGGATATGCTCGGCGGTGCCGGCCAGGTTGTCATCCCAGTTGGGTCCCCGGCGGATCTCGCGCAGCTCCTTGCCGGTCAGCTGCGAGCGCGCCCGGGCCACCGGGTCGCGCTCTGACAGCGGCGCCGTGATCAGCTTCTCGTAGTCGTAGGTCCAGGGCTCGTAGTAGTCATCGATCTGCGGCAGGTTGGGGTTGGAGAAGATCGACAGCAGCTTCTTTATCCGGCCGCCGGCCTTCAGCCGCAGGCGCCCCTTGCGATCAAGCTCCCACCCCCCGCGCCAGTGGTCGTTGTCCTCCCAGCGCTGGGGATACCCCAGCCCCGGCTTGGTTTCCACGTCGTTGAACCACACATACTCGGTCCCCGGCCGGTTGGTCCACACCTGCTTGCAGGTCACCGAGCACGTATGACACCCGATGCACTTGTCGAGGTTCATCACCATCCCCACCTGCGCCCGGATCGTCACTCGAACACCACCTTTGACTCGCGCTTGCGCAGCACCGTGACCTCGTCGCGCTGGGAGCCGGTCGGTCCGTAGTAGTTAAAGCCAAAGCTGAGCTGGGCGTAGCCACCCACAAAGTGCGTCGCTTTCATCACGATCCGAGTCAGCGAGTTGTCGGTGCCGCCGCGCTTGCCCTCGAGCTCGGTCAGGGGCACGTTGAGATGCCGGTCCTTGGCGTGGTACATCAGACACGTGCCCTCGGGTACTCGATGCGACACCGCGGCCCGGCAGGCGACCACTCCGTTGCGGTTGTAGGCCTCCACCCAGTCGTTGTCTTTGATGTCGAGCGTCTGGGCGTCCTCGCGGCTGACCCACAGCATCCCGCCGCCGCGAAACAGCGTCAGCATGTGCAGGTTGTCCTGGTATTCGGAGTGGATTGACCACTTCGAGTGCGGCGTCAAATAGCGCAGCGTCAGCTCCGTTCGGCCCGAGCCGTCGTGGGCGCCCTGATCGCCGAAGATCGCCCGGTGATGCAGCGGCGGGCGAAACACCGGCAGCCCGTCGCCGAGCTCCAGCATCCACGCGTGGTCCAGATAGAAGTGCTGGCGCCCCGACAGCGTGTGCCACGGCTTGTCGCGCTCGACGTTGATCGTGAACGGCGAGTAGCGGCGCCCATGGGCCTCGATCCCCGACCACTCCGGCGAGGTGATCACCGTCCGCGGCTGCACCTGCGCGTCATGGAAGGTGATGCGATCGCCCGCGCGCGTGCCCGCCAGGTCGGCCAGCTCCACCCCGGTGGTCTTCTCCAGCGCCCGGAACCCCTCCACCGCCAGCCGCCCGTTGCAGGTGCCCGACAGGGCCAGGATCGCCTCGCAGGCATGCTCGACGCGCTCCAGCGACGGGCGCCCGTCAGCGACGCCCCCCCGGATCGCGCCATTGTTCTCGCGCAGCTCGGCGACCTCCTGATCGGCGACCCAGCTGGCGCCCTTCACGGCGGCGCCGAGCTTCTCGACCAGCGGCCCCAGGGCCCGCCACTTCTCGAACACGCGCGGGTAGTCGCGCTCGACCACGATCAGCTTCGGCATCGTCTTGCCGGGCACCGGCTCGCACTCGCCCGCCCGCCAGTCGCGCACCTGCCCCAGCGGCTGGGCGATCTCATCCGGCGTGTCGTGCATGAGCGGCGCCGCGATCACGTCGCGCCGCACGCCGAGGTGGAGCTCGGCCAGCTGCGAGAAGCGCTGCGCGATGCGCCCGAACGCGTCCCAGTCTGACTTTGACTCCCAGGGCGGCGGCACCGCCTGGTTGAACGTGTGCACGAACGGGTGCAGGTCAGTCGAGCTCAGATCGTATTTCTCATACCAGGTCGCGGCCGGCAGCACGACATCGGAGAACAGCGCGTTGGAGGTCATCCGAAAGTCGATGGTCGCCAGCAGATCGAGCTTGCCCTCGGGCGCCTCATCGCGCCACACCACGTCCTGGGGCCGCAGCTCCGGCGGAGTCTCCTGCGCCCGGACCGCGTTCTCGGTCGTGCCCAGCAGGTGCTTGAGAAAGAACTCGTGGCCCTTGCCCGAGGAGCCCAGGACGTTGGCCCGCCACACGGTCATCACCTTGGGGTGGTTGCTGGGCGCGTCGGGATCCTCACAGGCGAACTTCAGCCGCCCGGCGCGCAGCTCGGCCACCACGTGATCGGCAGGCTCGATCCCGGCCCGCTGCGCCTCCTCGACCAGCTCCAGCGTGCTGCGGTCAAAGCTCGGGTACGACGGCAGCCACCCCAGCCGAGCCCCTAGCGCGTTGACGTCCACCACGTGGCGGCCGTCAAGCAGCCCTCGCCCCAGCGGCGAGGCGTGGTCGGCCGGGCGGTAGCGCTCGTAGCGCCACTGGTCGGTGGCCAGGTAGAAGAACGGGGTGCCGGACTGGTGCCGGGGCGGGCGCACCCAATCGAGCGCGAACGCGAGTGTCTGCCAGCCCGACAGCGGCCGGACCTTCTCCTGACCGACGTAATGCGCCCAGCCGCCGCCGTTGACGCCCTCGCAGCCGCACAGCATGACCAGCGCCAGAAACGTGCGGTAGGTCTGGTCGGAGTGAAACCAGTGATTGGTGCCCGCGCCCATCGCGATCATCGACCGTCCCTCGGTGAGCTCGGCGTTGCGGGCAAACTCGCGCGCCACCCGCGCCGCCAGCCGGCCATCCACGCCCGTGATCGGCTCCTGCCACGCCGGGGTGGACGGGTGACTGGGGTCGTCATAGCCCGCCGGCCAGTCCCCGGGCAGCCCCTCGCGCGCGACGCCGTAGTGCGCGAGCACCAGGTCAAACACGGTCGTCACCAGCTGACCTCCCACCGGCAGCGCGGGCACGCCGCGACGCACCGAGGATCCGCCCTCGGTCTCACCGACATCAAAACGCGGCAGGTCGACGGCGACCCGTTGCTGGGCGCGATCAAACAGCGTCAATTCCGGCGACACGCCATCCAGGCGCAGATTCCAGCGGCCGGGCTCGCTCCCGTAGCGGTCACCGACCGACCCACTGGGGACAACCGGCTGACCCGTCGCCTGGTCGAGCACCACCGGCCTCCATTCGGCGTGCTCGCGCGCGGCCTGCCCGCCACCCAGATCAGACGCCCGCAGCAGGCGGTCGGGCACATAGCCATCTTCGCGTTCGCGCAGGGTGACCAGCAGCGGCAGGTCAGTGAAACGCCGCGCGTACTGCTCGAAGTAGGGGACCTGGCGCTGCACGTAGAACTCGCGCAAGATCACGTGCCCCATGGCCATCGCCAGGGCGCCGTCCGTTCCCGGCGCCGCGGGCAGCCAATGGTCGGCGAACTTGGTGTGCTCGGCGTAGTCGGGCGAGACGACCACCACCTTCTGCCCCCGGTATCGAGCCTCGACCATGAAGTGGGCATCCGGCGTGCGCGTGGTCGGTAGGTTGGTGCCCCAGATCAGCAGGTAGCTGGCGTTCCACCAGTCCCCGGACTCGGGCACGTCGGTCTGATCGCCGAACACCTGCGGCGAGGCCGGCGGCAGATCCGCATACCAGTCATAGAACGACAGGATCACCCCCCCGATCAGCGACAAAAATCGCGATCCCGCGGCATAAGAGGCCATCGACATCGCCGGAATCGGGGAGAATCCCACCACCCGATCGGGGCCGTAACGCTTGATCGTGTAAACGTGCGCGGCCGCGATCAGCTCCACCGCCTGGGCCCACGAGGCGCGGACGAACCCTCCCTTTCCCCGCTGACGGCGATACAGCCGTACCTTCTCGGGGTCCTCGACGATCTCGGCCCACGCCTCGACCGGGTCACCGAGCCTTGAGCGAGCCTCCGAGAACATCTGAAGCAGGCTCCCCCGCACATAGGGGTACTTCAGCCGCAGCGGCGAGTACTGATACCACGAGAACGACGCCCCCCGGGGGCAGCCGCGCGGCTCATACTCGGGCATCTCCGCCCCCGTCGAGGGGTAGTCGACGGCCTGGGACTCCCAGGTGACGATTCCGTCCTTGACGAACACGTTCCACGAGCACGAGCCGGTGCAGTTCACCCCGTGCGTCGAGCGCACCACCTTGTCATGGGACCATCGCTCGCGGTAGGAGCGCTCCCAATCGCGATCCTTGGCCACCAGTTGACTCCAACCCTCGGCGTTCACGGGGCCACGGCGCAGGAAGCGATGAGCCTCCAGCAGCGGGCTGCGCGATCCCGACTCGGCCGTCACGCCATGCTTCTCATGATGACGGCCCTAACAGTAATTGTTGGGCACGGCGGCCGTCTCGAACAGCGGCTCATGACGGCGACGCTACACCGCCAGCCGGCGCCTCACACACCCTGAGACTGGCGTTGGGGGGCGAGCGCCGGCTTGAGCTTTGTGCTCATCTTGATCGCCCGGACCGCGCCCGTGGCCCCGGCCTGGAGCGTGACCCCAATCGCGAGCACGAAGATTCCCGGAACGAAGAGAACCTTCGATCCCAGCATCAGGATGCCCAGCCGCCCGAGGAGGTAGGGCGGCGTGCAGACGGTTGCGCCGATAAGCCCTCCGATGGCCGAGGTCGTCAGCTTGTCGCGCGTCGACTGGGTTGGCTTGACTCCGATCAGCCGCGCCGGCAGAGCCACGTAAGCGACCATCATCAGACCGACGACGATCCCCTGCGAGAGCGTGAACCACTGGCGTCCGAAGCGGATCGAGAACATCGACGCGAAGGCCAGCATGATCCCGACCACGGCGCCCGAGATCAGGATCGGCGTCAGATGCCGCCGCGCCTGCGCGAGCGCCGGCCGGATCTCGGGACGACCCGATTGAGCGATCGCCATCGCGAACACCGCGTTGAGAAAGAAGCCCGCGATGGTGATGGCGATGATGGCACAGGCAGATCGGGATCAGAATCGGACCGTGCAGCCCGCGCGACGCTCTCCCGTGCAGGACGTGGGCCTTGAGGTCGTACATGGCGAGCCAGATCCACATCGCCGGGACGATCTGCACCAAGCGTCAGGCGCCAGTTTGAGACCAGCAGCCTCAATCCGTCGAACAGCAGGACGAAGGCGCCGATGGTCAATCCCAATGGGGCGAACACGCGCCGCGTCCGGCTCAGACGGAGGATCGCCTGCTCGATCCTGGCCTCGTCATTGTCCTGGATGGCCTTGACCAGTGAATGGATCCGGGTCGACAGGGCCACGACACGTCGCTCGCGGCTTGCGGCGTGCTGGTTCCCGGACGGCGCCGCTGGACCCGAGCCAGGCGTGGTGGGAGGTGGGCCGGCGGCGCCGGGGGGCCGTTTTTTCAGTCCGAAGGCCATCGTCGAGCCGTACTCGTGATCACGTTGGACAAGGTGTGGACCGGCCGCTTTGCCATTTGCCTAACACGAGGCTCCATGTCTGTGATTGTTGTTGTTGCACCGATCGTTCTCAACCTGGCGCTCCGCCCGGCAGAGGGAGCCGCGCCCGGGCGACGAACTCACAGCCATCATGGATCAGCAGCCGCCGACATCGTTGCCCGAGCGGTGGATGGAGAAGCGCGTCGAGCGCAGGGGTTTGCGCCCGCGGGACGCGGCGTACCTGATCGGAGTCTTCTGGACGGTCGCGGTGATCGTATTTGGCGTGCTCGAGCGAATCGCCGACCCCAGGACCTTCCACTCGGTATGGCTGGGGATGTGGTGGGCCATCCAGACGGTGACCACCGTGGGCTACGGAGACGTGGTCCCAAGCCAGACGAGTGGCAAGGTGATCGCCGCCTTCTTGATGCTCGGCGGCCTATCGCTGCTCGCTGTGGTGACGGCGGCCGTGACCAGCGGCTTCGTGGCCCGCGCACAGGGCGGCCAGGACCCGCTGATGCGCCGGCTCGACGAGCTGGGAGCGCAGCTGGCGGCGGTGCAGAAGGAGCTCGAGCGTCTTGGCGGCGTCGACGGCACCGACGGGGCCGAGTGAGCCTCGGCGGGCGACGTCGACCCCACCGCCGGTGCCCCCTGCGCGTCGGCGGGTTGGTCAAAGCAGGCCGATGATTCCCTTGAGCACCAGCGCGCAACCCACCCCGCCGAAGCCATAGATGGCGACTTGCCTGGCCCGCCGGCTGATCCACCTTTTCGCGCGATCGATCGCGATCGGCGTCCACTCCGGCGCGACGGCAAAGGCCACCAGCGGCCCCTCGAGCAGGAACAGCATCACCAAGTTGAAGGCGATGACAACGAGCACCGTGACGAATACGGAGTAGTTCAGCTTGCTGATGTCGTGTAGACCGGCAAGATACGACGCCCCTGGCAGCGTCAGCAGAGCACCCGACCACGAACGTGGTCCGGGGCGATCCTTTGCTGAGCACCCGCTGCCATTTCGGCGGTCCCTTGTCCGCGCTGGCCCGCTTGCGCCTGGCTCTGAGTTCGGACACGTGCCTGTCGCGTCCGGTCGCCAGCACAACCGCGAGCGTCAGCAGGATCAGGCCAAGCACGACGTCCGCGAGCGGGCTGAGGGTGTTCTCCGTCGTAGAGCTCGCACCCGAGTGCTCGAGCGAGAACACGATCAACAGACCCAGCGTGATGCTGGTCAGCATCGCGCCGAAGTAGTAGCCGAGCATCAGTTTGGAGGGCTGCGGCAACAGCAGCATCACCGTTGTGGCCGCCACCAGCGTCGGATTCAACGCCGCGAGCAACGAGAACACGACTATCTGGCCCATTGCTCAATCCTCCGGCGGCTCGCTCGGCGCTGATATCCCCGCACGCTCGCGCAGGGCCCGGCCGATGCGGCCTCCGGCCGCCGCCAGCAGCATCCCGATGATCGCCGTCAACACCGCCAGCAGCGGCGGGAAGCTGCCCAGCGACACGCGCGCCTGAGTGCCCACCAGGGCGTGGACGACCAGCAGGGCAACACCGTAGAAAACGCCTCCGAAGAAGCCTCGATCAGCTGCCTCCCACCCGCCGCGGTGCTCGAACCCCGACAGGAAGGCTCCCACGGCGGCCAGCACCGAGAGGACCCAATAGGCAGCCGCCGAGGTGCCGATCAGGATCCCGGCCAAGGCGCCGAGCGCCACTGGCACAAGCCCGCCGATGACAACCTGGACCGGACGTGACCGGTCGCCGAACATGGTTGGCGCGTACGTACGCGTCTGCTGACTCTGGGGCACGGTGGAGGCCGGGATCATGGATCACGGGCGGACGACGTTCAAGCAGGTGGCGCGCCCGCCTCAGGGCCAACGGTTGTGGAATGCGCTTCGGAGTGCTCAAATTCACCATGCGCGTGCTCTGATCCAAGGCGCGCGCGTGGATCCAGGTAGGGACCCGTTGCCCCACGTTTTGCGTGCTCTCACGCTGGCTTTGGCCTTGGCGAGTCTGGCGCTCGCACTCCCCGCCCTCGGCGCGGCCGCGGTCGCCCGAGGGACGCAGGCCGCGGTCCCCCGAGGGACACGGGCCGCGGTCACCGATGGGGGCAGGCCAGCGGTCGCCCATAACACCAGGGTCGCCCTCGCCCACGCGGCCAGGAGCCCGGGCAAAGTCTCGCTTGACCAGCCGGCCTACACGGCTCACGAGGGCCAGGGTTATCTCACGATCACGATCGAGCGCACTGGTGATCTGCGCGACGAGGAGCACGTCGGCTACGGCGTCAAGCAGCAGGACGGCCAGAACGGCATCGACTTCGACGCGATTCCCAGCACCTACATCACGTTGGAGCCCGGGCAGAGCAGCTACAGCTTCAACGTCAGGATCATCGACCAGGGGATGAACGCGACGCCGGTTCACGCGCTGGCCTATCTGTACGGCTCCTGGCCCGACGCGCTGGGGCCAAACCACAATTCGCTGATCACGATCCTCCGCGACGATCCGCTACAGCCCCGCGTCGTGGCCAACCCCCTCGGGGTCCCGGGTCCCTATTACGGAAACCTGGTTGCCGGAACCAAGCTCTACATCGACCCCGACACCGCAGCGGCCAAGGCGCAGCGCCACTACGCACGCTCTCGGCCCCGCTGGGCAGCGCTGCTGGGCGTGATCGCCGGCGAACCGGGTGCTCACCGCTTCTACATGTGGAACATGGGCTCACACGTGGCGGGCCGGGTGGCTCACTACCTCGAGGGGGCACAAGTCAGCCAGCCCGGCACGACCGTGATGCTGTCCACCTACAGCCTGGTGCACGGTCATTGCGGCTACACCGCGACGCCGAGGATGGCGACGCGCTACGACCGGTTCATCAAACGAGTGGCCCAAGGAATCGGCAACTTCCACGTGCTCTTCTTCCTGGAGCTCGACTCCCTGATCACGGCGCCCTGCCTGAGCCACCCACAGCTCGCGATCCGCGACGCCGAGCTCAAGTACGCGGTCTCAGTGCTCGAGGCCGATCCGCATGTGCTCGTGTATCTCGACGCCGGCGCCGCCGACGCGGTGGGACCAGGGCACATGGCGCGCTTGCTGCGCGGGGCCGGCGTGGGCAACGCTCAAGGCTTCTTCGTCAACGCGACCCACTTTGACTGGACCACGACCGAGCTGCACTTCGGTCAGGAGATCTCCCGAAGGCTCGGCGGCAAGCACTTCATCGTCAACACCTCGATGAACGGCCGCGGCCCACTTCGCCCCCGCGACCGGGTGCACCACGGCAACGAGGTGCTGTGCAATCCGCCCGGCCGCGGCCTCGGTCCGCTGAGCATCAGCGATGATGTCGCCCAGCAGACCGGCTTTGCGGCCGCCGACGGCCTGCTGTGGTTCTCGAATCCCGGCGGCAGCGGCGGTCAGTGCCGACCCGGAGCTCCCCCCACGGGCGTCTTCTGGCCCGCGCGGGCGGTCACGCTGGCGCGCAACTGGGTCGACGTCGTCAGCGGTCCGCGCTTGCCGCTGCTCTCCGCGCCGGTGGCCACGGCCACGAGCCGTTAGCGCGGCCACGAGCCCTTAGCGCGCGCCCCGCGGACGGGGCTGGGCGTTGCGCTGCGATCGACAGGACGGGGGAACAAATCGCTCGGTTGGGCGTCTCTATCGAGTGGTGGTCCCTCGAAGCAGAAGAGGACCTGATTTGCCCGCCTTCACTCGCGCCCGTGTCCTGATCGTCGCCCATCAGACGGCAGACAGCGACGAGCTGGTCCACGCGGTGTCCAGACGCGCCGACGACGGCGCCTGCACATTCACGCTGATGGTCCCGGCCGTGTCCAGGGGTCTTGATCGGGTCGGTGCCCCGCGGGATTACGGCTTCAAAGAGGCCGAACGCCGGCTGACCGTGGCGCTGCCGCGGCTGTCGCGCGCGGCCGGAGCGGAAGTCGTCGGGATTGTCGGATCACCCGAGCCGTTGACCGCGGTCAGGGATGCGCTCGAGCTGCTGGGCTATGACGAGGTGATCGTATCGATGCTTCCCGCTGGCCTCTCGCACTGGCAGCGCCAGGGACTGCCCGAGAAGATCCGCGGGCTCGGCGTGACCGTGACCGAGGTCGTGGGCACCGACTCGGGCATCGAGCCGGTTCCTGCGGCCTAGCGCTTGGGCGTCGCGCCCGAGCTCAGGCGGTGAGCGCGGCCGGCGCCGACGCCAGCGCGGTTTCGATCGCCGCCGCCAGCTCGCGCGCGGAGGCCGACGTGAGCTCGACGGCGACCCGCGCTCCCGGACCTTTGACCGGGTCGGCGAAGTCGATGTTGAGCGTGTGCTCGGCCATCGCGTGTACGGGATGGTCGAAGTACACGGTCCCGCGGGTGACGTGAAACCAGCTACCGCCCGGGCCCTTGGCGCTGCCTTCGATCGCGGTGTTCACCGTCGCGTAGGTGCACATGCTCAACCTCCAAGATGCTCGTTGAAGAACGCCTGGATCCGCTCCCATCCGTCGTTGGCGGCCGCCACCCGGTAGGCCGGCCGGTCGACGGCGAAGAAAGCGTGACCGGCGTCCTCGTAGCTGTGGAATTCGTGCGGCTTGTCGTGTGCGCTCAGGATCTCGTCGAGCTCGGCGACCTGCTCGGGGCTGGGGAACGAGTCCTCCTGGCCGAACAATCCCAGCAGCGGAGCGCGGAGGTTCGGCAGCTGGTCGACGAGGTTGGTGACCTTGAGCGGGAAGCCCTCGGGTGGGGTGCCGGTGACAAATGCGCCGTAGCAGTCGACCGCGGCATCGAGATCGACGTTGCAGGCGGCGAGCACGGCCTGGCGACCGCCCGAGCAGTAACCGACCACGCCCACCTTTCCGTTGGACGTGGGGAGCGAGCGCAGGAAGGCGGCGCTGCCTGCCAGGTCGCCGATCAGCCGCTCGTCGGGGACGCCCCCCTGCGCGCGGGCGGTCGCCGCGGCGTCGTCGGGAGCGGCGCCGGGCGCCTCTCGCGTGTACAGGTTGGGACAGATCGCGTCGTACCCGAGCTCGGCCAACCGTCGCACGATCTCCTTGGTGGCGCGGTCGTAGCCAGGCATGTGGTGGATGACCACGACGCCGCCACGGGTCTCGGCAGTCGACGGTCGAGCCAGGTAGGCCTCGATCATGTCGCCTCCGTGGCCGGCGATCTGCACGGTCTCAGCGGTCAGTGATTCGCTCATCATCCTCGATTCGGTCGGGTTGATTTGCCTGGGGGTGCGTTGACGCGACGGGGCTACGCGGCCGCAAGCAGCGTGGATCGGTCAAGGGGCAGACCCGACGGCGCGCCCTCGTGGACCCCGAGCACCTGGTAGACGGTGATCTCCCCATCCTCGAACGCCTGTGCGGAGGCCAGTATGTACAGCTGCCACGCCCGCACCCGCTCGGCCCCGACCAGGGCCTCGGCCTGGGAGCGGTGCTCGAGCAGGTTGGCGAGCCAGCGGCGCAGGGTCAGCGGATAGTGGTCGCGCAGCGACTCGGTGTCGCGGACCTCGAGACCAGCGCTCTGCATCGCGACGAACAGGTCAGCCACCGGGTGAAGCTCCCCGTCGGGGAACACGTAGCGGGAGATGAACGTGTCCGACGTCGGCGGCTGCGAGTTCAGACGCGCGATCCCGTGATTGAGAAACAGCCCGCCCGGGCGCAGCAGGCCGGCGATCGTGGTCGTGTACCGCGGCAGCTCCGACCTGCCGATGTGCTCGTACATGCCGACGCTGGCGATCTTGTCAAAGGGACCGTCGGTCAGCTCGCGGTAGTCGGTGACGCGGATCTCGACGCGATCCGCCAGCCCGCGTTCCTTGGCCAGCTGTCGCGCCAGTTCCGCCTGGGGCTGGGACAACGTCACCCCAACCGCCTTGACGCCGTAGTTGGCGGCCGCGTGAAGCACCAGCGAGCCCCAACCGCAGCCGACGTCGAGTAGCCGCTCGCCGCCGCCAAGGCGGAGCTTGCGGCAAATCAGGTCGAGTTTGCGCTCCTGCGCCTGCTCGAGGCTCTGATCGTCGGTGGCGAAGTAGGCGCACGAGTACACCATGCTGGGGCCCAGAACCAGGCGGTAGAAGTCGTTGGAGACGTCGTAGTGATGGCGGACCGCTGAGCGATCTCGCACCAGTGAATGCCGCCGGCCGCGGACCGAGGCCTCGATCCGGGGGATCGGAGGCCGGCGCAGGACCGCCGGCCCCGCGGCCCGGATAGCCGCCAGCACGAGCCGGACACGGTCGCGAACCGAGAAGCTGACGTCGGCGAGCTTCCCGCGCGTGTGGAGAACATCGCCGAGCTCACCCTGGACCGCGAGTGAGCCATCCACCCAGGCGCGCGCCAGCCCGAGTTGGCCCGGCTCGTGGAGCAGGTGAGCGAGCGCCCGCCGCTCTCGTGCCACCACCACCGGCACCTGGTTGGACTTCGCCGGGGCGAGCAGACTGCCATCCCAGAAGCGGACCGCGACCGGCAGCTCGGCAAGTCGCCCACCCGAGAGCTCGCCCAGCGTCTCCCCCGCTACCTGGGCGACGCTACCGTTGCGCCACCCGCGCACACTCGGGGTCGCCCTCATCTCGGCGCCGACCGGTTGCGAGTCACGATGCAGGGTCGTGCGGATCGGAGAACGGATCATGCAGGATCACCGGGGTTGGAGCAGACCAGCCGGCGACGGATCTCACGTGCGAGCCCGCTTGACGCCGGCAATGCATTAGCCACTAATATATATAACACCGATGGGGCTGAGCGACGTTGGGATGGGGCTGGAGGACATTGGGAGTGGCAGCGTCGGCATCACTACCCGAAGCCGGCAGCTTGACGAGATTGCCGAGGCGCTTCCCCAGCGAGCTTCGGCGCTGTCCAGGCTGTTTTTGACTCACACCAGCATCTGCGTCTCGCGGACCGAGATCGGCGTGCTGCGGATTCTCGCCGGAGGACCCCGCCGGATCACCGATCTGGCCTTCACCGAGCGCGTCACGCAGCCCGCGATCACGCTGCTCGTCAACCGGCTCGCCGATCGCGGCTGGGTGGAGCGGGACGTCGACCCCAGCGACCGCCGAGCCGTCCTGGTCAGCCTGACGAGCGCGGGAGCGGATGCGCTCCAGCAGCTCCGCGCCGAGTATCGGGCGATGTTGCACGCGGAGATCGCGACCCTGTGCGACGACGACGTCGATGTGCTGGCCCGGTCAGTGGAGATCCTCGATGACCTGATCGCCCGGCTGACCGAGCGAGACCCATGACCCCCGCGCGACGTCTGCGTTACGCTTGATGTCCAATGGCGAGCGTTGCCTCCGGCACCGAGCTTCGGCAGGTCACCGTCGATGAGACCGGGACCGCGGTCCGGGTAACGCTCAACCGTCCCGATAAGCGCAACGCCCTGTCGCTCGAGCTGATGCAGGAGCTGCGCGGGGTCCTGCAGACGCTCGGCGAGCGCGCCGGTGTGCGGGTGATCGTCCTCGAAGGCGCCGGGGCCGCGTTCTCGGCCGGGCACGACCTCGGCGAGCTGGTCGGCCGCGACGTGCCCTTCTACCAGCGCGTGTTCGACACCTGCACAGAGCTGATGGAGACGATCCACAAGGTGCCTCAGCCGGTGATCGCCAAGGTCGGGGGGATCGCGACCGCGGCCGGTTGTCAGCTCGTGGCCGCGTGTGATCTCGCGGTGGCCGCGCAGAGCGCACGGTTCGCGACGCCCGGGGTCAAGATCGGACTGTTCTGCTCGACGCCGATGGTGCCGTTGTCGCGCGCCATCGGCCGCAAGCGGGCGCTGGAGATGCTGCTCACGGGCGAGCCCATCAGTGCCGAGACCGCGATGCAGTGGGGACTCGTGAACCGGGTCGTGCCCGAGCCCGAACTCGATCAGGCCGTCGACGAACTGGTGGCCGCCGTGGATCGCTCGAGCCCGGTGACGGTCGCGATCGGAAAGCAAGCGTTCTACGAGCAGGTCGAGCTCGACGAGCACCGCGCCTATGACCTCACCAAGTCGGTGATGACGATGAACGCGATGGCCGCCGACGCGCAGGAGGGCATCTGCGCGTTTCTCGACAAGCGGCCGCCCGTGTGGAGCGGCGAGTAGCGCCGCGATAGCGCCGATACTAGGGGCGCGGGCCGCATGATCACGGCGGCTACCCTTTCGACAGCATGAGCGGCGCTCTGGATCCCTATCAGACCCTGGGGGTGAGGCCGGGCGTCTCCGATGCTGAGCTGCGGGCCGGCTACCGCCGCGCGGTGCTGCGCCACCACCCCGACCACAACGGCGGTTCCGCCGAATCGGCCCTGCGCTTCGAGGAGGTCCAGGAGGCCTACGCGCGGATCCGGCGGCTGCGGGCCAGAGCCACCCAGCCCACCGGCGTGGGAGCCGGTCCCGAGGTCGAGGCGCGACTCGCCGAGATGGAGCGCGAGCTCGCCGCCGATCGAGCGCAGCGCGCACGGGCGGAGAAGGCAGCCCGCGAGCGCCAGCAGGCCCGGGAACGCCAGCAGGCCCGCGAGCGCCAGCAGGCCCGCGAGCGCCAGCAGGCGAGCGAGCGCGCCGCCCGGGCGGGCAGAGAGACATCCAGCGTTCACGCCGGCGAGCGGCCCAGCGATGAAGAGCTCGGCTACTTCAAGACCGCCGACACCTTCTCCAAGATCTTCTCCGACGCCGTCTCAGAGCTGTCGGAGCGGATCTCGGCCGAGGAGCATCACGTCCCCAAGCGCCTCTCGGACCTGATCGACGAGCTCGAAGCAAAGCTCCGGGACTCACCCGACGGCTGATCCGCACAGGACTCCGCCACCGATGAGGGGCGGTAGGTATGCGTAGAGAGTGTCGCGACCGGGTAGACCCATGATCGAGAGTCGACCCCAGGATTTCGAACGGCGCACTTCGCATAAGCCCCGCGCCGCAGAAAGCGGCTCTTTCATCCACGGGAGGTACTGAATGTCCACTGCCCTTATCGTCGTAATAATCGTTGTCGCGTTGATCCTGATCGCGCTGCTGGCGTTCGTGCTGCCGCGCGCGCGCGAGCGCGCCCGGTTACGGGCTCGTGAGCGCGAGATCGAGCAGCGTCGCCAGGTGCAGGCCACTGAGCATCGCGAAGCCGCGGCGGATCTGTCCCAGCGGGCCGACATCGCCGATCACCGGGCTCGCATCGCCGAGCACGAGGCGGCCAAGCAGCGAGCTGAGGCCGAGTTGCGTGAGCAGCGCGCCGAGCTGCACGAGAAGGGGCTCGCCGATGACGAGCTGATCGCCGATGACGAGCGCGATCGCTTCCGAGGCACATCGGCCGTCCCCAGCAACGACGAGCCCGTTGCCGGCGGCGAGCCCGTTGCCGGCGACGAGCGTGAAGCTCAGGCCGAGACCCGGGGCGCTCGCGTCGAAACCGTCCGCGACCGCGAAAGCGTGGTGGAAACCGAACGCCCGGCTGACTGACATCGGCCTGCGGCTCCGGATCCTGACCGTCCTCTCCGGACCGCGACCCTCCCCATAGTCCGCAGGCGGCACCGGCCGCGCCCGACCGGCGCGCCGGTGCTCGCCGCCTCCGGCGTGTCGCGACTAGAAGACGGGCTGCTCGCGGTAGTCGCCCCACACCTCCTGCAGAGCGCTCACGATCTCGCCCTCTGAGACTTGTGCCCGCGCCGCCTCGAGCAGCAGCGGCATCAGGTTGGTGGCGCCGGTGGCGGCATCTCTGATCGCGCCTAGCGCAGTCTGGACGGCGGCGCCGTCACGGCGATCGCGGGTGCAGCGTACGCGCTCGATCTGCTTTTGCTCCAGCGCAGGATCGATCCGCAGGATCTGAAGCTCCCCTTCGTCGCCCTCGGTGAAACGGTTGACGCCTACGACCGTGCGTCGTCCGGAGTCGATCTCCTGTTGGAGCTCGAACGCGGCATCGGCGATCTCCCGCTGCGGAAAGCCACGTTTGACGGCCTCGACCATCCCGCCGAGCTGGTCGATCTTCTCGAAATACTGGTAAGCGCGCTCCTCCAGGCGGTCGGTCAGCGCCTCGACGAAGTAGGCGCCGCCCAGCGGGTCGATCGTGTTGGCGACCCCGGTCTCCTCGGCGATGATCTGCTGCGTGCGCAGCGCGATCCGCACCGCCTCCTCGGTCGGCAGCGCCAGGGCCTCGTCGTAGGAGTTGGTGTGCAGTGACTGGGTGCCGCCGAGCACCCCGGCGAGCGCCTCGATCGCGGTGCGCACGATGTTGTTGAGCGGCTGCTGGGCGGTCAACGAGACGCCCGCGGTTTGGGTGTGGAAGCGCATCCGCCACGACTCGGGCTTGCGCGCGCCGAACGTGTTGCGCAGCTCGCGCGCCCAGATGCGCCGCGCCGCGCGGTATTTGGCGATCTCCTCGAAGAAGTCGATCTGGGCGTTGAAGAAGAAGCTCAGGCGGGGCGCAAAGTCGTCGACGTCGAGACCCCGCGCGACCGCGTGCTCGACGTAGGTCAGGCCGTCCTTCAAGGTGAAGGCCAGCTCCTGCGCGGCGGTCGAGCCGGCCTCGCGAATGTGGTAGCCCGAGATGCTGATCGGGTGCCAGCGGGGCATGTGCTCGGCACACCACTGCACCATGTCGGTGACCAGGCGCATGGCCGGATCGACCGGGAAGCACCACTCCTTCTGGGCGATGTACTCCTTGAGGATGTCGGTCTGGATCGTGCCGCCGAGCTGATCGGGCGCGGCCCCCTGGCGTTCGGCGGCGACTACGTAGAAGGCGAGCATGATCGCCGCCGGCGCGTTGATCGTCATTGACACCGTGACCCGGTCGAGCGGGATCCCGCGGAACAGGGTCTCCATGTCGGCAACCGTGTCGACGGCAACGCCCTCGCGACCCACCTCCCCCAGAGACCGGGAATGATCGGAGTCATGGCCCATCAGCGACGGCATGTCGAACGCCGTCGACAGGCCTGTCTGACCGTGATCGAGCAGATAGTGAAAGCGTGCGTTGGTCTCTTCGGCGGTGCCGAACCCGGCGAACTGGCGCATCGTCCACAGGCGACCCCGATACATCGACGGGTACACCCCGCGGGTGAACGGGTACTGGCCCGGGAGCCCGATCGCAGCCGCCGGATCGGGCGGAAGATCGTGCTCGGTGTAAAGCGGGGCAATCTCCTCACCCGATAGCGTCGTGAACGGCGCCTCGCGCTCCGGTGCCAGCCCGTAGGCCCTGCGCCACTCCCCGTAGCTGACCGGCATGTTGTCGAGCACCGTCACCAACACGAGTTTAGGGTGCACGCGAGGGTACGATCGATCGATGGCGCTCGAAGTGCTCGCAATCGTCAAGCACGACTGTCCCGTTTGCGATCAGCTCCTGCCGGCGCTTGACGCCGCCGGCGCCCGCCTCGTGTCGCAGTCAAGCGAGGAGCAGACGGTCGAGCAGGCACATCGCCTGTCGCTGTCACGGGTGCCCGAGGTCGACCCCGAGCTGGCGCTGTCAGAGCGCTTCGATCCCGACGCCGTCCCGGCCGTGTTTCTGCTCGACGACGGCATCGAGCGCGAACGCGTGACCGGGCTGGCCCGGGACAGGATCGCGGCGCTGGTCGCGCGAACGGGTGCGAACCTGGAGCTCGACGGCCTGCCGGCGATGCGTCCCGGCTGTGCCTCGCGCACCCGCGAGCCCGAGTTCGCCGCCCGGCTGGCGGCTCGACGGGCGCGAGCCTCGGGTGCGATCTGCTCGCGCGAGCTCGAGCTCGGCGAGCTCGAGGACCCGTTCGAGGCCATGCACGAGCGCGGCCTGACCGACGGACTGCCGGTCGTGCCACCGACCCCCGAGCGCGTGGTCGCGATGCTCGGCCATAGCTCGCGTGAACCGCAGGATCTGGTGGCGACCATCCCGCCCTACGGCGGCCACGCGACCGTCGAGAAGGTCGCCATCAACGCGGTCATGGCCGGGTGCGCGGGGCCCGAGCTGCCGATCGTGCTGGCCGCGGTGCAGGCCGCCGGCCGCGAGCAGTTTGCCCTCCAGGGCCTGATCGCCACCACCGCGCCGGCCGGACCAGTGGTGGTGGTCAGCGGCCCGTACGCCCAGCACGCGGGGATGAACTGCCGGGTCAACGCGCTCGGCCAGGGCAACCGTGCCAATTCGACGCTCGGCCGCGCGCTGCAGCTGACCGTCAGAAACGTCGGTGGGGGCCGTCCCGGCCGGGAGGATCGGGCCGCCCACGGCCAGCCCGGCAAGGTGGGGTTCGCGTTCGCCGAGCGCCTCGACGAGACCGCCCCGTGGCCGGGGCTCGCGCAAGCGCGGGCCCGATTGCGGGCAGACGAGACCGGCGTGACGCTGTTCGCGGGCGAAGCGCCGCGGCTGGTCCTCGATCAGCTCGCACGCGGGCCCGAGGCGCTGGCCGCGTCCCTGGCGGTGGCTCTCGAGCAGGTGGCCTCCCCGCGCCAGCGCCTCGCCTGGGACGCGATGCTGGTGCTGGGTCCTGAGCACGGGCGGATCTTCCGGGAGGCGGGATGGTCACGCGAGCGCCTCCAGGAGGAGCTACATAGGCTCAGCCACCGTCCCGCCGGCGAGCTGGTCCGCGGCGCTGGAGGGATCGCCGAGGGGCTGGCGCCGGAGTGGGTTTCCGGCCCCGCGACGCCGGTGGCGAAGTTCGCGGCCGCCGAGCGAATCCTGCTCGCCTATGCCGGCGGGGACGCGGGCCTGTTCTCGATGGTCGTCGGTGGGTGGGTGTCGGGAGAGGCGGGTTCGGCCCCGCAGAGCGTTAGCGTTGAGCCATGGCGCTGACGATCCTTGATCCGACCGTCGAGCGCGACCCCGAGGGGCGGCCGCTGGCGAACCGGTCGACCCCGCCGGCGAAGGTGGCCCTGCTCGACATCCGCAAGCCGCGCGGCGACGTGTTCCTGCATGAGCTCGAGGCGCTGTTGCGCCAGCGCGGCCTCGAGGTGGTGCGCGAGGCCAAGCCCACGTTCACCAAGCCAGCGCCCATCGACCTGCGTCGCGAGATCAGTGCCCGCTGTGACGCGGTGATCGAGGCGCTGGCCGATTGAGGATCGTGTGTGTCCTGCGGTCTGCGGGACGTGATGGAGCTCGAGGCCCTGGGCACCCCCGCGGTGCTGGCCGCCTCGGCCGCGTTCGCATCGGCAGCCGACGAGCAGTCGGCGCTGCTGGGACAGCCCGAGCTGCGGCGGGTGCTGATCGCCCACCCGATCCAGGACCGCACCGACGAGGAGCTGCGCGCGCTGGCCCGCGCCGCGGCCGACGAGCTGCTGGCTGCGGTCAGTTGAGCCGTTTCGACGAACCCGCAAGCAAGGAGGAGCCACCATGACCGTGCGCGCGATCGGCGTAAACCACATCGCATTCGAGGTCGACGATCTCGACCAGACGCTCGAGTGGTACCGGCGCTACTTCGAGTTCGAGCTGCGCGGGCGCCGGGGCGGGATGGCCTGGCTCGACCTCGGGGACCAGTTCCTCGCGTTCTCTGAGGGCGGTGCGGCGAGCCCCGACCGCGACCGTCACGTGGGGCTGGTCGTCTCCGACAAGGAGGCCCTTCGCGACGCGCTGCGCCACGACGGCGAGCGCGTCTCACCGCGGGGCTCGCTGCGGGTCCGCGATCCGTCGGGCAACCTGCTCGAGATCGTCGACTACCGCGACGTGCAGTTCACCAAGGCCCCGGCGGTGATGCGCGCCATGGGGATCGAGGGGTTACAGAAGAGCGCCTCGGCGCGCGAGGAGCTGCGGGCCAAGGGGATCGAAGACTCCGCTTAGCCTGCTCCCCACCCTGCTGACGCCGCCACGCCCTCTGACCCGCCCACCCCCCGCCCGCACTTCGTGGAAATCTTGCACCGACCGCATGGATCTTCCACGGATGTCCCGCCCACGCCGCGACTCGTGGAGGATCCAAATCCGTGCCGTGGCTTTTCCACGCGACGTGGGGGGCGGGGCGAGGCATCCCGCGCCCGGCCACCGGGGCCGCCAGCTCAGGTGCCGGCGGGGATCAGGATCCCCCGTCCCTGGAGCCGGCCGCCGTCCAGGTCGGCCATCGCGTCGTTGATCGCGTCCAGCGGATAAGTGGAGGTGTGAAGGCTGACCTTCCCCTGGGCGGTGAGCGTCATCAGGTCCTGCAGGTCGGTGTAGGTGCCCACGAGGTTGCCAATGAACGAGATCTCGCGGGAGATGACGTCGATCGTGGGGATGTCGATGTTCTCGCCATAGCCGATCACGTAGTAGAAGCCGCCGTCGCGGAGCATCGCGATCCCGTCCTCGATCGCCCCCTTCTCGCCGACGAAGTCGATGATGGCCTCGGCCCCGAGCCCGTCAGTCATCTCCTTGATCGTGTCCACGTGGCTGCCGTCGACCTTGACCGTGTGGTCGGCCCCCATCTCGCCGGCCAGCGCCAGCGCGGGCTCGGATGGATCGATGACGATGATCTCGGTCGGCGTGTAGGCCTTCAGGCACTGGATCCCGATGTGGCCCAGGCCGCCGGCGCCGATCACCACTGCGCGCGTCCCGGCCTGCAGGATCGGCACCGCCCGCTTGACCGCGTGGATCGCGGTCAGTCCGGCGTCGGCCAGCGCAGCGATGTCCTTGGGCTCCAGCCCCTCCTCGAGCTTGACCACCGAGCGAGCCGAGGTCAGCAGCAGGTCGGCGAAGCCGCCGTCGCGGTTGATGCCCGGAAACGAGCCGTTGAGGCAGTGCATGTCGTCGCCCCGGCGGCACGGTGCGCACAGACCGCAGGAGATGAAGGGATGGACGATCACCGTGTCCCCCACCTCCACGTTGGTGACCCCCGAGCCGATCTCGTGCACCCAGCCGGCGTTCTCGTGCCCGGGCGTGTAGGGCAGCTCCACGCCCGACTTCTCGGCCCACTGTCCCTCCTGAATGTGGAGGTCGGTGCGGCACAGCCCGGCGGCGCCGATCCGGACGATCACGTCGAACGGCCCGTCGACCTTGGGCTCGTCGATGCTCTCGAGCTTGAGCGCCTCGTGGTAGGCGTGCAGCCTGGCGGCCTTCATCTCGCAACCTCCTGTGGATCGGGCGCCAGCTGGTGGCGCACCTGCAGTAACGAGCGGCAGATGCCGCCATTGGCCTCGAGACTCGTGGCCACGAGCCGCGCCATCGCCAGCCACCGCTGCAGCTGGTCGGCGGTCAGCGGCTCGCCGCTGGCCAGCACCAGAGCCGGCGCCGCAGGGGAGCTGTCGATCTTGAGCTGGGCGCGGAGCTCCAGGCACCGCCCAGCCTCGGGCGTGTCCGGTAGGTCGCGCACCCGGAGGGCCACGACCTGCTCGACCTCGGCGCCGGCGGCGAGCATCGCCCGGCACAGGCTCGCCTGGCGGGCGAGCAGTGCTTTGCGCGAGAACAGCTCACGCAACCCTTCGAGGTCGTCGTCGGTGGTCTCGCCGGGGAACGCGCTGGTGAAGCCTTCCCCCCGGCTCAGGGCGGCGTTGATCTCCTCGCCGGTGTAGTGATCCTCGAGACGCACCTCCACGGTCCGCACTCCCGGCAGCCGGCGCACCGCCCGGCGAGCGTCGGCGGCCATCAGGAACGCGAAATTGGGCGCACACTGCGGCGTGGGCAGGCGCAGCAGGACCTCGACGTCGCCGTCAGCGCTGACCCGGCACGAAGTCACGAACCGCAGCGAGGTGATCGGTTCGTCGAGCTCCGGGTCGTACACCGTTGCCAGCGCGTCGAGGACCCGCTCGCGCAGTACGCTGCCGGCCTCCTTGCCCGGTTCGCGCAGTACGCTGCCGGCCTCCTGGGACTGGGAGGCCGCGACTGTCATGCCGACTCGACCAGCTGCGCGTCCTCCTTGTCGCCCGGTGTCCCCGCCTCGTCGGGCAGGCGAAACTCCGCGGGGACCTCGATGTCGTACAGCTTGGCGGTATTGAGCCCCAGGATCTTGCGCCTGGTGGCATCGGTCACCCTCGGGTAGTCAGAGTAATCGTCGTCGGGATAGTCCCAGTTGAGGAAGCCCTCGATCTGCCACTTGGGCTCCCAGATCGCGTAGTCGGAGCCGAACAGCATCTTGTCCTCACCGACCCAGAACAGCAGCTCGCCCATCACCTTGGCGAAGAACCGCGGGCGGGCGTACATCAGCCCTCCGAGCACCACGGCCAGCCCCGCGTAGACGTTGGGCTCCTGCGTGGCCATGAAGCAGAAGTCCTCGATCCGCGGCAAGCCCACGTGCTCGACGATGAAGTTGAGCTCGGGGTTCATGGTCGCGGCGACGTCGACGTCCTTGACGTCGAACGCGTCCTTGTCCAGGGGCCAGATCGTCGGGCCCTTGTGGACGTGGATGTTCTTGATCCCGAGCTCCTTGCACTTCTCATAGAACGGCTTGCACTGCTCGTCGGCGAGCGTCCACCCGCGCGAGCCGTTGTACCACTCGGCGGTATAGAGCTTGGCCCCCTTGAGGGGGTAACGCTTGGCGTCCTCCTCGAGCTGCTTGAGGCCGGCCTCACCCTCGCGGGGATCCCAGCGCCCGTTGACGGTGATCTTGCCGGGGTACTTCTCGGCCATCGTGGCGTTCTTTTCCAGCGTGTTGAAGCCGGTGGTGTACCACTCCTTCAGGTACGTGGACTGGAGGATCGCGTGCTCGGCACCGGCGTCCTCGAACACGTCCTTGACGAAGTCCTCCTCGGAGTACTTCTGGAATTTCTCCAGCGGCCAGTGAGTCTCCGGCGGCCCCAGCCCCATGTAGGCGTGGAAGCACTCGATCCAGCCCTTCGCGTACTGCTCGGCCCCCGGCTTCCAATTGTCTGGGCTCGCGTCCCAGAAATGACAGTGGCCGTCGACGATGAAGTACTTCTCACCATTGTGCTCGAACATAGGCCTCCCTCCGGCTAGCGTGCTGCTTGCAGGTCGGAGTCAATTTACTCCGTGTGCGTTTGCCGTTCTAGGAGGCGAGCGTCGACGGATGGGGCGGATCCTGGGGAGTCGGAAAGGCGCCATCGATCAACTCGATCCGATAGCCATCGGGGTCGGCCACGAAGCAGATCCTGTATTCCTCGCGCCCACCGGGGGCATAGGGCGGCTTCTCGGGCTGGATCCCGTTCGCGGCTAGCCTCTCGAGCAGCGAGTCGAGGTCGTCGACGACGAGCGCCATGTGGTTGTAGCCCTCGCCCAGGTCGTAGGGCTCCTCACGACCGACGTTGACCGTCAGCTCGAGCACGTCGCCGTCGTCGGGCAGGCCCAAGTAGACGTTGTAGGCCGATTCGAAGTTCAGCCGCCCGCGGTGTTCGAACCCGAGCAGCCCGTAGAACCCGACTGACTTGTCGATGTCGCGGACGCGAAGGCAGGTATGGACGTATTTGCCACTCACGGCGCCGAGGATAATGCCGACCGCTCACCGGCGTCGACCTCCGATCTGGTGGATGATGCAGACCGTGGGCGACACGTCTGACACCGGCCCCCTGGGGGCGCTACGGATCCTGGACTTCTCGCGCGTACTGGCGGGCCCGTTCGCGACGATGATGCTGGCCGACTTCGGCGCCACCGTGACCAAGGTCGAGCGGCCCGGGAGCGGCGACGAGACGCGGAGCTGGGGGCCCCCGTACGACGAGCACGGGACGGCGACCTATTTTCAGTCGGTCAATCGCAACAAGCACAGCATCGTCCTCGACCTGCAAGCCGCCGACGATCTGCAGCGCGCGTTGGCGCTGGCCAGTGAGGCCGACGTGATCATCGAGAACTTCCGGCCCGGGGTGATGGACCGCCTGGGACTCGGCTATGGGCAGCTGAGCACGGACCGGCCCCAGCTCGTGTACTGCTCGATCACCGGCTTTGGCTCGGGCGCGGGCGCCGAACTGCCTGGCTACGACCTGCTCGTGCAGGCGCTCGGCGGGCTGATGAGCATCACGGGGGCTCCCGACGGGGAGCCCCAGAAGGTCGGGGTGGCGCTGGTCGACGTGCTGGCGGGACTGTTCGCGTCGGTCGGGATCCTGGCGGCTTTGCGCCATCGCGACGCCACCGGCGAGGGCCAGCTGGTCGAGGTCGACCTCCTCTCGGCGCTACTGGCGGCGCTCGTCAACCAGGCATCGGCCTTCACCATCGCCGGCGTCGTGCCGGGACGGCTCGGAAACGCACACCCGAGCATCTCCCCGTACGAGCTGTATGAGACCGCCGATGGGGACCTCGTGCTCGCCGTCGGCAATGACCGCCAGTTCGCGGCCCTGTGCGAGGTGATCGGAGCACCCGAGCTGGCCACCGATGGGCGCTTTGAGACCAACGGCGACCGGGTCGACAATCGCGAGGCATTGCGCCAGGAGCTGCTGGGGCGGTTCGCGACTCGGCCGGCGACCGCCTGGGCCAGCGAGCTGACCGCCGCGCGCGTCCCCGCCGGAGTGGTCAACGACGTGCGGGGCGCGTTTGAGCTGGCGGACTCGCTGGGCCTGGAGCCGATCGTGGGCCTCCCGGGCCGCGACGGCGGCATCGTTCGCCTCCCCCGCAACCCGATCCGGCTGTCGCGCACGCCGGCGAGCTACCGCGCCGGGCCGCCGCCACTCCCGGAGGAGTGAGCTCAGCTCGGGAGCGCCGATTCGATGGCCGCGACGATCTGCGGATCCTCGGGCTTCACCTTCGTCGGCCAGCGAGCGATCAACTTTCCGTCGCCACCGACCAGGTACTTGGTGAAGTTCCACACCGGCGGAGCTGATCCGGGCTGCCGGGCCAGGTCACTCCACAGCGGCGAGGGATGCGCACGGACCGAGGTGCGCTCGGTCAGCGGGAAGCTGACGCCGTAGTTTCGTTGGCAGAAGGTGCCGATCTCCTCGGCGTCGGCGTATTCCTGGTCGGCGAAATCCGCCGACGGCGAGCCGAGCACCTGCAGCCCACGGTCTCCGTAGCGTTCATAGAGCGCCTGCAGCCCTTCGTATTGCGGGGTGTAGCCGCACTTGCTGGCGGTGTTGACGATCAGCGTTGGTTTGCCGCGCAGCGACTCGAGGTCGAGCTCGCCTCCGTCGAGCAGCGTCACGCGATGCTCGTAGATGTCGGTGGGCTGCGGCAGCTTGGGAGTGCGGCGGACGTACATGCGCAGCGTGGCGAGAACGCTCATGTACCCAAACGGTACGCCTCAGCCACTGGCGGCCCGCTGGAGGACGATGGCCACCCCGCCTACTCCCAGCAACCGCCGAAACCAGTTCGCGCCGTGGACGATCTCCTCATAGGCCCACACCAACAGCGCCGCGTCGGCGACCGCGCCGGCCGCACGCGCCAGATCGCCATTGGCCCGGCGGGCGACGGCGCCCGCGACCAGCGCCGCCATCAGCGGCGGATTGGGGAACTGGGCGATCGGAAAACGTCGGGGCACCGGCGATCACGATAGCCGCGCGGCACGCCTACCGGGCGAAACGCCGTGGCACCGCATGGTGGGAACGCGATGGAGCCACCCGGTGGCAACGCTACGGCTCGACATGCCGGGCCAGCTCGGCGTGGGCGGGATCGTCGTCGGGCAGGCGACGCGCGGTCAGCGCGCCGCTGGCCGCCCGCACCCGCTCGCCCCGGTCGGCGTGGTCCAGGCCCAGCTGCGTGAACACGAGCATCCGCTTCTCGGTGCTGTCGAGAAACAGCGTGCGCTCATGGACCCGGAGCAAGCGGAAGCCAACGCGTACGACGAGATTGGGGATGGGCGCCGGGCGGGAGACGGCGTGGACGTGAAACTGCACGTCGCCGCTGTCGACCCACTTCCACACCTCCCAGTTCATCTGGCCCTCCTCGACGTGTCCCTCCAAGGTGCGGTAGTTCCAGCCGAATACGCGCGCCTGCCGACCATCGACCGTCCGCGTCTCGTCGTACACCTCGACCACGCGGACACCGACGTGGATGCTCACGAGTCCCAGCGCCCGCAGTTCGAGCAGCATGTTTCGCCCCGCCAACGGCGCCTCGGGGTCATAGAAGGCGCGCACGATCGAGGGGTCGGCGAACTCGTAGCCGCGGATTAGCCGTCCGGCGATCTCCCAGCTGCCCTCGGGGACCGGCATTCCCGGCGGCTCCCCGGGCAAAGCCCGGAAACGGTCGTCGACGCGCCAGCCGTCCGCGGGCCGCTCGAGATCCAGGGCGGCCGGGTCGTAGTTGACCGACTTGGAGCTCAGCGCGTCGAGCTTGCGCTGGATCTTCGCGCCCTTCACCTGCCAAAGCCCTGCTCGACACGATTTGTCTGGATCTCCACCCCACCGGTCATCTTTCCTCCGGACATCGACACCACGCCCTCGAGGAACGAGAGCCACATGTGCAGCTGGACCTCCTTGGCCATGCGGATGTGGTGATAGAGGAGGTTCGAGAACCGGCTGGCGCTGCGGGCCCAGGATTCGATCTCGAAGGTCATCGGCTCCTGGCCGCCGACGCGGAACTCGATTTGACCGGCCTCGAGATGCCCGGCCAGCGTGGCCAGTCGAAACGAACGCTCGCCCACATCGATCACGCGGACCGGCCCGTCCCATGGTCCGGGCATGCGCACGACGTACTCGTCGCCCTGGGACATCGTTTCGCCGTCGCCCAGCAGCCGCTGAAAGCGGGCAAAGGCGGTGGGCGCAGCGCGATTCGGATCGGCCGCCAGGCGAGCGAACAGCTCCTCGGGCCCCAATTTGGCCTCGCGGATCCTGGTCCGGTAGCGGCGGTGAAACAGGGGCCCGTCGCCATCGGGCACACCGATCACCTCGGCGTCATCGACCTGATCGGGAAACGGCGGCGGGAGATGCAGCTCACTGCTGTCTTCCAGCACCTCGCGGCGGTGCATGGGCGTGGTGCGCCACATGTAGTCCCACGAGGTCAGGGCGATGCCTATCGGCCAGGTGGCCGCGGTCATCCAGCGGCGAGTGACTGTCGGTCTCCTCGGCACGCCTTCGAGGCTAGCGGTGCAGACGCACCTGCCGGCGTTCGACGAAGTTCGCTCAGTAGCATCCGCCGACCGTGCTGTCGGCCCTACTTCATCGCTGCGGTGTTCGCGCCGGGCATATGCAGGCTCTCTCGATATCGTCGGTGGGCCTGTGCATCGGGTTGTGGATCCGGGCTAAGACCGTCGACCAGGATGAGCGGGGCAACGCCGAGCGGCGCGCGTTGTTCGTCGGTCTGTGGCCCCCGCTGATCTGGCTAATCGGCGACTCTGTGGCCCGCCACGAGGCAGTCTCCTCCGGACGGTTGCGTAGCCGGCTCGGGTTGACGCGCTGAGGCTCAGGCTGGCTCAGCGGCGCCCCGGCCAACGCCGTGGCCCAGCAGCGTCGAAGCCGGAATCCCGACGACCAGGCACAGCGCCGCCCCGAACAGAAGCGTGTGATGCACTGTCGACGCCGTCAGGGTCCCCGACAGGCAGATCCCGGCGAGCCCCGCCCCCACCGCTGCACCCACCAGCCGGCCGACTGACAGGATCGCCGAGGTACGGCCGTGCAGGACCATGGGGGTCGCGTTCAGCGCCGCGCGGGAAGTGGGTACGAACAGCATCCCCAGCCCGATCCCGACCGGAATCAGCGGCAGCACCGTGACCAGGCCGTCAAGCGGCACTCCCGGGAGCCCGAGAATCACGAGCCCGAGTCCCGCAGCCACGAAACCGAGGATCGCCGGAAACTGCTCGCCGTAACGATCGACGAGCTTGCCGGCCAGGGGTGCCGCCAGCCCCACCAGCAACGCCACCAGCACCAGTGCGCTGGAGGCGCCGAGCGCCGAGAAACCCGCCACGCGTTGCAGATACTGCTCGGCGATGTAGAAGGCGCCGATCATGACCGCGAACGTCAGCGCCGCCACCAGCGTGGCGGCGAGCACGATCCGGTTGACGGCGGACTGGTTGCCTCGGGGCTCGCCGTGCACGATCCGGGGCATCAGCCGGGCGATGCCCAGCGCCACCACCCCGGCCAACGGGACCAGCGCCCACCAGCAGGCGCGCCAGCCAAAGGCGACCGTCAGCAGTCCGCCCAGCAGCGGCCCGAGCAGGTTGGACATCCCGGCGCTGGCGCCCCAGATTCCCAGCGCGCTGCCTCGGCGCTCGGGCGGGAAGCCGCTGACCGCGCCGGCCAGGGCAGCCGGGCTCACCAACCCGGCTCCGGCGCCCTGGAGCACGCGGGCGGCGATCAGCTGGCCGAAACTCGACACCAGGGCTCCGGCGACGGCACCGGCCGCAAACAGGACCAGCCCTCCCAGGGCGAGCGCGCGGGCGCCGAACCGATCCACCAGCTCCCCTCCGGGCAACAGCACCAGGGCGTAGGCGCCGAAATAAGCGCTCAGCACCGCCGAGGTCGAGCTGGGCTTGACGCCGAGGCCGTGCGCGACCGACGGCAGCGCCACGGTGATCAGCGTGCCGTCGAGTTGCAGCAGCGCCGCCGCCGCCGTGCACGCCGCCAGCCGCGTCCACGCCGACCGCGGAAGCGGCGGTCTGGAGTCATCGGCGGAGCGCGCTCGACGCCCTGCGGTGATGTGCGACACGCTTCCAGTATCGCGACTCGTCGCCACCGGCGAGGCGTAACCTCAGTGGCGTTGACCTAACCTGAAGTCGCGTTGAAGCTCCTTGATCTGCGCCGGGTGCTGACGATCACCGCCGCTGTGATGGCGGCCCTGTTCGTGGCCGTCTCGGTGCTGGCCGCGGTCCGCCATTCAAATTCCGGTCCCGCCACCGCGGGCGCCTCGGTACCGGCGCCGCTGGCCGCGGGTACCGCGCTGGCCCGGCCTCGCGCCGTCCCACCCATGCATCTGATCTCGGAATCCGGGCAGCCCGTCTCGCTGCGCTCGTGGCGGGGCAAATGGGTGATTCTGGCCCCGACGATGACGCTCTGCCATGAGGTTTGCCCGATGACCACGGGGGTGCTCGAGCAGGTAGAGAACCGCCTGCGCCAGGCGGGCCTTGCCGACCGGGTTGTGGTCGCCACGGCCACCGTCGATCCGTGGCGGGACTCGCCCGTCAGGCTGCGCGCCTACAGACGGCTGACCGGCGTCGACTTCACCCAGCTGACCGGGACCAGGGCCCAGATCCACCGGCTGTGGAAGTTCTTCGGCGTCTACTACCACCGGGTCGCGCAGGGCAACCCGCCCGACATCGACTGGATGACCCACAAGCCAGAGACGTTCGATGTCGAGCACACCGACGCCCTGTTCCTACTCGACCCCAACGGGCAGGAGCGGATCGCCGACAACGGCATGCCCCAGGTCACCGGCCGGCTATCGCCGGCGCTGTCCCGGCTCCTCAACGACCAGGGCCGCCACAACCTCGCTCACCCGCAGTTTGCCTGGACGGCGGGCGACGTGATCGACGACCTCTACTACATGATGAACCGCAACATCCCCGCCGGCGCCGCGCCCAAGACGGCGGCCCCGACGCTCGCTGCCGCGCGCGCCCAGCTCGCCGGCTCGCCGGGGTCGCTGGCCGCGATCCACGGTCAGGCCGGACAGCTCCTGGGCTCGTCAGCGGCGCTTCGGACCCGCCTGAGACAGCTGCGCGGCTACCCCGTGGTGATCAACGCGTGGGCCTCCTGGTGCCCGCCCTGTCGCAGCGAGTTTCCGCTGTTCGGCGCCACGGCCGCCCGCTACGGGCGCCGGGTCGCGTTTCTGGGCGTCGATACCAACGACAGCGCCTCGAGCGCGCGAGCGTTTCTGAGCTCACATCCGGTCAGCTATCCGAGCTATCAGAGCTCGTCGTCGGAGCTCGGCTGGCTGGCCGGGATCGAGGCGATGCCGACGACCGTATTCATCGATCGGAGCGGACAGGTGGTCGATGTGCACCCGGGCCAGTACGACACCGAGTCAACGCTCGCCTACGACGTCCAGCGGCTGCTCCGGCGCCGCTGACAACTTTGCTCCGCGCTGTAACGCCGCCGGGCGCCTGAGGTACATTCTTCGTCATGTCAATGGATCGGGAGTACGTACTCGGTGGCCAGCGCGGGGTTCTGAGCCGCGACCAGACCCGGACGGTCTTCGGTCAGGTGATGGGGCTCGTCGCGCTGACCGTGGGGTGCGCCGCACTGGGCGCCTTCATCGGGCGCAATCTCAGCGGCGGCACCGCGTTTCTGTTTTTCATCGGCGCCTTCGCGTGCATCTTCGGACTGAATATCGCCACCCGGCGCGACCGCGAGCAGCTCGCGATCGGATTGCTGTTCGGATTGGGCTTGCTGCTCGGGATGGCCTGCGGGCCGCTGATCGCCGTGTACGCCCACTCCGACCCGGCGGTGCTGTGGCAGTCGGCGGGCGCAACCGGCGCCTTCGTCGGGGCCCTGGGCACTTTCGGCTACGCGACCCGGCGCGACCTGTCGTCGTGGATTCGGGTCCTGTTCTGGGCGCTGCTGGCGCTGATCCTGTTCGGCGTCGTGCTGATCTTCGTCAGGATTCCCGCCGGCAACGTGATCTATACGGTGCTCGGGCTGGTCATCTTCGGCGGCTTCACGATCTTTGATTTCAACCGGCTACGCCGCGCGGACATGGCCAGTGCCGTTCCGATCGCGGCCTCGATCTTCCTCGACATCTTCAACGTCTTCCTGTTCATGCTGCGTATCTTCGGCGGCGGCCGGAGCTAGCCAGCGGGCTGCGTCGCCCGAGCGCGCGGCTGACCGTTATTGCTGGTCGTCGGGCACGTAGTGACGGCCCCCACGCGCGTCCTCCCAGACGCGCATCACCCGGTTGGTCCGGGGGTCGCGAAAGCGCTCGCCGGTCGGGCGCCAGTCGGCCCGCGGCGCGTCAGCGTCACCGTGCCCGCGGCGCCACCGGGCTCGCGCCGGCGGTGGATCTCCGGGGAGCGGCGGCAGGTCGGCCGTCACGGCTGCGGCCTGCTCGCGGGTCTGCGCGCCGGCGATCGCCTCCACGCGGCGCTCAAGCTCGTCGAGCGTGATCGCGCCGGCCGCCGCGTGGCGTTTCAGCCGTTCGAACAGCTGCTCGCGGTCTGAGTCGCTGAGCAGCACCGCGACCGGGGTCAGCCGACTGGTTCGACCTTGACCGCGGTGCCGTAGGCGACGATCTCGGTGAACTGCTGGCCGATCTCGGAGGAATCGAACCGGACCGCGACGACCGCGTCGGCGCCGAGCAGCCGGGCGTTGTCGACCAACCGGTCAATGGCGTGGCGGCGAGAATCCTCGAGCAGCTGTGTGTACTGCTGGATCTCGCCCCGGCGCAGCCCCTTGAAGGCGGCACCGACGCCGCCGACAAAGCCCATGCTCCTGACCACAAGCCCGTAGCAGACGCCGAGGTTCTCGCGAACCCGCAGGCCCGGGATCTCCAGCGCCGTGGTCATCGGGAGGCCAAAGGTGGGGGCCTCGTCGGTCATCGGCAATGCAACTTATCAGCGCTGCCCGGCTGTCGAGCAAGCTACGGTTGCGGCCATGCGACGCGGATTCACGACGGTTCTGGCCGTCCTGCTCGTCGCCATCGCGCTCGCCGCGTGCGGCGGCAGCTCGGGGAGTGCCGGCTCCACGAGCTCCCGTTCGTCGGTCGCCGCGGGATCGGCCAGCACCTCGACGTCCGACGCCACCAGCGCCACCACCAGCACCGCCTCCGGCTCACCGACGGGGCTCAGCTTCGAGGGGATCCCGCTCGAGGTAGGACCGTTCATCGCCCCCGCCGACACCACCCAGACGGGGACCGTGGACGGCATCAGGTGTGCTCCGGTCGAGCAGCTGGCCTACCACATCCACGCCCGCCTGGTCGTGTTCGCCAACGGCAGGCTGTACGCCCTGCCAGGTGGGATCGGAATCCCGGGCTCGGCCACCGAGCAGACCACCGAGGGCCCGGTCGCCGCCGGTGGCCAGTGCTTCTATTGGCTACACACCCACACCTCCGACGGCGTCATCCACATCGAGTCGCCAATCCAGAGGGTCTACACGCTGGGCAACTTCTTCGATATCTGGCATCAGCCGCTCACCGCGACGCAGGTCGGCGACGTCCACGGCAAGATCACCGCGTTCGTCAACGGCAAGCCCTGGAAGAAGGACCTGCGCGCGATCCCGCTGCTCCCGCACGAGCAGATCCAGCTCAACATCGGCGAGCCGGCGCCGCCCCTCGTGAAGGTCAACTGGGCTCACACGGCTCTTTAGCCGCGGGTCCTCCGGCGGTGACCGCGCCGGCGCGGCGACGCACACGCCGGTGGTGGCGTATCTCAAGGAGCACGCCGGCGAGGATCGCGACCCCGACGATGCTGGTGGTGACAAGCCCGAAGTCGTCGACGAAACGGTCCACCGCGGGGCCGATGAGGTACACCCCGAAACCAATCCCGGCGGCCCAGATCCCCGCGCAGATCACGTTTATCGGCTGGTAGACGGCGCCTCGTACACGGTGGATCCCCGCGATCCAGGCAGGGGTGAGCAGGATCGCGATCACAGGATGGCGCTCGAACACGCGCTCGCCGCGGGCCACCGCTCCCACCCGCAGCGAGTGCAGCGGCCCCGGCGCCACCAGCACCGCCCGTCCGGCCTTCAGTCCGATCAGCCAACCGACTATGCCCCCGACGGTGGCGGCGCCCCACGCCACCAGGACCACGGTGGTGATGTCGAGGTGATGCCGGGCCGACAGCACCGCGGCGGCGATCAGCACCGGCTCGCCCGGGCCGGGAACCCCCACCCAGCTCACGGCCGCGGCCGCGGCCACGCCTAGGTAGTCGAATGGCGATCCCTGGAGATGATGGTGGAGAAGTGCCAGCACGAGCGGCGCACGCGCCCTGTCCCTACCTGCAAGCGAACCGCTCCACGCTGTCATCGTGGCACACCGGGCCATCGGTCGACGCCGCCTGGATAGCGCGGTTGAGAGGATCATTGTCCACAGGGCCAATGCCGCAGCCGTCGCCCTCACACAGCATTGCCACATGCCCGTAGGCGTGATCGTGTCCTATGACGGGACCGCCAACGACGACGATGCGCTGGCGCTGGGCCGAATGCTCGGTGGCGGCTCGGTCGCGCTGTCGCTTGCCTATGTCCGCCACTCACACGAGTACGACCCGCGGCGCGAAGAGATCGCCCAACATGACGCCGAGCGGCGTTTGGCCCAGGGAGCGGCATGGCTGGGCGATCAGGACATCCCGCGTCACGTTGTCGTGGATCCGTCCACGGGGGCGGGCTTGGGCAAGCTCGCCCAGGCGCAGCACGCGGCGCTGATCGTGTTCGGGTCCGATTACCGCACCCCGCCCGGCCACGTCGAGCCCGGAAGCTCGGCGCAGCAGTTGCTGGGAGGCGGGTCGGTGGCCGTGGCCGTCGCCGCGGCGGGGCTGCGCGCGTACGGTGACGGTGCGATCCGGACGATCGCGGTCTCGCCCTCGGAGGATGACGATGCTCCGCAGCAGACCGCCGCCGCCCTGGCCGAGGCCCTGGGAGCCTCGCTGTCGCACAGCAACGATCTCGACGTCGATCTGCTCGTGGTCGGCTCTGCGCCGAGCGCGAGCGTGGGCCGGATCGGGCTCAGCGGCGCCACCCGGGCCAAGCTCGACTCGGCGCGCGGCTCGGTGCTCGTGCTGGCACGCGAGACTCCGATTCTGATCTAGCAGGCCGAACGCCTCTTATCCCAATGTCCAGAACGCGGTGGCGTTTGCTGGACGCGAGGCCATGGGTCCGGTGCCGCCAGACAGCGACACTGTGGCGCGTTGACTGGCCCGCCAGGGCTGACCGCTGCGAGCGCGGCGGCATTGGTGGCAACCGTCCCCAGGAAAAGGAGATTCCAGACCCAATGTGGCTGCCCTATCCAGTCTGGCTGAGCCCCGGAGACAACGCCTGGCAGATGACGGCGGCGACGCTCGTCGGATTGATGAGCGTGCCCGGACTCGTCGTGCTCTACGGCGGCGTGATGCAGAAGCGCTGGTCGATCAACAGCATGATGCTGGCGTTCGCGGCCTTCGCCATCGTGCTCGTGGTATGGGTGCTGTGGGCGTTCAAGATGGGCTTCGGGACACCGTTCCATGGCATCTCGAGCGGAGGCTTCTTCGGCAACTTCATCGGCAAGCCGGGCACGATCCTGAGCCACTCGGCCGAGCAGGGTCAGGCCACCGTCCCGCTGGCCACGAGCGGGCCGAGCTTCCGCTTCCCACAGGCGACGCTCGCCTACTTCCAATTCGTATTCGCCGCGATCACGCCGATATTGATGCTCGGCTCGGTGCTGGGACGGATCAACTTCAAGGCCTGGATCCCGTTCGTGGCGCTGTGGTCGTCGATCGTCTACACCGTCGATGCCTTCACCATCTGGGGTGGCGGCTTCTTCGCCCAGCACGGAGCCGTCGACTACTCGGGCGGCTACGTGATCCACCTGTCGGCGGGCGTGTCGGGCTTCGTGGCCGCGGCCGTGATCGGTCCGCGGCTGCAGCGCGATCGCGAGATCGACGCGCCCAACAACGTCGCCATGCTCGCCCTGGGTGCGGGGCTGCTGTGGCTGGGCTGGAACGGCTTCAACGGCGGCGACCCGTACTTCGCGGGCGCCTCGGCCTCGGCCGCGATCCTGAACACCAACCTCTGCACCGCGATCGCGTTCCTGGTCTGGGTCGGATGGGACTACCTCACCGGCCGCAAGCCGGGCTTGATCTCAGGCGTCAACGGGATGATCGTCGGGCTGGTGGCGATCACCCCGGCGGCCGGGTTCGTCAACGGTTGGGGGGCGATTGCCATCGGCGTCGTCGCCTCGACGATCGTGTACTTCGCGCTCAACTACATGAGCCGGCTGCGCCCGTTCCGTAACGTCGACGACACGCTGGGCGTGATCTACACCCACGGCGTGGCCGGCCTGGCCGGCGGGCTGCTGACGGGCATCTTCGCCGACCCGAACATGATCATCTACCCCGGGCGGGGCAAGACGCCGAGCATCTCGGCCAGCGGCGCGATTCACGGCAACTGGAACCTGCTCAAGTGGCAGCTGTTCGCCGGACTGTTCGTGATCGTGTGGTCGGCGACCGGAACCTTCGTGCTGCTCAAGCTCGTGGGTCGGTTCATACCGCTGCGGATGTCCGACGAGAACCTCGAGATTGGGGACACTGCGGAACACGGCCACGAGGTCTACCCCTCCGATGTGCCATCGCTTGGGTACCCGAACGGGGTCCCAGAGATCGCGTCGGGCGCCGGGCAGTCAACCCCGACGCCCGTGTAACGCGACGCGGCTGCCGGGCCGGGGAGCGTGCGCGTGCGCTCCCCGGTCGCAGTCCTGGCGCGTCGTGCGGGCCTCCTGGCCGGCGCTAGCCGAGCACCAGTTCGGCAGCGGTTCGCAGCGTGGCGGGGTCGCCGCCGACCAGCAGCGTGGTGACGATCGATTCGCGCCACGCCTCGAGGTCGTGGCGGATCTTCTCCTTGGGTCCGATCAGGGTCAGCTGCTCGAGAAGCCTTGTCGGCACGGCCGCGGCCGCCTCGTCCTTGTGGCCACCGAGGTAGAGCTCCTGGATCTTGGCCACTTCGGCCTCGTAGCCCATCCGAATGGGGACGTTGGCGTGGAAGTTGGTCCCGCGCGCGCCCATGCCCCCGAAATAGAGCGCGTACATCGGCCGGACGGCGTCGGCGGCGGCCTCGATCTCGTCGGTGACGATCAGCGGCACCGTCGCGGCCACCTCGAACTCCTCTTTGGAGCGGCGCGCGCCAGGTCGCGCGAACCCGTCTTCGAGCGCCTCGCGATAGAAGCCGTCGTGATAGGGCGAGTAGAACAGCGCCAGCCAACCGTCGCAGAGCTCGCCCGCGAGCGCGATGTTCTTCGGGCCTTCGGCGGCCAGGTAGATCGGGATCTCGGACCGCAGAGGATGGATGCTCGCCTTCAGCGGCTTGCCCAGGCCGGTGCCGCCGGGGAAGGGGAGTGGATAGTGCGGGCCTTCGTTGGTGACCGGGCCTTCACGTGCCCAGATGTCGCGCAGGATCCCGATGTACTCGCGCATCCGGGCCAGCGGCTTCGCAAACGGCCGGCCGTACCACCCCTCGACGACCTGCGGGCCCGACACGCCCAGCCCCAGGATCACCCTCCCACCGCTGAGGTGATCGAGCGTCATCGCCGCCATCGCCGTGGCGGCGGGGGTCCGGGCCGAGATCTGCACGATCGCGGTCCCCAGCTTGATCCGTTCGGTCGCCGCGCCCCACCAGGCCAGCGGCATCAGCGCGTCCGAGCCGTACGCCTCCGCCGTCCACACCGAATCAAAGCCGAGTCGCTCGGCCTCCTTGATTGACTGCGCCGCGCCCGGCGGCGGCCCGCCGGCCCAGTAGCCGGTGTTGAGGCCCAATCTGAGATCGCCGGTCACGGGCGCCACCCTACCCGTTGCCACCGCTGAGCCGCGCCCGGGCGCGGGTCCACAGACTCGGCGGCCGCGGCTGGGTCCGCTGCCACTCATCCCGTGTCGGCAGTCGCCCCTGCTTGCGGGCAGTGAGCACGCACGCGGAGTGGGCATGGCGGCGACCGTCGCTGCGGCCCTCGGGGTACAGCAGCATGTGCTCGCTGAGCGCGGGCAGATGGCGCCCGCACAGTGGACAGCGGTAGGTGGCGGGCTTGAGGTTCTGAGCCCGCCGCACCGACCACCATCGCGGGGCGGGCTGCGCGGCCATCGCCGACAAGGATGTCACCGCCGCCGCCAGGCCGGCTTGGGCTGGGTGCCGGGCCCGAGCTAAACTTGCCTCGATGGCGACCAGACCCGAAGAGCTCGAGGGACTGAGCCGTAGCGACGTGCTCCGTGCCTCGCCGCGGATGTTCGATTCCGATCTGCTGGACAAGCTGTCGCGCGTGCATCCGGCCGTGCCGCCGATCCTGTTCGGGCCGGTGATCGCGATCCTGTTCATCGAGGGCCTGGTTCGCGGCTCCGGTCCGATGACGATCGTGTGGGTGCTCGCTGGGTACGTGTTCTGGACGCTGACCGAGTACTGGCTGCACCGGATCGTGTTCCACTTCGAGCCCGAGAAGGGCATCGGGGCGCGCCTGCACTGGATCATCCACGGCGTCCACCACGATCATCCCAACGACCCCATGCGCCTGGTGATGCCACCGTCGGTCAGCGTCCCGCTGGCCGCGCTGTTCATGCTCGGCTTCTACGTTGTCCTCGGCAGCCCCGCCTTCCTGCCGTTCGGAGCCGGGTTTTTGGGCGGCTACCTCGCCTACGACATGCTGCACTACCACGTTCACCACCACCGCCCGAAGACACGGCTCGGGCGCCGGCTGCGCGAGCTGCACATGCGCCATCACTTCCAGAACCACGAGCGGGGCTACGGGATCAGTGCGCCGTTCTGGGATCACGTGTTCGGCACCGCGCCGAGCAACACGACCGAGTAGTGACGACGGAGGGGGCGGGATTCGAACCCGCGGTCCGCTTGCACGGACTCTGGTTTTCAAGACCAGCGCATTCGACCGCTCTGCCACCCCTCCTGGAGTGCCGGCGTCGATCGTAGCCGCGGCACCCGCGGGCCGTGGCTACGAACCGGCTCGTTTACACTGAGCGCCCCATCCGTGGGAGAGGTGGCCGAGTGGCTGAAGGCACTCGCCTGCTAAGCGAGTAAGGGGTTAACACTCCTTCGCGGGTTCGAATCCCGCCCTCTCCGCTTCTGTTGCGCGACCGGCGATCGCTCAGGCAGCAGCCACTCCAAGCGCCGCCGGGCGATGCGCCGTCGAACCATTGATCGCGCGGGATCCGAGGGACGCGATCACGACCGTGACCGCACCCGCCACGCCCGCGAGGGCAAACGCGGCCTGCGCGCCTTCGCTCTGGGCCAGCGCGCCGGCGACCGCGGCGCCCAACGCGGCTCCGATGAGCGACGCCGTGAACAACCAGGCGAAGGACTCCGTTCGCGCTCCGACCGGGGCGGCTCTGTCGAGCATCGCCGAGACCGTGGCCTCGGTCGGAGCGATCGTCGCCCCGGCAAGGAGGATCACGGCGCCCATGGCAGCGACGCTGCCGGTCGTCAGCAGCAACGCTCCGTGACCGACAGCCAGCGCGGCCAGCAGTTGCTTCAGACCGCCGGCGCGACGGGCGCCCCCGCCCAGGTGCGTCGCGGCGATCCCGCCGAGCAGCGACCCCACTCCCCACAGGGCCAGCAGTGGCCCGCAGGCAACGCTGCTGCCGAGCGCCTTCGTGGCCGCCGTGACGCCGACTTCGGTCGCGCCGTACACGGTGCCGGTTCCGAGCAGGATCAGGACCAGCGTCCGGATCGCCGGCGAGCGCAGCGAGCCACCGGCCGGCCGGGTCACATCGGTGGACCGCCGCCACCGTCGAGACGCTGGCTGGGCGGCAAAGGCGAGCGTCCCGGCGAGCATCACGAGGCCGCTGACGGCGAGCGCGGCACCGGTCGACCAGATCGCACCGAGCCCGAGGGCGAGCGGCGGACCGACCACGAAGGTCAACTCGAGCACGGTCGACTCGAACGCATACAGCGTCGGCAGCCGGCTGGAGTCGCTGACGATCACCGGAAGCAGCGTCCGGACGCACGCCTCGAGCGGCGGCGTCGCCAGTCCGGTCAGGCCGGCGAGCGCGACCAGCACGACCGGCGAGGTATGCGCCGGCAGCAATCCGGTGACGACAAGTGCCAGTGCGGTGACCATCGCGCTGCACATGAGAACGCTCGTCTGACCGAGCCGGTCGACGAGCCGCCCGAGGAGCGGCGCCGAGAAGGCGCCGAAGATCGCGTACGCCCCGCTGACGAGGCCGGCCAGCGGCGAACGACCCGGTCACGCGCTGAGCGTTGACGAGCAGCGCGATGCTGAACATCGCCAGCGGCAGGCGCGCGATGATCGAGCTGGTGATCAACGAGCTGGCCCCGGGCGAGGAGAGGATCGAGCGGACGTTGTGCCTGGTCGTCATGGCCTGGCAAATTTAGGCGGCAAGCGGCCCAGTGATAAGAGCCAATCGGATGCCGATTTAGTGAGCCGCTTCTGCGCGGGCGCGGGTGTTCAGATTCAGCTGGGCCGCAGCAGATCCCCGACCGTCTCGATGCCGCGCTCGATCGCCGCTTGGCTGAGGTTGCCGAAGCCCAGCACTAGTTGGGGTGGGCCACCTCGTCCGCCGGTGAGATAAGACGAGATGCCGTGCAGGCCGATCGACCGCGCTTGAGCCTGTTCGACGATCGCCTGCTCGTCGGCGCCATCCGGCAGGTGAGCCACCGCGTGGAAACCGGCCTCGAGTCCGCTCAACACGACCTCGGGGGCGTGGTCGGCGAGCGCCGCGACCAGCGTGTCACGTCGCCCCGAGTAGACAGCGCGCATGTGACGCAGATGCCGGTCGAAGCGGCCTGACTCGATCAGCGCCGCGAGCGCCAGTTGCTCGAGTCCCGGGGAGCCGCGATCGCTGAGCCGTTTGTCGTCGACCACTGATTCGAGCAGCCCGGCGGGGCACACGACCCAGCCGAGGCGCAGCGCCGGCGCCAGCGACTTGCTGACGGTGCCGATCAGCGCCACTCGGTCGGGCGCCAATCCCTGGAGCGCACCGACCGGATCCCGGTCGTAGCGAAACTCCGCGTCGTAGTCGTCCTCGATGATCGTCGCGCGACGCTGGTTCGCCCAGCTCACCAACGCCTGGCGTCGCTCCGAGGCGAGCGCGGTCCCGGTCGGGAACTGATGCGTCGGGGTCAGGATCACTGCCCGGACGTCCGTTGCGGCGAGTTCCTCGACGTCGATCCCTCGTTCGTCGATCGCGACGGGCACCGTCTCGATCTCGAGGCGCGCCGCGATCGCGTGGTACTCGTCGTCTCCGGGGTCCTCGATGGCCACGCGCCGGATGCCGTCCTGCGCGAGTGAGCGCAGCACGAGGTTGATGCCCTGTGCGAAGCCGACGCAGACCACGATCTGCCGCGCGTCGGCCACGGCTCCGCGGACCCGGCGCAGGTACCCGGCCAGCACCCGGCACAGCGCGTCGGTGCCGCGCGGATCACCGTAGCCAAGCTCGGCCGGCGTCGCGTCTCGGCAGCTCTCGCGCATCGCCCAGGCCCAGTCGCGGCGCGGGAAGCTCGTCAGATCCGGGACCCCCGGCAGGAAGTCGACCGCCAGCCGCGGCGCCATCGGGGCGCCAGCGGGCAGCTCGGATTGAGTCACTGCGCCCGCGGCAACCCGGGTCGCCGAGCCGGTGTGCGCGGTCAGGAAGCCTTCCGCCCGGAGCTGGCTGTAGCACTCGAGCACGAGTCCGCGCGAGATCCCGAGCTCGGTGGCCAGCGCGCGCGACGATGGGAGCCGTTCACCGGCCGCCAGCCTTCCCGACCGGATCGCCTCGCGCAGTTCGCCCTCGAGCTGGGAGCGGAGCGGCTCACCGCGCGATCGGTCGAGCGCCAGCAGCAGTTCCGGACCCAGACCGGCCCACTCGATCGGCATCGGGTGGCATCGTACTCGTGGCCCCTTGTGCGCTTGGACCGACGCCAGCGGCGCGTGGCACGCCCGGCGACGATCGCGCCAGTGGCCACCAGCGGCGCGTGGCACGCCCGGCGACGATCGCGCGAGTGGCCACCCGTTCCCGGTGGAAGCCGGCATTCGGAGCCGGGCCAGGCTATAGGATGGGGTCAGATGGCCGAGATCACCGCACCGCCCGCGCCGGCTGGGGCACCGCCGGCGGAGGCCTCGGCGGCGGGACCACTCCAGTTCGACATCGTCCCGCGCGTGGGGCTGGGGCTCGTCGCCGTGGCCATGGTGGCGCTGGTCGTCGCCATCGAGGTCAACACGCTGTGGCCGCTCGAGTTCCTGCACGTGGCTGGAGGCGCGGCGTGGACGATCATCGACCTATTCCTTGGTTTGGTGCTCGGCCCGATCATGGGCAAGATGTCGGTTCCGGCGCGGATCGAATTCACCACCCGGCTGATGCCCAAGATGGTGCTGATCATGCCGACGGTGGTGACGCTGACGCTGGCTGCGGGCTGGCAGCTTGGCACCAAGCTCGGGACGACGCTGAGCGTCAACCCGCTGCACGGCTGGATGGTGGCCAGCTACATCGTCGTCGGGGTTATGGCCGTGCTCGCGCTGGGCCTGCTCGAACCCGCCAACATCGCGGTCCTGTTTGAGCTCAAGAAACCGCGGCCCAACCCCAAGGTGATCGAGCACCTGATGAAGCGCTTCATCTACTGCGCCGGGGTGCTGGGCGTAATGCAGCTCGCGACGCTGGTGATCATGACGAAGATCGCCTCCGGATGAGCGAGCGCCGCTACCCACCCTTCACCCAGTTGGGCATGCTTTCCCTGGCCCTGATCGTGATCGGCGGCATCTATCTGGCTTCGCACCTGCCCCAGCACGTTCCGCTCGGTCCGGCGATCGCGCTGCTGATCGCATCGGCGGCAGTGCTGGCCGTCAACCTCGCCTCGCTGCGCCGAGTGAAGGACTTCGCCTGGGAGCGCTTCTTCTACGTGGCCAAATGGGCGCTGCTCGCCTATGCCATCACCGCGGGGATGATCGAGTATGCCTTCCTGCGCGACCAGGTCAGCGGCGCCCCGTTGGTGATTCTCACCCTGTCGCTGATCGTCTACGCAGTCCAGGTGCCGACCCTGATCGCGTTCACGGTCGCCCGCTACGCGCACACCAACGCCGGCGAGGCGGAGAGCTCAGCCGCCTGAAGCTACACGCGGTCCACGGGTCGAGGCGCTCAGACCCGTAGCTCGATGAGGCAGGGGCTCCGCGACGGCAGTCACAGGCGCGACGCCGGGGCGGCGGCTACAGGCCCTGGACCTTGATCAGGCATCCGGCCCCCGGTCGGGGTCCTTGGGAATGAAGTCGAGGAGTCGGGCCGTGGGGGCGAGCTGGTCCAGCAGTCTGAGCGTCAGCCGCGGTGCAGCTCGCAGACCACGGGCTGGTTTTCGCGGTAGGGGCAGTTGCCCAAGCGAAACACGACCCGTCCGCGCTTCGGTGGATCACGCTGGGGCGCGAAGCCCAGCCCGGTGAGCTAGGCCAGCACGTCACCCAGACCCTCGAGCCGACCAGAAGCCACCCGGAAAGTTTCTCATAGTCGGCCTCGCAAAAGCCCAACCCTGATATTTTCCTAGACCGGATCGCAAAACTCCTCAAAGGACGCTCGCGCCGTGACCTACGTAATCGCCGAACCATGCATCGGAACCAAGGACAACTCATGCGTCGAGGTCTGCCCGGTCGACTGCATCCACCCCACCCCCGACGAACCCGACTACGACAACGTCGAGCTGCTCTACATCGACCCCGAAGAATGCATCGACTGCGACGCCTGCGTCGAAGCCTGCCCCGTCGATGCCATCTTCGCCGAAGACCAGGTGCCCGAGGAATGGCAGCACTACATCGAGCTCAACGCCGCCTACTACCGCCACCAGGCCGCCTGAGACGCGCCTCCCGGTGCGCTTGAGCTCCCGCCTGTCTGATTTGAGGTGAGTGCTGGCCCGACGCTGGCGCCATGCCGAGGACCAGCTGCTCCGCGAGCTCTACGCCGACCAGCTGTCCGTTGAGCGCATCGCCCACCGGCTGGGACGAACGCCCGACGCCGTCCTCGCGCGCCGGCGCCATTTGCACATCCCTGCGCGTCGCGCCCGGCGCTGGTCGCAGTTCGACGATGCGCTGCTCAGCGCGGCAGCGGCCGCCGGTGTGCCGACGGCGCTCCTCGCCGAGCGGCTCGGTCGCTCACCTGAGCAGGTTCGTGCGCGGCGCCGGATGCTCGTGGGCACAGCGCCGGCCGGACGCCCGTACCTGGCCCATGAAGACGAGGCGATACGCCTCTGCCTGAGCGAGCACGGAGATCTCGCCGCGCTCGCGCATCGCCTCGGGCGCTCCCCCGATGCGCTGCGCCTGCATGCGCAGCATCTCGGGCTGCATCATCCGCCGCCCCGTCGCCGCTGGACCGAGTGGGAGGACGCAGTGATCCGTGACGGCTACACCAGCGCGTTGCCCTACGCCGAGATCGCCCGCCAGCTACCGCACCGCACCCCGACCAGCGTGGCCGCGCGAGCCCGGAAGCTCGATCTGATCAGCTACGCGCGCCGCTGGAGCATCCACGAGGATCACCACTTGAGGCTGCTGACGGCCCGCGGCAGCACGCTCGAGGACGTGGCTCAGCGCCTCGGCCGCACCCCCGAGGCGATTCGCAGGCATGCCGCGCGGCTCGGCATCTATCCACCGCTGCCAGCCCCAGCACCGCGCTACGCGCGCCGCTGGACACGCGAGGAGGATGAGCTCCTGCGCCTGCACCAGGCGCTCAACCCAGCCCGCCTCGCCGAGCTGCTCGGGCGCTCAGACACCGCAGTGTGCCGCCGGTCATGCGCGCTGGGACTGCGCGCCCACGCTCAGCGCTCGCCCCACCGTCTCGGCAATGGCAAGGTCGCGTCAGCCGACCCAAGCCGCGCTCGACCGGCCATGCGGCGTCACACGCCGGCCCCCGGGACCGGTCAGATCGAGTTCTCCGATCGCCCTCGAGCTCCCGTTCAACGGTTGCGGGCGGCGGCCACGCGGCGCTCCCAACAAGCCCCCATGGCAACAGCGCCCCTGGACCACCTCGTCATCGCCGAGGCGGCGAGGCGGCAGCAGCAGGGGTGAAATCAGCTCCTGCGCTGACGCATTGCTCACGAGCGCCATATTCGACCACCCTGCGCCGTTGCATCTGCGGCGCGGATGCAGGAAAGCACCCATTCGCTCGGCTGGCCGCAGCCGTCAAGCTCCCCTCATGAAAACGGACGTGAACGTCAGGGCCGCCCTCCGATCACCGGCCCGCCGCGCGATATCGCAGCCACCTTGGCAGATCGATTCAGGGCGCCGGTTCGGATCGCCCGCGACAATCGCCGGCGAAAGATTCGCCGGGGCGGAACTGAGCGCCGGGCGCGCGGGCTCTCGCTCGCTGCCACGCGTTGACTATTTGGCCACCGGCGGGACGATCGCCAGCGTTCCCGGCGACCATGCCGCCGGAGCCGCGCCCACCCTGACCGCCGAGGCAATCATGCAGTCGGTGACAGGGATCGATCAGGTCGCGGATCTAAGGGCAGCTCAGTTCATGCAGCGCCCTTCCACGTCGATCACCTTCGCGGATCTTCTGTGGCTCCGGGACGAGATCGACCGCCGGATCGAGGACGGCTCGGCAGGTGTCATCATCACCCAAGGCACCGACACGATCGAAGAGACGGCCTTCGCTCTCGATCTGCTGTGGGCAGGCGATGCGCCGATCGTGATCACCGGAGCGATGCGCAACCCGTCGCTGCCCGGTGCCGACGGGCCCGCCAACCTGCTTACCGCCGTGCAGGTCGTGGCCAGCGGCGCCGCGCCGGGGGTCGGCGTCCTCGTGGTCTTCAACGACGAGATCCATGCCGCGCGCTTTGTCTCCAAGACCCACACCTCGAGGCCGTCTGCGTTCCAATCGCCTGTGGCGGGGCCGCTGGGCTGGATCAGCGAGGGACGGCCCGTGATCGTGGCCAGACCCGTCGGGCGCATTAACCTGAACGTCCCCGCCGGCGCCAACGTACCGCCCGTCGCACTGGTGCGTCTGGCCCTTGGCGACGACGGACGGATCCTGGCGACGCTGGGCACCCACGGCTTCCGCGGCGCCGTCATCGAGGGCTTTGGTGGCGGTCACGTGACTCCGGCCATGGTGCCTGCAATCGAGCGTCTGGCGGCCCAGATGCCCGTCGTGCTCGCGTCACGCACGGGATCGGGCGAACTGCTTCGCAACACCTACCGGTACCCGGGCAGCGAACTCGAGCTCCTCGACGCCGGCACGATCCCTGCCGGGGCGCTCGACGGACTCAAGTCACGCGTGCTGCTTTCACTGTGCCTGGCGGCCGACCCCGCCGCCGAGAACGCCGCCACCGCGTTTGCGACTCTCGGCACGACCTCCAAGCCGGTCACATGGGGTGCCACGGCGGTTTGCTCGGCCAACCCCAAGACCAAGATGACCGTCCCGGGGTCACGGCGGTTGCCCCACGAACCCCAAGACCAAGATGACCGCGCCGGTCCCACTCGGCAGATCGTCATCGAGGCCGACAGCAGCCGCTGCCCGCGGCCCGATTGACACATGAGCGTGAAATGGCACCACTGAAGAGCATCCGCGAGAGGTCTGCCTTCCAGTCACCGCTGCACGAGCCTCGGCCCTGGCCTGTTGATCCCGAGTTCAGCCGTCGCGTGGAGCAGGCACGACGCCAGATCCGGCACACGCGGAGACAGCTCGAGCTGCACGTCCTGCCCGACCGCAAGCCACAAACGCCTCACCGTGTTAAGGCGGCCGGCAAGCCACGCCTTTCCGGATCCTCCCCGCGCACACGGTGACGGAGGCGATATGACCATTCCGCTAACTCGCGCCTTGTTTGTCAATTCTTGGTGTGTAAATTCTTCAGACGTGGACCTCGCGGCCCCAGTCGCCCGATGACATGCTCGCTCCGCCCAACCGCGCGCGTAGCCGTGCGCAAATGAAACGCCACCCCGCCCTCGCTCCCCTATCGCGCGACCACCAGCACGCGCTGGCCGTAGCGCTGCGCCTGCGGCGCGCGACGCTCCAGACGGCGACCGATAGCGCCGACGCTTTCCTCGCCCACTGGCACGAGGAGGAGAAACTGCACTTCCGCATCGAGGAAGAACTGCTGCTCCCGGCCTACGCCGAATACGGCGAGCTCGAGCACCCGGCGATCATCCGAACGCTTCTCGACCACGTGCAGATCCGCCGCGACGCGGCACGACTCGCCGCGGGCCCGTCGCTCGAGCAGTTGCACAACCTCGGCGCCCGCATCGCGGCCCACGTGCGACTCGAGGAACACGAGCTCTTCCCGCTCATCGAAACGACGATTCCGGAGCCCGAGCTCGAAGCACTCGGCCATCGGCTCCGCGCGGCCGCACCCTGAGCGGTCGCACCTGCGCCACGCACCGACCGGCCGACACGCCAGGCTCTGGCTGCGCACGGGCTGGAACTCGAAGGCGGACTTAACCCAAATGCGATTGCGATCCACAGGAGGAAGAATGGCCGACAGCGTGTACCCAACCGCAACCAGCGAGCTCGCCGGTCGACGCAAACAGGCGGCGCCCGAGGTTCACGACGCCTTTCAAGCGTTCAGCAGGCGCGTGTTCGCCGATGGGGCGCTGCCGGAGAAGACCAAGCAGCTGATCGCCGTCGCGGTCGCGCACGTCACCCAGTGTCCGTACTGCATCCGCAGTCACGCGCGGCTGGCGCAACGCCGCGGGGCAAGCGAGCAGGAGATCATGGAGGCGATCTGGGTCGCGGCCGAGATGCGAGCGGGCGGCGCCTACGCACACTCGGTGATCGCGCTCGACGCCCTGGCCGCCGAGGACGGTCCGACGTGAGCAGGAAGGCATGATGGCGACACGGCGGTTTTAGCGCCCCGATCGCCCTTGTCGGCGCCTCACCGGTTGACCCCCACCAGCGCAAGCTTGCCCTCGATGCACTCAAGCAGCTGGTGGTAGGAGTCGCAGAAGGACCCCACGCCCTCCCGCTCGAGTTCCGAGGTGACCGAGATGAGATCGATCCCGGCGCCCGATGCCCCGGCCAGGGTGCGCTCTGCCGCCTCGGGGTCTGAGTCCAGCGTGCGCGCCACCTGGCCGTGGTCGGCGAACGCGCGCAGCGTCTGCTCAGGCATGGTGTTGATCACGTCCGGGCCGATCAGCTCGGAGACGTAGAGCACGTCGGAGTAGGCCGGGTCCTTGGTCCCGGTGCTCGCCCACAGCGGCCGCTGGCGCCTGGCGCCGAGGGCCTGCAGGCGCTCCCACGCGGGTCCGGCGAACTTGGCCACGTAGCGCTGGTAAGCGATGCGCGCGCTGGCCAGCGCGACCTGGCCGCGCAGCGGCGACTCCTCCGGGAGCAGGCCGTCGACCTTGGTGTCGATGCGCGATAGGAAGAACGACGCGACCGAGCTGATCTGCTCGATCGGCTGGCCGGTCTGCGCGCGGGCGCTGAGGCCGCGCAGGTAGGCATCGATCACCTGCTCGTAGCGCTCGATCGCGAACAGCAGGGTGATGTTGACGTTCACGCTACGGCGGGTCAGCTCCTCGACTGCGGGCAAGCCGGCCTCCGTGCCCGGCACCTTGATCATCACGTTCGGCTGATCGAGCCGCCGCCACAAGTCCGTGGCCTGCTCGACCGTCGCCTCGGTGTCGTCGGCCAGATCGGGGGTGCACTCAAACGAGATGAACCCGTCGCGGCCGCCGCTGTCATCGAAGGCGGGCCGCAGCGCGCGCGCCGCCTCGCGTACGTCGTCGAGAGCCAGGGCGAAGAACAGCTCCTGGGTGTCGCGCTCGCCCCCGGAAGCCAGGCGCCGGAGCTCGTCGTCGTAGAGGTCAGAGCCGGTGATCGCCCTGGCGAAGATCGTCGGGTTCGACGTCGCCCCCGTGACCCCGAAGTCGCGGATCAGCTCGGCGAAAGACCCGGCTTGCAACAGCTGGCGCGAGAGCGTGTCGAGCCAGATCGAGACTCCCGCCTCGTGCAGCCGCTCGAGATTCGGGTTTGGCGCCATCGGTTCTCCTTTTAGTTCAGCTCGTCGCTCGCCGACCAAGGCGGCGGGCGGATGTCGTCGTCATTGGTCTTTAGCGGACGCGATGCCTCCCGGTCTTACCTGCATCCCGACGAGACTTCGAGCCGACTGCTGCGGCCAAGACCTGCTCACGCCACGCATCACCGCGAGCCGTCAGGCAGACTGAGCGCGCACCTGACCCCTGCGCCTCTCACGTCAAACCTCCGAGGACCGATCATCAGCGACGAAAAGCAACGCCTGCGTGCGATCTATGGCAAGGACGCCCCTCGCTATGACCGCAGCATGACGTGCTGGGAGCGCGTGCTGCTCGGCCGCAACCGCGAATGGGTGTGCGCGCGGGCCACCGGCGACGTGCTGGAAATCGCCATTGGGACCGGACTCAACCTGCCCCACTATCCCGCCGGCAGCCGGCTGACCGGCATTGAGCTGAGCGCCGAGATGCTCGAGCTGGCCCGCACCCGCGCCGCGGATCTCGGCCTCGAGATCGACCTGCGCCAAGGCGACGCCGAGGCCCTGGACTTCCCCGACGCATCCTTTGACACCGTCGTCTGCACCTACGCGCTGTGCACGATCCCCGAGGACCGTCGTGCCGTTCGCGAAGCCGCGCGCGTGCTGCGCCCGGGTGGACAGCTGGTCCTCGCCGAGCACGTCCGCAGCCCGCGGCGTCTGATCCGCGCCGTCCAACGGCTGCTCGAGCCACTAACACTCCGCCTTGGGGGCGACCACCTGCTGCGCGACCCGCTCGACCACCTTCATGCCGAAGGGCTCGGCGTCGAAGAGGTAATCCGCTCCAGGCTCGGGATTGTCGAACGCTTGACCGTCCGCAAGCCGAAAGGCCAATCGACCTAGCCCCTGCGTCTACATAGACTGAGACTGCTCTCACGCGAGCATTCCCGGCGACCGCGGCGCGCGGTTATCCTTGTTCGTGGCCACCGAGAGAATTTGTGCCCATCGACCCTCCAATGGCACACGTATTCATCGGCATCGCCGGATTTCTGCCGCCGGCCCACGGCCTCGACACCAATAGGCTGCGTTTCGAGAAGGTCCCGATTTGCAGGCAGAAACATGCTAAGCGCCCGTAGCTCAGCTGGATAGAGCGTCGGTCTACGGAACCGAAGGTCGGGAGTTCGAATCTCTCCGGGCGCGTCAGGAAAGCCCCGCTGGTGCAGGGCTTTTGTCGGCGACGTTTCCGCGGAAACGCGAAATGTCCCCGATATGTCCCGTACACGTCACCGGGGTCACCGTGATCGGTGACCACGCCCTGCGACTCCTCTTCGAAGACGGGACCGTCGGCGACATCTCGTTCGACGACGAGGAATGGACCGGCGTGTTCGAGCCCCTCCGCGACCCGACTCGGTTCGCCAAGGTCACGGTGGAGGGCGGAACCATCGCTTGGCCGGACGACGGGCTCGACATGGCCCCTGAGCCCCTCTACCAAGCCGCACAGAGGCACCCCGTCGCGTCGGCGGCAAATGCTCACTGAGCCGGAACGGGAAGTTTCCGACGGTCGAATCGTGGCCTGAAAAAGGCGGTGCTTGCAGGCAGAAGTCCAAGATGTCCGGAGATGTCCGAAGACGTCCCGTCCGGCTGGCCCCGCCCCGCCGCCCAGACGCATTCTTCGCGGCAAAAGGCCTGCAAACTGAGTGTTACCCCTAGCGTCCGTCCTTGTCCTCGATGACGGCCGCTGCAGCGCATAACTGCGTCGTGGAAGGGGTAGTGTCGGCGCTGGGGCCTCGAGGTGCTCCGATGAGGCTTGGATGTCTCGGGGTCGGCGTAATCAGTGTTATCCCGGTTGCCGCTTCCGCGCGGTCATCATTTGGCGTGGCTGCGAGAGCTCAGCCGATTTGGGAGTTCAGCCAGCGTTGCAGCCGGTTGGCGAGCTGGATGGGCTGGTCGAGGTGGATGAGATGACCGGCGTCTTTGACCAGCTGGAGTTGCGCTCCAGGGATCGCGTCCGCGAGACGATGGGCGCGGTTGACGGGAATCCAGGTGTCGTTGCAACCCCAAAGGACAAGAACGGAGAGATCGAGGCTTGGGTACAGCGGTTCGATCTCGTCGGTGTAGGCCTGATCGGCTTGTGCGATTTGCGCGTAGAACGCCGCCTGGCCCGTTTCGCCCAGCCAGGGCGCGACGAGCGCGTCCGTTTGCTGTCGGGTGAGACCTGCGTGGCTGGCGCCTGCGACGTATGCGCGGATCACGCCGTTGTGGATCGCGGCCGGCAGCGCGCTGAACACGTGCGCGTGTTCGCGCACCAGGCAAAAGAAGTTCGAGCCCCAAGGAGCGAGCGCCACGACATCCACCAGTGCTAGCGAGGCAAACCGTGAGTCATGCAAAAGGTGCGCGCGCAGCGCGACGGCGCCGCCGTAGTCATGCGCGACCACGTGAGGAGCGCTCAGATGCCAGTGCTCGAGCAGGTCGTGCAGCAGTTCCCCCTGAATATCAAGGGCGACCGAATGTCCGGGGTCCTTGGAGGACCGCCCATAGCCGGGCATATCCCATACATAGGTCGTGAACTCTGAGCTCAGCGCCTCGGCGAAAGGCGCCCACAGCCATGAGGACCAAGGGGTGCCGTGGCAGAACACGATCGGCGGTCCGCTACCGCGCCAGTCCCAGCTGACTCGACGACCGCGCCACATCAGTTCCTCAGTCAACTGCACGCCAAGCATCCTCTCACGCGCCGCCCCAGGCCCCGGTGCGCTCAACCCCGGCTCCCAGGAGTGACGGCTTGCCCTTCGTCGCCCACGGGCCGCGATGCCTCGACCGCTGCTCGCGGACTTGTCGGCCAAAAGCGGGACTGTCCGGCCCGCCGTTCGCAGCCCGCGATACGGCTCAGGCTTCGTGACTGGGGAACTGTTGCAATGGCTGCCAGAGCTGCGCAGGAGACGCCGAAACCGGCGGCGAACGGAAGCTTCTGGCTCTATGACTCGGCTGCTTGCTGGCCGCTGAAGGCTGGCTTTCAATCCCGAACAGTCGCCGGCAATCGCACCTGCCTTGCCGGCAAGGCAGGGCAGGCGCCGCTGCCAGCAATTAGCCGCGCCGACTGCCAGCTGCAAACGCTTGGGCTACCTGGTCCGCCGCGGAATGCTTCCCTACCTGCGGGGCGCTCGCCTCGTGCACCAACTGGCGCTCGCGTTCGTCGCCGCCACCCTCGGCGTCATGTCGGTACTGATGCTTGGCCTTCACGGAGGGCCGGGCGTGACCCGCAGCGTCACCCTGTACGCGTTCTTCGGCTACTGCCTGCTCGTGTTCGCCGGCGTCCTCGCGCTACGCGTGCTCGTGCTCGTATTCCGGTCGGATACGGGCTGAGGGAGCCGGTTCGTAGTCGCCTGTGGATATGGCGCTCAGGATCGACTGGGTGGCGCTTTGTGCCCGATGCGGTCGAGGAGCCACGGGAGCTTGCGCATGTCGTCGAACACAATGGTGTTCGACCCGTCGAGGAGGTCGGCGGTCGAAAGGCCGCCGGCGAAGGCCAGCACACGCATGCCGGCGGCGCGCGCGGCTTCGACGCCGGCGCGGCTGTCTTCCACCACCACACATGCGGCCGGCTTTGCTCCCATCCGTTCGGCGGCGTGGAGGAAGAGGTCCGGGGCGGGCTTGCCGCTGGCAACGTCCTCCACACTGAAGATCCGCCCAGCGAACCGCTCGTAAAGCCCGGTCAACCCGAGCATGTAGCGCAGGTACTCGCGGGTGCCGCTCGACGCGATGCAGCTCGGCAGCGTGATTCGGTCCAGCGCCTCGAGGACACCCTCGACGGGAGCGAGCTCAGCGGCGAAGGCCCGGTCGTAGAGCGGCTTGAATTGCTTTTCCCACCCGGGAGGCAGCTTGCGGCCAAGGTGAGCTTCGATTGCCGCCTCGGTGTCGCGGTCGGAGCGCCCGACGAACCGCTCGATGACCTCCTCCTCACTCAGAGGCCAGCCAAGCTCGCGTAGGACCTGCACGTCTACCTTGACCGCCAGGCGCTCGCTGTCGATGAGCACGCCATCGCAATCGAAGATCACCAGTTCGATGGATCGAGAACCGTCGCGGGTGAGCCGACGCAGCGAGCGCTCGCCCGCATGATCCGCGCGGGCGGCCACTAGCTGCGAAAGACGTCGGGCGGGCTGCTGGTGATGGAGGCCGCATCGGTGGGGTTGGAGGCGGCTTCGTGCTCCGCGACTGCAACGTGGCAGGCGACTTGCGTCTCTCCGATCGGCGTCGGCCGGGGTGTGACCTCAGCGCACTTGTCGATCGCGTACGGACACCGCCAGCGGAAGCGACACCCCTCGCTCGGGTTGATCACCCGCGGCGGCTCCCCGGTGTCGGCGGAGACCGACTCATCCTTTTCTCGAGGGTCGTCTGCCGCCGAGAGGAGTAGCTGGGTATAGGGATGCTTGGGATCCGACAGCAATGTCTCCGTCGGCCCGGCCTCCACGAGATGACCGGCGTACATCACGACGATGCGGTCAGCGACATAGCGCGCGCTGGCGATGTCGTGTGTGATGTAGAGAATCGAAACGCCCCCCTGGTCGCGCAGCCCGGCCATCATGTTGAGGACGCCGACGCGTATCGATACATCCAACATCGACACCGGCTCGTCGGCCAAAATCAGCTTCGGCCGTACCGCCAAGGCCTGGGCGAAGCCAATCCGCTGGCGCTCGCCCCCGCTCATCTCGTAGGCGAATCTGTCGAGCATCTTGGCGCTCAGGCCCACACTCTCGCATACACGCTCGGCCTCTTGGCGACGCTGGAGGCGGTTCAAATCCGGCGTGTGCAAGGCGAGATTGCGCATGATCCCGTGAGAGACCCGGAACACCGGGTGCAACGCGCTGAACGGGTCCTGGAGAACCATCGTCACCTCCCCCCGGTACCAGAGCAGGTCCTTCCGGGAGCGGAGGGTATGGAGTGGCCGTCCGCGGTAGTAGACGTTGCCTCGGGTGGGCGGGTAGACGCGGGCCAGCAGGCGGGCTACGGTGCTCTTGCCGCTGCCGCTTTCCCCGACCAGGGCGACGATCTCGCGCTCCCGGATGGCGAGGTTGAAATCGTCGACAGCATGCAGCACCTGCTTGCTGGCGAACATCCCACCGAGGCGGAAGTGCCGCGTCAGATCGAGCGTTCGCAGGATCGGCTCGTCGGCGACTGCAATACCCTCTTTTGACTGGGGCGCCTCGGGCATCGTCTTAGATCGCTTCGTTCGCCTGTTCGGTGTACAGGAGGCAACGCACGTCAGCAGCGCCGACTCGATAGAGCTCTGGTTGGTGGCTCAAGCACGCGGGCATGACCTCCGGGCAGCGCGGATTGAAGCGACAGCCGCCGGGTGGTCGGGCGAGGTCTGGCGGCGCGCCGGGAATCCCGAGCAGCTCTCGGCGAGGGCCGCGGACGGACGGGAACGCGTTCATCAAACCACGGGTGTATGGGTGCAGGGGCCGGTCGAAGATGGCGCCGGTCCGCGCCGTCTCGGCGATCTGGCCCGCGTACATCACCATCACCCGATCCGAATAGCGGCTTACCACCGACATGTCGTGGGTTACGAAGATAACGGCGAACCCGAGGCTTCGCTGGAGATCCTTGATCTTGCTCATCAGCGATCGCTGAGCCACAACGTCGAGCGCCGACGTTGGCTCGTCCATGATCACGAGCTGAGGCGTGAAGAGCAGGGCCATGGCGATCATCGCCCGCTGGCGCATCCCGCCGCTCAGCTGGTGGGGGTAGCTCTTGAGGTGGGCAGCGTCGATTCCCACCAGATTCAGGACCTCCGCCGACCGCTCGCGGATCTCCTGTGTCGAGTGGCTGCCGTGCGCCTCGAGGGTGTCCTTGAACTGCGCGCCGATGTTCTTCATGGGGTTGAGTGCGTTCATGGCGCTCTGCATCACCACGGAGTAGTCACGCCAGCGCAGGTGGCGGAGGTCATCGGGGCTGAGCCGCACCATGTCACTTCCGCGGAAGATCACCTTTCCTCCGGACACCTCGCCGGGAGGTGAGAGCAGCTGAGCCACGGCGAAAAGCAGAGTTGACTTCCCACAGCCGGACTCGCCGACGATGCCGAGGAACTCGCCGGGCTCGATGGCGAGACTGACTCGATCCACGGCGCGCACGACGCCCGCGCCCGTCAAGTACTCGACCACGAGGTCGTCAACTTCAAGAAGAGGCTCGTCCACGCCGCCTCCTCGCCGACCGCCGCCGCTTCACGGGCCGCAGGGCCGGGTTCCCTATTTCGTCGAAGGCGTAGTTCAGCAGCGCGAACCCGGCGCCCAGCACGGCCACGGCCGCGCCTGGCGCCAGAGCCCACCAGGGGTTCCCGGCCTCGAGCGCCGCTGCCTGCTGCGCGTTGTAGAGCATCGTGCCCCACATCAGCTCGCCGCTGTTGCCCAGTCCAAGGAATTGAAGGCTGGCCGCGAATCCGACGACGTACACGGCGAGGGCCAGGAAGGACGCGGCCAGGAGCGAGGTCATGGTCGGCACGATCTCGACCAGGATGATGTAGAGGGGCCGCTCTCCGCGCACCCGGGCCGCGACCAGGAAGTCGCGATTGCGTATCGACAGTCCCTGGGAGCGCAGCTGTCGCGCCTGAAACGCCCAGCTGGTGATCAACAGCACGATGACCAGTGAGGTCACCCCAGGTGGAAGATAGGCGGCAAGCAGAATCAGCAGCGGCAGCACCGGGAGAATCAGGAAGACGTCGGTGGTAACCGTCAGCACGCGGTCGGTCACTCCCCCCACGTAAGCGGCGGTCACACCGACGATCATCGAGATGAAGGTGGCGATGACGCTCACGATCAGCGTGACCGCGAGCGTCAGGCGCGTGCTCCAGATGAGCTGGGAGAATACGTCCTGACCGATCTGCGTCGTGCCGAGCAGGTGCGTCGACGACGGCAGGAGGTTCGCGGGAAAGATCGTTGCCTGGGGGTCGTCAGGCGCGATCAGTCCCGGGAACGCGGCGACGAACGCCATCACGAGCAGGATCAGCGCTCCGGCCGCCGCCTTGCGATTGCCCAGAACCGCGCGCATGAAACGCCGCGGAGCGCCGGTCACCTCGGGGTCTTCAGGATGCTCGGCTATCGCGACGTTTGAAGCGGCGTCAGTCGCCATCTCATGCCTCCCGCGTCCGCGGATCCAGCACCGCCGTGAGCAGGTCCGCGATGAAGACGCAGACGAGCACGGCAAGCGTGTAGAAGAGGAACAGCCCCTGCATGAGGGGCAGATCGTGATCGGTGGTGGCCGTGTAGAAGAGATAACCGAGGCCGGGATACGAGAACAGGTACTCGATGACGATCGCGCCGCCCAGCACGTAGCCGAGCTGCATCGCGAAGCCCGTGAGGTTGGGAAGGATCGCGTTGCGCGCCGCGTAGTCGTACATGACCCGCCGATTCGGAAGTCCCTTGGCACGGCCCGTTTTCACGTAGTCCTCCGAGATCGTGGTGACCATGTTGTTGCGCATCGAATAGACCCACAGACCCGCGGTGACGATCACCAGACTGAGGCCTGGCAGCAAGGCGTGCTTGAGCACGTCCCAGATGAACGAAACCGAGAACGACGGTGTGGCTCCGATGCTGTAGTTGCCGCTGAGCGGAAGCCAATTGAGCTTCACCGCGAAGACGTAGAGCAGCAGCAGGCCGACGAAGAAGACCGGGACGGTCGAGACGATGAACAGCATCGGTGGGAGGATCGCATCGAGCCGGCCGCCTCTCCGCCAGGCGCTGGCGATGCCGGCGACGGTGCCGATCACGAACGCGATCACAGTTGTCACGCCAACGAGGCCGAGCGTCCAGGGCAGCTTCGACGTGATCTCGGTCACGACCGGCACGCCCTCGGCGGTGACCCCGAACTGGCCCGTGAAGCAATTGCGCAGGTACTCTAAGTAACTCGCGAGGATGTTCTGGTGTACGTTGACGCCGAACTGGATCTCGAGCGCGTGCAGCGCCGCCGGGTTGATGTTCCGGAAGGTTCCCAACACGGCCTGCGCCTCGTTCCCCGGCATCACGCGGGGAATGATGAAATTGACCGTCAGTGCGGCCCACAGGGTCACCAGGAACAGGCCTACTCGCCGTGTGAGGTATCTCACGGCCGCAACCGCCTAATCTCCGTCGGCCTCAGGCCGCTTGCTCACCCGGTGGGATAAAGGTGCGTCAGGACTTGGCCATTGTCGGGGAAGGAATAGGGCGATGGTTGCGCATACGGATTGGACTCCGTCGGCCAGCCGCCGATATTCGTTGTGTCGTACTGGTACCAGTCGACCCCCTGAGTGGTGGGGATGAACGGGAGGTCGTCGACCATCACCTTCTGGATCTTGTGCATGATCTGGACCTGCTGGGACTGGCTCGCCGCGGCGTACTGGTTGAACAGGGCGTCGGTCGATGTTGATTTGTAGCGGGAGTAGTTGGTCGAGCCGATGTTGCCGCTGAACAGCCATCCGCGGAGCTCGTAGTAGGGACTGGGTCCGGGGCTCGCCGCTGGCCCGCCACTCCCGGCGTAGGCAAGCTGGAAGTGGCCGCCCTGGATGTCGGCGGTGTAGGGAGTGGAGTTCTCGTCTTGGACGGTGACGGCGATCCCAACGGCCTTGAGCTGCTGGGTGATGATCTGCAGCGACGAGTCCCAGTCCGAGTAGCCGCTGATCGTCTTGATCGTGAACGAGAGGCGGTTCCCGCTGGCGTCGTGGTAGATCCCATCCGAGCCCTTTGTGAAGCCGGCTGACTTGAGGATCTGCTCAGCCTTGGCGGGGTCGTAGGCCGGTTGCGTGAGCGAGGTGTCGACCCAGCTCTGGAAGGTCGGGGTAACGACGCCCGTCTGATTGGCGGGCGTCTGCTCGCCGCCCTCCCCGAGCCGCGCGATATTCGCCTTGTTGAGGGCGTAGGCGATCGCCTGGCGCACCGGCAACTTGGCAAGCAGCGGGTTGCTCAGGTTCGGCACCAGGGCGACGTTCAGGACCGGCGGGAACCAGATGTGGCGGTGCGACGGATCCTTGGCGACGTAGAACGACTGAACGTTCGGGATGTACTGGCCGCCCCACTGCGCCTGGCCCTGGGAGAGGGCCAGGTTGCCCGGCGTGTTGCTGAGGAAGGCTGGATAGTCGACCTCCTGAATCTGCGGCACCGGATGGCTCGGAGTGCTCTGCCAGTAGTGGGGGTTGCGCAGGTACTTGATGTTCTGCCCGGAGCAGGCCGAGACCTCGTACGGACCCGTGCCCACAGGCCTGGAGTCGCCAAACGAGTGCAGCTTGCTCTGGTTGAGAGTCGACCAGATGTGCTGCGGAACGATCGGCGTCTGGTCCGCGACGAAGTAGAAGAGTGGCTGGGACGGCGCATTGAAGGTGAAGACGACCTGGTCGGTGCCCTTGACCGCCACGCTCCTCAGGGGACCGCCGTCGGCGGTCCAGAGCGCGTTGAGGTCGATCGACTTGTCGCTCTTCATCGCGTTGAACGTGTACGCCACGTCGGCTGCGCTGAATGGTTTGCCATCGCTCCAGGTCACACCCTTACGGATGGTGAAGGTGAGTGTCTTGAAGCCGTTTGACCACTGTGAGGACGTCGCCAGCATCGGGACTGGCGGTTTGGTGCTCTGCAGGATGTTGACGAACTCAAGCGGCTCATAGACGGGAGCAAAGGTGATGCCCGGGCCAAGTACTGCCGAGTTGAACGGGTTGAACTGGCAGGTCCAGGTGGATCCGCTGACGTTGTCGATGACGAGCTTGCCGCCGACCTTGCCGGTGTTCGCCGTCGTGGACGTGGCCCCGGATGAGGTGCTGGAAGAGCTCTTGGACGAGCTCCCGCCGCAGGCAGTCGCCAGCATGCAGACCGCGACCAACGACATGAGCCATGTAAAGCGCTTCATCGACACTCTCCGTTCCCGTTTCGGCAAACGCCAGCTGATCACTGGCTCAGAATTTGTCCGGCTCGTCCCTCGCGCCGCGAGCGAGCCAATGGCTCACCGGCACCAGGCCGGAGCGAATTGGACCGGTCATCGAAAGCTCTCCGTCTCGTCAACCGCTGAGACCGGGCGCCGATGCGCCGGGGCGACTCTGCGACGGCGTCTCTGAGGCTGTTGGCCCCACGGCGGGTCGCATTGATCGAATGAGTCTCCGGCATCAGTCTCGGCATCCGGTCAGACCCGCAAACACGAGCTTCCCAGACGTGATCAATCACTACGGACATTTGGGAAATACCTGAACAAAACGACTATATCGTCCTCACTTGCGGGGTTCAACTACGAATAGATTGGCGACTTCTTTTCCAATTTGTGGCGGACCTCGAGACCGAGGTCCGGTCGCCGGAGCCTCCTCGCCTCTGAGCGCTTGTTCTCTACCGTGATCGCAATCGCGGTCTGGCACCTCCCGAGGATCGGCTGGGCTCCGCCATTGAGACCAGGTTCTTCTGCGGTTTTACAGCCGCGCCGTGGGACAGCAGCATCGTGCGGGCGGCATGCAAGGCGACGGCAATCGCTCCCTGCAGCGCCGCCCGCTCGCCCAGGAGGCTGGTCTCTATCCGCGCGGTGATCGGAACCAGCGCGGCTGCCGACCCGCGGACGGGACGCAGCAGCAGAGGGCTCGCGCCGATGCCTCCGCCGAGCACGACTAGCTCCGGATCGAGAATCGCGCATGCGGTCGCAATCGCCGTGCCCAAGCGAGAGGCAACGTAATCGACCACAGATTGAGCCACCACATCTCCACCGCCGGCAAGCTCGAAAACGTCGTGGACTGAAGCGAGCTCAGGATCATCCCGAGCGCGACGCTCGTTGAACGCGGCGACGATCCCGGCCGCGCCAATCTCGTCCTCCAGCCCTCCGTGCACCCGGTGTCTGGGGTTGAAGGGATCGCCGACCAACGGCAGATAGGCGATTTCGCCCGCGGCGCCATGTGCGCCGCGCACGAGCTCGCCGTCGATGATGATCCCCATACCGATCCCCGCGCCGATCGCGATGAACACCATCGTCGATACACCCCTTGCGAGACCGAACCACTGCTCGCCGACTGCCGCGAGGTTAACATTGTTCTCGACGAGGACGGGCAGCTCGAATCGGTCGCGGATCACCTCGAGCGGATCGAAGCCGCCCTCGGGCGCCACGTTATACGCCAGTGAGGTGACCCGGCCGCTGGTCTGATCCACTATCCCGGGCGCCGAGATCCCAAGCGCCAGAGGTGGGCCGTGGATCGCGCTTGCCTGGTTGATTACCTCCAGGACCATCTCGAGGATCTGCGCCCCGACAGCCCGGCTCCCGTTCTTGGCCGTCGGCCGCTTCAGATCGCAAATCGATTCACCGAACAAGTCGGCCGCGGCGACCCGAACATTGCTGCCACCGATGTCGCCCCCGACGACAAACCCCGCCCGGGAGCTGACGATGTACGCGACCGGGTTGCGCCCGCGCTGGCCGGCGCGCCGGCCGGCTGCGCGAACGAGCCCCTCTTGCTCGAGCCGGCTGACCGCCGCCGAGACAGTTGGCTTGGAAAGGCTGGTGGCCGCCGCGATCTCCGGCCGAGTGATTGGACCCTGGCGGAAGATTGTTTCGAGCACCGCCTGCTCACCGAGTTCCCGCAACAGGCTTAGAGGAGAGTCAGCTCCGGCCCGGCTGGGCCGGCCATCGCCGTCATATCGGCTCGGGCGTGGCATTGAGCTTAGGTAGCGCTTACGAATAGGATGGCGCGCATGCTGCGTAACAATAAGGGGCATGTCATCGATAAGGCAAGGCTCTTTGCAAAGTGCTGTTTTGTCGCGCTCGCTGAAAGCAGGGACCTTGAAGTCAGCGCGCCACCATCGGCCCGGCACGCAGGTGTCTGATGGACGGGGGCGTCCGGAAGGGACTCGACGTCCCCAGGGTGACGGTGATCGGCTGCGTTCAGGCAGATGTGGTAATGAGTCCCGTCACTGACCTGCCCTCGCCCGGCGGCGCGCTGCTGACCGAACAGATGACCGTCCGCCTCGGCGGCGCGGGCGCCAACGCGGCGCTCGCGTCGGTCGAAGCCGGCATGGAGGTGCGGCTCATCGGATGCGTCGGCGAGGATCAACTTGGGGGGTGGATGCGCGAACAGCTCGCGATGACCGGTCTCGCAGATGAACTCATCGTGGTAGCTGGTGAGTCGACCGGGCTCACGGTCGTGCTCGAGTCCCCAGCTCGCGACCGAACCTTCCTCACGTACCTCGGCGTCAACGCCCGGTGGGAACCGGCCACGATCCCCGACGATGCGCTCACGTGCGACAACCTGTTGCTGTGCGACTACTTTGTCGCGCCACAACTCCGGGGCAACGCGACGCAGCGGTTGCTCAAGACCGCGCGGGACCGCGGCGCCCGCACATTCTTTGACACCACGTGGGACCCTGACGGCTTTCCCACACAGACCCAGGCTGAGGTACGCGAGCTGCTCCCATACGCTGACGTCTTTCTGCCGAACGAGGTCGAGGTCTGCGCGCTCGCGAATCGGCCCGGAGACGCAGCGCAAGCAGCACGTGCCCTGCAGGTCGTCTCGGGCGGGTGGGTGGTCGTCAAGCTTGGGTCAAGCGGATGCCTTGCGGTCGGGCCAGATGGGACTGAGATCGCCGTCCCCGCGCCGGCCGTGACCGTCGCCGACACGACCGGGGCCGGCGACGCCTTCAACGCCGGCCTCGTTCACGAGCTCGCGCAGGGGGCAAGCTGGCGCGAGGCGCTGACGATGGCAACCCGGTTCGCCACGACGGTCGTCTCCCGGCCCTCCAACAACCGTTACAGGGTCGCGCCGACGGGGGTGGAGGGATGAAGCTGGCGGTGATCGGCGCGGGCTCGACGTATACGCCCGAGCTTGTCTCCGGGCTGATACGGCAGCAGGAACGACTCCACGTGCGAGAGCTCGTGCTGCATGACATAGACCCCGATCGCCGAGCCGCGGTGGGAGGGCTGGCGAGGCGGATCCTCGAGCGTCAGGGTTTCTCCGGCGCGCTCGCGATCACGGGAGAGCTCGATCGGGCGCTCGACGGCGCCGACGCGGTCCTGATCCAGATTCGGGTTGGCGGGCAAGCCGCACGGCTGCGCGACGAGACGATCCCGGCGGCCTGCGGCTGCGTCGGCCAGGAGACGACCGGTGCCGGCGGACTCGCGAAGGCGATCCGAACGGTCCCGGTGGTGCTAGAGATCGCGCACCGAGCGCGCGAGCTTGCCTGTGACGACGCCTGGATCATCGACTTCACCAACCCGGTGGGGATCGTGACGCGCGCACTGCTCGACGCCGGCCACCGAGCGATCGGCCTGTGCAATGTTGCGATCAACTTCCAGCGTCAGATCGCAGCTCATCTCGGCGTGCCGCCGGAGCGGGTGCTCGTTGGCCAGGTTGGTCTGAACCACCTCACCTGGATCCGGGCAGTTTGGGTCGACGGACATGATGTCCTCGACGAGGTGATCCGCCACTACGGCGACGCGTTCGCGCGCGAGCTCGGCCTTCCCCGTGCGTTGATCGAGTCCCTGGGCGCCCTCCCGTCGTACTACCTGCGCTACTTCTACGCCGAGCGCGAGGTCGTCCAAGAGCAGAGGCTGACCACGCCGCGCGCGCAGACCGTCGCGCAGATCGAACGCCGTTTGCTCGATCTCTACCGCGATCCGTCGGTGACCGAGAAGCCGGCACTGCTGGAGCAGCGAGGCGGAGCGTTCTACAGCGAAGCCGCAATTCAGCTCGTCGCATCGCTCGCGGCCGACAGCAACGACATTCAGGTGGTCGATGTCCGCAATGGCGGCGTCCTCGCCGGGCTTGCGGACGATGACGTCGTCGAAGTTCCAGCGCGGATCGGGAATGCAGGCGCCGTGCCGGTGGAGCAGCCGCCCCTCGCGCCCGAGCTGCTCGGCCTGGTGCAGCACGTCGCCGCGTACGAACGGCTCGCCGCAACCGCCGCACGGACGGGCGATCGACGTGCGGCACGCCTAGCTCTGATGGCAAACCCGCTGGTCCGCGAGTACCGGCTGGCCGAAACCATGCTCGACCGGCTGCTCGCGGCTGAGACCCTGCCACCGCCGGCGAGGCTCGGAGTCGGTCGTTGATCGCGGGACATGCGGAGGGAGTCGGCCGCCACGGCGTTGTGCTGGCCGTCGATGGAGGCAACTTCAAGACTGACCTCGCGCTGCTTGACTCAAGCGGCCGGCTGCTCTCATTTGCTCGCGGAGGCGGAAGCTCAATCCACTACCTCGGGCTCGACGGCTGCGTCGAGGTGCTCGAGAGCCTGCTGGAGAGCGCCATCGCCCTCGCCGGCCTAGACACGCTCGACCGCCGCCTCGCGTCGACTGCGCAGCTCCTTCTCGCCGGCGCGGACCTCCCCGAGGAACTTTGCGCGCTTCGCGCCAGGGTCGAGCAACTGAACTGGACCGAGCGGCTGGTCGTCGACAACGACACCGTGGCGCTGCTGCGCGCCGGCACCGACCGAGGGTGGGGGATAGCCGTGGTGTGCGGCGCCGGGAGCAACTGCCTCGGGGTCGCCGCTGACGGAAGCCAGGTCAGGTTCCCCTCACTGGGAGACATAACCGGTGACTGGGGCGGCGGCAACGACATCGGTCTGGCCGCGCTGGGCGCCGCGGCGCGCAGCGCCGACGGCCGTGGGCGGCGAACCGTCCTCGAGACTGCCGTGCCCGAGTATTTCGGGCTGAGCAAGCCGCTCGACGTCGCTCGCGCACTCCACCTGCGTCAGATTCCGATGGCGCGGCTCGGTGAGCTTGCTCCGGTTGTACTTGCTGTCTGCGATCAGGATTTCGTCGCCGCGGGCATCGTCCGTCGCCTCACAGACGAAGTGGTCGCGTTCGCGACGGCTTCAATACGCCGTCTTGAGCTGACCGGAGCGGATCCGGATGTTGTCCTGGGCGGGGGCGTCCTACAGGCCCTCCCGACGAGGGTGATCGAAACGATTGCGCGGGGGATACGGCAGCTGGCACCGAATGCCGGCGTCCGGGTTGCCCCGAGCGAGCCTATCGTTGGCGCCGCCCTGCTCGGGCTGGACGCCCTCGCGGCGGATGCGAGCGCGACTGTCCGCGCACGAGCCGAACTCGATGCTGCGGTGGCGAGCTTGGGCGAAACCCCCGCGAGCGCAAGGATGGAAGCCAATCACTCGGGAAGCCGGTGAGGGCCCGCGTGGCTGATTTGCGTCCTGGCTTAGGTCGGGGTGACCTTGGCTACGTGCGCCTCGGGGCAGGACGCGACGCGCGCCCCATGGCCGGCGCGATCTGCGGCCGCGTCACCGGCCCGTCGCGCAGCGCCACCTCCAGCACCTCCTCCTCGCTCAGCCCCCCAACGGATGCGGACGCCGAAGGTGCTGCCCGGGCCCGGACACGAGCGGCGCCTCCATCGTGAACACGTTGACGAAGCGGCGACGCGAACGCGCTCCGCCCTCCCCTGGCTCGGACCGGCTTTCGTGAAATGCGGCGACCTCACATGCCGGAGAAGTTTGGAAAGGAGACAGACAAACGCATGACGGCTGCTTGACAGCTCTTACTGACGCGTTATAGGGTTTTTGTTTAGTTCATTGCCGATTGGTGCTTGGGAACGGGAGGAACCGGATGCCCTTCATGAGTCGTCAGAGCCGTGCCAGCTCGCGGCCTGCGGTCACCGTCTTCGCCGTGCTCTGCGCCGGCATGCTTGCCTGGTTCGCCGCGCCTGCTCGGGCCGACGTGTCGACGCTGTCGACACACTGGCTGGTTCAGAGCAGCGCGAACACCACGGCCTCCACCCCAAGCGAGATCTCGACTCCCGGGTTTCACACCTCCGGTTGGGTACCCGAGACCACCGACGACGCGGGCGGGGGCCTGACCGAGATCGGCGCGCTGGCGCAAAACGGCCTACAGGCGCCCGGCGTCCCCAACTCCAAGTGCTCGTTTAGGCCGCACGCGCCCGGCGATCCGAACTCGCTTCAGGAACTGGTCTTCAGCGACAACATGCGCCAATGCTGGGGCCAGGAGGAGGGCGAGGACCGGGGGCTCCCGGCCAACGCGGAGTTCGCGGTCTCGTGGTGGTTCCGCGGCGACTTTCCGACGCCGCGCGGGTTCGGCGCCGGCCACCACGCCCAGCTGATCGTCAACGGCATCGTCGGCCAAGCCGATGTTTGGGTCAATGGCACCGAGGTCGCCACCCAGGACACCGTCACCGGCGACTACACGCAGTTCAGGTTCGACATCACCAGCCTTTTGCGCAGCGCCGGCCATACCAACACGATCGCGTTCGAGGTCTACCCCAACCAGCCTCGGACGATGTTCACGCTCGACAACGTCGACTGGACACAGATTGCGCCCGACCACAACTCCGGCATCCAGTTCCCCGTCCAGATCGACTACTACGGCCACGTCGCGCTGTCCAACGCGCATGTCGTCGAGAACAACGCAGCGGACATGTCAAGCTCGGCGTTGACGGTCAAGGGCGACGTCACCAACCCGAGCGACCAGCCCCAGACCGCGACCGTCAGCGCGACCGTCAAGAACCCGCAGGGCAGGACCGTGGCCAGGCTCGCGCAACCCGTCACGGTCGCTGCTAACAGCACTCAAACGGTCGTGTTTGACCCGAGCAACAACCCGTCGCTGACGGTCGACCGTCCGCAGCTGTGGTGGCCGTGGCAGATGGGCGGCCAGCCGCTGTACAGCCTGCAGATGAACGCCGCCCAGGGGGCGAGCATCTCCGACACGGCCCCGAACGAGACGTTCGGGATCCGCACCGTGACCTCGTCGTTGACGGCGCCGACGGCGCAGTGGCCCGACGGCGTGCGCCAGTTCGCGGTCAACGGCAAGCCGTTCGTGTGGCGCACCGGCGGCTGGGGCGAGAACGAGTACTTGCGCTACTCCTCCAAGGACGCGGCCAACCAGATCCAGCTGATGAAGAGCCTGGGTCTGCAGGGGATCCGGACCGAAGGCAAGGAGATGCCCGACAACTTCTACGAGCAGATGGATAAGGCGGGGATGATCGTCGACGGTGGCTTCCAGTGCTGCGACGACTCGTGGCAGCCCGCGAGCGACGGCTCCAACCTCACCCAGCGCGACTTCAACATCATGTTCCTGAGCGCCCTGACGATCGGCGAGCAGCTGCGCAACCACCCGAGCGTGTTCAACTTCAGCTGGAGCGACAACGCGCCGATCCCCGAGCAGGAGACGGTCTCGCTGCAGGGCTTCTCGCAGGCTGACTTCCAGGACCCGCTGATCTCCTCGGCCGACGAGAACTCGAGCCCGATTCTCGGCCCGTCAGGCGAGAAGGAGGGGCCGTATGACTACGGCGCACCGAGTTACTGGTACAGCGACACCTCCGGCAACGACGGCGGCTTCTCCACCGGCTTTGACAGCGAGTCGAGCCCGGGCGACAGCGTGCCAACGCTGGACTCGCTCAACCGTTTCCTGTCTGCCAGCGACCAGGCGACCCTGGGCGCCCCGACGACCACGCTCCCGAACGGTCGGCTGACCCCGGACACGTGCTGGTTCTCGACCAACGAGTACCACATGAACTGGGAGACGGCGTGCCCGACGACGGGCTACAACTTCGGGACGATGAACAACTTCGATATCGCCGTCTACAACCGCTACGGCCCGTGGCTGCCGTCCAAGGGCACACCCACCGCCACCGGCAACCTGACGGCGGGCTCGCGGTTCGTCACCGATCCGACCTCGACCGGCGGCAGCCCGTTTCAGATCAACTCGCCGGTTTCAGGCGCCGGGATCCCGGCGGGAACGACGCTGCAGGACACGACCACGACCGGCACCGCGACCATCACCAACGGCTCTGGCCTGCTCACCCACGTGGTCGTCTTAAGCGGCCATTTCGCGGTCGGCTCGACCGTCACCGGGCGTGGGATTCCGGCGGGGACGACGATCACCGCGATCAACGGCGACACGTTCACGATCTCGGCCAACGCGACCCGCGACGGCTCGCGCGCCACGATCACGGGCGACCCGGTGTGGACCCTGTCTCAGCCGGCAACCGCGAACGGGACCGGCGTACCCCTGACCGGCAAGGCGCCTACGCCGCTGAGCGGCGGCGCGCACGTCGCGCCGGGCCTCAACCAGTTCGTGGAGGAGGCACAGCCGACGATGTACGAGGCCGACAGGGCGCAGTTCGAGGCCTACATCGACCACTCGACGAACTTCCCAAACCCGGCGACGGGGACGGACTTCTGGCTTTTGAACCACGCGTTCCCGACGCTGCTGTGGGGCCTGTACAACACCGACTACGACACCAACGGCGGCTTCTTCGGGGCCAAGAAGGCAAACGAGACCCTGCACGCCCTGTACGTGTACGACAATAGCGCGGTCTCAGACAACAACACGGTCACGCTGGACAACCTGAGCGGCACGACCCAGTCGGCCCTGTCGATCGAATCCAAGGTCTACAGCTTCTCGGGCAAGGTGCTCGACGACCAGACCGCCACCGGAATCACGCTCCCGAGTCAAGGCGTGATGAACGCGGTGTTGCGGCCCAACGTGCCCGCGACGACGACGCCGCCGACGCCGGCGCAGACGTACTTCGTCGAGCTGATCATGCGCCAGAACGGACACGTCGTCGATCGCAACGTCTACTGGGCCTCGACCCAGCAGGACCACAACACGACGGGTTCGCCGGTTCCGAGGTTCAACACCGCCGACTCGTTCGCGGACCTGACCGAGCTGCAGAAGCTGCCGGCGACGACGCTCAAGGTGACCGCCGCCTCGCACCATCAGCTGGGCCTCCCCGACGGCCAGAACGCGGTCGACGACGTGACGATCACCAACACCGGCTCGACGGTCGCGTTCTTCGTCCGGGTCGACCTGCGCCGCGGCAGCCGCGACGGCCGCGAGCGCCCGGGCGACAACGAGGTGCTGCCGGTCGGCTACAGCGACAACGACATCACCCTGTGGCCGGGCGAGTCACAGACGATCCAGATCTCCTATGACGCCTCCAAGCTCGACGGAGCGACCCCGGTCGACAGCGTGTTCGGCTGGAACGTCCCCTACTTCGACGTTGCGGCCCGCGACACGCAGAACGCGCAGGGCGAGCAGCAGGCCGCCGCGCATCGGCAGGGGATCACCTCGTTCGGGCTTGCCGATGGAATGCCGCGAGACGATGGCGCCACCGTCCCCCGGCAGGCCAACACCCGGGCCGAGATGCGCAAGCTTCGCAAGCAGGTCTCGGTCCAGACCTTCAAAACCGACCGCCGCCAGGCCGTGCGCTGATCGCGGGCAGACGGGGCGGGTCGGGGAGCGCTCCTCCTGGCACTCGACCACCTGTGCGATCATCGGATCACCTGCTCGACCCCGGATGCCTCTGACTCGCCGCGCTCGAACGAGCGACTCCAGTCGGCGACGTGGCCCTTAGTGGCAAGATCGTTGAACGCCGCCCGCGGAATCTCGAGCCGCATGCCTGAAATCAGACCGTTCCCGATCTGAAAGTCGCGCGAGTCTTTTCGACGCATGCGAGACAGACAAGCTGGGAAGTGTGCCAGCAGTTCTGCACTCCAGACGCCACCTTGTCAGCACAAGCCGAACGCTCTCGAGAACGTCGACACCTTGCGCAGTCCGGCATCCTTCTGGCCACCCGCCGTAGCTGGAGCGACGGCCTGCTCTTGGACCGGCTTGGACATCGCCGACGCGGGCGAACGTCTTGCTGCGCGGAAACACAGCCGGACACCGGCTCGCGACGGAGAGTGCCCCTCCGTCGCCGCGGGAGAACCCAGCCGCGGGCTGCCGCTCCGGCCGGCTGGAGATCCCGAGCAGAAGCCAGCGACCGCTCCTCCACATCGCAGTGAACCTTCGTCGATGAGACTGGGCGCGGCGCCGGATCTGGGCGGCCCTGACAGGCGAGACCCGACGTGCCGCACGGGTCGAGCCCTCAATCGTCATACCCACCGAGGACGGCTGACACCACGGCGTTTCGCGCGGAGCGGGCGCACTAAGCCGGCGATGGGTGCGCGATCTAGACTCATCCTTGTGACGCTCTCTCGCGGTCTCGGCCAAACGCCCCACGGCTCCGCGCTGGCACGGCGTGCCGCTCCGGTACACGTAGAGAAGCGCCAGACGATTCGGTCGACGCTGCTTGGAGTCGGCACCTTGGCGTGCGGCCCGCTGCGATGCGCCGATCGCGATTGGCGATCGTCCGCTGTTGCTAACTGACCAGCTGACCTGCCCGTTCTGTCGTCGCCGGGGGCCGGCGCGCGACTTTTTGTCTCTCGCACGACCGACGCGACCGGCCCGAGTGTTGGTGCGGATGATCATCCCGTAAGCCGTCTCGGCTCGCGGAGGGCCGCTCCAGGATCGGTCTCGCGACGAGACTCCCGCCTCCGGCCAACACCAGAAGCTTCGACATCGATGACCTCAGGCTAAGTCAGCGCTGACAGGAGCGGGTCGCTGGATCGGTACAACCCGGCCCACCCCCGCTAGGGCCGACGCTACCTGGCAGTGGCCGCCGTTCCCGCCGCCGTCGGTGTCGTCCACCCTGACGATTTCGTGCGTGGCCAAGCGCTCGTGCGGGGTGGACTTCGGCTGACGAGTGCTCCGTTGCCGATGCGATCACAGGGTGAGTCGCCTGCCCCTGGGCAAAGCGCTCGTCCCGATGTGACTTGATGGGGGCGTTGCCGCGGGCGCCGCTACCGCCTCTTGCTGGGTGTGAACCACGGCCGCGCTCAAGCTCTTCCTGGGCTCACTACTGATGCCATCGGTTCTGGTCGTGGCGGCCGAGTCCGGTGGCGCAACGGCCGCAACCTGCGCCACCAGACCGGCGAGTCTCACTTGGGCTTCGGGCTGTCGACCGGCACCCCGACGCCATTGGCGACAGGGTTACCGGGATACTCGTAGAAGGCGCCCGGCGCTGAACTCCGCTTGCCGTAGCCGATGCCCAGCCCCGTGAGGGCCTTCCTGACCTGGGTGGTGGTCTTGTAGGGGAACGCCTCGAAACCCACGTTGTTCGGCGGCGCCGTCGGGGCGCCGAGCTGGGAGGCGGCGAACCGAGACAGCACTCGGTGCTCGGCCTCCGTCCCGAGCGCTTCGCCGCACAGCCGCGCGCCAAACGCGTTCGAGCGAACGGTGAAAGCGGTGATGCCGACGAGATAGAGGCTGATCTCGATGGCCTCGACCGCGGCAAAGCTCGTGAACAGCCGCACGCCGCCGTCAAAGACGGCGTCCGGGATCCAGAACTTCGAGGTCACCGGCTTGGCACCGATGGCCCTGAGTGCTCGGACGTGCGTGAACTCCGTCGTGACCACCGCACGCAGCACCGGTACGAACTGCTCGGACGGCGTGCCCGGCGCCTTGCGGATCGCCTCGGTGACCGCCGTCACGCCGAACTGCTCTTGTGTGACCGTGAAATTGAGAAAGTCCCGGAGCGAGTGGCCGCCCCTAACCGCGGCCGCTGCGGTCCCCGTTCCGGTCAAAGGAACCACTGCACCCGCTACCGCAAGCGCACCGGCCCTTCCCAGCATCCGGCGGCGAGTTGTGCCCTCCATCGCCGCCCGGTCATGGTCGAGATCCATAGGAAGCCTCCAGTGTCGGTTGACCATACTGATCGTCCTGATCGCTCAGCTGCTGGCCCCTAGCGGAGCGTCGAGTGTATTCGTTGCGCCTTGCGGTCCGTGGTTCGCGAACGTCGCCTCAACCACGGGGTGGTCGGCAATCCGAACCTCACGCCCGTCGCTGTGCTCGCTGCTCGTGGGCGGTGGTGTGATCATTCCATCGGCGAACCCTCCAGCGCGGCGGTCGATCGGTTGGGTTCTGAGTCCGTCGTCGAATCGACCAACACGATCGGGTTTATTTGCCGGCGCCGGAGGCATCGCTCCGGGATGACCCGCGCGGGAGTTACTGAGGGCAGGTGTGAGTTTGAGGGCGCGTGTAAGTTGGCTTGACATCGACGATCATCTCCCGTTCGTCCCAGGTTTCGACTGACAGTTGCTTGGGGATGGGGCCGGGCGGGATGGCCAGTCGTGCCTGCACACGTGGCGCGGTGTGGGTCGCAACTGCTGGTGGCCTTCGCCTCGGATTGGTGTGCGAGAAGGGCCGGGATTCTGTGTTGCAACTGCTGGTTGTGGACAGCAAAATACGAGCGCGGAGTGGCACGCGCATCGGGAGGATTGCCTATATTAGGAAGCTGGGGTGCCTAGTTTGGGGCGGCGAGCCCGAGGCGCACCGCGGCGGCAGCGGCCTCGCCACGCGTTCGCGCGTCGAGCTTGCGCAGGACACTGGAGACGTGGTGATCGACCGTTCTCTCCGACACCACCAGCTGATCGGCTATCTCGGCGTTTCGTGCCCCATTGGTGAGTAGCGTCAGGACCTGGAGCTCCCTGGCGGTGAGGCCGGCGGGATTCTGCCGGGTGCGGGGACGCGGTCCTCGCGGCAGTCCGCGCGCTCCGTGCTTGTGCAGCTTGCGCGCGACGATCGCGGCGGCTGGCCGCGCGTCCAGTCGCTGCAGCTCCCCCAGCGCCTGTCGCAGCGGCTCCTCCTCGTCCATGTCGGCCAACGCCAGCGCCGCTTCGTAGGGGCAACCGATCTCCCGCCACAGCTCGGCCGCCCGCCTTGGATCCCCGGAGAGCTGCCGCGCGTATGGCAGGGCACGGAAACTCGCCATATCGGCCGCCTCCGTCGGGATCTCCACATCGAGACCAGCACGGTGCCGCCATACGGCGAGCTCGCCAATGAGCCAGGGAGCCGTCCGTTCGCACGCGAGCTCAAGCGGTTCCTCCGTCGCCTCGCTGACCGCCTCGCGGTCGCCCTCCAGCCACGCGGCCTCGGCTCGTGCCGCCGCGACCGGCCCGATGCGCAGCAGCTCGTTCGTGGGCTCCGCCAGCTCCCACGCTTCGTTCAGCAGCGGCCACACCTCCGGATCACCGCGACGGGCGCGGACGAGCGCGAGCACGACGAGCGACACCATACGCGGCTTGGTGGAGGTGCGGGGAATGCGCCGAACCGAGGCGGCGGATTTGGCCGCTTCGGACCATCGTCCCGCGTCAAGCTCGAAGCGAGCGCGATACGCCATAAGGTAGAGGATCGACCTGGATCTGCGCAAATACTGCGGGATCCGGCAGAGCTCCGGCCGGACGGGCGGCTCTATGGTCCGCGGGTGGATCGGTGATGGTGTGGAGCGGTGCCCATGTCTCTATCGCTTCATCAGACTTCGAGGACCAGGTGTTATCGGGGCTCGCTCCGGCGGCGCATGTCAAAAAAGGACTGTCAAGCAGTCAGGCGAGAAATGGCGCCTGCCGGAGCGAAGGGCTTGAACGGCTGGTTGCGGGTCAGCATGTACCAGATCGCCTCGGTCAGCTTGCGAGCGAGCTCGATCTGGGCGACTTTCGCGCCGCGTTGGCGGCCGAGCCGGCGTTTGGTGCGCTGGTAGCGCTCCTTGTAGAGCGGATGCGCGGAGGCGTGGATCGCTGCTTCCATCAGCCCCCAGCGCAGGTATCTGGGGCCATGCTTGGAGATCGGGCCGCGGCGGTCGACCTCGCCGGACTGGCTCACGCGCGGGCACAGGCCGGTGTACCCGGTCAGCTTGACCGGCGATGAGAAGCGGCTGATGTCGCCGATCTCGGCGGCGATCGTGAAGCCGGTGACCCAGCCGATCCCCGGGGCGCTCATCAACAACGGGATGTAGCGGTGATCGGCGCCCGAGCGCTGCAGCCAGCGCTCGATCTCCGCGATCCGCCGGTCGAGATCGTCGATCAGCTCAACGCTCGCCCGGACGTGACCAAGCCACGGCTCCGGGAAATCCAGGCCGGCGAGCAGCCGTCGGCCGCCGGCTCCGAACAGGTCCGCCATCGGGACCTGATGGCCGAACGCGATCAGCGACGCGTGCACCCGGTTTTTGAGGATCGAGCGGTGCTTGACCAGGTGCAGCCGCCACCGCGAGCGCTCACGCTCTTGGCGCAGCTCGGGCGTCGGCAGCCAGATCGCCGGCACCAGATCACAGAACGACAGCTCCGCCAGCACGCGCGCGTCGATCCTGTCGGTCTTGCACGCCAACGGCGCCAGCCCCTTGACCCGCTGCGCGTCGGCGACCAGCACCTCCCACCCGTAGCAGACCAACTCGTCGTGCACGAACCGAGCGCCGTTCATCGACTCGACCACCCCGCGCACCGGCTCGTCATACACCGCCACCCGCCGGCTCAACCCGTACAGGCCGTCGCGGTCCGAGGGCGCGCGGAAGTGCTCGACTAGCTCTCCCTCGCTCGAGATCAAGCACACGTCAACCCGCCTGCGGCTCAGATCCAACCCAACGTGCAGCACACCAACTCCCTCCTTCCAAGGAAGACAAGCAGGATCAGCCTGGCCCACCGCGTAACGTGAGCAAGGTCGGTCCTCCATATTTCGCTAGCCCGGCCGCGCGGCTGCTACCGCGCGTGCCTGACCCAAAGCTTTCGATCCGGAGGGCCGACCTCCTGCCAGGGACGCCCGGGCCACCCTCGTTCAATCACAGTCACAAGCGCAACGAGCGGTCTCGGGCTGCCGGTTCTATTTGCTATCGCCGGCAACCCCAACCATTGATCGGTGTGCGCCGCGGGTCCAGGCGTTCGGGCAGGGCGGTCACGCGGATCTACCGGCGGCGGTGGTCCATGAAGTAGCGGTAGATGACCACATTGGTGGGCTTACCGGCGAGGGTCGCAGGATAGACGTGGCCGCCGCCACCTATCCGATAGAGCTCCACACCACTCCCGTGCGCGCAGCCCGGGTAAACGAACATAGTCTCGCGGGGCGCGACTGTCTTCATGGCCGGCCGGGGCCGGCAACGATCCAGGTGCGCCCAGGCCGATATCCAGGTCGGGATCGATGGCAACGGCCACCCCGGATTGACGCTTGGCGGAATCCCCCGATAGGGCACCACCGGATCGGCGGTGCCATGGATTTCCAACACCGCGACCGGGCGTCGCGGGCGGCAACCCAGTTTCGTGAGCGTGTAATGGTTGCCGGCGACTGGGGCTACGGCGGCGATCTGACGAGAGAGCGCGCAGGCCACATAGCCAGCCATCCCCCCACCGCTCGACATCCCGGTCGCGAACACGGACCCGCGGGCCACGCAAAAGCGCTTCTCCACCTGTGCCAGCACTGCACGAACGAAGGCCAGATCGTCGATCCCGTAGTCAACCCGCCCCGCGCTGGCCCACGCGGCCGGGCCGCCCTGGCCGAATGGCAATCCCTGAGGGTAGACGACCAGGAAGCGGTCGCGGTCGGCGAGCTCAGACCAGCCCGAACTTGCATCCGCGCCCGCCGCGCTGCCGCCGGAGCCGTGAAAGTAGAGCACCAGCGGTGTCCGAGCCGAGGGCCTGTCGCCCACTGGAACATGTATGACGTACCGGCGTCGCGTGTGTCCCTCGCTGATCGCCGGCATCGCGCCTATCTGAACGGTGAAGCTTCGACCCGCCTCATCCGCTGCACGCGGCGCGCACGGGGACGCGGTCGGACGCCCGGCTCGCACCGGTCCTGGGTTCGACACGGTTGAACATCCCGCCAGCGCCGCGATCCCCACCCAAACCAGCAACCACCGAGGCCGAGTCACCCTGTCAATCTGTCAGACCTCACGCTGCCCACAGCGTTCCAAGGACCCCCAGCTCAGCAGTCGATCATGTCAGCAACCGGCTCACCGCGGCGCTGGCGGATGGCTCGAGGGGGAGCCCGCCATCGGGATGGAGCTTGTCCTCCGCGTGCTCTCCGCGCCCGGGATAGCAGTCCTCGCACCCACTGTGCACTGGCGGGCTCAGGTCACAAGTGCCGGCTGGAGCTGACGCCCGATCCGAGTCACAGCGAGGTCGAGGGCGCCGGCGGCGAGGAGTGCGTCGGTCGCCTGGGCGAGGATGCGGCCGATGAGGCCGCTGCCTCGGACTGATACCGAGGCGCGGAGGTCGCTTCCTCCGGCGGCGGGGCGCAGTGCGTATTCGACGTCGATCGAGATTGGGCCGGTTGCCACAAGCGCGAGCCGCTCGTCGTCCGCCGCTAGGACCTCGACGTCGAACTCCAGTGTGCGGCCGGCGAGACGGCCGCAGACGCGGGCCCGGCTGCCGGCCACGAGCCGGTCGGTGTCGAGGTCGATGAGCTCGAAGGCCACAGGCGTCCAGCACGCGATTGCATCCGGATCGGTGAGTAGGGCGAGGACCTCGTCGGGGAGGCCGGTAACCGTTGTTTGCGTTGTCCACGTCCTCATCGCTCTGTTCCTTCTTCATATGACCCCACAAACCGTCCCCGCTCATCGGGGGTTCTCTTGGGCCGTGGGGGTTCGGGCTGGTTGTGGGTCGGGGTCAAGCCTGCGCCGCCTCGAGCGCGGGCTTGCTTGCCGGGGCGGCCGGGCTCGACGGGGCGGGTGGGCTCTCCTGGCCAGCATGCAGCGGCGACGGCGCGACTCGCAGGATTCGTGCCGCCGACGCCGGCAGCCACCAGTTATAGGACCCGAACAGGCTGACCAATGCGGGGACGAGCAGGCAGCGGATCAAGGTCGCGTCGACGAGGATCCCGGCGCCCAGGCCAGTGGCCAGGATCTTGATGTCGGTTTCGGGCCCGGTGGACATCGCCAGGAACGAGAGCACGAGGATCAGCGCGGCGCTGGTGACCAGCCGTCCGGTCCGTCCGATCCCCTCGATCACGGCCGTACGGGTGTCCCCGGTGCGGTCGAAGCTCTCGCGCATGCGCGCCAGGATGAATACCTCGTAGTCCATGGAGAGCCCGAATAGGAACGCGAACACCATCACGGGGATCCACATCGTGATCGCGCCGGTGGCGGGGATCCCCCAGATGGCCTGGCTGGCGTGCCCGTGCTGCCAGATCCACACCATCACGCCGTAGGCGGCCCCGAGTGAGGCGAGGTTGAGCACGACCGCCTTGAGCGGCAACAGGAGCGAGCGGAAGGCGCGCGCGAGGAGCACGAACGTGGCCAGCGCGATCAGCGCCAGCATCACCGGAAAGCTGCCGTACACGTCGTGGGCGAAGTCGATCATCGACGGGCCCGAGCCGGCGACGCCCAGCACTCCGGGCTCACGCGCGAGCGCGGAGCGAATCGCTGAGACGGTGTCCTGTCCGGCGGAGATGTTGGTCTGCGCGCGCGGGAGCACGGTGATCAGCGCGGTCCCGTGGCGGCGGAACTGGGTATCGCTTGGGGCGATCGCGGCGTGGACGCCCGGAAGGTGGGCGAGCCGCCGGGTGACCGCGGGGGCAGCGTTGGTGCGGGTGAGGACGTCGACCGGCGTCAGCGTGCCGGCGGGGACGCCGCCTGACTGCAGCCTCGCAAGCGCGGTGTGCGCAGGGCCGGTCTGCGCGAGCGCGGCGGTGCTCGGCTCGCCGACGTGGATCGAGAACGCGGGGATGATCAGCACGGCGAGCGTGGCGGTGCCGGCCAGCGCGGCCAGGCCGCGGTGGCGGACGGTGAAGCGCGCCCAGGCGCTCCAGCCACGGCTGGCGGTGCGCTCGGTCCGCAGCCGTGGCCAGTCGAGCCGCGGACCGATCGTCGCCAGCACGACCGGGAGCAGCGTGAGCGCGACGGCGACCGAGACCAGCGGGATCAGCACCCCGCCGATGCCGGCGCTGCGCAAAAACGGGACCGGCAGGACGACGAGCGCGAGCAGACCGATGCCGACGGTCAGTCCGGAGAACATGACCGCGCGCCCGGCGGAGGCCATCGCCGCCTGTACGGCGTGCTCGTTGCTGTGGCCGTGCGCGCGCTCCTCGCGCCAGCGGCTGACGACCAGCAGCGTGTAGTCGATCGCGACGCCGAGCCCGATCAGCGCGACCAGGAACTCGACGATCTGGCTGACGCTCGTCAAGCGGGTGAGGCCACCGAGGGCCAAGAAGGTGGTGAGAATCGAGACACCGGCGACCATGAGCGGCACGAACGCCAAAAAGCTCGCGAACACGAACGCGAGCACGACTAGCGCTCCGAGCGCGCCCAGCATCGCCTCGGCCAGCACCCCAGCGCCCTTGCTCGCGGTCGTGGCGGTGGCCAGCGCCTGCATCCCGGTGACCCGCACCTGCCAGGAGACGGGCACGGCGGCGCTGACGGCGCGCTTCACGCGGGCGGTCAGATCGCCGGGCGCGATCGGATTTTGTTGCGGGGTGAACACCAGCGCGTACGTGCTGCGGCCGTCGCTGGTCGCGAACGCGGGATCGTGGGTGGTGGCGTAGTCAGTCACCCGCGCTGTGGGCACGACCCGTCCGGCGGCGGCGAACGCCCGCCCCAGCCGGGCGGTGACACCCGGGGTGTGGATCGTGGCGCCGGCCGGCAGCGTGATCACCGGCACGGTGGGATCCTCCGCGCCGTTGTGGCGGTAGAGCGCCTGGATTCGCGCGTCGGTGCGGAACGCGGCGCCGGGCATCGCGAAGCTGTTCGACAGGCGGTTGATGGTGGCGGTCGCGGTCATGGCGCCCGCCACCGCCAGGACGAGCCAGGCCGCGACAACCAACAGCTTGTGCCTGAGAACGAAACGGGTGAGCGACGACATCGTGGACCTCCTGGGGAGCGGGCCGGTGGTGATAGGTACAAGCATGTCCGCACGCGGACCGTCTGTCGTCGGCCGCCCGGAGGCCGTTGCGCTACGACATCGCGAGCACGCCGCCGCCCGATGTACTCCAGTTGGAGCAGGCCCGCGCCTGCGGATGGATGACGACAACGGCCCGGTCGCGGTTTACGCTCGTGACGCGATGAACGCCCCTCCGGCCAGCGCCCCCTCCGCGATCGGCCGCCGGCCGCGGGTGGCCGGCGCGCTCTCGCGCGCACGGCGCTCACCGCTGGCGTTCGATGTCGGCTTCGCGGTGGCGATGGCTGTGATCACGCTGCTGGGGTCGCTGGCCGAAGGTCGCCCCGACCAGCAGTTCGACAAGCCGGCGGCCGGCCAGCACATTCCCCACGTGCCGACCGCGGCCGCGCTGCTGGTGCTCGCCAGTGCGCTGGTGCTGATCTGGCGCCGGCGGGCGCCGGTAGCGGTGCTGGCAGTGTCGCTCGCGGCGGTGCTCGCCTACACCTGCCTCGGGTACGTCAACGGCGCGGCGATGCTCAACCCGATCGTGGCGCTCTACGCGGTGGCGGTGGCCTGTCCCCTCCCCCAGGCGATCGCGCTGTCGCTGCTGACGATGATCGCGTTGATGGCCGCCAGCGCCGGGTTCGACCCGCTCGGGGCGACGGGCGGAGGGTTCATCCTGATTCCCGGACTGGTCGCCGCGGCGCTGCTCCTGGGACTCTGGGTCGCCAGCCGCCATGCCGCGGAGCGGAACGCGCGCCGCGAGGGCGAGGAGCAGGCCCGCCGCGCGGTCGACGCCGAGCGGTTGCGGATCGCCCGAGAGCTGCACGACGTCGTCGCCCACACGATGGCCACGATCAACGTCCAGGCGGGCGTCGCCGGGCACGTCATCGAGTCACAGCCCGAGCAGGCCGCGCTGGCGCTCGAGGCGATCAAGCAGGCCAGCAAGGAGGGGCTGCGCGAGCTGCGAGGGATCCTCAACGTGCTCCGCCAGGCCGACGAGCACGAGGAGACCGCGCCGGCGCCACGGCTGGCCCAGCTCGGCGGGCTGATCGAGGGGACCGAGCGTGCCGGGCTGCCGACCATGCTCACCGTGCACGGCGACCCACGCCCGGTGTCGCCGACGGTGGAGATCGCGGCCTACCGGATCGTGCAGGAATCGCTGACCAACGCGCTCCGCCACGCCGGGGCGAACGCCGCCACGGTCACGCTGTCCTATGCGCCCCCGGATCTGCGGCTGGAGATCACCGACGACGGCCGCGGCTCGAGAGGGGACCGCGCGCCCCACGGGGCCGGACACGGGATCGCCGGCATGCGCGAACGCGCGGCAGCCGCCCGCGGCACGCTCGAGGCCGGGCCTCGGCCGGGCGGCGGCTTTCGCGTGTCCGCACGCCTGCCGCTGGACGCACCGTGATCAGGGTCCTGCTCGCCGACGACCAGGCGCTGATCCGCGCCGGCTTTCGCGTGCTGCTCGACACTGCCCAGGGCATCGAGGTGATCGGCGAGGCCGAGGATGGTGCTCAGGCCGTCGAGCTCGCCCACCGGCACCGGGCCGACGTGGTGCTGATGGACATCCGCATGCCCGGCGTCGACGGCCTCGAGGCCACTCGACGGATCGACGCCGACGAGCGGCTCGCCGGCGTCAAGGTGCTGATCCTGACCACGTTCGAGAGCGACGAGTATGTCTACGAGGCGCTCCAGGCCGGCGCGAGCGGCTTTCTGGTCAAGGACACCGAGCCGGCCGAGCTACTGCACGCGATCCGCGTCGTCGCTGACGGAGAGGCGCTCCTGTCCCCGAAGATCACCCGTCGGCTGATCTCCGACATCGCCGCCCGCCGGCCCCCGCGCACCCGACCCGATCCGGCGCTGTCCGAGCTCACCGAGCGCGAGCGCGAGATCATGACACTCGTCGCCCACGGCCTCTCCAACGCCGACATCGCGGCCCAGCTCTACCTCAGCCCGCTCACCGTCAAGACCCACGTCAGCCGCGCGATGCTCAAGCTACGCGCGCGCGACCGCGCACAGCTCGTCGTGATCGCGTACCAGAGCGGACTCGTCAGCCCGAGCGACTGAGCACCCCCCAGTCTGAGAGACAGGACTGGCTATCCCGTAAAGGGTGGTGCCGAGGGCCTCACGACGTCCACAGAAGCGCTGCCCTCCGGCGTCGGCTTGGGATCGGTGATGTGGCCCGGAACGTCCCGTTCCGGTGGGAGGGGCGGCGGGGTGAGATCCTCGGCGTTCTCCCTATCGGTCGTGTTGTCGATCCTGCCCGCCGGCGCGTTGCCACTAACGCGGGCCACGAGGTGGAAGGTCGTGTGTTGGCCAGCCGCGAGGCTATGGATCACCAGGCAGCGCCGCCGGCCGACGCGAAGCAACCTGTGATCGGCACTCACGAACGTCTCCTCGCGCGGAATGCGATCGCACGCCAGGAGGTTGCGGGCGATGCCACGCCCACGATTGCGCGCGGTGATCGTGTAGCGCACCAGGCCGCCGGGGTGCACCGTCCGTACGCTGGCCTGCTTGCCCACATCCACCTCGGGCTCCGGTGGACCAGGCCCGGGGCCGCTGGTCGCGGTCTGACCGAAGAACAGGTAGCCACCATTTTGCTCGCTAAAGCCGGCCGCTGCGGCCCGGAAGAGCAGGCTATTGATTTCCGGTACCGGCCGGTTAACCCCGGGATGGCGGAACCAGTTCTCCCATGTCGTGAAGCGCTGACCCACGTCCCGACCGTCGATGTAGACCGCCATCACGTCGTTGTTCTCGCCGGGGTGGAGCTTGATCCACAACTTGATCGTATGCGGAACCCCATGGGGAAGCACCGCAACCTCATGTTGCACGAAGTCGCCATCCGCTGTCGTTTCAAAGACGATGACCTCGGTACCCGCCGCAGCATCGACCAGGCGCACTAACGACATACGCTCGCCCACCCCATCGGCCGGACTGATGTCCACGGAGAGTCCCGGCTGCGCGCTCGTGCGCGCGGTAATAAACGACAACTGGGCGATGAACTCCGTATTGGGCCCGTGCTCGGTGACTGGCTGGTCGAGCTCCGGGGAAAACGTCTGGTTGCCGAACGCAGTAGACGTAACGAGGTTCGAAAAACGCCACGCCTGTGTTCCGAACCCAGTGACGCCGCCCGGGTAGTAGTCGGCAACTGGCACAATCGCCTGGTCAAACTCCTGGTTATGCGCGGGGCCGCCGAGGCCACTCCTCCAGCCATGCTGGCCGTCGATGCTCCCGAGATTGAAGGTGTCAAAGTCCGTGGTGACGGTGGCTCGCGCCGCTGCGACCGCGCATGGAAGCATTGCGAAGGCGGCGATCGTGGCGAGTAAACCCAAAATCGCCTTACGCGGGAGCACAGGACCGACTCTCCAGAATCGGCTCACGAGTCGCCTCCCTTTCCTCGAGGACTTGACGCTACCTGACGGGAAAAGTCTGGTTGTCCGCCTGACAGAGTACCGCATCAGTGAGGCGTTTTGGTCATCTCCCAGCCAGGTAGCGTGACGCCGGGCGTAACGGTAACCAGACGCGTCGCATGTGACTTAGGCATCCGCGAGGGGCCATGCAGCCGTCCGTGCGCGCTCCGCGACCTCTCGTTGTCATCTCGTGCGTCGGAGGAGGGGCATGACCGGCGCTACGCTGTGGCGCAGGCAGACGTGCGCAACCTCGGCTTTCCCCACCCGAAGCTCGTCAGACGGATCGGGTCGCTGCTATCCGGTGTGGTGTTGGCCGGCGGTGCCACCGCCGGCGCATCGCCGGTAGCGCCGACCACGTACGGGCCGGCGCGCTCCTGGGGCGGCACGGCAGTCCGCTCCCTCGACCCGGCGCGGGTCGCCGGCACCGCGTCCGACGGCACCGGGCGCCGCGATCAGGTGCTCTCGAATGAGAGCGCATTCACGCGCTGGGCGTACGTGAACCAGATCGCCTGGATTCACCGCACGCCGCGCACCTCTTCGCCGCGGGTTGGGCGGCTGACCTCGTACACGCCGGATGGCTTCCCCTCGGTCTACCTACTCCTGCGCTCCGACTGGGACCCCGGCGGCCGGGAGTGGGTGGAGCTGCGGATCCCCGGACGCCCCAATGGGCAGACGGGCTGGGTCGAGCGCGGCGCGCTCGGCCCGTTTCACCTCACCCACCTCCTGGTGGTCGTGAACCGGGAGCGGCTGCGGATGTACTTCTACAGCGGCGGCCACCGGATCTGGAGCGCTCCGATCGGGGTGGGCAAGCCAGGCACTCCAACGCCGGCCGGTCACTTCTGGATCGACGAGCGCTTTCAGATCACCGATCCAAGCTCGGGCTATTACCCCTACGCGTTCGGCACCACCGACTACTCGACACTGAGCGATTGGCCCGGCGGTGGGGTGGTGGGCATCCATGGGCCGTACTTCGACACGCCAGGAATCCCAGGACATGTCTCCCACGGTTGCATCCGACTGCATGTGCGCGACGATTTCTGGCTCGCGGCGCACCTAAAGCTCGGCACGCCGCTACATGTGATCTAGAGCGGCCAGCCGTTGTTGCACGCATCCACTCGCCCGCGCGATTGATCCGACTCGTGGTCAAGACTCGCCCGCCGTCTGAAAGGATCCAACACACCCAGTCGCCCTTCGGCTCGTTTCCGTTCATCATGCCGACACGTCTGCGATGACATGCACCCGGTCGCCGGACATTTCCGATCACGACTCGCTGTGCTCACGACCGAGCGGTTGGTGCGCGAGTCCCCACTGCGGGCAGACTCCGCGACGACCAGCGTGCGGAGGACGCTTTGAGTCCGTCCATCCGACGCGCAGCCACCGAGCGCAGCGCGGTCTTGATCTTCACGCTCGGGCTGGCGGCAGCGGCCCCCGCCGCGGTCAGCGCAAAGGCGACCGCCTACTACGTCGATAGTCAGCATGGCAGCGACGCTCGTCGCGGGACCACGCCGAGGTTGGCGTGGCGGACGCTGCGCCGGGTGAGCTCCGCCGCGCTGCATCCGGGGGACAGGATTCTGCTGCGCCGGGGCGGGCACTGGAGCGGCGAGCTTGCGATCTCGGCGAACGCGACGGCGGACTCGCCGATCCGCGTCTCGGCTTATGGAAGAGGGCCACGGCCGGCGCTGACCGAGGGTGACAGTGGAGCCTGCGTTGGGCTCGAGGGAGACGACATCCGTGTCTCGGGGCTGACGGTCAGGTCGTGCCGGTGGGCGGGCGTGGCCATCTCTGGCCGCGGCGATGCGATCGAGCACTCGTTCATCGCCCACAACGTCGCGGGCGTGTACGTACGCGCCGGTTCGGACGGAGCGCGCGTGATGGGCAATCAGATCGTTGACAACGACCGCATGTCGGTGCTGACCCGCGATCCGCGGGACGACGACTCCGGTGCGTTCGGCGTGCTGCTCAACGGCGATCGGGCCGATGTGGCGCACAACACCATCTCCGACAGCTATGCGTTCTCCTACGACTACGGCCACGACGGCTCGGCCATCGAGGTCTACGGGGCCCGCGACAGCTTCATCCACGACAACACCGCCTTACAGAACCAGTCGTTCTCGGAGCTCGGTGACCCGCGAACCGCAGGCACGGTGTTCGCCTATAACGCGGTCTTCTCGTCCCTGCCCGGCTCGGCGGGGCTCGTCACGCGCGGCGCCGGAGATCGCTTCGGACCAGTAACCGGCACCGACCTGTACGCGACCACGATTGTGCTGACCGGTGCTGCCTCCACCGGCGTGTCCTGTGGCGGAACCTGCGGCCGGCTGACGCTGCGGATGCGAGACGACATCGTCCAGGCGCGGCGCCCCGCGTCAGTGGACGGCGCGTTCGACGAGTCCTATGACCTGTTCTGGGGCGGGCGCCCTAACTTCAGGCTGGGACCGCACAGCCGGTTCGTCAATCCGCGGCTGCGGGACCCAAACAAGGGAAACCTTCATCTTCGACGCGGCAGTCCCGCGATCGACGCCGGCGTCGCGCTTGGTTACTCGCGCGATCGCGACGGACGGCCGGTTCCGGTCAGGCGGGCCAGACATCGGCCGGTGAGGGTGGACATCGGAGCCTACGAATACTCGCCCTGAGGAGCACGAGCCCCTTCCGAGCCAGACTAATCCGGCGCTCTCCCCGAGTGTGGGCTGGCCAAAGGACAGCAACGTCGGATCCCATCCATCATGTGAGGTGGGCACAACAGTTGGTCCGCGGCTGACAAAGGGTTCGAGCAGAGGGAGAGACGATGAGCACAGGTTTCGTTTGGCACGAGCGGTACATGTGGCACAACACGGGCCGCGCCAGCGGTCCGTTCCTGTCGGATGCTGGGGGCTGGCTGGAGCCCGACTGGCGCCATACCGAGAACTCGGAGACCAAGCGCCGGTTTCGCAACCTTCTGGACGTCACGGGGCTGCTTGATCAGCTGACTCGCATCGATCCGCGACCCGCGTCTGTCGAGGAGATCCGCCGCTTTCACACGGCGGACTACGTCGAGCACGTCCGGGCGTTGTCGGCCGGCAGTGGCGGAGAGGGAGTCGACGGCACGACCGTGATCGGTAAGGGAACCTACGAGGTCGCGTTGCTGTCGGCGGGCGGCGTACTCGAAGCGGTGGATGCCGTGCTCGACGGCCGCGTCGAGAACGTCTACGCGCTGGTCCGTCCGCCTGGCCACCACGCTCTGCCCGATGCGGCGATGGGGTTCTGCATCTTCGGCAATGTGGCGATCGCGGCTCATCATGCGCGATCAGTGCGCGGGCTCGACCGGATCGCGATCGTCGACTGGGACGTCCACCACGCCAACGGGACCCAGACCGCCTTCTATGACGATCCGAGCGTGCTGACGATCTCGCTGCACCAGGACAACTGCTTCCCGCCTGACTCGGGAGCGATCGAGGAGTCCGGGGAGGGAGCCGGCGAGGGCTACAACATCAACATCCCGCTGCCGCCCGGGTCCGGCGACGGGGCCTACGTCGCGGCGTTCGAGCGCGTTGTTGTGCCCGCGCTCGAGCGCTTCGGGCCCGACCTCATCATTGTTGCCTCGGGCCTCGACGCCAGCGCGATGGATCCGCTGGGCCGGATGATGCTCTCGCCTGACGGCTACGCCCGTCTCACGCGCTTCATGGTGGACGCGGCCGCGTCCCTGTGCGATGGCCGGCTGGTGGTCGAGCACGAAGGCGGCTATTCAGCGGAGCTCGTGCCGTTCTGCGGGCTGGCGATCATGGAGCAGCTGTCGGGGGTCACGACCGAGTGCAAGGAGACGATCCTGCAGACGTTTCCGGCTCACATGGGACAGCAGGAGCTCCAGCCCCACCAGGCGGCGCTCATCGAACGTGTCGGGGAGCGGCTGCACGCCGCCACCTAGGCCGGGCTCGAGAGCAGCACCCGGCAGCCGTCACCGACACCGAAGACTAGGGCGGCGCGCCTGCTCCCAGTCGGAGGCTGGTGACCTTTCCGGAACCGAGTGTCACTTCGGCCTGGCCCTGCGCGAGCGAGCCGGTGCTCGGTGATCGTGTTTTCAGCGTCCAGGTCACGCGCTCGCCGGCGACCTGCTTTCGCGTCGCGTCAACGGTGATGGCCTTCAGATGCCGCCGGAGAAACGAACCGACATGCTCCGCTCCGCGGGTCGCCGCCATCTCCGGGAACGGCTGCGTAGATGAGAACTCGATGTCGTCGGCCAAGAAGCTCACGACGGCCGACGCGTCGGCGGCTCTCCAGGCCTGCTCGAAGCGCAGCGCGGTCAAGAACTCGTCCGCCTGGGCCTGTCCGTGAGCGATCAGGTCGCGGATGAAGGCCGGGTCTCGGTTGAGCTTGGAGGTGACTCCGAGCGGCCGCCCCAGGCGCGAGGGGGACAGCTCGATGACCCGCACCATGATGCTCTTGTACCTGCTGTCGGGGGCCAGGACGCCGGCTTCGAGCAGCTGGTCGATCTTCTCGATGAAGTGCAGCTCCTGATACAGGG
>CAVWQA010000002.1:0-101100 GCA_963757015.1 uncultured Solirubrobacterales bacterium
GACACTCTGCGGGCTGTCGCTGAGGGTGTCGGTGCGGGCTACATCCGACATTCCTCGAGACGTGTCTCGAGATATCCCATGCTCGGCAGGTTTGATCCCCGAGATCCCGAGCCAACCTGGCCGAAAAGCTTGCAAACGTGGATGTCCGCACCGGCCCGGCGGTGTCTTCCAAACCGGCGCGGCGGGGCCGCCCCCGCTTGGAAGGTTCGTTTCCTTCGCCGCGTCGGGCGATCGCTGGCTCTCGCTTCCGACATCGTTAGGACGCCGACACCGATGGCCCTGACCCGTGACCTCGACGTTGTGCACCGCGTTTTACGAAGCCGCGTTCGGGGCAGGCTTGCGGCAGGAGGGTACGACCTCAGCGGGAGGAAGGAGTCAGCATGCAGGCGTTACGGCCAAGCGGACGGACGATTTACTTCTTTGGCGCTTTGGGAGGTGTGCTGTTCGGCTATGACACCGGCGTCATCTCGGGCGCGCTGCTGTTCATCCCCAACGACTTCCGGCTGACGCCGTTCCTGCAGGGGGCGATTGTCGCCAGCCTGCTGCTCGGCGCGATGATCGGAGCAGCGTGTGCTGGTCGGCTGACTGACCGGTTAGGCCGCAGGCATCTCATCATTGCGGCCGCTGTCGTTTTCACGGGCGGCGCGCTGCTGGCGGCGTTCGCACCCGGCGTGTGGGTACTCATCGGCGCGCGCTTCATCATTGGCTTGGCCGTGGGGTCGGCGGCACTGGTGGTGCCGTTGTATCTGGCCGAAATCGCGCCGACCGATGTCCGCGGGGCGATCGCGTCGCTGAACCAGCTGATGATCGTAGGCGGCATCCTCGCCGCTTTCGTGGTCAACGCGATACTGGCGTCCTCGGGCGACTGGCGGCTGATGCTCGGCTTGGCGGCGGTCCCGTCGCTGGTTCTGCTCGTGGGAATGCTGTTTATGCCCGAGACGCCGCGGTACCTCGTACATACTGGAGAAGAAGAAGAGGCGCGCGAAGTGCTGGAGGAGCTGCCGGGGGACGAGCCTCCCCAGGAGCGGATCGAGGAGATCCGCGAGGTGGAGGACGAGGAAGGGGAAGGCGTCACCGGGCTGAAGGGGCTGCTGCGGGCGAAATGGGTGCGACCCGCGCTGCTGGTCGCGACCGGATTGGCCGTGTTTCAGCAACTGGTCGGAATCAACACGATCATCTACTACGCGCCGACGACACTGACCAACGTCGGCTTCGCAAAGACGAGCGCGATCTATGCCAACCTCATCATCGGCGTGATCAACGTCGCGATGACGGTGATCGCAATCCGGATCATCGACCGAGTGGGGCGCAGACCCATGCTGTTCGCCGGAGTGTCCGGCATGGTTGTAAGCCTGCTCGTGCTCGGTATCTCGCTGTCGGCCCTTCCGACGCCCCATCATCCTGGTGATCCGGCGGCGATCATCACGCTCGTCTGCCTGGCGACGTTCATCGCATCGTTCGCGGCCACATGGGGTCCGGTGGTGTGGGTGATGATTCCGGAGGTGTTGCCGCTGAGCGTACGCGGCACCGCAATGGGCGTGGCGGTGTTCGGCAACTGGGCGGCCAATTTCCTGGTCTCCCAGACCTTCCCGCCCCTGCTGAGCGGGCTCGGTCCCGGGCCCGTGTTCATTGGTTACGCCGCTCTCGGGCTACTCGCGGGCCTGTTCGTGAAGCTGTTCGTGACCGAGACGAAGGGCCGCAGCCTGGAAGAGATCGAGGCCGACCTCCAAGGTGCCACCGGCAGGAAGGAGACACCGCGCCATGCCGCTGCATCGCGCTAGTGTGGTGGTGCGAGCTGCCGAAGATCGGGGGGGCGGCCGGTAGTGGTGCTCTCCCGCGATGCGGCGATTCCGTGGCTCCGGCGGGCGCTGATCGTCCTTGCCCGATGACCTGTCCGGATATCCCGAGTGAGGTCCTGTTCGAGCCTGGTGGGGATCTAATCGAGTAGAGGCCAGGCTCGCGTTCGCGGTACCCCGTAGGTCGGCGGCAAATCTCGACTCGGTTGAGAGTGTGTCGATGGGGTGTTGGTGGAGCAGCTTCTCCACCGCCGCCAGCTCGCGCTCTCGTTCCAGCAGCCGTTCCACGTCCATACTCTAGGTCACGCGCCGTGCGCCCGCCCAGGCCCGGGGGGTACCTGCACACCGAGCGTCGATCAGCAAGCGCGTCACGCTCCCGCCAGAGTCTTACTCAACGCCTAAGTTCGGACACTAAATCCCAATCCGCACGGATGCGTTGTGCGTGCTACTGCCGCCCCCTAAGAGCACGCGCTCGCCGGGGCCCGCGCCGCCTGGGGGTCGCTGGTCGCGGGCCCCGGCCCCGGGCGGCTTCGCCGTCAACCGGAAGGCCCCACCGACTAGATCGTCACTGCTCCGGTCTCGTCCACCGTCCAGCTCGGGTTGTGCGCGACCTCCCACACGTATCCATCGGGATCGGCGAAGGCCCCGGTTGTGCCGCCCCATTCGGCCCGGCCCGCGGGTCGCGTGATCGTGCCGCCGGCCCGCTCAGCCTCCTCCAGGACCGCGCCGACCTCTTCCGGTGAGCGCACGTTGTGGGCGAGCTCGATCCCGGGCGCCCCGTGGCCGCCCAAGGCGGTCCACAGGCCAAACACCATGCCGCCGGCTTGGAAGAAGCAGACCTCGTCGTCGGGCTGCTTGGCCCCCGTCCACCCCAGAGCCTCGTAGAAGGATCGCGCGCGCCGCAGGTCGGCCACACCAAGGGTCACCAGGCTGATGCGCTGCTCCATGAGTGGAGCATCGCATGCCACGCCCACCATGGTCAGAACCGACGACGCTCCACGTCTCGTCTATGCCTTCGGGCTGGCGGTGTATTCCTCGTCGGTCACGTGCTCGCCCCAGGTGACGGCGCTGCCCTGGTCATCGACTTCTTGCATGGCGATATGGGTCATCAAGCGGGTGGGGGCGGCGCCGTGCCAGTGGTGTTCGCCGGGTTCGAAGTACACACGGTCACCAGGCTTGATCTCCTCGATCGCCCCGCCGCGGCGCTGGCAGCGCCCGATACCCTCGATGACGTAGATCGTCTGGCCGTGGGGGTGGGTATGCCAGGCGGTTCGTGCCCCCGGGGTGAAATGGACGCTGCTCGCCGCCAGCCGAGATGAAGCTGCGGGGACGGCGACAGGGTCGAGGTAGACCGTGCCCGTGAACCAGTCACTCGGCCCGGGGTTGGTCTCAAGGGAGTTTCGGGTGATTTGCATTTGTCTCCTTCTCGTAGGGCTACGCACCGAGCATGAGCTTGACGAATGATGCTCGCCGAGATCCTCCCGCGCTCACTCCTCTCCCAGCGCAGCCTCGAGCCGCCTGTCCAATCCTCCAGCCAGTCGCCTTCGGCGGCCTCAAATCACGGCGTCACCGGGGCGTCGCGCGGGGCCATGACCTTGCCGATCTTGGCGTACAGGGTCGACCAGTAACTGGAGTAGTTGCCCTGGGAGTCAAAGCTTGAGGCCTTGAACGTCATCGCCAGGGCGATCGAGATCCGTTTTGCGGGCAGGTAGGACTCGATTGCCGCGTAGCCGCCGAACAGGGGGTTTTGGAGGATCCAGGAACCGTTACGCACGACCCCCAGCCCGTAGCCGTAAAGGCGGCTGAGTTTTGTGCAGCGCTCACAGCCGGCTTGGGGATGGCCGAAGCCGAGGTGCGGGTCGATCTGGGCGCGGTGCGATTTGCGGGTCAGGAGGCGGCCGGTGCCGATGCCGATCGCGGTGCGGGTCATGTCGGCGATGTCAGTGGTCTCCACGGCCCCGCGAGCCAGCGTCCACGAGGGATTCCAGTAAGTGGAGTCCTCAAGGAACGGGGTCGAGGCGGGGATCCCGAGGAATGCGCGCCGCTCGCTGGTGTAGGCGTGCAACACCGGCGCGGGGATCTTGGCCGTCTGCGACGCCACCGTGTTGCGCAGGCCCAGCGGCCGCAGAACCATTTTGCGCAGCGCCACGTTGAGCGGCTCGCCCGTCACCTTCGCCAAGATCAGCCCGAGGATCACGTAGTCGCTGTGCGCGTAGCTCCAGTTGGTGCCGGGTGTGAACTGCTGGGGCTCATCGAGCGCGAGCCGGAGCTGATCCTGGGTTGTGATCGCGCCGAACGGGTTTGTGTAAAGCGCCTTGGTGAGCAGCGGGTCGAGCTCGTAGTCGTGGTAGCCGGCGGTCATCGCCGCGAGCATCCGCAGCGTCACGCGGCGTGAGTCGCGCAGGTGCGGCAGCCACTTCGACACCTTGTCGTCGAGCTTTACCTTGCCCTCGTCGACAAGACGCAACAGCAGCGTCGACATGTAGGAGATCGCCACCGCGCCGTTGCGAAAATGCATCCTGGTGGTCGCCGGCACGCCGGTCATCGATTGCCCATAGGCCTTGGTGATCAGCGGCCGGCCCCCGACAGTGATCTGCACGATCGCTGCCCTGATCCCGTGGTGGGCAATCGCCTCGGCGATCAGCGCGTTGACCCTGGCCCGCCTGCTCGCCGCCGACGCGGGCGAGGGGCCTGCAGCGGCCAAAGCAATCAAGCACACGAGCCCGGCCGCGAACGTTCCAACCCGTCGCCGGCCCGATGCCCCGGTGGCCCCCTCAAACATGAACTGTCCTCCCCCGATCGACTGATGCCCGGAGCAGTATCGCAGAGAGTTATCTCGGTGGCGGCGTAGCTATTCCCACGTCTCGGCGTTCTCGCTTCGGGAGTCGACGCCCGGGTCGTTTAGGTCGACGACCAGAAGATCTCCCTCCAGACGAGCGGGCCGCCTGACTGACCGGGAGTTGTCGATCTCGTAGTAGCTCATGAAGGCGGCGCCAGAGATCAGGTAGGTCGCGTGATTCTCCACGGGCGCGCGAACCTGATAGGAGTGCGGCACGGAGCTATCGACCTTGCGCAAACCGACCAAGCTGGCCTCGGCGTCATAGAGCAGCTCAACCGAGTCCGGGCTGTCGAGCGCTTCGAAGGCGGCCCCGTTGAGCGAGATCACGCCTTTCTTCTGGATTGTCACGAACGCCTGGCGCCCGGTGCGCCGCTGGCGCGTGAAGGTCTCAAACGGCATGCTGGGCATCCTAATGAATGGGAGGCCACGCGGCGGACAGACGTAGTCCCGATCCCGACCGTCGCGCCAACGCGTAATCCGGTGGCGGCAGGCTGAGTTCTACAACTGGATTGTCCAGGGCCCCGCTCTCACCGTGAGGGCGGGGCCCTGGATGTTCTATGCCATCAGTGGTGCTTGTGCCCGTGCCGGTGCTTGTGCCCGTGCGTGTGCCCGTGCCGGTGGGTCTTGAACCTCACCGTCTGCTTTGACACGACGACGTTATGCCCGTGGCCTCGCGCCTGGGTCACCTGGAGCCTGACCTTGAGCAGGTGGCGCTCGGTGAGGAGCCTGCGGCCCGTGCGGTTGAGTGAGATCCGCACCGCCCGAGCAGTGCCCGCGGCCAGGGTCACGCGCTTGGCACCGACGACGACATGCCTGTGCCTCGTGCGTGCCGTAACGGCCACCAGCCTATGGCCCCTGAGCGTCTCGGTGACGCTCATGCGCAGGGTCAGCTGGCACTTCGAGCCGGCCGGGCCCTGGCACGCGATGCGCACGATCGCGGTCTTGCCCGACACCTTGGCGTGGCCCACTCTCGCCTTGGCCGGCGGCAGTAGCTTGGTGGTGAGGGTCCGGTCGGCGCCCACGAACTTGCCGAAGTCACTCACGGCCACGGCCCGGTAGTGGATCGTGGTCCCGGCCGGCAGACCGCCCAGCGACGCCGTGAACGGGGTCGCAGCGTTGCCCGGTGCCAGCTTCTGCACGGCCGTGCTCTGGCCATAGGCGGTCGTCGTGCCGTACTCGAATGACACGTTGACCGAGGCACCTTGGGGGTTGACAGTCGCGCTTACGCTCGCCGCCGAGGTCGAGATGCCGCTCGCTGCACCCGTCACCGGCGCCTGGGGCTGATAGGCGTCGGCGAACAAACCGCGCGGATTGGACCCGTTGGTGAACAGGAAGAACGGGGTTCCGATCGCGCCGCCCTGGCACGCCGCGCCGTCACCGTTGAACGGATTGGCGGTGCACGATGACGAGATCGGCTCGCGTATGTCGGCCTGGGTGCTGGGGGTCAGCGGCACGTCGCTTTCGTCGAGCACGAAGCTCGGGCTGGCGGCGTTGACGAAGTGGCCCGTGAACGCCTTCTCGACCCCGCCGCCGACGTCCTCGCGCCACGTGACGTAGGGCGTGTTGCCCGAGAACGTGATGTCCGGACGCGTGGACGGGTTGGCTCCGATCGAGATCGGCGCCCCGTTGTTGACCAGCTCGAAGTGGGCTGCGGCGCCGGTACCGACCAGCCTCGAGACGAACACCTGCTTGACGCCGTTGATCTGCTCGTCCCAGGTCACCCACGGGACGGTCGGGTTTGCCGGGTTCATCGTTCCGGCGGCCACGCGCGGGTCCTCGGCGTCCTGACCGGGGTCCTTGTTGAGCGAGCACCCGGCTTCGGCGTTCGACGAAGCGGCACAGGCACCAAAGCCGTTGCCCGGGGTGTCGAGCAGGCCGCTCAGCTGGTTGCCCACGGCTTGCCAGTGAAAGCCACCCTCGGCGCTGCTGTCGCTGACGCCCTTGGCCGCGAACACCATCTCGTTGGCGTGCAGACCGCTGCTCGACGGTCCGCTCTCATACCACACCACCCACGGGACCGAATCATTCGCGCCGGTGAAGGCGATGTCAGGCTCGATGCCGTTACGCGTGGGATCGACGTTGAGGCTCGGATCGTGCCCCCCGGGGCCCACGCGACCGATACCCGTCTGCTGCCAGCAGAAGCCACCGATGGCCGGCACGTTGCCGCTCCCGTCGGCGACCCCGGCCGGGGTGACCCCGTTGCAGTTCGCCGCGCCGGGGCCGATCGGCCGGACGACGAAGATCTGATCCTTGCCGCTGACCGGCGAGCTTGTTGTCTCCTGCCAGGTGATCCAGGGTCCGGGCTTGGTCGGGTCCACGGCCGACCCTCCGGCCACCGAGGGGTTCTCGGCGTCCTGGTTGGTGTGGATGTTCAATGACGGCACCGGCACGTTGCCGACGCCGCCCGTGCCCCGGCTCTGGCCGGCGAAGATCCACTTGCCCTGGTTTGCGTCTCCGGTGTTGTCAAAGCGGCTGGCGAACACGTTGTTGTTGTTAAACGAGCTGCCGGCCGTATTCTCGTACCAGGTCGCCCACGGCACGGTACGCCCGGCTCCGGCGAAGTCGATGGCCGGTGCCTCGCCGTCCTGGCCCTGGTCGAAGTTCAGCGATCCGCTGAACACGGGACTGGCGCTCGACCGGCCGCCCACCGTGCCGTTGCCGCGCGTAGTCCAGGCGCCGCCCGCGAACGATCGCGAGAACACTTGATCCTTGGCACCCCCGGCCTCCTGCTGGCGGAAGACCGCCCACGGGACCGCGGTCTTGCCAGCGGTCAGTGCCCCGCCGACGACGTCGGCGTTGGTCGGGTCCTGTGCGCTCACGTTCAGCGCCGGGTTCATCCCCGCAGCCGGATCGTCGTTGACCTGTGCTCCCGGCGGCAGTGCCTGGAACGCCGCCGCGGAGCCGGCGGTCCCCAGTGCGACCACGGTCGTCGCGAGGACGATCCGCAGTAGTCGAGGCTTGCCCATGTACATCCCGTCACCTCTCCTTCAGTTCGAATTTGGTTTCTTCAACTCGGGTACGGCCGCGCCGCTCGATGGTTCGCGATGCGTTCAGGGCGCGGCGGCGAAGGTGGCGAGCGCCCGTCGCCGCGGCGCGCGCCTCAATGCGACGTGCGGATCGTGCCGATCAGGACGCGTCGGCCGGACGAGGCCGGATTGCCGTTGGCCAGCTGGGTGGTGACAGTCAGGATTCGGAACTTGGTCACCGGAACGCCTGACCACAGCGTCACGTGGAGAGCGTCATTGAAGGTACCGACCGGCACCAGCGTCCCTCCGGCGTTCTTCAGCCACGCCTGGTAGTAGCGGCCGTTGGCGAGGTGGGGCAGCCCGCTCGCGGAGAGCTCGATGCGCCAGCCAGAGCCGGTCTTGGTGAGCGTCGCCGAGCCGTGCGCCCGGGGCGCCAGCGGCGTGCCCGAGACGACCATCGCGAACTTGAGCGGGCCTCCCGAATTGTTGCTCAGCGTCAAGGCGACGATCACCGCCGCGATCGCTGCGCCCGCCGTCGCCAGCGTGCCCAGGGCCACGGCGGGACGCCGGAAACGCGAGCGCAGCCCCCCGAGCGGCCGGGGCCGACGAATCCGGGCCTGGGCCGGGGCCTCAGGCGCAGCCGCGGTGGCTCGCTCGCTGCGAGCCTCCTCGACGATCGCCTGCACGACCCGATCCTGCAAGGCCGGGCCGGGCTCCTCCCAGGTGGCCGGCGCCTCGAGCAGCGAGCGAAGCTCGTCGAGCTCCGCGCGCTCCTGCGGCGTGAGCGAAGCTACATCCTCACCCGACAGATACGCGATCCGGTCGTTGTCGCTGGGGCTCACGGATGCTCCTCGTTCTCAGTCATACGGTAGACCACGGCGAGTCGGTTTCATTCCCGCAGATGCCCGAGCAGCGCCGCCAGCCGCTTGTGGGCTCGGAATGTCCTCGATTTGACCGTTCCCACCGCCACGCCCAGCTGCTGCGCGATCTCCACCTGGGTGAGCCCGGCGAAGTGCTGGAGGCGGACGACCTCCTGCTCGTCGGCCGGCAGTTGCGCCACGGCCTGGCGGACCTCCCAGATGTCGTAGATGGCCTCGGCTGATTCCGGGGCCGAGCTGAGCGCCGGGTGGCCGGGCTCGACGGAGTCGAGCGGATCGGCGGTGCGCAGGGCCTCGTGGCGGTAGAGATCGATGGCCACGCGGCGCGCGATCGTCACCAGCCAGGGTCCGAGCTCGCGGCGCTCGTCGAAGCTCGCGGCCGCTCGCCAGGCTTTCACGAATGCCTGCTGGGTGGCTTCCTCGGCCAGGCCCCGCTCGCCCAGGACCTTGAAGGCGACGGCGTACACGAGCTTTCCATACAGGCGGTAGATCGACCGCACCGCATCTGGATCGCCCTCGCGAAAACGTGTGCGCAGCTCCCGGTCCGGCACCGGGCGGACGCTAGCAGCGAGGGCCGCCGCCGCTCAGGTCGAGCGCGCGGCCGGGGCGCAGAAACCGCAGTTCAGCGGAGCACGAACCCGGTTTTGAGCGGATCGCGGGGGTCGAGGTAAAAGCGGTGCCGGCCGGTCAGAAACGCCGTCCCCTCGACCTCGGTCAACAGCCCCTCGGGCGTCCGGCCGATCGCCCGGGCGTGGAAGGTCGTATTGACGATCGAGTCAGCGCGCCAGCTCTCCCCTTCGGCCAGCACGCCCTCGTCGGCGAGGAGTGCGGTGCGGGCCGAGGTCGCCGATCCGGTCGGCGAGCGATCAACCTCGCCGTCGGCGAAGATGGCCACGCTTCGTTGGTGCCGCGCAGCCAGCTCCTCGTAGAGGACCGTCCCGTAGATCCCTGACAGACGATCGTCGTCGGGGTGGCGCGAGACGGCGGTCCCTTCGAGATCCCGCTTGACCTGGCGCCCGACGGCGATCAACTCGGGCAGATCGTCGGCCACGACCCGCAGTCCCCAGCGCTCGGCCGGCGCGAAGGCGTAGATCGCGCCGCCGCAGGCGACATCGACGTGCACTCCCGCGGCGGCCACCCCGCGTGCCACCACGAACGCGGGCACGTTGCGGAAGGCGACACTTTGGACCGCGCCGCCACGGGTGCGCACTCTCGCCACCACCCGCCCGGAAGGCACGTCGATGGTGACGTCGCGCTCGCCGTCGTCGGGTGCGGTCACGCGGCCGGACTCCACACTCCATGCTCCCAGGGCGATCGTCCCGTGCCCACACGCCGTCGAGTACCCGTCCTTGTGCCAGAACAGCACCCCGAAATCGGCATCGCCGTCGTCGGCGGAAACCAGAAAGCCGCCATACATGTCGGCATGTCCACGCGGCTCGTGACACAGCAACCGGCGCACACGCTCCACGTCTTCTGATCGCCCCGCGAACTCGCGCCGCTCGCGGACCGTCGCGCCCGGGATCTCGAGCACCCCCTCGCGGACGATCCGAAACGGCTCGCCCGCGGTGTGGTAATCCGTCGTCTCGATTTCGATGCGGCCAGTTTCTCGCAAGCGGCCGCTCCCACGCCCACCGCCGACATCCGCGGCACGCTCCCGGCGTGCCGCCGGCCGCCGGAAGACTGCCTGGCCTAAGGTTGCCCCCCGTGCCCTGTCGCCTTACAGCATGACCGGACTCGACAAGGCCGAGGTGATCGTCATCGGCTTGGGCGCGATGGGCAGCGCCGCCGCCTTACAGCTCGCCGCTCGCGGCGTGTCAGTGATCGGGATCGACCAGTACCACCCTCCTCACCACTACGGCTCCACTCACGGGGACACCAGGATCACCCGCCTGGCCATCGGTGAGGGGCCCGACTACGTACCGCTCGTCCGCCGCGCCCACGATCTGTGGCGTGAGATCGAGCACGACACCGGTGCGCAGCTGCTGACTCAGTGCGGCGGCCTGATCCTCGGGCACGCCGACAACCCGTTCCTGCTTCAGACGCGGGCATCGGCGCGCCAGTATGAGATCGCGCACGAGAACCTGTCCCCTGACGTGCTCGCCCAGCGATTCCCGATGTTCGCGATCGACGCCGAGACCGAGGGTTACCACGAGCCGCAAGCCGGCTACGTGCGGCCCGAGGCTGCGGTCGGGGCCCAGCTGGAGCTGGCTCGGCGGCACGGAGCCCGGCTGCAGCTCGGCGAGCGCGTCGCGCGATGGTCGGTGTCAGCCGATGGCGTGACCGTGCACACTGATTCCGGGAGATACGGCGGCGAGCAGCTGGTGCTGTGCGCCGGAGCGTGGATCTCCGAGCTGTTCCCAGAAGGCCGCGACACATTCGCCGTCTACCGCCAGCTCCTGTACTGGTTTGAGATCCGCGAGCGATACGAGCGGCTGCGCGACATGCCCGCCTTCGTGTGGGATTTCGGCGGCGAGACCCAGGACTTCATGCACTTCTTCGGCATCTACGGCTTCCCCGCCATCGACGGTCCGGCCGGGGGCATGAAGCTCGCCACCGAGTCCTACCACCACACCACCGGGCCAGACGGCGCACAACACCCGGCCACGCCGCGGGAGATCGACGACATGTACGGGCGCTATGTGGCGCCCCACATCCCCTGGCTGGGGCCAACGCCGTTGCGGACGATGTCCTGCCTTTACACCTGCACCCGCGACAGCCGGTTCGTCATTGACCGGCACCCCGAGCACGACGCGGTCCTGATCGTCTCCCCGTGCTCGGGGCATGGCTTCAAGCACTCGCCGGCGATCGGCGAGGCCGTCGCGCAGTGGATTAAGGATCGCCGCACAGACATCGACCTGAGCCCGTTCAGCCTCTCGCGGGTCAAGAGCCGAGTCCGAGCAATACCTCCAACGCTGCCCGGTCCAGGCGCTCGATGACGACGTCGGCATACCCGCTTGCCGGGTCATACCCCGGTCCGCGCAGCGCCGCCACCCGCATCCCCGCGGCCTGGGCGGCCTGGGCACCGGCGGTCGCGTCCTCCACCGCGACCGTCTGCGGTGGCGCGATCGGCGGGTCGATGCCGGCAGCCGCGTTGAGTCGCTCGAGCGCAAGCAGGAATCCCTCGGGGTCGGGTTTGCCCCGTCGGACGTCGTCGCTGCCGACCACGGCCTGGAACTGGTCGCGAAGGCCCGCGGCGCGCAGGACATGCTCGATCTCTCGGCGAAACGCACTGGAGCTGATCGCCAGCTGCACACGCTGCGCCGCCGCGCGCACGAATTCGATCGCGGGCGCCGTGATCGGCGGCTGGTCGGCGACGGCGCTCAGGTAGCCGTCCACTCTGGCCTTGACCAGCGCGTCGCGGCGCGCGGCGTCGAACGGCAGTCCCGCCCTGGCCAGGGCCCGCTCGAACACCTCCCGGTCGGGCAGCGCGGCCAGATCCCGGTGGTACTCCTCGACGGTCAGCGGCGCACCGATCGAGGCGAACAGCTCGACGGTCAGGGGCGCGACGAGATGGTCGTCCTGGGCGAGCGTCCCGTTGAAGTCGAGCACGATCGCCCGCACTGGACCACTCAGACCACCATCGATGGCGGCGGCTCTCGCCATGTCGGCAGTATTCAGGATCGGAACCGCTCCGCCGGCGCCGTGCGCGATAGTGAAGCTATGGCGAACGCGAACTGGGCCGGAGTGCTGATCGATATCGACGGCGTGCTCCACGTGGGCTCTGAACCGATCGCCGGGGCCCATGAGGTGCTCGACCTGCTGCGCGGGCGCGGTGTGCCATTCCGGCTCGTCACCAACACGACATCGCGCTCCCGGCGCCGGATCGTCGAGCGCCTGAACAGGATGGAGTTCGGTGTGCAGGAGAGCGAGGTGCTCACGCCGGCCGCACTGGCCCTCGATCTGTGCCGCGAGCGCGACTATGAACGGGTCGCGGTGCACGTCGCCGATGCCCTGCAGGAGGATCTGGCGCCGCTTGGGCACTGCAAGGACGACGATGTCCAGGCGGTGATCGTGGGCGATCTCGGCGACGAGTTCACCTACGCGCGCCTGAACGCGATCTTTGCTCAGCTGCAAGGCGGCGCCGAGTTGATCGCGCTTCAGCGCAACCGGGTATGGCAATCAGAGCAGGGGCTGGTGCTGGACGCGGGACCGTTCGTGGTCGCGCTCGAGTACGCGATCGGGCGCGAGGCGCTGGTCACCGGCAAGCCGTCGCCGGCCTTCTTCGAGGCGGCTCTGGCGCAGCTGGGCGTCAGGGCCGAACAGGCGGCGATGATCGGCGACGACCTGGAGGCCGACGTCGGCGGTGCGCTCGATGCCGGGATGGCCGGGATCCTGGTCCGCACGGGGAAGTTTCGCCCCGAAGTGCTCGACGCCAGCGACGTCTCACCGACCTTGGTCTGGGACTCGATCGCGCAGCTCGGAGACCATCTCGGGTCCGAGCAATCTTGATCGACCGATCTCACGCCAACGCGAGCCGTCGCGTTCAACCGCGATCGGGTTCGTGGCCTGGGCCTACGCCTTGGGGCATACCACCGCCGGCCGGATGGGCTCCACCACCTACCTCGTGCCGCCGGTGGCGCTGCGGCTGGGTTGGGCGATCCTGGGCGAGGTGCCGCCGCTGCTCGCGCTTCCCGGCGGGATCCTGTGCCTGGCCGGGGTCGCGCCGGCTCGCTGGCGACCGGTGCCGCGGGCCTCGCCGGTGCCCGCCATGCCGGTAGCCGTGGGCGACCCCTGAGCGCCGTTTCAGCTTTTAGCCGGGAGCGTCACGTACGGCGATGTTGACGGTCGTCACCGCGCACAGGCGCTGGTCGTCGTCGCGCGACTGCACCTCCCAAACCCACCTCGTGCGTCCCGTGTGCCGGGCCACGGCGGTGGCGTGGATGTGGCCCTCCAGGAACGGGCGCATGAAGTTGGTCTCATTCGACATCCCCATCACCACCTTTCCGCGAGGGTATGAGGCCAGCCAGGTGCCGCGTGAGGCCAGCGCCTCGGCCAGCGCCGCGATCACGCCGCCGTGCACGAGTCCGAACTGCTGGCGCAACTCGTCCCGGATGGCCACCCGCCCGCGCAGGGCGCCGTCGCCGCCGCCGTCGTCGAGCACCTCGAGCCCGTAGACGGCGTCGAAGCACCGATCGAGCGGGATCGGCGGACTGAAGCCGTCGGGGATTGCGGTGAGGGGTGGATGCTCCATCGCGGGTCTACAACGTATCCGACGCAAACCGAGCGACCGTGGCCACGACCTCCGCGGGCGCCGCCAAGTGCGGACTGTGGCCGCCCCGCACTACGAGCCGCGTCACCGGCCCGCGGATGCGGGCCTCGATCCGGTCAAGCTGCTCCAGGGTCCCGTAGGGATCATCCGCGCCCTGGACCAGCAGCGTGGGGACCGTGACGCGGGCGGCGTCGGCCTCGAGGTTCCAGGCGCGGAAGTCGGGGTGCAGCCACATGTCACACCAGCCCCAGAAGGCCGCGTCCACGTCATCGTGGTGTCGTGACATCCGCTCGCGAAGGTCGCCGCGCAGGTAGGCGTCCCGGGTCTGGCGGATCGAGGCCAGCGTCAGCGGCTCGACGAACACATGCGGCGCCAGCAGCGCCAGACCACTGACCGGGTGAGCACCCGCGTAGATCAGGGCAATCGAGGCGCCGTCGCTGTGGCCGACAAGAAGCGGGTTACCCGCACCCAGCGCCGCCAGAAGCTTGGGCAGCAGTTTGAGCGCTTCGCGACGGTGAAAGCCGGTCGCGTCGCGCAGCCAGGGACTCGGCTGCGAGCGACCGTGACCAAATCGCGAGAACGCGATCACCCGCCGGCCGGTGGCGCGGCGCAGCGCCGACGGGAACTCGCGCCACAGATCCACCGACCCCAGCCCCTCGTGGAGCATCACGATCGGAGCGAGACGATCGTCGCCCGGGAGCTCGACGGCGTCGAGGCGGCGGCCGGCGATCGTCACCGGCGAGCTACGTGGCGGCCCGCCGGTCGTCTCGTCCGTGCGCGCCACGAGCGCGCAGGTTAGGGGATCGACGGTGTCTTCCCGGGCCTCGGTTCGACCACAGCCGCCGGGACTAGCGGTCGAGATGGTTTCATCGGCGCCTTCCAATCAGCTGCCGCCCGAGCCTGTGGGCGCGCCGGTGTAGGTGTCGATCTTTGTCGCTATCCGATAAAGATCGCCCAAGAACCCGTCTATGAGAAGACGAACTCCGAGGGGTCGAAGGTGCGGGTGCGCTCCAGGTACTCCCGCATGTAACCGGGCCAGTTGGCGACGATCCGGCCCCGCGCGTCCCGATACCAGGAATCACACGCCGTCCAGGCGGTGCCCTGAAACTGGGCCTGTGTCTCGCGATCGCTGGCCGCTTCGACCTCGGGGCGTACCTCGAGCTTGGACAGCTCGTGGCCGCGCAGATGCTCGAGCGCCTGGCGGATGTAGGAGGCCTGAGCCTCGAGATAGACGATGATCGAGCCCCCGGAGGTGTTGGTGTTCGGGCCGTACATCAGGAACATCGACGGAAAGCCCGGCACGGTCAGCCCGAGGTGGGCGTGCGGGCCGTGCTCCCACGCGCGATGCAGCTCCCGACCGCCGGAGCCGAGCACCCGCATCGGCGCCATGAACTCCGAGGCGCGAAACCCGGTGCTCCAGATGATGCAGTCAAATTCGCGCGAGCTTCCGTCGGCGGTCCGCAGCCCGCTCGCCGTCACCTCGGCGATGCGGTCGGTGATCAGCTCCACGTTGCGCCGGCCCAGCGCCTGTAAATAATGGGAGCTGAACAGCACCCGCTTGCAGCCGAAGGTGTAGTTCGGCCACACCTTGGCCCGCAGCTCGGGATCGGGCAGCTGGCGGCGCATGAACAGGCTCGACCGCAGCCCGTACACGCGCCCCAGCGTTCGCGGGTGACGAATCGCCATCGTCAGCGACTCGCAGTAGTTGAACATCCAGCGCCGGCGTAGCCACTGAATTCCCGGCACGTGGTCGATGGTGCTTCGCAGCCATGGCGGGTAGACGCGGTTCTCGCGCGGCAGTATCCAGTTGCCGGTTCGCTGATAGACGGTGAGCCGGGCGGCCCGCCGGGCCACCCAGGGCATGAACTGAACCGCGCTGGCGCCGGTCCCGACCACCGCCACCCGCTTGCCGGCCAGATCGTAGTCGTGATCCCAGCGCGCCGAGTGGAAGCTGTGGCCTGCGAATCGCTCGAGGCCCGGGAGTGCAGGGACCGAGGGCCGGTTCAGCTGACCCGTGGCCAGGACGAGCGCGTCGGCCTCATACCGCTCACCGGACTCGGTCTCGACCCGCCACACGCCGTCCCAGGCGCACTCCGTCACCCGGCGCGAGCCCTCGACCAGCTCGTCGATCCCGTAGTCGTGGGCGACCCCGCGCAGGTAGTTCAGGATCTCGGCCTGGGGAGAGCACAGTCGCGTCCAGTTGCGCCGCTGCTCGTAGGAGTAGGAGTACAGGTGGCTGGGCACATCGCAGGCGGCGCCGGGATAGCTGTTGTAGAACCAGGTACCGCCGATGCCGGGCGCGCTGTCGAGAATCGTGAGCTGCTCGAAGCGGTGGCGGCGCAGCTCGATGGCGGCGGCGATGCCGCCGAAACCGGCCCCCACGATCACAACTCGGGGCCCGTGCGAGTGCGGCTTGAGGGATTGTCTGCTCGGATGTGACTGGTTCACGATCGTCCCGGTCCGGGCCACGCTCATCCTTACACGAACTGGTTTTCAGCTTCAATCGCGCGGGTGACCGAATACCGGCGCCCGGATGGCTACACGATCTCCACCGACCGCTCCCGGCTCGACCGCGCCGCCCTGTGGCGCTTCCTCCGCACGACCTTGGTGCGGACGGCGGTGGAGCATCCCGACCTGCGAGACCTGCGGATCCTGCTTGCGACCGCCGACGCGCAGGGCCTGTACGAGCGTTTCGGGTTTGGCTCGGTGAACCCGGGACGGGTGCTGGAGCGCCCCCGCCGGCGCCCCCGCGGCGAGCGCTGACTCCGGCGTGGACCGCGCCGAGAGGCTATGGTCGCCTCCACTACGCACCGCACTTCAGGCGCCGGGCGGAGGCCCTGCGGCAAGGAGAACCGGATGGACCTGACCTTCAACGAGCGAGAGGTGGCGTTCCGCGACGAACTGCGGGCCTGGTTTGAGGCCAACCCGCCGGGTCCCGAGCCCGAGCAAGAGGAAGCGAACTACGTATGGCGTCGCGATTTTCAGCGTGAGCTGGCCAAGGGGGGCCTGGCCGCGGTCCACTGGCCGGTCGAGTACGGCGGGCGCGGGGCCACGCTGACCGAATCGGCGATCTTCTTCGAGGAGCTTGGCCGCTCGGGATCGCCGCTGCCGGCCAACGTCCTCGGCCTGCTGCTGGCCGGCCCCACGATCATGACGTGGGGCACGCAGGAGCAGAAGGACCGCTACCTGAGCCCGATCCTGACCGCCGAGGAGGTCTGGTGCCAGGGATTCTCCGAACCCGACGCCGGGTCTGACTTCGCCAGCCTGAAAACCAGAGCGGTCAAGGAGCCGGATGATCCGCGCCCGGCGCAGGAGGGCGAAGCGCGCCGCGAGCGCGGAGGCGGCTGGCGCGTCACCGGCCAGAAGGTGTGGACGAGCGCCGCCCAGTACTCGCAGTGGTGCATGCTGGTCGCGCGCACCGACCCCGACGTGCCCAAGCACAAGGGCCTGACCTATTTCTTGATGAACATGCAGCAGGACGCGATCCAGATCCGGCCGCTGCGCCAGATCACCGGCGACCGGGAGTTCAACGAGCTGTTCATCGACGGCGCCTGGGTCCCCGACGAGAACGTGCTCGGAGGGGTCGGCAACGGCTGGAAGGTGGCGCTGACGACGCTCATGAACGAGCGTGCCGGGCTGGCCTTCTTCCTGCAGGTCCGCCTACGACAACAGCTCGACCGGTTGATCGAGGAGGCCGCCGGCCGGGGGCTGCTCGACGACCCGGTCATCGCCGACCGCCTGGGCGAGCTGCTCTTGAAGTCAGAGGCGCTGCGGCTGACCGCCTATCGCGGGCTGACCGCGATCGAGAAGTACGGCCAGCCGGGGCCCGAGGGCTCGCTGACCAAGTGGATGTGGTCCGACACCAATCAGCAGTTGACCGAGTTCGCCGCCGACGTGCTCGGTCCGGTGGCGCTGCAGGCGGGCGGCCGGTGGGCCTACGAGCTGCTCCGAGCTCGAGGGAACTCGATCGAGGGCGGGACCACCGAGGTGCTCAAGAACATCGTCGCCGAGCGCGTGCTGGGCCTGCCCAGAGCCCGCTGAGGAGGCTCTCGTGGATTTCGATCTGACCGAGGATCAGAAGCAGATCAAGGATGTCGCCCGCGAGCTTCTGAGCGCGCGCTCGCCGTTGTCCAAGGTACGCGAGGCGGCTGAGGCGGGTGCCTATGACTCCGAGCTGTGGCAGGAGATCGTCGGGCTGGGCTGGCCGGGCATCGCGATCGCCGACCGCTACGGCGGACAGGGCCTGGGCGCGGTGGAGCTGGCGGTGCTGCTCGAGGAGCTGGGCTACGCGTGCGCGGCGACGCCGTTTCTGTCCACCGCGCTCGCCGGCGCGGTGATTCAAGCGGGCGGGAGCGATGAGCAGCGCGAGCGCTGGCTCCCCGGCCTGGCCGCGGGCGAGCTCACGGCGGGCGTCGGCAGCGCCGAGCTGACCGCCGATGGGGAGGGGGCGGCGGTGGTCGTGTTGCTCGACGGCGACGACGCCGGCCTGGTCACCGAGCCGCGGGCCGAGGCGCTTGACACGATCGACCCGACGCGCCGCTTCGCGCGCGTGGAAGGCGACGCCGAGCCGCTGGCCGCCGGAGCGGCGGGGCGCGTGCTCGCCGGGGTGGCCGCCGAGGTCGTGGGCGTCTGTCAGCGGGCGCTGGAGATGACGCTCGAGTACGTGAAGGAACGCAAGCAGTTCGGGGTGCCGGTCGGTTCCTTTCAGGCGGTCAGCCACCGGTGCGCGCAGATGCTCCTGCATACCGAGAGCGCCCGGTCGACGGCCTATTTCGCCGCCTGGGCGGCGGATGCCGACCCCGCCCGGTTGGCCGAGGCGTCGGCGCTGGCCGCCGCCGCGGCGGCCGCGGGCGGGCGCGAGGTCAGCGCCAGCGCGATCCAGGCTCACGGCGGGATCGGCTTCACCTGGGAGGCCGACGTCCACTGGTTCTACAAGCGCGCGCAGCTCGATGCGGCGCTGCTGGGGGGAACCCGACGGCATCACGCCGCGCTCGCGCGCGCAGCGGCGGCCCGAGCCGCCGCACCCGCGAGATAGCCATTCCGGCCGCACCCTTGCAGGGACAGGGATGCGGACCTCGGTGGCGAACAGCTCCGGACCGACCGCGAGTAAAGGGAGTGAGGTCATGAGCTACTTCGAACGGCCGCCAGCAGCGCCGCACGGGCCTCAGACCGAGACAGTGCAGGTGCAACCGCCCCAGACGCCGCCCGAGCCTCAGACCGAGACGCTGCAGGTGCCGCCGCCCGAAACGGCGCCCGAGGCTGAGCCCGACCCGCTGCACGCGGATCAGACCGGGCAAGACGAGCCCTCGTCGTCGCCGGGCTCCCGGGTCCGCGGACTTCGCGACCGCGTCACGCAGGCCCTGCACAACTTCGATCGCCCTCGGCCCATCCACGCGAGTCCCGACCCCGCTGCTGCGCCGAGCACTGTGTTCGACGCCCAGGCGCAGGAGCCCGACGCGGTGGTCGACGAGGTCCCGCCGGCCAGCCAGGACGCGCGCTTCCCGGTCGGGCCGCTGGGCTACAACCGGGCGGCCGTCGACGTGCGCATGGCCGAGCTCGAGCGTGAGCTCGAGGAGGCGCGCTCGGGCGCTCCGATCCCGATCACCGACGAGATCGAGCGCCTCGGCGAGCAGACGGCCTCGATTCTGGTCGTCGCCCACGATCAGGCTCACGAGACAACTCGGGCCGCTCAGGAGCAGGCTGACCGGTGCATCGCCGATGCCGCTGCCAATGCGGTGGCCATGACCGAGCAGGCCAAGCGCAAGCTGCACGAGCTCGACAACGAGACCGACGCCATCTGGCGCGAACGGGCGCGACTGCTCGACGACGCCCGCGAGGTCGGGCTGGCCCTGATCGCGATGGCCGAGGAGGCGCTCGAGCGCTTCCCCGAGGAGGCGCTCGAGCGCTTCCCCGAGGAGGCCAAGGGGGAGGCCGCCCCGCCGCCCTCGCCGCCGGAGCCGCCGGTCGCTTGACCCGCCGCCGCCGGCCACGACGAACAGCCGCCCAACTGCGCTCACGCTGGTCGCCGATGACGTCGACGCCTTCTGCGCCATGGCGCTGAGAGCGGGCTGTACGGCGCTGGCCGAGCCCACCGACAAGCCTCGCGGGCAGCGAGTCGCCTGCGTGCGCGAGCCCTTCGGGACGCTGCTCGAGCTCGGCACTCCGATGTAACCGCAGGCCCCGCCAGCGGGCGCAGGTCTGCGAAGCTGCGCCTGTGCCCGATTACACCGGTATCGGCGCAGGCGCGTCGGACGGATCGGGTGCGTCTGCCGGCGATGCACCCCCGCCCCCCGACGTCCCCCTGGCGACCGTCGCTCGCGACTGGACACGGATCGGACTGACGGGCTTCGGCGGTCCTCCGGCGCACATCTCGCTGCTGCGCGAACTGGTGGTGAGCCGCCGGCGGTGGATCGAGGCCCGCTCGTTCGAGGACGCCAACGCCGCTTGCAGCCTGCTACCCGGCCCGGCCTCGACGCAGCTCGCGATCCTGTGCGCCTTTCGCGTCGCCGGGCCTGCGGGCGCGGTCGTGGGTGGGCTCGGGTTCATCGTCCCCGCCGTGATCATGGTGATCGCGGCGTCGACGGTCGTGCTCGCTCACGCGCCGCCGCTATGGCTGCGTGGGGCGGGAGCGGGCGCCGGGGCCGCGGTCGCGGCCGTCGCCGCACGCGCCGCCTGGGATCTGGTGGGTCCGAGCCGGGCCAGGATCTGGGGCCGAGGCGCGGGCGAGCTTCGCTGGGCGCTGTACCTGCTCGCCGGCGCCGCGGCGGCCGTGCTGATCGGCCCGTACCTGGTCCTGGCCCTGCTCGCCTGCGGGCTGCTCGAGCTCGCCCTCAAGCACCGGGGGCTACCACGGACCGGCACGCCCGCGGCCATCGCGCCCGGGATCGCCGCAACCGGCGGCGCGGGCGCCCTGGCCTGGACCGCGCTGAAGGTTGGTGCGCTCTCGTTCGGCGGTGGCTTTGTGATCATCCCGCTGATGCAGGGGGATGCCGTCCATGTTCACCACTGGATGACCAACCAGCAGTTCCTCGACGCCGTCGCACTCGGACAGGTCACACCGGGTCCGGTCGTGGCCACGGTCGCCGCGGTCGGCTACGCCGCGCTAGGGGTCGCCGGCGGGGTGCTGGCGGCCGCGGTCGCGTTCATCCCCTCGTTCGGCTTCGTACTCCTGGGTGGCCGGCGGTTTGAGGCGCTGCGGACGAACCCGAGCCCGCGGGCGTTCCTCGACGGCGCCGGGCCGGCGGCAATCGGCGCGATCTTCGGGGCGGCGATCACGCTCACCGGCGCACTCAGCGAGGCGTGGCAGTTCGCGGTGCTGGCCGCGGCGGCGGGCGCGCTACTCGTCCTACGACGCGGGGTAGTTCAAACGCTGGTTTGCGCCGGGGTGATCGGGTCGGTGGCCGCGCTGGCCGGCGCGCCGCTTCCCTGAGCGCCTCAGCCGCTGCGCGCGACGCCGGGGGGATCGGCGAACATGGAGCGCGATGAGCTTCGTGCTGACCGCGGACGCGGCCGAGTTCCGCGACCGCGCGTGGACATTCCTGGAATCTCGGATCGAGTACAACGTGCTGGCGACCGTGCTGATGGACGTCTTCGATGGACACCACGGGGGCGTCCGGTCACTGTTTGGCTACTCGCTGGATCCTGGCGGCGCCGTGAGCGCCGCCGCGCTCCGCACGCCGCCGTTCCCGCTTCTGGTCAGCGAGCTCGAGGCGGGCACGGCCGAAGGGTTGATCAATGCGTGGCTCGAACATGATCCCGGGCTGACCGGGGTCAATGGCATCCCAGCAACGGCACGCGAGGTGGCCGCCGCGTGGCAAGCCCGCACGGGCGGCCACACTCGGTGCGTCAGGGAGATGGCGATGCACACTCTTGAGCGCGTGTCGGACCCGCTGCACCCGCCGGCGGGAAGGCTGCGGCTCGCGCACCGATCCGAACGCGAGTTGCTGACTGAGTGGTGGCAGGCGTTCGCGATCGAGGCCGATCTGAAGACCGACCCCCGAGCCGCCGAAGCCGTCGCGGCGCGTCTCGAGAACGGCGCCCTCTTCGTGTGGGAGGACCGCGGCCCGGTCTCGCTGATCGCGCTCTCTCCGATGGTCGCCGGTGTCGTCCGCATCGGACCCGTGTACACCCCCCCACAATGGCGCCGGCGGGGGTACGCAGGTATGGCCGTAGCCGAGGTGAGCAGGAGCGCGCTCGCGGAAGGCGCGAGAGCCAGCATGCTGTTCACTGATCTCGCCAATCCGACCTCGAACAAGATCTATGCCGAGGTCGGATACCGGCGTGTCGCAGACTGGGAGGAACACGCGTTCGAGGCCACCCGTCCGGACCGGACATCTGCGCCACAATCGAGTGATGGTCGCCGCGCGCAGTGACGCTGAGTCCGTGGGCGGCCTGACGCTACGACCGCTGGTTGCCACCGACGAGCCCGATTTCACCCGTGGACCTTAATGCTCGACGGCCTGCCATGAACCTTCTTGCGCGACCGGCGAGCGTGTGGGCCTGGGCGTCGCTGGGACTGGCCGGTTCGCTGCTGACCGCGCTCGCCTCCCCGGCGGCGATCCCCGACATGTCCTGGTGGTACGCACCGTCAGCACCCGGCGGGCGGGGTACGGCGATCGCCGCGGTCTACGTGGGGATGGCGCTGCTGGGCGCCGCCTGGCTGGCCCTCGGCCGGTTCGCCGCCGGCGAGGACACGGGTTGGCTGGTGGCGATCGCCGTGGTCTGGCTGGCGCCGCTGGCGCTCGGTCCGGCCCTGTCGAGCGGCGATGTCTACAGCTACCTGGCCCAGGGCACGATCCTGCACCTCGGCCATAACCCCTACAACACGCCGCCGGCGGCGCTCGCCAACCTCGGGGAGGCTCACGTCCTGTCGGCGGTGTCGCCGTTCTGGCGCCACACGACCTCCCCCTACGGCCCGCTGTTCCTGGGGCTGACCAGCGTGATCGTCGCCGTCACCGGCTCCCACCTGACGGCCGGGATCCTGATCGTCCGGGCCTTCGAGCTCGTGGGCGTTGCCCTGCTGGTGGTCCATGTCCCCAAGCTGGCCCGGGCGCTGGGCGCCGATCCCGGCCGCGCCACGTGGCTGGCCGTGATGAGCCCGCTGCTGGTCTTCGAGCTCGTGGGGGCCGCTCATAACGACGTTCTGATGATCGGCCTGCTGGTCGCGGGCGTCAGCGTCGCCCTCCGCGGCCGCCCCCTGCTGGGCGTCGCGATCTGCGCGCTGGGGTCGACGGTCAAGCTCCCGGCCCTGGCCGGAGCGCTGTTCATCGCGGTCGCCTGGGCCCGCGCCGAGCCCGATCGCGCGGCCCGGGCCAAGTTCCTGCTCCAGTCCGCGCTCGCCGCGCTGGGGGTGCTGGCGGCCGTCAGCATCGTGACCAGGCTCGGCTTCAGCTGGCTGACCACGGGAGTGTTCTCGACCCCGGCCAAGGTGCACCTGGCCATCACGCCCTCGACCGCCGCCGGCTGGACGGTGGCGGGGTTGCTGCGCGATGCCGGGGTGGCGATCGGCCATCGCACGGTGGCCTCGTGGTTCGGCGTGCTCACGCTGGCCATCACCGCGGCGGTCGCCGTGGTCCTGCTGTGGCGCGTGCGGATCCCCAAGGTTGCGCCCTATCTCGGCGTTCTGCTGCTGGTGGCCGCCGCCGGCGGGCCGGCCATGTGGCCCTGGTACTTCACCTGGGGCCTGGTCCTGCTGGCTGGATGCCCGGGCTTTCAGCGTTCGGTGGCGCTCGCCACCGGGGCGGCCCTGGCGGTGTTTTTGATCAAGCCGAGCGGGATCCTCATCCTGCCCGTGGAGAGCTCCCCGGCCGTGCTTGCCGCCTACGCCCTGCTGGGGTGGGTGGCGTGGCGCTCGTACCGCAACGCGGCTCGACCGGCGGCGGCTCATGCGCCCACCCCGGAGGGGGCGGCCCCGCACGAGGGCCAGCGGACGGATCCCGTCGGCGCGCAGCAGGCGCACCAGGACCTGACCCGCGCGTGACCAGCAGCCTGCAGGCGGCTCGTCCTCGGGACCGGCGCATGGTCGGGGCCGCGCGCGCCACCAACAGCCGCGATTGGCTGGCCATCGCCATTCCCACGGCGCTGGCGGCGGTGCTGTGCCTGATCGACGTCACCGGGCGCAGCCTCGGCTTCGACGAGGCGGCGACGGTCACGATCGCCGCCCAGCACGGCTCGGCCCTGGGAACGGCGATCGCCCACGACGGCGGCAACATGTCGGGTTACTACCTGCTCGAGCACGTGCTGATCGTGGCGTTCGGCAGCGGCACGTTCGTGGTCCGGTTGCCGTCGGTGATCGCGGCGGTGGCCACCGTCGCCTTGGTCGGGATGCTCGGGCTGCGTCTGTTCGGCTACCGCGCCGCCTTCGCGGCCGCTCTGCTGGCCGCCGTCAGCCTGCCGCTCGTCTTCTGGGCCCAGAGCGCGCGCGGCTACGCCCTGATGATCGCGTTCGTCACCGGCGCCTTCCTGGTGCTGATCTCGCTGGCCACGCCGCCGGCGCCCCTGACCGGCGCCCGGTCACCGGGCCGCCGCGGCTGGATCGTGTTCGTGGTCTTGATGGCCCTGGCCACCTACTCGAGCTTCGTGGCCGCGCTGGTGATCCCGGCGCAGCTCCTGGTCCTGCTGCCGCGGCGTCGGCGACCGCTGCTGCGCCCGTTTTTGATCTCGTTCGTGGGCTACGCGGTGCTGTGCCTGCCGCTGTTGATCCTCGCCGTCCGCCGCGGCTCGGGCCAGCTCTTCTGGGTCCCCAGACCCACGCACAAGATCGAGGTCCAGGTGCTGGAGTCGCTGACCTCGGGCGGTCTTCAGCCCAGCTTTCACCGGACCGCGACGACCGTGCCGCTGATCATCCTGACCCTGGTCCTGCTGATCGTGGTGCTGGCCTGGTCTGTGGGCCGCTGGTGGCGGGGCGAGAGCGCCTGGGGCCTGGGGGTGGCGATCGCCTGGCTGGTGGTCCCGGTGGCGATCACGTTCTTCTATTCGCTGGTCGCCCAGCCGCTGTTCCAGCCCCGCAACCTGCTGATGTCGGTTCCCCCGGTCGCCCTCCTGCTGGGGGCCTGGCTGGGAGACTCCCGCCTGCCGCGCCTGGTGGCGCCCACGCTCCTGGTGGCGCTGGTCGCGCTGCGGGCGTTGCAGCTGGTGCCCAGCTACGGGGTCTCGCCCGAGCCCTGGCGGCAGGCGGCCGCCTACGTCCAGGCCCGAGCTCGTCCCGGTGACTGCATCGCCTTCTATCCGCTCGACGGGCGGATGGCCTTTCAGTACTACATCGGGACCAGCCGGTTGGCCGACGGCGCCGCCCCGCGGTCGATCCTGCCGGTCGCCGCCTGGGGCTCGGTCCGCCCGTACGTCGAGCGCTACGCGACGCTGACGCCGGCTCAGATCAGGCACCGGGCCGCGGGCTGCCGGCGCGTGTGGTTTGTGTCAAGCCACGAGGGCCAGCTCGACGGTCCGTCCCAGTCACTGGCCAACCACGCTCGCTACCTGGCGCTCCGGGGCCGGCTCGAGCGCCAGTTCGGACGCGCCCCGGTTCGGCAGCTGGGTTACGCGGCGCCCGTCCACGTCCAGCTGCTCGCCGGACGTCCCGCCCGGGTGCGGGCGCGCTGACCGGGGCCAGGCCCGCCAGATACACTCGGCCACGGCGAGCCGGGAAGTCTGGTCGGCGTGCCCTCACGGGTGGATGCCATGTCCCGAGACTCGCTCGACACCCCCCAGCGCCCGGATGTGCTGATACCCGCGGTGGGCCCCGGTGTCTGACGCGCTGCTGGCGATCACGTTTGTCCTCGCCGCCGCCGTCAGCCTCACGACCAGCTGGGTGCTGGTGTCGCGCCTGGAGCGGGTGGGCGCGCGCATCGGTCTGTCGGAGGCGCTGCTGGGCATGCTCGCCGCGATGGCCGCCGATGCGCCGGAGATCACCGCCGCGGTGACGGCCCTGGCCGGGCATCAGGCGCGGATCGGGGCCGGGGTGGTGATCGGCTCCAACGTGTTCAACCTGGCGGCGCTGCTCGGACTGTCCGCGGTGCTCGCCGGCAGGATCGAGCTGCACCGGCGCGTGATCGCGCTCGAGGGGACGGTCGCCTTGACCATCGCGGTGATCTGCGTGGCCGTCGTGGTTGGCGGCCCCGGCCCCGGGATCGGGCTGCTGCTGGCGGCCGCCGTCGTCATCCCCTACCTGCTCATATCCGGCCTCCGCGGCGGCACGCTGCGAAAGCTCGGGGTGCCGCGCGCCTGGGCAGACTGGCTGAGGGATACGGTCGCCGAAGAGGAGACCGAGCTCGAGCCCGCGATTCACCCCCAGGCCGGCGGCCGCCTGGATGTGATCGTCGCGGTGCTGGCGGTGGCCGTGGTGATCGGCGCCAGCATCGCCATGGAGCGAGCCGCCTCAAAGCTCGGCACCCGCCACGCGATCCCCGAGATCGTGATCGGCGCCCTGATCCTCGCGGGCGTCACCAGCATGCCCAACGCGGTCGCGGCGCTGTATCTGGCCGCCCGGGGCCGGGGCGCCGCCACCTTGAGCGTGGCCTTGAACAGCAATGCGCTCAACGTCACCGTCGGGCTGCTGCTGCCGGGGGTCATCGTCGGTGTTGGGGCACCATCGGGGCAGGCCACGCTGGTCGCGACCTGGTACCTGGGCCTGACCGTGTTGACCTTGACCTGCGCCTACACTGCCCGGGGCCTGCGCCGAGCGCACGGTGCGCTGATCATCCTGTGCTACCTCGGCTTCGTCGCGGCCGTGCTGGCGACGGCCTGACCCCCGGCCCTCTCGCCAGGCCCGCCGTCAGGAACGCTTTACACGCTATTCGTGCATTGCGTTCCGAGGCCTTGGGCCCGTAGACCCTTACGGGCGCAACGTCGTCCCGTAGAAGGTCAGCACGCTGAGGATTACCAGCAGCACGCCGTTGCCCCACAACAGCAGCCGCCACGTTCGTCCCTGGGCATAGCGGGCCGCCACCATCAGCGCCGGGAAGGCGGTGATCAGCATCCGCGGGTTCGGGGGCACGTACTCGGAGGTCAGGGCCAGAAAGCTGATCCCGGCAGTCCACACCAGCGCTGCCGCCGGGATCTGCCGGCGCTGGAAGTACACCAGCACGAGCATGAACAGCAGGGCAAAGAAACCGATCAAGCCAACCACCAGATTCAGATCCAAGCTCGGCTCATGCGGGACCTGGTGCAGCAGCTCCCTCACCAGCTTGCTGATCAGATGGCGGATCGCGAACAGGTCGGTCTTCTCAGACCAGCCATGGTGCTGGGCCTGGTAGTTGGCTAACGGGGTTCCGGTCCAGAACCACAAGAACAGGGCAAACCCGCAGAGCCCGGTCAGCGACAGCAGCGGCGCGACGATCACCTTGCGCAACGTGCGCAGTTGCCACCCTCGCCGGCGCAGCTCGACGATCGCGGCCGCGCCACACACGGGGATGAGCACCACGCCCACCGGCTGCACCGCGGTCCCGAAGCCGGCCAGGATGCCGGCCATGAGCCAGCGCCGCCGGCCGAGCGCGTACAGGCAGCCGGCGGCGAGCGGCAGCAGCAGCCCCTCGGAGTACACCATCGAGAACACCACCGAGCCTGGAAACAGCACGAACAGCACCGCGCCCCGGAAGGCGATCTTGCGGTCCCACCAGTCGCAGCCCAGCCGGTAGACGAGATAGGTGGCCACGGCGCCGCCGGCGTTCGCGATCAGGACGCCGGCGACCGTCGAGGACCAGGTCGCATCGTGCGCGGTCAAGAGCAGGATCGGCTGCTCCACCAGCCACATGGCCAGCGGGTAGAGCGGGAAGAAGCCGAGCGTCGTCTGGGCGTAGGAGGGATGGCTGATGTATCCCTGGTTGGCGACCTCGCGGTACCACAGGCCGTCCCAGTTGGCGAGCTCGTGCAGGAAGTTGTGGTGGCCGAACGTGCTCAGCAGATAGGCGGTCAACAGCAGCAGGCCGCGGGTCGCGAAGTAGATCGCCAGCAACCCCAGGACGTCCATCCGGCTGACCGGCGCCGCGCGCCGAGACCGCCGAACCCGAGCGCGGCCGACCGTCGGCCGTTGGAGCGTGGCGGTGTCGGGCGCAGCCACGTCGAGGGTCGACAGCTCGAGCGGCAGGGGTTCGGACTCGAGTCGTTCGGGGATCGTTTCCACCGGCGGGCAGTCTAGTGGGGCTCCACGAACACTCGGTTGCCCTGCGGAGCGTTGCGTTAACGAAGGACTAAGAGACCTTTACCCGCCGCTGGCGGCTTGCTCCACGGCCTGACCGTCGCGCCCCACGTACCCGTCCTTGCCGCCGGCCACGAGCACGATCGCCTCGCCTTCGCCGACGTTGCGCATCCTCCGGTGGGTGGTGGCATCGACGCGGGCGACGCCACCCGGCCCGACGACGTGGGTGGTCCCGTCGCCGAAGCGGAACTCGATCGTCCCCACGTGCACGAAGTAGGTCTCCTCCTGCTCGTCGTGGAAGTGCACGGGAGTCGTGTACCCCGGTGGGAGGACGATCGCGTTGATCCCAAAGGCGGTCACCCCAAGCTCGCGACGGACCTTGCGAAATCCAGGCCCCTGACCCATCTGGTCAAGGCTGGAAACCGCGTATCCGGCTCCGTGCGTCGGCTCGGCCATGGCAAGCTGAATGCTAGCTGTCACTACCCCCAGCTGAGCCTGGGATCGGCGACCGTGAGCGGGCATACTAGGACTGTGACGTCAGCGCTCCCATCCGAGGCGCTCGCGCCGCTCCGAGCGAACCCAGAACGGGCCGCGATCCTGCTCGACATCGACGGCACGCTGGCCCCGATCGTCGACAATGCGGCCGACGCCCACGTACCGGAGACGACGCGACAACTCCTGATCGCGATCGCCCATCGCTACGGGCTGATGGCCTGTGTCAGCGGCCGCCGGGCCTCGGAGGCCCGGGCCATGGTCTCGATCGGAGCGATCTCCTACCTCGGGTCCCACGGCGCCGAGCTGCTGCGGGCCGGCTGGACCGAGGCGGTGCTCGACAAGGGCGTCGAGGACTGGGTCCGGCGCATCCACGAGTTCGGACGCGAGGCCGACACCGCCGACGCGCGCAAGCGCCGGGTCAGGCTCGAGGACAAGGGAGCGATCGTGGCCTTCCACTGGCGGGGGGCGCGCAACGAGGAGGACGCGCGCGCGGCCATCGACGCGATCGCGGAGCGCGCCCAGGCCGCGGGTCTGCGCACCCACTGGGGCCGCAAGGTGCTGGAGGTCCGCCCCCCGGTCAGGATCGACAAGGGGGCCGGGATCACCCGCTTCTTGAACGAGGCCGGCGCCGGCATCGACTCCGCTCTGTACGTCGGCGACGACACCACCGACCTTGACGCCTTCCGAGCCTTGGCCGAGCTCGTCAGCCAAGGCAAGCTGGCCCGGGCGGTCCGCGTGGGCGTCGTTTCCGAGGAGGGGCCGTCGGCCGTCACCGGGGAAGCCGACCTCGTGGTCGACGGGCCCGAGGGCGTGCAAGAGCTCCTCTCCTTGCTGGCCTCCGACTGAGACCAGGACGAGTGCGCTTCTCTGACTTTCTGCGCACGGCGGTCTTGATCAGCGCCGCGGCGGCCAGTGCGCTGGCGATCGTGACCGTCGCCGGAACGTCTTACTCCAGCGACGGCCTGGTCGTGCCGGTCGCGATTGGCTGGTGGGTGGTCGCCGGGCTGATCGGGATGTGGTTTGGCCGCCGCGCTCAGACCTCATCGCCGATCGCCACGCTGCTGGCCAGCGCCAGGATGCAGTCCTCGCTGCCGGAGGTCGATCCGGCGCGGACGTTGCTCAACCGCCTGTGGCCGCTGCTGCTCTCGACCCTGGGCGCCGGCGCGCTCGGCTTCACGCTGCCCCAGGTGCCGGCGATCGCGTGCGGCTTCGCCATCATCTGGTCGCTCGGCTGGCGGCGCCAGGCCTCGGCCGTGACCGCCATCGAGGAGCGTGACGGCGCCCGCTTCTACGTCGAGCGGACCTCGCCCCTGAAGCCGATCAAGCTGGTTCGCACGCCCGGGTTTCGATCAAACCTGCGCGAGCTCAACGGCGCCTCCGCGTCCCACGGGGCGCGACCGCGGGCCTAGCGGGAAGCGTGGCCCACCGACCCACCGGCGCCGACGTGCTGGTCGTGTCCATCGGCGCCACGACCGGTTGGCGGGCCGCCGCTCGCGAGCTCGCCCAGGGCCTGCAGCGCGCCGGTGCTCAAATCAGAACCGTGAGCCCCGCGCGACTGCCGGCGGTGAGGACGTTCATGCTCACCGACTTCACCCAGGCCCTGGCCGCCCGCCACGGCTGTCAGCGCGCGATCGCCGCGCACGAGCCCGACGCGATCGTCTACTGCTCGATCACGGCTGCGCTGCTGTGGCCCCGCCCCGGCGCGATCTGGCTCGACACGCTGGCCGCCGAGAACCGACCGGGGCGCCACGGCGTCTGGCAGCGGGTCGTCGAGCGCCGCCGGCTGCGGGCGGCGCCGCTGGTGCTGTCGATGGCCGACAGCTCGCTGGACCCGATCCCCCCCGGCGAGCGCCCGGAGACGATCGTCGTCCCCGTCGCGGTCGACCCGTCCGGCGCCCCGCAGCCCCACCGCGACGTCGACGTGCTCGCCTACGCCGGCGACCCCGTCAAGCGCCGGCTGCACTTCATCCTCGAAGCCTGGCAGCGTGCGCGCCAAAACGACGAGACGCTCGTGGTGGCCGGAACAGACCGGCAGCCGGCGCCGCCCGGAGTGCGATTCACCGGTCGCCTGGTGCCCCAGGAGTACCGCGACCTGCTGCGGCGCGCCCGGGTGTACGTGGCCGCGCCCCGCCGCGAGGACTTCGGGATCGCACCACTGGAGGCGCTCGCCGACGGCTGCATGCTGGTCACCACGCCCTCGCCGGGCCCCTATCCGGCGCTGGCCCTGGCCCGCGAGCTCGACCCGCGGCTCGTCGGCACCGATCTGGTGCCCTGCCTTCGCGCCGCGCTCGACGACCCGCGGCCCGAGTACGCCCAGCGAGCCGCGCAGCTGCTTGAGCCGTTCAGCCGCGCCGCCGTCGCTGCGACGCTCACCGAGCGCGTCGTGCCACGATTGCTGCCAGGATTGATGGCCACGTGATGCCGCTGTCGTTCATCCCCAGCCCCTCGTCGAACGGATTCAACGTCGGGCCGTTCTTCTTCCATGCCTACGGGATCGCGTATGTGTTCGCGGTCATCGGGGCGATCGTGGTCTCTCGCTGGGGGTGGCGGCGCCAGGGCGGCGATCCCGACATCTGCTACGAGATCGCCATGTGGGCCTTTCCGGCGGGCCTGATCGGCGGGCGGATCTACTTCTTGATCACCACCCCCAGCCAGGTCCCCGACCACTGGTGGGGCCCGTTCGCGATCTGGAAGGGCGGGCTGGGCATCTGGGGCGGGATAGCCGGCGGCGTGGCCATGGGTCTGTACATCGCCCACCGGAAGCTGTCGCGAGCGGACCTGCGCCGGTTCATGGATGTGGTCGCCCCCGGACTGCTGGTGGCGCAGGCGATCGGGCGGATCGGCAACTACTTCAACCAGGAGCTGTTCGGCAAGCCCACCACGCTGCCCTGGGGGCTCGAGATCTCCCCCGCGCACCGCCCGCCGGGCTATGCGCACTTTGCCACCTTCCAACCGACTTTCCTCTACGAGATCATCTGGAACCTCTGCCTGGCCGCGTTTCTGGTCTGGCTCGGCCAGACCCGCCGGGTGCGCCCGCCCGGGGTGTTCGCGCTCTATGTCGCCGGCTACTCGGGCTTTCGGATCTTCGAAGAGACGCTGCGCATCGACTACTCAAACCACATCCTCGGCCTGCGCTTGAACTTCTTCGTGGCGCTGGTCCTGTGCCTGCTCGGGCTGGCGTGGTTCGTCGCCATCCAGCGCGGCTGGCACGGGCTGGGCGGGCCCAAGGATGAGCCCGCCGCCGCGCCCACTCCAGCGCCCCGGCGCAAGCCGGCCTCGACACCCCCACCGCCGCCACCGCGCCGCGCCCGCCGCGCCCGCACCCGCCGCTGAATCAGGCAGCGTGGGCGCGCGCCCGGGGGCGCAGCTGCGCGACCTCGCCCCACGGGCGCGTGTTGGCCACGGCATCGGCCGACAGCCAGGCCCGTCGCGCCGTGGCCACGCCGTAGCGCGCCACCTCGAAGCCGCCGATCCGGTGGGCGTCGCAGTTGATCACGATCGGGATCCCCGCCGCCGCCGCGGCCCGGGCGTGCACGTCGTCGAGGTCACGCCGGTCGGGGCTGGCGTTGATCTCGAGCATCGTCTGATTGGCGACGGCCGCCTCGAGCACGCGCTCGAAATCGAGCTCGTAGGGCCGCCGGCGCTCGATCTTGCGTCCCGACAGATGGCCGATCACGTCTACGTACGGGTTCTCGATCGCCCGCACGATCCGGTCGGTCATGGCCTCGGGCGCCATCGCGAACGAGGAATGCACCGAGGCCACGACCCAGTCGAGCTCGGCCAGCAGATCGTCCTCGTAGTCGAGCGTCCCGTCGGTGAGGATGTTGACCTCCGAGCCGGCCAGCAGCTGCAGGCCGCCCACGGCGTCTGACCCCGAGAGCTCCCGCACGCGCTCGATCTGCTCGCGCAACCGGTCGGGCGCCACCTCGTCGCCGAACCCGAAGCTGGCTGAGTGGTCGGTGATGGCCAGATACTCGTAGCCGGCGTCGCGCGCCGCCAGCGCCATTTCCTCGATCGACGCCGTCCCGTCCGAGGCCGTGGTATGGCAGTGCAGGTCGCCGCGGAGGTCTTCCACGCCGATCAGCTCCGGCAGCGAGCCGGTGGCCGCCGCCTCGAGCTCACCCCGGTTCTCGCGCAGCTCGGGCTCAATGTACTCCAGACCGAGCAGCGCGTAGACCTGCTCCTCGCCCTCGCAGCGATGGGTCTCACCGGTGGCATCGTCGAGCACGCCGTACTCGGACACGTGCAATCCCTTGCGCACGGCGGCGTCGCGCAGGGCCATGTTGTGCTGCTTTGAGCCCGTGAAGTGCTGCATGAGGTTGCCGAACTGATCGGGCGCGACGATCCGCAGGTCGACCTTCAGCCCGGTGTGGGTCCGCAGCCGCACGCCCGCGTCGCCCGGCGTCTGGGCGGCCTCCACGAGCTCGAGCGCCGCCGCCGCCTGCGACAGCGCGAGCGGATCGTGGGCGGTGGCGATCACGTCGAGGTCCTTGACGCTGTCGGTCCACCGGCGGGCCGAGCCGGCCAGCTCCACGCGCTCGGACGCCGGATGGGCGCGCAGTTCGGAGACCAGCTGCTCGCCGACGGTCAGCGCCCGGTGCAGCACTACTCGCCCCCCGTTGTTGGCCCCCTCCTCGGCGGCCGCCTGGGCCGCGGTGGCGGCGGCCAGGATGCTCTCCTCGGCCTTGGGGCCAAAGCCCTTCAGCGTGCGGATCTGCTGTGACTGCGCGGCCGCGATCAGCGCTTGGGGCGAATCGATCGAGAGCTCCTCGTAGAGGCGCCGGGCGCGCTTGGGGCCCAGTCCGGGCAGCCGGGTGATCTCGAGCAGCCCGGGAGGGAACTTGGCGCGCAGCTTGGCCGCGGCGGGGATCACGCCGTCGTCGGCGAGCGCGATCACCTTCTCCTGGATCGTGGCCCCGATCCCGGGCAGCTCGGTGGCGCGGCCCTGCCGCGCCAGCGCGGTCACCGACACGGGGGCGTCGCGCACGGCCTTGGCCGCGTTGCGGTAGGCCACGATCCGGTGGATGATGGCCCCGTCGAGCTCGTAGAGATCGCCCAGCTCGTCGAGGGCGGCGGCGATTTCGGTGTTCGTCGGTTCGGCCATCTACCTTCTGTAGGCTATCCAGGCACAGTCGCTATACTTTTTGAAGTAACCCGAGAAGGAGAACCAGATGCCAGCCGCGGTCACCGAAGTAACCGACACCAACTTCGCCGCCGAAGTCCTCGAGTCAGAGCTTCCCGTCCTGGTCGACTTCTGGGCGCCGTGGTGCGGCCCCTGCCGCAGGGTATCGCCGGTCGTGGAGGAGATCGCCGGTGAACGCTCGGAGGCGCTCAAGGTCGTCAAGATGAACATCGACGAGAACCAGCAGACGGCGATCCAGTTCAACATCATGTCGATTCCGACTCTGATGCTGTTCAAGCACGGCGAGGTCAAGAAGACCGTCGTGGGCGCCTACCCGAAGCGCAAGATCGAGGAAGAGCTCGAGCCCGCGCTCGCCTAAGCCAGGGCCACCGACACCTTGAGCGGCGCGCCGTCGATCATCACCGGCGGCACCCCATCCAAGTCGGCGTAGCTGACGGAGGTCGCAAGCGTCTCGCCGGCGATGTAATCCTGGTGTGCGCGGGCGGCGGCGAGCAGCCGCTCGTCGCCGTCGAGCGTCAGGGCGATCCTGTCGGAGACGTCAAAGCCGGCGTCCTGGCGCGCGTTCTGGATCGCGCGCACGATGTCACGCGCCCAGCCCTCGGCCCGCAGCTCGTCGTCGATCTCGAGCTCGAGGGCCACGGCGTGCTGCCCTTCCCTCTCGACCTGATAGCCCGTCGAGCGGCTTCATGCTGACCAGCAGGTCGTCGGCTCCGAGCTCGTGGTCGTGGCCCGCGACCGATATTGATACCGACTGGCCGTTGCGCAGCGCCGACGCCGCATGGGCCGCGTCCAGGCCGGTGATCGCGGCCGCGACCAGCGGCATCTGCTTTGAGAACCGTGGGCCCAGCGTTCGGTAGTTGGGCTTGACCTCCACCTGCCCGAGCTCGTCGGCCTCCGACACGAACCGCAGCGCGTGGACGTTGAGCTCCTCGCGGACAAGCTCGGCGAGCCGCTCGATGGCGACGCGCTCGGAGCCGGTGGCGACGACGACGGCGGCCCGCAGCGGCTGGCGGACCTTGAGCTTGGCCTGTGCGCGCGCGGCCAGCCCCAGCCGGACCGTCTCGCGGGCGATGGCCATCGCCTCCTCGAGCTCGAGGTCGCGCTCGCCCGCGACCGGAAAGTCGCACAGGTGGACGCTCGGCTCAGAGCCGTCGAGGTTGTCGTAGATCTCGTCGGCGATGAACGGGCAGAACGGGGCCAGCAGCTGCGCGACCGTGACCAGGCACAACCGCAACGTCTCGAACGCGGCCCATGAACCGTCCCAAAACTCGCGACGCGTTCGCCGCACATACCAATTCGAAAGCTCCTCGACGAACGCTTGAATGGCCCGGCCCGCTCCGGTGGCGTCGAACTGGTCCAGCCGCTCGCGCACGATCGCCACCGTCGCCTGCAGGCGCGACAGCACCCAGCGATCGAGGTCGTCGTGGTCCTCGGCGCGCACGTCGCGCGCGATCCCGTTGGCGTTCGCGTACAGGACATAGAACGAGTACGTGTTCCACAGCTGAAGCAGGAACTGCTTGACCGCCTCGCTGATCGTCTCCAGCGAGAAGCGATACCCGTCCCAGGGGAGCTTGGAGGTGAAGAAGTACCAGCGCAGGGCGTCGGCGCCGTAGCAGTCGATCACGTCCCACGGCTCGACGGCGTTGCCGCGCGATTTGGACATCTTGCGTCCCTGGTCGTCCAGGATCAGGCCCAGGCAGACGACGTTGCGGTACGCCGAGCAATCGAACAAGAGCGTCGAGATGGCCAGCAGCGAGTAAAACCAGCCGCGCGTCTGGTCCAGCGCTTCGCACACGAAGTCGGCCGGGAAGCGCTCCTCGAAGTGCTCGTAGTTCTCGTGCGGGGCGTGGAACTGGGCAAACGGCATCGAGCCCGAGTCAAACCAGACGTCGATCACCTCGGGCACGCGATGCATCTGCTCGCCGCAGTTCTGGCACGGGAAGGTGACCTCGTCGACGAACGGCCGATGCGGGTCATCGAGCTTTGTTCCTGAAAGCTCTTCGAGCTCTCGCAGGGAACCGATCACCCGCGTGCAGCCGTGCGGGCAGCGCCACACCGGCAGCGGCGTCCCCCAGTAGCGCTCGCGCGACAGGGCCCAGTCGACGTTGCCCTCGAGCCAGTTTCCGAAGCGCCCGTGCTTGACGTGTTCGGGGTGCCAGTTGACGGTCTCGTTGGAGGCCAGCAGCCGGTCCTTGATCTGGCTGGTGGCGATGTACCACGAGGGCTTGGCGTAATACAGCAGTGGCGTGCCGCAGCGCCAGCAGTGCGGGTAGGAGTGCTCGTAGGTCTCGGCCCTGAGCAGCCGGCCGCGCCGTCGCAGGTCCTCGACCAGGTCAAGGTCGGTGTCCTTGACCCAGCGCCCGGCGTAGGGGCCGATGCGCTCGTCGTAAGTGCCGTCGAGCCTGACCGGGTTGATGACGTTCAGGCCGTACTGCTCGCCGAGGCGGAAATCGTCTTCGCCGAAGGCGATCGCGGTGTGCACCAGCCCGGTTCCGTCCTGGGCGGTGACGAAATCGCCGAGCAGGATTGTGTGGCCGAGCGGCCCGTACTCGCTGCCGGAGATGAAGTCAAACGGGGGCTCGTAACCGACGCCCTCCAGGGCGCGGCCCGGGAAGCGCTCGAGCACCGGGACCTCGGGACCGAGAACGCGCTCCAGCAAGGCCTCGGCGAGGATGAACGTGTCCTCGCCGCTCCGGGCGCGCACGTAGGTCAGCTCCGGGTTGGCGGCCACGGCGGCGTTTGAGACCAGCGTCCACGGCGTGGTCGTCCACACCAGCAGCTGGTCGCCGGCGCGGGCGCTTCCGTGGTCCTCGGTCACCGGAAGGCGTACATACACCGACGGGTCGATGACGGTCTGGTAGACGTCGGGCTGGCCGAGCTCGTGGCTGGACAAGGTGACCTGGTCGCGCGGGCAGTAGGGGACGACCTTGAGCTTCTCGTACAGCAGCCCCTTGTCGTTGATCGTCTTCAGCGCCCACCAGACTGACTCGATGTAGGGCGGATCGAGCGTCCGGTAGGCGTCGCCGAGGTCAATCCAGAAGCCGATCCGCTCGGTCAGCCGGTTCCACTCCTCGACGTGGCTGAGCACCTTCTCGCGGCAGCGCTCGTTGAACTCCGCGATCCCGTAACGCTCGATGTCTCCCTTGGACTTCATCCCCAGCTCGGCCTCGACGGCGAGCTCGACGGCCAGGCCGTGGCAGTCCCAGCCGCCCTTGCGCTCGACGTAGTGCCCGGTCATCGTCTGATAACGGGGGAAGATGTCCTTGAACACCCGACTCCAGACATGGTGGATGCCGGGATCGCCGTTGGCGGTCGGCGGGCCCTCGTAGAAGCCCCACTCCGGGGCGCCCGCGCGTCGTTTGATCGACTGCGCGAACACCGCGCGCTCGCCCCAGCGGCGCAGCACCTGCTCCTCGAGCTCGGGAAACGATACGTGGGGATCTACGGGACGGTGGGGCGCGGCGGCCATGGGCGGAGGATTCTAGAAATCCCCCAGGGACGGGCGCTGACGCGGCGGCGGCCTATGCCGATGGGACTGCGACGATGCGTCGCGTACCGGTGTCAGGCGCCGCCGGATTGAGCTTGACCAGCAGCGCATCGCGGGCGGCGAGCGGCCTCTCTCCCAGCCGGCAGACCGTGCTGGCGCCGGTGTCGGGGAGCGCACCCCGATAGTCGAACATCGCGACCTCGCTGACCACCGAGCGGATCGCGTACACGAGCCGACCGATCGAGTCCAGCGAAACCCGCCGCCCGGTCAGCACCACGGCCTGGGGGTCAAGCGCCCGCAGGGCTCGTCCCAGCCGACTGAGCTCGACGCTGGGAGTCAGGCACAGCGTCCGCAGCCCGGCGCGCCGCAGAACCACCTCGAGCGCCTGGGCGTGGATGGCGTCGATGTCGCAGGGCACGGAGGCGTCGAAGATGATGATGGCTTCGGGGCGCGTGGCCGGTGGAGCCAGGCGCCGTTGGGCCGACAGCCATCCGGTGGCGTGACGCCACGCGAACTCGTATTCGACGGAGTCTGATCCATCCTGCAGCCGCGCCGCCACCGCTTCGATCAACACCTCTTCGATCGTGCGCTCGACCGAGCGCAGCCCGAGGCTTTCCTCGAGCAGCCGGTTGGCGCGGTCCTCGTCAAAGGCGCAGAAGGCGCTGGCCAGACGCGAGGGGCTTGATGGACCCTGGCCGCGTTCGCGGGCCAGCGAGATCGCCGAGGACACGTTGTGGGTCTCGGCCAGCGTCAGGCGCAGCGACTCGATCTCCGACAGCGAGTACTGGCGATGTCCACCGGCCGAGCGCTCGGGCCGGGGAAAGTCATAGCGCCGTTCCCAGCTGCGCAGCGTGTTGGGGCTGACGCCCAGCATCACCGCGGCCGCGTTGGTGCGGATGCCGTTCACTACAGCGAGTTATCCGCTCAATCGGCGCCCTTGCCAAGAACCGCAGCGACGATTGCAGTTTGGTCGCCGGCTTGCCAGGGCAGGAGTTTGGGGAGCGGGAGCGTACGGCTCCCGGACCCGGAAGCGTTCGACTAGGCGCTTACCGAACGAGACCCACGCGATGGCCCGTCGTCCTGCTCGGGCAGCCGGCGCTCGTTCTCGATCATCTCGACGATCCGGCGCTGGGCCTCGCGCGCGGCCGCCGGCAGGATCCGCGCGCCGGTGGTTCGCATCCGCGCCCGCAAGCCGCCGCGGCGGTACACCGCCACCGGCATCGGCCCGGCGGCGAGCCTGATCGCGTACGCCCAGCGCGCCACGCTGTCGTCATCGAGGTGGGAGCCGGCGACCACGACGAGGTTGGGGCGGTGGATCGAAACCGCGTCGCCGATTCCCGCGACGCCCCGCGCCGACAGACTGAGGACGTTGATCCCGGCGCGGGCGCAGAACAGCTCCATGGCGCGGATGTACGGCGTGTCGGGATCGAGCTCGTCGCGAGACGCGTCGCCGACGACGATCGAGATCGGCCTCACCGGCGGCGGGGCCAGGCGCATCGCCCGGCGCAGCCAGTCGGCCGCCCAGTGAGCCGAGAACGCCCAGGCCGCCGACTCGAGACCGAACCGGCGCGAGATCTCGTCGAGCGTCGGCAGCAGGACCTCTTCGACCGAGCGCTCGACGGAGCGCAGCGCCAGCGCCGCCTCGATCGCCTGATCGGCCCGGTCGCTCTCGTAGGAGACGAGCGCCCCGACGAGCGAGTTCGAATCGGCCGCCAAACCCTCCCGGGCCCGGGACACAGCAGACGAAATCGAGAGCCCCTCCTGCAGTGCGTCGCGCAGCGCCGCGATTTCCCCATGCGTGAACAAGCGGTGCTTGCCGGGTGAACGCTGCGGCTTGGGGAACCCGAACCGGCGCTCCCAGGCACGCAGCGTGTTGGGGCTGACCTTCAGCACGGCGGCGGCTTCGCTTGTCTTCAGATAACGCATTTGCCCAGGTACTCGGAGACTAACGTTGCGAAGCGCCATCCGCCAACATAAAATTGCACAGAATTGTGGGCGAAATCGACCGAAACGTGGTGCATGTGCTCGGTCGCGCCATCGTGCCTTCCGGTCAGCGTGAACTCTGATAGGCCCACGTCTGCGAACCCGTGCCATCTCAGGGAGGTGACCATGCATTTCCGCAACTGCTGATTGATCAGCTGATGGTTTCCTCAGCGTACAGTTTGGCGCTAACGTGCCGATCATGGCTGCACGTGGCAGTCCGGCCGGTTCCCGTGTGCCAACGGCCCTGTTGGCTTGCGGGTTAATCGGTTGCGTCATCGCAACTGCACTCCAGGCCGGGTCTGACCGTGGGCTGAATGAGCCGCTAAGCATTGTCCTCGGGCTCGCGGCTCTCGTTTCCGGATACATGGTCGTGATGGTCGTTGGCCAGACAGCGGTTTCCGCGTCATTCATCGTCGTGCTGCTGGCGGCTGCCTTCCTCGGCCCGGCATCTGCGTGCGTGGCTGCGGTGATCGCGGAGGTCGCTGCCTCAGTCAGGGTCAAGACTCGCCCCTACGCGTTTGCCAGCAACCTGCTCGCCGGGATGCTGCCCGCGCTCGCCGCCGCGGCGGTGGTCACCACGCTCGCCGCCGGAGGTTCGTCGCAGACAATCGGCTTCTACCTGGTCGTTGCGGCTGCCAGCGTCGCCGATCTGGCGCTCAACTTCGTGATCGCCGCCTATTACGGGCAGGTGCTGGATGGGGTACGGACGCTGAAGGTCAGCACGCTGAAGTCACTTGGGCCGAGCCTCGGGCTGAGCGTCCTGCTCGCTGTAGCCGGAGCCGCGATCTACCTCAAGCTCGGGATCGCCGGGATCGCCTTCTCCCTGACGGCCGTGTTCGCGTTCTCCTACATGGCCCATCTCGTCCGGCAGTCCCGTGAGCGGGCGCAGCAGTACGTCTCGCTCTCGTGGGGCGTGCTCGCCGGACTGATGCGCTCACTGGACATCCGCGACGGGCGCGCGGCCCGCCACGCCGCCGCGGTGGCGCGCTTCTCGCGCGACATCGCCACCAGCGTGGGGATGAGTGAGAGCGAATGCGAGCTCGCCCATACCGCGGGGCTGCTGCATGACATCGGGCACTTCGCGCTGTCGGACCGCGTGGCCGAGCGCGGCCGGACGCTCACCGACGAGGATTGGATGGCAATCCATCGCCACGCCGAACTCGGGGCCGACATGCTGCGAGACCTCGGGATGTACGGCCCGGTGGCGGAGATCGTGATTGCTCATCACGAGCGGATCGATGGCCGGGGCTACCCCAACGGTCTGGTCGGCGAGGAGATCCCAGAGATCGCCAAGATCATCTCGGTGGCCGAGGTGTACGACACGCTGACCGCCAGCGACACCTATCGCACGCGGATGAGCTCGTTTGAGGCGCTCACCGAGTTGCGGCGGGTGGCGGGTGCGCAGGTCGAGGCTCAGTACGTCGAGGTTCTGGCCAACCTGCTCACCGGCGAAGGGGTCGAATACCGCCACGCCGACATGGCCGACTTCGACGCCGAGCTCGACATGGAGCGCCGGATCAGCCAGGCCGGCGCCGGCGGTTGAGGCGCTTCGGGCGTACGGGTCTGACGCTGCTCAGCGCCCGGTCCGCGCGATCGAGGTCAGGTGGCTTTGCGCTACGAGGTCAGCCGGCTTTGCGCACGGCGACCGGCTGGGTAGTCTGCTGCTGCTCCAGCGAGCCGACGAACTGATCGATCTGCTCCTGGCTGAAGCGTCGCTGCCCTCCCGGAGTCCGGTAAGACTGCAGATAGCCCATGTCCGACCAGCGGCGGATGGTGCCAAGCGAAACCCCGAGCGCCTGCGCAGCCTGCGACGTAGACAGGCCGAGTGGACTCCCAGTGTTCTGCTTCATGCATCTCATTTCAGCCAGGTTTGTGGAACCTTCCGGAAGACGGTCAGCTATTGCACAACCTTTGGCACTGAAGGTCCCGACGAGTCCGCCGCGATGTCCATAAAAACGGAGCGCCTGCCCGCATGACGATCCCCGCGATGAGGCTACGGCTGTATCACCACTACGATGGGGCCCGGGTGGCCTACCGTGAGACGGGGACCGGGCCGGCGCTCGTGCTCCTGCACTCGCTCGGGCTGTCTCACCGTGAGTGGGAGCCGATCGTCGAGCCGCTGGCCGTGCGCTTTCGCGTCGTGCTCCCCGACCTGCCGCTGCACGGCGACTCCGAGGATCGGCCGCGCCACTCCTACAGCCCCGACTGGCTCGCCGAGGTGATCGCGAGATTCTGCAGCGAGGTCGGCGGTCCCCGCGCCATCATCGCGGGCCACGACATCGGCGCCGAGCTGGCGCTGATCGCGCTCAACTCGGACTGGCTGTCGGCCTCGCGGCTGATTCTGATGCCCAACCGGCTCCATCGCCGCGACGAGTTCCCGGCCAAGCGCGCGGCGTGGCGCGTGGCCTGCCGGGCGGCCGCGCTCCCGGGACTGGACCGCCTGCTCGCCCACGGGGCAAGGCTCGTCTTCAGGCCGTCGCTGGGCCAGCGGTTGTCAGTCCAGGGCAACGAGGCGGCGCGGGATCTGGTTCGCCACGCGTTCGCCGACGTGGGCGGCAACGGCAATCGCGCCCGCTCGTGGGCCAAGTTCGCGCGCCGCTGGCCGGTGGACGCGCAGCGCCAGCGGCTCGACGAGTACCCCCGGATGACGCTCCCGGTGCTGCTGCTGTGGGCCGATCAGGATCCTGCGCATCCGATCGTGGCCGCCCAGGAGGCGCTCGATCTGCTCCCCGAGGGCGTGCTTCGCACCGTGCCCGGCGCCGGGTTTCTGATCGCCTACGACGACCCGGTGGTGGTCGCCCGGGAGCTGATCGCGTTCGGCGGCTGATGGCCAGGGGTAGCTTTCAACCAGGACAACGAGGTGAAAGGAAAGCCGATGGGCGTCAAGGAAACCGAACAGCTCTGGGGCGCTGAGACCAACAAGGCGGTGGACAACTTTCCGGTCTCGGGCGAACCCGTCCCCGTGCCCGTGCTTCGCTGGCTTGGGCGGATCAAGGGTGCGGCCGCGCGCGTCAACGCGGAGCTCGACCTGCTCGACCCCGACCTGGCCGAGCGGATCGCCACCGCCGCCGACCGAGTCGCCGAGGGTACATACGACGACCAGTTCCCGATCGACGTCTTCCAGACCGGCTCGGGGACGTCGACCAACACCAACGCCAACGAGGTGCTGGCCAACCTCGCCGGTGAGGGCGCCCACCCCAATGACCACGTCAACATGGGCCAGTCCTCCAACGACGTCTTCCCGTCGGCGGTCCATCTGGCCGCGCTCGACGAGACCCAGGGTGATCTGCTGCCGGCGCTGGACGCGCTCGAGGCCGCGCTGCAGCGCAAGGCGGACGAGTTCGCCGACATCGTCAAGTCAGGACGTACGCACCTCATGGACGCCGTCCCGGTCACGTTGGGCCAGGAATTCTCCGGCTATGCCGCGCAGGTGCGGCTCGGTGCCCGCCGGGTCCGAAACGCCCTCCCGCAGGTCGCCCAGATCCCGCTCGGCGGCACCGCCACCGGGACCGGGCTCAACACCCATAAGGAGTTTGCGGCCAAGGTGCGGGCGCGGCTGAGCGAAGCCAGCGGTCTTGACATCCGAGCGCCCGAGGATCCGTTCGAGGCCCAGGGCAATCGCGATGCGCTGGTGGAGCTCTCGGGCGCGCTCAAGGTCGTCGCCGTGTCGCTGACCAAGATCGCCAACGATCTGGCGCTGATGGGCTCGGGGCCCCGCGCCGGGATCGGCGAGCTGCTGCTGCCCGAGCTCCAGAAGGGCTCCTCGATCATGCCCGGCAAGGTCAACCCGGTGATGTGCGAGGTCATGCTCCAGGTCTGCGCGCAGGTGATCGGCAACGACACCGCGATCACGATCGCCGGCATGCAGGGCAACTTCGAGCTCAACGTTCGCGTGCCCCTGATCGCGCGCAACCTGCTCGAGTCGATCCGGCTGCTCGCCGCGGCCTCACGCATCTTCACCGACAAGTGCGTCGACGGAATCCAGGCCAACGAAGAGGGCTGCCGGCACTCGGCCGAGTCCACGTTGGCCGCCGCCACCGCGCTCAACCCCTACATCGGCTACGACAAGGGGGCCGAGATCGTCAAGGAGGCCGCCAGCTCGGGTCGGATGCTGCGCGAGGTCGCCTACGAGAAGGGCGTCGACGAAGAGACCTACGAGAAGGCGATGGACCTTCGCAAGATGGCGCGGGGGAACACGTAGCGGCCAGTCGTCGGGCCGCGGGTAGATTCGCCGCGGATCGCGCATGTGCTCGGAGGCAGCCTCTTGTGGCTCCCGGTGTTCGAGGAAGTGATTGAATGCGGGCGCATTTCACACCGTCCAGGGAGGAGATCACTTTGCGTGGTAGATGCCTTATCGCTCTGCTCGGAGCGATATTCGTGCTCGTTTGCGGCGCCGCCTCGGCGTCGGCGAAGCCGTACCACATCATGATTCCGAGCCAGTTCCAGCAGCCGCCCACGATCGCGCAATGCGAGGCGAAGTTGGGGATCGAGTGCTACGGAGCGCCGCAGATGGAGCAGGCGTACGACATGCGGCCGCTGTACAACGCCGGGCTGACAGGCCGAGGCAAGACGATCGTGATCGTCGACGCGTTTGGCTCACCGACGATCCAGCACGACCTGCAGGTGTTCGATCAGAGCTTCAAGCTGCCGGACCCGCCGTCGTTCAACATCATCACCCCAGACGGCCCGGTCAACCAGAGCGACCCGGCCGCGTTCGGCTGGGGGGTGGAGACGTCTCTGGACGTGGAGTATGCCCACACGATCGCGCCCGGGGCGAACATCCTGTTGGTCGAGACACCGGTCGCCGAGACGGAGGGCATCACCGGCTTTCCGCAGATCGTCGAGGCTGAGAACTACGTGATCGATCACCATCTCGGCGATGTCATCACGCAGAGCTTTGGCGCCACCGAGCAGACGTTCTCAAGCCCCGCGCAGCTCTACAGCCAGCGCTCGGCGTACTTCAATGCCCTGCTGCACCACGTCTCGGTCCTGGCCTCGTCCGGCGATACCGGCGCCGCCAACTACGAGCTCAACGGAACCGATTTGTTCCCGTTCCCGGCGGTCAGCTGGCCCGCTAGCGATCCCCTCGTGACCGGCGTCGGGGGCCTCGAGCTGCAGCTGGACAACGCCGGCAACCGAATCGCGCCAGACAGGGTCTGGAACGATCCGCCGTCGGTCTGCACCTCGCCCTGCGCGGCGGGAGGTGGCCTCTCGGTGGACTTCGCACGGCCCTTCTACCAGGATGGTGTCCGCCGCGTGGTCGGACGTCACCGCGGCGTCCCGGACGTCAGCCTCAGCGCGGCCGTGTCGGGAAGCGTGGATGTCTACATGAGCCTCCCGGGCCTGACCCCGGGCTGGTATCCGATTGCCGGAACCAGCGAGGCCTCGCCGCTCTTCTCGGGCATCGCGGCAATCGCCGATCAGGCCGCCGGCCATGACCTGGGACTTCTGAACCCACGGCTGTACGCGATCGGAGACGGGCCGTTCTCGGGTATCAAGGACATCACTCGGGGCAACAACACCGTCACGTTCACGCAGCCCAGCACCGGCCAGACGATCACCGTTCAGGGCTACAACGCGACCCGAGGCTACGACCTGGCGAGCGGGCTCGGCGAGCCCGACGGCGCCCGGCTGGTGGCCGAGCTAGCGGGCTTCCGGTTCGGCTCCGGACGCTGACCGCCTGACCTAATCACGCCTCGCGTGCTCGCCCGGCCACAGGTCGGGTGAGCCGCCGGGGCGGCCTGGCTCAGGTGGCGACAGTCTCGGCTCCGAGGCCGAACAGGCCCTGGGCGACGTCGATCGAGTAGTCGATCGGAACCACGATCACCGACGGCCTGTCCAGGGCGAGGGCGTCGACCAGCCGCTGGGAGAACTCCCCGGCGCTCGCACATCGCCAGGCAGGCGCGCCGAACGACTCGGCCAACTTGACGAAGTCAGGATTGCCGAAGCCGACGTCGAAGTGGCGGCCGAACTTCTTGTCCTGCTTCCAGGCGATCGAGCCGAACTCCCCGTTCTCCCAGATCACGTTCACGATCGAGGTCTTGAGGCGGACGGCGGTCTCGAGCTCCTGGCAGTTCATCAAAAAGCCGCCGTCGCCGGCGACCGTGACCACGTTGCGCTGCGGGTGCACGAGCTTGGCCGCGATCGCGGTGGGCAGCGCGAAGCCCATCCCGGCGAGGCCGTTGGCGATCAGCACGGTCCCCGGCTCGTGGGCGGGAAACATCCTGCCGACCCAGAGCTTGTGGAGCCCGACATCGGACACCAGCAGGTCATTGCGGTCCAGCACGGAGCGGAGGTCGGACAGAACGCGCGGCGGGCGCATCGGGAACCGGTCGTCGTCGCGCGCCTCGTCGAGCGCGCCCAGCACCAGGTCGCGCAGACGGCACGACGGCGCCGGCGCCGAGGGCGCGCGGCTGCAGGCCGCCGCCAGCCGCGCGAGCACGTGGGCGATGTCGCCGAGCAGTTCGATCTCGGGAATGAAGAACTCGTCGATCTCGGCGGCGACGGTGTCGATCATCACGATGCGCTTGTCGCTGTCCGGGTTCCAGTGCTCGGGGGCGTGCTCGACCAGGTCATAGCCGACCGCGATCACCACGTCGGCATCGTCGAACCCGGCCATGGCGTAATCCCGCGACTGAAGACCGACCGTCCCCAGCGCATGCGGATCCTCGTAGTCGAGCAGGCCCTTGGCCATGAACGTCTCGGCCACCGGGATCCCGGTGGTGTGCACGAACGCCCGCAGGGCGCGGCTGGCGTGGGTTCGGATCGCGCCGTTGCCGGCCAGGATCACGGGGTTCTCGGCCCCGAGGATGATCTCCGTGGCCCGCTGGAGCTCCTCCATCCCCGGCTCGGGCTGCACGGGCGCGTGGCGCGGCAGCGGCGAAGCGTCCAGCGGGCGGGCCATCACGTCCTCGGGCAACTCGAGGTGCGTGGACCCGGGTTTTTCGGACTCCGCTACCTTGAACGCTTTGCGGACAACTTCGGGCACGATCTCAGGACTGGAAATTCGTGCATTCCATTTCACAACCGGGCGCATGATCCCGATCAGGTCGATGTACTGGTGCGACTCCTTGTGCATGCGCTCGAGGTCGGACTGGCCGGTCAGCGCGACCAGCGGCGCCCGATCCAGGAATGCGTCCGCGACCGCGGTCACGAGATTCGTCGCCCCCGGCCCCAGTGTTCCCAGGCAGACGCCGGCCCGGCCCGTCAGCCGTCCGTATGCGTCGGCCATATAGGCCCCGCCCTGCTCGTGGCGCACCGGTACAAACTGAACCGACGAGTCGGCCAGCGACTCGTTCAGATCCAACGTTTCCTCGCCCGGGATGCCGAACACGTACCTGACGCCTTCGGCCTCCAGGCATTCCACGAACACCTCTGAGGCCTTGCGCTCGCTCACCCCGGCACCGTATCTAAAGCGGCGCGTCAGTCGCGCATGCCTGGCGGCCGCGCTGGTCGTCGGCCTGACCGCGCTCGCCTGCGCCGGCCCGGCCTCGGCGGCGAGCACGTTCTACGTGCGCGGCGGCGGCTTCGGCCACGGGGTCGGGCTGAGCCAGTACGGGGCCTACGGGTACGCCCTGCACGGCAAGGGCTACCGCTGGATCCTGGCCCACTACTACCAGGGGACCAGGCTCGGTACCACCAACCCCCACCGACCGGTCAGCGTGCTCCTGGCCACCGGGCAGGCGGCGTTCGCCGGGGCCACCGCCGCCGGCAAGACCCGTCTGCGGCCGGGCACCACCTATGAGGTGAGGGCGCTGGCCAGCGGCGCCCTGAGGCTCGTCGCGACCTCCGGGAAGAAGCTCCGTAAGACGTTCACGGCACCGCTGAGGGTCACCGGTCCCGGGCCGCTCCAGCTGGCCGGCAAGGGCACCTACCGCGGTGCGCTGCAGTTCTCACCCGACGGCACGGGGGGCGTGCAGACCGTGAATGTGGTCGGTCTCGACGACTACGTGCGCGGCGTGGTGGCGTCCGAGATGCCCGCGGGCTGGGCCCTGCCGGCGCTCGAGGCCCAGGCCGTGGCGGCCCGCACGTTTGCCATCACGGGCTCGGTCGCAGGCAACGGCTTTGCCCTCTATGACGACACCCGCTCGCAGGTCTACGGCGGGGTGGGCGCCGAGACCCCCTCGAGCGACCAGGCGGTCGCGGCGACCCGCGGCCAGATCGTCACCTACAACGGGCAGCCCGCGATCACCTACTTCTCCTCGAGCTCCGGCGGCCACACCGAGAGCATCCAGAACGCGTTTGCCGGGGCCGCGCCCGAACCCTGGCTGCGCGGCGTGCCCGACCGCTACGACGACGCGGCCGGCAACCCCAACCACCACTGGCATTACGGGATGAGCCTGGCCACCGCCGCCGGAAAGCTCGGCTCGCTGGTGAAGGGCCGGCTGCTCGGAATCGCCGTCCTCGAGCACGGCGTCTCGCCGAGGATCATCGAGGCGGCCGTGGTCGGTACCGGCGGGCGCACGGTCGTCAGCGGCGCGGCGCTGGCCAGGATCTTCGCCCTCCCGGGGACGCCCGCGGCCTTCACCACCATCTCAACCACCACGTCCGGTGGCCGGCTGACCGGAACGGTCTACCCGGCGCCGCGGCGCGGCCGGGTTGCGGTGCAAGCCTGGACCGGGCGATCGTGGCGCCAGCTCACCACCGCACCGATCCGCGGTCACGGCCACTACGCGGTCGTGCTGCCCGGAGCCGGTCGCTTCCGGGTCCAGTACGGCAAGCTGACCGGCCCCACCGTGACCACGCACCCGGCGCGGCCGGCGTCGGTCAAGGTGTCTGGGGCCGCGGGCCGGGCGGGCGACCTGCTGAGCGGGGTGCTGCCTTCGTGGGTCAACGTCTACGCTGGCCCTCATGTCTGGCCCGCTGCTCGCGATCGACGGTCCGTTCGTCCTGTACCGCTCCTTCTTCGCGCTCCCTGACTCGATCACCGGCGCCGGGGAGCGTCCGATCAACGCACTGCTCGGCGCCGTAAACCTGATTCTGCGGATCGCGGCCGACCGCTCGCCACGGGCGGTGGTGGTCTGCTTCGGCGCCGAAGCCGCCAAGTACCGGGTCCAGCTCTATCCGGACTACCACGCGCAGCGCCCGCCGGTTCCCGATGCGCTGGCCTGGCAGTTCGAGCATGCCGCACAGCTGTTTGAGGCCTTCGGCTGGAGCTCGATGTCCTCCGAGGAGCTGGAGGCCGATGACCTGCTGGGCGCGCTCGCGAGCGCCGAGGCCGGCGCCGGCGGCACCGCCCTGATCATGACCGGCGACCGCGACATGTACCAGTGCGCCAGCGAGCGGATCAGCGTCGTGTTCCTCAAGCAGGGCGCCAGCGGGTTTGAGGAGGTCGACCCCGAGGGAGTGATCTCGCGCTACGGGATCCCGCCTCGTCTGGTGCCCGACTTCATCGCTTTGCGAGGCGACCCGTCCGACGGCCTCCCCGGCGCCCCCGGGATCGGCGCCAAGACGGCCGCCGCGCTGCTGCAACGCCACGGCTCACTCGAGGCCGCGATCGCCGGCGCCGAGCAGGAGCGCCCTCGGATCGCCGCCGCCCTGGCCGAGGAAGCCGACGAGCTGCGCGCGTTCCGCGCGATCGCCACCCTGCATCGCGTCGACGTCGAGCGCCCGGCGGACCGCCCCACCGACCTCGACGGGGGCGCCGAGGCGGCGCGGGCGCTGGGCATGAACCGGCTCGCCGAGCGCCTGCAGGCGGCCGACTCGCTCGGCGATCTCTGACAGCTCGTGCCTTCGGCTCAGGGCGTGAACCTGACCGTGATCACATCTCCGTCGGTCACCTGGTAGTCGCGTCCCTCGACCCGCAGGGTGCCCCGGTCACGGGCGCGGGCGTAACCGCCGGCGTCGCGCAGCTGATCCCAGGAGATGACCTCGGCGCGCACGAACCCGCGCTGGATGTCGGAGTGGATCATGCCGGCGGCGTGCCAGACCGAGAGCCCGTGGCGGAGATGCCAGGACTGCGCGGGCTGGCCCTCGCCGGCGGTGAAGAAGGTGACCAGCGCCAGCAGCGAAAACGCGCCCCGGACGACCGTCTGGAGGCTCGATTCCTGCAGACCCAGGTCGGCGCGGATCGCGTCGGCGTCTTCGTCGGTGAGCTCGGCCAGTTCGGCCTCCAGCCGGGCCGAGACGGCCACGGCCTCCGCGGAGTGGGAGGCGGCGTGCTCGGCGACAGCCGCCGGCACCTCGTGGCTGCCCTCGTCGACGTTGGCCACGAACAGCACCGGTTTGGCGCTCAGCGGTTGCAGAAGGGTCATGGCATCGGGAGCGTCCGCGGGCGGAGGCACGGTCCTGGCGGGGCGGCCGGCTTGCAGAGTGTCGATCAGTCGGCGCAGCCAGTCCGCTTCGGCGACGGCGTGGCGGTCGCCGGTCTTGGCCGCCTTCGCGGTTCGCTCGAGGCGGCGCTCGGCCTGTTCGAGGTCGGCGTAGATCAGCTCGGTCTCGATCGTGTCGATGTCGGCGACCGGATCCACGTGGCCGTCGGGGTGGACGACGCTCTGGTCGCCGTGCGTGCGGACCACGTGAACGATCGCGTCGGTCTCGCGGATGTTGGCGAGGAACCGGTTGCCGAGTCCCTCGCCCCGATGGGCGCCGGCGACGAGCCCGGCGATGTCGTGAAAGGCGATCGTGTCGGGGACGACCTTCGACGCGCCGACGGTGGCGGCGACGACGTCGAGGCGCTCGTCGACGACCGGCACGATCGCCACGTTGGGCTCGATCGTCGTGAAGGGGTAATTGGCGGCCTCGGCGGCGATGCCGGTCAGGGCGGTGAACAGCGAGGACTTGCCGGCGTTGGGCATCCCCACGATCCCGACCTTCATGAGCGGGCTGCCTCAGAACCGGCGTCGGTGATCGGGCTTAGGTGCCGAATCCCGACTCGGTGGCCCTCGGTGTCGACCAGCACGTAGACGACCTTTTCCAGGTTGAGCGCCACCATCCCGTCTTCGGCGGTCAGGTCATACCAGCCGTTGTCACCGAGTGCCTTGCGCAACCGGGTGAGCTCGGCTGGCACCACGCGAGCGCTGAGCACCGGCCCGCCGAGGAAGCCGATGGTGATCTTCTGGGGCTTGTCGTCGGCCATCGTCAGTGTCCCTCCTCAGCAGCAGGCTGCACGATCTCTGTTAGTACGCCGCCCGTCGATGACGGGTGCAGGAACGCGACCCGCGAGCCCCGGATACCCGCGCGCGGCGCCTGGTCAATCAGCCGCAGGCCTGCGGCCGAGCAGGCGTCGAGCGTGTCCTGGACCGACGCGACCCGATAGGCCACATGATGCAGCCCCGCCCCTCGGCGGCTGAGGAACTTGCCCACGGCGGTGTCCGGTCCGAGCGGCTGCAGGAGTTCGACGTGTCCGTCGCCGACCTCGAGCAGGGCCGCGTCGACGCCCTGCTCGGAAACCGTCTCGCGGTGCACGAGCGGCATGCCGAGCGAGTCGCGGTAGAGCGCAAGCGCGGCGTCGATGCTTGGCACGGCGACGCCCACGTGGTCGATCGAGGTCAGCATCGCGCCGGGAGAATAGCGTTGCGCGGTCGGCCGACCGGCGGCGTCGGCTGCGCTCACTGCACCCTCTCGAGGCGGGGGTTGGGCGCATAGCTGCGACCCACCTTGGCACAGGGCTGGCCGTCGAGCAGCACCACGTCGGCGGTGAAGTCATTCTGGCCGCGGATCAGCGAGGACCCAACGCCGTAGGCATCGACCGCCACGCCCGCGGCCTCGAACTCCCGGATCCGCTGGGCGGTGAAGCCACCGGAAGCGACGATGCGCACGTCTTTGAACCCGGCGCCGTCAAGCCCGCCGCGGACCTTCTCGACCAGCCGCGGATTAACGCCGGTGGGCGAGAAGGAGCCCATCTCATCGAACAGGGAGCGGTCGACAAGGCTCTCGGACGTGTCCAGCCGCACCCCCCAGAGCTTGGGCCCGAGCGCCTCGGCCACCTCCAGCGCGGTGGTGACCGAGTCATTCTCGAAGTCGACCAGCACGGTGATGTTCATGTCGTGATGGAAGTGCTCGGCGAACTTGACCGCCGCCTTGACCGTGTCGCCCCCGTAGGCGGCGATCAACCCGTGGGGGACGGTGCCGATCCCACGGCCACCCCACCATGACGCCTGGGCGTCGGTGGACACTCCTATCGCGCCGGCGACGTGGGCGCTCCAGCCGTCGCCGGTCTGGACCAGCCAGTGGTCGTGGCGGGCCGGGAAGTAGAAGATCTGCTTACCGCCGGCGGCCTGCACGACCTCGGCCACGTTGCGCATGACCAGCGAGCGTCGGGCAAGCACTCCGAGGTAGACGGTCTCGAGATGGGCGAACAGGCTGTAATCGCCCTCGATCGTGAGCACCGTCTCGTGCGGCGCGATCCGGTCCCCCTCCCGCAGCGCGTGTACCTCGAGTTGATCCCAACCGGGCTCCCAGGCCTCGTCCGCGGGCCGGCCGGCACAGGTCTTGAGCACCGCGATCGCCTCGTCGATCCCGCCCAGCACGGAATCCTCCTTCTGGAACACCTGAAGGGTGACGTGCGGATGCTCGCCCTCGGCTTCGAGCAATGTCTTGGTGTAGACGAAGTACGCATCGGAGTAATAGCCGGCCCGAATCCGCTCGACCGGGAGGCGGAAGATCGCCGGGTCCAGACGCGTTGACACCTGCGTCGGCATGGCCGGAGTCTATGACGCTCAGCCGAGCAGCTCGCGCGCGATGTCGGCGAAGAAGCGGGTCGCGAAGCCGAGGTCGCGCACGTCGATCCGCTCGTTGGCGTTGTGCACCAGCGGCCCGGCTTCGAGCAGGCCCTGGTCGCGCTGGGGGAAGAACCCGTAGGCGACGCAGTCCGGGAATGCATCGCGAAACCAGCGCGAATCCGAGAACCCGGGCAGGATCACGGGCACAGCGGTCGCGCCTCGTTCGTTTGCCTGCACCCAGCGCTCGATCGCCGTCATCAGCTCGCTGTGGATAGTCGACTGGTTGCCCTCGACCTGCTCGGTGAACTCGATTTCGAGCCCGTCGGTCGGGTCGCCGAGAACCTCGGCGATCCGCCGTCGGGCGGCGTCCTCCCCGAGACCCGGGGGAACGCGGCAGTCGACCTGCAGCTGGGCGCGCGAGGGGATCACGTTGATCGCGCGCGAGGCGCTCGCCATCGTCGGTGCCAGCGTGACGGCGAACATCGGCTCGATCAGAGTGCGCAGGCGCGGATCGAAGTCGGCGATGTGGCGCAGGGCCGTGCTCGGATCGTCGGGATCCTCCCCGATCCCGCGCAGCAACGCCGCCGGACCCTCGGTCAAGGCGAAGGACTCGGGCTGGTCGGCGAGCTTGGCCAGCACAGGCGCGAGCTTCAGCAGCGCGTTGTCGCCGGTCCGCGGCAACGAGGCGTGCCCGGCGGCTCCATGCGCGGTCACGGTGAAGCGGAAGATCCCCTTCTCGGCGCAGCAGACGCCATAGTGGCGCCGGCCGTCGTAAGCGAATGACTCGCCGCCGCCTTCATTGATCAGCATGTCGCAGCGCACCTTGTCCGGATGGGTCTCGGTCAGCCAATGGGCGCCGACGTCGCCGCCGGTCTCCTCGTCGGCCACGAACACCAGCTTCAGGGCGCCGCGGGCGGGGCGCCAGCCGCTGCGGGCCAGGCTGGCGCCGGCGACGGCCTCAGCGGCCACCTGCGACTTCATGTCGATCGAGCCCCGGCCCCATACGAAGCCGTCCGCGAGGTCGCCTGACCACGGGTCGTGACGCCATTCGGAGGCGTCGGCGGGCACCGTGTCCACGTGACCGAGGAAGCACAGCGTCGGCCCTTCGTGCTTGCCCTTGAGGTCGGCCACGAGGTTCGGGCGCTCGCTGGTGGCGGCGACGATCTCGGTTGCAAAGCCGGCCTCTGACACATAGCGCGCGAGATACTCAATCGCCGGGCGCTCATTGCCCGGGGGATTGACGGTGTTGAAGCGGACCAGGTGCTGGAGCACCTCGGTGGATTCGTTCTGTAGCTGTTCGGAGGTCATCGGGCGCCATTATCACCGTAGGATCCGCCGCGTGTCCGCCCCTGCCGACGATCTCGCGCTCGCGCTGGAGCTGGCGGACATCGCAGACGCGATCGCGGTGGCTCGCTACGGCGCAGACGATCTGATCGTCGAGACCAAACCCGACCTGACTCCCGTCAGCGAGGCCGACAAAGCCGTCGAGCTGGCGCTGCGAGAGCGGCTCGCGGCGGCGCGACCGGGGGACGCGGTGCTCGGCGAGGAATTCGGCGCCGACCAGGCCGCCGGCCCCCGCAGGTGGATCATCGACCCGATCGACGGCACCAAGAGCTACGTCCGCCGGATACCCACCTGGGCGACGCTGATCGCGCTCGCCGAGGACGGCACCGAGACCCTGGGTGTGGTCTCGATGCCGGCGTTGGGGCGACGCTGGTGGGCCCGGCGCGGGAGCGGCGCGTTCGTCAACGGCCGCCCGATCCGGGTCTCAGGGGTAGACGAGCTCGCCGATGCGCACCTCGTGTGGGGCGGGATCAGCGCCTGGGATGAGATCGGTCGGACTGACGCGATCCTCGCGCTCGCCCGGGCCTGCTGGCGGTCGCGAGGGTTCGGCGACGCCTGGCAGTACATGCTGGTCGCCGAGGGCGCGGCCGAGATCGCGCTGGACCCCGAGGTCTCGCTGTGGGACCTGGCGGCGATCAAAGTGATCGTCGAGGAGGCCGGCGGCTGCTTCACGGACCTGGCCGGCGTTCCCACGGCAGCCGGCGGAGACGCGATCGCGACCAACGGCCTGTTGCATGAGCCAGCGCTGGCGCTCGTGGGCCGCTGAAGGGCCAGCCGGTGGGCGCGCACAGTAGGCGGCGGGAGGGCCAGCCGGGTCAGCGCGACAGTGGGCGGCTGCCACACCGCCCCTGCCGCGTAGTCCCGTCTAGCTGGAGCTGTTGGCGCGGGCGGCGCTGCTATCAGTCCCCGCCCGCGCAGCTGTCCTGTGTTTCAGTTTGCCAAGCCGACCTCGATCTGCTTGGGCGATCTTCCGAGAACGACTTGGGGATTTGTCTCTTGTCTGCGTAGGTGTTTGGCGGCGGCGATTGCCTCCTGGCGAGTGTGGACGTTCAGTTTCTTGTGCAGGTTCTTGATGTGGCTGTAGATGGTGGTCGTGGACAGGACGAGTTGGTCTGCGATCTGTTGGGTGGTGGCTGCTTGGTCGAGTAGTTCGATGATTTCCCATTCGCGGGTGGTCAGTCGGCTGTGCAGCGGTCGCCAGCCCGTTTCGGGGAGTTCTTGGAACTGCTTGAGTAGCGGTTTGATCAATGTCTGGGGGATGATGGGTTGGCCTCGAGCGGCCTTGATGATCAATGCTGGTATTTGTCGGGGGTCGGTGTCTTTGGTGATGTGGCCGTGGGCGCCAGCGTGTAACGCGGCCACGGCTGGTCCATGGTTATTGGTTGCAGTGGTCAGGATTGTGGTTTCCGGGGTGTGGATCTTGAGTTGATGAATCAGGTGTAGGGCTCCTAGGGGTGGGAGAGTGGTGTCGATGATGGTGATGTTGGGGTGGTAGTAGCGGGCGAGTTGGAGTGCCTGATGGCTATCGGGGGCGGTGAGCACGATCGCGATCTGGTGGTGATCGGCCAAGGCCGTGTGGATCATCGAGCGCGCCAGTCCGTCCTGGTCTGCGATCAGGACTCGCAGCCGCCCGCCACCGTTGGTGGTTGCGGTTGTGGTTTGGATTGTTTGGCCACTGATCTCCGATGCTGCGGAGGGGGTGAGGCCGGTGGCCGGCGGCTGGGTTGCCGCCGGCCCCGTGTACCGATGTTGGTTAGTGGCCATTGTGTTCACCACCTTCCTTGGCGGTGGCGTCCTGCGGGTGCTGCTTTAGCTCCAGCATCGCGGCGCGGGCCAGCTCCGTGATCTGTTTGTGACCGCGGTGGCTGGCGCGACGGTAGGCACTCAGCGCGCCCAGCCGATCGCCCTTTTCCTCCAGGAGCACGGCGAGGTTAAACGCGCCGTGCGCGTCACCGCGCAGATCGCTCCGGCGGTAACAGGCCTCGGCGGCCGGGAGATCGCCCTGTTGCTCCAACAGCACACCGAGGTTGGTGGCCGCGGCTGGCTGGCCACGGTGATCGGCACGCTGGTAGGCGAGCATGGCCTGCTGTAGCTGGCCTTGCTCCTCCAGGAGCACGCCGAGATTGAAGGCGCCGTGCGCGTCGCCGCGTTGGTCGGCGCGCGCATAGGCGTCCCTGGCGGCCCGTCGATCGCCTTCCTGCTCTAGTAGCAGGCCCAGGTTTGTCGCCGCGGGCCCGTGACCGAGGCGGTCAGCGCGCCGGTAGGCGACGATCGCCGCGGTCAGATCACCGTTCTGCTCGAGCAACGCACCATGGTCGAACACGCGCTGCGCAGCAGCGGGGTGCTCGGGCGCCAGTACTCCAACGCCCACGCCGGGCGCCTGCTCGGCGGGCTGCTGGTTCGGGTCGCCTAGCGCGCCGTTGGTGCCAGACGCCCGCGAATGACCGTTTGATACCAGCGGACGGTCGGGCACCACACGATCCCCGTTGGTGTCCCGCGGGCGATCACTACGCGGATCAGACCGGTGTTCGGCCAGAATCGGCTCCTCGGCCTGAGCCGGACGCTCTGCTGGCTCTGGGGCCTGATCGGGGCGTTCCACCGGCTCCGGGGCCTGAGCGGGACGCTCTGCTGGCTCCGGGGCCAGATCGGGGCGTTTGACCGGCTTCTGTCCGTTGCCCAGGGCAGTCCGCGGGGACGGCGCTGGGCGCTGGTCGATTGCCTGCTCGTGGTGGGGGCTGGTCTGGCCGGCGTGGCGCTGACGGCGTCGCATCAGCCACAGGGCCGCGAGGCCCGCTATGAGCACCAGCGCCACCAGCAAGTCGATCAGCCACAACGACACCGGGCCCTTGCCCGACGAGGAGCCGGGGTTGGTGGCGTGCTGCGCGCTCCCGGGCTTTTGCCCGGCGGGCTTCGCCGCGCCGCTCGGTTGCGGCTGCGCCGACGTGCCAGGAGTCGCGTGCTGACCATGGGCCCCCGACGAGGGCTGGTGTGCCTGGGCGGGCTGGCCGTTGGTGGGTTTGTGGTTGTGGTTGGAGTTGGCGTTGTGGTTGGAGTTGGGGTTTTGGTTCGGGTTGGGGTTGTGGGTGGCGTTGGGGTTTTGGTTGTGGGTGAGTCGGTTGATGGTGATCGGACCGGCAATGCCGTCGACTGTCAGGCCATGACTGGCCTGATAGCGCGCCACCGCCCGCTCGGTCCGTGGCCCATAGCGGCCATCGATCGGACCCGGCGAGACCCCGGCTTTTGAGAGCTGCCGTTGCAGCCTCCGGACCTCTGCCGACCCCCGGCTTGTGCCGTAGCCGGCGCCGGGATAGACCACGGTCCCCGGGTGGCGCAGCACGCCCCGGGTGACGGGACCTGCGATGCCGTCGACGATCAGTCGATGCGCGGCCTGAAAGCGCGCCACGGCGGCCTGGGTCAAAGTCCCGTAGCGGCCGTCCACCGGGCCGGCTGAGAAGCCCGCCCGAGCCAGCGCGCGCTGCAAACTACGCACGCGACTATCAGGATGTGCGAAGCCGGCGCCATAGGCCAACACCACAACCCGATGGCGGGTCAGCTGATGATGCTTGGCGCCATTGCCTGCCGCGGCCATCGCGGACGCGGGCAATGCGAACACTGCCAGCAGACCGGCGGCCAGCAGAACCTTTAGACATTTCTTGGTAGACGAAGCGGCCGCTGTCAGCAGTCCTGGGGCGTGGTGCCCGGATGGCTGGTCATTTGTCGCGCGATCTGCGCCGCGCGGCGTGCGGCTGTTCGTCGACGCCCACATAGAGCGTGACATGAGTCGTTCTCCTTGCTGCTTTAGCTAGACAGGACGCGCGCCCCAGACCAAGGCGTCTGGGCGCGAACTACCTGGAGACCGACTCAGCCCTTAACCAGGGCGTTCTAGCAGCAGCAAAAACGGTGCCGGCGCGCGGGAGACCCCGTAGCTCCGCAGCGTGCAGATCACGCGCGGGACAAACAGGGCCGCCAACGAAAGCAGCGCTGCGACACCGAAGAAGAAAAAGCCCGAGCCCCCACCGGCCGCCGAACCGCCACCAGCTCCGGGCGCCCCCACGGGAGGCACAGAACCCGGGGCCGATGAGCCCGGCGCCAACGATCCAGCAGAGCCGGTGCCGGCATGCCCACCAGCACCAGACACCGCGCCATCCCAGCCAGACCCCGAGAAGCCCAGGGGGCCAAACCCAGCCGTCGGACCGGAATGCCAGCCCCCAAACGCGGCGGGCGCCAGACGCGCCGGCGTGGGCGCGCTCATCCCGGCCGGCGGCGTCGCGCCACCCGCGGGCAGCACGAACACACCAGAGCCGGGCGAAACCGCGGGAGCAATCCCACTCGCGGGCGAAACCGGCGAGCTCCCAAGTGGAGCAAGCGGCGGGGGCGCGGCGCTGGTGACCGGGGCCACCGGCGCAGTCAAGGCGCTCGTGACCGGCGCCAGCGGGCTGGTCAACGCGCTCGCGACCGGCGCTAATGGGCTGGTCGACGCGCTCGTCAGGGGCGCCAGGGGGCTGGACAGCGGGCTCGTGACCGGGGTCAGCAGGTGCGTGACGGGCGTCAGCGCCTGGGTGACCGGCGTAAGCGCCTGGGTGACGGGCGCGAGCGTCTGGCCGACGGTGCTGAGCACCGGGCGTCAGCGCCTGGGTGACGGGCGTGAGCGTCTGGCCGACGGTGCTGAGCACCGGGGTCAGCGTCTGGGTGACGGGCTTGAGCGTCTGGCCGACGGTCCCGAGCACCGGCGCCAGCGTCTGGGTGACGGGCTTGAGCGTCTGACCGACCGTCCCGAGCACCGGCGCCAGCGTCTGGGTGACGGGCTTGAGCGTCTGACCGACCGTGGTGAGCACCGGCGCCAGCGTCTGGGTGACGGCTGAGCGTCTGACCGACCGTGGTGAGCACCGGCGTCAGGGCCTGGGTGACGGGCGCGAGCGTCTGGCCGACCGTCCCGAGCACCGGCGCCACCGTCTGGGTGACGGGCTTGAGGGTCTGACCGACCGTGGTGAGCACCGGGGTCACGGGCGCGAGCGTCTGACCGACCGTCTGCTGAGCACCGGCGCCACCGTCTGGGTGACGGGCGTGAGGGTCTGGCCGACCGTCCCGAGCACCGGCGCCAGCGTCTGGGTGACGGGCTTGAGGGTCTGACCGACCGTGGTGAGCACCGGGGTCAGCGTCTGGGTGACGGGCGCGAGCGTCTGACCGACCGTCCCGAGCACCGGCGCCACCGTCTGGGTGACCGGCTTGAGGGTCTGACCGACCGTGGTGAGCACCGGCGCGACCGTCTGGGTGACCGGGGCGAGGGTCTGGGTGACGGGAGCGATCGTCTGGCCGACGGTCCCGAGCACCGGCGCCACCGTCTGGGTGACCGGCGCGATCGTCTGGGTGACCGGCGCGAGGGCCTGGGTGACGGGAGCGACCGTTTGGCCAACGCTGCCGGCCACGGGCGCGATCGTCTGGGTGACCGGCGCGAGGGCCTGGGTGACGGGAGCGACCGTTTGGCCAACGCTGCCGGCCACGGGCGCGACCGTCTGGGTGACCGGGGCGAGGGTCTGGCCGACGGTGCTGATCACCGGCGCCACCGTCTGGGTGACCGGCGCCAGTGTCTGGCCGACGTTGCCGATGACCGACGCCACCGGGCTCGCCGGCGCCGTGTTGGCCAAGGTAGTCCCTGCTAGGCCTGTGAGGGGGGCCAGCGGCGCAGTCAGTGTGGGGATCGTGTCGTCCAGCGACGTTGCCGTCGGCAGCGCATTAGCGGAAACTACTGAGGAGCTACCCGACGGTGCGCCAGCCGGCGAGGCTGTACCAGAGGATGACGCGGCTGGAGCTGTGGAGGCAGCTGTGCTCGTAGCAGACGTGGCCGGGGTAGCAGCGGTGCTGAGGGCCGAAGGCAGAGTAGTTGAGACGACAGACCCGAGCGAGGGGGCTCCGGCTGGCGCGGGCAGCGAGGACGACGAGGGAGCCGCATCAGACGGCGGTGTCGACGAACCCGCCGCCGCATTACCGGCAGGCGTGATGGTGTCCGTGACGGTGCCGGTGACGGCAGCAACTGTGCTGGCAAGAGACGACGACGGGGCCGCTGTACCAGGCGAGGAGCTTGCCGACGACATGGAGGACGACGAGCCCGTGCCAGAGGACGACGTGGCAGGAGCCGCTGAAGTGGTCTGAGCGGCCGACGTCGTAGCAGGCGCGGCCGGAGTAGATGCGCTGGTCGACGACGAAGACGGAGCAGTTGAACCAGCGGAGGCGGGCGGTGACGCTGCCGGGGCGGACGAGGCGGCTGACGACGGTGCAGAGGCGGCGACGGTCGACGCCGACGGGGGAGAATCCGCCGCGGGCACCGCGGAGCCGACGGTGCTCGTCACGCTCGGAGCGACAGCAGCAACCGTGCTGGCGAGAGACGTCGAGGAGGGCGTGGAGCTAGGGGAGGATGCGGCCGGCGGGGTGGAGGACGAGGAGCTTGTGCCAGAGGAAGGGGTAGCGGGGGCTGCGGAGCTGGTCTGGGGCGCCGATGTCGGAGCAGCCGTGGCCGGGCTAGACGCGGCGGTGGACGAGGAAGCACGAGTAGAAGAGCTAGCGGGGCCGGTTGAGGACGCCGTGGGGGTGGATGAAGTGGATGACGTCGGCGCAGAGGACGGGACAGGCGACGCTGGCGCGGACGACGCTGCCGGAGCGGCCGCGGCGGTCAGGGTGTTGGCCGCGGTTTGGGTAACGGCGCCCCCTGTGCTGGTAAGTGACGTCGAGGAGGGCGTGGAGCTAGGGGAGGATGCGGCCGGCGGCGTGGAGGACGAGGAGCTTGTGCCAGAGGAAGGGGTAGCGGGGGCTGCGGAGCTGGTCTGGGGCGCCGACGTCGGAGCAGCCGTCGTCGGGCTAGACGCGGCGGTGGACGAGGAAGCAGGAGTGCTCGGGGTGCCCGAGCCGGATGCCGACGCTGTCGGGGAGGACGAGGAGGATGACGATGGCGCAGAGGATGCGGCGGACGAGGATGGTGCCGATGAGGTGGCCGGCGCCGATGCGGCACTGACGGTGGTCGGCACCGTACTGGTAGGAGCAGCAACGGTGCTGGCGGGAGACGACGATGACGACGGTTCACTAGTCGAAGAGCCTGTGGACGGTGTGGACGCCGAAGAGCTCCCACCGGAGGAAGACGTAGCTGGGGCAGCCGAGGTGGTCTGCGCCGCCGAGGTCGTGGCGGACGTGGCCGGGCTAGATGCGGTGCCGGACGAGGAAGCGGGAGTAGCCGAGCCGCTAGAGTCAGATGTCGACGCTGCGGGAGAGGACGAGGAGGACGCCGAGGAGGGCGAGGTGGGGGCAGACGTGGTTGACGGCGCGGAGGTCACCGGTGCCGCCGCCGCGGCGACAGCGTTGGTCACAGTGTTGGTGGCAGCGGCGACCGTACTGGCGGGAGATGACGAGGAGGCCGATGAGGTAGACGAAGAGGACGACGAAGACGCGGGCGACGTTGGAGCGGGGGAAGCCGATGCCGATGAGGCCGATGACGACGGGGTCGGTGCCGGAGTGCTGGACGAGGCAGGAGCCGAAGCAGGCGCGGATGCCGTGGTGGTCTGCGCTGGTGCGGGAGAGCTGGAGGCGGGCGCAGGCGAACTTACGCTACTAGCAGGGGAATTGGTCGCAGTGGTAACGGCGTTGGTGACCGGTGCTGTGGCGCTGGAAACGGTCGCAGTCGCCCCCGAGACAAGGGACGAAGGCCCATCAGCGGACGCGGCCGCCGCGGAAATCAGGCCGGTTCCCAAGGCGATCGCTGTGACCGCGATCGCAAGGAGGAGGCTCAAACGCACCCTAAGCATGCGGGGGTTGTGTACCCACTCTGCTGAAAGTCACAACCCTCTTGGGTACAAATTTCCCCATCGACCGTTATTCGCCGTGAACAGCGGCCTGAGTATTGGCCCTGAAGAGCGGCCCCGCGTGGCGGTGACTGCGAGCCTGGCAGATGTCGGCTTCCGTCGTGCCCACATCGGCTCCTTCCGCGCGCGACCGGACCAAGCTCGCCGAGGCCGCCAACCTCCACGCGCGCGTTACAGCGCCCCTGGCTCCCAGGGCTCATACTCACGGAAATGGACAGCCTGTTCGGGGACATCGATCCCGTCGCCTCAGACGAGCTGCCCGCCGACGCGCCCCTGGCCACGCGTCTGAGGCCGCGTACGGTCGAAGAGCTGGTGGGGCAGGAGCGCCTGCTCGCTTCCGGATCGGCGCTCCGCCGAGCGATCGAGGAGGGCCACCCGCACTCGATGATCCTGTACGGGCCGCCGGGCAGCGGCAAGACAACGCTCGCCCGGCTCGTGGCGCGCTCGTCGAGCGCGGCCTTTGAGGAGCAAAGCGCGGTACAGGCCGGACGGGCCGAGGTGCGGGCCGTGATCGAGCGCGCCCGCGAGCGCCTGGCCAGCAGCGGGCGGAAAACGGTCTTCTTCCTCGACGAGATCCACCGCTTCAACAAGGCCCAGCAGGATGCGCTCCTGCCGGCGGTGGAAGATGGCCTGATCACCCTGATCGGCGCGACCACCGAGAACCCGTATTTCGAAGTCAACTCGGCTCTGATTTCCCGTACTCGCCTGTATCAACTTGAGGCCCTGAGCTCTGATGACGTGCGCAAGCTCCTAGACCGCGCAATCGCCCGTGGACACTGCACATTTCCAACAGAAGTGGATGGCGAGGCGCTCCAGTTCCTCGCCGATCGCTCCGGCGGCGACGCGCGCATCGCGCTGAACGCGCTCGAGCTTGCCTGCGAGGCGGCCGGTGAGGGGCAAGTCGTGACCCTCGAGCACGCCGAGGACGCGCTCCAGCGGCGCGCCTTGCTGTATGACCGGCAGGCCGATCGTCACTACGACACGATCTCGGCCTGGATCAAATCGACGCGCGGATCCGATCCCGACGCGTCGCTCTACTACCTGGCGGTGATGCTCGAGGGGGGCGAGGATCCCCGGTTCATCGTCCGGCGGATGGTCATCCTGGCCTCCGAGGACATAGGAAATGCTGACCCGCAGGCGCTGGTGGTGGCCACCGCGGCAGCCGCCGCCGTTGAGCACGTGGGGCTTCCCGAATGCCAGTTCGCGCTCGCCCAGGCGGCCATCTATCTGTCGCTGGCGCCCAAGTCGGATACCGTCAAGCGCTCCGTGATCGCCGCTCGTGAGCACATCCGCGAGCAGGGCGCTGAACCGCCTCCCCCGCACCTGCGTTCCTCGACGCGCAGCGACCGCGACTATGACAATCCGCACCACCGCCCCGGGCACCTGTCGCCGCAGGAGCTGATGCCCCCTGGGTCGATCGGCGCCCGTTTCTACGAGCCCGACGAGGCCGAGGCGCAGCTGCGCGAGCGTCTGGCCGACATTCGCCGCGCCCGCGGTCGGAGCGAGCGGTGATGTGAGCCGCCATCAGTAACCTTGACCGAGATGCCCGCCCAGGCGTATGCCGGTAAGGAATGCGTGTGCCAGCTCCGCAAGGGGATTTGCGACCAGAGCTGCGTTTCCGGGATGCTCGAGACGCCGTTCTACATTGCCTGCCTGCGGCTCGACGAGCGCCGCTGCCTGGTCGTCGGTGGTGGCGACGTCGGTCTGGAGAAGGTTGAGGGTCTGCTTGCCTGCAGCGCCAGCGTGACGCTGGTCGCGCCCGAGGCGCACACGGCGCTGGTGGAGCTGGCCCTCGAGGGATCCATCGCGTGGGAGCGGCGGGAGTACCGCGAAAGCGACCTGGATGGCTGCCTGATCGCGATCGCCGCTACTGCCGACACCGACGTCAACATCGCGGTCTTCGAGGGCGCGGAGCGCCGGGCGATGCTGGTCAACGTTGTCGATGTTCCGCCGCTGTGCAACTTCATCTTGCCGGCGATCGTCCGCACCGGGCCGCTCGCGGTGGCGATTTCCACGGCCGGCGCGTCGCCGGCGCTGGCCAAGCGGATGAAGCGCGAGATCGCAGAGCTGTTCGGCGAGCCCTACGCGCAGCTGGCCGTGCTGCTCAACGACGTACGGGGGTGGGCCAAGGCGACGCTCCCGACATACCAGGACCGCAAGGAGTTCTTCGAGTCGATCGTGGGCGGCGAGCCCGACCCGATCGAGCTGCTCCGAGCCGGCGAGGTGGAGCGGGTCCACGAGCTGATCGAGTCCGCTCAGCTCGCCCATTCCGCGGCCGCCCGGTGAGCGAGCTCACCCATCTTGACTCAAGCGGCCAAGCGCGGATGGTCGACGTCGGCGACAAGCAGGAGAGCGATCGCCGGGCGATCGCCCGGGCCGTGGTGCGGGTCTCGCCAGCGACCGCGAGGGCCGTGCTGGAGGGCAACGCGCCCAAGGGCGACGTCCTCTCGGTGGCGCGGATCGCGGGTATCCAGGCCGCCAAACGGACCGCTGAACTGATCCCCCTATGCCACCCTCTGGCGCTCTCGTTCGTCGGCGTCGAGGCCTCGCTGGACCCCGAAGCGGGCCGGATCGAGCTGCTCGCGCAGGCGCGGACCACCGGACCCACGGGAGTCGAGATGGAGGCGCTAACGGCCGCGTCGGTGGCGGCGCTGACGGTCTACGACATGGTCAAGGGGATCGAGCGCGGGGCTGAGATCGCCGAGGTCGCGCTGGTCGAAAAGTCCGGTGGGCGCTCGGGGCTCTGGCGGCGGGAGGACTAGCTCGGCGAGCCGTCGCGTAAGCTCGCCGACGATGAAAACGGCGATCTTGACCGTGTCCACATCGGTCGCCGCCGGGCGCACCGAGGACCGGTCGGGCCAGATGCTGGCCCAGCTGGCCTCCGCCGCCGGGGCGGAAATCATCGCTGGCGAGGTGGTGAGCGACGACCGAGCGGCCATCGAGGAGGCCCTGCGGCGGCAGATCACGGCCGGCGCGTCGCTGATCTTCACAACCGGCGGCACCGGGTTGACCGACGACGATGTGACCCCCGAAGCCACTCGCGCGGTGATCGACCGAGACGCGCCGGGCTTCGCCGAGGCCATGCGCGCCGAGTCACTCAAGCACACGCCGATGGGCATCCTCACCCGAGGGGTGTCGGGCCTCGCCGGACGCACCCTGATCATCAACTTCCCGGGCAACCCGAAGGCGATCGGGGAGCTGTTCGGAGTAATCGCGCCGACGCTCGAGCACGTGGTGGCGACGCTGCAGCGCGAGGGCGGGCAACGGACGCCCGGCCACTGATCGCGCGCAGGCTCGCGCAACCAAACCGCACAGCGCTCGGCCTGACCATGAACTATGACCATGGTACGGTCCCGCAATGGAAACGGTTTCGATATCTCGCTTCAAGGCGACCTGCCTGGCGGCGCTCGAGCGCGTGCGCGTGACCGGCCAGCCCCTGCTCGTCACGCGTCGGGGCGTTCCGATCGCGCAGGTGCTCCCGCCGCCCCCCGAGCAGGTCGCGGGCAGCGCGTTCGGCGCCATGCGAGGGACGGTCGAGGAACTCGGGGAGGTCGTCGCCCCGCTCGACCAATCCGACTGGGAGACGCTGCGCTGAGCATCGCCGGCGCCGATCGCCAGCCCGCGGGACCTCCATACCTGCTCGACACCCACGTCTGGTTGTGGCATCTGATCGGCTCTGAGCGCCTGCCCACGGGGCTGCGCGTGGCCATCGACGACGCCGGCGCGGAGGTCTTTTTGTCGCCGATCTCGGTGTGGGAGCTGGGCGGGCTCGCCGAGCGCGGCCGCGTGCGCCTTGCGCTGGGCGTGCGCGAGTGGGTCGCCCAGGCGCGCCGCCGGCTGCCACTCCGCGAGGCACCGCTCACGATCGAAGTGGCCCTCATGAGCCGCGAGTTGGACCTTCCGCATCAAGATCCCGCCGATCGCTTAATCGCCGCGTCGGCGGTCGCCTACCGCCTCACGCTGCTCACCGTCGATCAGCGCCTGGCCCGCGCAGGAGCTGTCACCACCCGTTCGAGATAGCCGCCCGAGTCCCAGCGATCGCGATCGGGAGCCGCCCTCCAGGCTCCTACGCGTGCCCGCCGCCTATGCTTCGCGCGCGATGAGGACGGTGGCCGCGCTCGACCGGTGCACCGCGGTGATCGCGGGTGGACACTCCCGCCATTGAGCTGCGCGGGCTCGAGCGCCACTTCGGCGAGCGAACCGCGCTGAGCCAGGTTTCGGTGCGGGTGGCGGCCGGGGCCACGCTCGCCGTGCTCGGCCGCAATGGCGCCGGCAAGACGACGCTGCTGCGGATCCTGGCCTCGCTGCTGCGCCCGCATGCCGGCGAGGTGCTGGTGTTCGGCGAGCCGCTCCCCCGGCGCGCGTTCGCGGTCCGCGCCAGGCTCGGGCTGCTCGGGCACGAGCCGCTGCTGTATCGCGAATTGACCGGGCGCGAGAACCTCGAGTACCACGCCCGCCTGCACGGCGTCCGCCGAGAGCGCGTGCAGGAGGTGCTCGAGGCGGTGTCGATGGAGCGCCGCGCCGAGGACCCGGTGCGACTGCTGTCGCGCGGGATGGTGCAGCGGATTGCCATCTGCCGCGCGGTCCTGCACGAGCCGCCGTTGCTGCTGCTCGACGAGCCCCGAGCCAACCTCGATCCCGCCGCCAGCGAGCTGGTCGAGCCGCTGATCGGCCGCGCCCCCGGCCGCACCCGGGTGCTCACCAGCCATGACCCCGGCGCCGCGCTCGCCGAGGCCGACCTGGTGCTGGCTCTCAAAGACGGCCGGGCCGTGTTCGCCGGCGAGGCGGCAAAGCTCAGCCGGGCCCAGCTTCAGGAGCTGTACGCGTGAGAACGGCCCTCGTGGTCCTGCGCAAGGACCTCCGGGTCGAGCTGCGCACGCTCGAGACCGTGCCCGCGATGGTGCTGCTGGCGCTGGTCACGTTCGTGATCTTCCACTTCGGCCTTGACCGCAACACGATCGCCGGTCAACTGGCGGCGGGCGTGCTCACCGCGTCGCTTTTGTTCGCGTCGATGCTCGGCATCAACCGCTTATTCGTGGCCGAGCGCGAGCAAGGCGGCTTTGACGCGTTTCTGCTGGCGCCCGTGGATCGCACCGCGATGCTGCTCGCCAAGGCCGCGGCGCTGTTCATCTTCCTGGCCGTGCTGGAGGTGATCGCCGTGCCCGCGTTCGCGATCCTCCTACTCGGCCCGTCGCTCGGACCCTCGCTTTTAGGAATGATTCTGATTCTCATTCTCGCCAACCTTGGGCTGGCCGTGATCGGCACGCTGGTGTCGGCGATCGCCGTCCACACCCGGGCCCGCGACCTGATCGGGCCGGTCATCTCGCTGCCGCTGCTGATCCCGGCCCTGATCGCCACCGCCCGCGCGCTCGGCCCCCTGCTGGCGCCGCACACCTCGGGTTCACCCCCGGGCAAGTGGCTCCTGATTCTCGCTCTTTATGATTTGGTGTTCGCGCTGCTCGCCTACGCAGTGTTCGATTTCCTGCTGGAGGACTAACCACCAGTGCCCTGCACCATCTACGGCAAGGGGCTCCGCACCCTCGCCCTCGCCACGACCGCCACGATCACGATCGCGCTGGCGCTCGTCTTCTTCTACGCGCCGCTCGACGCCGACCAGGGGTTCGTGCAGAAGATCTTCTACATCCACGTGCCGCTGGCGATCGTCTCGCTGTGCGGGTTCGTGTTCGGCGGGCTGCTGGCGATCGGCTACCTGCGGACCGGCGACCGCACGTGGGATATGCGCTCCTACGTGGCCATCCACATGTCGCTGATCTTCGGGATCGCCGGCCTGATCACGGGCGCGATCTGGGCCAAGGCCTCGTGGGGGCACTGGTGGGTCTGGAACGAGCCGACGCTGGTCTCGTATCTGATCGTGCTGCTGCTGTTCGCCACCTATCAGCCGCTGCGCTTCTCGATCGAGGATCCCGAGCGCCAGGCGCGCTACGCCAGCGTGTTCGCGGTGGTGGCGGCGGCGTTCGTGCCGCTCAACTACGCCGCCGTCCAACTCGCCACCGCCTACGTACACCCCCGGGTGCTGACGCTCGGCAGCGCGCACCTGCCGCCGGCGATGGGGTTGACGTTCGTGGTCGCGCTGATCGGGATCGCGCTTCTGTACGTGACCCTGTGGAAGTACGAGATGGCGGCCAAGAACGCGCGGGCTCAGGTGCGGCGGCTGCGTCGCACCCTCCTCGGCGACGACACCGGCCGCCCGCTCGGCCGCAGCGCGGCCCCGTCGTGAGCGTGCTGCTCGCAGTCGTACCGGCGCTGCCGCTGGGCAAGGCGGGCAAGTTCGTGGCCGCGGCCTACGTCGTGTTCGTGGCCGTGATCCTGATCTACATCTCGATCATGGCCATCCGTGCGCAGCGGCTCGAGCGCGAGCTGGCGGAGTTGCGCCGCGATGTGGAGGCGGCGCGGCACGACGATGAGAAGCCCCGCGAGAAGGAGCCCGCGTTGTGAGCGAGCTGCTGGCGATCGGCGTGTCTCACAAGACAGCTCCGGTCGAGGTACGCGAGCGCCTGGCGCTGCCGAGCCCGCGGGTCGCCGAGTTCCTCCGTGACCTGCGCGGCGGCGCCGAGGTCCACGAGGCGGTGGCGGTCTCGACCTGCAACCGGACCGAGCTCTACCTGGTCGTCGGCGATCCCGTGGAAGCCGAGAGCACGACGCTGGCCATGCTGGCGCGCCAGGCCGGCATTCGTCCGACCGGCCTGGCCACGGCGATCTACTCGCACCACAACTGCGATGCCGCGCGGCACCTGTACCGGGTTGTGGCCGGGCTCGAGTCGATGGTCGTGGGTGAGGCCGAGATCCAGGGCCAGGTCAAGCGCGCCTACGAGACCGCGCTCGGGCTGGAGACGGTGGGCCCGCTCACCAACCGTCTGTTCAAGGCCGCGCTGGCCACCGGCAAACGGGTGCGCAACGAGACGGCGATCGGCGAGCGCCAGCTCAGCCTTCCGGCCGTGGCCGTGGCCCTCGCGCGCGGGCAGCTGGGGCCGATCTCGGGGCGCCAGGTGGTGATCATCGGTACCGGCGAGACGAGCGAGCTGACCGCGCGGGCCCTGGCCGACAGCGGCGCGAGCGCCGTGTTTGTAGCCAATCGCCGGCGCGACCGGGCGCTGAGCCTGGCCCGGCGCTACGGCGGCACGACGCTGCCCTTCGACGAGCTGCCCGAGGCGCTGCTCAAGGCTGACATCGTCGTCGCGGCGACGGCCTCGCCGCACCTCCTGCTCGAGGTCGACGAGGTGGCCGACGTGATGCGCCAGCGCGGCGGACGGCCGATGCTGCTGATCGACCTCGCCGTGCCGCGCGACATCGACGCCGGCTGTGGCCAGCTCGACGGCATCTCGCTCGCCGACATCGACGATCTCCAGTCGGTCGCCGAGCGCAACCGCCGCGTGCGCCAGACGGAGGCCCGCCGGGCCGAGGGGATCATCGAGCAGGAGATCCAGCAGTTCGCCGCCTGGCTGGGCTCGCTCGAAGTGCTGCCCACCGTGGCGGCGCTGCGCGCCCACGCCGCGGCGATCGCCGATCAGGTCGTGCACGAGAACGCGGGCAAATGGGAGACCGCCTCGCCGCGCGACCTCGAGCGGATCGACGCTGTCGCCAAGGCGGTCGTCAACCGCCTCCTGCACGACCCGACCGTCCAGATGCGCGACATGCACGACGACCGCGTCCACGCCCGGATGGCGCTGGTCCGGGACCTGTTCGGCCTCAACGTCGAGGACACGGCGCTCAGCGACGAGCCCGCAGAGCACCTGGCGGAGGTCCGCGAGCTGCCTCCCATGGCTCGCGCTCGCAGCCACCGGCGAGCCTGATGCGGATCGGCACGCGCGGGAGCGCGCTGGCGCTCGCGCAGGCCAGGTCAGTCGCCCGCCTGCTTGACGACCACGCCGAGATCGTCGAGATCAGCACGCCCGGAGACCGCGCGGCCAACCTAAATGACAAGTCGAGGTGGGTCTCAGAGCTCGAGCGCGCGCTGCTCGACGGCCGGATCGACGTCGCCGTTCACTCGGCCAAGGACGTTCCCACCGAGCTTCCCGAGGGCCTCGAGCTGGTCGCCATTCCGGCGCGTGCCGATCCCCGTGACGCGATCTGCGGCGCCGCCGGGTTGCGCCAGCTGGCGCCGGGGGCCAGAGTCGGCACCAGCAGCCTGCGCCGTACCGCTCAGATCCGGGCTGAGCGCGACGATCTCGAGCTGGTCGAGCTGCGTGGCAACGTCGACACCCGGCTGCGCAAGCTGGATGAAGGGCAGGTCGATGCGCTCGTGCTCGCGCTCGCCGGGCTGCAGCGACTCGGGCGCGCGGACGAGGCCGGCGGCACGCTTGACGAGCTGGTTCCCGCCGCTGGACAGGGCGCGCTGGCCCTGGAGGCGCGCCCCAACTGGGTGGATCCGGTTGCGCTCACGCACCTGATCGATGTCGCCACGGCGGCGTGCGTGCAGGCCGAGCGAGCGCTCGTGCACGGGCTCGGCGCGTCATGCCACACGCCGATGGGCGCGCACGCCCGGCTGCTGGAGGGCGATCGTGTCGAGCTCGTCGGCTGGGTCGGGCTTCCCGACGGGTCGGCCTGGCTGCGCGACCAGGTCCGCCTGCCGGCGCAGGACGCGGGCGCGGCGTGCGCGGAGCGGATGCTGGCCGCGGGGGCCGCGGAGCTACTGCGCCAGGCCGAGCGGGTGCTGGCGGGATGACCGTGTATCTGGTCGGTGCCGGTCCGGGCGATTCCGGGCTGATGACCGCGCGCGCGCTCGAGCTGATCGCGGCCGCCGACGTGATCGTCCACGACCGCCTGATTCCGGCCGGCGCGCTGGATGGCGCCCGGCCCGATGCCGAGCTGATCTATGCGGGCAAGGAGGGCGGCGGCCCATCGGCCTCTCAGCGCGAGATCGAGGACGCGCTGCTCGAGCACGGGGCGGCCGGACGCGAGGTGGTGCGCCTCAAAGGCGGGGATCCGTTCGTGTTCGGGCGTGGCGGGGAGGAGGCGCAGGCGCTTCGCGAGGCGGGAATCCCGTTTGAGGTCGTGCCCGGGGTCACCGCCGGGGTGGCCGCCGCCGCCTACGCCGGGATCCCGGTCACGCACCGCGACGCGGCCAGCGCGGTGGCGTTTTTGACCGGCCACGAGGATCCCGACAAACCCGCGTCGGCGCTCGATTGGGAGGCGCTGGCGTCGTTTCCGGGGACGCTGGTCGTATACATGGGCGTGCGTCAGCTGCGCTCGATCGCGGAGCACCTGCTCGCCGGCGGCCGCCCGCGCTCAGAGCCGGCGGCGGTGATCGAGCGGGGCACGCTCCCCGGCCAGCGGGTGGTGACGGGCGCGCTTGAGTCGATCGCCTGGCTCGCCGAGCAGGCGGGCGTGCGGGCGCCGGCCGTCTCGGTGTTCGGGCCGGTGGCGGCGCTGCGCGGCGAGCTGGCGTGGTTCGAGCACCGGCCGCTGGCCGGCGTCTCGGTCGCGGTCACGCGGGCCCGGGCCCAAGCCAGCGGGCTGGTCACCAAGCTACGCGCGCTGGGCGCCGAGGTCGTCGAGGCTCCGGCGATCACGATCAAGTCGATCGCCGGGCCGCCGCCGCAGCTGGAGCGCTACGACCTCGTGTGCCTGACCAGCCCCAACGGCGTCAGGCTGCTGTTCGAGCGCCTGGCGGCCGCCGGGAGCGACGCCCGGGCGTTCGCGGGCACACGGGTGGCGGCCATCGGCCCCGGCACCGTGGCCGTGTTGCGCGAGCACGGACTGATCGCCGACGTCGTGCCCGAGCGATTCGTGGCCGAGGGTCTGGTGGCGGCGCTGGCCGACGTCCCGGTGACCCGAGCCCTGGTGGCGCGCGCGGCCGAGGCTCGCGACGTGCTGCCCGACGCACTCCGCGACCGGGGTGCCGAGGTCGACGTCGTGGCCCTCTATGAGACGGTCACCGAGCCGCTGAGCCGTTCGCAGGTGGAGGGCGTGGGGAGCGCCGACTACGTCACCTTCACCTCGTCCTCGACAGTGCGCTTCCTGCTGCGGTCGGTCGGCGGGCGGCTCGATGGGCGGGCGCGGATCGTCAGCATCGGCCCGGTCACGAGCCAGACGCTGCGCGAGCATGGGCTGGCCGCCGACGTAGAGGCGACGCGCCACGACATCGACGGCCTGCTCGACGCGCTCGTGGCCGACGTGGCCGGCCGCCGCCAACCGGCGTGAGCGCGCCGGTCATCACGTTCCTGTCCGACTATGGGCTCGAGGACGAGTTCGTCGGTGTCTGCCACGGCGTGATCGCCACCGCCTGCCCCCAGGCCCGGGTAATCGACCTCACTCACGGCGTGCGCCGGCACGACGTCAGACAGGGAGCGATCATGCTCGCGCAGGCGCTGGGCTACGTGCCCGTGGGGGTGCACCTGGCGGTGGTCGATCCCGGGGTCGGGGGCGCGCGTCGCGCCGTAGCGATCGCGCTCGCCGACGGGCGGGTGCTGGTGGGGCCCGACAACGGGCTGCTGTCGCTCGCCTGTGGCGCCGGGGGCGGCGTCGCGGACGCGGCCGACATCGGGCGCTCGCGCTTCGCTCTGGAGCCGGTGTCGGCCACCTTCCACGGACGCGACATCTTCGCCCCGGTGGCGGCTGCGCTGGCGGCCGGCGAACCGCTGCGCGCCGCCGGAGAGCCGATCGATGCAGCCAGGCTGGTGGGGCTCGAGCTGCCCCAGCCACGACCCGAGGACGGCGCCCTGGTCGCCCACGTGCGCCAGATCGACCGCTTCGGGAACGTGCAGCTCAACGCCGGGCCAGAGGCCCTGGCCGGCTCGGGCCTTGAACTCGGCCGCCTCACCGAGCTCGAGCCGCGCCACGGTCCCTCGCACCAGATTCGCTACCTGCGGACGTTCGCCGACGCCGCGCCGGGAGAGCTGCTGCTCTACTCAGACGCCCAGCAGCTGCTCACGGTGGCCGTCAACCAGGGCAGCGCGGCTGAGCGCCTCGGACTGGCCGTCGACGACGAGCTGCGGATCCGGGCGTGATCGCTGTAGACGCGGGGTGGTCCGGCTCGCTCGGCTGGCCCCGGCTTCACCTGCGCAGCACCGCCTCGACCAATACCCGCGCGCGCGAGCTCGCGTCCGCCGCCGCGCCGCACGGGACGCTCGTCACGACCGGGCACCAGACCGCGGGCCGCGGGCGCCAGGGGCGCACCTGGACGGCACCGGCCGGTCGAGCCCTGCTGTGCTCGCTGGTGATCCGCGATCCGCCGCGGCTCCTGCCGCTGACCGCGGGTGTGGCGGTCGCCGACACGGTGGGTGTGGAGCGCGCGCCTGAAGTGGCCCAACGACGTGCTGCTAGGAGGAGGAAAGGTCGCCGGGATCCTGGTCGAGGGGCGCCCCCAGGAGCGCTGGGCGGTGGTCGGGGTCGGGCTCAACGTGGCGCTGCGAGAGTCGGATTTCCCGGCCGAGCTGCGCGGGCGGGCGGCCACGCTGAGCCTGGCGCCAGACGCGATCGAACCGACCCTGACCCGCCTGCTGGCCGCGCTCGAGCGCTGGCTCGCGGCGCCCGACGAGCGGGTGCTCGAGGCCGTGCGCGCACGCGACGTGCTGCGGGGCCAGAGCGTTCGCTGGTCAGACGGAGCGGGCCGTGCGGCCGGGATCGACGAACACGGTCGGCTGATCGTGGTGACCGCCACGGGCTCTCGTGTATCGCTCGACGCTGGGGAGGTCCACCTGGCGGAATAGGGAGAACTCGTACACAAGCCGTCCATGCGTATTACGATTCTCATCGAACGTAGGCAGATCCCGAACTCGATCAGATGGTCAAGCGCGCCGCAGCGCGGGAAGGTCGACCGTATCCGAGGACATCGCCGCGCTGCGGCAGACCGCGCGTGGCGGCCGCTCCGACGCGCGATTGGCTCGACGGCGTGATCGGTGCCGAGCGGACAGAGGGGGAGCAGCGAGGCGCACCGCCGCCGCGTTTGGCGACTGATCGCAGGCCGCCAGCGCGACCGTGATCTGACCGACGCTGGCCCGCTGATCCTCATCGATGCGGGCGAGCCCGCCATGATCGCTACCTCGAGGTCGCTCGACTCATCGAGACTGCTCGCGACGACGGAGGCAATTGTCCACGCGTCGTGCCAATCCCAGCGTGAGCATATGGCGCGCCGCACCTCACAAGAGTTGCGCGCGGCAGACGCTCCAGGCACACGACCGGCTCGACGGCGTGATCGGGGCAGTTCGGACAGAGAGCGGATCCGCGAGGCGGACCGGAGTCGTGTTTGGCGAGCTGCTCGCTGGCCGCACACGCAAGCCGTGACCCTGACCGACGCCCGCCGGCTGATCGCGCTGATCGTGCCCACCTGAGGGCTCAAGCCGCCTCTTCGGTGTCGTGGTCCCGTGAGGCGTGCTCGTCCTCGTCGTCGGGCTCGAAGTCCTCGACGTTGTCGTCCTCTGACGTCTCGTCGGGCTCGGGCTCCCGCTCGTCCTGCGCATCTTGCGTGTCCTGTTCGTCCTGTTCCTCGAGCGTCTCGGTCGTCACGACCTCGCCACCGTCCTCGGCGCTCGCCGCCGCCCCGGCCTTGCGCCGGCGGCGATTCTTGCCGCGCCGGCCCTTGGGGAAGTTGCGCAGCAGCTCGCGGGCGAGCGCGGCCGGCTTGCGCGCCATCCGCGTGCGGGCCCCGCGGAGCGCTTCCTCGGCCTCGGGGGTGTGGGCCAGCGCCGCCGCCAGGAGCGCGGCCGACAGGCGCCGGTCCTCCTTGCGCGAGGCATGCACCAGGCGGCGGGCGTTGCGGGCGTGCGCGGAGCCGCTGGAGTTGACGAGCAGGCCGAGCAGCCGCTTGGTCTCGGGCCAGCGCTGGACGGCGTACTCCTCGTGCACCTCGCGCGTGTACTCGGCCATCCGCCAGATCCAGGCATTGGCTTGATCACGGCGTCCGATCCGGCGCTCGGCGAGCGCTTGGAGCATGATCTTGACGCCCTCGCGGCGCTCGTCGCGCGGCCAGCCACCCATCACGTCGATCGCGGTGTCAAAGGCCTCGGCGTCGCGGCTGGCGGCGATCTCCTGGAGCGCGCGCAGGCGCAGCTGCGAGTTGCGATTGCGCTGCACCGCGGTCAGCAGGAAGCGGCGCTTGAGCTCACCGCCGCGATCGAAGTGCAGCATCGCCTTGGCGCGGCGCCAGCCGTTGGGTGCCACGCGGGCGCCGGCCAGCGCGGCCCATACGTGCTGCTCGCCGTAGTCGAGGTGCTCGACCGCGATCCGCCACAGCTCGCGCTCGAAGACCTCCGCCCGCCGCTCGGGATCGGGCGTCACCGGCAGTACCCGGCGCTCGACCCGGACCCTCCGGCCGCGACCACGACGGACGGGACCTACCACGATCGCCCCGCCGCGATACACGTCACGGTCGAGCAGCGAATGGAGCGTCACCACCGGGTCGTCGTGCTTGGTCGCGGGGTGGACGAAGTCGACCACGATTCCGGCCTCCTTGCCGGGATGGCGGCGGGTCACGCGACCCACGCGTTGCTGGTAGACGCGCTTGGAGGCGGTCGGTGCCAGGTGCATGCAGATCGTCGCCCGGGGGCTGTTCCAACCCTCGGCGAGCAGCATCGCGTTCACCAGCACGTCGATCTTGCCCGACTCGTAGTCGGCCAGGATCCGCGCCAGCTCGCGCTTGGGGGTCTCGCCCGAGACCGCCTTGGCCTTCATCCCGATCTCGACGAAGGCCGCCGCGACGTTGTAGGCGTGCTTGACCCCGGCCGCGTAGACCACGCCGGGAACGCCGTTGAAGCGCGTCTTGTAGAGGTCGGCGATGGCCAGGTTGAAAGGCGCCTGATCGAGCAGCTCGGCCAGCATCTCCTGGTCGAACTCGGTGTCCACTTCGCCTCGCCGCAGCGGCACCTTGGCGATCGTGCGCACGCCCGGGCCGGGTGGGATGCGGATGCACCGGAGCGGCGCGATCACACCCCGTCGTGCCGCCTGGGCGAGATCGAAGCGGCTCGTCTGGGTGGGGAACAGATCCGTCACGTGGCGCGCGATCAGCGCACCGGTGGCGGTCATCCCGATGAAGATCGGTCCAGACCAGGCACGAATCGCGGCCGAGGTCTTCTCGCCCAACGCGGTGTGGGCCTCGTCGCAGATGACGATCGTGTAGGCGTCCGAGATCCGGCCCGCGTTGCGTACGAACCACTGATAGGTCTCGACGGTGACCGGCCCGTTGGCGGCGTCGTGACCGTCGAGCAGCGGGCCGCTGATCCGGTTGCGATAGCCGCGATCGCGCAGCTCGCCGTGGAACTGGTCCACGAGGTTGCGCCGGTGGGTGAGGATCAGAACGCCGCCGGTGCGTGAGGCCTCGACGAACCCCAGGGCCGCCACCGTCTTGCCCGCCCCGGTGGCGTGCTCAAACCAGAAGCGCCGGGCAGCGTTGGGATCCTCGGGCGGCTCGTCGAAGCGCTCGTCGCCGGATTCGTCCTCGTCCTGCCAGTCCTGAGGCTCCTCGTCGTCTGATTCATCTTCGTCGCCCGCCTCGTCGTCGTCGAGGTCGAGATCAAGCTCGAGTCCGTCGTCGCCGTTGTCGTCGGCGAACGCGGTCGAGTCCCCGAGATCGGGCTCCGCCACCACGTGCTCGGGGACCGTCACCGAGTTGCCGCTGCCGCTGCCGTTCGCGCTCCCGTTGCCGTTGGCGCTCCGCTGGGCCTCGGCCAGGAGCGCCGTGAGCGTGCCCGACAGGGCGTCGACCTGGTGGGCCGAGAGCACCGTGTCGTCGGCCAGATGTGGCTCCTCCTCGGACAGCAATCGCTCGAGCCCGAGCAGCAGCGAAAACTGCCGCCGCCACTCGATCGAGGGCTGCTTGTGGCCGGCGTCGAGCTCGACCAGCGCCGCGTCGAGGGCGCGGCGGCGAGCCGATCCCGGCGCCAGGGCCTCCTCGAGCGTCTCGCCTTCGTAGACGAAATGCTCGCGCGTCAGCTGCTCGGCACGCGCGATCGCGTCAGGACTCGGAAACGGGGTGGTTACACCCATCAGTGTGATTGGAGCGTTGCGTAAGGATGAGCGAGCCGCGGCGCAACCTCGTGGCGGCTCAGACAACTCGGCCGGCGGCCGAGCACGGCGAGAATTCCTCAGAAGCCTCCTCTCGCCTGCCAGACAAGAGGATATCGCGTATTTAAGCAGATCCGGGAGACCGGCCGTGTGGCAAGCTGTCGGCTGTGCGCCTGCGAACATGGTCGATCGCGGTCTTGGTGGTATGCCCGCTCCTGGCGGGCTGCGGCGGCAGCCAGGCTCACAGCGCCGCTCCGGCCAAGGGCGCCGAGGAGGCCGCCTTCAAGGGATCCCCTCCGGCCCTGGCCTCGCTCCACGGCCAGGCCAACAAGCTCCTGGGAGGGGGCGTCGCCGCGTTCCAAGCTCGCATGGCCTCGCTGAAGGGCTATCCGGTGGTGGTCAACAAGTGGGCTTCCTGGTGTGGTCCATGCCAGACCGAGTTCCCCGCCTTCCAGCAGGCCGCCGTCAAATACGGCCGTAAGGTCGCGTTCCTTGGCATCGACGGCAAGGACGGCAACGGCTCGGCGGCGGCGTTCCTGCGCCGCTTCCCGGTCAGCTACCCGAGCTACACCGACCCCAACGAGTCGATCGCCCGCGCCTACCAGGCGGCCACCTACTACCCCCAGACGCTGTTCTTCAGCAGCACCGGCCACACCAGGTACGTGTTCGACCATGCGGGGCCGTACGAGAGTGCCGGGGCGCTCGAGAAGGACATACAGCGGTACGCGCTCAAGTGACCGGCACGCTGACCTACGAGGTGCGCCGCGCCCGCGGCGAGGAAGAGATGGAGGCGCTGATCGAGCTGCGCCACGAAGTGTTCTGCGACGAGCAGGGGGTGCCGGTGCGCGAGGAGCTCGACGGGCGCGACCACGAGGCCATGCACCTGGTGGCGGTTTCCGGCCCCGAGCTGCTGGCTACCTGCCGGCTGCTGTTTGTGGGTCCAACCGTGCAATTCAGTCGTTTGGCGGTTCGCGCCGGCGCGCGCCGTCGCGGGATCGCCACCGCGCTGCTCGAGCTGGCCGACGAGGAGGCGCGGGCGGGCGGAGCGCGCCGGCTGGTGTTGCACGCCCAGACCTATGCTCGCTCGCTCTATGAGGCCGCCGGTTACGAACCTCGGGGGCGCGTGTTCATGGAGGCCGGGATTGAGCACATCGCGATGGAGAAGTACGTTTAGCTCCCGGCGCTGATGCCCGAGGTGCGGATCGACCCGCTGACCGGCCAGCGCTCCGTGGTCGCGGACGCGCGGGCCGGCCGCCCCGGAGGGGAGCTGAGCGCGACGCCGGCGCCGGCCATCGATCGCGACCAGGACCCGTTCGCCGCCGGCCATGAGGACCGCACGCCACCCGAGCTGTATGCGCTGCGGCCCAACGGCGGCGGCCCCGACACGCCGGGATGGAAGGTCCGGGTCGTGCCCAACCTGTATCCGGCGCTCGAGCCCGACTCGGTAGCGCCGCCCCGGCACGCCAACCAGCAGCTGTTCTGGTCCGGTGCGGCGAGCGGCGCCCACGAGGTGATCGTCAACGCGCCCGACCCGGTGAGCTCGCTCGCCGATCTGCCGCCCGAGCAGGTGGCGTGTGCGGTCGAGGTGTGGCGCGAGCGGATGCGAGCGCACCCCGACTCCGCCTGTCTGCACCTGATCGTCAACGAGCGGCGCGAGGCCGGAGCGTCGCTGCCCCACACCCACGCCCAGCTCTATGCGCTGAGCTTCGTACCGGCCGCGATCGCCCGCGAGCGCGAGCGCTTCGGCGCCTACGCGACCCAGACCATGGGCGGCAACCTGCTCGCCGATCTGGTCCAGCACGAGGTACGCGAGCGCGAGCGGATCGTGGCCATCGACGACGAAGCCGTGCTGCTGTCCGCGTACGGCGCCCGCGTTCCCTACCAGCTGATGATCGCCCCCCGGACGCCACGGATGCGGTTCGAGGACGACGGCCCCACGGGGGCCGCCATGCTGCGCGATGCGCTCCGCCGGCTGGCGCGGCGGCTGGGCGCCAGCCCGCCGCTCAACCTGTGGGTCAGGACCGCTCCCAGCGGCGCCGAACACTTCTGCTGGCGGATCGACATCCTGCCGCGACTCACCTATCTGGCGGGACTGGAGCTGGGCGCCGGCCTCAACCTCAACATCGTCGCGCCCGAGCAGGCGGCAGCCGAGCTGCGCGACCTATAGCCGGTGCGCGCGTTGGTCCAACGCGTCAGTCGTGCCCAGGTGCGGATGGCCGGCGAACGCGTGGCCGAGATCGGTCCGGGGCTGCTGGTCCTGCTCGGTGTCCACGGCACCGACTCGACCTCTCAAGCCGAGTGGCTGGCCGCCAAGATCCGGGCCCTGCGGATCTTCGCCGACGCCGACGGGCGCATGAACGAGCCGCTCGGCGATCGCGAGGTGTTGTGCGTAAGTCAGTTCACCCTCTATGGGGACACGCGGCGCGGCAACCGGCCAAGCTACGTGGCGGCGGCGCCGCCGGAGCTGGCCGAGCGCCTGTACGAGCGCTTCTGCGACCTGCTCGGAGCACAGCGCGGCGTGTTCGGCGCTCACATGCAGGTCGAGCTGGTCAACGATGGCCCGGTGACGCTGCTGCTCGAGCGCGAGTAAGGGGGATATGCATTTTGTATTTCAAAACAGCTATTCTGCACCTATGCCATCGCTGCTCCAGATCAGAGGCGTATCCGATGAGCAGCGGCGGGTGCTGAAGGCCCGCGCCGCCGCTAACGGCCAATCGCTGAACTCGTACATGCTCGAACTGATCCGGCGGGAGACCGCTCGCCCAACCGTGGCCGAGGTCCTCGAACGGGCCGCTCGCCGGGCTGAGCAGGCGACAGGCTCGGCGGTGCAAGCCATCCAGGCGGCCCGAGCCGAACGCGAGGAACAGCTGACGCGTCCGGCACCGTGATCGTCGTCGACAGCGCCGCGATCGTGGACGCGCTCACCACCGCCAGGGGCGCAGACCGGCTGCGCGAAGTGCTGGCGGACGAGGAGCTGCATGCGCCGGCGCTGCTCGATTTCGAGGTCGTCTCGGCGCTGCGGGGGCTGACTAATGCCCTGCGGATCAGCGCGCCGAGAGCGTTCGACGTACTGACCGACTTCGAGGACCTGCCGATCCATCGGTGGGCCGCCGACGACGCGCTGCGCCGCCGAGCCTTTGGCCTGCGCGAGAACCTCACGGCATACGACGCCGCCTACGTCGCGCTCGCCGAGGCGCTTGAGTGCCCGCTGGTCACGCGAGACGCGCGCCTGGCTCGCTCCGCCGGTCACTGCGCCCAAATCACCGTCTACTGACGGTGCGCGAGTACTACGAGGAGCTGTGGGAGCGGCTGCCCGAGGCGCTACAGCCGCCAGACCTGCAGCTGCGTTTGCGGTTCATGCTCGCCCAAGTCAGACCCAACGACCGCGCGCTCGATCTTGGCTGCGGCGACGGCACGTTCACCGCCAGCCTTGCGGCGGCCGTCGCCGACGTGGTCGGCGCCGAGGTGGCCGCGGCGGCGATCCGCCGGGCGTCGGCGCGCCATCCCGAGCTGCGGTTCGAGCTCGTGCCCGTCGACGGGCCGCTGCCGTTTGACGACGGCGCCTTTGACCTGGTCTGGAGCAGCGAGGTGATCGAGCATGTCGCCGACACCGCGCGCTGGCTGTCGGAGGTGAGACGGGTGCTGGCGCCGGGCGGTCGGCTGGTGATGACCACGCCCAGCCACGGTCGGTTGCGGCTGGCGCTGGGCGGGGTCGAGCGTTTCTCGGAGCCGCTGGGGGACCACCTGCACCTGTACACGCGCCGGTCGCTGGTGGCGCTGCTGGACCAGTTTGGCTTTCGCGAGGTCAGCGTACGGGGCGCGGGCGGCCCGCCGGCGATGCGGCGGCTGCTGCTGGCGCGGGCGGTGCGCTGAACGGGGGCCTGTTCGTCAGCGTTAGCCCCCCGAGGCGGCCAGCTCGGCGCGAGCCTGGGCCAGCGCCGCGCCCGCCGCCAGGCTGGTCGGATCCAGCGTGTACGCGCGTTGCAAGGAGGGGAGCGCCCGCCGGGGCTGGTGGTGTTGCAGGTCGAAGCTGCCGAGCGCGAGCCAGCTCGAGAAGTTGTCTGGCTGCAGGTGCACGGCACCAACCAGCTCGGAGCGGGCGGCGGCCAGGTTCCCGACGCTTTGGTAAAGCGCGGACAGCACAAAGCGCGGCTCCAGGGCCAGCGGATCCGAGCCGGCGGCGTCGCGCGCGTCGGCAAACGCGGCGCCGATGTGGTGCGCGCCGGCGGCGTTCTCGGCCGACGTTGTCGCATTGGCCGATGACTGCGGTTGCCAGATCAACCACGCGCACAGCACTGACACCGCCGCCAGCGCGGTGACGGCCCCGCCGACCGCCGGGCGGGCCAAGATCGAGGCTCGGCGCTCGGCCCGCCCGACGCGGCCGGCCAGCGGACCGCGGCCCGACAGCCAGCCGGCGCACAACAGGGCCGGTACGGCGACTCCCGGGAAGTACCAGGTCCAGTCGATCGCCGATTGCAGACCAAAGGCCAGCACCACCAGCAGCAGGGCGGCCAGGCCTTCCCGCTCGGCCGCCACGTCTGCCTCCAGCGACGCCCAGGGGGTACCGACCGCCACCGCGCGCGCCGCCGAGAGGACCCAGGCGACGAGCAGCGCGAGGCTGATCGCGATGCCGATCAGGCCGAGGTCGGCAAAGGTCTGAACGGCGTAGCTGTGGGCGTGTCCGACGACGTCTGGATTGGTGGTGTAGCGCGTGCGCGCCGTGGCATAGCCGAGTGCTCCGACCCCCTTCAGCAGCGCGTGCTCACCGACCTTGATCCCCTCGCCCCAGTACAGCGGCCGGCTCGAGCCGAGCGATCCCAGTCGTGCCGCCGAGTTGCCGGTCGTCGAGTTGACGCTGGTCAGCGACGTCCAGGCGTGTGAGACCTCGCCGGTCAGCCCGCGCGAGGACGCCGCCAGGGCGACGATGCCGGCGAGCGGGAGCAGGGCCACGCCAACCACCAGCACGGTGCCGATCCGACGACGGACGGCCTGAGAAAGCGTGTTTCGCTGCGCAAACCGCGCGACGCCGATACCGATGGCGGTCAAGGCCAGTAGGCAAATCAGGACAACCACTCCGAACGTGTGGCCCGCCGACGTCCGCGCCGCGAACAGCTGGTTATCGCTGGTCAGCGCCGGCTTCGACAGCGCCCACCCCGTGACCACCGCGGCCCCGAGCGCGCTCAGTCCCAGCCCCGCGGCGGCGCTCAGTCGCCGGGGCACGAAGGCCACCCAGCAGCCGGCCACGATCACCGCGACGACGACCGCCGAGCGCGAGTAGGAGAGCACCACGACGCTGATCAGGATCGCCAGCGCGGGCAGCGTCAGACCGCGCAGCACCGGGCTGCTGCCACGGCGATTCCACGCCCACAGGCAGGGGACGATTCCCATCGCCGCGGTCACGCCGAGCGCATTCCAGTAACCGAGCGGCGCCTGCAGCCGCCCCAGGGTCGTGCTCGCCGCCGGGAACACCTTGGTGAGCAGCGCGTAGATGCTAATCGCCACGGTCGTCAGCGCGACCGCCCCCAGCAGGGCCGCCCAGCGCTCCGGGGCCAGCCTGGCCAGGGCGGCGGCGCCCGCGAACGCCGCCAGGTAGGCAAGCGTCAGATTGGCGGCCTGCCAGGAGTTGTCGGGCTGCACCGACCAGGCGATCGAGAGCGCCGTGTAGATGGTCAACAGCGCGAACAGGGCCACGGTGATGCCGCCCCAGGCGCGGCCCCGGGCGCCGAGCACGAGCATCGTGGCGCAGGCCCCGGCGCCGAGCAGCGTGATGGCGATCTCCGACCAGGTGTCGGCAGGCGAGACGATGATCGATTCGTCAAACCCGCCGGTGGTGACGAACGCGAGCAGGGTCAGCGCGGCGGCCAAGCCGAGGCCGCTCAGAACGTCGGCGGTGGGTCTGGGCCAGGCGGCGGCGGAGCGCGTCGCCACTGTCGACGGCGTTCGCGACTGCGCTGCGCTGTCGGTCACCACCTGCTCGGGGGAGCCATCGGTCGTGCTCGAGCTCATGGCGAGCTCGCGTGGGCGATCAGCATCAGCGTGTGCCCGAACCGCGCCGCCCGCGGCCTGGAGCCGATCCGGTCAAGGGGCTGAATCGCCCGCTGCACGCTCGGCGGCAGGCGCCGCCAGCCGTAGGTGACCGCGTGCAACTCGGGCGCTAGCCCTGCCCTCCGAGCCTCGGCGAGCAGCCGGCGCGGCGACAGGGGGATGTCATCGGGCGTCCCGTGCAGCGCGGTGGCGGCGCCGGTGCGGTTGGCCGCGGCCAGGGCGGCCCCGACCGGATGCCACAGCCCCGGCTCGATCACGACCAGCGCCCCGTGCGGGCGCAGGAGCCGCACCGCCTCCGAGAAGCACGGGGCGAGCGGTCCCTGGTAGGCGATGTGGTGCATGACGAGCCGGTAGAGCACGACGTCGAACGAATGAGGCTCCAGCTCGAGCCGACCGGCGTAGCCGACATGCGCCTCGTCGGCGCGACCACTGTCCTTGAGGCCCGCGACGCGGTCGGGGTCTGAGTCCACGGCCACCAGCCGGAAGGCCGGCGCCGGGAACAGATGGCGACCCGGATGCCAGCCCGCCCCCACCGAGAGCACGTCACCACCGCTCAGCCTGAGCCGGCGCCAGACGAGCGCACGCTCGCGGGCCATGGCGTGGCGATAGCTGAGCTCGAGCGTCGACTGCCGGCTGAGCCGGTCGAAGAAGTTATCCGGCTGATAGGGGGCGCAGCTCTCGCGCTCGGATGCGGGGGCGTGAGTCGCGATGGCCAGCGCAGTGTAGAAGTGCTCGCGCCTACACTCGCCGCCATGTCGTGGCACGCCACAGCCAGGTCGGCGGCGCAGCGAGCCGGTGTCGATCCGCGCTACGCCAGGCGGCTGCGGTGGATCAGCAAGGGCCGGGCGGTGAGGCGCTCGGGCGTGCTCGCTGCGCGACAACCTCGGCTTCGTCCTGGCCGATCCCGAGGTCGACAACTTCACCTACGAGCTGGCCAACGAGAGCGAGCTGGCGGCCTGGGTGGCGGCGGTCTGCGGGCAGAGCACGGCTGAGGCCCGCGAGGCGATCGCCGAAGCTCGGGCCGATCCGGTGCTGCGTGAGCGTGTCCGGCGCGCGGCCGCGACCCGGTGGTGGTGGAGCAAGCGCCAGCCCCCGCTCGGCAAGCGGCTGGGCTGGTACGCGCTCGCCCGCCTGACGCGCCCACACCTGATCATCGAAACCGGCGTCCACGACGGCCTCGGCTCGCTGGTGCTGCTGCGCGCGCTGGAGCGCAACGCGCAGCGCGGAGCCGATGGCGTGCTTGTCTCCTTCGACGTCAACCCGGCGGCCGGGTGGCTCGTGGGGACCGACCCGCGCTGGGAGCTGAGACTGCAATCCAGTCGCGACGGCTTGGCCGAGGTGGCGGCGCGATCGAGCGGGGTGGGAATGTTCATCCACGACAGCATGCACACCTACGACCACGAGCGCTGGGAGCTGTCGACGGTCGCCCCGCGTCTGACGCCCGGCGGCGTGCTCGTGTCCGACAACGTCCACGCGACGCGCGCGCTCGCTGACACGTGCGCCGAGTTCGGGCTCGAGTACCACGAGTTCGCCGAGCGGCCCGCGGCGCATTTCTACCCGGGCGGCGCGATCGGGGCAGGACGGCGGGTCTCGCCCCGCAGCGCGTCTGTATAAGCGGCCAGCGTCTCGCGCCCGCAGCGCTCCCAGGTGAAGGCCCGCTCCACTGTGAGCCGGGCCTCGCGTCCGAGCGCGGCCAGCCGCTCGGGATCTGACAGCAGCTGGTCGATGGTGGCGGCGAGCGCGGTCGGATCGCGCGGCGACACCAGCTCGAGCCCCCCGCCCGCAGCGGCGATCTCCTCGGGCCCGTCCTCGCCGCGGCAGCCGATCGCCGGTACGCCACCCGCCATGGCCTCGATGTAGCTGACACCGAACGCCTCCGACACGCTCGGGAGCACGAACAGGGAGGCGGCGCGAGCAGTGGCCAGCGCCCGGTCGTGATCGAGCTCGCCGAGCAGCTCGACCTGTGCGGACACCCCGAGCCGGAGCGCGAGCTCGCGCAGGGCCTCGCGCTCGGGGCCGTCTCCGACGACCACGTAACGCAGCTCCGGATGACTTTGGCGGAGCGCCGGCAGCGCGGCGATCACGTCGGCGTGGCGCTTGCGGGCGATCAGGTTGCCAACCGTGACGAGCGTCGCACGGGCGGGCGGATCGATGTCGGCGGCGGCGAGGTCGGTGCCGAGGTGGACGACCCTGACCGGGCGCGACCCCAGCGCTTGGCAGCGCCGGGCTGTGCCTGCGCTGTTGGCGAGCACGAGCCGGGCGTGAGCCAGCGTCGCCGCGACCGCTCCCTGGCGAGCATGCGGCCCGTAGACATCGCCCCCGTGGACCGAGACGACCAGCGGCACGTCCGGCGCCGCGCGCCTGAGCGCGTCGCCGGCCGGTACCGCATTGTGGGCGTGGACGAGGTCGAACCGGAACTCGGCCGCGACCCGCTTCAAGGCCCGCTTGAGCACCGGGGCAGCCCATGCGCCCCAGGTGCCGTAGCTCCAGGGCCGCGGGGGAGATAGGTAGCGCAGATACTCGACCCCGAGGCCGTCGAGCTCGACTCTCCGCGGCTGGGCCAGCGACCGCCGCACGGCCCCCCGGTCGAGGCTTCGCACCGCCGCCAGCGAGGGCAGCGGGCGGTGCAGTACGAGCACCCGCACATCGGCTCCGGCCTCGCGGACGGCCAACGTTTGGCGGTGAGCCCAGATCCCCAGCACCGGCTCGTGGGCCCGCGGGTAGTACTCGGCCAGGACGAGAACGTTCATCTCTGATGCGCCTCGATGTCCGCGGAGGATCTCGCTGTGGCCCGGCTGCTCGCGCGCAAGCCTCGGATATCGTGGCCGCCATGCCGGGCTCGGCTGCAGTGGCGGTCCAAGTCGTCAACTACCACACGCGGTCGTACCTCGCGCGCTGCTTGGCAACCGTGACTGCGGACCTCCAGCGCGGTCCCCTCGAGTTCGAAATAAACCTGCTCGACAACGCCTCGGGTGAGGACCTGACGGACCTCGGTCGGCGGTTTCCGTCCTGCCGGACCTTCACCACCGCCAGCAATCTCGGCTTCGGCGGCGGTCATAACGTGCTGGCCTCCAAGACCGAGGCGCCATATCTGCTGATCCTCAATCCCGACGTCGAGTTTCTGTTCCCAGACACGTCGAGGCGCCTCCTAGAGGCCCTCACGAGCCGCGACAAGGTTTGCGCCGTGGGGCCAAAGGTGATCACCGCGACCGGAACTGCCCAAGCCTACGATCACGCGCGCCTGCGGGGGTTGAGGGCACAGATAGCACTTCGCGGCGGGCACAGCTATTGGCATGAGACTGATGCGCGCCAGGAGGTCGCATGGGTCTCCGGGGCTGTGTTGATGGTCGAGCATGCGGCATTTGCAGCGATCGGCGGTTTCGACGAGAACCTCTTCCTCTACAAGGAGGACGAGGATCTGTGCCTGCGCTTGCGGCAGGCGGGCCGTCGAGTCCTCTACGAACCGGCGGTCGTCGTCCGTCATCATGGATCCGTGGTCGCTGACCGGGAAAGCGAACTCAACCGGTCGGCGGCTTACTTTTTTGCCAAGCACTTTCCCAACCGGCGCTCGCAGAAGCTATTCGCAGCGGCGCATCAGTGGCTGGCTTATTTGCGGCTCTGAGCGTCCTGGACACGTGGCGGGCCGGCCGATCCGTTGCGGCCTCGCCATCGGCGGAGCTTATAGGAGGTGCGGTAGCCGAGCTTGAGAGCACGAAACACTGGAGCACCGATGCGGGGATGTGTGGCGAGAGCAAGCAGCGGGCGCTCGACGTCTGGCGGCAGCGCCCCGCCTGGTCCGATGAGGCGCATCGAATCCTCGGTCAACGCTCCACTGATTCTCCCGTGACGGCGTTCAGGTGCACTTGCCGGGGTGGGTGGAGCATCGCACGTGTCGTTGTAGAGTTCGATTAGGCGCCGCGCGGTGACATCCCAAGTCAGCTCCGTCCCAGCTTCGCGAATCGACTCGATGTTGCGCCGCCGAAGCTGGTCATCACGCAGCAGCTCCATAGCGCGGTGGGCGCTCCACTCGGCGTCCCATGGGAGGATCGGCGCGGCTGCGTCCGGAAGCAGCTCGCTGAGCGACGTGCCTGGGGCCCACAGGCACGGCACGTCGTGTGCGGCGGCCTCGAAGGGAACGAGCCCAAAGCCCTCCTGGACCGTGGGGTAGATCACGAGTCGCGCGCGGCCATACAACCAGGCCTTCTCGCTTTCGCTGATGGCCGCGGTGGTGATCACGGAGCGCGCCAGCGGTGGCCTGTCTGCCAGCATCTCCGTTTCCTGCGGTCGAGAGGACCCTTGAGGCACACTTGGGCCGGCGAATACGAGACAGCCCGCCCAGCCGTGGCGCTGCTGCAACTGCTCGAGCACGCGCAGGGCGAAGATCCGGTTCTTGTGGTGATAGTCGGTGCCGATGCAGAGCATCACTTCGGCATCTTCTGGGAGCGCCGCCACGGCGCTCGGCCTCAATGGCTGTTCATGGCGTTGCGCGACGCGGTCAACGCCGTTGTGGACGACGCTCGCCCGGTGGGCCTCGACTAGCTCCTCGGCCAACGCATCGTTGCGTGCGTGATCAGACACGAACAGCACGCGATCGGCGATCGCAAGGGCCCCCCGAGTCAACTGCCGGTATCGCTCCCAGGCATCCAGCGAGGAGAAATAGGACTGGTTGAAGTAGCTGATGAGGTCCTGGTGGGTGACGACGAGCCGATCGGCGAGCTGGGTCAGGAACGTGAGCTCTCCGGCGTTGTTGATCTGATAGGGGCGGTGGGCCACGTCTGCACGGTCGCTCCCGAGCTTTCGAGCTTCGGCGTGGGTCATCAGCTGGACTCCAGGCCACGACTCGAGGTTGCGCGCTACGTCCTCGCTCAGATCGGCGGGGACGAGCGCTTTCAGGCGAACGGCACGCGTTCGTGCCAGGGCCGCGACCGTCTCGATCACGTGAACCTGTGTGCCTGTCATCGGCCCCGACAGGATCCCCGCGTCGATTACGACGGACACCCCCGCACGCGCGCGGCGCGCGCAATGCAGAGCGCGCTGCAGCGGGCCGGTGTCGCCATTCAAGGCCATGCTTGTGCAGTCCCGTTGCCCGACGAGCACTTCGTCAGCGAGCACGTGGGAGAGCCCGCTCCGGATGGATCGGTGCCAGAAGTCGCCGGCGGTGATTCGGTCTGACGCAGGCGCGCCCTCGAACGGGCCGGCCAGGTCGAGCGCGCTGCGGCGCACGTAAACGCACGGTCCGCCGCCAGCTGGGACGCGCGGCCGAAGTCGCAGCGACCGGCGGCGAACGGCGGCGGCCGCGGAGGCGAAGTCCGATGTGTCTTGTTGGATCATGGCCCGCGCCGTCGCCACCCTGCTGTCGACGTAGGCTGCATCGCGAAGCCCCTCGTACCATCCGTCTTGCACCACGCATTGGGACCTCAACATCAGGACGTCAGCCGGGGCCGCAAGGTTCAGGACGGCATCGATGCTGTGTTCACCGAGGTGCGCATAAAGCAGCTCATGGTCGTCGAGTTCGCGCAACGACTGAAGCACAGACGAGTTCGGGGACGTGCAATCACAAACGAGGACCGGCGCGTTAGCCGGAGGGTGTGCCAGAACGCCGCGGATGCCATCGATGAACTCCTCGGAGGCTTGGTCCACTGTGATGCAGACCAGGCAACTGCCGCGCTGCAGAGCTAGGTCGGCGTGGACATCAATGCATTGGACCGTCACGCCGCGATTATCGCGCCGGCCCCATCCGCCCCCCTCACTGCTTACGGGAATCGCGCCGCGCGGCGGCTAGCTGGCGCGCGAACGCACTGACAAAGCGAGGGTTGTAGCGAAAATAGCGTCGCCACAGCCGCCGCGGCTCGTGAGCGAGACGGTACGCCCACTCGAGGCCGTGCTCCTGCATCCAAGTCGGCGCCTGAGGAATCAGCCCGGCGTGGAAGTCGAATGCGGCCCCGACCCCGATCAGGACGGGCGCGTCGAGCTCGTCGCGCAGCTGCGCCATCCACTTCTCTTGTTTGGGAACCCCGATCCCGACCCAGACGACGTCGGCTCGAGACGCGTTGATTTCGCGCGCGACCGCAGCGCGTTCCTCGCTGGTCAGCGGCCGGTGGGGCGGCGAGTAGCCACCCACGATCCTCACGCCGGGGTAGCGCTGACGCAGGTTGAGGGCCAGCTGAACGAGTGCCCCCTGATTACGTCCGCCGTAGAGGTATAGGCGTTGACCCGTCTGGGCGCTGCGCGCACATGAGCGGGCCATCAATTCGGGTCCGTACACCCGATCTTCGAGCCGGTGGCCGAGCGCGGTTAGCGCCCACACGAGCGGCTGGCCGTCGGGGACGTTGAGCGACGATCCAAGAAGCGCGTTGCGCAGCTCGGGGTCCTCGCTTGCGGCCATGACGGCGTGGACGTTGCATACGCAGACGTAGTCGCGGCCGTGCTGGGCCACCTTCGCGTCGATCCATTCGAGCGTGCGCTCGTAATCGATCACGCCCAGGGGGATGCCCAGCACGTCGACGGCTTTCGGCGGCAGAAGCGCGACGGGGTCTGGCTTATGTGATCCCTCAGGCCCAGGACGCGTGATCACTCCGGATCTCCTCGTTTGCTGCTCGCCTCCACGCGGCGGGCACGGACGGCGGACTTCGGCGTGCGAGAGTCCGCCAACCTTTAGAAACGGAAGACTAAGCCGGGAGTTACGCGGTTTGGTTTGAGCACGGTTAACTGCATTATTACCCGCTGCCTGGCTGCAACTGCGCCGGCGGTCCCGTACAGCGGCGTGGCGATAGCTCGGTGGCGCTTGCGGCCACATGTCCCGCTGCGCTCTCGAGCCCTAAGCTCCGCGGCGTAATGGACTGCGTGGTCACGGGCGGGGCCGGGTTCATCGGCTCAAATCTCGTAGATGCGTTGATCGAACGAGGCGATCGCGTGACCGTGATCGACGACCTCTCGACGGGGAAGGCCGACAACCTTGAGCAAGCCCTCGCCGGCGGAGCCCAGCTCGAGTTCGCAAACGTCGCCGAGGCAAAGGCGGTCGACGAGGTGTTTGCGACCGCGAGGCCCGAGGTGGTGTTCCACCTGGCAGCCCAGATCGACGTTCGCCACTCCGTCCAGGACCCAGAACACGACGCGACGGTCAATGTCCTGGGCACGATCGCGGTGCTCGAGGCGGCCCGGCGGTGGGGAGTGCGGAGGTTTGTCAACGCCTCCACCGGTGGAGGGCTGTACGGGGACGCGGAGCTCCTTCCGACTCCCGAGGACTACATGATCCGGCCGCTGGCGCCGTACGGCCAGGGGAAGCTGGCGGCCGAAGGGTACTGCGAGATGTACACGCGCCTTCACGGCCTGTCGACTGTCTCGCTGCGCTATGGGAACGTCTACGGCCCGCGGCAGGATGTGCACGGCGAGGCGGGCGTGGTAGCCATCTTCTGCGGCAAGCTGCTCGACGGACGCGCCCCGACGGTGTTTGGTGATGGACGCCAGACCCGCGACTGGGTCGAGGTCTCAGATGTGGTGCGTGCCAATCTGCGCGCGGCCGAGTCTGATCTGACCGGCCCGATGAATATCGGGCACGGGCGTGAGACGTCAGTGCTTGACCTGTTGGCGGTGCTGCGCGACGTCTCGTCTTGTCCAGCGGCCGACCCGGTGTTCGCGCCCGAACGTCCGGGCGAGGTGCGCCGCAGCTGCCTCGATGTGACGCGCGCCGGCCGAGAGCTCGGGTGGGAGCCCAACGTAGAACTGTGCGACGGCCTGCGGACGATCCTCGACGGGCTCGGCTAGAGGGGACCGCAGCCCGCTATAGGTTCTCCGCCACACGCGGGGCTTCACGGGAGAAGAACCACCAGCCAAGGGCGAATGCCGCGACGATCAGCGCGCTGGCTGCGATCGCCGACGGCAGACCCCCGACGGAAATGGCGGCTTGGAATCGCGGGCCGCCTATGAATGCATGCCCCATTTGCGTGAGAAGCATCGCCGTCGGGTTGATCATTGCTAGATGCAGGAATCCAGGCCCGAACTTGCTGTACTTCGTGGCGAGGTACATGATCGGCGAGCAGTAGAACCAAGCCTGGACCGTGACCTCCCAGATCGGGGCGACGTCCCGGAAGCGGACGTAAGCCGCTGAGAGCAGCATCGCGATGCCCGTTGCGAAAATGATGAAGCCGACCGCGATCGGGATCATCTCCAGCCACCTCAACGTCGGGGTGACGCCATTTGCCAGCGCGAAAACGATGACCGCGATCGCATTCATTCCGAGGTTGAACGTTGCGGTCAACGAGACCGAAAGCGGAATCACCATTCGGGGGAAGCGGACCTTGCGCACGAGCCCCTCACGCACGATCAGGCAGTTGACTGCATTGCCGGTGGCCTCGCCGAAGTAGTTCCAGAGCACGATCCCGGTCAGCAGGTACACCCCATAGTGGGGCACTCCTCTACCGATATGGAGGATCTGAGTGAAGAACAGATACAGGACGCCAAAGAACAGCAGCGGTCGCATCAGCGACCACAGGTAGCCGAGTACCGAGCCGAAGTAGCGCAGCTTGAACTCGCTGCGGGCGAGCGTGGTTGTGAGCTCGACGAATCGACGGGCTCCGCCCCCGAGCGCGGAGGGGCCGTAGGGATTCGCCGCGCGCGCGCTCACGGGGCGCAAGCTAGCACCGAGGCTCGCGTCGCCAGCCAGGGACGGCTACCGGCGCTCGACCTCGAGGGTGTGCGGCAGGTCCGCAAGTCCTCCGCCGGGCTTGTCGGCGATCACGATGATCGAGTTGGTCATGTGAGCGTCAATCACGTCCGCTCCGAAGCCCGCGCGGACGACGGCCGCAATCAAACGGTAGCGTCCGGGGGCGAGCCAGTTATCGAAATGCAGCCTAATGAAAGCGCTGCTTCCGGCGGTGAAGCGTCCGGTCGTGATCCGCTGAGCGTCGGTGTTGGTCACGAACACGGGCTGACCGGCCTCGTTGAGCAGCGTGATCGCGAAGCTCGGACTGTCTACGTCGGCGTAGAAGTGGACCTCCATCTGCACGGTGCACGGCGCGCCCTGGATTGTGCTGACTGCGGCCTCGCCCGTTGCGGTTTCAAACACCGCGTCGATAACTCTGGCCTCCGGATTCTCCGGTGGAATCTGCGAAGGCGGCGCGCCCGACTCCACGCGGGCGCGCCGGAAGTTGTGCTGGTTGTACTGCCTGGCGATCGAGCTCGGCTCGCCGATGTCGACGACGCGGCCGTGCTCGAGCAACATCGCACGGCTGCAGAATCGTTCGACGGCGCCCATGTCGTGGGTGACGAACATAATCGTTCGCCCGGCCTGCTGGAGCCGGGTGAACTCGTCGAAGCACTTCTGCTGGAAGTTGGCGTCCCCGACAGCCAGCACCTCATCGATCAAGATGATGTCCGCGTCAACCTGCACCGCGGTGGCGAACGCAAGTCGAACGTACATTCCCGAGGAGTAGTTTTTCAGCTTGAGATCGACGAAGCCCTCAAGTTCGGCAAACGCGATGACGTTGTTGAAGCGCTCGCGCGCCTCTTTGCGCGAGAGCCCGAGCATGACCGCGTTGATGATCACGTTGTCTCGAGCCGTCAAATCCGGATTGAAGCCGACGCCGAGCTCGATGAACGGCGATAGTCGGCCGTTGATGTGGAGTTCCCCGCTGTCGATGTCGTAGATGCCGGCCAGGCACTTGAGCAGGGTGCTCTTGCCGCTGCCGTTGCGCCCGACGATCCCGAAGAATTCGCCCGGCGCGACGTCGAGCGTCACGTCTTGAACTGCCTGCAGGACGTCGAATTTGTGGGAGCGCAGCGGATGCAGAGCACGCTCCTTGAGCGTGTGGTACTGCTCATGCGGGAGGCGAAACGACTTGTTTAGACTTCTGGCGGAAATAGCCGGAGCCGCGGAGGCGACCCGCGGCCCTGGGCCAGCCGAACGCGGCCTGCTCGCCGTTGCGCTCACGGTCGAGACGGTAGCAATCCGGAGTACCGCAGACGACTGCTACCTTGCGCGGCCTTGAACGTCTGCACGATCATCGCCAAGAACTACGTGGCTCACGCCCGGGTGCTGGCGCGATCACTCGCTGAGGCCCATCCAGGCAGCCGCATGTGGACACTCGTGATCGATGACTTCTCGCGTTACATCAATCCGGCGCAGGAGCCGTTCACGATCCTTACTCCGACCGACGTCGGCTGTGACGAATTCACCCACATGGCGCTGCGCTATTCGGTGCTCGAGCTCTCGACTGCGGTCAAGCCGTGGTTGCTGCGCCACCTGCTCGCTGCGACCGGGCAAGCCGTCACCTACCTGGATCCCGACATAAGGATCTACGGCTCCTTGCAGCATCTCGACGAGCTTGCCGAAAGCCATGGTGTCGTCCTGATCCCCCACAACAGCAAGCCGATTCCTCAAGACGGTCGCAAGCCAAGTCAGGTCGACGTGATGATCTCTGGGACCTACAACCTCGGATATGTGTCGCTCGCACCGCGCCCGGAGGTCGACTGGCTGCTGGACTGGTGGGCGGATCGACTCCGCCGTGATTGCCGGGTGGACCCGGTATGGGGCTACTTCGTCGATCAGCGGTGGTTTGATCCCGTGCCCGCGTTCCTGTCGGACCTGGCGATCGTTCGCGACCCCGAGTACAACCTTGCCTACTGGAACCTGCACGAACGCCGCCTGGTGCACGAGGACGGCCGCTACCTGGTCGACGGGCGGCCTCTTTCGTTCTTTCACTTCAGCGGCTTCGACCCCGAGCAGCCGCTGCGCCTGAGCCGGTATCAGGATCGGATCGACGTGCTCGATCAGCCGGTATTGGAGCGCCTGCTGGCCGGTTATGCGGCCGAGGTGATGAGCGAAGGCCACGCCGTAAGCCGTCACTGGCCGTACCTCTACGAGAGGCTGCCGGACGGCACCCAGCCCGACGACAGGATCCGCGAGCTGTTCGACGAGTTTGCCGACGAACACGCCGGCGCGGTCGCCTCGCCGTTCACCATCGAGGGTGCACATAGCTTCAACACCTGGCTGCGGGGGCAAGCTCCGGGTGCCCCACCGGGGATCAGTCGCGCTCTTGCGCGGATTTACGAAGACCGGGCGGACGTCAAGGGTGCCTTTCCAGATCTCGCCGGCGCAGACCTCGCGGCGCTCTTGAACTGGGCCGGCGAGCAGGGCGCCGCCGAGGAGCCGGTGCTGGCGCGTCTGACGATGAACGGTATCCGCGAAGCCGTCGCTCCGGCCGCCGGGTCGGAGCCGAGCCGGCAGCCACCCCGATTCGCGCCGGCAAAAGAGCCGTCGGCGCCACTGCGGGCAGCCCCGTGGGGGGTGAACGTCGTCGGAGAGTTCTGCGCCCAGTCCGAGATCGAGGAGGTCGCGCGGGCGGTCGTCTCGGCGCTCGACTCCAGCGGTGTGCGCGCGCTGCCGGTCCGAAGCCGATCCTCCGCGCCAAGTTCAGCGGCGCCGCCGTATGCGACCGTGGTGTCAGCCGATGCACCGTTCAGCCTGAACGTGATCTGCCTGGACCCGGGGCGGCTGTCGGAGTTCCGCCAAGAAGCCGGATGGGAGTTCTTCGCCGGGCGCTACTCGGTGGGGTTGTGGCTGGCCGCGCCCCAGCGAGCCCGTGATCCCTTCAGCGAGCACGTGTCGCTGCTCGAGGAGATCTGGGCGCCGAGTGCTCACGCCGCCATCGCCCTGCGGGAGCTCACAACCCCGCCGGTCCAGGTGATCCGGATCCCGGTGATGCTGCCGGCGCTCGCGCGCACGCGCGCCGAGCTGGGGCTGGCCCAGGACAAATTCCTGTTTCACCTGCGCGTCGACTATCGGGAGTCGTTTGAACGTCAGAACCCTGTGGCGGTTATCGACGCCTTCCGTACCGCGTTTGCCGCCGGGGAGAACGCCGGCCTGGTGCTCGATTGCCTGAACGCAGATAGCGATCAGCAGGCGCATGCGCGGCTGTGCTCCGCCGCCGCGCCACACGACGGGATCCTCGTGCTCGACGACGACCGGTCGCTCGCGGTAGCCAGAGCGGTGACGTCGGTGTGCAACTGCTACGTGTCTCTGCACAGGGCCACCACGTTCGGTCTAGCGATGGCCGAGGCGATGTGGTCAGCGACACCGGTGATCGCCACCGGCTACTCCGGCAACCTCGACTTCATGAGCCGCGAGAACAGCTATCTCGTCGACCACCGGCTCGTCCCCGTCGAGGCCGGTGATGCCGCCGATTCTCCCCACGGTGGGTGGGCTGAGCCCGATGTTGCCCATGCCGCCACGCTGATGCAGCGAGCGTTCGAGAACCGCGAAGCCACAGCTGCCCTCGGGGCAACGGCCGCAAAGAGCATCCGCAGGACACATTCGCCCCAGGTGGCGGGCGAGATCATGCGCCGGCGCTCGGAGTCGATCCGAGCCACGGGTCGCGCTCGAGCGGCGGCCAACCCGATCGCCTCACATCCGCCGGCGTTGTCGAGGTTGCCGATGCGGATCCGCCAGGGTCCACGGGCGGCGTCGAGCGGACGCGCCCAATCGGCAAGGAGGCAGCTGCGCCGGGTCGTGCTGCGCCTGATGAGGCCCTACACCTCCTACCAGCAGACGGTCAACTCCGAAATCGTGGCTGCCCTGAGCGAGTTCAGCCGTGAAATCGTCGGGTCAGGTGATCGCGCCCGAGCAGACTGGGCGGACATGCTGGCTGCGATGCGGCTCACGCAGCAGGTACCGCCGCAGCTCGACGCCCAGACGAGCGGAATCGAGGAGATCAAGCGGATCCTGACCCTTCAGACCGACCGAGGTGCGTATCTGGCCCTCTCCGAGCTCGAAGATCGCCATGCCAAGATCGATACGCTGCCCGGCCAGCCGCCAGTGGCGGCCCCTCTGACCAGCTTCGAGTTGCGCGTGTTCTCCGAAAACGGCGAGGATGGCGTGCTGGCCGAGATCCTGCGCCGGATCGGAGCTCCGGCCCGGTACTTCGTCGAATTCGGCATCGAGTCCGGCCGCGAGGGCAACTGCGTCTACCTCGCCGATGCCGCCGGGTGGCAGGGATTGTTCATGGAGTCCGATCACGAGCTGTTTGCCGCTCTGCAGGGCAAGTATGCGGCCCACGATCAGATTCGGACGCTGCGAGCGCAGGTCAGCGGCCAGAACGTCGAGAACCTGTTTACCCAGGCCGGCGTGCCGACCGAGCCCGACGTGCTGTCGATCGACATCGACGGTCAGGACTACTGGATCTGGAAGGCGATCGAGAATCACCAGCCGCGCGTAGTGATAATCGAGTACAACAGCGCCCTTGACCCGCGGAGACGTCTAGTGCAGCCCGAAGACCCGGGCTATGCCTGGGACGGCACCGATTACTACGGCGCCTCGCTCGGGGCCCTGCAGGCGCTCGCTCAGGGCAAGGGATACCGCCTCGTCCACACCGAGTTATCGGGCAACAACGCCTTCTTCGTTCGCGGGGACGTGGCGGGCGACGTGTTCGGTGCGCCGGCGGATGTTGCCGTGCGCGCAGCGCCCAACTATCACCTGCGCGGCGCCCACCACCCGGCCGCCGGGCCGGGCCGCCGCTACCTTGATCTCGATTCAGGAAAGTTGATCCGGCGCGAGGACCTGTCGTGAGCGGGCCCTGCGGTGCCCTCATCACGACCATGCGCCGGTGACTCCCACCGCGCAAGCCGCCACCGAGTTCATCGAGCGGTCACAGTTCATCTGGCACCAGCGTTTCGAGCTCGTGCCGGGCGTTTGGACGCCGGGAGTCAGCTCGGTCGACTGGTACTGCGAGATGGCGCAGCTGCCGGCTGATCTGTCAGGTCGCACCGTGCTCGATATCGGCACCAGCAATGGCGGCACAGCCTTCGAGCTGGAACGTCGCGGCGCCGCACGAGTGGTAGCGGTCGACATTTTCGACCCCGATTACTTTGGCGTGGCAGCGCTGACCGAGTTCCTCGGATCCGGGGTCGAGTTCGTCCGGTGCACCGTCTACGAGCTCGCGCAACGCTTCCGCGACCCATTCGACCTGGTCATTTTCTGGGGTGTGCTCTATCACCTACGTCATCCCTTGCTGGCACTTGACAACGTGCGGACGGTCACCGCGGGCACGGCGTCGCTCGAGAGCGCCGTCTGCGACAGCGAGCTCCGGCGCCGGCAGCGGGCACAGCGCCTCGTACACTTCTACCGCCGCGACGAGCTTTCCGGCGACCCCTCGAACTGGTTCTCACCGACAGTGGCCACGCTCGAGGACTGGTGCGCGTCGGCCGGATTCGAGGTCGTCCGCCAAGGAGCATGGCCCCAGCGACGGCCCCAGCGTGCGATGCTGCGGCTGCGCCCAACCTCCGGCATCCCCGAGTACCAACAGCTTTCCGACGAGGGTCCCTTGCGCTGCACCACGGCCTGAGCGCCGCCTTACTCGTCCGATCGAGAACGGCGAAGAAGCTCCTGCACGTTCCCCTGGAGCTCTTCGATGCGGCGGAAGGCGGCGTCTTGGGACTGCGCAAGTGAACGGACGTTGGCGTCGAGCCTCTCGATCGCCTTGAGCAACCCGCCGTCCACGAGCCGCTCGTGCACCGTCACTGGCTTGAGCAGCCGAAGCAGCCCCTTGCGCACAGCGCGCTGCGCTGAGCCGAAGCGCGGACGGGCCGGGGGTACGGGGCCGGAGTGAATGAGACCTTCCACCCAGCCGGTGTCGAGCGGGCGCGGGCGACGATGGCGGCTGTTTGCCGAGTGCCACCCCGGAGACGCGAGCAACCGCTTGAGTCGCTCCACCATGAACCGTCCGGCCACCTGGGGACTGTGACCGGAGCGGATATCCGCGGCGGCAAGCTGGCCGCGCCGGGCTCCCTCAGCGGGGTCGTCGAACACCTCACGCATCAGCGCGGCGGCATGATCGAGGTCGGGCTCGGCCCAGACTCCGCCGCCCGGATAGGGATCGTGACCGGGGCCGATCGGCACCAGGCGATAGTCCACCAGGTAGCTGTTCGCCGGAGTCATGTAGTCGACATTGCCGGAGTAGCCGGTCGCGATTACCGGCTTGCCGGCCCACATGCTCTCGGCCAGTGTGTAGCCGAAGCCTTCGGCGCGATGCAGGGACACGTAGCAATCGGCGGCGTTCAAAAGGCTGTCGCGCTCGGAGGCGCTGAGACGCTCCTCGATCACGTACACGTCAGGGTGGGCCGCCGCCGCCGCGTGCACGCGCTCGTGTGCCGTCGGGTCGTGCTCGTCGTTGACCGTTTTGATGATCAGCACCGCCCCCGATCCGGGCGCGAAGGCACGGCCAAAAGCGTCGATCGTGGCGAGCGGGTTCTTGCGCTCGAACACGCTGAGATAGTCGAACGCGAACAGGAACCGGAACCCTTCAGGCAGGCCAGCCGGCGCCGGGGCGGTGGCGAATCCGGTTGACAGCGACACCGGCTGAGGTATGACGAGCACCGGCACTGTCGCCAGCTCCGCTACGGCATCGCGCACGTGGCGACTTCCGACCCAGACCTCGTCGACGTCCGCGAACGCACTCATATAGCGCTCGGGGAACGTGCTGACCTCCCAGGCCCAGAAGCCGATCGTGTAGCGCTCGCCCAATGCCTCGTCGCCGAGCCGGCTCACGACGCCGGGAACCGACTCCGCGTTAGCGCACAGCAGATTGAAGAAAACGCGGCTCTCGCGGCCGGTGCCGGTGAGCCCGTCGTCGATCAGCTGGTCGTCCTCAGGTGCGGCCTCGGGATGGATGATCGTCGTCCTTACGGCAATCTCCTGGGTACGCAGCGCTTGCGCGAGTTGACGCGCGTGCTCGCCGACCCCCATAACGCCCTTGAAATAGCCGATGACGTTCACGCCGCAGTGGGACGGCGTCTCTGCCGACTCAGAGGCGACCAGGCCCTGAGGAACCTCGTCGGCCGACAGCTTCGCCCACGCCACCAGCCGAGCGCCGTCGGCACCATTGAGATCGGCAAAGGCGTCCCTCAGGTCGGCTCTGGTAGCCCGCAGACCGTCCAGATACCGGGTCACGCCCTGCTCGCCGCCGTTGTCCGCGGGACTGCGCAGGAAGGTCGCAAACGCGCCCCCGCCGGTCTCGGTAAAGATGCTCTCCTGCGTCAGGACACCGGCTTTCACCGCCTGCCGATAGACGCTCCGGGCGGCGGCGTCAAGTGGCGACCCGTCGGGTAGCGCGCCCCACGCGTACGGCCGCAGCCGCCACTGCTCGTGACCTTCAGCGGCCAGTGCGCGGGCGTAACCGTCGCACAGCTCGCGCGCGATCGGATGCTTGTCGAGCTCGATCCGGTCTTGATGCTTGGACAGCTGGTCTGGTCGCGCCGGGTCATACCCGGAGAAGTGAAAGAAGCGCAAGGGTCTGCCGTTTACCTCGTAGGCATCGTTCGTGCGGCGCAGGTCGCGGCTGGGCAGATTCCAGTAGGCAACGTTGTAGCCGGGGTCGCGCAGCACGAACAGGTTTGAAATCAAGCCCGGCACTAGGTCCATCCAGCGCTGGTCCACGAAGTACCCCCGGTCGGGCGCTACCAGGCAGTCGGTCGCGAGGCGCTCACCCCACCAGTTCAGCAGCGCATCGACCTGCTCGCCGGCGGCGAATCCCGCGAAGCCGAGATTGAACGAGCCCGAGATGAGAATGTCGGTCTCCGCCGGTTTGCGCCCGTCCCGCGGCATGGGCGCGGTGAGATGCGGCGTCACGACCAGGGCGTGCTCGCGCAACAGCTCATCGAGCTCGCGCAGGGAGGCGAACACGTGGATGTCGGGATCCAGGTAGGCGATCCGCTCGATCTCGGGCTGACCCAGCAGGTACCGCAGCAGCCACGGCTTGACCGCGGTCGACAGCTCGAGCACGTCATACCCGGCGATCATCTGGTCCCAGAGATCGATGTCGAGCTGTTCTGGTGCTACGACCCTGAACGGCTCGGAGTCGCTGTCGACCTCGCGGTCGACGTCGTCGATCACGAGCGTCCAGCAGGTCCCCTCGGGGTTGTGCGCGAGGAACGACTGCGCCAGCACGCGCGCCGAGGCCAGGTAGTTGCGAGCGACGACCGTGCAGATGTGCATCGCGCCGGAGGGGAGCGACGGCATCCTCGACTTCGGATTGCCGCGCCTCGCTACGGTACGCCGCTGTGATTGGCACATACGCGTCGGCCATCGCGATCTGTGTGGCCGCGATTCTCCTCGGCCGGGGAATCTGCCTGCTCTCCGGACACCACGGCTCGACATGGCTGGCTCCCCCGGTGGGTTTCGCCGCGCTGATGTTTGTCTGCGAAGTCGCCATCAGCCTACCCGGGCGTGGCTGGACGGCGGTCGTGGCGGTCGTGGTCCTGTGCGCCGCCTCGGTCTGGGTCGGGGTTCGTCGTCGCGCAGCGTGGCCGTCCGCCGCTGATGGGCTGATGGTCGTAATCGTTGTGCTCGGGATCACCACGGTGCCGTTTCTGGCAAACGCGCGCGTCGGCGTGCTGGGCATCTCGGTGCTGAACGACACCCACTGGCACCTGTTCCTGGCCCAGGGCCTCCTGCAGCCGTCGATCCGGCACCTCGACACCTACGGCGGGGGCTATCCACTGGGGCCCCACGCGGTTGCCGCCACATTTGCCTGGGGGCTCGGCAGTTCGGTCGATAAGACCCTGACCGGCGTCTTGATCGCGACCCCGGTCCTCACCGGGCTCGCGGCACTCGGTGGCCTCGGCGATCTATCGCGATCGCGGCGCTGGCTTGTCGCCATCCTGAGCGCGATTCCGTACATGGCGGCGGCATGGTATGTCCAGAGCGCCTTCAAGGAGCCCATCATGTCGCTGCTGATGCTGGGCTTGGTTCTGGCCCTGCAGGCGGGACGCCGGCAGCGGTTCGCGCGGCCACTGGTCGTGGTGATACCGATCGCGGTGCTGTTTGCCGGTGTCCTGTACGACTACTCGTACCCCGGGCTGGTGTGGCCGGTGGCGATCCTGGCATGCTGGCTGGCGCTGGAGCTCGTGCTCGGCGGCGGCTGGCGGCGGCTGTCCGCACTCGCTCGGGAGGCACGAGCAGCGCTGCCGGCGTTTGGCATCGCGGCGCTCGTGCTGGTGGTGCTGGTCGCTCCGGACCTGCATCGGATGTACACGTTCTGGCACCTCAACGGTGGTTCCGGGGATCGGGACCACCGGGGGCGTCACGACTAGCGCGCTGGCGAACCTCACCGGCCCGCTCAACACGCTGGAGGGATTCAACATCTGGTTGTGGGGCGACTTTCGCTTCGTCTCCAGCCATCCGCTGAGAATGGGGGCATTGGCCGGGTTCGCCGCGATCGTGTTCGTGTTCGCGCTCGTGCGCGCGCTCGAACGCCGCGACTTCGCGTGGGTCGGAGCGATGTTCGGCTTCGCGCTCGTCTACGCCTATGCCAAGTACGCGCAGTCGCCCTATGTGGCGGCGAAGGCGCTCGCGGTCCCGGCGCCGCTGCTCGTGCTCGGCTCCGGCGGCGCTCTGATGCGCGAGCTGAACTGGGCGCGGTGGCGCTCATTCGCCACGCTGGCCGTCGCTGGGGCCTCGGTCGTGTTCTTCGTGTTCGCCTTCCAGTCGGATTTCCTCGTGCTCCGCGACGCCCAGGTGGGTCCCGACAACCACGTGGCGGAGCTACGCTCACTGCGGCCTCTGCTGCACGGTCGGCCCACGCTTGTCCTGTTCTTCGACGACTACTTCAAGTGGGAGCTGCTCCCAGTTCCCGTTTCCTCGCCATTGTTCCCATCGCCGACCCCGGCCTACGTCCAGCCGGCCAAACCGTGGACTTACGGCCAGGCACTCGACTTCAACTCCGTCAGCCCGGCCACGCTGGATCAGTTCGACTATGTGATCACGACACGGACCACCGCGCAGAGCGATCCGCCACCGAACTTCCACTTGGTCGGGGCTTCGAAGTCCTACGAGGTGTGGAAGCGGGAGGGACCTACCCCACCATTCCAAGTGTTGCCTGAGTCTGGACAGCCTGGCGCGGTCCTTGACTGCCGCAAGCAGGACGAAAGACGCATCTCAGACGAGCGAGGATTTGCGGTCGTCCGACCGCCGCCAGTCCGTTTCCCGGTCCCGGCCCTGGTGGCTGGTCAGACCACGCAACTCGTGCTGCACCTGGCTCCCGGCGAATGGGATCTCTCACTGCCATTCGTAAGTCCCCAGGCGGTGACAGTCACCGGCGCCGGCCTCGATACACACCTACCCCCCAACCTTGATCGCCCGGGGCCGATCTGGCCAGTGGGCAGGGTCCACAGCATCGGTGCGCCGATCACGCTGACGTTGCGGGTGGCCGACCCCGGGTTGATCTCTTCGTCGGATCCGATCTCGCAGTTCTTCGCGCCCCAATCGCTGGTCGCGACGCGGGTTGCACCTGACCGAAGAGTTCCCTTACGCTCGGCCTGTGGGCGCTA
>CAVWQA010000003.1:0-76979 GCA_963757015.1 uncultured Solirubrobacterales bacterium
GCAGCGCCTCATAGCCAGCACCGAGGTCGAACGCGTGCTCGACGCAGTCAGAGCTGTACTCGATTCCAGCGTCGGCGAACACGACCTTCGCACCGGAATCCTCGATGGCATAGCTCAGCTCGGCGGCCGTGTGCCGCTGGTTGAGAGGCACCAGCACCATTCCGGCACCGGGCACCGCCTGGTAGACCTCAAGGTAGCGGTGGCAGTTGTGACCGACTATGGCCACCCGGTCGCCCGCTTCGACCCCGAGTCCGCGGAGTGCCCCTAAAAGACGCGTGACGCGCTCCCAAGTCTCACCGTAGGTGAGCGAAAGCTCGCCACACCGGACCGCGGGACGCTCTGCCGCCACCTGGACGGCGCGCCGCAGTGGACCGATCATCGTGGTCATCCCCGATCCCAAACGGGGGCGTTGTGGCGACCCCAGGCGATTATTTGGCGCTCCCGTTGACGGTCATCCCAGCGGGCAATTGCAGCACCGGCGGCTTCTCGAGGCCGCTGAGCGGCTCATCGGGGCAATGCTACGCCTCGGCCGCCGGCGCGCGCTCGGCAGACACGCCTCGCGTCAAGGCAACGCGACCGCGCTCGTGACTCACCGCCTGTGCCAAGACCACCGGCACCAGGCTGCTTCCCCATGCACTCACACGCGGGGCCCCGAACGGTGTAGGTTCGAACCATGACGCAGGATCTCTCACTGGGCGAGGCGGCGTCAGCTCTGGGCGTCAGCGTCGACACGCTCAGGCGCTGGGATCGCAAGGGGCAGCTCCAGACAAAACGCGACCCTCGCAACCGGCGCCTGGTCCCGGCTTCGGAAGTGCGCCGGCTGAGCGCGCGCCCGCAGCGCCATCGAACCGGGACCGAGCGCTCGGCTCGCAACCGCTTTGAGGGCATCGTGCGCTCGGTGGAGGCCGACGGCGTGATGGCGCTCGTGGAGGTCGAGGCGGGGCCGTTTCTCGTCACCGCCGCCATCACCCGCGACTCGATCGAGGAACTCGGTTTGGCTCCCGGCGTGGCCGCCACTGCGGTCGTCAAGGCCACCTCGGTGATGATCGAGCGGACCGGACGGCGGCGCGGCGGCGAGACGACCGCCTAGCGTTGTCCATCTAACGCCGCGCCGATCGCGGCCACCGCGCGCTCGATCGCGACCTCGTCAACGTCCATGTGAGTCACCGCTCGCACGTGACGAGCGTCGACCACGTTCAGCTCGACGCTGTCGGCCAGGCTCCTGACCAGCCCGCGGGCGTCGGGGACCGCGAAGACAACGATGTTCGTCTGCACCGTCTCGGGGTCCAGCTCGACCGCCGGCACGGCGCTCAGGCCGTCGGCGAGCAGCCGCGCGTTGCGGTGATCGTCGGCCAGGCGCTCAACATGATGTTCGAGCGCATGCAGGCAGGCCGCGGCGACGATCCCTGACTGCCGCAACGCTCCGCCGAGCATCTGCTTCCAGCGCCAGGCCTCGTCGATCAGCTCGTGGGAGCCCGCCAGCGCCGCGCCCACCGGAGCACCGAGCCCCTTGGTGAAGTCGATCCAGGCGGTGTCGAACCCGGACGCGAAGTCGCGTGCCGGCACGCCGGAGGCCACCGCCGCGTTCATCAGCCGGGCTCCGTCCAGGTGAGCGCGCAGCCGGTGGCGGCGTGCGACCTCGAGCACCGCGCGGATGGTCTCCAGCGGCCACACGCGCCCGCCGCCGAGATTCGTCGTCTGCTCCACGGACACGAGTCGCGAGCGCGGGGAGTGCCGGCCGCCGTCGATCCGGATCGCGGCCTCGAGCTGCTCGGGGGTGAACATTCCCCCCTCGCCGTCCAGCGTCCTGATCATCGCGCCGGCCAGCTGCGCCGGTCCACCTACCTCGAAGTTGACCGGATGCGAGCTGCGGTCAAGGATCGCCTCATCTCCACCGGGCCGGATGTGCAGCCGAAAAGCAATCTGGTTGCACATGGTTCCGCTCGGCAGGAACAACGCCGCCTCGTGGCCCAGCAGCTCGCCCACCCGCTGCTCGAGGCTGCAGGTCGTCGGATCCAGCCCGCGCTGCTCGTCACCGACCTCGGCCTCGGCGATTGCCTTGCGCATCGCCGCGGTGGGCCGGGTCTGGGTGTCGCTGTAGAGGTTGACCCGCTCTGGCATCGCTGGCTCGGGCGGGTACAACTAATCCTGGTGGGCTTCCTCCCAGCGCAGAGCCGCCGCCGCCGCGCTCGCCGACGGGGGCCTGCCCCAATGCCAGCCGAGCTTGGCGGTGCTCGTTCGCTCGATATGCGCGTCCTCGGGCACGTCGATCTCGATTCGCTCCGCCTCGATCGGATCCAGCGACTCCGCGATGTAGCGCTTGCGCACGGGGTGGGCTAGGTAGCTGGCCAGCGTGTCATCTGAGAGCTTGACGATGATCGCGTGCGTGTAGCCATGGTCGTCTCGACCGCGATTGCGCCCCAGCGTGACCCGCTCCACCCCGTCAATCTCGTCGACCAGTTGCTGGGCCTCGCCGAATGCCGCCTCGATCTGCTGGTCGGTCGTCCCGGGCTTCCACTTGAGCAACACGATGTGCTGGATCACGTCGCCGTCTCCTCTCGGATCTTGAGCTTCCCTCCCCTCACATGCTATTCCCGCCCGTCAGCGGGGGCCGCCTCCTGATCTCCCTCGGTCACGCGGCTCGCGCATGCGGGAGCCTCGCGGGCCGGCACCTACAATGGCTGACTCCCAGGCCCCCATGGTCTAGCGGTCAGGACGCCTGCCTTTCACGCAGGAGATCACCGGTTCGAATCCGGTTGGGGGTATTGCACAAATGTCCTGCAAGTGGCCACAGTGCAGAGTGACTTGACGGGTTGCGGCATCAGCGGGCAACCGTGCCGGGCAACGTTTGGCCGGTGACGGCACAGCGAGTGCGGTCGAGAATGGCAGGCGAGGCCAAATGACCGGTCCCGCAGTTCCCCGTGGCGGCTGCCGCTCGTGTGCGAACACCCGCGCACGACGCGAGCGCGCCGCCAAAGCCCGCCGAACCACGCCGGGCTAACAGCTCACAGGCCCAGCGGCGCACATGACAGGTTGCGTCTATCCCCGGCTCGCCCGCAGCGACCACATACGCCGGCGACGGAGAGCCCGCCGGTCAGCATCCAGTACAAGTGACGCGGTCCGTACGCGATCGCGGTCGTTCCCCTTCCGTTTCCAGGTGGCTCGCCGCAATGGCGGTCCACGCCGTCGCGGTTCGCACGACCGGCACACGGGACTTGCGACTCTGGACGAAGGCGATCGTGCGATCCCGCGCCGACCGCCGTGGCTCGGGCCATCCCCCTTCGTCGCCAAGGGGGAGTCGTCCGCCAAGCGGCGGGTTCACGATCGCGTTCGTGGGTCAAGCGATCGCGTTGTGCGCGGCGATCGGGACGATCTCAGCGTCACGACCACTCCTCTGTGGGAAGGGCTGTCTCCGACGCGACCGTGTTCAGCTACTGACGCGGTCCGAGCGAGCGGCTGTCAGATCGCGTTCACAAGACCTTGCGGTACCAACGCGCAGCGCTTCCCGCCGGACAGTCGTCGATCACCCCGACCGTCTCGTATCCGAGCCGCTCGTACAGGCCTCGGGCGAGCAAGTCATAGGCGTGAAGGGCGACGAACGCGCAGCCTCTTCGGCTGCGAGACGGAGCCAGGGCCTAGTGCTGATCCCGAGCGGGGGTTGACAGGCAGCGATCTGTGGTTTAGGCCAGACGAGATGGTTTGTCGATCGATAGCGAGGAGCGAGTTCTCTGATGCCTGAGCTCAAGAGTCCCGGGTCGGGGGCCGCGCCGAGCGGCTCGGATCAGCCCGCGAGGGTTCCGCTTACGGCCCGTTTGCTGCTGCATGAGTCGCTTTCGGCGCGCAGGGCGGCGGCGATCATTGCCGGCTTTACGTTTTTGATCACGGTCGCTGGCGGGATTCTCGAACGTGTGCTCGACCGTCCGGAGTATCCGAATATCGGCAGGGGGCTCTGGTTCGCGCTACAAACGGTCACCACCGTTGGTTACGGAGACGTGACGCCCAGCCATGCACAGGGTCGAATCATCGCTGCTGTATTGATGCTGACCGCGATCGGGTTTTTGGCGGTGATCACCGCGTCGGCCACGGCGGCGTTGGTCGAGGGCAGCCGGCGACGCTTCGCTGCCACCGCCGACGCGGATGTAGGGCGGCGGCTGGACGAGGTAAACGAGCGCTTGGCGCGCATCGAAGCTGCGCTCGGTCAGGGGCCGTCGAGGGGGGTGACGTGATGGCGTCAGCTGATCATCCAAGCTCGGCGCCCCCCGAGCCAAGCGCACGAGCGTCGAGAGGGTATGTGCGCCGTGTGTTCGCCGGTTCGCGTGCGCTCGTGCGGCTGGTGTATCGCGATCCCGAGCACGTCGCCGAGCGACTCACGCTCTACGCGATCGACCGGATCGCCGATGAGTCGATGCAATGGGTTCAATCCGTACGTCGCACTCGGCCGGACACGCCTGCGGCTGAGATTGCTGAGGAGCTGCGGGGCAGGTCTGCGCAAGTCGCTCGAATCGATGGCGCGATCTCGGGGACGCCGTTCTTCATCGCGCTCGTGCCCGGCTATATCAGCTACCTGTGGCAGGAGATGCGCATGACGATGCGGATCGCCGGGCTCTATGACCGTGACCTGGGCGCGCACAGAACGGCGGCCGAGATGCTCGCGCTGCGCGGCGTGCACCCAAATGTCGAGAGCGCGGAGGTCGCGCTCGTCAGGGTGCGGGAGACGCCGATGCCCGAGCGCCCGTCGCAGCGGCACTCGCTGCGCACCTGGGTGCACAGCGTCTACCTGTTGCTGGTGTTCGGCGGGTTCCTCTCCCCGTCTGCGGCCAAGCCGCCGAAGCAGGGCTGGCTTGACCGGATCAGGTCGGCGGCCAGCCTGCTGCTGGCCGGTGTGATTTGGCTGATGACCTGGGTGCTTCCGGTCACGTTCATGGTCCTGATGGCCTGGGGCTGTGAGACGCACTCGCGCCAGCTCGGCCGCCGAGCGCTGATCTTCTACGACGGCGAGGCAGCCAGCGTCGATGCCGCGATCGCGATCGCCGCGCGCCGCCACGACCATGGCCACGATAAGCGCGCGATCCTGCGTGGGATCGTCCTGTTTTTGTCCCTGGCGATTCCGCTCGCGTTCATCGCCTACGTCGATCATGTGCGCAAAACCGTCGGCTTCAACTGGCTCGGTGCCCTCGGCGCGCTGGTCGCGATCTCTCTAGTCATCGCGGTCGGCGTAGTCGCGAACCGGCGAGACATGTGATCGAGTCAAAGTCGCCTCCGACACGCCACCGCAACACACGACCGGCAGCCGGACTTGGCGTCCTTGAGATTGGCGACAGCACAGCGCGGGCTGCGATGGATCGACGGACATCATGCTGCCGGGTGCTAGCTCGGCAGCCGAGATCGAGCAAGCACCGTGTCCGAAAGCAGAACCAGATCGCATCATTTGACACACCCGGAAGGATGGAACGCGAGCAGTCTCGCGCGCGCCGACCACACTTCCCTTATCGCCGGCGGAGCTCCGACCTTCCCGCTTCTGCTATTCGAGCCTGCGCACAGCGTGCGCGCTCACTGGGCCTCTGTTTGCCTCGGCAGCCATCGTGGTTGCCGCAGCGCTCACGATCACCGCTCTCCGGGCGATCTGTCGGTCCTCGCCTGCGCGGGCGGGGAAGATGCCTTTGCTCTCGCGGCTGTTGTCGGCAGCAGGTGTCTCGAGATCAGGTTTCGGTTTAGATTGCGACCCCCTACTGCGAGGTGCTAATTGCGGGCGGTGACTGTCATTCCGGGAAGTTCAGGTTCAGCCCAGCTCGACGAGGTGCCCGAGCCCGGTGCGGAGCTTGGGTCGGTTCTGGTGGAGGCGTTGGCGGTGGGGGTGTGCGGCACGGATGTCGAGATCGTCAGCGGGCTGTATGGATGGGCACCGCCGGGGAGGGAGCGACTGGTGCTTGGCCATGAGTCGCTGGGGCGGGTTCTTGATCCGGGTCGGAGTGGGTTCGCGGTCGGTGACCATGTGGTGGGGATCGTTCGGCGGCCGGACCCGGTGCCGTGCCCGAACTGCGCGGTCGGGGAGTGGGACATGTGCTCGAACGGTGGCTACACCGAGCGTGGCATCAAGCAGCTTGACGGGTTCATGGCCGATCGCTGGCGGATCGAGCCCGAGTACGCCGTGAAGGTGGATGGGAGCCTGGGCACACTCGGGGTTCTGCTGGAACCCACGACGGTCGTGGTCAAGGCGTGGGAGCACATCGCGGCGATCGGCCGGCGCACGTTCTGGGATCCGAAAACCGTGCTGGTGACGGGCGCGGGGCCGATCGGGCTGCTGGCCGCGCTGATCGCCAAGCAGGTCGGCGGTGATGTCCATGTGCTCGATCGCGCAACGAGTGGTCCAAAGCCGACGCTGGTAGAGGCGCTGGGCGCGACCTATCACACTGGCCCTGTGCCCGAGCTCGGGCTGAGGCCGGACATCGTCGTTGAATGTACGGGGGTCGCGCCGCTGATCCGAGGAGCCGCAGAGGCCGTGGCACCGGGCGGGATCATCTGCCTCACCGGAGTCGGCCCGCCGGTCGTGCCAGACGCGAGCGCGCCCACGACGATCGCGACCGATGCTGTGCTCAAGAACCTGGTCATCTTCGGGTCAGTGAACGCGAACCGCCGCCACTACTTTCGCGCGGGGCAGGTGCTCGCCAGAGCCGACCGGTCATGGCTCGAGCAGCTCGTGACCCGCCGCGTCGGCCCAGAGGCATTTGGTCAGGCGCTGGAGCGCGAGCCCGACGACATCAAGGTCGTCATCGAGTTCGCGCAACCATAGGCTGGTGATCGTGTGACCGCAACGACGCCGCGGGTTCCGGTGCCTTGCTCGAGGGCGCCCCGGTTGCTGAGCGAGGGACCGCGTTGGGATGCGCCCCGCGGCGAGCTGCTGTGGGTGGACATCGTCGGATCGCGGCTGCACCGGGCGCGCCTCGGCGCCGATGGTCTGCTGGACGAGGTCGCGCCGGATGGGCTGACCGTCGATGACGAGGGCGGCATCTGGGTCGCGTTGTGGGGCGGCGGGGCGCTTAGACGCTACAGCCCGGAAAGGGCGCTGCTCGCGACGGTCCCGGTTCTGGTCGACCGCCCGACATCCTGCGCGTTCGGCGGCCCGGATCGAGCGACCTTGTTCATCACGACCGCGCGGCACGGGCTCGACGAGTCAGCCCTGGCGCGACAGCCGGACGCGGGGCGCGTGTTCCGCGTCGATGGCCTCGGCGTCGGCGGCGCACCGTGCGCACCCTACCGGGGGCGCACCGAGCCGCTGCAAGGATCGCCGTGAGGGTGCTTGTGCTCGGCGGAGGACCGGCGGGCGTCAACGCGGCCTTGCACGCGCTCGAGCTCGGCGCAGAGGTCACTCTGGTCGAGGCAAAGCAGGTCGGTGGCACCAGCCTGAACGAGGGCCCGGCGCCGGTTCGGACGCTCGCGCGCGCGGCGCGACTGATGCGCGACACGAAATCATGGGAGCGACTCGGCGTGCGCGGCGCCCGGCCAGAGATCGACATCGCGGCGGCGCTCGCCAGCGCCCGCCGGTTGGCCGACTACGTCCACGACCACCAGCGGATGGGCACCGCGCTGCGGCGTCGGGGGATCGACCTCGTCGACGGTGCCGGCCCCGCGGTGTTCCTCGACTCGCACACGGTCCAGATCCCCGACGGGCGCGAGTTCGGCGCAGACGCGGTCGTGATTGCGGTCGGCGGGCACCCCGGCCGGCTGCCGATCCCGGGCGTCGAGCTCGCGCTCACCTACGAGGACCTGCGAACACTGACGGCGCTGCCGGCGTCTGCGGCCGTTGTCGGCGGCGCGGACACAGGCTGCCAACTGGCGTCGATCCTCGCCGACTTCGGCGTCGAGGTTACCCTGATCGAGGCAGCGCCCAGGATCGTCGTGCACGCCGACCAGGACGTGTCAGAGACGCTGAGCGAGTCCTTCCGCAGCCGCGGAATCGTCGTGTTGACGTCCACGCTCGTCGACCGGCTCGACCGCGCCGCAGCGGGCATAACCGCCCATCATCGATCGGGAACGCAGCGAGGGTCGCTCGATGTCGATGCGGTGTTCCTCGCGGTCGGCTGGCCTGGCAACGCCGACGTCCTTGGCGCCGGCGAGATCGGCATCGACGCCGAGCGCGGATACGTGAAGGTCGACGAGTCGCTTCACAGCAGCCTGCCGCACGTGTTCGCGGCCGGGGACGTGAACGGGATCAGCATGCTTGTGCCCAGCGCCCGGATTGAGGGCCGCGTCGCCGCCGAGAACGCCGTACTCGGCACCCGGCGACAGTTCACGCGCGAGCTCGTCCCCACCGGCAGCTTCACCGACCCTGAGTACGGTGGGGTGGGGCTGACCGAGGCCCAAGCCCGAGAGCGCTACGACTGCGAGGTCGCCGTGGCACGCTACGAGGACCTCGTGCGCCCCGTGATCGACGATCACCCGCTCGGGTTCTGCAAGCTGATCGTGGAACGCCATCGCCGCTACATCCTCGGCGCCCACGTCCTCGGCGAGTACTCGGCTGAGGTAATCCAGACCGTCTCGGCCTGCATGGCCGCCAACCTGCGGATCGAGCAGATCGCAGAGCTCGTCCCCGCCTTTCCCACGTTCACCGAGGGCATCACGGTCGCTGCGCAAATGATCGTGCGCAAAATGGGGATCGCTCCCAGCGCACCTACCTGGCGCGAACTACGGGCCACCGACACCGCGCGGCGCGCATGAGCCCCAAGCGCCGTCTCAACGCTCAGCCGATGGCGGACACGGCGCGGAGCGACGAGGCGCCCACCGCCGGGTCGTGCTGCTGGTGCTGGCCGCAGGCCAGCTCCTGATGACGCTCGACAGTTCTGTGATGAACGCGTCGATCGCGACGTCGATCGCCGTGTTTTTACTCGCCGGCCCCGACCGAACAGCCCGGTGCGGCCTCCGAGGCTGACGCTCGGCGCCGCGGGCGAAGCCTGCCGCCTCGGGGATCCTTACCGTTATCGTCCGCGGCACTCTGGTCGCGGCCGACGGGCGCACCGCTCAAGACAATGCCCCACCGGGGCGAGGACGGCGAAGCGTGGAGCACAGATCGATCGACGTTTATCTCGTGATCGACACTTTCCTGCTGCTGCTGATCGGGATCGGGCCGAAGATCGCGCTGGTGCCGTTTCTGAGTCTCACGGGCGACCTCGACGACGCGACCAAGGCCCGTGTCAGCCGCAAGATGCTGACCACCGCCGGTGTCGTCGCAGTAATCCTTGTGCTCGTTGGCGAACTGCTCGCGAGATTGCTGCATTTCTCCACCGGGTCGCTTTCGGTCGCAGGGGGAATCATCTTGTTGATCATCTCGGTCACGATGGTGCTCGGCTCCGGAGATTCGGAGCGGGACCGCACGATCCGGGGACAAGACCCGATGCGGCTCGCGGTGTTCCCGCTCGCCGTGCCCTACCTCCTGAACCCGGCCGGCATCGTCGTAATCGTGACCGCCTCGGCCGAGGCAGCCACGGTCGCGGTGGTCGCGATGTTGATCGGGGTGCTCGCGCTGGTGCTCGCTCTCGACGCCGTGGTGTTCCGGTGGGCCAACAGGGTCAGCGAGCACCTGGACGAGAGCCGGATGCTGGTGACCGAGAAGATATTCGGCTTCTTGTTGGCAGCGCTCGCGGTTCAGCTCGTCCTAGATGGGCTGTCGAGCGTCGGCGTCATTCACCTCACCGGTCACTGATCGAGCCTGCCGGTCGTGGGAACGTAGGTCTCGATCCGACCTCGCTGGCTAGCGCGCGATCACATCGCGGGAAGCGGGAGCGTCGGGCCCCGACGATCACGGGGCTTTGCAGATGGTCCCCTCAGAGGGCCCTCATCGACCGGGCTCAGGAGGCGATCTCCTACCATCCGCGCGAGCGATCACGAACGGAGGCGAACTCGTGCTGATCGAGGACTATGGATTGATCGGGGACATGCAGACCGCCGCCCTGGTCAGCCGCGACGCGTCGGTGGATTGGCTGTGTCTCCCGCGCTTCGATTCTCCGTCATGCTTCTCGGCCCTGTTGGGAGACGAGAAGCACGGTCACTGGCGCCTGGCGCCTGGCGCCGAGCGGCGAGGTGCGCACGAGCTCTCGTCGATACCGGCCTGGAACACTGGTGCTCGAAACCGATTTCGAGACGTCCGAGGGTGCGGTCCGTGTGATCGACTTCATGCCTCGGCGTGGCGAAGGGCCGCCGCGTTTGATGCGGATCGTCGAAGGCATGAGCGGTCGGGTTCCGATGCGGATGGTCCTTTCACTGCGTCCTGACTACGCCTCGATCATTCCGTCGGTTGACTCCGCGCCGGACGGGGTTACGGTCACCGCGGGGCCAGACGCGTTCCGCCTCAGCACCCCGCTGCCGCTGAGCGTGCAGGACGGGACGGTGACGGCTGACTTTGCCGCTGTCGAAGGGGCTCGCCAGCGGCTCAGTCTTAGCTGGCACCTCTCACATGAGCCTACGCCCCCCGTCGAGGACGCCGACTCGGCGCTGCCTCGCACGGAGGCGTGGTGGCGGGAGTGGAGCGGGCGCTGCACATACGATGGCGAATACCGCGACGAGGTGCTCACCTCGCTGATCGCGCTCAAGGCGCTGACGTCCGAGACGACGGGCGCAGTGATCGCGGCGCCAACGACGTCGCTCCCAGAAGACGTGGGCGGCGTGCGCAACTGGGACTACCGCTTCTGTTGGCTGCGCGACTCGGTACTCGCACTGGAAGCCCTGCTCGGCACCGGGTACACCGACGAGGCGCTCGCGTTCCGCGACTTCCTTGTCCGAGCCGGCACGGGCGACCCGTCCAAGATCCAAATCATGTACGGGGTCGGGGGCGAACGTCGCCTCACCGAGTTCGAACTGGAGGAGCTTCCGGGTTACGAGCGCTCCAAGCCCGTCCGGATCGGCAATGCCGCGTCCGAGCAGTTCCAACTCGACATCTACGGCGAGGTCATGGCAGTCGCGTCTCTCGGCGGCGAGGTCATCGGCAGGATCGAGAAGCGATTGTGGCCCCGCTGGCGAAACGCGGTGGAGTACGTGGAGACGATCTGGCGGTAACCCGACGACGGCATCTGGGAGACCCGCGGAGCGCGACAATACTTCACGCACTCCAAGGTGATGGCCTGGGTCGTGTTTGACCGCGCGGTGCGAATGGTCGAGCGGTTCGAGCTGGAGGCGCCCGTTGACCGTTGGAAGCAGACTCGGGACGAGATCCATCACGAGGTCTGCGAGCGCGGCTACGACCGGGAGCGGCGGACGTTCACTCAGTACTACGGATCCAAGGAGCTGGACGCCAGCGTTCTCAACATCCCACTGGTGGGCTTCCTGCCAGGGACTGACGAGCGCGTCACAGGGACGATCGACGCCATCTCACGCGAGCTCGGTCGCGACGGATTCGTTTCCCGCTACTCGACAGCCGAGACCGACGATGGACTGCCCGGCGACGAGGGGCAGTTCCTGGCGTGTTCCTTCTGGCTGGTGGGCGCCCTCGCCGTCAACGGCCGCGTCAACGAAGCCCGCACGCTATTCGAGCGGCTTCTCGGCCTGCGCAACGATCTCGGCCTACTGGCCGAGGAATACGACGTCAAGCGTCAACGGCAAGTCGGCAACTTCCCGCAAGCATTCAGCCACCTCACCCTGATCGGCGCCGCGCGCGCCATCTCAGCCGCCGACACGGCACGACACGAGTAGGCACCGAGTCGAACCCGGCAGCCACACCACGCCAGGAAAGGCGGGCTTCGTCGAGCGAGCGACCGTGACGCTGACCGCAAGCGTGGAGGGCATGAAGAACTCGATCGTTTGGGCGGCCAATGGAAGGTCGTTCATCATTCTCATCCCTCGCGTGGGAGATCACCGTGTCCGCCCTGAAGCGATATGCGAGCGCCAATGATGCCGAGAGCCTAGTGGCAAGGCGGTTGCCGGGGTGAGGCGGATTCTGCAGGGGCACTGTTGGTCATCGTGATCGTGGCTTGTGCAGCGTGCGGTGGCGCACGGCGTGAGAGCGAGGCTCGCTCGTGCAACGGCTCGCCGAGCCTGTGCTCGCGGGCGCTCGACGCGGTGATCTTTCCCGGCACGCATAACTCGTTTAGCGCGTCGGATCAGCCCGGCTGGTATTTGGCCAACCAGACTCAAGCTGGCCACTATTGGTCTCGAGTCGGGAGTGGGCCGCCGGCGGCGCGGGCGGCTCGGCTGCTCCTTGACGCCTCAAGCAGTAGCGCCGGCCCCGCGTCTGCTTTTGTCCGATTCCAGTAGCGCGGGTGACAGCGCCGACGCCCGGCGGCGTCGCTGCTTCGCCCAACGAGCGAGGATGCCGGTGGCCGGGGTCCCACTGCTCCCCTTGGGCGACAGCGCAAGCGCGGACCGCGGCGCGCTGACGGGGGCCCGCACCGCAAAGCTGGCGTGCTGTCAGCGAAGGCAGGAGCGGGACGGGGGAGCGCCCGGTATCGCTCTGATCAGGGGTTCGGTCCGACTGCTGCCTGGGCCTCGCGATCGATGCGGTTGAGGGCCTGTCGGCGCCCGATTTCATGCGCTAGGTACTGCGTGAGCATCGGTTGGTGGGCAACGCCAGCGGCCTCCGGGGGCGTTACGGCTCGAGCCGCCGCTGGTGGTCTCCGAACGGAGATCAACGAAGAGTTGACTCGTCTGAAAGTCTTCGCCTAAAGGACCATGGCTGTCGAGTACCTCTTGGGCGACGTCGTGACGTTCGCCGGCGCGCCCCGTGCTCTAGCCGTTGAGCTGCCCCTGCGCTCCGGCCCGGTGCGCCGCGCCGACCGCCGCTTCTATGACACGTTCGATGGACGGCTGTACGCGGCGGGCTTATCGTGCGTGCGCTCGGACGGGCGGCTGGTGCTGCTCGACGGTGATGTTGAGGTTGCTTGGGGGCATTTGGCCGATGGGCGCGATCGGCTGTTCGCCCGTGACCTGCCTCCAGGCACGCTGCGAGATGCGCTGGCGGCGATTGTCGATGTCCGCGCGTTGCTGTTCGTTGTGGAGGTGCGTGGCCGAATACGGACACTTGCGCTGCTCGACGATGAGCAGAAGACGGTCGTGCGGGCGGTTGTCGAGGAGTTGTCGGTGGTGTGTGCGGGTCGACGTCCGCGGCCCCTTGAGCCGCGTCTGAGGCTGGTGTCGGTACGTGGCTATGACAGGGCGCTCGAACGCGTGCAGCACGCGCTCAAGCAGCGAGTCGGGTTGCGGCGTGCCGCGCGCCCACTGCTCGACGAGGCGATCATCGCCTCCGGCGCAACGCCGGGCGGCATCTCGCCGAAGGTCGATATCGAGCTCATGGCGCAGGAGCGTGGCGACGTCGCGGCGAGCGTCGTGCTGCGCCGATTGCTCGGGGTGATTGAAGCGAACCTGGCGGGCGCGCTCGGTGACGTTGACGCGGAGTTCCTGCACGACCTGCGTGTCGCCGTGCGTCGTTCACGGGCCGTGCAGCGCGAACTGCGCCGTGTGTTTCCCCCGTCGGAGCTTGCGCACTTCCGCGCGGAGTTCCGTTGGCTTCAGCGCGCTACCGGGAGAGCGCGCGACATCGACGTCTACGTGCTGGAGTTCGATGAGTTTCGCCTACAGCTGCCCGAGGCCGTGCGCGGTGACCTTGACCCGTTGTTGACGGTGCTGCGGCAGCAACGTGCCGGCGCCCGGCGGGCGATGGTGCGTGCGCTGCGCTCCGAACGGGCCCATTCGCTGCTGCGCGACTGGGGGCAGTTCCTGGTGGGGATCGAGTCGGGCGGCGTATCCGGTGGACCCGACGCCGCGCGGGCGATCGGCGACCTAGCCGGCGCACGCATCGCCAAGGTCTACCGGCGGATCGTCCACATGGGACGGGCGATCGACGCCGACAGCCCGCCCAACGCCTATCACGAACTCCGCAAGCAGGGCAAGGAGCTGCGGTATCTGCTCGAGCTGTTCGCAGCGCCGCTGTACCCCGCGGACGTCGTAAAGCCGATGACTACGGTGTTGAAGTCGTTTCAGGACGTCCTCGGTCGCCACCAGGACCGCGAGGTGCAGGCGACGATGCTGCGCTCGTTCAGCGACGCCGTCGCGGCGCAGCCGAACGGCGCTGAGGGGCTGATCGCGATGGGCAGGCTGATCGAGCGGCTTGAGGAGCAGGAGGCCGCCGCGCGGGACGAGTTCGCCGAACGCTTCGCAGAGTTTTCGTCGGGCGCACAACGCAGGCTCGTCAGGGACACATTCCAGTGAGCTACGTCCTCGCGACGTACAACATCAAGGGCGGCGTGGGCAAAACGTCGGCTGCTGTCAACCTCGCGTCCCTGGCGGCGCGCGAAGGTTCGCGCGTGCTGCTGTGGGACCTCGACCCGCAAGGCGCGTCGACTTACCTGTTCCGGGTCAAGCCGAAGGTCCGCGGCGGAGGGCGGCGGCTGGTGCGGGGCAAGAGCGAGGTCTCCGAGTTGATCAAAGGGACCGATTTCGAGCGCCTGGATCTGTTGCCCGCGGACTTCTCGTATCGCCACATGGATCTCGCCCTGGATGCAACCAAGCGGCCCACGCGCCGGATCGCGCGGGTGCTCGCGCCCATGCGCGATGACTACGACTGGGTGTTGCTTGACTGCCCGCCGAGCATTTCGCTCGTCTCCGAGAGCGTGTTCGAGGCCGCAGACGCCTTGTTGGTCCCGCTGATCCCGGCGACCTTGTCGTCGCGCACGTTCGGGCAACTCTGTGAGGTGGTCCGTGGCGGCCCGGAGGTGCTCGCCTTCTTCTCGATGGTCGACGGGCGCAAGCGCCTACATCACGAGGTGATGGCCTCGCTGCGCGCCGAGCATGCATCCGTTTTGGACGCGGTTATCCCGGCTGCCGCCGACATCGAGCGCATGGGAGCCCGGCGGACCGTGCTGCACGAGTTCGCGCCGCGCGGACGCGCGGCGGCAGCATACGAGGCATTGTGGGCGGAGGTAAGGGCGCGGGCGGATCAGGGTTGACGCCGGATTGTGCTGGTTGACGCCACGCCACGGGTGGCCTGCGAGTGCCACCGAGTGATCGTTGGCCGCGATGCCGCGACCGCATCACAAGCGGCCGTTCGCGATCCCATCAAAACGAGGCCGTCGCCGTCTGGAGCCCGGCGCCTGACATCCCGCGCGAATCGAGGAACGCTCGCAATCACGACGCTTACAACCACCGGCCGGACTCTCGCTTCGACGAAGGCGCGGGGCTCTTCGCCAGTCAGGTCGTGCGATCGCAACCGCCCGCAGGCACCAGCTGCGACGCGGGTGGTGGCACTGCTCGTTGTCTGTGGAAGCAGCCATGCGGCACCGACGATCGCTTCAGGCGTTAGTCGGTAGCCCTCGTTGTCAGGGCGCCTGATGCCGGCGCCCTCCCGCGTCGCCGGCCGGTCCGGGTGACCGACCGATCCCATCACGACTGCTCGTTCTCAGCCGATCGAGACTACTTTCGTCACGCCCCGCGGCCAGCGCAGGCAGGTTCGCGAGCGCTGAGCGACCGCGCGAAGTCGCGGGCGCGAGAAGCCGCACCTAGGCTTGTCGAGGCTGTGGCGAAGACGACTATTTCGGAAGGCTGTAACCGCGGTTTGCTTTTACGACCTCGCCAGTTGTGGCGAGCTTACTCAGCGCGGAGCCAACGGTCCCGGTGCTGATACCGGTCTCGGCGGCGATCTCGCTTGCGGTCCTTGGACCGCTCCTGAGCGCCGTCAGGATCACAGCCTTGTTCTGCCCTCGAGGAGCGCGGGCACCGTTCGCCGTCACCGCTGCAGGCCTGCGTCGTGGCGCCCGGCTGCGCTGCCCGACCTGGCGGGCGGGGCGACCGGTGCCAGCGCCGGCTTTGGATCGCGAGGCGGTGGGCGACGGCCTAGCCGAGCGGCGAGCAGGTTTCTCGGCCCCGGCCGCGTCCGCCGCAGCGCTTGGCAACCGTCGCTCGAGCTCATCGGCGAGCGAGCGCAACTCCGCGACGGCGCTGCGCGCTGCACTAACCGTCTTCTTGCTGGCGTCCTCACCAATCCCGCTGAGTCTCCGCGCAACCTGCTTGCGCAAACCGGCCCGGCGCAAACGGTCGAACAGGTCACGGTCATGCTTAGGCATAGTTCTCCTCCGAGCGGTGATGAGAGATCGCCCGAACGGCACCCTATCGACCACCGACGCATACTCTGCAAAGACGCTGTCACGCCCCCGCAGGCTCTCAGCCGCGAACACCAACCGAAGGGTCCGGCGAGGTGAGGCGGGATCCCGCAGGCACTCTCTCGGGCGAACGTCAGCGTTCGCTGCCGGCAAGGCGCGGCCTCGCGCTTTCACGGGAGCTGACTATCCGGTTCGCTACCCCGATTCGCGTCTGGGGAGGCTATCCGGCCGATTCACTGGTAAGCGGTCTGTAGGGGTGCGGGTCGGTGGCCATCGCACCCTCGAGCAGCCGGTAGAACAGCAAGCCGCGGTGGTGTGAATGGCGGCGGTTGAAGCGGAATGTGAACTCGTCGAGGTAGTAGTCCAGCTGGGCATGGCTGACGGCGCCCTGGTGGGTGCCGAGAATCCATCGCTTGACCAGCGAGGAGACGAGATGCATGTGCGGCAGGACCCACGTGCGCGGGGTCGCCGCTGGCCGACACGTTCGTGACGACATGTTTGAAGCCGGTAGCGGCCGATGTCGAAGTACCCCTGCCAGCCGTCGGTGCGGACTTCGCTGCCTCGGGCGATGTGGTCAAGCACAAGGTCAGTCAGCGTGTCCTCGGTGACGTCGGGAATCCGTCTCATCCGTACGCGCTCGGGCGCTTGGTCGCCCTCGACCGCGGTCGCAACGATCGCCTTGCCGCTGGCGCCACGGCCGCCTCCGGGTAACCGCCGCGGCTCGACGCCCCTCACGGGTCCGTAACGGCTCGGGCAGCTCATCCCCGCGCGCGTCTCATAGCCACGGTTGCGATCCCGCGAGGCGTTCGCTCGGGGGCTGTCGGACCGGTCTGCGGCCGCGTTGCGCGATGATGACGGCATGATCCTTCACCACCGGTGGCTGTTAGTTGTGCTTGTCCTTGCGGCCCTTGCTCTCAGTGCGTGCGGCAGCTCGAACGAGTCCTCGACCTCGTCGACGGCGTCCTCAGCCGCCAAAGGCGGCGTCGCGGCCGCCAAGCAGAAGTGTCTCGACGCCACAAAGAAGATCCAAAACTCCACCGCCCGCTCAGTCGCAGAACAGGTCTGCGGTCAGATCAGCACCGACAACACGAACGTGAGTGCTGCGCTCAGCAAAGCCAAGCAGGCCTGCCTCACGGCCGTGGCAAAGATCCCGATCGACTCGGTCAAGCAAGCTGCCGACGCCCAATGCAAGAAGATCGCGGGGTCATAGCGCCCGGCGAACGACCAAGCACCTGGCCGACGCCGACGAGAGCGCGAGTCGACTGCGCGAGCGGCTGACGCCCGTCAAGTCGGGCGCTCGCGCACGCTTCTCAGGGCGGTGTTCCGGAGATCCAAGCCGACCCCAGCGATGTCGTCACCGTCGGGAATCGATTTTGATCACCAGCGTTGCGCTGTTTGATGCGCCCGTCTTCGGTGGCATCACGCTTCGCTTCATCCCAAGCCTTTGTGTTCCGAGACGGAGACGGACAAGGCGCTCCAATCACGAACTGGACGGAGGCGGACCATGTTGGTTGTTGCTTCGTCGTATCCCTTCCTGGACATTCTCTGGGACATACTCATCTTTTGTGCATGGGTGGTCTTCATCTGGATCGCGATCACGGTCCTGATCGATGTGTTTCGCCGTCACGACATCTCGGGCTGGAGCAAGGCGGCGTGGGTCGTGCTCGTCGTCATCCTTCCTTGGATCGGCGTGTTGGCCTATTTGATCTTCAACCATTCCGGCATGGCTGAGCGGCGGGCCAAGCAAGCCACTGCGGCGCAAGCACAGCTCGACGAGTATGTGCGCCAGGCCGGGAGTAGGGGTGGAGCGGCAAGCGAGATCGAGAGAGCCAAGCAGCTGCTCGACAGCGGTGCGATCACACAGCACGAGTTCGACTCGATCAAAGCCAAGGCGCTCGCATAAGCCTCAGGTCTTGAATCGTCCGGAATCGCTTCCACGTCGCCGCGGATCACGTCGGCAGCAGGCACATCGACGACTCCCGCAAACCGCGGCCAAGCAGGGATATTCTCGGTGGCGTGCCCGCGGCATGGAGGCGCGATGTATGGCTTAACTGGGCGTGGTAAGGGTCGGGTCGGGACGTGTCCGCTACCGCGACCTGACTAACAGAGAGATCACGCGGATGGCACTGAACAGACACCTGCTCCGATCCACGCGCTTGGCCAGATTCGTCGATGAGTGTACTCCCCGGCGTAGACAACATTGATAGCCAGTACGGATGATCGCTTGACCTCACAAACCCCAGCGCCATGCCGTTCTATTCGGCAGCTCGGGACGAGCCACGCACCCGATCAAACAGGTCCCCTCCGATGACATCCTGCCTCCGCGGTCGGAGCCACGCGAGGATGAGAGCCAGATGATGTGCTCCCTCCGCGATGCCGGCACGCCAAACCCAGACAGCCTGCCACACCACGTTCCCCCACTGTCACTTTATACACGATTCGAGGCACTCATGAGGCCGCGATCGGTGCCCCATAATCGCCCGCTGCAACTCGGAATCAGCGGAACAGGAGTGGCGGAATGGGTTACGTGATGGGGTTACACGAGGTCGACCGGACATGGGTCGCGGTCGTTGGCGCTAAGGGGGCGCAGCTGGGTGAGCTGTCGCGGATCAAGGGCGTGCGGGTGCCGGATGGGTTCTGCGTAACCACGGATGCCTTCCAGCGATTCATGGCGCGAGTGCCATCGATCGGCGAGTGGCTTGATCGGCTCTCGCGCGTTGCGCCGAGCGACCGGGACGCGATCGGCGAGCTGAGCGCACACATCCGCGCGGTGCTCGAGGCGGCCCCCATTCCCGGCGATCTGTCGGCGGCGATCACGTGTGCGCTCGGTCGGCTCGGCGAGCAGGCCGTCTGTGCTGTGCGCTCCAGCGCGACGGCGGAGGACCTGCCGACCGCGTCCTTCGCGGGCCAGCAGGACTCCTACCTCAACGTCGCCGGGCCCGCGGGGATCCTGGAGGACATCAGGCGCTGCTGGGCGTCGCTGTTCACCGAGCGGGCGGTGACGTATCGGCTACGGGGCGGTTTTGACCAGCGCAAGGTCCAGATGGCGGTGGTCGTCCAGCGGATCGTCTTCCCGCACGCGGCCGGCATCCTGTTCACCGCCGATCCTGTCACCTCCAACCGGAAGGTCGCCTCGGTGGAGGCCTGTTTCGGCCTCGGCGAGGCTCTGGTCTCAGGCCGGGTTAACGCCGACGTGTACAAGGTGCGCGACGGCGAGGTCATCGCCGCCGAGATCGCTAGCAAACGGAGCGCCGTTCATGCCGCGCCGGCGGGCGGAACGCAGGACGCGGCGATCGAGCCCGAGCGGCAGGACCAGCCGGCGCTCACGGACGCGCAGGTCGTGCGGCTCGTGCAGCTGGGCCGGCGGATCGAAGCGCATTTCGGCCATCCGCAGGACATCGAATGGTGCCTGGCCGAGGGCGAGTTCTGGATCGTCCAGAGCCGGCCGATCACCACGCTGTTTCCGATCCCCGAGGCCGCCGACCGAGAGAACCACGTGTATGTCTCGGTCGGTCATGGGCAGATGATGACCGAGGCCATGAGGCCCCTGGGGGTCTCCGTGTGGCAGCTGACGGCCATGGCGCCGATGCACGAGGCCGGTGGCAGGCTGTTCGTCGACGTCACCCAACGACTGGCTTCGCCGACGGCTCGGGTAGGTCTCCTCGAGGTCATGGGGAGGGGCGATCCGCTGATCGCAGACGCGCTGCAGACCGTCCTTGACCGCGGCGACTTCCTCCCTTCGCTCCCAGACAACGGCCCGAGCGGGGCGCCGGTTGTCTTTGGCGCACCCGCTCAGATCGACACCGATCCGGCGATTGTCACCGAGCTGATCGAGCGCAACCAGGTCTCGATCGCCGCCCTGAAGCGCGACATCCAGACGAAGTCCGGGCCAGCGCTGTTGGACCTTCTGCTGGAGGCCTTCAAGGAGCACAAGCGAGTCCTCGGCGATCCGCTGAGCGTTCAGGCGATCATGGCGGGGATGCAGGCCGCGTGGTGGCTCAGCGAGCAGCTGGAGGCGTGGCTGGGCGAGAAGAACGCGGCCGACACGCTTACGCTGTCCGCCCCCGGCAACGTCACGTCTGAGATGGGGCTGGCGCTGCTGGACGTCGCGGACGTGATCCGCCCGCATCCGGACGTGGTGGCCTTCCTGCAGAACGTCGAGGACGAGGGTTGCGAGGACGACGCCTTCCTGGACGAGCTGGCGAAGCTCGCGGGCGGCCGGGAAGCGCAGGAAGCGATCCGGGCCTACCTCGACAGGTACGGCATGCGCTGCGTCGGCGAGATCGACATCACCAGGCCACGATGGAGCGAGCGCCCCACCACGCTCGTGCCGCTGATCCTCGACAACATCAGGAACTTCACGCCCGGCGAGGCCGAGCGGCGCCTCAAAGGAGGGCGGCAGAAGGCCGCGGACAAGGAGCACGAGATCCTGGAGCGCCTGCGAGATCTTCCCGATGGGGAGCGCAGGGCTGAGGAGACGAAGCGGATGGTCGACCGGGTCCGGACCTTCGCCGGGTACCGCGAGTACCCCAAGTACGGGATCATCAGCCGCTACTTCGTCTACAAGCAGGCGCTGCTGAGAGAAGCCGAGCGCCTCGTGCAGGCAGACGTGCTTCGTGACCGGGAAGACATCTTCTACCTCACCTTCCACGAGCTCCACGACGTCGTGCGCACCCGCCGCGTGGACCAGGCGCTGATCCGCCAGCGCAAGGACGCGTTTTGCTCCTACCAAGCGCTCACGCCACCCCGCGTGCTCACCTCAGACGGCGAGGTCATCGCCGGGGCCTATCGACGCGACGACGTCCCCGCAGGCGCGCTGATCGGCCTACCGGTTTCCACCGGGACCGTCGAAGGGCGCGCCCGTGTCATCCGCGACATCGCGCAGGCCGACATCGACGCCGGCGACATCCTCGTCACCACCTACACCGATCCCAGCTGGACACCCCTGTTCCTCGCGAGCAAAGGGCTGGTGACTGAGGTCGGGGGCCTCATGACCCACGGCGCGGTAATCGCACGCGAGTACGGCTTGCCGGCGGTCGTGGGAGTTGAGCATGCTACGACCCTGATCCGGGATGGGCAGCGGATCCGCGTGCATGGAACGGACGGATACATCGAGATCCTGCCCCAGCCGAGCCAGAGCTCAACTGGGTCTACCCAGCTTCCTCGGACACCCGATCCCGCGGTCAGCATCTCCGGCGGAGGCCCAGGGTCCCACGGACACCGCGTAGGCCACTGCTCGCCACCTGGCACGCCGTCGTGACTGCGCTTCGCGAATTTCGACTGTCGGACGAGGACGCGGTCATCGCGCTCTCGTTGCGCGCGTGGGAGCCCGTCTTCGGGTCGCTCCGGCAGGTGCTCGGAGACGAACTGTTTCGGCGGCTGCGTGGTGACTGGCGTGTCGGCCAGGAGGCAGAGGTGCGAGCGCTGCTCGCTGACCCCGATCAGCGGGTCTGGGTCGCAGGCGACGCTGAGGGCAGAACCGTCGGGTTTGTCGCCGCCAAGCTCCACCGCGAGCAGCAGATGGGCGAGATCTACATGATCGCTGTTGACCCAAGCGCCCAGAACCGAGGAATCGGCACGGCTTTGGCTGAAGCCGCGACTGACTGGCTGCGGCAGTCGGGCATGCGGACAGCAATGATCGAAACCGGCGGGGATCCAGGTCACGCCCCCGCACGGCGGTTATACGAGAAGGCCGGATACACCCCGCTGCCAGCCGTGCGCTTCTTCAAGTCGTTGTAAGTGACACGCCACCCCGCCGACGCCCGGCCACCGGCCGGAGCAGCGCGCCGCCGCGTAGAGCCAGCCCGGCCCATAGCGACCCGCCCCGCCTACTGCTGCTCGCAGTCAGCGCGAGTTGAGAGCAGCCGTCTGATGGCCGCAGCTGGTCCGGCGACGAAACCGCGTGGGCCGCTGGGTTCAGCTCCAGCGCTCGGCGATCGTCGAGCCGACGGCCATGCACCAGCCGAGCGCCGGGCAGGACACCGAGCCGAGAAAGACGGGGCCGCGTCGGAGCGCGACCTGGGTCCAGGTCGAGCCGTTCCAGATCGCGGCGAGCGGGCCGATGGCGCCGTTGGTGGCGCTGTACGTGCCCACCGCCGCGCAGAAGTCGGGGTTGGTGGGGGCGCAGGACACGGCACCCAGCTTGGTCTTCGGGTTGCCGGAGGCGGGGCCGCGATAGGCGTCGGCGGGGAAGGCGAGGGATGAGGCGGAGAAGGCTGTGCCGTTACTCGCTGGCCACGCAGCAATCGCCTGGTCGGTGCCCCCGTCGTTGCCTGGCGCGTAATCCGGGCCGGGTTCAAACTCGCTGCCGACACCAAGACAAACGGAGCGCTCGCTGCAGGCGACACCGAGCAGTCCGTCTCCACTTGCGCCGGACGGCACCGTCAGCGTGCCGAGCGTCCACCTGTGGCCATCCCACCGCTCAACGGTCGACGAGTACTCGATCTGCTGGTTGTTCGCCTCCGGTGTCCCCACCTCGTTCTCGTAGCCGCCCACCGCGGTGCAGGCGCGGGCCGAGGTGCACGAGATCGAGTACAGGGGCGATTGCGCGCCACGCGCTCCGCTCATCAGGTGCCAGCGGCGCCCGTCCCAGCGCTCGATCAGTGGCACCCCCGGCGCGTTGCCGGCGCCGAACGGGACGCCCTGGCCGACCGCAAAGCAAAGGTTGCGCCCCGGGCAGACGACGCCGTACAGCCGGGTATTGACGGCACGGTAGCCGCGCCGTGGGTGCGGCTTGGGCGCCGACTCGATGTGCCAGCGCCGGCCGTCCCAGCGCTCGATCAGCGGGTCAACAGGCTTGAATCGGCCCAGAGCGAGGTCTCCCACCGCGACGCAGGAGCGGCTCGACCGACACGTGATCGCAGACAGGCTCGACCAGCGCCGGTTGGGCAGCTTGGTTGTCACCGACCAACTCCGGCCGTTCCAATGCGCCACCTCGAGCTTGTTCTGCCAGCCGCCCACAGCCTCGCACCAGTTCGTCTCCATGCAGCTGATCCCGCTCAGGCTGGTGTGGCGCGGCAGGTTCACGGTCCGCCAGGTGCCCGCTGAGGCCACGGCGGGGATGCAGAGCGCGAGGAGAAGGGTTGTGATGGCGATGCGTAGGCGCACGTCTGCCTTCAACCCTAGCCACCGGTAATAGTTCCGCCACGTCAGCGAGCGGACTCAACGCTCTGATCGTCGGCGGGCCCCACAACAGCTTGTCGGCGTGACGCTGCCTGCCGGCCGGATGGTCAGTCTGGGTGCTGATGCTTCCTCTAACTTGACTATTCCTCTCGGGGCCGTGCGGCACATTTCCCGGATCGTCATCTGCCAGCGTGCGGCGGCGCGGCGGGTAGTTGCACGGTGACGCGGAGCCCGCCAGCAGCCCGGGGGGTGAGGGTGAGGGTTCCGTCGTGTGCTTGGGTGATGCTTTTGACGATGGCCAGGCCGAGGCCGACACCTGCGTGGTCGGTGCGTATGCGCTTGCCGCGCTGAAACGGCTCGACGAGCGTGGCGACTGTCTGTGGGGTGAACTTCTCGCCGGTGTTCTCGACAGTGAGGAACACACTCTCGGGGTGAACGCTGCTCGTGACCGACACGGTGCCGTGTTCAGGCAGATTGTGGACGATCGCGTTGTGCACGAGGTTCATAGCCATCTGCAGCAGGAGCGCGGATGAGCCGGTGGTGGGGGCCGTGTCGCCAGAGGTCTCGATGGTGAGGGCGCATTCTTCTGCGAGGGGGAGGAGCGTTTCGGTGGCTTCTTCGGCGATGAGGGACAGGTCGACGTGTTCTCGGGTGAAGGACCGCTGGTCGGCGCGGCTGAGCAGGAGCAATGCTTCGGTGAGGTCAATCGCTCGGGTGTTGACGGCGTGGAGGCGGTCGACAAGTTCATTGTTGTCGCGGTGTTGATCGTTGCGGGCCACGTCGAGAAGTGTCTGCGTAATTGCCAGCGGGGTGCGCAGTTCGTGGGAGGCGTTGGCTGCGAATCGTTGCTGTTCGGCGACGTGTGCTTCGAGCCGCGCGAGCATGGTGTCGAACGCGTCGGCGAGCTCGCGGAACTCGTCTCTGCGGCCCGGGAGCCGGATCCGGTGGGAGAGCGATCCGGTCGCGGCGACGCGTGTGGCGTCTGTGATGCGGGCCAGGGGGGCGAGCATCCGGCCGGCGAGTATCCACCCTCCCAGCAGACCGAACACGAGGAGGAACGCCAGCACGATGGCCGCGGTCGGAGCGAACTCGCGGAGGACGGCGTACTGGTACTTGGGCAAGATGATGAGCCCGACGTGGGGCGCACGAGTCAGGAACACCCACGCGGCAGCGAGCAGCAAGGCGCCCGCGAGCATGACGAACCCGGCGTAGCTGACGGTCAGCTTGAGGCGAACGCTCAAACCGGGGGCTCTATCCACCGCCTCCTCCCTCGCGCCCGGTGTGTAGTTGAGTGTCGATGCGGTACCCGACGCCGGCCACGGTGGCGATGATCCAGGGTTCGCCGAGCCGTTTGCGCAGTGCCGAGACCGTGATGCGCACGGCGTTGGTGAACGGGTCTGCGTTCTCATCCCACGCCCCTTTCAGGAGCTCTTCGGCGCTGACGATGCCGCCTTCGGCGGCGACGAGAACTTCGAGCACGGCGAACTGCTTGCGGGTCAGGGGGACGTAGCGGCCGTCGCGGTAGACCTCGCGGCGAAACGGATCCAGCCTCAGACCTGCGATCTCTCGCACGGGTGGCCTGTTGTGGGCGCGCCTACGGTCGAGCGCTCTGAGACGGAGCACGAGTTCTCGGAGTTCGAAGGGCTTGGTGAGGTAGTCGTCGGCGCCGAGCTCGAACCCGGAGGCCTTGTCGTCGAGCCGGTCAGCGGCCGTGAGCATGAGGATCGGCATGCCGCTCCCGGAGGCGACGATGTGTCTGGCGATCTCGTCGCCGGAGGGCCCGGGGATGTCGCGGTCCACGACGGCAATGTCGTAGGCGTTGACGTTCAGCAGCTCCAGAGCGGTCTCGCCATGACCCGCGATGTCGGCCGCGATCGCTTCCAGGCGTAGGCCATCGCGGATCGCGTCAGCCATGTAGGGCTCGTCCTCGACGATCAACACACGCATTCCCTCGATGCTGCCAGCCCGAACATATCGTCGGCGTATCGAAAAACACATACGTGGTGGCAACACCATGCTGCCTTGACTGGCGGCATGATCTACAGCGAGCCAGCACGAACCGTCGCCCGCCGTACCCGATCGACCGCGTGCCGCCGCCGCCGTGTGCTGATCGGCGCGGTACTCGCCCTGCTTCTCGCCTGCGCGGCGTTCTCGGCAGCCCGCCACCCGCTCAACGAAAAGGACCGCACCTACGTGTCGGCGGTCAGGTGGCCGCGGCGCGGACAGGCGGCGCTCGTGCTCGGCAACGGTCGGCCGGCGGCGAGCCCGCACGAGCAGCTGGTCCCGATCGCCAGCCTGGCAAAGGTGATGACCGCCTACCTGATCCTCAAGCGCTACCCGCTGAGCGGAGCACAGGACGGGTTCACGACCACGATCAACGCGGCCCAGGCGCAGGCCGAGGCCCAGGACGCCGCCCACGACCAGTCGGTCGTGGCGGTGCGGGCCGGCGAGCAGCTGACCGAGCGCCAGCTGCTGGAGGCGCTGCTGATCCCCTCCGGAAACAACATCGCCCAGATGCTCGCCGCCCGGGTGGCGGGCAGCGAGCCGCGCTTTATCGCCGAGATGAACGGTGAGACCCGCGCGCTTGGGATGGACCACACGATCTACACCGATCCCAGCGGGTTTGCTCCGAGCACGGTCTCCACCGCCGCCGACCAACTGCGCGTCTTCCAGCAGGCGATGCGCTTCCCCGTCTTCCGCCAGATCGTCTCGAGGGCCAGCGTGACGCTCCCGGTCGCCGGCACGGTCACCAACTACAACCCCCTGCTCGCCGCGGGCTACGCCGGCAAGACCGGCTCGGACTCCGCTGCTGGGGGGTGCCTGGCCTTCTTCACCCACGTGACGGTCGGCGGGCGCCGGCTGACCGCGGTCGGCGTGGTGCTGGGGCAGGGGCAGGGCAGCGACACGTCGGTGCTCCTCGCCGCCGCGGGCGAGGCCGCCAAGCAACTGGTCGACTCCGTCGCCCCCGCGACCGGCGGGCGCACGATCGCTGCGCCCGCTGCGGCCGGTGGCCCAGGAGGAGACGCTGGCCGCCATGCCCACCCGCGGCTACTCGCTCCCGGTCGCCGCCCGGGACAGAACTGATGTCAACGCCATCACTACCCGCAGGGAGAACACACGAGTAGAACGAAGGACGCCGGTGCGTCCCAAGACGCGCCGTTCCATCGATCGCTTCTCGCTAGTTCTCGTCGGCAAGCTGCGCCGCCGCGGATTCCTCTTGCGTCGCGGCCCAGCTTCCCAGGAGTCGGAGGGTTTCCTCGTGGCGCGAGCCGGGCTCCGCGGTGTAGGTGAAGATGGTCAACCCCGGATCGGCGACGAGGTCCAGGCGGTCGTAGGTCAGGCTGAGCTCGCCGACTACCGGATGGTGGAAGTGCTTGATGCCGGTGATGTGCTGGCGGACGTTGTGCTGAGCCCAGCGGGTGCGGAACTCGTTGCTCTGGGTGGAGAGCTCGCCGACGAGGTCTGATAGGCAGCGGTCGTAGGGGTCGCGGCCGGCGGAGGCTCGCAGCACCGCGACGGTGTCGCTGGCGGCCTTGTTCCAGTCGGGGTAGAAGTCCCGGCTGCGCGGGTCCAGGAAGATGTACCGGGCGGTGCTGGCGGGGCGCCCTTGGCTGGCGAACATCTCGGAAAGTAGAGCGCGTAGCCGAGGGCGCTCTACGTGCGGTCGTGGCGAGGGACCAGCGGCGCATGGTTCCGCGTCGCCCAGGCCAGCCATGCCGCCCATATCAGCGCCGGCGGTGTCGAGCAGGAGATCGACGTGCTCGACGCCGAGGAGGAGGCCAACGACGCGGTCGATGCCGCCTACCGCCACAAATACGGTCGCTACCCAACGTACGTCGAGCCAATGGTAAGCCCGCAGGCACGGGCCACGACCCTGAGGCTGGTTCCCCGCAGTGGGGACGAGCAGGCCCGGTGAGGACCCGCGCACGGCATCGCGGCCGGGTGCTGGCGGTGATCCTCGTCGGCTACCTGCTGGTGCTGATCGACGTCTCGATCCTGATGGTCGCGCTGCCGCAGATCCATCACGACCTCGGCTTCTCGTCCACCGGCCTTTCGTGGGCGCAGAACGCGTACACGCTGACGTTCGGCGGGCTGCTGCTGGCAGGCGCTCGCGCCGGGGACCTGCTCCGGCCGCCGGCGCACGTTCGTCTGCGGGATCGCGGTGTTCGCGATCGCCTCCCTGGCTGTGGGGGCAGCGCAGTCGCCGCCGTGGATGATCGCGGCCCGGGCGATCCAGGGCGTCGGCGCGGCGCTGCTCGCCTCCTCGACGCTGGCGCTCTTGTCCACGAGCTTTCCCGAGGGCCCGCAGCGGACCCGCGCGATGGCAGCCTACGGGGCGCTGGCGGGGATCGGCACGAGCGTCGGGCTGATCCTCGGCGGGGCGCTCACCCAGCTCATCTCCTGGCGCGTCGGGTTCCTCCTCAACGTCCCGGTCGGGATCGCCGCGATCATAGCCGCCCCTCGGCTGCTCGAGGAGACCGCGCCGCAGCCCGGGCGGCTCGAGGTCACCGGCGCGCTCAGCTCCACGCTGGGGGTCAGCGCCCTGGTCTACGGGATCGTCCGTTCCGCGGCTGCCGGCTGGACCGACCCGGTCACGCTCGGCGCCCTGGCCGCTGGGATCGCGCTCAGTAGGCGTGTTCGTCTCAGACCAGCGCCGCTCCCCCCAGCCGATCATGCCGCTGCGCCTGTTCTCAGATCGCCAGCGCGCGGGCGCTTACGCGACCCGGTTCCTGTTCAACGGAGCGCTGCTCAGCTTCTTCTTCTTCATGACCCAGTACCTGCAGGGCGTCAGCGGCGCCACACCGCTCGAGGCCGGCGCTCTGTTCCTGCCCGTGACCGCCGCCGCCTCCGTCGCCGCGACCGCCACCCCGCGGCTCATCCGGAGGCTGGGCAACCCGCTACTGGCGGTCGCCGGGTGCGCGGCGATCCTGATCGGCACCGCCTGGATGAGCCGGCTGTCGGCGAGCACCGGGTACGTGACAGCCTGCTCGCCCCGATGGTCATCTTCGGCGTCGGACAAGGGCTCGGGCTGAGCACGCTCACCACCGCCGGGATGGCCGGCGTCGACGCCCGCGACGCGGGTGTCGCGGGCGGCCTGGTCAACGTCTTCCATCACATCGGCGGCGCCTTTTGCCTCGGCGTCCTCGTTACCGTCTTCGCGGCCGCCGGAACCGGCGCTCACGGACATGTGCTGCTCGCAGACCGGGTGAGCGCCGCGCTCACCGGCGCCACCGTGTTCCTCGCGCTCGCGCTGCTCATCACGCTACTCAGCCATCCCCACCGCCGGCGAGCCCGGGCTGCTGCACAGGCCCCGGGGGTCCGGGTACCGGCAAGCCAGAGCCCCGCTCACCCCGGCGCCGCGTCCTTCACGGAAAGCCGCGCCGCGGCGTAGCCCACGACCGAGAGGAGCTCCCGGCGCGCGCACCCACTGGCACTTCGCGGCAACGGGCCGACCAGCGCGCTCAACGAGTCAAGTAAGCCCCGCACTACGTTTGCGCTCGTCAGGTCGGTCGCGGTCGTGCAGATCGAGGGCAGGAGGGCCGACTAGGCGCGCAGGTCCAGGCGCCAGTCGTTGCAGGACATGAAGTGCCCCTTCGGGAACTCGAACTCGCACGCCTCGAGCAACTCGAAGCCGAGCTTGCGGCAGATCGCGTTCGACGCCGCATTGTCGACGTTCGGCAAGGCGTGCATGAAGCGGTGCTTGTCGTCGCGCTTGGCGAGCTCGATTGCCTGCGCGGCCGCCGCCAGCGCGATGCCGCGGCCTTGGAACTCCGGCACCACCATCCAGCCGACCTCGTAAACCTGCTCATCGCGCCACTCCTTGGTCCAGAAGCCAATCGAGCCGACGCCGGCGGCGCTCGCCACGTCGACGATCTTGAACATGCGATCGCCGCCCTCCAGGCGCTCGTAGCGGCCCTGACGTTCGCGCAGCTTGTCCGGGCTCTCGGGGCCGCCGAGGTGCTCGGTCATGCGCGGGTCGCCCATCAGCCGCTCGAGCAGCGGCAGGTCGCCGCCGCCCCAGGGCTCGAGGGTCACCGTCGCGCTCACTCCGCGCAGCCTATTGACCGCTCTCCGCTCTCACATGCCTTGGCGATCCCCACGAGACCCGCCCGCAAAGTGCCGGAACTCAAGGCGATCAGCATCGCGGGGTGCTCGACGATCGAGATCCGTTGGGTATCCACGGACAGATGATCAAGACACAGATATACGGGGTATATGTAGCTTTCGAGTTGTTGTCTGCAGGGTCCGCCTCCGGTAACGTCGGCGACCGTGCGCGCCAGCGTCAACCACACAAACCCGAGCGCCTCGCCGGCACCGGCAACACGGTTGCCGTCCGGCTTTACGCACTCTGGGCGCGACACCGCCCAGGCCCTCGCCGAGGGGGACATGCGCTAGCCGTCGGAGGCGCATACCAGAATCGGCGAGGGCGACCCGACGGGTCGCCTTTGTTGTTCCTGGGGCCGCTACACGCCCATGCTCCTGACGATCACGACAACTCGCCGGCCAGCAACCGATCTCGGGTTCCTGCTGCACAAGCATCCCGCGCGGCTGCAGTCGTTCTCGCTCCCGTTCGGCCAGGTGCATGTGTTCTATCCGGAGGTCAGTGAGGAGAGGTGCACGGCGGCGCTGCTGCTGGATGTCGATCCGGTTGGCTTGATCCGGCGGGGGGTCCGTTTCCCGCGGCTTGACCAGTACGTGAACGATCGGCCGTATGTCGCGTCCTCGTTTCTGAGTGTCGCGATCGCACGGGTGTTCAACACGGCGCTGGCTGGCACGTGCAAGGCGCGACCGGAGCTTCCGGAGGAGAGGATGCCGCTGCAGGCGCGGATGCCGGCGCTGCTCTGTCGAGGCGGCGAGGATGTGCTGCGCCGTCTTTTCGAACCGTTGGGCTATGCGGTCCGCGCCACTCAGCATCCGCTCGATGAGCGGTTCCCGGAGTGGGGCGAGAGCCCTTACTTCACCGTCGAGCTCGAGGGTCATGTGCGGCTGCGCGAGCTGCTCACGCATCTCTATGTACTTGTGCCTGTGATGGATGCCGAGAAGCACTATTGGGTCGGCGAGGACGAGGTCGAGAAGCTGCTGCGACGCGGACAGGGGTGGCTTGCCGGACACCCTGACCGCGAGCTGATCGTCAGTCGTTACGTGAAGTTTCAGCGGTCGCTCCGCGACGAGGCGCTGGCCAAACTGCTGCAGGACGAGGACCCTGATCCCGATCGCGATCAGGCGAGCCGCGAGGCCGAGGAGGAAGCGGTCGAGGAACCGATGCGACTGAATGAGCAACGGTTAGGGTCGGTGGTTGCGGTGCTCAAGGCGAGCGGGGCCAGGCGGGTCCTCGATCTCGGCTGTGGTGGCGGCAAGCTGATCGCGGCGTTGATGAAGGAACCAACATTCGACGCGATTGCCGGCGTCGACATCTCGCACCGTGCGCTTGAAGTTGCGTCATCTCGGCTGCGGCTGGATCGCCTCGCGCCGCAGCAGCGTGACCGTGTACAGCTGTTCCAGAGCGCGCTCACGTACCGCGACCGTCGCCTCTCGGGCTTCGACGCCGCCGCCGTGGTCGAGGTGGTCGAGCACCTCGACAAGCCGCGGCTGTCGTCGTTCGCGCGGGTCGTGTTCGAGCATGCCCGTCCGTCGATGGTCGTGGTGACCACGCCGAATCGCGAATTCAACGTCAAGTTCGAGGGCCTCCCCGCCGGGCAGTTCCGTCACCGCGACCACAGGTTCGAGTGGACGCGACCGGAGCTGGAGGATTGGGCTGGTGAGGTCGCAGGCCGGTTCGGCTATGGCGTTCGGTTCCTGCCGATCGGTCCCGAGGATCCAGAGTTGGGTGCCCCGACTCAGATGGTGGTGTTCGAGCGATGAGCGCCGAGGCGCCCGAGGCCGGCACGCGCGAGCTCGAGGTTCCGGAGCTGTCGCTCGTCGTGTTGGTCGGGCCTTCCGGCTCGGGGAAGTCGACGTTCGCGGCGCAGCGGTTCTTGCCAACTGAGGTTCTGTCATCGGATTTCTGCCGAGGGCTCGTCGCCGATGACGAGAACGACCAGAGCGCGACCAACGACGCGTTCGAGGTCCTGCACTTCATCGCGGGCAAGCGGATGGCCGGCGGTCGTCTCACGGTCGTCGATGCCACCAACGTCAGGCGAGAGGACCGCGCGCGGCTCGTCCAGCTTGCCCGTGAGCACCACTTCCTTCCAGTCGCGATCGTGTTCGATCTGTCGGAGCGGCTGTGCCAGGACCGCAACCGAGATCGGACCGACCGCGACTTCGGTCCGCACGTGATCCGCAACCAGATCCGCGACCTCCGCCGCGGCTTACGCGGCATGCGCAACGAGGGCTTCCGCCAGGTCCAAGTCCTTGACTCGCCCGAGGCGGTCGATGGCGCGACGATCCGACGCACCCGACTTTGGAACAACCACACCGACGAGCACGGCCCGTTCGACATCATCGGTGACATCCATGGCTGCTGCGACGAGCTCGAGCGCCTCCTGGCCGAGCTCGGCTACAAGGTCACCGAGGAGCGTGGAGGTGACTTCCCTGACGGTGGCCCGGTCTACGCGCATGCGGACGGGCGAACGGCGGTATTCGTCGGAGACCTGGTTGACCGCGGTCCTCGGATCCTCGACACCATCCGCCTGGTTCGCAACATGGTCGAGGCAGGCTCGGCGCAGTGTGTGCCCGGGAACCACGACATCAAGCTGGTTCGCAAGCTGCGCGGCCGCGACGTCCAGGTCACGCATGGGCTGGACCGCTCGCTCGCCGAGCTCGACTCGCTTCCGGACGAGCGTCGCGAGGCAGCGGTGTCCGAGGTGGTGCGTTTCCTCGACTCGCTGGTGAGCCACTACGTGTACGACGAGGGCAAGCTGGTCGTCGCACACGCGGGGATGAAAGCGGAGATGCAGGGCCGGGGGTCGGGCAAGGTCCGCGACTTCGCTCTATACGGCGAGACGACCGGCGAGACCGACGAGTTCGGACTGCCGGTGCGCTGGAACTGGGCCGCCGAATACCGGGGCCGCGCGATCGTCGTCTACGGGCACACCCCGGTTCCAGAGGCCGAATGGCTCAACCGGACGATCAACATCGACACCGGCTGCGTGTTCGGCGGCCGGTTGACCGCGCTTCGCTACCCCGAGAAGGAGCTCGTGAGCGTTCCCGCCGCCGCGACGTACGCCGAGCCGGCCAAGCCGTTTCTTGCGGAGGGTGAGGAAGCACTGACCCTCACCGCGCAGCAGCGCGAGGACGAGCTGCTCGACATCGACGATGTCCTCGGCAAACGGATCATTTCCACCCGCCTCGCTGGCAACGTCACTGTACGAGAGGAGAACGCCATCGCGGCGCTCGAGGTGATGGGGCGCTTCGCGATCAACCCAAAATGGCTGATCTACCTTCCACCCGCCGTGTCCCCATCGGCCACGAGCCAAGACTCCGACCTCCTCGAGCACCCAACTGAAGCCTTTGCGTATTACCGGCAGGAGGGGGTCCCGACGGTCGTGTGCGAGGAGAAGCACATGGGATCGAGAGCGATCGTGATCGTCTGCCGCGACGAGGACGCGGCACGACGTTGCTTCGGTGTTGTCGACGAGGGCTTTGGAGCTTGCTTCACCCGAACCGGTCGGCGGTTCTTCGATGACCCCGAGCTCGAGCAGCAGCTCTTGGCCAGGACGCGCGATGCGGCCGACGAGATAGCGCTGTTCGATCGCCATTCCACTGACTGGCTCTTGCTCGACTGCGAGCTCATGCCATGGTCGGTGAAGGCACAGGAGCTTGTGCGCGAGCAGTACGCCGCCGTCGGTGCCGCCGCGAAGGTCGGGCTCGGCGAGACGGTGACCGCTCTCCAGGCCGCACTTAGCTCGGGCATCGACGTCGCGCCACTGCTCGATCGCTTCCGCCAACGCGCTGGAGACGGCGGCCGCTTCGTCGACGCCTATCGCCGGTACTGCTGGTCGATCGAGACCATCGACGACGTCAGGCTCGCGCCGTTCCACGTGCTCGCGACCGACGGATCCGTCCACGTCGACAAGAGCCACCTCTGGCACATGAAAACTGTCACCGAGCTCTGCGAAGCCGACCCCCTCCTGCACCAAACGGCCTACACGGTGGTCGAGACCACCGACGGCGACAGCGAGCGGGCCGGCTGCGACTGGTGGCTCGAGCTGACCGAGCGAGGCGGGGAGGGGATGGTCGTCAAGCCGCTCGACTTCGTCGTTCGCGGCCGACGCGGCCTTACCCAACCTGCGCTGAAGGTTCGCGGTCGCGAGTACCTGCGGATCATCTATGGCCCGGAGTACACAGAACCTCAAAACCTTTCACGGCTCCGGGAGCGCGCCCTCGGCCGCAAGAGATCACTCGCAGTCCGTGAGTTCGCCCTAGGTGTCGAGGCGCTCGAGCGATTCGTCCGCGACGAGCCCCTGCGTCGAGTCCACGAGTGCGTCTTCGGTGTCCTCGCCCTCGAGAGCGAGCCGGTTGACCCACGCCTGTGACCAGCGATCCCGGCATCGTTCTCGGCGGGGGCGTGTCGATCCTCCGCTTGCCAGGAGCGACGAGTCCCCCGCGGCCAGACGATTGATGGCTTAGCTGCTGCGATTCCTCCGGACAGGCCAGCCCGTCCTCCCCCTGATCTACCTTGGCAACGTGCCGAACGCACCCGATATGCGCAGCTACGGCACCGTCTTCGATCAGATTGCTGACGAGTATGACCGTCACCGTCCGGCTTATCCGGACGCGCTCATCGATCAGGCGTGTGCGGTGGCCGGTATCGAGCCGGGCGCGCCGGTGCTCGAGATCGGTTGCGGCACCGGGCAGCTGACGCGCTCCCTGCTGGCCCGGGGCCTACGGGTGACCGCGGTCGAACCCGGTGACCACCTGATCGCGCGGGCGCGGGATCAGCTACAGGATCTCGGCGACGTGCAGTTCGTCAAGGCGCGCCTCGAGGACGCGTCGCTGCCCCACGCGCACTACGGAGCAGTGTTCGGCGCATCGGCCATCCACTGGGTCCATCCAGATGTCGGCTGGCGCAAGGCGGCCGACGCGCTGGTCGACGGCGGAACCCTTGCGCTCGTCTCCTACTTCGGATTGGAGGAGCCGCGCAGTGCCCAGGATCAACGTGCGCTGCGGACCGCCATGGCCAAGATCGCCCCGGAACTCGCGGCCGCGTGGCCGACCTACCGCGACCTCAACGGCACGTTCGCGGGCGTCGCCGTGCGACGCGACAACGTGTCTGAGATCTGGGGGTGGCTCGGAAGCTATGACGTCGGACGCAGGTATGTCACAGCGCTGTTCGATGACGCACAGGTCGCCGCGGTGCCGATGCTGCTAGAGCACGCGGCCGAGGAGCTCAACGCCGTGCTCGGCACTATGTCGTTCTGGGCGCGGCTAACACCCTCACAGCGCCACGCTCTGGCCGCCGAGAACCATGCCCTTCACCAGCGGCTAGGCCGACCGATTCGCTCGAGTGCGATCGCCTGCCTGGTGACCGCGCGGCGCGCGTCCCGCACCTGACCGTTAAGGGGAGTTGGTCAGACGGCTCGTATTTGGTGGTGCTCGATGTGTGATCGGGTCGCAACTTCTTCGGACACGATGCGTTCTGAAAGGGTGTGGACGTGGTGTCGCCGCGATTGATGTTCGGGCGCCGGCTGGGACCGCTGGCGGTCGCGGCTGGGGTCGCGAACAAGCGCCGCGCGCGGCTTACCGCCTTCTGCGTGGATCGATGCAGCACTCCCGGCAACCGGCTTAGGTCAAGCGCGCGCCGACCGACGTTTTCGAAGTCGACTTAGCCGATCCCGAAGAGCTCCTTGAAAGATTCACCCCAGCTGGTCGCGGACCCGGCCGGCGGGCTGGCGGCTCCCGGATCGGTCTCACCGGCCAGTGTCCGGGAGGTGGAACTGGGGGAGCCCCAGCCGATCTCGATGCCGGTACCGCTGGAGGCAAATGACGCCACCCTCTGTCCGGCCTGGAACGTGGTGCCGAGTGAGGTGGTGACCGGGTCGATCTGCTCGGCCACGTACCAGTAGTCCGAGGGAGCGCCGGGCGGGAGGGAGGCAAACTGGAACAGGAGCAGCGGCTCGCCCTCATACCAGTTCGGTAGTACCTCTACCAGCCTTGACGTCACCGGTGCGTAGATCCCGGTCCCGGGTGGTGCGGTGGCATCGACGCCCATGTCATCGCGCCCGATCGTGAAGCCGGGGATCGGATCTGAACCGACCGGGTGGCTCGCGCCAATCACGGCCGCCCCATCCGGGTTCAAGGCAGCCGCCTGCTCGGCCTCGAGTCTCTTGAGCTGGCGACGGAGCGAGGCGACCTGACCACGAGTAGTGGCGAGCTGGCCGGCCTTGGCGTCACGCGTGCGCTTGACCGAGATCTGCTCTTTGACCAGCGTCACCTTGGCCGCGTAGACACGGTTTCGCTCGGCGAGCACGTGCGCGGTGACCGCCCGCTGACGTGCCTCCAATCCCCCCAGGCGGATGACCTGTGCGTTCACTCGTTGCTGCGCGAGCTTCACCGCGACGACCACTTGCTGATCGTGCAGTCTGACTCGCTGGGCGAATGACAAGCGCTCGAGCAGGCTCGAGAACCCGTTCGACTCGAGCATCACACTCACCATGTCCGGCGGGTCGCCCTCATAGTTGGCCACCAGCTGCTGAGCGAGCACGTATCGGGCGGTGCGCTCGCGGGCCTGGAGGTGGGTAAGCCTGATGGTGGCGGCGTTTAGCTCCCGGCGCAACCGGAGCAGCTCAGCCCGATTGGCGTCGAGCTTGGACTGGACGTGGACAACTTCGGACTGCAGCCGGGCGATGCTCGCATTCAGCTGCCGGAGATGAGCGTTGGCCATACTGACGGTGCCCGACAGGGCGGAGATGCGGTTCTCGCCGGCGCTGATCTTCTGCTGCAGCGTGCTCGGGGTCGAGGCATGGGCAACCGGGGAACGAGACCCAGCAGGAGGAAGTTGGCGGACGCCACCAGCACCACGATCGTGGCGCCGAGGGGGCGGAGGCGTGACCTGTTTGCACTCGGCACGATCTTGACCAGCCGTACGTTCACCGCCGCGCAGTTAATGCGACTGTCAGCGCGGTCCGGCGGTGCACATACCAGGCGGCGCGGCACGCTAACACGGCTTCGCGGTGCGCACCCTCGTGGTAAGGGGGGTGCAAGAGATGTTGCAGGAACAAGGAAAGCTTGGCTTGGTTGCGGAAGAGGCCAAGTTGCGGCCAGGGGAGCGCGTCATCGATCATGGCCCGCGGCACCGGCAACGCTGCGGACTCCCGGTTTAGCTCAGCGCCTTCTCGAACCAGTGGTCGGCGAATGGCTCGGCGTTGAATGCAGGCACCTCGACCCAGCCGGTTGCGCGGTAGAGCGAGATCGCCTCGACGAGGACCGCGCTCGTCTCGATGCGCGCGACCTGCGCTCGGCTGGCGGCGCACGCCTCGAGGGTCTCCAGCAGGCGGCGGCCCAGTCCGAGTCCGCGAGCCCTCGGAGCGATCCACATGCGCTTGATCTCGGCCGGCGCGTCGGTGTGATGCTTTACGGCGCCGCAACCGACCGCCTCGCCCTGCAGGTAGGCGACGAAGAACTGTCCCGCAGGCGGGCGGACCTCATGCGGCAGAGCGGTGGCGCCCACCGAGGGATCAAAGCCGCGTTTTGAGCGGCGGTTGAGCTCGGCCACGTACTCCGCCAGGCAGTAGCGCGCATCGGGGTGCTCAGGATCGACGGCGGTTATCTGCACGCTCCCCGCCGTGAGCAGGCGCTCGACGTCACGCATGGCCGCGACCAGCCGCTGGCGCTGGCGCAAGCTCAGAGGGGCGAGTAGCGATTGCGCGAGCTCGTCGGAGTGCTTATCCAGCGCGACGCGTTCGCGGCGGCCAAGAGCCGTGAGTCTCGCCACCCGAACCCGCCGGTCGCCGGCGTCCCCTGCCAGCTTGACCAGTCCGGCGGCCTCGAGCGACCGCAGTAGTCGGCTCAGGTAACCAGAATCGAGCCCCAGGCGCGCGCGCAGCAGCCGTACCTCGCAGCCGTCGAGCCCGATCTCCCACAGCACCCGGGCCTCGCCGAGTGGCCGTTCGTGCCCGAGGAAGTGATCGTTGAGGGCTCCGACACGCTCGGTCACGATGCGGTTGAAGCGGCGCACCTGATCAACCATCGGATCGGGCATTCTCTGACCTTAGTCAGCAAATCGCGGAAGGTCAACGAGCGACGCGCGCCCAGTAGAGGTGCCGGCGCTAGCCGGGGTGCTGACGGGGTGCGGCGCTCAGGGTCTGGCCGCCTGGTCGGTGGTGTGGAAGATGCGATTCTCGCCGAGGTGCTCGAGGAGCCCGGTGCGCCTGGCCATCTCGATCAAGGGTTGGCGCGCGTCGGCGACGGCGAGCTCGATGCCGGCTGAGCGGAGAGTGTCGGTCAGCTGCTTGAGCATCTCGGCGCTGGTGATGTCCAGGCGCTGGTTGGCCGAGGCCTCGACGATCACCGCGCTGGCGGCGGGTTGCGTTCGCCGACGAGTTGCTTGATATTGGACGCGGACCGGAGTGTCGCGTTGGCGTAGAACAGCGGTGCTTCGGCGCGCAGCACGAGCAGGTCCTTGATCTGCTCGTAATCGGGGTGCCGGCCGATGTCGCCATAGGCTCCCGGGACGTCGGGGACGCGCCCCAGCACGACGACGTGAGGCCGGCTGGCGGTGTAGATCACGAGCAGCAGCATCGAGGTCACGCCGATGACCAGGCCGGGCAGCACGTCGATCGTGATTACGCCGATGAGGGTCGCCAGGCCAAGCCAGAACTCGGCCGGGCGCTCGCCCCAGTAGCGCCGAAACTCGGCGAGCTTCCACAGGTGCGAGACGGCGTGGATGATCAGCGCCGCCAGCACCGCCTCGGGCAGGTTCTTGAACAGCGGCGTGAGCAGCAGCACCGTGACCAGGATCAGCGCCGCCGCGATCAACGGCGAAACCTCGGAGCGGGCGCCGGCGCCGTCGTTGACCGCCGACTGCGACAGACTGCCACCGGCGGCCAAGCCACCGAGCAAGCCCGAGCCGAGGTTGGCGACACCGAGCGCGATCAGCTCCTGATCGGGATTGATCTCATACCCGTACTTGGTCGCGAACGTGTCGGCGGCCCCGAGCGACTCGCTGAAGATCACCAGCAGCATGCCGCCCGCCGCGGCCACCAGGGCGGCGACGTCGCCGCTGTGGACATGTGGCATCGGTGAGGACGGTCAGGCCGCTCGGCGCAGGACCGACTACTCGACCCGTGCTTTGACAGGTGCAGCGCGCTGCTGATCTGGATCCCGAGCGCCAGGGCGAGCAGCCCGCCGGGCAGGCGCGGCTCCAATCGCTCGACCGCGAACAGGAGGACGAGCGCGCCACCGCCCACCGCGAGCGTCGCGCCGCTCATGTCGCCCAGGTGAGCGAGCAGGTGGACGAACTGCACGATCGTGTCACCCGAGCCCTTCTTGACCCCGAACAGCTTCGGCAGCTGACTGACCGTGACGAAGATGGCAAGCCCGAACACGAACCCCTCCATCACCGGCCGCGACAGGAACTGCGCGACGAACCCGAGCCGCAAAAACCCCGCGAGCAGGAACAGACCGCCGCAGAAGAGGACCAGCCCGGCCGCGTCGGTCGCGTAGCGGGTCGCGTCCGCGCCGGCCAGGCCGCCGACCGAGGACGCCAGCAGCACGGCGGCGGCGGAGGTCGCCGCCGCCACGAGATGGCGGCTGGTGCCAAACACCGCGTAGGCGGCCAGCGTCGCCAGCAGCGTGTACAGCCCCGCCTGGGGCGGGAGTCCGGCGAGCCCCGCGTACGCGATCGACTCGGGGACCAGCAGCCCCCAGATGGTCGCGCCCGCGATCACATCAAAGCGCAGCCAGCCCGACTCATAAGCCGGCAGCCAGCTCAAGATCGGCAAAAATCGCCGGACTCCCGACGGCCTCGGCGCCGCCCACCGACGGGAATCCACGGAAGGCTCGGTGCTCATGCGAGGGTGGCTTTCACCATGCCGCGGGCGCGCGCGGGAACGAGCAGCAGCGATCGATGCCCGTTCGTCTCCCCATCGCCCGACAGTCCACCCGACATCACTACCAGGATTCGTTCTCCACGCAGAGAATCATCCATGTGTACGCATGTTGATCCTCTCGGGAACGATCACGCTTGCGATCCAGGCGGGGCTCGCCAAGCGCGCGGCCGGCCAGGCGGACGCCGGTTGATGATGGGCCAGGCCATCGGACAGGTTCTGTCGTTCGGCGTCGGGGTCGCCATCAGCCCGGTCCCGATCATCGCTGTCGTATTGATGCTCGCCACTCCTCACGGGCGCGTGAACGGGCCGGCATTCCTCGCTGGTTGGGTGATCGGGCTGGCCGTCCTGGGCACGATCGTGCTGCTGGCCGCCAGCGGCGGAGACGCCAGCAAGCACGGCGCCCCGGCCGACTGGGTCAGCATCGTGAAGAGCGTGCTCGGTGTGCTACTGCTCTTGCTGGCGGTCAAGCAGTGGCGCGGACGCCCACGCGCTGACACCGAGCCCGAGCTCCCCGGGTGGATGAAGACCGTCGACACGTTCACACCGGCCAAGTCCGGCGGCATGGGCGCCCTGCTCTCAGCGGTCAACCCAAAGAATCTGATCCTGTCGGTAGGCGCCGCCGCTGCGATCGCTCAGACCGGGGCGAGCGCCATAGACCAGGCCGTTGCGCTCGCCGTGTTCATCGTGCTCGCCACCGTGGGCGTGGGCGTGCCGGTTGCCATCGACTCGTTCATGGGTGACCGGGCCACCAGGATCCTGGGTCAGCTGCACGACTGGATGGCCCGTGAGAACGCGACAATCATGGCCGTGATCTGCCTGATCATCGGGGCGAAGCTGATCGGCGACGCGATCAGCGCCCTCGCCTCCTGACGGTACACCGCCCCTGCGGAGACTGAATGCGCGCTGACGTTGATGGAGTCGGGATCGAATATGAAGTGACTGGCCAGGGACGTCCCGTCGTCCTGCTCCATGGCTTCCCGGACTCCGGACGGCTCTGGCGCCACCAGGTCCCGGCGTTGGCCCGGGCGGGCTTCAAGGTGATCGTCCCCGACCTGCGAGGCTACGGACGCTCGGACAAGCCAAGCCAGGTCGAGGCCTACGCCCTGCAGCTGCTGGCCGCCGACGTGCTGGCGGTGATGAGCGATGCAGGCGTGGAGCGCGCCCACATAGTGGGTCACGACTGGGGCGCGGCCATCGCCTGGGGCCTGGGTGCACTGGTCGGCGAGCGCGTTGACCATCTCGTCGTCTTGTCCGTGGGGCACCCGTCGACGTTCCTGATCGACGGCTTTGCCCAGCATCAGAAGTCGTGGTACATGCTCCTGTTCCAGTTCCGGGGTCTGGCCGAGGAATGGCTATCGGCCAACGACTGGGCGAACTTCCGCCGTTGGGCGGCCCATCCAGACGCCGACCAGGTGATCGCCGAGGTCGAGGCCCACGGCTCCCTGACCCCGGGCCTCAACTACTACCGGGCCAACGTCCCGCCGGAGTCCTTCGTTCGAACCGGGCGGGGATTGCCGCCGGTTCAGGCGCCGACGATGGGCGTGTGGAGCTCGGGGGACATGGCCCTCACCGAAGCGCAGATGACCAACTCCGCGGCCGGCGTCAGCGGAACCTGGCGCTACGAGCGCCTCGACGGCCCCGGGCACTGGATGCAGCTCGAAGCCGCGAGCGAGATAAACCGGCTGCTCGTGGACTTCTTGCCGGGCGGCTCCGCTGTCGCGTCGTTCACCTGATCGCGCGACAGCCGTGCGCGTTGACCACCTTGACCGAGTATGACGGGTAGGCGGTGTAACGCCCAACCTTCACCACAGCCCGCACGGTCAGGGGTGCACCAACCGCCAGCGCTCCGAACGGTCCGAACGTATTGTCGGTGAAGCGGTTATAGAAGTGCCACAGGCGCTTGTGCGGATTCCGGCGCGTGTCGGCGTACGGGTACTGCTTGCCGACGACCGCACCACCGTGGAGGAACTGGTAGAAGGCGGTCGCGTGGGCCGGCCTGCCGTGGAAGCGCGCGGTTACCGTGACCGGCCACTTCTGCTTGCAGTTGGGGTGGTGTGTGCCGGCCGAAAATGTCGCCGTCAGCGGCCCATCTCTATACGCACTGGTGGCCGCGCTGGCGGCGCCCACCGCCATGAGCGCCGCGGCGGTCACGGCAATCAGAATCGTCTTCGGTGCTCGCATCAGATGTCTCTCCCTTCGTCGGGGCAGGATCGCTTGGCGGGGGACTGCCGCTGCCTGGTGTCGTTCCGAGGAGCGCTGCGTTCCTCGAGCATCCTGCCACCATTGTGCTCCCGGGGAGCCGCATCATCCCGCGCATGCTCCCACTCTATGCATCTGCATACCTGCGGTATGCGAGCCAGCCTACTTTTAGTCTGCAAAGATGCTAATGTCCTCGCTCGTGCCCGCCGCTCGGGATCTGAACCCGTTTCGCTTCTCCGGCCCTCTGCCGCCTGAGCAGATGATCGATCGAGATCCCGAGGCCGAGGACCTGCTGGCGCTGGCCGAGGGCGGCCATTCGTTTCGTCTCGTTGGTCCGCGCCGCTACGGAAAGACCACGCTGCTTCGGAGCGTCCTGGACGCCGCTGGGCGCGAGGGAATGGCGACCGTCCTGGTTGATCTCCAGGACGTCCTGTCGATCGCGGAGATCGTGGTCAGGATCGAGCGAGGCTATGACCGGCTCAAAGGTCCTGTACGGCGACACGTCGAGAACCTTTTCCGCACGTGGAACATCGGCCTTGCCCTTGGAGGTGGGGGGTTCACGGCGACGTTGCAGCGCAATCCGCACGTCGACTCCGAGTCAGTCCTTCTGCGTCTGCTGGAACTGCCCGCGGCGCTGTTCGATCGCGAAGGGACCACCAGTCTGATCGTGTTCGACGAGATCCAGGACGTACTCGCGGTTCAGGGCGCCGATGGGAAGATCCGGAGCGTCATCCAGCACCAGTCGGAGGCGGCCACGTATGCGTTCGCCGGCTCCGCCCCCGGCGTGATGCGACAGCTGTTCGCCGATCCGAAGTGGCCGCTGCTGGACCAGGCGGCCCCGCGAAACCTCGAGCCGCTCCCGATCTCGGATGTGGGCGACTACATCTCACTTCGGTTTCGGCAGTCAGGCCGCGACGCGGGGGCCGCGCTCGCTCCGCTGCTGGAGTTCACTCGAGGACACCCGCAGCGAAGCATGATGCTGGCGCATTACCTCTGGGACCGGACGCCCCGGCGGACAGTTGCCGACGAGGGCACGTGGGTATCCACACTCGATCAGGCCGCTGATGATTCCGCGCAGTTGATGCAGGCCATCTGGCGGGCGCTGACGACCAACGAACGTCGAGTGGCGCGCGCATTGGCGGCCGCGTCCTCACCCCTCCACAGCGAGGAGACGGCGGCAGCCGTGGGCATCAAACGCTCGAGCATCGGGAAGGCGCTGGAAAGCCTCGTCGCCAATGCCGATGTCATACAGGTGCAGGGAAAGCCACGGCTGACAGATCCAATCTTCGAACTGTGGCTGCAGACCCGCGGGCTGACCCCGGTCGGCGGCGATGATGAGGACGCCGACGAAGTTGGTTAGAAGTCGCGCTGGGACTCGCGGCGCGGCGCAAATCCAAATTGGCGCTCGCGCTGGGACTCGCGGGCCTGACCCAAACGTATTGACGCTGTGAGTGTCGTATCAACCGTGCCCGCTCGTCGGCGCTGGCCTGCGCCCGCCGGTTTGCTCGCGGCCGCGCTCGCCGACCTGGACGCAGACTTCGGGGAGCTGTTGTGGCTCTGCGCCAGTGCCGAGGAGAGGCTGGCAGAGCTCGGGGCAGAGCTCGTCGAAGCGTGCCCCTACCGGGAGACGCACGAGCTGGTCATGCGTGGGATCTTCTCCTCGCGCCGTCGCTACCGCGCGATCGCGAGACGACTTCGCCTCATGCGCGTTGACTGCGGATGCGCCGGACCGTCGTCATCGTTCGTCGACGAGCTGACCGCGCAGAGGGCGGCGCTGGCCGATCGCTTGCGCGCCGAGCAGGCCGTGCTCGCCGCCTTGCTGACCGCGGCCGATTGGCAGTCGCCGTCATTTCTGCATTCGCTCATGCCGGCGGCCGGCAGCCAGGTAGGGCGGATTACGGCGCATTGGAACGACTACAAGCGAGACCGGCACCTGGAAGGTGAGGCCTACGAGAGGCGGTACCTGGAGGCGATGGTCGACGGCTCCGGTGAGCTCCGAGCGCTCCTGACCGGCTGCGGAATGGCCGCCTTCACCACAATCGTCTCGTTCCTGATGCTCGAGGGCAAGCTGTGCGCCCCGGTGATCGCCGGCACCGGGATCTACCACGAGACTCGCTTGCTGCTCGAGCGGGCGCTGCCCGGGCGCGTCCGCTTCGTGGACGAGGGAGACACCGCCGCCCTGCTGCGCGCGATCGACGAAGCGCGCCCCAGCGCCGTGTTCCTGGACTCGCTGTCGAACACCAAGCGGATGCCACTACCTGAGCTTGCTCCCGTCATGGAGCAACTGCAGGGCACCGACACCTATCTGATCGTCGACAACACCGGGCTGTCGGTCGCCTGCCAGCCGTTTGCGCTCGCCGGTCAGTCGGTACGGCTGCTGGTGTTCGAGAGCCTGCTCAAGTACGCCCAGCTCGGCCTCGACCGCGTGAATGCCGGGGTGATCATCGCCCGCGCCGACGACGGCGAGCGTCTCGACGATTACCGCGAGCACCTCGGCACGAACATCGCCGATATCGCCGTCCACGCGCTTCCGCGCCCAGATCGGCCGGCGCTCGAGCGCCGGCTGAGGCGGCTGCAGCGCAACGCGCTGTTTCTCGCGCAACGCCTGACCAGGCAGGCTCCGACGGGCGTGTCGATCATTTATCCGGGGCTTTGCTCGCATCCTTGCGCCAAGGTCGCAGCATCGCTGGAGTTCCGTGGCAGTTGCCTGTCGATCAGCTTCCGCGAGCGCGAGCGCGACGGGGACCGCGGGCTGGTACGCGAGCGCGCGCTGGTCCAAGCCGCCGTGGCTGAGGCCGCCACACGCGAGGTCCAGCTGCTCGCCGGTTCGAGCTTCGGCTTTGACACGACCCGGATCTATCTGACCGCGGCGACCGCCGAGCGGGGGGAGCCGTTCATCCGGATCGCGGCGGGCACCGAGCACCGCCTGGCACTCGAGGCTCTGGCCGAGGTGCTGGCACGCGCGATCCGAGCCGTGTCGCCGGCGTGAGCGTTTGCGCCCAACCGCCGGCGTGAGCGTCGCGCCACCCGGCGGGTCGTCGTACCCCCGCAGCACCACCGTGAGCGTCGAGCTCACCCGGCGGGCCCACGTGCGGTGCAGCACCACCCCTCCAGCCGCGGGAAGGCGGTCCGGGACGAGGAGCCGGCGAACTGCTGACTGATGCGCGACACCGCAGCGATCCGCGGCCCTCCGATCACGCGCACGAACACCCACTGGTCGGCCGCCGGCCAGCTCACCAGCAGCCAGTGCCCGTCGGGGGACCAAGCGGCCTGGCGCACGCCATCGCCTGAGAGCACGCGCCGCAGCTTGGGCCGGGAGCCCGTCGCGGCCAGCACGACGTCCTGGGCGATTCCGCCGCGGACCAGCGCCAGCATGCGCCCGTCGGGCGATAGCGAGCCATCGAGCGCCGGCGCTCCCGCGGCCATCGGGATTGTCGCCAGCACCCGACCGTATGGCCCGTAAACCCTGGCCCGGGTGCGCGAGAGGACCAACAAGCGATCACCGTTGGCCGACCAGGCGATCGATCGCACTACCCCGGTGTGCGAGGTCCAGATCACCCGTCGGCTGTCGGCATCGCGCACGACCAGGGTGTGGTGGCTATTGATGTAGGCCAGCTGGTAGGGATGACCGGTACGCCAGGCTGGGGCCACCGGCGCCACGTGGGCGGCGAGGAGGCGATCCTCGGTGCCGTCGCCGGCCACCACCCGCAGCTGGCGGCCCGACAGGTAGGCGATCCGAAAACCGGTCGGCGAGTACCAGCGGGGATCGCTCACTGCCGGCCTGGCCAGCGTCCAGCGGGTCACGCCGCGCGTATCGACAGCCGCCAGCTGGTCGTGCGAAGTCACGGCGACGTACAGCCCGTGCGGCGACCAGCTCGCCTGGCGCCACGGGCCCAGCCGCCGGCTCGAGCCGTCGGCTGAAACGGTCCGCGTCCCTCCGGCCCCGGAGACGAGCAACCGGCCCGGCGCCGGGAGCGAGAACAGCGCCGGAGCGGCGTGGGGAACGCCGAGCGCACGCTGGATCAGCCGGCTTACCGTGGCGCCCGCCGGCGAGAGCGCCAGCGCCCCGGCCAGCACGATCAGCACCGGAGCGACGGCCAGACGCCAGCGGGGCTTGCGCGGGACCGAAGCCGACCGCTGACGGTAGGCCGAGCGCACGACTGTCCAGGCGCGCCGCTGCGCTCCCTCCTCATCGGGGGCGCGCGCTTGGTTCAATGCTCGCTCTGCCTTCACCGCAGCTCCGTCTCCCGCAGTTTCGCCTCGAGCCCGTCGAGGCCCCGGCGCAGCCGTGAGTTGACCGTGCCGCGCGGCAACTCCAGCGCACGCGCGATCTCGCCCGGCGTGTACTCCAGCACGTAGCGGAGCACGATGACCGCCCGATGCTGGGGCGACAACGTGGCCAACGCGGCCACCACCTCCTCCGAGTAGCGTCCGGGCAGCGGCTCGGTGGAGGCCACCGACTCCGGTGGCTCGTATCCGCTCTCGCGCCTCGCGGTGCGCGCTCGGGTCCAGTCGATCGCGCGGTTGGCGACGATCGCGCCCAGCCAGGGGCCAAATCGTCGTCGGCGGTCAAAGCGCTCGAGGTGGTGGATCGCGGCCAGAAAGGCCTCCTGGGCGATGTCCTCGGCCGCGGCGTGGTCGTGCACGATCAGGAACGCGGCCCGGTAGGCCCGCGGCCAGTGCCGGTGAAACAGCGCCTCGAGGTCCGCCTCCGATCCGGCCAGTGCCCCCGCGATCAGGGAGCGCTCGCTACGCCCGCGCGAGCGCCGCGCCCGCGGCAGCCGGCAGCTGGCGCCGAAACCTTCGGCACCGCCCCGCACCGACTCAGCAGGAACGGACACGATCACCGTGCATCGTCCCTCCTACGAGCCAAATCGCGCAAGAGGTCCCCGGCGGACCTATCTCTGGTCGCGGGACGTACTTCAGACCTCCGATGCCCACCCGAGCGGCCAACTGCATCCCCCTTCCTCGCCTGATCGGCAGCCTTGTCCTCGTCGCGCTCCTCGCCGGATGTGGGGCCACCGACGTCGCCAGGCAAGCGTCGACGCCCCGCTCGCGCCCGCCGACCCCGTCACGGCTGGCGCAATCGCGAGAGATCGGGACGGAGGCCGCTTTCCAGCGGATGTTGCTGGGGCGCTCTGAGGACGGTCGACCGATATACGTCGTCCGTACCGGCGACCCGCAGGGCATTCGGATGCTCATCGTGGGCTGCATCCACGGAAATGAGTGCGCCGGGATCGCCGTGGCGCGCGCCCTCGAGCGAGCCCGCATCCCCGCCGACCTGTGGATCGTGCCCGACCTCAACCCCGACGGCCGTGCCCTGGGTACCCGCCAGGACGGCCGGGGCGTTGACCTCAATGCCAACTGGTCCTCCCAGTGGCGAGGCGGCGGGCGACCTTGGGACGTCTACTACCCAGGCCCCCACCCGTTCTCCGAGCGCGAGACACGCCTGGCTCGCGACCTCATCCTGCGCATCCGCCCCCGCGTCACCGTCTGGTACCACCAGCACATGGACGTCGTGTGGGCGTGGGGACCCAGCAGCGCCGCCGGTCGGGTCTATGCCCGGGCCGCCGGGATGCGCTTCTACCATCACCCGTGGCTCCCCGCCACGGCCTCCAACTGGCAGAACCATCGCCTGCCCGACGCGGCGGCGTTCACGGTCGAGCTGCCCGCCGGCCGCCTCTCGCCCGCGCAGGTGCGCCGCCAGGTGCGCGCCGTGGCTGCACTCGCCGACCCTATTGGGAGTTGAGGTAGGTGACCACGGCGAGCACGCGGCGGTGATCGTCTGGCGATTGCGGCAGGCGCAGCGTGCCGAAGATGTTCTTGACGTGCTTCTCGACGGTGTGCTCGCTCACGAACAGGCGCTCGGCGATCGCCCGGTTCGAGCGCCCTTCGGCCATCAGCGCCAGCACCTCGCGCTCGCGAGCGGTGAGGTGCTCGACCGGGTTGTCGCCCTGCCGGCGCCGACCGACGAGCTGACCCACGACGGCGGGGTCGAGCACCAGCTCCCCCTGGCCGACGCGCTGCAGGCTCGAGGACAGCTCCGCGAGGTCTGAGACGCGCTCCTTGAGCAGGTAGCCGACGCCGTCGGTCCCGGCCGAGAGCAGCTCGAGCGCGTAGCGCGTGTTGACGTGCTGGGAGAGCACGAGGATCCCGATCTCCGGCCATCGCTCCCGGATCGACTTGGCGGCCTGGAGGCCCTCGTCGGTGTGGGTCGGTGGCATCCGGATGTCGACCACGGCCACATCTGGGTGCAAGCGGTCCACGAGCTCGACCAGCTCGTCCCCGTCGGTGGCCAGCCCCACGACCTCGAAGCCCGCTTCCTCGAGCAGGCGGGCCAGCCCTTCGCGCAGCAGCACCGCGTCGTCGGCCACGGCTACGCGCACGGGATCTCCGCGCGCAATGTCGTCCCTCGCCCGGGCGGGCTCGAGATCGTCAGCCTGCCCCCCAGCGCCTCGACGCGATCGGCGAGCCCGCGCAGCCCGGACCCTCCGCCCGGCGTGGCCCCGCCAATACCATCGTCGGCCACCTCCACGGTGAGCGTCGGCCCGTCGCAGGACGCGGCGACCCGGACCTCGCTCCCGTGCGAGTGCTTGGCCGCGTTGGTCAGCGCCTCGCTGGCGAAGAAGTAGCCGGCGCTCTCGACCTGATCGGGCAGGCGCTCGTCGAGCGTGATATCCAGCCGCGTGGGCAGCGCCGCGCGCCCGCACAGCTCCTCGAGGGCGGGCGCAAGTCCCCGCTCGGCGAGCAGCGGGGGATGGATGCCGTGGCTCAGCTCGCGCAGCTCCTGGAGCGCGAGCGCGAGGGCCTCGCGGGTCTCGCGCACGATCGGCTGGGCCGTGGCCGCCTGAGCGGGAAGCTTGGACTCCAGCAGACCGAGCGACATCGCGATCGAGACCAGCCGCTGCTGCGTGCCGTCGTGCAGGTTGCGCTCGATCCGGCGGCGTTCGGCGTCGGTGGCCTCGACCAGCCGCGCCCGCGAGGCCTGCAGCTCGACGAGCCGGGCGCGCAGCTCGGCCTGAAGGCGCTCGTTCTCGAGCGCCAGGCCGGCGGCGGCACAGACTGACTGGACGAGCTCGGTGTTGTGCTCCAGTACCGGATCGTGCAGCAGCACGGCGATCGGCTGCCCGTCGCGCTCGACGAACGTGGACAGCCGCCCGCTGCCAGGATCCGGGAGCTCGACCGTCCGTCCGTCGCCGCCGACATAGCGCGCCTCGGCCGGAAACCAGAAGGCCAGTTCGAGTGATGGATCGCCGAGCGCACGGGCCAGCGCCTGGCGCAGATCCGCCGAAGCGCTCGGCTCGCCCAGCTCCACGACCAGGCCGGCCACCATCCCCCGGGCCAGCTGGCGCTGCAAAAACACGATCAGCACCGCGACGGGCACGGTCGCGGACATGTAGAACCACACATTCGCGGGCAGCGCGTTCAAGGGATCGCCGAGCAGGTCGTCGACGACCGTCCAGCCGAGCGCCAGCAGCATCGCGCAGCCGGCCACCAGCACAGGGGCGACCGCGCGTCGCTGGGGAGCACTGGCCCGCACCCAGCGCCACACCAGCAACGCGATCGTGGCCGCGATGAGCACGCCGCCGAGCACGCGCTGGAAGTCGAGCAGCCCCTTGGCCACGGCGTTGTTGTCGAACACCTGGAGCAGGTTGTCCGGGCAGCCGCTGGCGCAGCGTATGCCGGCCTTGTTGCCGTACAGCATCGCCACCAGCTGGACGCCGAATGCGAGCACGATCGCGGCCCAGGCCAGCAAACGGTCGAGCCTGGTCTCAAGCCGCCCGGACGGGAACGACAGCAGCAGGTAGATGAAGCCGGCAATGAACACGTACTGCACGGCGGCGCCGATCGTGTACGGCAAGGGGCTGGAGGCTTCGCTCAACTGACCGGCGAACCAGGCAAACCCGGTGAACACCATCACCGGACCGATCCGGTTCTCGGGCCGTGCCCGCCACGACAACAGGCCGCTGCCCAGCAATGACGCACCCACCAGCAAGGTCAGAACCGGGCCCGGCTCGGTCGGCCGATGGGGCGGCTGATTCGCCGCCAGCCACACCGCCACGCCTGCGGCAAGCACCCCGGCGCCGGCCAGCAGGGACAGCTTTGTCTTCATCGCACCGGGATTGTTGCGTCAATCGGCGCCCGAGGCGAAAGCGGCGGCCGCGTCTCGCCAGCCGATGCTTCGCTGCGCGCCCGCGGAAGCCAGGCCAGCCCCCGCGGGAGATACCAATTGCGCTCGCCGAGCAGCTTCATGGTCGCGGGCAGCAGGACGCCCCGGACGACGGTGGCGTCGAGCAGGACCGCGACGGCCAGCCCGATGCCGGCCTGCTTGAGGTCCAGCGAACTCGAGGTGGCAAACAGCGAAAACACACCGACCATCACCAACGCGGCACTGCTGACCACCCCGGCGGTCCGGGTGATGCCGTGTCGGAGCGCGGTCTCGGTGCTCATCCCGGCGTCCACTCCCTCACGCACGCGGCTGAGGATGAACACGTGGTAGTCCATCGAGAGCCCGAACAAAACGACGAACAGAAACAGGGGCAGCCAGGAGATGATCGCTCCGTTGGAGTGAAAGCCGAGCAGGCCATCGGCCCAGCGATGCTGGAAGACGAGCACCAGCACTCCGTATGACGCGCCCACTGACAGCAGGTTCAAGACGATCGCCTTCAGCGGCACGACGATCGAACGGAAGGTGACCAGCAGGAGCCCGAAAGCGAGCAGGAGCACCAGGCCGACCACGTAGGGCATTCCGTGTGTCATCTGGTTTGAGAAGTCGATGTCCTCGGCGGTGTCCCCGGTGACCGCGGTCTGGACGCCCGCGATGCGGCCCAGCGTCTCGGGAATCAGCCGGTTTCGGAGCAGCTGCACCGCACGCCGGCTGGCGGCGTTGTCGCCGAGGCCGGTGAGGGGGAGGGCCAAGGCGAGCGCCCGGTGGTCGCTGCTCACGGCGACCGGGAACGGACGGTGGGCGATGTCTGCTGCCGTGGCGCGCGACTCCAGACGCTCGACTGCCTGCCGGACGTTCGCTTGCCCGCGGCGGGGCCAGCTGGCCACGACGATCGCGGGGGAGGACGTGGCCGGGAACTCGCTCGTGACCCGAGACACCAGCGCCGACTGACCGGCCGAGGAGAGGGCGTACGAGCTCGGCTTGGCGACGTGCATCCCGAGCGCCGGGACCGCCAGGGCAATCAGCAAACCGCCCGACAGGCATGCCGCCAGCACCGGCCGGCGCAGCACGCGCGCGACCAGCCCGCCCCAGAAGCGCGAGTCGCCGTCGGTGGCCAGCTGCGGCAGCCAGCGGATCCGGCCGCGGTCGATGCGTGGCCCGAGCAGTTGCAACAGCGCCGGCAACACGGTCACCGAGCCGGCCATCGCGCAGAGAACGACGGCGATCGTCCCGCTCGCGATCCCGTTGAAGATGCTCGAGCCGATCGCGAACTGCCCGGCCATCGCGATCGCCACCGTGGTGCCCGCGATCAGCACGGTACGCCCGGACGTGGCGGCCGTGCGGGCCAGCGCCTCGTGGGTGGACAAGCCACGTCGGCGCTCCTCGCGGGAGCGCACGACGTAGAACAGGGCATAGTCGACGCCCACCGCCATCCCGATCAGCAGCACGACCGTCTTGACGCTGTCATCGAGCGGGAACAGCTGGCTGATCGGCCCCAGGAGCCCGAACGCCGCGATCACCGCGGTGGCCGCGAGCAGCACCGGCACCAGTGATGCGACCAGGGCCCCGAAGGCGATCAGCAGGACGAACAGCGTCACCGGCACCGAGAGCCGCTCGGCACGGGAGAGGTCGCTGCTGGCCCCGCCACCGCCCGTCGTGCCCAGCACCGCGTCAACCCGCGGATGCGCGGCGTGGACGGCAGCCACGGAGCGGTGCAGGGCCGCGGTCGAGAATGAGCCGTTGATGGCGCCGGCAACCAGGGCGGAATGCCGGTCGCGGGCGACGATGACGTCGACGTGGCCCAGGGCGGCCCTCATGCGGGCGGCGGTCGTCTCGATGGCCGCGTGGAAGGAGGGAGCGCCGGCGGTCAACGAATCGCTGTGCAGGTATGCGTACTCGTGGTCGTTGAGCCCGAGGCGATGGTTTGCCATCAGCGCGTAGCCGTGGGCGGACTGGCCCACGGCCCCGTTCTGAAGCTGCTTAGAGCCGGTCAGCGAGAGCGCGAACACGGCCGTGACGACGAACGCGAGCCAGATGAAGATGGCCAGCCACGGACGCCTCGTGCTCCACCGTCCGATCGAGGTGGGGGAGAAGCGTTTGAGCATGGACCAGAGACTGAACGGCCTGGGCCCCGCCCGACCAGCCGGGCACCCGGAGTCTTGCCAGGTAGGGCTAGCCGGTATGTCCGCGCCTTGCCGTGCTACGCGCTTGCGTGCATATGTGCGGCCCGGCGGTGGCGCTACCGTAGCGTCGGTGCGGATCGCGACCTGGAATGTCAACTCGCTCAAGCAGCGGTTGCCGCGGCTGCTTCCGTGGCTCGACGAGCGCCAGCCCGATGTGGTCTGTCTGCAGGAGACCAAGCTCGCCGATCAGGCCTTCGCCGAGCTGCTCGGCGACCAGCTCGCCAAGCGCGAGTACGCCGTGGCCGTCCATGGTGAGGCGACCTGGAACGGGGTGGCGATCTTCTCGCGCGTCGGACTGGACGATGTGGTGACCGGGCTGGCGGGAGCGCCCGGCTTTCCGCATCCGGAGGCGCGGGCCGTATCCGCCACCTGCGGCGGGATCCGGGTTGTTTCGGTGTACGTGCCCAACGGCCGCGTACCGGGCTCCGAGCACTACCAGTACAAGCTCGCCTGGTTGGGGTCACTGCGCGGGCTGGTGGCCGCCGGCCCGGAGGCCACGGTCGTGTGCGGCGACATGAACATCGCCCCCACCGACGAGGACGTGTTCGATCCCGAGGCCTATATCGGCCAGACGCACGTCACCGCGCCCGAGCGGGCGGCGCTAGCGGAACTGCGGGCGCTCGGCTTGCGTGACGTGATCCGCGATCGCTGGCCCCACCAGCGCGTGTTCACCTATTGGGACTACCGCGCCGGGATGTTCCATCAGGACCTGGGGATGCGGATCGATCTGGTGCTGGCCAGCGAGATCGTGGCCGAACGCGTCCGGGCGGCCTGGGTCGACCGCAAGGCCCGCAAGGGCAGCGGACCCAGCGATCACGCGCCGGTGATCGTCGACTTGGACGAGGCCCCCGACGGCGACATCGGGCCGGTGGTGCCGCCGCCGTCAGCGCCCGCGGCCAGGCGGGGCCAGGTCAAGCTGCCGCAGTCGCGATAATTGACGGGTCAATCGTCGCGGGGAGCCGAGTCACTCGCGGGGGCGGTCGCGATCGCGCGATGGCTGCACCCGCTTGGGCTCTCCGGGCATCTTCGGATAGTCGGGCGGGTAGGGCATGTCCCCGCGTCCCTCGGCGGCATCCCGGTCGTACATCTCCAGCAGAGGCGCCAGGGAGTGGGCGGCGTCGTCGATGCTGGCGTGGGGATCGCCCACGTCGGCAAACCGCGCGGGCATGGTGGCCACCGTGAAGTCCTCGGGCGCCACGTGCTCAAGCTCCTCCCAGGTCACGGGCGCGGACACCGGCGCCCCGGCCCTCGGCCGAACGCTGTACGCCGAAGCGATCGTCCGGTCACGCGCATTCTGGTTGTAGTCGATGAAGATCCGCTGGCCGCGCTCCTCCTTCCACCACTTGGTCGTCACCTGGTCGGGAAGGCGCCGCTCGAGCTCACGCCCGAAGGAGATCGCGGCGTGACGGACGTCGGTGAACGTCCAGCGCGGCGCAATTCGGACGTAGATGTGCACGCCCCGGCCGCCTGACGTTTTCGGATAACCGGTCAGGCCGAGCTCGTCTAAGAGCACCCGAGCCTCGGCGGCCACTCGCACGGCGTCGGCGAAGTCAGTGCCGGGCTGGGGGTCGAGGTCGATCCGCAGCTCGTCGGGATGGTCGACGTCGTCGCGCCGCACCGGCCACGGATGAAACGTGATCGTTCCCATCTGTGCCGCCCAGCCGACAACGGCCACCTCGGTCGGACAGATCTCATCGGCGAGTCGTCCCGACGGGAATTGGATCTGCACCGTCTGCACGTAGTCCGGAGCTCCCCGGGGAACCCGCTTTTGAAAGAAGGCGTCTCCGCCGCCCTTCTCGCGCGTTGACAGGACGATCCCCGGGTGCACTCCCTTGGGCCAGCGCTCGAGCGTGGTCGGTCGCTGCATGAGCGCGCGCATGATCCCGTTGGCGACCGCGAGGTAGTACTCGACGATCTCCAGCTTCGTGACCGCGGCGGAGCGCGGAGTCGGCGGGAAGATCACCCGCTCGGGGTTGGACACGCGCAGATCCCGGCCGGCGGCGTCGACGATCGTTGCCTGGGATACAGCCATGCCCTGAAGTTCTACGGCAACCTCGCGCCCACCGCGCATCCCGCGGTGCAGCCTGCCCGCTAGGGTCGCGTTCATCCCAGCGTGCAGCCGCGCGCTAGGGTCGCGTTCATGCCCGAGTCAAATCGCCGCTTCATCCTGCGCAGTCGCCCTCAGGGCCGCATCACCGCCGACACGTTCGAGCTCGTCGAGCAGCCGATCCCCGAGATCAAGGAGGGAGAGGCGCTGGTGCGGACGCAGTGGATCTCCCTGGATCCCACCAACCGCGGCTGGATCCGCGACCAGCCGACCTACCTGCCGCCGGTGGCGATCGGCGAGGTGATGCGCGGCCTCGGCCTCGGTCAGGTCGTGGCTTCAAAACATGATGCCTACCGCGAGGGCCAGCTCGTGCAGGGGCTGATCGGCTGGCAGGAGTGGGCGGTGGCGTCCGAGGCTGCCCCGTTGCTTTCAGTCCACGAGGTCCCCGGCGTCTCGCCAAGCGCCCATCTGGGGGTCCTGGGGATGACCGGACTGACGGCCTGGGTCGGGCTCGAGGACATCGGTCGTCCCCAGCCCGGCGAGACCGTCGTCGTGTCCGCCGCGGCCGGTGCGGTCGGTTCGGTGGCCGGTCAGATCGCCCGGATCAAGGGCGCACGCGTGGTCGGGATCGCCGGCGGCGCTGAGAAGTGCGCGCTGCTCACCGACCGGCTCGGGTTCGACGCCGCCGTCGATCATCGGGCGTCTAACTGGCGCGAGCAGTTGGCGGCGGCCACGGCGGACGGCATCGACGTCGACTTCGAGAACGTCGGCGGCCAGATCATGGAGGCCGTGTTCGCGCGTCTGAACCTGCGCGCGCGAGTGGTCTTGTGTGGGCTCATCTCGGGCTACAACGATCCCGACCCGCCGCCCGGGCCGCGCAGCTTCGGCAACCTCCTGGTCAACCGGGTCCTGTTGCAGGGGTTCATCGTGCTCGACCACTTCGATCGGATGCCCGAGGCGGTCCCTGAGCTCGCCGGCTGGCTGCGCGACGGCCAGCTCGAGCAGCTCGAGACCGTGGTGGACGGCTTCGAGCAGCTGCCCCAGGCGATCAACATGCTGTTTGACGGCGCCAACACCGGCAAGCTTCTGGTGCGCGTCGCCGAGTAGAAGGCCGGTCCGCTTCCGCGGGTACCTCCGGAGGCGTCACCACCACTTGCGCTCCCGCGCCGCGCCGGTGCCCCGGGTCCTGTCGAGGCCGTCCAGCAGCGACATGTCTGCGTCTGAGAGCGAGAAGTCGAACACCTGGGCGTTCTCCTGTATCCGCTCCCGGTGGGTTGACTTGGGCAGCACGATCGCGCCTCGCTGGATGCACCAGCGCAGCAGCACCTGCGCCGGTGTCCGGCCCGCGCGCTGCGCCACCTCGGCGACGGTGCGGTTGGATAGGTGCCGCCCGGTTCCGAGCGGGCTGTACGCGACGAGCGCGACGTCGCGCCGGTCGCACTCGTCCTGCAGCGCGCGCCGGTACTCGAACGGGCTGAACTGGACCTGGTCGACGACGGGCTGAATGCTGGCGATCGCCGACACCTGCTCGAGCTCCGTCACGCTGAAGTTCGAGACGCCGATCGAGCCGGCGTACCCGCGCTCGCGCGCGGCTTCCATTCCCGGCCACGCCCACTCTGCCCCTTTCTGGGGCCAGTGGATGATGTAGAGGTCGACCTGGTCGACGCCGAGTCGCCGCAGGCTGTTCTCCGCCTCCGCCACCGGGTCCTTCCGGGCCGGATAGAACTTCGTGGTAATGAAGATGTCCTCGCGGCCGATCCCGCTGTCGCGCACGGCTCGCCCGACGCTCTCTTCGTTGCCGTAGGCCTGGGCAGTGTCGATGTGGCGATAGCCGGCCTCCAGCGCCCACCGGACCGCGTTCTCGCATTCGGATCCGTCGGGAACCTGCCACACCCCCAGACCGAGGATGGGCATCGCGCGGCCGTCGGCCAGCACCCGCTGCTGCTCGTCACCGATCACGTTCTCACTCTATTAGCGCACGAGGCAGCTTGCGCTCGGAGGCCTGCCCCGGGGGAAGGCCTTGACTAGGCCGTGGGCGATCAGGTGGGTGCGCTTCTCGTAGCCGGCGGTGGAGTAATGGACGCCGTCGGGTATGAACCACTTCGGCTTGGCCTCGGCGGCCCAGTTGAACACGCGCATCTGCGGATATTTGTCACAGGCGGCCACAAGGTCCTGATCCCACTGGTGCATCCCGGATTCCTCGTAGTACTGGGGCGAGCTCGGGAGCGTGAGCACGTTGACCCACATCACCGGTTGGTCGCCGATGATCGACATCATCTGATGGATCCGGGTCTTCATTCCCACGGCGGAGCCGGCGGCCACGTCGGCGGCGTCGTTGGTGCCCAGCGCCAGGACCCAGCACCCATGAAAGCCCTGGGCGACGAGCTGCCGGGCGACGGTGGCGCCGTTGGGCAGGCCCTCGAACGTCTCGACGATCGATCGCGCCCCCGAGACCTCCATGTGCGTGGTTTTGACCCCGACCTTGAAAAACTGAGCCGGCGCACGTAGCCGCCGGTTGGGAACGTAGGAGGCCAGCGCCTCTCCGTCAGAGGTCGAGTCGCCGATGTAGACCACCTGGCGACACGAGGTGTGAGTGGGGGGCGGCAGCGGCTTGGGCGGAACCGTCGACGTACTCGAGGTGGCCGAGGCGATCGCGGCCCCGCCCGAGCCCCGGCCCGAGGAGTGACTCGAGCCGCCGCCCCCGCAGGCGGCGACGACCACGACCACGACGGCGGCCGCTGCCACCAGCCGGGCGCCCGGCCGCCAGCGCGCCCGCGCAAACCGTCCAGCACCCACACCGCAATCGCTCGGGCTCACGGCGCTCATCGTAGACAGAGGGTCCCCGGACAAGCGTCGCATCCCCGCGCCCGGGCGCCCGACCGCGCTCACATCCCCCGCGCCCGGAAGCCCGACCGCGCCACTGTGGGAGGATGGTGCGGTGGCCGCGCGCGAGACGAGCTCGGAACCCGAGCGCAACCGCGCGGCGACCGTCATGCCCGGAGCCGTCCTCGATGTGGCGGGGATCCGGTCGCGCTTTTCGGCGCTCGGACGCCGGCAAGATGGCGCGCCGGTCGTGTATCTGGATGGCCCGGGCGGTTCACAGACGCCCGATGCCGTCGCCCGCGCGGTGGCCGACTACCTCACCGAGACAAACGCGAACACCGACGGTCCGTTCATCACCTCGATGGCGACCGCTCGCTTGCTCGGGAATGCTCGGCGGGCCGCGGCGGACTTCCTCGGCTGCACGGCCGAGGAGGTCGTGTTCGGAGCCAACATGACCTCGATCAACTTCCTGCTTGTGCACGCGGTGGCACGGACGCTCGAGGCGGGCGACGAGGTTGTCGTCACCGAGCTCGATCACGACGCCAACGTCTCGCCGTGGCTGCTGGTCGCAGCCGACCGCGGGCTGACCGTGCGCACCGCCCGGCTGGATCGGCGCGACGGCACGCTCGACCTCGACGGGCTGGAGGCGCTGATCTCGCCCCGCACTCGCGTGGTCGCGTGCACGCTGGCCTCAAACGCGCTGGGATCGGTGCCCGACCTGCGGCGTGTCGCCGCCGCCGCGCACCGAGGGGGCGCCCTGGCCTGGTTCGACGGCGTGCATCTGGCTCCGCACCGGCGTCTGAATCGGGTGAGCCTGGGCGCCGACGTGTTGCTGACATCGCCGTACAAGTACTTCGGCCCCCATCTGGGCGTCGCCGCCGTACGCGAGGATCTTGCCCGCTCGCTTCCGGCCGACCGAGTGAGGCCAGCGGCCGAGGCGCCGGCGGGCCACCGCTTCGAGACCGGGACCCTGTGCCACGAGGCGATCGCCGGCTTTGTGGCCGCGATTGACTACCTGGAGTCGCTGGGCGAGGATGCCGGCGGCCGGCGCAGCCGGCTCGACCTCGCCTACGCCCGCATCGAGGCGCATGAGAGCGCTCTGACGCGCTACACGCTGGAGCGATTGCGACAGATCCCGGGCCTGCGGCTGTACGGCATCGCCGACCCCGCTCGCGCCGGCGAGCGGACGCCGACGTTCTGCTTCAACCTCGAGCGCCGGCGCCCCGCGGCCCTGTGTGCCGAGCTCGCCGAGCGCGGTCTGTTCACCTATCACGGCAACTATTACGCCCTGGGTGCGATGCTGGCGCTCGATCTCGAGACCTCGGGAGGCGCCGTCCGGGCCGGCTACCTGCACTACACCACGGCCGAGGAGGCCGACCGGTTCTGCGAAACGCTGGCCTCGCTGGCTTGATCGCCGTGCCGGGGCCGCGCGGCTCGCTGGGACGGACGCGGACCGTGGCTTGATCGCCGTGCCGGTGCCGTTGCACTCCCTGGATGGACGCGGACCGCGCCGGGCCGCGAGTGCGGCCCGGCGGGTCCACAGACGAGGTTCAGGAGAAGTGAATCCCGTTCTTGAAGTTCGGCCCCCGGATGCCGAACTTGTACGACGTGGTCGACTTGAACGTCGCTCCAGGATCCAAGGTCACGTTTGGCCAGCCTGGCTGACCGATGTGGTGCGGTGAATCCGGGTAGTGCTGCGTCTCGAGCGTGAACGCGTCGCTCTGACGGTAGGTGTGACCGCTGGTCCCGATCAGATCCCCGACCAGGAAGTTGCCGGTGTAGAGCTGCACGCCGGGCTGGTCGGTATAGGTCCACAGCGTGACCCCGGTGTGGGGATCCTGGGCGACGGCGACCAGACGGTACGAGTCTTGGCCGTTGAGGACCCAGTTGTTGTCATAGCCATGGGCGATCTGGAGCTGCTTGAGCGGACCCGAGGTGCCGTCGGGCAGGTTCGTATCGCGAATGTACTGTCCGATGGGGTGCATCCTGCGGAAGTTGTACGGCGTGCCGCCGACCGGCACGAAGTACGGGGACTCCGGAATCAGGTTGGTATCCACCGGGGTGTACTTGTCGCTGTTGAGCGCCAGCAGCTGGTCGTAGACGGTGCCGCTGGCCTCACCACCGAGGTTGAAGTACGTGTGGTTGGTGAGGTTGAGCACGGTCTTCAGGTTCGGGGACAGGTTCTTCACCGAGTAGGAGATCTTCAGCTGGTTGTTGCTCGTCAGCCTGTAGGTCACCTTGGCTGACACCGCAGCCGGGAAGCCCGTGCAGCCCGGACTCAGCGACGGAAGGCATCCCTCGCCCTGCGGAAAGTCCGCGGTCAGGACCAGGGCAACGTTGTTTGCTCCGGTCGCCGTGCTGGCCGTCCACACCTTGGTGTTCCATCCCAAGTAGCCGCCGTGCAGCGTGTTCGGACCGTTGTTGGCATCCAGCTTGTAGGTCGTCCCGTTGAGGGTGAACGAGGCGTTGCCGATCCGATTTGCGTAGCGGCCGATGATGGCGCCGAAGTACGTGTCTCCGGAGCCTCCCGACAGTGGCCACGGCTTGCCCGTGGCGCCTTGGGTGAAGTCATTGACGTAGTCCGACAACTTCGGGAAGCCAAGCGCGACGTTGGTCAGGCCGCCTTGGCGGGTCGGAACCCAGATCGACTGTACGACGCCACCGTAGTTGGTGATCTTGACCTTCATCCCATGGCCGTTGCGGAGCGTGTATAGGTTGACGTTCTGGCCGTTGACAGAGCCCCAGGGAACGCTGCTGATCGTCCCGGGCTTGCTCGACGATGACTTCGGCGTGGTCGCCTTGGTCCGGTGATGTCGCGCACCGGACTTTGCTCTGTGGTGCCCGACGGCTGCCGTCTTGTGTTGGCCCTGGCCGCCACTAGCTGCCGGCGCGGCCGCCACAAATGCCGAGCCTCCCACTACGAGCGCTGCGACGAGTCCGCCAGCCCCCGCTAAAGCGAGCGGCCTGCGGATCGCGCGAGACACGTAGGACATGCAATCCCTCCCTTTTGGATGGAGTCTCGCCTGCTCCGGCCGTTCAACTGCGCAAGCGATCGTTATGTTCAACGCGCTTGTACCCCAGAGCGGGTGTTTGTTAACGCTCACATTCGATAAAAATCCGCTGCGACCGGGGCCGAGAACCGGTGGGCGCTCCCAAATGCTCCGAGAACCTACCCATTTTTCCTCGGCCCCCAGCCACCAACCGACGACGGCCCGGCCAACCTGCTCGACTCCGATCCGCTCTACGCGGGCGCGGGCGTAAGCGCGATCTCCGACATCAGGCCGGCGGCCGACATCGTCAAGGCTCTTCGCCCCTAAAACGCAGACCGGCGTGACAGCGGCGCGTACTCAGCCGGTGGCGGCGAGCCGCCGTTCGGTCGCCGGGTCGCCAACGCCGCCGAAATAGGCATCCAGGACGCGGCCGAACAACGGGTTGTCGGGATCGGCGTTCGCAAACAGCGTCATCGATGAACGGAGTTTCATCGCGTCCAGACCGCCGAAGATGTCTTCCGCGCTGCGTCCGTGGAGCTCGCACAGGATGCGCGTGCACTCGGTCAGCCGGGGGCCGAGAACCTCGTGTGCCAGGTAGGCCCGGGCCTCGGCCAGCGAGGAGATGGCATATGTCCTGGACACCGCGCTGTGCCCGAGGCCCGCGATCTGTGGGAACACAAACCACATCCAGTGGCTGCGCTTGCGACCCGCGCGCAGCTCGCCCACGGCCGTCTCATAGGTTCCGGCGTGGTCCTGAGCAGCTACGAAGCGCTGTAGGTCGTGGGGATCACCCATCGCAGCACTGGGCGGCGCGAGGCATGGCGCCAACGTAGCGCAGGCTCTCCGAGGTGTCGCGAAATCACCCTAGGGTGTGCTGACAGGGCCGGCAGCGGCGCCTAGCCTTGCCCCCATGGCCGGGTCGCCCAATATCGACGCAGTAACGAGTGAGGCGTCGTTCGCGATCGATCGCGGCCCGGCACCGATAGCAAGGGACGACGGGGGCAGCGGCGCGGGGTGGCGTGACAAATGTCACAAAGCCCCGCGCGCAACTGCGTGAGACTGGGCGCCATGGGACGGTGGACCGCTCAGACACGAATTACCGCTCGTCCCTCCGACGTCCTCATGGTGCTGACCGAGCCCGACGCGATCTCACGCTGGGCCCCGATCGCCTTCGAGGTCATCGACTGGGAGGGTGAGCGGCTGCGAGCCGGTGAGCACGTGCGAGTGCAAGGTCGTCTCGCGGGCCAATCGCTGGAGTTCGAAGTCGACGTGACCGAAGCCGACGATGGTCGCCTGGTGCTGACCGCCACGGGACCGATCCGCCTCGACGTCGAATACCACGCGCTCGCGCTCGAGAACGGCAGCGAGCTTCGCGCCTCGGTCGACGTATCCGGGCGCGGCTTCTTCGGCCGCCTGCTGGCCCAGGCCACCGACGCGCTTCTCGCCTCGGGCGCGCTGCGCACCGCGATGGATCGCCTCGCGCACGAGCTCGAGCCGGCGCTGGCCGTCTGAGCTGTAGGCCGAGAACACTCCCGCGGCTCAGCACGCCTCAGCGCGCGAACGGGGCGGTGCCCCATCACGGTAAGGTCGGTGAGCGTGAACATGCCGATGACCGCCACCTCGAGACGACCGACGCTCTACGGCCGTCGCCACGCGATCTCCTCGGGTCACTATCTCGCCTCCGCGGCCGGCTACGCGATCTTGGAAGCGGGTGGCAACGCGATCGACGCCGGTTGTGGCGCCGGGATCGCGCTCGGGGTGCTGTGCGCCAGCGAGGTCAACATCGCCGGCGTAGCGCCGATCATCATCCGGACGGGGGCCGGCGAGCTGCGTACGATCGCCGGACTCGGTCACTGGCCGGCCGGCATCCCCGCCGACCTGTTCATGCGCGATCACGGCGCGACGATCCCTGACGGCATCCTCAACACCGTTGTGCCGGCCGCCCCGGATGCTTGGATCACGGCGCTGCGCGACTACGGGACGATGAGCTTCGCCGATGTCGCCGCCGCGGCGATCAGCTTGGCCGGCGACGGCTTCGCCGTCGATGACCACCTCGCCGAGCAGGTTGCCGCGGCCGCCGCCAATTACCGCCGGTGGCCATCCAGTGCCGACATCTTCTTGCCCGGCGGCAAGCCCGTGGAGGTGGGTCAAAGGTTCGTGCAAAGCGATCTGGCGGACACGTTGCAGTACATGGCCGACGAGGAGCGCGCCGGTGGGCGCCGGGGACGCGTGGCCGGTCTGGAGGCGGCCCGGGCGGCGTTCTACTGCGGTGAGATCGCCGAACGGATCGTCGTCTATCACGAGCAGCACGGCGGGTATCTGACCCGTACTGACCTGGCGCGGTTCCGCGCTCGCTACGAGCCCCCGATCACGGTCCGCTGGCGGGACTTCGAGCTGGTCACCTGCGGCCCGTGGTGCCAGGGACCGGTGCTGGCGCAGACGCTGCTGATGCTCGAGCGCGCCGGGCTCGAGGGCCTCCGCCGCGACGAAACCGACTACGCCCACCTCGTCATCGAGGCGCTCAAGGGCGCCTTTTCCGATCGCGAGTATCGCTATGGAGATCCACGCTTCGTGGAGGTCGGGATCGAGGAGCTGCTCTCCGAGCGGCACATCGCCGCGCGCGTCGCCGAGATCGATCCCGCGCGCGCCCACCCTGGCCTACCCGGCCCGATCGGCGCCGTTCCCGACGAGCCGGCGCTGCCGCCGGCGACACCGGCATCTGCCGAGCCCGCGCTCGATACCTCATATGTGTGTGTGGTCGATCGCTGGGGCAACGCCTTCTCGGCGACGCCGTCGGACGAGTCCAGCAGGTCTCCGGTGATCCCCGGGACGGGCTTGGTTCCATCTACCCGCGGAATACAGTCGCGCCCGGATCCTCGCCATCCGTCGGGTGTGGCGCCCGGCAGGCGACCGCGCCTGACTCCCAATCCGGCGCTGGCGATCCGAGATGACGGTTCGCTGTTCGTGTTCGGTTGCCCCGGCGGCGACATGCAGGTTCAGGCCATGCTCCAGGTCTTTCTGGACGTCTTTCACTTCGGGCTGGACATCCAGGAAGCGATCGACGCGCCGCGCTTCTCGACCTGGAGCTTTCCGAACTCGTTTGCGCCGTTTGAGTACCTACCGGGCCGGGTGATGGTCGAGGACCGCTTCCCGGATTCACTGACCACCGAGCTGGCGGAGCGCGGTCACGACGTCCAGCTGTGGCCGCAGTTCACGCGCGCCGCCGCCGCTGTCGAAGCGATCTTCAACGATGCCTCCAGTGGCTTTCTGCGCGCCGGCGCTGATCCACGCCAGCCCGCCTACGCGATCGTCAACTGATCGGCAGTCAGCGACCACGTCGCCGCGACGCGAGGCTAACCGTCGAGCAGGGTATTGGCGTCGACGACCTTGGCGTAGCCGTCGGCGAGGGCGGCCATGAACGCCGCGTGGACGGTCGGTCCGGGGACCGATTGGCCGCCGAACTCGAGATCGGGAGCGGCACAGGCGTCGTGGACGACCGTGGCCGTGAACCCCTGGTCCACGGCGGCACGCACGGTGGCGTCGACGCACATGCTGCTCATCATCCCGGCGACCACCACCGAGTCGATGTCGTGGGACTTCAGCTCGTCGGCCAGCTTGGTGCCGATGAACCCGTTCGGCTGCTCCTTCTCGATCACGGTCTCGCCGTCGGCCGGCGCCACCACCGGGTGGATCTCGATCCCGTCGGTGCCGGGCCGCATGAACGGAGCGTCGGGTGCGTCCCAGATGTGCTTGAGGTGGATGACCGGCTCGCCGCTGGCGCGAAAGGCATCGAGCAGTCGGCGCGCGGCCGCGGCGGCGGCGTCCGGCTCGATGAGCGGATACGCGCCCCCCGGGAAGTAGTCGCGCTGGATGTCGATGATCAGCAGTCCGCGGGCCATTGCGAGCGGAGTCTAGCCCCATCAGCTACGGGTGAGATCGCGGCCCGCGTGACCGCGCGCGCGGACTCCAGCTACGGCTGAGATCGCGGCCAGCGTCACCGCGCACAGGCCGGCCGCGACCGCCATCGGGATCGCATCCCCGGTGGATTTTGCGACGGCACCGCCACCGCCGGAGCCGGCGATCTGGCCGCCCGCCCAGGCGAGGTTGATCAGCGCCGCGGCAAAGCCCTGGTCGAGCCCGTGGGCCTCGGCCCTATCTGAGAGCATCGCCATCGCCGGAGCCCAGAACGCGCCCAGCGCCGCGGCCCCGACGACGATCAGCAAAGCCAGGCCGGCGGCCGTGGCCGGGAGCGTGAAGCACAGCAGCGCCGCGGTGGCGGCGGCCAGGCCAAGGCGCAGCGGCACCAGCCGGCCGCGTCGATCCGAGAGCTTGCCCACGGCCGGTGCGATCACCGCTTCGATCGCCGCTGCGCCCAGGAAGGTGGCGCCGATCGCGGCCGCACCGGCACCGAATCGGTGGAGGCGCAGCGGCCCGAGCACGTTGATCATTCCGGACGCGATGGCCGGCAGCGCCACCAGCCACATGCCGGTGGCCATCCCGGGCTGGCGCAACGCCGACAACAGACTCCCCAGTCCCTGGTCAGAGCGGACGTGGTGGGAGGGGAGGCTGCGCGTCCGCACGATCAGCAGGACGGCCACGACCGCCACCGCGGCAAACAGGGCCGGCCGTCCGGTGGCCGTCGCGATCGTCCCGATCACCGGTCCGAACAGGGATCCTCCGATTGCCGCAGCCACCGCCCGCCCGATCATCGTGCCGCGCCGCTCCGAGGGTGTCTCGGCGATGATCCAGCCAAACGCCCCCGTCCACGAGCACGCGCCTCCGACCCCCTCGACGAACCTGGCCACGTCCAGCGCGGCGGCGTTCTGGAGGAGGCCAAAGGCGAGCGTCGAGCAGGCGAGCAAGGCCAGGCCGGTGCAGACGGTGAAGCGCGGGCCCTTGCGGACGATCAGCACGCCCGAGGGGAGCGATCCGAGCAGCGTCCCCACCGGATAGGCCGCGGTCATCACCCCTGCCGACAGCTTGGAGAGCCGCAGCTGGTGGGCAAGCTCCGGCAACAGCGGCGCGATCACGGCATAGAACATCGTGTCCACGAACACGACGGCGCCGATCACCAGCATCAGGCGGCGCTCGGCGGCCGCACGCTCCGTGGCGGTGTCGGCGGACTGGGCCAGGCGCATGCCCGGCCACACTAGCGGCCGGGCATCGGGCCCCCCGGGCGATGGATCCGGCCGCCGACGGGCATCGGGCCCACGGGCGAACGACTCACGCCAGGTTGCTCGAGCGCACCACCGGCGTGCGGCGATTTCTCAGGACAACTGGGTCGGGAGGCCGAAGCGCTCGAACACCGAACTGGCCTTATCGATGTCGACCGGCTCGTCGGGATAGCGCTGGAACACCTCGCGGGCGCGAGGTTCCGCCGAGCGGGCGATGAAGGCGGTCACGTCGCTGATCTGATCGCCGCGGAAGGTGAGAACGTTGAGCGCGAACGCGCGGTAGGCCTCCTCCTCGGCATTCCAGGCGTAGAAGCCCAGTGAGTACTGCCCGTTGGCTCGCGCCGGGAGCGTACGCCAGCGCCATGCGCCCGACAACGGCGCTCCGGCCGCCCAGATCGCGATCCCATCACGGCTCTGATACCAGCTCGCCAGCGGCGGCATGGCGAAGGTGGCGTCCTCGGTCAGCATGGCCGCGAACGCCTCGACGTCGTTGCGCTCCCAGGCATCGACATACCTGGTGACGAGGTCACGCACCCCGGCGTCGCCCAGCGAGCGCAGGGTGGCCTGCTGGCTGCGCTCGGGAACGCGCTCCTGGACCGAAGCGCGCGCCCGCTGCAGCGCGCTGTTGACTGACGCGACTGACGTGTCGACGGTTTCCGCCACCTCCTTGGCGGAGAAGCCGAGGACCTCACGCAGGATCAGGACCGCCCGCTGGTTTGCGGGCAGGTGCTGGAGGGCGGCGATGAATGCGAGCTCCACGCTCTCGCGTCGCTCGTAGCTCGCCTCTGGTCCAGCGAAGCCATCCTCGAGCCCGAGCGTCTCGTCTGGATACGGCTCGATCCAGACCGACTCGACGATCGGTACGCCGGGTCCGACGTGGGGGTCGCTGGCCGGGCCGTAGTCGACCGGGAGCACGCGTTTGGGCCGTCGCGCGATCGCGTTCAGGCACGTGTTGGTTGCGATCGTGTACAGCCACGAGCGCAACGAGCTTCGCCCCTCGAACCGGGAAAGCCCGCGCCAGGCTCGCAGCAGCGCCTCCTGGAGCGCATCCTCGGCATCGTGGACCGAGCCGAGCATCCGATAGCAGTGCGCATGCAGTTCCCCGCGGTAGGACTCGATCAGCTCGGTGAAGGCCCGCTCATCGCCACCGCGTGCGGCGCTGAGCAACTGCCTCTCCCGTGGTGCCGCGGGTGTGGGAGTCGCCGACATCCGTTCCCGAGCTTAGACAGTCTGCCGCCACGAAAGTCATCGCCACCGATTAGTTCCGTCGCCCGCCCGGGTCTATCGGGTAGCAAATGCACGGACGCTTCCCGCATCCGGTGGTCCATCTCGAGCTGCATACCGACGATCTCGCCGGCGCGCGCGCCTTCTACGCCGAGCTGTGCGGCTGGCGCCAGGAGCACCTCCAAGCTGACTCCAAGCAATATCTGGCGCTCGAGCTCAACGAGGGCATCGGCGGCGGAATCGTGCAATGCCCGATCTCACGCCCGATGTGGCTGCCCTACGTGGAGGTGGAGCAGATCGAATTCGCCCTCGAGCACGCGCGCCGCTGCGGCGCCGCAGTGCTGCTAGAAGCGCGCGAGGGGCCGGCCGGATGGCGCGGCGTGATCAGCACTCCGGCCGGCGGCGAGCTGGCCTTCTGGCAGCCCAAGCGCTGATCGCGCCGGTGCGGTTCATCGCTGCTTGACCACGCCGGTGAGCTCGATCGCGGGCTGCGCGTGAGGCATTCGACCCAGCATCGGGCGCTGATGGGCACGCGTGGTCACGCTTCCGGGTCGGGGCGAGCATCGATTGTGGGTCGCCCGCGGCCGGCTTGGCGGCCGACCGCGCGCCGGCGGCGAGATCGTCAGTGGCGCCCGTTATCGCCGCGCCCGTCGGGCGTCGCCCCGCCGGGCATGCGGAACAGCGACGCGAGCTTGGCGGCCACCATCACGTCGCCGGCCAGCTTGATCCGGCCCTTGAAGTAGGCCTTCATCGGATCCGAGTTGCCGCTGACCAGCCGCAGAAACTCGACCCCGTCGATCGTGATCGTGAGCCGCGGATCCGGACCAGCCTCCCCCCGGATGACGTGGCAGTGTCCATTGTCAAGCTCAAGCTGATACGTGTCGATGCCTTCGTCGGGGCGGCCCGTGATGCGCCAGCGAACCGACGTTTTCAGGCCGGCCGCCTGGGCCGTATCAAGCTGCTTGGGCATCTGCCAGAAGATCCCGTCGAGGATCGGCTTGCGGGCAGGCGAATGCATCAGCTGCTCGAGCCGCTCGGGCGGCGCATCGCGCACGAGACGGCCAAAGCCATCGGCGAGCTGACCGGGTGCGTCGTTGGCGAGCCGCTTGACCGCATCCAGAGCTCGCTGGGGATCAAATCCAAAATCCTTCACGCGCCTAGACGGTACTAGGCTTGCCGGCTCGCCCGACGCCGGCGCGGCCGTGCTCCCCCGCTGAGACCGCATGGCCGGCCGCGGCTACCATCCGCACGCACGGGCGGTTAGCTCAGCTGGGTAGAGCGCCTGCCTTACAAGCAGGAGGTCGCCTGGTTCGAGCCCGGCACCGCCCATGAGCGAGGTCCCTGCAAATGGGTGCTTTCGTGATAGTCGGGTCCGCGCTTTAGAATGATGGGCAACCGCTCCGGGCAACGGTGCACGAGCGCAGTGAGACACGATTGTTCGCCGCATGCGTGGTCGCCGAGCCGCGCGAGGACACGAAATGCGGGCCACACGTGTTGAGCCTTGGGCCTATGTGCCGCCGCCATCCTTTACCTCCGACAGCCAGTCACGGACGCGGCGGACGGCTGCCGCAGCACGGCCTTCCCCGCGCGCGCTCGCCGTTGCTCAACTGCTTTCCCGCCGCAGTGGCGTCCGCGCACTACTACTTCTCGACGGAGCTGCGGTGAGGCGACGCGCTTGGTTCTCGTCCGGAGGGACAGCGAGATCAGCGGCCGTGCGGGCTAGCGTCGCTCAGCGAGAGCGGGCGTCACGCGTCCTGCTTACCGCGCATAGCAGGACGCTCGTGATCGGCGGCGAGGCTCTCGTCGTTTCAACAGAGCAGGACTCTTGAGCGCGATCGCCAGTGCGTGGTGCGCTCGCGCGCCAGGGTGTCGTTCGCTTTCAGGCGGGGGAAGCGTGATGCCCTGGGCCGTCGTCGGGTCCGGGCGGGGATGAGACGTGTTGTCCTCGTGACGCGCGGCGAGTCGCCGACCTTCACCGCGGCCTTGTCGGATGCAGCCGCTGGCTAATGTCCGGCGGGGACTTATACGCGAGAGGCCGCTGGTTCGAGCCCAGACACGCTCATCAAACGGGAGCTGGTCAGGCGCGATGTCGGGGTGGCTGTCTCATGCCACGTCCGAGGAGATGACCCCCGCGAGGCGAGGAAGCCGTTGGGAGCCCCCAGCTGGTTTGATGGGTGCTGGCGAGCTATGCGGCATTTTGGATCGGTGGGAGTGACCAGCTGCCGGCTTGGGCCTCTTGTCCGGGCCCGTAGATGCGGTAGATGACGGTGAACGGGCCCTGGGGCGGGGTTGGGCAGCCAGTTGGCGCGCTCGACGGGGTCGGTGGGCGCGGTGGATTGGGGCACGATGGTCAGCGACCCGTTCTCGGCGTAGGTGATGCCGGGGGTTCTGTCCCCGATTGAGTACCGGTCGATCGGGTTGTCGGCCAGCAGTCGGCTGGGCGGCTCATAGAGCGTGATGGACCAGAAGAACTTCGCGTCCGGCAAGGTGGCCTTGTTGAAGCGCAGCTCGTAGCGCTGGTCGCCGAGCAGCTCATCGCCGCTGGCATCCGAGCGGCTACCGCCGTAGATGGCTTCTTCGGCCACTTGACCGTAGATGCCCATGTTGGCGGCGACGGCTCCGGTGAGATAGTCGCCTGCGAGCTGTTCTCGGGAACCGAACAGGCAGATCGAGGAGGTGGTGTGCGACACCCGTTGCTCGATGTCTTCGAGCCCGTGCGTGACGCCCGCCTGGATCTCCTCGAGCACTTCCGGCGGTGCGTTCTCGGGCTGCCATGATCGTCCAGCGCGTATCCCGATCCCGGCAAAGCGCTGGTAGAGGGCGGCTTCGGAGGGATGGGGTTCGATCAAACCCAGCAGAAGGGTTCAAGTAGCCGATGAAAGTCGGCTGATATCGCGCGTTGCTCATCCCAGGCGGGACACACCGGCGGTGGGACCGGTGGCGGAGGTCGCAGCCCGGCGTACTCGGAGATCGGCTGGATGGCGTAGCCGTGTTGGATGGCTCTCACGTTGGGCATGTCGTCGGCGCCAAAGAGCGCGGTGAGCGTGCCAGCGAGCTGGGTCTCGGTCCGCAGCACGTCGCTGATCCCGGCGGGGGATATCTCCGGCCCAGATGGTCGGCGCGATCAGGTAGTCGCCGGCTTCAAACCCGGTGCTGCGAACACCGATGTAGGCAAAGTTGTACGTGAACAGATCGAACATCTGCACGACGTAGTAGCGATCCTCGGCGACCTCAGGGACGCGGAGCACCACCGGCTCGCGACGCAGGTCAAACCACGCCCAGGAGTATGGGCTGTCGTTGTTGGGGTGACGATGTCGGTGTCGGCAGAGGTGTAGGAGCGCGCGTAATGGCGGTAGCGATTGAAGCCGCCGATGAACGAGCTCGAGAGGTGATCCTGTGTCTGCTCCCAGATCGTCTTGTAGTTGAACAGCATCGGGTACGCGAACACGATCGCCTCTCGAGCGATCGCGTGCGCTTGGTCTGGAGCCACGAACTGCGTCGGGTTGGCTGGCACGCCAAGGTGCCGAGAGTTCGGTCATCGGCCATCTCGTCGTTTGGGACCCACGAACTGGCTACACGTCATCGTTGTTGCGCCGCGACGCTATGGCTGCGGTGTGATGTCGCCTAGTTTCCAGCTGCGGTCAAAGTAGGCCTCAAGCGGCCCGTAGAAGCGAAAGTAGGAGAACCAGTGCCGGCCGGGGATCGTCTGAATCCAGTTGGACTGCTCGCCGTCGGGGGCGGTTGGGCCGAAGAACAGATCGACCGAGCCGTCGTCGTTGTGCGCAAGCTCCGGGTCGCGTGATCCGCGGTCGCCGCACTGCTGGTCGTTATCGATCAGGCAGCGGGTGTGGATGTCATAGACGGTCGCTGACCAAAACAGCTTGGCGGGCGGGTTGGCGGGAATGTGCAGTGTGTAATTCCGTCCGCCGTTCAGCCATTCGCCGTTGGCGTCGGCGTAAGCGCCCAGGTAGGCCTGTCCCACTCCTGGGACCTGGCTCTTCATCGCTTCAGAGAAGCTGACCGCCTCGTAGAACCACGACGCGCGCTCGAGCAGTTCGTCGTAGTCCGGGCCGCGCTGCGCGGAGTTGTCAAGGACGATCGCGAGGTCCCACTGGCGGTCAGGCCAGTAGCGCGAGCCCGCGAACCGCTTGGCGAACGTGTTGGCCTGGGCCATCAGCTCGCCCGCCGCTGACGCTTGCTCAAGGATGGCGGTCAGGCGCTGACCGGGAGCGAACGGCTTGCCCTTCTCGATGCCGAGCTGCTTGAGCATCGCCAGGTAGAACCGGTCGCGTTCGTCGACGATCTCGGTCTGATAGATGCGGTGTAGACGGTCCCAGTACTCAAGCCCGCGCGGCTGATCACCCGACCACGCCCGGCCGTCGGGAGTGACAACCCGGGTTGGCGGGGGATCATCGCGCTGCTCGTAGGGGTAGATGCGTACCGCGTCGATCAGCGCTCGCGACCGAGCGGGGTCGGGATCGAGCGTCCGGAAGCCGAACATGACGTTCATGCCGGTTGACTGCAGCGCAAAGTAGCCCTCCGCGTCGGGCACGGTACCGCCCGGTGGGACAATCACGTGCCTGCCGCCGTGACCCTTATCCGGGCCCATCTCGCCCATCACCCCGATCTCTCGCTGCCAGAAGTCAGACACCCCGCCGGCGGTCGGTCCGGCCGGCAGCTCGACCACCAGCGCCCCGGTCTCGCTGAGGTCAAAGAAGTTCAGGGTGTACGGAGTCGTCGCGTTCGCCGTGATCAGCCCCAGGCGATCGCGATAGCTCACGTAGAGCACGAGATCTGAGCTGGTCGCTCCGAACACCTCGTAGTGCTGGGTCTTCCATTGCGCGTAGGACACCAGCGGCAGCGCCCACAAATATGCCTGACACGCCATCTGGTAGTCCAGCTCGTCAAACACCAGCCCAACATCGGACCGGACCGGCAACTCCCCATCGAACCTGACTTGGCCAAGACGGCCCGGAAGCACGCCCCCGGACACCCGATCTCCTCCCACTCGTTTATCGCACGCCGCGTGACGTCGAACCGAGGCGAGCGAACACTGCGAGCATCGGCGTACTGCCTCTGATCTGCATCACCCAAAGTGGATGACGCTGGCGGCGGCTAGCTGGCCAGGGCGGTGATCGCGTCGCCGATCAGCTTGGCGCCGATGATCAGACAGATGACCGCCATGATCGTGGCGTTCTCGCGAGCCATCCAATCATGCAGCTCGCCGAGGATCTTGGTCGCTCGGTCGCCCATCAGGAAATAGATCCCGACCGGCGCGCCGACTCCGAGCATCGCGATCACGATGAACACAGCCAGCGCCACGGCCTGGCTCAGCGCCTTCGCGCCGGTTTGGGCGATCGCGGCTGCCGCACCGACTACGAGCAGCAGGTTCTTCGGGTTGATCGCCGAGAGCGCCACGCCCATGGCAACCGATCTGCCCGCGGTGAACTTGTCGATTGACTTCATCCAGGCCGGCAGCTGGGGCTCGCGGTCCCCTCGAGGCCGCCCGCGCCACTGCTTGGCGGCGAGCAGCAGCAGGAGGACGCCGAGGACGATCTTGAGGATGCTGACCCAGGTGGCGGGCGCGCCGTGCGTACTGGCGGAGGCGCCGCTTGAGACGAGCAGAACGATCGTGCCGAGCACCGCGATCCCGACGATCCAGCCGGCGAGGAACGCCGGACCGTTCGCCCGGCCTCGCGGGGTGGCGAGCATCAGCACGACCGCGATGATCGGCACCGGGCTGAGCGCGACGCCGACACCGAACGACAGAACTTGTCCGATGCCCTGGCCCATCAGCGAATTGAGCGCGCCTCCATCGCCATGGCTTGGATCCTCGCTCGAGGTGACCGTGAGCCCATCGCCCAAATCGGATGAAGCGGCACGCGATTTGTGCTCTTAGCTTCCGAGCGGGTGGGATTCCTGTTCCAGTGGCTTGGAGGCTATCGGCGCTCGTGGCTCCGCGGGGACCTGATCGCGGGAGTGACGGTGTGGGCCGTGCTGGTCCCCGAAGCGCTCGCGTACGCGTCGATCGCCGGGGTCTCCCCCGTCGTCGGTCTCTACGCGGCCCCCGGCGCACTGATCCTGTATGCCGCGCTGGGAAGCTCGCGCCAGCTCGTGGTGGGACCAATGGCCGCTACCGCGGCGCTCTCGGCCGCGACGATCGCCGCGCTCGTCCCTGTCGGCAGCGGACGCTTCGCGGCGCTGACGGCCGGGCTGGCAATCACGACAGGCCTCGCCGCGCTCATCGCCGGCGTGCTGCGCCTCGGGTTTCTGGCCAGCTTCATCTCGGAACCGGTATTGAAAGGGTTCATCGTCGGCCTCGCGCTGACGATCATCATCGGCCAGGTCCCGAAGCTGCTCGGTATCGAGAAGGGCTCAGGCGACTTCTTCGAGCAGCTGTGGCACGTGATCACCCACCTCGGCGACACACACGGACTGACGCTGCTTGTCGGGGTGGTATCGCTGGCGGTGATCGTCGGCCTGCGTCGGATGGCGCCGGCTGTCCCGGGATCGCTGGTCGCAGTGCTGCTTGGCATCGCCGCCGTGAAGGTATTCAACCTCGATCATCATGGAGTGGAGATCGTCGGCTCTATCAAGAGCGGTCTCCCCTCCTTCGGGATTCCGAAGATTCATGCCAGCGATGTCGGCGCGCTTACGGCCGGCGGAGTCGGAGTCATGCTCGTCGGGTTCGCCGAAGGTCTCGGCGCGGCCAAGACCTATGCCGCACGTGAGCACCAGCAGATCGATGCCAACCGCGAGCTACTCGGCCTCGGCGGCGCCAACCTGGCGTCGGCGTTGTCGAGCGGGATGGTCGTAAACGGGAGCCTGTCCAAGACCGCGGTCAACGCCTCCGCCGGGGCGCGCTCCCAGATCTCAGGTTTGATCGTCGCGGCGTTGACGATCATCACGCTGCTTGCGCTCACGGGGCTGTTCGAGGATCTTCCGGAGGCGACGCTGGCGGCGGTGGTCATCGCCGCCGTGGTCGAGCTTGTCGATGTCCCCGCGCTGATCAGGCTGTACCGGGCCTACAGCCGCCGGCTCGGGCGCGAGTTCGGGTTCGTCGCCCGTCCCGACTTCATTGCCGCCATCGCAGCGCTGCTCGGCGTCACCGTGTTCGACACGCTTCCGGGCCTGTTCATCGGTATCACCGTCTCGCTGCTGCTGCTCATCTACCGAGCGTCTCGGCCCTATGTCGCGACCTTGGGCAAGACGCGCGGCCCCGACGGGCACTACCGCGACATCGAACGTCACGCCGACGCCCAGCTCGCCGACCACGTCGCTGTGCTCCGCGTCGAGAGTGGCCTGTACTTCGCCAACGCCGACGCCGTGCGTGCCCGGGTCCTGCAGGCCGCGTCCGCGGACGGGATCCGCGCGGTCGTGCTCGACGCCGAGACCATCCCGTTCATCGACGTCACCGCATCGCGCATGCTCGCCGACCTCGCCGACGAGCTCCAGCATCAACGTGTACGCCTCCTGATCGCCCGGGACGTCGGGCAGGTCCGCGACGTCCTGCAGAGCGTCATCGATGACCCAGTGCTCGAGCACGTCTACCCCACCGTGCAAGCGGCCGTCGACGCCGCCGAGAAACGAACATGAGTCGCATCGGGATGCGTCTCACGGTGCCGCAGAGCACGCCGACGACATGGTCGCGAGGCTCCTTGAAACGGATGGCGTCGCCGAGCTGGTGCGACTGTCCTTGGTACGCCGCGACAGAGTTGCGGATGGCCGATGTCACGGTGTCGGGGGCGCAGATCTTACGGGGTCACGATGTTGAACCAGAACTCAAACGTGTCCAGCAGCGAGACGAACTGGTGCAGCGCGTCCTGGTCTCCCTGCAGTTGCGCGGTGCCGTCAGCGATCTGATCGGCGAGCGAGGCTTGGCCGAGGATCACGTCGTTGAACTTGCTGCGATCGACGATCACCGAAGCGTCGGGGTTGTCGTGGTGCCCCGCGCGGTGGGTGAGCGCGCCGTTTCGGACCATCAGCGTGTAGTCGGCGTCGATGTCGGGGAAACGTGCGTTGATCGTGATCTTTTTCCCTCCGGCTTTGGCTCCGTTTAGTCGGACTCCGAGGTAGTCGAAGAACAGCTTTGGGCTCATCGATCGCACCGAGTCTGGGCTGGCCGTATTCGGGGTCGGGAGTACCATCACGCCGTCGCGCAGCTCCTTGGCGCCGGTCAGGTAGAAGTTGCGCCACGGCCCCGATTCGGACTGGTAGCCGAGCTGCTCGAGCGCGTCGGCCTGGAGGTCCTTGGCGTCCTGATTGTCCGGGTCGGCGAACACGGCGTGGTTGACGACCTCGGCGACCCACCGGTAGTCGCCCTGCTCAAACGCGCCGCGGGCCTTGTCTAGCAGCGTGTCGACGCCGCCGATGATCTCGACGTAGCGCTTGGCCGTCTGCTCGGGCGGCAGCGTGTAGAGGTTGGCGGGGTTGCCGTCAAACCAGCCGAGGTAGTTGACGTAGGTCGCGCGGACGTTGTGGTTCAGCGACCCGTAGTAGCCGCGCATCGCCCAATGGCGGTCGAGCTCCTCGGGGAACTTGACCTGTTCGGCGATCTCGGCCGGCGTCTGACCGTGGTTGGCCAGCCGCAGCGTTTCGTCGTTGATGAACCGGTAGCCGTCGCGGCCCTTCTCAAGGATCTCGAGCACCCGCTCGCGTCCCCACACCGGCCAGTGGTGCATGCCGTACATCACCTCGGCGCGGTCTCCCCACAGCTCGATCGTCTGCTCCAGGTACTTCGACCACGCCAGCGGGTCGCGGATCTTGGCGCCTCGGATCGTGTAGGTGTTGTGCAGCGTGTGGCAGCAGTTCTCGGCCGCGGTCACGGCCTTGAACTGCTCGACGAACCAGTGCATCTCCGCCGGCGCCTCGGTATCGGGGGCGAGCATGAACTCGAAATCAAGGCCCGCGATGTTCATCCGTTGCCCGGTCTCGGTCACGTGATCGGTCGGCGGGATCAGCGTGATCTCACCCGACGAGGTGCTCATTCCCAGACCCGCGCCGACTTGTCCCTTGCCGTCGGTCGGCAGGAGGTTGCCGTACATGTAGGACGAGCGGCGGCTCATCGCGTTGCCGGCGAGCACGTTCTCGGAGATCGCGGCCTCCAAAAAGCCGATCGGGGCGATGATCTGGATCTTGCCGGCCTTTACGTCGGCTTCGTCGAGGATGCCGCGGATCCCGCCGTAGTGATCGACGTGGCTGTGGGAGTGGACCACCGCCACGATCGGCTTGCGGGGCCGATGCTGGTAGTAGAGCTCGAGCGCCGCGGCGGCGGTCTCCCGCGTCAGCAGCGGGTCGAATATCACGATCCCGTCATCGCCCTCGGCGAACGTGATGTTGGAGAGGTCCGCGCTACGCACCTGGTAGAGCCCCGGGACGACCTCATAGAGGCCACCCTGGACAACGAGCTGCGACTGGCGCCACAGGCTCGGGTTGACCGTCGCTGGCGCGTCGGCGCCCTCCTTGATGAACGACGAGAAGCCCGACAGATCCCACACCGGCGTGCCGTCCTTGGCCCGGATCACGCCGCCGTCGGGCAAAGGTGCGATCAGCCCACGGCCGGCCTCCTCGAAATCGCGCCGATCCTCGAACGGCAGCGACTTCGCCAGCGCATCATTGGCGGCGCGAGTCGCGACGCTCGCGTCCTTACGAGGATCATCGGAACCTGGAGTCATCGATCATCTCCTTGCGGGGTCGGTGGGGTGGCGGTAGGCGCAGAGACCGTGGCCGATCGTACAAGCCCGGCTTGTGGCGGCAGCTGCGCGCGGTGACAGAGACCGCCCGGTCCGGAGTGATCGCCGCGATGGCTTTTCGCTGGGTCGCTCAACACGCGGCGCGGGCGACCGGGACCGAACGTGACGCACAGCCGATGGGGTGCGCGGGCGCGCGCGCACAACCCGGATGGTCCACGGCCCCTACCGGAAGTGGTGCAGGAACTCTTCGAGGTGCTCCTTTTTGTCCATCACGCTGAGGGCGTGGTGGGATCGTTCGGTGACGAGGTAGGGCGCGGAGGAGAACCAGCCGCCGTCGACGACGATGTCGGTGCCGGTGATGTAGGAGGACTCGTCGCTGGTGCTCGAGTCTCATCGCCGTCTCCTCCGCTGTTTCCCAGCGTTCGTGTCCCGAACATGCGCGGTTGGTCGCCACCATACACAAACAACTCTACGGCCGGGGAATTCTGGGCTCGTGGAATACGATCTACCACCGTGCCAACCTCGCGCGCCAACATCCGCACCGGGCGACGCGCCGGCAACAGCGGCACCCGCGACGCGATCCTTGACGCCGCGACCAGACTCTTCGGCGAGCGCGGCTACGAGCGCGCATCGATCCGCGCGATCGCCGCTGCGGCCGACGTCGACCCAGCACTGATCCGCCACTTCTTCAGCGATAAGGAAACGCTGTTCGCGGCCGTCATCGCCGCCCGCACCCCGATCTTTGAGCAGCTCGCCGCGTCCCTGCCCGGCGATCCCGCCGGTGTCGGAACGCGCGTCGCGACCACGTACCTCGAACTCTGGGAGCAACCACAAACCCGCCACATCTTGCTGGCGATCACCCGATCGGCAGCGACCTCAGACAAAGCCGCGCAGATGCTCCACGACGCCCTGGCCGACAACATCCGGTCGCGCACCGCAGATCCCAACAGCGACCAACCCCGACGCCTGGCCCTCGCCGGATCACAACTGTTCGGACTCGCGATCGCGCGCCACGTCATCAAGGTCTCAGCGATCACACAGCTCCCCCTCGACGAGCTCATCCAGCAGGTCGCCCCCACAATCCAGCGCTACCTCACCGCCACCCACGTCTAGATCATCGCGGCGGCCGAACGTCAGGTATCACTGCCGGATCCACGAACGAGGGCACTCTCAACGCTTGCTGTCAGGCCGCTCGAGACGTCCGCTCCCGGGACACAACCAGCCACGGCAGCACAATCGTGAGACCCGTGCGGAAGTGAAAGCGAGGCTCGGCCCGTGGCGTCGCCGCGCACC
>CAVWQA010000004.1:0-508391 GCA_963757015.1 uncultured Solirubrobacterales bacterium
CCCGCGGCCCGGGTGCTATGCCCGCATCGGCCTTCCCGCCTCTCACTGCGGCGGCCCCGATGCGCTGCGGTCCGCTTCCGGTTCCTACTGCGGCGGCCCCAGCGCCGCCACCGTCCGTTCCGCGTTCTCCATCGCCTCGGCGGCTCCGAGCTCCCCCCTCAGCACGCGCACGATCTGATCGCCGATCCGGTTGCCGACCTCCATTCCGTGGTTGGTCACCGGCCGCTCGCCGCGCGCGAACGGGCGTGTGGCCAGTGCCGTCTCGAGCAGCTCGGGGCGAAACCGCGAGGCGAAAGTCGGGTCCCGCAGCACGGACTCCCGGGCCACCTCGACGAAGCCGCTCTGGCGCACGTCGTCGAGTACCTGGGCCGGGTCGCACAGGAACATGGCCAGCTCCCAGGCGGCCTTTTTTGACCCCGACCGCGAGGGGATGGCATAGGGAGGCGTGTACAGACCCACGTGGCGGGTGCCCAGCGGGCCCGCGGGCATCAGCGCCGTGCGCGTGCCGTCGGCCACGGCTCCGCCCCGTTCGTACAGGATCGAGGCCTCATTGGCGGGCTCGATGGTGATCGCGGCGCGGCCGGCGCCGTAGCACACCATGCAGTCCATGAAGTCCATCGTCGGTGACTCCGGAGGCCCCGCCCGGCGCAGCAGATCGACGTAGTGCTCGACGGCGGCGACCAGCTCCGCCGTGGCCAGCGTGGGCCGGCCCGTCTCGTCGTACCAGCGCACCCCGAACGAAGGGCCCCAGGTGGAGCCGATGATCCAGAAGTTCAGCCCGCAGTTGGGCGCCCCGCGGATCGCAATGCCATAGAAATCGTCGTGGCCGTCGCCGCGCTCGGCCTCCTGCACGGCCACCGCCGCCGCGGTCAGCTCATCGAGCGTCTCGGGAACCGCTATCCCGTGCCGGTCAAACAGATCCGCCCGGTAGATGAGCACGTTGGAGACAAAGCAGTAGGGCAGGCCCCAGATTCGCCCGCGGTCGGACAGCGCGTCGATGGCGGCCCGGGGGAAATCGTCGAGCGAGTAGCCATCGCCGGCGATCAGATCGTCGAGGGGCTCGACGTGGCCGTTGCGGGCCGCCTGGATCAAGAGCAGATCATCGACACCGACCAGGTCAAACGGAGGGTCCTGGCCCGAGAAACTGCGTTCCATAAGTTCCCACATCTCGGGGATCACGGTCAGCGTGACCTCGACCTCGATCCCGGTCTGCGCGGTAAAGCGCTTGGCGGTGGCGGGGAGGTTTGAGAACACACCCCAGTCCTCCTGCATCACGCGAACGGTGGCGCCCATCGCCGCTCCTCCTCGGTCGTGGATCGGATGTGGACGTCGGGCCGCTCGAACACTTCGGGGCGAAGCTCGAGACCGAGTCCGGGGCCGACGGGCGCCGACACCATGCCGCGCTCGATCGCCGGCAGCGCCGTCACGAACTCCTGATACCAGCCTTCCCAGAAGGCCCGCACGCTCTCCTGGACGATCGCGTTGGGCAGGTGCAGCGACAGATGGGTCGCGGCGGCGTACACGACCGGACCCGTGCAGTCGTGCGGGGCCACCGGCCGCTCGTGCGCCTCCGCAAGCGCCGCCACCTTGCGTGCGGTGGTAATGCCGCCCACCCAGCCGACGTCGAAGATCAGGATCCTCGCCCCGTCGCGGACGAGCAGGTCTCGGAAGCCCGGCAGGTCCGTGAGTGTCTCCCCGGCCGCGATCGGTGCGTGCGTGGTGCGCTGGACCTCGGCCAGTGCCTCGGCGCTCGTGACCCTGACCGGGTCCTCGATCCAGAACGGTTCAAACTCGTCGAGCGCGGCCACGATCCGGCACGCCGCCGGGACATCCCAGAGCGCGTGCAGCTCGATCATCACGTCGATCTCCGAGCCCACCGCGGCCCGGATCCGGCGGACCGGCTCGAGCGCGCGGTTGAGCTCGGCGGCCGATATGTCATGCCCGCCGGAGGCCTCGGCATGCGGATCAAAGGGCCAGATCTTCATGCCGGTGGTGCCTTCGTCGAGTAGGCTGCGGGCGAGCTCATCGGGATGGTGCAAAAAGGCCTCGAGGTCCTCGTGGCGCCCCTCGCCGTGCTCCTGGTAAAGACCCCAGTTGGCGACCGCCTGAGTCCGGTGCTCGCGGACATAATGCGGTCCGGCACAGGTGTTGTAGGTCCGGATTCGATCGCGCGAGCGGCCCCCGAGCAGGTCGTAGAGCGGCTGCTGCAGCGCCTTGCCCCGCAGGTCCCAGAGCGCGATGTCCACCGCCGAGGCGGCCCGCGTCTCGGCGCCGCTGGAGGCCGTACCAACGTAGCCGCGCAGCGCACTGGCGTGGCGCTCGATCTCGACCGGATCCTCGCCGAGCAGGTAGTCGGCGATCGCGTTGTGGAGGTGAGCCTCGACGGCGTCGGCGAAGAAGAACGTCTCGCCCAGGCCGGTCAGCCCCTCGCTGGTGTGCACCAGGACGTGGACGAGGTTGGGGAATTCGTCGGTCCGGACGGTGTCGAGGCCGGTGATCCTCATCGGCGAGCCTCGTGGTCATACAGCGGGCGCCCTCCCACCTGGGCATCGATGCGGTGCACTCCGGGGACGAGCTCCACGGGGCTCACGGCTCGCACTGAAACAGTGAAGCGCCGCCGTCGACGAGCAGCACCGAGCCGGTCATGTAGGCAGCCTCCGGTGAACACAGAAACGCGGTCGCCTGGGCGACCTGCTCGGCGGTCCCGAGCTCGCCGAGCGGAACGACGACCGACGCGCGCCGGGCGTAGGCCGGATCGGTCTCATACTGGCGCCGGGCCATGCCCGCGAACACGATCCCGGGGGCGATCACGTTGACCCGGATCCGGTGCGCCGCGAGCTCACGGGCCATCGAGCGGGCGAGCATCCTGACGCCCGCCTTGGAGACGCAGTAGGGCGGCGATGTCCGGCCACGGAATCTCACCGACCCAGGAGCCCGTGAACAGCACCAGCCCCGGCCGGTCGCGCGCCACCATCAGCGCCGCGGCGGCCTGACCGAGGTTGAAGCATCCGGTCAGGTTCACCTCGAGGTGCGCGCGCCACTGCTCTGAGGTGACTTCCAGAAATGGTGCCGAGTCGACGATGCCCGCGTTGCCGATGGCCACATCGAGCGGGTCGACCGTTGCTAGAGCGGCGTCGAGGGCAGCGCGGTCGGTGACGTCGGCCTGGAGGTAGGCGCACTCGGCGACCGCCGAGACGGCCTGGATCCGTGGCGCTGCTCGGGCCTCTGAAACACGGTCGATCATCGTCACCGCCGCGCCCCGCCGGGCGAGCTCGAGCGCCATCGCGTGGCCGATGTCGCCCGCGGCGCCGGTGATGGCGACGCCCAGGCCGCCGAGGTCTGTTGAGTCGAAGTTGGGCACGGATCGGGCGACTCGGCGCCGCCGCGGAAATCCGATCCGCGGCGGCGCGAGATCCCCTTGTTCTAGAGGGCGGGCCGGTGGGCGGCCTCGGCGGCGGTCTCGGGACGCTCGATCGTCGACTCGCCCGCCTTGAACAGCCAGCCCTCCTTACCCGTTCGACTGGCGTAGAACAGGATGATCAGTCCGGCCAGAAACCAGCCGATGGCGATCCACGGCGCGTAGTCCAGTGGCGTCGGGAGTCCGAAGATGTGCAGTCCCTGAACCGTCTTCCAGCCCACCCACAGCAGCGCCGCCGAGGTCGCGAGCGGGATCACACCGTGCAACAGCCAGTTGAACTGCGGCCGCCGCTCGCGGGAGTAGAACCACAGCACGCCGAGATTGCCCATCGAGTAGACGATGATCAGGCCGAGCGTCTGCACGATCCCGATCATCCCGAACTGGTTGACGGGGCCGATCGTCGAGCCCAGGACCATGGCCACCGTGACCGTCAGCACGGTCAGCGCCAGGATCGCGTTCCAGGGCGTCTTGAAGCGCGGGTGGGCGTAGCCCAGCCAGCGCGGCAGTGCCCCGATCCGGCCCATCCCGAAGAACACCCGGGTGGAGGCGTTCTGGATCGCGATCGACACCGCGAGCGCCGAGTTGACCGTCGCGATCAGAACCAAGATCCAGGCCCCGCTCCACAGCCTGCGGGCGAGGTTGAAGATCTGATCCGACACTGTGAAGTTGCCGGCGGCGACGCTGGTCGTCCCGTGGCCGACCAGCACGCCCCAGTTGACGAACGCGTAGAAGATGGCGACGCCGATCACCGACAGCACGATCACGATCGGGAGATTGCGCTTGGGGTTCTCGGTCTCCTCGGCGAGCGGCGCCACCGCCTCGAAGCCCGAGAGGGCCAGAATCGTGAACACCACGCCGAGATACAGGCCCTTCGCGCTCGGTAGGTTGGCCGGATTGAACGAGTCGAAGTTGAAGCCGCCCGGACCGGGCGAGGCCAGGCCCGAGATCGCCAGCACGAGGAAGATCAAGACCTCGAACCCCCCGAGGATCAGCATCGCCTTGGCCGACAGCGAGATCCCGAACAGCGTGAACCCGGTCACGATCAACAGGAAGGCGAAGAACCAGAAGTACCACGAGATGTCGACTCCGTATTGCGCCTGGAGCGTCTGCTGGACGAGCAGGCCGGTGAATGCGCACACCGACGACACCGCGATCGGGTCATACAGGAAGTACAGCCAGGTCGTGATCCAGCCGGTGCGTGGCCCGATCGTCCGGCTGACATAGAGAAAGTAGCCACCCGCGCCGGTGAACTCCTTGGCCAGCTGGGTCAGCACCACGGCCACACCGAGGCAGATGATCCCTCCGCAGATGTAGGCGATCGGCGCGGCCACGCCGGCGAAGCTGACGATGAACGTCAACCCCAGCAGGACGTTCAGGCCGGGCGCGATGTGGGTGACCGCCTGGATCATCCCTCCCCAGAACCCGAGCGCGCCAGCCTTCAGCTCGGTATCTGCGGCGACGTAGTTCACACCCCCTGCCGGGCCGTCCGGCGCTGTTATGACATCGGCCATGGCACTCCTCTCCTCTTGGATCTAGCTTGCGCCTCTGATCAGGGCTTGGAAGTTGTCGTCCGCGGCGCCCGGGACCCACACATGGGCGACCGCCACCAGGTGGGCACGCATGGCCTCCCGCGCCTGCTCGGGTTCCCGGGCGGCGACCGCCTCGACAATCCGTCGATGCTCGGCCGTGGCCTGAGCCAGCAGGCGCCCCGGGAGGCGGACGGTGACCTGCTGGCTGACCCGCTGCAACCCGCCGAGCGAATCGAGCACGAAGGCGAGGATGGGACTGCCCGTGGCCGCCGCCAGCTCGCGGTGAAAGATCAGGTCGACCTCCAGATAGCCGTCGGGATCGTGCTCCCGCGCGGCCATCTCCGCCACCAGCTCGCGCGTCCGCGCGATCTGCTCGTGGCTGGCGCTGACGGCGGCGCGGGCCGCGACCTCGGGCTCGATCAGCGTCCGCACGTAGTGGACGTCGGCGAGGTAGCGTCGCAACACCGACGGGTCGTCGATCAGCTCGAGCATCAACGGGTCGAGGTGGTTCCAATCACTGGGACGGCGCACCTGCATCCGGCGCCCGTGGCGGACCTCGACGAAACCACGGGCCGCGAGCGAGCGAATCACCTCCCGAGCCGTGGTCTTGGAGACCCCGAACTCATCGCAGATCTCCTGCTCGGTGGGCGGCGGCACGCCCTCGCCGATCTCCCCGTTGGCGATCCGGCGCGCGAGCGCGCGAGTCACCTGGTCGCTCAACGTGACCGAGCGGATCGGCGCCTCTTCCTGCGGCGCCCTCATGGGCCAAGTTGTATGGTCACCATGTGACTCGCGCGGAAGATAGCTCCGCCGGCCGAGGGCTGTCAAGCGCGCGCAAGGGGCGCTGCAGGTGACGCGGGCGATCGAGCTGGTGCAGGTTTCACCGCCGCCGCTGCAGCTCGCCGAGGCCGACGAGCTGCCGGCGATCGGGGCCGATGAGCTCGAGGCCCGGATCGCCGCGCTGACGGCCGCGGTCCGGGCCGACTGCATCGTGGTCTACGGCGATCGCGAGCACGCGGCCAACCTGATCTACCTGACCAATCTCGACCCGCGCTTCGAGGAGGCGCTGCTGGTCCTGTGTGGCGATCGGCGCACGCTGATCCTCGGCAAAGAAGACGTGGGCTACGTGCCGCTCGTCCCCATCGACGTCGAGGTCGTGTGCTGTCCCACGTTCAGCTTGATGGGCATCGATCGCAGCGGTGGTCCGACGCTGGAGGACGCGCTGCGGGACGCGGGCCTACGGCATGGCCATCGTGTTGGCGTGGTCGGTTGGAAGGCGCTCGGACTCGGCGAGTGGAGTGGGGCCGAGCCAGCGATGTTCGCGCCGGCGTTCTTCGTCGACACGTTGCGCCAGATCAGCGGCGCCACCGAGCTGGTGACCGACGCCACCGCGGCCCTGACCAGCCCCCGCTCGGGCCTGCGGACGTGTGCGACCGCCGACCAGATCGCCGTGTTCGAATGGGGCGCGTCACGGTGCTCGGCGTGGGTGCACGCGATCATGGACGCGGCGGCGTCCGGCGTCAGCGAGCGCGAGGCCTTCCGCGCCGCCGCCTGGTCGGGCGAGCCGCTCAGCTACCACCCGGTGTTCGCCTCGGGCCCCGATGTCGCCATGGGTCTGCGCAGTCCGTCGGCGCGGCGGCTGGCGCTCGGCGACGCCGCGGTCACCGCGGTCGGGTTGTGGGGAGGTAACTGCGCCCGCGGCGGGCTGATCGCCGCCTCGGCGAGCGACCTCACCAGCGCCAGCGACGGCTACCTCGAGCGCTTGGCGCGGCCCTACTGGCGGGCGATCGCCACCTGGTATGAGTCCCTGGCCGTGGGCCTGTCCGGAGGCGAGCTGTATGAGACCGTCACCGGTGTCCTGGCCGGCCAGGAGTTCGCCTCGTCGCTGAACCCCGGCCACCTGATCCACCACGAAGAGTGGCTTGACTCGCCGATCCGCCCGCCGGCTCCGACGATCCGATCGCCAGCGGGATGGTGTTGCAGAGTGACATCATCCCGACCGGCATCCGGCCCGGCTGGACCACCAACTGCGAGGACACGGTGGCGATCGCCGACGAGGCGCTGCGCGCCGAGCTCCGGGCCCGCCATCCCCAGCTGTGGTCGCGGATTGCAGCGCGGCAGGAGTACGTTCGCGGGACTTGGGCGTGGGGCTGCGCGACGAGGTGCTGCCGCTGTCGGGCACGGCCGCGTATTTGCGGCCGTTCTGGCTGGCGCCGGACACGGCGTTTGCATTCTCGTGACAGTGGATGGGCGATCTTCGTCGCCATGCGAGAAAGATCGCCCAGGCAGCTAATACGTGGCGCGGCCGCCGGAGAGATCGAACACCGCGCCAGTGGAGAAGCTGCACTGCTCGGAGGCCAGAAACGCGATCAGCGCGGCGACCTCTTGGGGATGACCGACGCGCTTCATGGGGATCCGCTCCACCATGTAGGCGACGTGCTCGTCTGAGATGTCGTCCAACATCCGCGTCTGGATCACGGCCGGTGTGATGCAGTTGACCAGCACCCCGGTCTCGGCCAGGTCCTTGCCGACCGACTTGGTCATGGCGATGACCGCCGCCTTGGAGGCCGAGTAGGCGGCGGCCATCGGGTTGCCTTCCTTGCCGGCGATCGAGGCGATGTTGACGATCCGCCCGTAGCCGCGCGGGACCATCACCCGGGCGGCGGCGCGGTTGACGAAGAACACGCCGTCGCAGTTGATCGAGAACACCCGGCGCCACTCCTGATCGTCGACGTCGATCGTGCTCAGCGACTGGCCGCTGACCCCGGCGCAGCACACCGCGATGTCCAGCGGTCCCAGCTCGGCCTCGGTTCGGGCCACGGCGGCGTCGACGTCCTGGGAACGGCTGACGTCGCCTTGCAGCGCCAGCACGCCGTCGAGTTGTGCGCCGCGCAGGTCGAGCGTGGCCACGCCAGCCCCGGCCGACTGCAGCAGTTGCGCCGCGGCCGCTCCGATGTCACCGGCGCCGCCGGTAATCAGCGCAGTGCGCCCGGTGAAGTCGTAGCTGGCGGGCATCAAGCTACAGATAGGTCATCACGTCGGCGACCACCGGGGCGCGCCCGCGCAGGAAATCCAGATCGCAGCCCTCGTTGGCCTGCAGCACGTGATCCTCATACAGCCGGCGGTAGCCACGCTCGTCCTTGCGCTCCGGGGGGCTCCAGGCGGCGCGCCGGCGCGCGAGCTCGGCGTCGTCGAGCACAACGTCGAGCATCCGCTGTGCGACGTCGAGCCGGATCCGGTCTCCGGTCTGGACCAGCGCGAGCGGTCCGCCGACCGCCGCTTCGGGGGCCACGTGGAGCACGACCGCTCCGTACGAGGTGCCGCTCATGCGTGCGTCGGAAATCCGCAACAGGTCGGTGACGCCCGAGCGCAGGAGCTTGGCCGGAATCGGCAGATGGCCCCACTCGGGCATCCCCGGCGCTCCCACCGGACCGGCGTTGCGCAGCAGCATCACCGAGTCGGCATCGACGTCGAGCTCCGGATCGTCGACCCGCGCGGCCAGGTCGTGGATGCCGTCGAACACGAGCGCCCGGCCCTCGTGTTGCAGCAGCCTGCGCTGGGCAGCCGTGATCTTCATCACCGCGCCGTCCGGGCACAGGTTCCCGCGCAGCACGACCAGCGAGCCTCCCTCGTCGAGCGCGTCCGAGCGGGGGCGGATCACGCGCTCGTCGATGATCTCGGTCGGAGTGGAGTCGAGGTTCTGACCCAGGGATTGACCTGTGACGGTCAGTGCGTCTGAGTGCAGCAGGTCGCGAATCTGGTCCAGCACCGCCGGCAGACCGCCGGCGTAGTAGAAGTCCTCCATCAGGTGATCGCCGGCCGGCTTGAGGTTGACCAGCCAGGGCGTGGTCCCCGACAGCTCATCGAACAGCGACAGCGGCACGTCGATCCCCAGCCGGCCTGCATAGGCGATGAGATGGATGATGGCGTTGGTCGAGCCCGAGATCGCGTGCAGCGCGCGGATCGCGTTCTCGAACGCTTCGCGGGTGAGGATGTCGGCGGGGCGGATGTCCTGGGCGACGAGCTCGACGATCTGCCGCCCGGCCGCCTCGGCGACCTGGGCCCGGCGCGAGTCGACCGCGGGAATCGCGGCCGCGCCGGGCAGGGTGAGGCCGAGCGCCTCGGTCATGCAGGCCATCGTCGAGGCCGTGCCCATCGTCATGCAGTGACCGTTGGAGCGCGACATCGAGTTCTCGATCTCGGTGAAGTCAGCCTCGCTGATCCGCCCGCCGCGCAGCTCCTCGTGGAAGTGCCAGCAGTCCGAGCACGAGCCGAGCTCCTGGCCACGCCAGTGACCGTTGAGCATCGGGCCGCCGGTGACGACGATCGCCGGGATGTTGGCCGAGCAGGCCCCGAGGACCGACGCCGGGTTGGTCTTGTCACAACCGGTCAGCAGCACGACGCCGTCGAGCGGATAGGAACGAATCGATTCCTCGACGTCCATCGACATCAGGTTGCGGTACAGCATCGTGGTCGGCTTCATCAGCGACTCGCCGAGTGACATCACCGGAAACTCGCGGGGAAAGCCACCCGCCTGCAACACGCCGCGTTTGACCGCTTCGGCCAGCCCGCGCAGATGGACGTTGCAGTTGACCAGCTCCGACCACGAGTTGCAGATGCCGATCACCGGGCGGCCGCGGAAGCTGTCGTCGGTGACGCCGGTCGACTTCAGCCACGAGCGGTGCAGAAAGCCATCGAGGCCGCGATGGTCAAACCACTCGGCGCTGCGGCGCCCGTCCGCCTGCTCATAGCCACCGTCTCGCATCGTCGGCATGTCTTTAGTCCTTTCTTCGGGGGCCGAGGGTCAGTCGTGCTCCAGCACGATCTTGGCCACGATCCCCCGGCGATCGTCCATCAGCGCGACCGCCTGCTCGAACTCGTCGATCGGGAAGCGATGGGTCACGATCGGATCGAGCTTTAGCACCTGATCGGAGACCAGGGCGACGATCCGAGACCAGGCCGACGCCGGATAGGCGAGGCTGCCGATCAGGGCCATGTCCTTGCCGGTGAGCAGGTCCGACGGCAGCGTTAGGGTGCGGCCGTCGCCGGCGATCCCGAGCAGCACGGCTCGGCCACCGGGACGGCACAGCTGCGTGGCGAGTTCGATCGCCGCCGGCGCTCCTGCCGTCTCCACCACGAGATCGAGCTCGGCGCTGGGCGCGGCCCCGTCGCCGGCCAGCACGACCTCATCGGCGCCCAGCTGTGTGGCCAGCTCGAGCTCCGGCTCGCGCACCCCGTAGGCGATGATCCGCGACGGCGCATAGAGCTTCAGCAGCAAGATGGCCAGCGACCCGAGCGTGCCCACTCCGATCACCCCCACCGCCTCGCCGGGTTGGGGCTGGGCCTTGTCGAGGCCGTGGAGAACGACCGAAGCGGGCTCCACGAGCACGGCGGCGTCGAAGGACACGTGGTCGGGCAGCCGGTGGACGACCCGCGCCGGCACCGCCACCAGCTCGCCGTAGCCGCCGGGGCGGGTGAAGCCGAGCGCCTCGATCCGCTCGCACCAGTGCGTCTCGCCGCTGCGGCAGCGGCGGCAGCGATGGCAGGCGATCAAGCCCTCGCAGACGACCCGATCGCCGACGCCCACCGACTCGACCTCGGTCCCGGTCTCGACGACGGTGCCCGACCACTCGTGTCCCAAGATGACCGGGAACTGCACCCACCGGGGGTCGGTGAAGGCGCCGGTCATGACCTCGATGTCGGTCCGGCAGAGCCCCGCTTGGCGGCTCTTGACGAGCACGTCGGTGGGGCCGACGGCCGGCGCGTCGACGTCACGGTAGGCGACCCGGTGGGGCCGCTCGACGACGACCGCCTTCATCGCGCGACTATTCTAAGAGCGGTGAGCGCGACCGGCGATCTCGCGCGCCGATTCTCCTCGCTCTACACGGGGGCCCTGACGGATGTGCTCGACCGCCACGGCTACCTCCAGCAGACGCTGCCCCCTGAGATCGCGCCGCTGCGCCCGGGCCTGCGCCTGGCCGGTCCGGTGTATCCCGTACTCGGCCGCCCCCATCCCGGCCACGACTACGACACCTCGATCCGTCGGGTGCTCGACATGCTGGGCTCGGTTCCGCCCGGCCATGTCGCCGTCTATGAGACCAACGATCGCGGCGCCGCGCACTTCGGCGAGCTGTCGGCGACCTCGCTGGCCTCCCGAGGTTGCGCGGGGGCGGTGCTCGACGGGGGCACCCGCGACGCGGAGTACATCCTGCGCGAGGACTTCCCGGTGTTCTCGCGCTACGTGACGCCGCAGGATTGCGTGCCGCGCTGGGAGCTGCAGGCGCACGGGGAGGTCACGATCGTGGTCGGTGGGGTTCGGGTGTCGCCCGGCGACTGGATCGTGGGAGACCGGGACGGGCTGGTGGTCGTGCCCGGCGAGCGCCTGCCGGAGATCCTCGAGGAGGCCGAGGACAAGGTTGCCACCGAGAGCGAGATTCGCGAGGCCGTCCGCGACGGCGCCCTGCCGCTGCAGGCCTACGAGCGCTACGGCACGTTTTAGACTGGGCTGCGCGTCGATCTAGATGGGGGCGTGGGCGCGTCGCGGGCGGTGTCAGCGGCGGCGAGGCAATAGATTGGCGCCATGCTCGAGCAAGCGTTTGACCGAGACCACCTGCAGCAGTACGTCGGTGCCGTGCGCGACAAGCTCGACGCGCCCCCGCTCCAGGATTCGGTGGCCAAGGCCGCCGACGCGGTGGGCGCCGAAGGGGACCCGGCCGCCGCGCTTCGGGCCAGGATGCCCGACGCCACCAGGCAACTGGCGTCCTCGGGTGGGCGCCACGCGAGCCAGGTGCCCTACCTCTCCCGTAACCCCATCAACAGCCTCTTGCAGAGCACGATCGAGGAGAAGCTCAGAGCGCAAGGCGTGCGGGATGACACGCCGGCGCATCGGGACCTTCTCGGCACGATCGTGCACACCGTCGAGCGGCTGCTGCACCCGGTGCAGTACGGACCTGAGGATCCCGGCTGGGTGATCGATATCGCGGGCTCGGTACTCGACCGGCTCGCCGAGGGCAACCACGCGTTCAACCCGTTGCCGGCCAAGCACGAGATCGCCGACAGCGCGCGGGTGATCGTCGTCGGCGACTGGGGGACGGGCATCCCGCGGGCCAAGGCCGTGGCCGCCTTCATGGCCGACGAGGTCGCGGCCGCGCTCGCCCAAGGTCGCCAGGCCCACGTGGTCCACCTGGGCGATATCTACTACTCGGGCACGTACGATGAGGTGGACCGCCACGTTCTGGCAGCGGGGTTTTGGCCGGTGACAGGTGAGCAGGCCCGGGGCGGTGTCACCTCGTGGTCGTTGAACGGCAATCACGAGATGTACAGCGGTGGCTATGGGTACTTCGATCGCCTGCTGCACGACCCACGCTTCGCCGCCCAGCGCTCGCCCGACGGTCGCACCACGAGCTTCTTTCATCTAGTGGCTCCGTGGTGGGAGTTGGTGGCCCTCGACACCGCCTGGGACCCAGACGTGCTCGCCCAGGGACACACGGGTGTTCTGCAGGACCCGCAGGCGGAGTTTGCCGTCCAGGTCGCGGCCGAGGCCCACCAGGCTGGCCGGAAGCTGGTGCTGCTGAGCCATCACCAGCTCGTCTCGGTCTACGATCAGGCCGACCTGGGGGCGGTGCTGCCCGCGAAGCTAAAGCCGGTCCTGGACAGCGGTCAGGTGACCGCCTGGCTGTGGGGCCACGAGCATCGCTGCATGGGCTTCACCCCGGCCTCGGGCGTCAAATTCCCCCGCTGCATCGGCCACGGCGGCGTCCCGGTCCTCATGCAGCACGGCCTCGACGACCCGATCCCTCCGCCGGGCGCCTGGGAAGAGCGCGACTTTCTCGAGCTCGACGGGGACCACTGGCAGCGCTTCGGGTTCGCGGTGCTCGATCTCGCCCGCGACCGGATCGAGGTCCGCTACCGCAACGATCTCGGTGTCCAGACTCGCGCTGAGACGATCGGCTGAGAGCCGCGCTTGAGCCACCGGCCCGATCGAGCGCGGGATCCGGTGGTGGTGGTCCACGCCGGCGCGGGCGGGCGCTCGCCCGAGCTTGACCGGCGCTCGCCGGAGTACCGCGCAGCGCTGCTGACGAGCCTGGAGCGCGCGCAAGCCATCCTGGAGGGCGGGGGAGAGGCCGTGGAGGCGGCCCAGGCGGCGGTCATGTTCATGGAGGATGAGGTGGACTTGTTCAACGCCGGGCGCGGCTCGGCACTGTGCCGCGATGGGTCGGTGGAGATGTCGGCGGCGCTGATGCGCGGCTCCGATCGCGCTGCCGGGGCGGTGGCCGGGGTGACCCGGTCCAGGCACCCGATCGTGGCCGCCCGGGCGGTGCTCGAGCGCAGCCCGCACGTCCTGCTGGTGGGCCGCGCCGCCGACGAGTACGCGGCCGCGGCGGGCGCCGAGCAGCGGCCCCCGTCGTACTTCATCACCGAGCGCCAGCAACGCCGGCTCGAGCGCGAGCCGTCGCGCTTCGACGGTGGCACCGTGGGCGCGGTGTGCCTCGACGCCGACGGGGTGGTGGCGGCGGCAACCTCGACCGGCGGCATGCGGGGCCAGCCGGCCGGGAGGGTCGGAGACTCGCCGCTGCTCGGCGCGGGAACGTGGGCCGACGAGAACGTGGCCATCTCGTGCACCGGGGACGGGGAGGCGTTCATCCGCGCCGGAGCAGCCCGCCACATCGCGTGCCTGGTGGCGGGCGGTACGCCGCTGGCCGAAGCGGCCGCGCAGGTGATCGAGGACGTGACCGAGCTCGGCGGCGAGGGCGGACTGATCGCGCTCGACGCCGGCGGCAGCTTCTCGATGCCGTTGGCCGCCGGCGCGATGCCGCGCGGGGTGTGGAGGCCGGAAACGGGTCCCGCGGTCTGGCTGTGACCGCCTCGGGGCCCGCGGTCTGGCTGTGATCGCGTCGGGCGGGACCCGCAGGCGCGCCGGAAACGCCTCAGGGCACGGTGACGCCCTGGATCGCCACCGGTCCCAGCGTGGGGTCAAGCTCGGTGTCCTGCGAGACCCCGGACGGCGCGATCGTGTCCATCACCTTGGGCACCGTGCTGGGGTTCACCGAGCAGATCGGGCTCGTCTCACCCGCCGAGCACACGCCGAACGTGAAGGCGCCGGGCGTGGCCGTGAACGAGCGCGCCTGGTCGGAACTGAAGCCGTCCTGGCCGGTCAGCGTGACCGTGAACACCCATCCGGAACCGACGTCGCCGAATGCCGACCGCGGCAGCACCAGGGTTGCCGTCTTGCTGGGCTGATCGACGACCAGCTGGCCCGATCCCACCGGGGTACCCGAGGCATCGACCCACACCACGGGGCCGAAGCCCTGGGCCTCCAGCCGCTCGCTCCACGCGTCGCTGGGCGCGATCGTGTAGTTGCGCGAGGGGAAGGCGGCCTGGGTCGAGAAGCTGCTCGCGCTCGGGTTGCGGACATAGACGTCGAGCAGCTGGGCTCCGAACTGGGCTCCGAAGGTCGGGGCCAGGTTGGCGATCGTGACCTGGACGTAGACGTCGGTGGAGGTCTCAGAGACGCGCATTCCGGTCAGGTCAAACGCGCCCGGCTGGAAGTCGGGCGAGGTGGGGTAGGCGTAGGTCCCCGGGCCGTTGTCGTCACCGGTCGGATCGGTCACCGACAGGACCGTGGTGCCAGGCAGGGTGACGTTGGTCACCGACAGCTGCGTATAGCCGGTGCGGTCGCCCCGGGTGGCGGTCACCGTGACCGTCGTGGAACCGAAGCTGGAGGGCAGCTGCAGTGACCAGTGGCCCGAGGAATCGGCTCGCGTGGAGGCGATGGCGGCAGCTCCGCCGGCGGCGCCGACGCCCTCGGCATCGACCCGCGCGCCGGGCGCAGTGGTGCCGGTGACCGTGAAGGTGGCGGTGCTGATGTCCGAGCCCGATGCCGGTGAGGTGACCGACAGCGGCAGCGACCCGGGCATGCCGCGGGTCACGTAACGGCGGGTGACGATGCCCGGTGTCTCGAGGTTGCGGCCGGCGCTCAGGTCGAGGGCCAGGCGGGCGTACTGAGCCTGGGCCCAGGTGAGCGGGCTGGCCGACCCGGCGGGGTGGCCCGGGGCAAAGCCGATCGACGCGGTGGCCGGGTCGGTTCCGAACGGCGACGGCGGGACGGGCGGATCCTCCCACACCTGCTCGGGCTCCAGGCCCTGCCCCGAGGTCATGTTCCGCATCGCGGCCAGAAGCCCACCGGCGCCGGCACGATCGCCGGCGGCGACGTCGTATTCGCCGCGCTCACCGCCGAGCACGGGCCACAGATGGCCCGAGCCGGTGTCGGTGGGCGGCCACGGCGCCCCGGTCGGCGAGCAGTTGGTCGGGTCAGGCTCGTAGCAGTCGCCGTAGCCGTCCTCGGACCCCGGATCGCTGGTGCCGTAGCGGTAGAAGCCGACACCGCTCGGGGTCAGGCGCCTGATCGTCTGGTCGACGACCTTCAGCGACGAGCGGACCGTGGGATCGGTGGCCGGCAGCACGCCGAGACGAACGAGCTCGAGGAAGCCGGCGTCGACCAGCGCGCGCTGATCGACGGTGATGCTGCCGTTGCCCAGGTTCACCTGGTCGGCGGAGTTGGGGTCGGCGGCCTTGGCGATCCGGATGAAGTAGCTGGGTACGGACGAGCTCACGTACGGCCCGTTGGTGGTCACCGTCCAGGCCTTGATATTGCGCGCGAAGTCGTCGGCAGTCGCCTGATAGACGCGCGCGTGCGCGGCATCCCCGTTGACCGCGGCGATGTGCGCGGCCGCGGTCAGGCCGGCGATCTCGGCCGCGATCGTGGACGGGGAGTAACCCGACTGCTCCTCCCAGCGTTCGACGCCGTCGGAGGGACCGTGGGCGACGAGGAAATCGGCCGCCGGGATCACGTGCCGGCGATACAGCGTCGAGTCGTGGGCCAAGCCCGACTGCCACGCCATCAGGATCGGGTAGGAGGTCTCGTCGAGCTGCAGACCGCCGGTGTCGGGCGCGGGCTTGCCGTTGGTCAGCGAGTTGCGCGGCATCGAGCCGTCGGCCTGCTGCTGGCGATCGAACAAGAACAGCGTCGCCGCGCGGGCGGTCTGCACGTCGCCGGCCACCAGCAGTCCGGTGAAGGCCTCGTACAGGTCGCGGGCGAACACCTCGCGGTAGGAGCCGAAGTAGGTGGGCTTGCCGTTGGTCAGGTTGCCGGCCGGCACCGACTGACCCCACGGTGAGGCCAGCCCCGCCGCGATCGCGCCCGGGAAGGTCTTGTCCTCGCTGGCCTTGACCACGTTCACCGACTCGTAGTACTCGTGCACGGCGGCCCGACCGAGGCTCGCCGACGGGCGCCGCAGCCGGGCGTCGTAGCGCCGCCACTGCCCTTGGTATCTCGCGCGCACCCGGACGAAGCGCTGGGCCAGGGAGCTGCCGGCCGTGGCCAGGGCCTTCTTCTCGGTGGTGCCGAACCCGAGGGCGAGCTCGAGGCCGCGGCCCCGCCGCACGCGCAGGCCCGCGGTGAGCGCGACGTGCCCGTCGGGGGCCGAGGTGTAGGAGGTGAGCTGGTGGGTGGCGTCGAGCATCGTGAGGCCGTCGCTGGCGCTCCCGGCGTAACCGACGCTGGCGCTCGAGAAGCCTCGCGAGGACTCCAGCGCCTCGAACGTGGGCACCGCGTAGTCGCGGTTCACGGCGTCGGTGGTGGTGTTGGTGTTGGAGGCCACCGGCACGGGGCGGCCGGCGACGGTGGCCAGGTTGGCCGTGTTGCCACCGGCGTTCTGCGCGCCGCCGCCGCCGGTTCCCCCGGCCAACGGGTCCAGGCGCACGTACAGCTGATCTTTGGCCGGTCCCTGAAAGCGGGTGCGCATCAGGACGGCGTCGCGGGATGGGTCGGTCAGGTAGGTGGTCCTGATCTGGTAGTGATGCGCGGCGCTGGTGGCGATCACCGTGCAGGCCATCCCCGTGGGGTCGGGCAGCACCCGGTAGGTCATGTCCCGGGTCTGCAGGTCGGTGAAGCTGTGGCCGTCGGTGACCAGGTACTGGAGCGTGTGGACGTTGGTGGCATCGATGGTGGGCCAGTACACGTCTGAGAGGACGCCGTCGGCGACCGTGAACCACACCTTCGAAGTTGTGTTGCGAGCCGTTCCCACGCAGTCCTTGCGCGCCAGGTCGAAGTAGCTCTGGATCCCGGGCGCGCCGGGGGCGACGGCGGAAGCGCCGGCGGCGGGGGAGGCAGCCAGGCCGCCGGATGGAGCGACGGCGCCGAGCGCGACGGCGGCCAACGCGACGATCAGAACGCGAAGTTTCACGAGCACCTCCACCTCCTGCCTCGTCCCCGGGCCGGCGAGGCACCAACCGCATTTGCAGAATCCGCCACGAATATTGCCCGGCTCGGTCGCCGAGCTAACCCTTAAAGCTGCTGCGCGTTGTCAGCCGCGCGCGGAGGTGAATTAAACCCGACGTCCCGGTTTGAGCCCGACCGATCCGGGTACCGCGTGCGCGCGGGATCTAGATCCGGGGACCGCGTGCGCGCGGGACCCTAACTGGGAGGTGTCCAGATGGCAGAGCGCGTAGTTCGGGCGGTCGGCGAACGACCGCGGCGTCGGGTCGGGTTCGGGGCGGGCCTGACATTGCTGGTGGCCGTGGCGGTGATGCTGGCCAGCGGGGTGTTCACGTCGGCGCCGGCCGCGCGGACGGTGGCCCACAACCGGCCGGTGGCCCGCAGCCGAGCCCACGCGGCGCAAGCCACCCAGCAGCCCACGCCGCAGCTGAGCCCGGGGCAGATCAACGCCCGGGTGAACGCGCTCATCTCGAGGATGACCGTCGCCGAGAAGTTCGGTCAGCTCGAGATGGCCGGCCCCAACGGGCCCAACGGCACTCCCGGTGACCTGATCAGCGAGGCCCGCAACGGGCAGATAGGTTCGGTTCTCGATCTGGTCGGGGTCAACAACATCAACCAGGTCCAGCGGGCCGCACTGCAGTCACGGCTCCACATCCCGCTGATCTTCGCGCTCGACGTGATCCACGGCTACAAGACCATGTTCCCGGTGCCGATCGGGGAGGCCAGCAGCTGGGATCCGGCCCTGGTGCGCAACGACGAAGCGGTGTCGGCGTCGGAGGCCACCGCGGACGGGATCAAGTGGACATTCAACCCGATGGTCGACATCAGCCGCGACCCGCGCTGGGGACGGGTGGTGGAGGGCGCCGGCGAGGATCCGTTCTTGGGCTCGGCGATCGCCGCGGCCAAGGTGCGGGGCTATCAGGGCCGCAACTTCGCCGCTCCCAACAAGATGGCGGCCACGGTGAAGCATTTCGCGGCCTACGGCGCCCCGGTCGCCGGCCGCGAATACAACACGGTCGACATGTCGACGCAGCAGCTGTTCAACGACTACCTGCCCCCGTACAAGGCGGCGGTCGACGCCGGCGCGGCCACCGTGATGAGCTCGTTCAACTCGCTCAACGGCGTCCCCAACACCGCCAACCCCTACACGCTGCGGACGATCCTGCGTGACGAGTGGGGCTTTGGCGGCACCGTGGTCAGCGACTATCAGGCGGTGCAGGAGCTCGAGGCCTTCGGCTATGCCGCCAACGGGGCGGACGCGGCGCGGCTGGCCTTGACGGCCGGTCTCGACATCGAGATGGCGGTCCAGGTGGGGAGCTCGAGCCCGTATTCGACGTTTGCCAACTACGGACCGCAGCTCCTGGCCTCGGGAAAAATCACCATGCGGCAGGTCAACAACGCCGTCCGGCACGTGCTCACGCTCAAGTATCTGGCGGGGATGTTCGCCCACCCGTTCACCGATCCCACGCGCGTGCAGACGGCCGAGCTCACCCCGGCCAACCTGGCCGCCGCGCGCCGGTCAGCGAACGAGTCGATGGTGCTGCTCGAGAATCACAACAACGCGCTGCCGCTGAGCACCAGCACGTCGTCGATCGCGGTGGTCGGTCCGCTGGCCGACGACCCCAGTGACCAGCTCGGGCCCGACGTACCGATCGGCTATGACATCAGCCAGGGCAAGGTGGTGTCCGTGCTGCAGGGCATCAAGGCGGCGGTGCCCAACGCCACCGTGAGCTATGCGCAGGGCTGCGACACCAGCTGCACCGATACCTCGGGCTTCGGCGCGGCGGTCAGCGCGGCGTCGTCGGCGGCCGTCACCGTGGTGGTCGTGGGCGAGCCGGCGTCGTACAGCGGCGAGGCCTCGTCGCGGACGATGCTCGACCTGCCCGGACAGCAGCTGGCGCTGGTGCAGGCGATCGCCAACACCGGCAAGCCGTACGTGGTCGTGCTCATGAACGGGCGGCCATTGACGATCGACTGGCTGGCCGCCAACGCCCCGGCGCTGCTCGAGGCCTGGTTCCCCGGTACCGAGGGTGGCGACGCGGTCGCCGACACGCTGTTTGGCCACAACGACCCCGGCGGCAAGCTGCCGATGTCGTTCCCGGTCAACGTGGGACAGATCCCCATCTCCTACAACGAGCTGCCCACCGGCAGGCCGTTTGACCCCAACAACAAGTACACCTCCAAGTACCTGGACGCGCCCAACACGCCGCTGTATCCGTTCGGCTACGGGCTCTCCTACACGACGTTCTCACTGTCGAACCTCCATCTGTCGTCGAGCAGCGTGTCGGCCAACGGTCCGCTGACCGTGACCGCGGACATCCAGAACACGGGCTCGGTGGCCGGCGACGACGTCGTGCAGCTCTATCTCCACGAGAACTACACGAGCATCCTGCAGCCGGTGCGCAAGCTCGAAGGCTTTGAGCGCGTGTCTCTGTCTCCGGGGCAGACCAAGACGGTCACCTTCAAGCTCGACCGCCAGAACTTCGGCTTCTACAACGAGCAGGGCCAGTTCGTGGTCGAGCCCGGACCCTTCGACGTGTGGGTAGGTGACAGCTCCGTGGGCGGGTTGCACGGGACGTTCAACGTGGGCTAGGAGAAGACCATGCGGCTGCGCAGAAATCACCTACTGCCGATCGCCGTCTGCGCGCTGGCGTTCGCGGTGAGCCTGCCCGGGCAGGCCACCGCGGACCCGGGCTCCGGCGGTGCTCTGAGCGCGCACCAGCGTTCGGTGTTGAGCGGCATCGCCGCGGACACGTGGCGGTTCTATGGGGCAGACGTCGATCCCAACACGCACCTGCCGCTGGACAACCTCGGTCCCGGTGACACCCGCGGGGCATACACGTCGGCGGCCAACATCGGCGTCTACCTGTGGGCGGTGGTCGCCGCCCACGACCTGAAGCTGATCAGCCGCCAACGGGCAGATTCCCTCGTCGTGGCCACGCTGAACGAGGTGGCCACGCTCAAGCGCTTTGACGGCTTCCTCTACCAGTGGTACGACACCGACAACGGCAACGTCCTGCTCAATCCGGGCCAGGGCGACTGCACCGAGATCGTGCCCAGCCACGACAACTGCTGGTTTGTGTCCGCGGTTGACAACGGCTGGTATGCGTCGGGGTTGATCGAGGTTCGCCAGGCGCTGCCCGAGCTCGCCGGTCTGGCCGATCGGCTGCTGGCACCGATGGACTTCTCGATCTTCTACGACGGGCGGGCTCAGACTGACTGCAATACGAACGCCTCGCTACCCGGCAATCCGCCCACCGGTCAGCAGTACGGTGGCTATTACGTCGGCCAGGGTCCCGCGGACTACCACAACGGTGCCCTGTACAGCGATCCTCGGATCTCGATCTACATCGGGATGGGGCGCCACCAGATGCCGGGCGACGTATGGTGGCGGACGTGGCGGACGCTCCCGCCCCAACGATGCCCCACCGACCCCGACTTCTCATGGCAGGGTCAGTGGCCCACCCCGGGGTACTGGCAGATCTACACCGATCCCCAGTCGGGCAAGGAGTTCCCCGTCTGGGAGGGTCACTACGTGTATCCGGGCACGTCGCTGAAGTTCGTGCCCACGTTCGCCGGCGGCATGTTCGAGGGCCTGATGGCCAACCTCGTCGTGCCCGAGACCGAGTGGGGCCCCCACAGCTTCGGGCTCAACGACCTGCGCTGGGCGCAGGTCCAGATCAAGTACGCGACGCAGGCGCTGGGCTACCCGGTGTGGGGCATGTCGCCGTCGAGCACCGCCGACGACACCGGCAACTACGGCAGCTTCGGTGTAGAGGGACTGGCCTTCCCACCCGGCGATGGGCTGGCCCAGTGCACGACGTGCGCGACCGAGACCACAATCAGCCCGCACGCGTCGGCGATCGCGCTGCCGATCCTGCCCCTGCAGGCGTACGCCAACCTTCAGGCGCTGCGCACCCTGTACCCGGGCATCTACACCGCCGACGGCGGCTTCTATGACGCGGTCAATCCCACGACCGGCTCGATCGGCCACCGTCGCCTGGTCCTCGATCAGTCGATGATCATGGCGGCGCTCGACGACGCGCTCAACGGGGGCGCGCTGCAGCGCCGGTTCGCGCACGATCCGATCTCCTGGGCCGCGCACCTGTACCTGTCGATCGAGCGCATGTCGCTCGGGTAGCGGCGCCCTCGGCCAGGCTCGAGGGGCGGAGGGCAAGCCCCGCCCCTCGACCCGCGCCCGGCTCACCCCGGCGGGGGCAGGAACTGCACCTCGTGGCGCGCGGAAAGCTCGACCACGGCCTCCGGAATCTGTTCGGGCAGCGCGTCGATGGCCACGAACAGGTCGTAGAGCCGCGCCGTCGGAGTCACCCAGAATAGGCAGGTGAGGGTTGCCCCCGAGCGGTTGTAGAGCCCGTGCGGCTGGCCCATCGGCAGGCGCACGAGGTCCCCGGCGCCGGCCGTGTGCTCGTCGTCGCCGGCCACCAGCGTCAGCGTCCCGTCGAGCATGTAGACGTACTCGTCCTGGGTCGGGTGCACGTGCGGGGGCACGAATGTGTCGGCCGGGAGCGTCGCGTGCCACGCGAACGAGCGCTCGCTGAGCTGCTTGGGCCGGTAGGTCTGGCCGAGGATGTTCCACGCCAGGCCGTCCAGCGAGGCCGCGGCGTCGATCACGTCCGGGACGCTGTCAGTCATGTCGATGCTCCTTGTCGTCGGGTCTGAGCTGGGGACCGCGAAGCCGGCCTTCTTGGCATAACCGCGGACGATCGCCTCGCGCTCGGCATGGGGGAGGACCTGCTCGACGTCGTCGAAGCCATCGGGGGCAAGGGCCTCGACGGCGTCGATCACCCCCTCGGGGCCGCCGCTGCGATTTGAGTACACGATTTCAGATGTCGGCCCCAGGCGCTGGCCTTCGTAGCTCGCAAGCGCCTGGCTCACATCGGCGATCTCGGCGAGCGCATCCGCGAGCGCGCACGCGTCGAGGATCGCCTGGCTGGCGCCATTGGAACCGACCGGATACATGGCGTGGGCCGCGTCGCCCAGCAGCGTCACCCGCCCGTGCGACCAGCGTGGGATCGGCTCGCGGTCGCATACCGGATACTCCCAGAACACCGGCGTGGATCCAATCAGCGCCGGCACGTCCACCTCGGCGACGGCGAAGCGCCGCACGTGGGGCATGAGCTCGTCGAGCCGTCCCGGGCGCGACCAGTCCTCGCGCCGCGGCGGCGGCGTTCCGGCCTCGCCGATCCGCGCCATCACGGCCCAATTGGTCAGCCGCTGCCCCTCGCGGTCGCCGGCGGCGATCGGATACAGCACCACCTTGGCCTCCATCCCCCCGGCGATGATCATCGAGCGCCCGGTCAAGAACGATTCCCACTGCACGGCCCCGCGCCACAGCATCGTTCCGTTCCACCGCGGTGGACCCTCGCCCGGGTGCAGGGCCTCGCGCACGGTCGAGTGGATCCCGTCAGCGCCGATCAGGGCCGCGCCGCGCACGGACTCGATCGGCGCCCCGGAGTGATCGCCGAAATGGGCGGTGACGCCGTCGTCATCCTGGTCGAAATCCAGCAGCCGGCGCCCGGTGCAGATCGCCTCGGCGCCCAGGCGCTCCACGACCGCATCCCGGAGCACGCCCTGCAGGGCGCCGCGGTGGATCGAGAACTGCGGCACGGCGTGGCCGGCGTCGATCCCGCGCAGCTCGCGCCAGACCTCCTGGCCGAAGCGGTTCATGTAGATCAACTCATAGGTGCGCAGCCCGACGGCATCGAGCGCGTCGAGCAGGCCCAGCTGGGCCAGCTCGCCGATCGCGTGGGGCAGGGTGTTGATGCCGACCCCGAGCTCGCGAATCTGCGGCGACTGCTCATAGACGCGGCACGGCAGGCCGCGCCGGTGCAGGGTCAGCGCTGTGGCCAGGCCGCCGATCCCTCCGCCGACGATGATGACCGGAGCCGGCCCCGAGTTGCCTGGAGCGTCCGCGGCCATCCCGGTCAAGCCGCCAGGCGGGCGGCGATCGTCGGCCAGACGGTCGAGCGCGGGTCGATCAGCGCGAAGTGATCGACTTCGGGCAGCTCGAGCAGGGAGACGGTGTCGCCCGCGGCCCGCGCGGCAGCGGCGTAGTCGCGGCTGAGCTGGACCGGGACTCGGTCGTCGGCGTCGCCGTGGACGAGTAGCACGTCGACCCCGGTGGGCAGCCTCTGGCGCGGGTCGGCCAGGGCGTAGTCGCCAGGCCGCTGCGCCGGGGTGGCGCCGATGAACTCCACCGCCGCGTTGTCGCCGATCGCCTGGTGGGCGGCCGCCACCAGATCGCAGACGCCGGCCAGGGAGACGACTTGGGCCACCGATGGGGAGGAGGCGGCGCACAGCGCCAGCTGACCGCCGGCGGAGTGCCCGATCACCACCAGGCGCGCGAGATCCAGCGGCTGGTCGAGGTCCCCCACGAACTCGATCGCCCGGCGAACGTCATCGAGCGTCGCCGAGGCGCCGCCGCCGCTTCCCACGCGCCGGTACTCGACGTTCCAGGTGGCCCATCCGCGATCGGTCAGGTCGGTGGCCAGCGCGGCCATGATCGCGCGCGTGAAACGAGCCCGCCAGAAGCCGCCGTGCAACAGCACCGCCACCGGGTGTGGACCCCCGCCGGCCGGCAGGCGGAGGTCAGCCTCATGCTCGGGCGCCGGGCCATAGCTGTAGGTCCGCGCTACGGCGCCACGATCGGCCCCCCATTGCGACAGCTCGGCGAGCAGGGCCTGGACGTCGGTGGCCGGCACGGCCCGAGCATAGCCGGGCGGGGTGGGTCACACGGCCTGGTCGTCACCGAGATGATTGAGCCAGCGACCGGTGGCCAACCCGGCCGCAGCGCGGCGAACGTATCACCGGTCCACTGCCGCCCGCGATGGCGCTGCCGGCGAGGTACAGCGCCCCGGAGTCGAGCCACTTGCTCCGTGGTTGACGTGATGAACCTTTCTGCCCGCGGGCCAGTCGGGCGCGATGATGCTGTCGCAGGCGGAAATCATTGGGGGGTAGGTATGGGGAACGCCCCATTGCGGCTTCGCGCGCCGTCCAGGATGATCGGCACCATGAACACGGAGTCGATCCAGATTCTGCTCGAGGCCGGCACCGCGAGTCGTCCGGGCTCGAGAAACCAGCTCGTCGACGATGCCGACATCCGGGGGGTAGCAATCAAGTGGCGGTAAGCCTGGCGAAGGTCACAGTGGGGCTCAGCGACACGCAGCTGGCACATCAGTCCGCTCGCGCCGGGTTCGTGCTGCTGGGCTCGTTTTTGCTGTCATTCGTCTTAATTAGAGCGAGCACTCGCCTGATGCGCAGCCCCCGCGTGCCGTGGTGGCCCGGCAGCATCACGACGGAGGGCGGCCTGCACGTCCACCACCTCGTGTTCGGAATCGTTTTGATGCTGGTCTCCGGGTTTCTGGCGATCGCGTTGCGGCTTTCCAGTCCGTGGCTGGAGCTGGTTGCGGCGGGGTTCGGCGTGGGCGCCGGGCTGACCCTGGACGAATTCGCCCTGTGGCTACATCTCGACGATGTGTACTGGGCCGAGGAGGGCCGCAAGTCGGTCGACGCGGTGATCATCGCCGCGGTTGTCGCCGGGCTGATCTTGCTGGGAGCCAAGCCGCTGGACGCGAACGACACGAGCTCGGTGGTGGGGATCGCGGTGGCGGTGGTCGTGGTCCTGGGGCTTTGCACCGCCGCGTTTCTCAAGGGCCGGGTGTTACTCGGCATCGCAGGGCTGGTGTTCCCGCCGTTGGCGCTGCTGGGGGTGGTGCGCCTCGCCCGGCCCAGCTCGCCGTGGGCGCGCTGGCGCTACCCCGCCGACGGGCGGCGGATGCGCCGCGCGACCGCTCGGTTTGCGCGCCACGCCCGCCGCTACCGCCGCTGGCAGGACTGGATCGGCGGTGCCCCAAGCATCCCCCGGCGGGGCCAACCGCTCAGCTCGCGCGGCGAGGGTGAAGGCGGGGTCTCGGGCGCCGGCGGGGACGATCACGCTTCAGGCTGACGGTAGTCTGCCGTCGGCGCCGCCTGCCATTCGACGGCGCGCCTCACGGTCTACAAGTAAACGTTCGGCGGTCCGCGGCCGCTCGGTCTGATCCGACGCCAAAACCCTAGGGGTCGGTATAGGGACGCACCCCATTGTGCCGCCGTGCGTCGCCATCGATGATCGCCACAGCAGGCATCTGGCTAGACGTTCTCCAGGCGCCCGTGGTCGAGTTCGAGCCACCCCAGGAGCAGCCAACCATGACGCCCACGACGGATGTTCCCCGTGAAATGCGCGCGCCCCATCGATCGCGGGCGGTCGCCGCGTCACGAAGCATGCGCGGTCGCCTCGCTGGAGCGCGAGCCGTCGCCGCCGTCTTGACGGCGGCAGCCGTGGCGGCGCTGCTGGCGCCGCCCGCCAGTGCTCGTGCGACGGCCGCCAGTGCTCGTGCGACGGGGTGTTCGCAGGCGCGGGGACAGGCGCGCTCGGGGCTGGTGCCGGTGTGGGCCTACGTCAACGGACGGACGCCGGTAGCCGGCGCGCCGGTGGTGTTGATGCGCAAGGCGGGTAACCGGTGGCGCACGCTGTCGGGACCGCGGCGGCGCACGAATTCCTTCGGCGTCGCCCTGCTCTGCGTCCGGCAAGTGCCGCGCAGTTTCACGGTTCAGGTCAGGGGAGGGCGGGCGGGCGGTCGGAAACTCGCCGGGAGCTTGCGGCTCGAGGTTAGTGGCTACCGCCGCGACGACTCGGTCTTGGAGGTCAACCCGCTCACGACGCTGGTCGCCTACATGACGCGAATCCACCCCCGGATGCGCCACGCGCGTGCCCGGGCGCTGATCAAGCACTACTACCGCATTCCGGCCTGGGCCGATCTCGGAGCCGACATGCGCGACAGCCGATGGTTCGACGCCGGCGCGTACCTGCGCGCGGTGCGCCACTACGGGTCGGTTTCGGCGCTCAATCGGGCAGTCGCGATCCGCATCTTCAGGGGCGGGCGCGCTCCCCGGCCCGCGACGCTGAGCTACGCGGCACGGGCGAGCGTGCCAGGACGACCGGACGCGCGGATTGGCAGCTTCTTTGACAAGCCATTGCCGCAGCGCATCAAAGAGATCTTCTCCAGCCTTCGCGCGACGACCAAGGAAACACTCAAGGGGGCGGTGGTGGAGAGCGCCCTCGGGTGGGTGCTCGACATGGGGCGGCTGGTGACGGGGACCGGCCCTGACCCTGGGTCGCCCGAGCATATCGCCGAGCAGTTCAAGCTGGTGCGCGAGCAGCTCAGCGCGCTGGGCGAGCAGGTGACTCAACTTCACGGCAAGGTCGACGAGCTGTCCCAGGCGATCGCCGGCAGCGACGCCAGCCGCCTCCTGCACCAGAGCGACACTCTGTTGGCGAGCATCGACCACGCCAGCGGCGAGATCGAGTACCTCGCCCGGCTGTCGCCGACGGACGCGGGGTACAACGATTTTGCGGACAAGCTCTCGTTCTACATTGAAACCAAACTCACCGATGGGCCCCGGCTCTTCAAGCACATGCTCAACCCGACTATTGCGCTGGCCGACAACGCGATCAAGGCCACGTCACGCGCGCTGGGCCAAAAGCGCTTCTTCGATGCCCGCGACTCCAAGCTGGTCGACAGCGTCTACAACTACTACGCCGTCTACCAGACGCAGCTGGCGACTCTGCTGACCAACTACTGGAACACCCAGCCCAAACCCTTCCCCCCTGCCTACCAGCAGCCGAGGTTGACGGAGATCGAGGACAACGTCACCCAGCAGCGGGAATCCCTAAAGCCAGCGGTGCCCGGGAACGCGTTCATCGACACGCGCCATCCAGACCTCCTGTACTACACCGACGATCAGGTCGTCAGCGCCTACGACTTGTTGCTCGGTCACAGTGGTTGGCTCACGCACCTGCACTGGCGCGCTGGCGGTTACATGAGGCCGGCTACAGCTGAGCAGCTACGGTTGCTGTTTCAGGATGCCGGTGAAAAGCCCGGAGACTGGCTGCGGTCCCAGTTGAGCGCTGCACCCCAGCAGACCTATTGGTGGACAAGAGACGAATCGATTCGGTTCTATTCGAAGCCTGGACCGTTCGGCCTGGAGCCGCAGTGGAGTTACAACAACACTGGCTCCGTAGGCATTAAGTACTTCTTTGTGAACGCGGCGCAGATGCGCGAATACACGACGCCTGATGCGCCCGGCCAACACTTCCACTGGGAGTGGCCTTACTACGGGGAAAGGACCTGGGTGGCAAAGAAATCCCGCGTTCCACCTGACTGTGGCTTTCAGGACCCCGCCACACAAGCGTGGCTTAAGTCAAAGCCCGCAGCGCTGATCTTCACACGAAACATCACGCCCGGTGAATACTGGTGGACATCGGCGTCCGGGGCCACAGCGTCCGGGGCCGCAATCAGTAGTATGCACGCCCGTGCTGCCCGCATCCCAGCCGCACCGAGACCGCCTGCGGCACACGCCGCCGCCCCCACAAACGAAGCCGCGAGGGCCAAGTGCGAAACGGAGGCCAACGACACTCGGGGAGTGTCAAAGGTCTTCATTAGGTATTAGCCAGGGCTAGCGACGATGCCGGTCGCCTCCGTGCCCCCGGATTGCATCGATCGGGCTCGGCGCCACGGAGCCGACGTATCAGTCCACTTGCGCCGGTTTCGTGTTGCTGGGCTCATCTTGCTGTCATTCGTGTTGATCAGGGCAAGCACTCGCCTGATGCGCAGCCTCCGGGTGCCGTGGGGCCCGGCAGCATCACAACCGAGGGTGGCTTGCACGAGCGCACGATCCCGCTCGGGACGGACGTGCGCTGATGGTGCTCAAGCAGCGCTAGGGTGTGATCGAGGGCGATGTGAAGTACCCGACCGACTCGGGGCTGGCGTCGGCCGGGGTCCTGATGCTGGCCCGGGAGGAACGCAAGCTGGCGAAGCTGGAGGGCGAGCAGCGCCGGCGGGTGGGGGATCGCTCGCGGTCGATGGGCGGCAAGCTGCGGGCGATCAGCCGGACGATCCGCCGCCGGCCCCGGGGAGGCCTAGGAGGAGGTGCTCAAGCTGGCCAAGGAGACGGGCGAGTTGTTGGAGCGCTCGGTCAAGGAGGCGCGAAGGCTGGCGGCACTCGCGCGGCGCCGGGCTCGTGGACGCGGCGCGAAGGCGAAGCTCGGGGCGACGGCGGGGATGGAGGAGATGGCCGATCGCTGCGAGAAGGTCGCCAGGCAGATCCGCCCAGCTGGGGAACCCGAGCGAGAACACGCTGCTGCCGGGCACGATGGCCGAGCTCGAGCGCCTCGGGCTCACCCCGAGGGAGGTCGCGCTCGACGGTGGGTTCATGCCCACCCCCACCAACAGCGCGCTCGCGGACCTTCAGCCCAGGCAAGTGTCCATCGCTGGCGGCCAAGAACCGGCCTCCAAGCGCACCAGCCGACGATTGCCCCGCTACCGAACGGGCGCGGAGGGCCGCGTCAGTCACCTCAAACGCCGCTACGGACTGGACCGATCCCGCCTGAAGGGCGAGGAGGGCCAGCAGATCTGGACTGAGTGGGGGATCCTCGCCGACAACTCCCGATCTGGCTCCGCTTGTGAGCGAGGCGGGCGTCAACGCGAGGGCGGGAAACTGACGAGCACCCGTCGCGTGGTCAGCCGGCCGTCCCTCCTCACGCACGAAGCAGGTGCAGCGCCTCGCGAGCAGCCCGCTCGCCCGAGCGGACGGCGCCATCCATGTAGCCGTTCCAGAACGTCGATGTCTCGGTGCCGGCCCAGTGGATCGGGCCCACGGGCCGGCGCAGCACGTGCCCGTAGTCCAGCAGGACTCCCGGTGGGGCGTAGGCGACCGGGCCTCCACGCGACCACTCCTCCCGAGCCCAGTTGAGCTCGAAGTAGTCGCGCGGGTGCAGGGCGCGATCGTCGGCCAGGACCGTGGCGAAGTTGCGCAGTACCTGCTGGCGGCGCAGCGCGGCCGACCGGGGGGACCAGACGCGCGCGTGGTGGCCGCCGACGAAGCCGAACAGCACGGCCGGTCGGCCGCCGGGCAACGTGTTGTCAAACGTGCTGTCGACCGGTCCGACGTCGGCCACCGACTGGCCCGAGAGCCCGGCGGCCCGCCAGAACGGCCGGTCGTAGACCGCCTCGGCCTTCGCCAGCCAGCCCATTGGAAGCCGTTGCAACAGCTGCGCGCGCAGCGCGGGCAGCTCGGGCTCGTAGCTGATCGCTGCCGCCAGCGGGGGCGGCACGGCCACGACTACGCGCTGGGCGTCGACCGCGACCCCGTCGGCGTGCACGCGCACGCCGCCGCGGCGCCGCGTGATCGCGCGCACCGGCGCCGACAGGACCACGCGGTTGCCGAGCGCGCGAGCGATCCGCTGGGCGATCAGCTGCGAGCCGCCGACGAACCGCAGCTCCTGCGCACCGCCTCGGGTCTGCAACAGGCGATCGAGCTTGCCCGGCGTGCGCCGGTTGCCGGCCGCCGCGATGTAGAACAGCGCAAACAGCAAGGACACGTCGCGGGGCTCGGCGCCCCACAGGTCGGCGTAGTTGGCAAACAAGGCGATCCCGTCGCGCGTCTCGGCGTTGGCGTCGAGCCAGGTCTGCAGCGTCTGCGAATCCCACTCGGCGGCGCGCGACGCCCGCCAGGGGGCGTCGATCGGCACCGTTGCCGACATGCTGTCCAGGCGCGCGGTCAGACGGCGCGACTCCGCGCCCAGCTCGGGCGAGAACCCCAGCCTCCGGACGCCGCCGAAGATCGTGACCGTATCGCCGCGGTCATACGCGGGATAGGTGCGCACGCGATACGCGCGAGCGAGCGCCAGAATCCGGTCCTGCGTGGGACCGGCGTACTGTCCGCCGGCCTCGACCACCTTCCCGCCACCGAGCGAATGGTTCAAGACGCGCCCGCCCACCCGGTCACGCGCCTCCAGGACCACTACCGACCGGTGCGCGCGCGCGATAGCGCGCGCCGCGCTCAGCCCCGCGAAGCCGGCGCCGACCACCACGACGTCCACGCGGCGCACCCGTCGCGGCCGAGCGGACGCCGACGGCGCGTCGGCGCCGGCCAGGAGCGCCGCTCCGGCGGCCCCGGCGCCGAGCAGCCCGCGACGAGTCAGATTCGGCGTCGTCACCGCGTCCTCGCGGTCTCGTCAGTGGAATTGGTGAGCTCCTCCACCGGCGGGCTGGGAGCGAGCGAGGGGGTTTGCTGCCACGCGAATCGCAGCTCGAGGTCGGCGAACTCCGCGTAGCGTTTGCGTTCGAAGTAGTGCGGGAGGATGTCGACCGCGACGCGTTGGGCGGGTACCCAGAGCGCGACCCAGCCGACCACCACCAGCCCCTGCGATATGCCCCCGACGATCACGTTGGAGGTCAGCCGATCCAGTGATGTGGATATGGCGATCGTCAGCAGGAAGATCGTGATCCCGACCCAGGCGGCGATCCGGTCGCGGCGGGACAGCGGCTCGGCGTTGCGCAGCCGGCGCGTATGGGCGCGCAGATCGGCTCGAACGGCAGCGCTGACCGCCCGCTCGTCGGTCCCTACGCGCTCACTCGCCGGCGCGCAGATCGTCAGGCTCGAGGGACGCTTCGGGCGGACGCGCTCCCACTCGTCGACCAGGTGAAAGCGGACCTCCTCGCTCAGCGCCCGCTCGGCGACCGGACGCGCGTCCAGGGGCGCAAACAGCTCGTCGATCGACCCGACCCGGATCGCGAACTCTCCACCCGCGGTGGCGGTCATGCCAGACTGCCTCCGGCGCTGACGTCGAAGGTCCCGGGAGCACTGGTGGGACCTGCAGCGGTCGTGGTGGGCGGCGGCACCGTGCGTAGCGCGGCCACGGGCGACGAGGCGCGCTCGAGGCCCTCCAGCCGCCGCACACTGACGAGCAACGCCAGCGAGATGAGCAGCCCGGTGGTGGCCGCAAACGAGGACTGCACGAACAGGAATATCTGCGTGATGAAGATCTCGATCAGCAACGCGCGGCCAAGCATCCGATAACCAGCTATGCGGTCGCCGCCGCGCAGCCGCGCGATCCCCACGGCCACAAGGACAGCCGCCACCGTCGAGGAGCTCAGCGCGGCGACGTCGGGGATCGTGATCCGGCCCAGCGCGTGGGAGGCGAACAGATCCTGCGCGCCACCGAGCTTGAGCCCGATTGCGCCCACCAGCACGATCGCCTGGGCCAGCGTCGCGGCCGCCCAGAGCGCAAACGCCCACACCAGCCCACGCCGGAACCACCCTCGCTGTGCGACATCCGACGCTCGCCGGCACAGAAGCCCCCAGCGCCGACGCAGACGCCCCGCAGGCGGCGGCGGGATCGCGTCACACCGCCCGATCAGCTCGACCAGCGGCTCGACCAGCGGGTGATCACCGGCCTGCCGCAACAGGACAAGGGCCCGCGCGCGATCGTCGGTTCGCAGCCGACCGTCGCCGGCCGCCGACACCAGGTCGAACGCGTTGGCAACATACTCGCGCTGCGAGAAGCCCCGGCGCGTCTGCATCCGGCGTGTGACGAAATACAGCAGGATGAACGCGATGTAGATGATCGAGGCGGTCGGCTTGAAGAAATAGTTGTTGTCCTCGGTGATGAACTTGCCCAGCTCATCGATGAAGAAGCCAAACCCGACACCGCCCAGCACCGCCGCCGCCATCCGCCACTCGCGGCCGAGGAACGAGACCAGCATCCCGATCGCGACCAGCATGAATAACCCGCCCCACAACAGGTGAGCGATATGAAGCCCACCGCCGCCTAGCTTCGGGTAGTTGGTCGCCCACAGCTGCAGACGGATTACGATGATCGTGCCCGCAGCCGTGATCAGGAACGCGTCCTGCAGCCTGCCGATGTCGACGTTTCGCACCGGCCGCTGTGACGATTCCTCTTGCTTGTTCCTCGGCTCGGTGTGTGACGGCGCGATTACCACCAGTAGCTCTCCCCCGGAGCGAGGTACCGAAGCAGCAAAGTCCCGCCGCACTTCGAAGCCAAAAAGTCGCTTACGCCCGGGAGGAGCCGCACCCTGGACGCCGCCCGACTGGGTCGCGGCGAGCCAAAGCCGGCGGCGCGCGCCCCTCCAGGTGCGACGAACAGCAGCGCAACGAGTGCTGTGGCCAGGACAAGGACGGGACTGCGGTGACGCGGACGAGCTCGCGTGGCTAGACAGGTGTTCATGCCGTGGATGATCCGCAACCACCGCGGGCGCCACAACGGGGCGATCCCTATACGGCCACCCCAGACTTTCGCCTAGCTGAGCGTTCCCGGGAGTCTGTGAGGTGGAGGGGTCCCGGGAGTCTCTGGCGTGTCTGGGGTGGGAGGGCTCCCGGGGGTGTCTGGAGTGGCGAGCTGCGCCGGCAGCTCGTGGCGCGATCGGACGCCGAGCTTGCGATACGTGTTGCCCAGGTGCAGCTCGACCGTCTTAGGGGTCACGAACAGTTCCTGCGCGATCTCCCGGTTGGTCTGACCTTGCGCTGCCAGCGCCGCCACCCGTCGCTCGCTGGGGGTGAGTGCCGCGACGCCGCGTAGCGCCGTCGTGCGCGGTCGCGCACCGGCGGCGTAGAGCTCGGCTCTGACATTTGCCGCAAGCGCCTCCGCGCCGAGGACGTCAGCGAGCTCGAGTGCGCGGCGGAGCGGCTCGCGCGCGTCGGTGGGCCGGCGCGCGCGACGGAGCGCGAATCCCAGCGCGGCCAGCGCCTTGGCGTGCTCGAGCCGAGCCGGCGATCCCCTGACGACCTCCACCGCCTGGCGGAGATGATCGAGCCCCTCCTCCTCGACCGTTCCGAGAATCCGCAACGCGCGCGCCACGGTGGCCGGCGCGCCCCAGCGATGGGCCAGCTCGAGCTCTCGTACGGCGAGGGCCTGGGCCTCCTGCGCTCGTCCGAGCTGATGCAGCGCGATCACTGTGGGTGCGCGCCACGGGGTGTCGATTGGGTTCACGAGGTGCCCAAATCGCCGCGCAAAGCCGTCGGAAGCGACGAGCGCCTCGTCGAACCTGCTTTCGGCGACCAGCAGCTCGAGCTGACTGTAGAGCCAGAAGCGGGTCGATTCACGGTTGTCACCGGGATCGCTTGACTCCTCCAGCGCGCGCCGGGCTGTGATGACGTCGCCGCGCTCGCGCAGCACCGCCGAAACGAGCGCGTTGTAGTAGTGCCAGGCCTCCGGGCCCATGCCCCACAGCTTGCCCTCGGCGGAGCTGCGCAGGGACTGTTCTGCCTCGGCGAGCTCTCCGCGCAAGTACATCGTGAAGCCGCGCCAAAGCGTGACCGACTTCCTCGCCAGCAGCGAGCCGTGCCGGTGGGCCTCGGCGAGCGAGATCTCGCAGGCCCTGGGCGCCTCCTCGCGGTCGGCCAGTGCGAGGACGACGATCGCGCCGACGCCGAGCAGGCCGTTGTCAGCGGCGATCAGCTCGCCCCCGGCCAACGCTTCGAGCGCCAGCTCGGCGCACTCATCGCTCGGACCGCCGGCCAACGCCCACTCTTGGGCCGCCACGGCCGCCAGCATCTTCGCCCCCACGCCTGCGCCGACCGGCCGCCTGCGGTGGCGCTCGAGCCGACCGAGCGTGCGCTCGTCACCGCCCCCGATCAGGACCGCCATCAGCTCGAGCGCCTCGAGTCGTCGCCGCGCGTCCTCCAGCTCGGGTGAGAGCTGCGCCCCAGCCTCGCGCGCCAATCGAGCAGCCTCGGCCGGCTGTCCGGTCAAGAGCAGGGCTCGTGCCAGGATCTGCGCCGCAGCGGCTCGCTCGCGCGCGTCGCCGAGCAGCTCGTAGGCCTCGGTGAGGTGCTCGACTGCGCTCGGGCCGATAGTCAGCGCTTCCGCGCGGCCGAGAGCCAGCAATAGCGTCGCGCGCTGCCCAGGCGACGGGGGCTCAAGCAGCGCCCGGCCCAGATAGGCGATTGCGCTGTCGGTCGCACCCTTGGCCTGCGACGACCGCGCGGCGTCGATCAACGTGTCGACGACCCATGCCGCGCCCCGAGTCGGGCTGAGCAGCAGGTGAGCCGCGACGCGCTCGGCCGGAGCTCCGCGGTCGGCCAGCAGCCGGGCGGCACGCTCGTGCGCGAGCGCCCGCTCCACGGTCGACATGTCGCGGTGCACCGCCGCACCGACGAGCGGGTGCACAAACCCGAGCGGGGGCCGGGATCGCAAGATCTCAGCTCGAACCAGCGCCGCGACGGCTGTGCCGGCGTCCTCGACCTCGGTGCCGGCCAGCGCCGCCGCCATGGAGAGATCGGCGTCGACACCGAGCACCGCCACCGCGCGCGCCAATTGCGCCGCATCCTGCGAGAGCCGGGCGAGGCGCACCAGGACTGCGCGCGACGCGGCTTGAGGACCGAGGTCCGCGACTGCCGAAACGTGCCCGGCGTCGGGGCGCACGCCTTCGAATTCAAGCGTTTTCAGCAGTTCGTGCAGCAACAGCGGGTTGCCGCCGGTCGCGGTATGACACGCCTTCGAGAACTCCTCGTCGGCGTCCTCGCCAAGTCGCTGGCGGACGAGCGCTGCGGCCGCCGATCTGCTCAGCGGACCGGGCTGAATCGACACCGTCAGCGGATCGCCGGTGATCTCATCCAACGGCGAGGAGTGGATGCCTTGCGACGGTCGCAACGTGCCGATCACCAGCACGCATAGTCCGGCCAGTCGGCGCACCAGGTAGGCGAGAAAACGCAGCGACGGGCCGTCGCACCAGTGGAGATCGTCGACGGCGATCACGATCGGACCGTCCGCGCTCAGGTTGACCGTCAGCCAGTACAACCCGTGCAGTGACGCAAACGACGGGTCCTCTGGCCGGTCCATGCTGGCGGACCCGTCAGCCACTTCGAACACGCCCCGCGCCGCTGCGGCCGCGCCGTGAAATGCCGATGCCCCGCGCTCGGCCAGGACCGGCTCGAACAGCTGGCGCACCACCCCGAAGGCGAACGCGCGTTCCAGCTCACCGCCGCGCGCATCCAGCACGCGAAGGTGCGCTTCGGCCGCCAGCCGGTGCGCCTCGGCCAGCAGCCGCGTCTTACCGATCCCGGCCGCCCCCTCCAGCACCACCGCACGCGACTGCCCACCGGCCGCCTCGCCGATCACCGTAGCGAGCGCGGCGACCTCGCCCTCGCGCTCGAGCAGAGCCACACGCGCCGGAGAGCCGGCAAAGGCCGCGCTGCTTGCCGTCACAAACGATGCATCCGAGTCACGCTCTCCCGCCCCGCAGGACCCTCGCAGATTGCGATGAGGTTCGCCAGGTCACTATCGAGACGCTCCACCCGCGATGCGCGCCGCAGGGTCCGGCCGGGCCACGGCGTCCGCGTGCCTCGCCGCGCCTCTCACCGCGGCGGGCCGGGTCGTCCGCAGTCCCAGATACCAGGCGAGCGAGACCAACACGCTGGCCGCCGCGAGATAGACCGCGATCGCGGTCGGGTAGGCCGGGAACGGGTTGAGCGAGCCGTCGAACGACAGGATCGGGACAGCTATCGCGGTCACTACGATCGGAAGGCGTCGCCGCAACCGGCGCGCGCCGTCGCCGCCCAGCAGCCACACGCTCCCGGCAGCGAGCAGCAGGTAGACGAGCATGATCAGATAGCTGCCAGTTTCCAGCAGTATCAGCAGTGACTCCCGGATGTTCGAAGTGTGCGCCGCTTGCCCGTAACGCATCAGCCCCGTCCACCCGATCACGAGCAGGGCCCACACCGCGATCGCGGCCAGCGCGCCGATCGGAGTGTGAAAACGAGCCGATGTCCGGCTGAGCGCGCGCGGCAACAGGCCGTCGCGGGCCAGCGTCATCAGCACCCGCGAGGCGGCCAGCATGAATGCGACACACACCGAGAACAGGTCGAGCACGATCGTCAAGCTGACGATCCATCCGACCCCGTGGGCGAGATAGCGCGCGGCCAGATCGCCGAATGGATTTGCCGAAGCGAACCACGCATAGGCGGCCGATTGGCCCTTGCCGAACCCGATCGCGCCCGCGTAGGTGACCAGCAAATAAAAGCTCGCGCACAGCACGATCGACGCGATCATCGCCACCGGGATCGACCGCCGCGGCAAGCGCGCCTCCTCGCCCAGCGCCGCGACCGTCTCAAACCCGATGAACAGCGCGACCGCGAACAGCACGCCGTGAAACACCGCACTCCACGAGGTTTGCGCCGGATTCAACACCGCGAACGAGTTGCCGCCCGCGCCGCCGCTCGCGATCACCGCGAACGCGACCGCGAGCAGCGGCAGCGCTGAGACCACCGCGGTGGCCACGACCGCGCGAATCCCGACTCTGACCCCGACGAAGTTGATCGCGATCGCTGCCCCGAGCGACACCAGCGCCCAGCACCACCAGCCGATGTCGACCGACAGCTCGCTCGCGAGCAGATGGTTGGCGAGATACCCCTCGGCCACAAACGCTCCCCCCGCGCCGAGGAACAGCAGCCCTAGAACGTACATACCCGCGCCGACGATCCCGATCGACGAATGCGTCCCGCGAACGAGGTACTCATACACCGCGCCCGCGCCCGCGAACCTGCGTCCGTATAGCGTCAGCACATACGCCAGTGCGAGTGTCCCCACCGCTGTGAGCAGCACCGCGAAGGGCGTATTGAAGCCGGCGAACACAGCGACGGTTCCCGACAGAAAGCCGGCGGAGAAGATCGGCCCGACCGCCAGACCCTGACCGATCACCCCCCAGGTCCGAACCGACCGCGGGCCGAGCTGCTCAGCGCCAGCGCCGGTGTTCGCCCTCGGACCCGCCATCGCCTCCACGCTCGCCACCAATCACCTCGAACCGGCCCCGGCCAAACTATAGGGGCCCGTATAGGGATCCACCGGTTGCGCGTACTCGCCACCCGGGCGATCATCGCCCGGTGACCGAGAACCCGGCCGGGATACCTCTCTCGCGTGCCGGCGCGGAGAGGGTCGCGGAGGTGCCGAATGACCCCGCGCCGATGACAAGCAAGGCGATGCCCGCGCCGATGGCCTCGCCTGCCGTCCCGGGCGAGTCGCGGCTGGGCCGGCTGCTCGAGCGACCAATTGTTGGGCTCTCTCCCTGGATCGCGATGGCAGCGCTCGCCAGCGAGACGCCGTTTGAGATTGCCGCGGCGGCGGGCCTCGGAGTCACGATCGTGATCGTCGCGCTGAGCGCCGTCGATGGCTCGCCCCCCAAGCTCCTGGAGTTCGCCGACCTGGCGTTCTTCGGCGGCCTGACGCTGCTCGCCGCGATCGCCGGCCACGCCGTGAGTTTCGTGCTCGAACGGTGGGCCGAGGTGATCTCGGCCGGTTCGCTGGCGCTGATCGGACTCGCCACGCTGCTCGCGCGGCGGCCGTTCACGATGCAATACGCCCGCCAGCGCGTCGCACGGGAACAGTGGGGCACTACCACGTTCCGCCACGCAAACGTCGTCCTGACCTGGGTGTGGACCGGTGCGTTCGCCCTCACCGCGCTCGGAGCGCTCGCCGGTCAGGCTGTCACCGGTCAAGCCGGCAGCTTCTGGCTGGGCTGGACCGTGAAGTCCGCGGCGCTGGTGGTCGCCCTGCAGCTCACGTGGTGGTATCCGGCGGTCCTCCGCGCCCGCGAGCGCCGCGCCGCCGGTCTCGCCTTCGCCCCGCCACCGTCGGTGCGGGAGCTGCTGTTGCCCGTGCCGCCCTATCTCATCACGCTGGGGATCCTCGCGGTGGTGCTCGACAGCGCGCCCATCGCCATCGGCCTCGGCCTGGTCGTGGCCGGCCTGCTGACTGCCGCAACGCTCGCTTCGCGGCGCGACACCCCCCGGTGACGCCCGGCACTGAACTGTGGGGGCCGGTATAGGGACCACCCCATTGCGCCGTCGGCCGGCAGGCTCGATCATCGACACGATGGACGAGCACGCCACCCGGATCCTCCTCGAACTCGACGGCGTCGACGAGCCGATCCGCGGTCGCGCCCGCGCCGACGACGGGACACTTCGCGAGTTCGTCGGGTGGCTCGGGCTCATCGGTGCGCTCGAAGCGCTGTTGCCCGCCGCACCCCAGCGCACAGAGCCGGACTAGCCCTGGTCTGATCGCGGATCGACCATCTCGCTCCGACTCACGCCAAAGTTAGGGGGGTCGGTATGGGGATTCACCCATTGTGCCGCCGCGCGCAGACCGAGATCATCGATCGATGCCCAAAGAGACACAGATCAAGATGACGCCGATGCGCGCACCCGCTGGCAGACAGGACCGCGACCGCAAGGGGTCGACTCTGGCGGTGGTCGTGCGCGCCGTGATCGCGACAGCCGTGATCGCGACAGGTTTGATCGCTGCGCCGCTGGGCAGCGCGTCACCCGACAAGCGCACGACCCCGTCGCATTTCGGCCTGAAGGCGCCGCGCGGGGGCGCTCCGGGTGGCATCGCAGGGGACGGTGATATTTACGGCACGATCATCAACCTGACCCCGTACACCCTGACGCTAATCTCGGCCCAGGCGGAAAACGACCCTCAAAACCGGGACGCGGCCCTGAAAACGCCGTTGCCGGCGACTCTCCAGCCGGGTGCAGTCTTCGGTCAATACATAGTGGCTCCGTTTGCCGGCAGCGGCGGCCTAAGCACGGACTGGCAGTACGACATGAAGTTCGTCTATCGCGCTCAGACCCCCACCGGACCGGAGGATCTCGGGATCCGATTCTATGGGTGTGAGTGCAGGTACTTCCTCGACCCGAACTCGAGTACCCATCTCCACATCGACGTCTACAACTCGAAGTCGACGAACCCCGAGATCGGCTGGACCCGGAGCGACGACATCAACAGTGACGTCCAGTTCCAGGTTCATGGCCATTTCAACATCGACGCGGCCAAGGACCCACCCGCCCTGGTCGACGTGATCAACTCGCTGTGCGCGGGGGAGGCAGAGACATCGTGCTCGTTCACGGCGACCGGGCCGTTGACCTGGGGGGTCGGCGATCCGGTGAAGAAGGCCGACGTGGCGAATTGCACCGTCCCGGCAGGCGGGCGATCTCGATCGCCCGGGCTGTCCGGCTCCGACCCGCCCCCGCCCCAGGATCCAAACTGGCATCGCGTCACCGTCAAGGCATCGCGCGTCGGTTCGCTCACCATCGGCGGCAGCCTCACCGCGGCCACTGAGTTCAAGGTGTTCGACATCGTCGGGGCCGAGGTGAGCGCGAAGTTCGGCGCAGAGCACGAGTGGTCAGATCGCAAGGAGTTCGAGAAGACCACGATCGTGTACGTCCCGTCCAACTACATAGCCGCTGTGTGGCTGGTGCCGGTCGTGGGCAAGGTCACCGGCACGTTGGTCGCTTCCAACGCGCTCGCCTCGTACACGATCACCAACTTCGGGCAGGTGCAGAGCGGAGCCAGCCGCGACCTGATGACCCCCGCGTTCAACGTCATTACTACCTCGCGGCCGATGACCGCGACCGAGTATCAAAACCGGTGCGTCAATCAGGCGCGCCGTCATCGGGCCGCCGCGCGCTCCGAGCAGGCGGCCGCGCGCCGCCAGCAGGTGGCCGCCCGGCTGCATCGGACCCACCAGGGCAGGGAGGGCTTGTGATGATCGTCAAGGCACGAGTCATGATTCCGGCGGTGACCGTCGCCGCGGCCGTCGCGCTCGCCGTGGGTCACCCGAGTTGGAGCGCGTCGGCCACGCGCACCCCGCGCGGGGGGGCGGGCGACCCGACCCAGGTGATCGACGCCAAGACCGATCCGGCAGCTGCCAGCAAGGCGCTGAACGACTTCTGCGACCAGCTGGCGAACTGCAAGTTCGTGGGCGGCACCCCGACGACCGGCTACGGCCCTCCTCGGGTCCTGGGCGACGCGCTGTACAACTGCGGGCAAGGCGAGCAATCGTACGCCGAGGACTCGGTGGCGATCAGCGACGAGCGCTCGGAGTCCACCACCTTGTCGGAGTCCTTGTCGGCGAAGGTGTCGGCCGGGCTGATCGGCCTGGCCAAGCAGTCGATCGAGGCCGAGGTCGACAGCAAGCAGATGGAGGAAGTGTCGACGACGACCACCGACGAGAACTCCGTGTCGCTGCAGCCGGGGTGGAAGGGCTGGACCCAGTCCCGGATCTCCTCGGCCTACGTCGCCGGCGACGCTTATGTCACCGACGGCATTCACCTGATCAAGGTCACCGACATCGACGTGTCCTTCCCGGGCTACGCCGCCCTCGGCACCGCGGGGATCACCTACGACGGCTATCGCACGCCGATGACCGACGCCGATCGGCAACAGCACTGTGCCATCCTGCCGGGGCAGTCGGGGGTCAAGGGCGCGCTTAAGGCGCTGGCCCCCGAGAGCTTGCCGGTCGTGCTCTGCACGAGGAAACCGGCAACCCCGCCGCCCGCGTTCGCGGGTAGCGTCGGCGTGAGGCCCCGGCGCTTCAGTTGCGTCAGCCGCCATGCCGTCGGGAACATGGTCCTGACCGCAGGCGCAACCAAGGCAAAGCTGGCGCGCGGCCGGCGCACGTACGCCGTGGGCACCGCCCGCAAGCGCGGGATCGTCCTCTACGCGCGACGCAAGGTCGGCTCGGGCACTTATACGCTGAGGCTCACCAGGCCGCACCTGATCACGGTCGGCCGGGTCACGCTCCGCTGAAGACGCGTCGGGTCCGGTGTTCGCGGGCACGCTCCTGGCCGGGACGTTGTTGGTGGTGGTCGCCGCGATCGGCGCGGCCCCGGCCGCCGGCCACCGAGCGATCAGCCACCACAGCGATCCCGCCGGTCGGCCGCAGACCGCCGCCGCCACGATCGTTGCCTTCGGCGGCGCGGCAAACGTCACCTGGTGGGCGCACCCGATCCGCCGAGTCCAGCTGCGCCGAGCCCCGCGGCGCAGCGCCCGGCCACTCGGCCGGATTCACCTGTTCACCGAAGATGGCTTCCCCGAGGTCGATCTGATCTCAGCCGCGACACGAGACAGGGCGGGAGCGACCTGGATGCGCATCGAGCAGCCACTCAAGCCGGCCCCGATCGCAGGTTGGGTGCCGAGCAGCGCATTGAGCTCGCCGACCGGTGTGCGCACTCGCCTGCTAATCGACCGAGGTCGCCTGCGCGCGACGCTGTATCGCGCCGGGCGGGTGGTATGGCAGGCGCCGATCGCGGTCGGTAAGCCGAGCACGCCCACGCCCGGCGGTCACCTCTGGATCCGGGAGAAGTTCATCGTTGCCGGCGACGGCCTGTACGGCACGCGAGCGTTCGGAACCAGTGGATATTCCCGCTTTTTGACCGATTGGCCAAAGGGTGGGGTGATCGGAATTCACGGCACCGACGAGCCCTGGCTGATCCCCGGTCGCGTCTCCCACGGATGCATTCGGGTACGCAACTCGGATGTCGAGCGGCTGTACCGGCTGATGCCGATCGGCACACCGATCACGGTCCGTTAGATTGCCGCGATGATGGACCGCGACCACGATCGCCAGGACGGAGACGACACCGTTCGGATCGGTCGGCGAGGCTTCATCGGGGCCGGCTTCGTCGGTGCAGGCGCGGCGCTGATCGCTCCGGGGACCGCGGCAGCGGCCCGCTCGGCTCGGGCCACCGTGCAGGAGGGCTCGGCTCGGCCCGGTCTGCCATCGGGCGCTTCGGGCGCGGGCACGTCGATCGCGCGGCTGCCGTTGCAATCCGAGTTCCCGCACCTGCCCTCGATCCCGCTCGACCCCGCGGGCGCACTCGATACCCTCGGCAAGCTGTCAGTTCGCGCCAGCCAGGCGACGCAGGCCAAGCAGAGCCTCACCCAGCGCTTCTGGATCCACGGCGTGACCCGCACTGGGTACGGGTTCCTGTTCGCCGGGCCCGCCACGACCGCCGACGCCGCGGCCAAGGACGCGTTCGCGACGATGCTGCGGGAGCACCCCGAGGCGGCGTTGCCAGACGCCTACACCAGACACCTGCGCAGACAGGGCGGAGTGCGTCGGGAAGTGTCCCCTCGGACAGGCAGCAAGCCCTTGTCGCTCGAGCGTCCGGAGCAGTTCTCGATCTCGTGGCCGACGCTTGCCGGGGTCCGCGGCGAGGGGCTTTCGTCGCTGCCGAAATGGGCGTCGTCACTGACCGACGCCGAGTCCGCCAGTCGGCAGTTCTGGCCGACGATCGCTCACCACGGCCTCTCCTTCAACCTGATCCTCCCGGAGAGGGTCACCCGCGCCAGATCGAGGGAGCTCCGGCGCATATTTCACACGGTCTGGGACCGCGAGCTGCGGGCATCTGCACCCAAGGACCTGTACGTCATCGACATGAGCCGGTTCGAGGCCCTGCAACCGAACGTCGTCCACGGCGCTCCCCGGTTCACCCCGAGCACGATCACGCTGCTCACGCGCAACCCCCGCACCAAGGCGCTCACGCCGGCGGCGATCATGGTCTCGGGCTACCGGGGACGGGGCCGCACGGTGTTCTCCAGAGCGAGTTGCACCGACGGCGCGTGGCTGTACGCGCTGCAGGCGGCCAAAGCATCGATCACGGTCTTCGGAATCTGGCTCGGCCACGTCTATCAGTGGCATCTCGTGACCGCCGCGATGCAGATGACGATGCTCAACACGCTGCCCACCGGTCATCCCGTTCGCCGCCTGCTCGGGCCTCATTCCAAGTACGTGATCCCGTTCGATGACGTGCTGCTTGCGCTATGGCCGCAGATCGCCCCCCCAACCTCCCTGGCGAGCGCAACCGAGTTCCTCAGACTGGCCAACGACTATGCCGCCGGGCGTTCGTACTTCGACGACGATCCTCGCACGACGCTGTCTCGCCTTGGCCTGCGCCAGGCGGACTTCACTCGCACGGCCCCCTGGGACCAGTATCCCGTCGTGCAGCGGCTGCTGGCGGTATGGGATCTCGTCGCAACCTATGTCAGCTCCTACGTCCGTGCGGCCTACCGCTCCGACGCGTCGGTCGCGGCCGACCGCGAGCTGCAAGCGTGGATCGCGACAGCCTCCGCCAGGACCGGCGGGAATATCCGCGGCCTGCCGCAGGTGAACAGCCGCGCCGCGCTCGGGCGAGTTCTCACGAGCCTGCTCTACCGAGTCACCGTCCACGGTGTCGCGCGCCTGCTCTCGACCTCGAACCCCGCGCTGACGTTCGTCGCCAACTTCCCCCATTGCCTCCAGAGCACGCACATCCCGCGCCCGCATGCTCGGCTGAGTACGCAGACCCTGCTCACCTACCTGCCGGCCGTGACCACGATCGGCCAGGCGGTCAGCTTCTATTTCACGTTCGCTTTCTCGACTCCCTATGAGCCGATGATCCCGCTGGGCGGGATCAATTCAGAGCTCCTGTTTGCGCGCGGGCCGCGCGACAGGCGCAACCGAGCGCTGGTCGAGTTTCGCTCCGGGCTCGTGGCGTTCATGAATCAGTACCAGCCCGGTGCGCCTCAGACCTTCCAGTGGCCGCGCAACATCGAGACGTGAACCTACCTGCGCATCCCGGCCGGCTGTGGGCGTCGGTCACGAACTGCTTCACGTCTGAGCTTGCCGCGCGCGCCTTGCCAGCACGTTGACCTTGATCGTGCGGTGGCTGTTGGCGGCGGGGGTGGTGCCGGATTCGGTTGTCGCGGCGATCAGATGCCCCGCCGAAGGACTGTGCGGCGTCCAAGGCTGTGGAGCGTCAGCCGTTAGCCGGCGCGGGGCTGGCGGCGCGCTCGTGCTCGCGAAGCGCCTGCCAGACCCGCTCCGGTGTCATCGGCAGCCGGCGCAGCCTGGCCCCCCTGGTGGCGGCCGCGATCGCGTTGGCCACCGCCCCGGCGACGCCGACCACAGGGGCCTCGCCGACGCCCTTGGCGCCGAACGGTCCTTCGGGCGCCGGCACCTCCACGATCTGCGTGTCGATCGGTGGCGTGAAGGCCGCCGTGGGCAGCGCGTAGTCGACGAATGTGCCGGTGGTGAGCTGGCCGTGGCTGTCGTGGGCGAGCTCCTCGAGCAGCGCCCAGCCCAGACCCTGGGCGGTGCCACCGCACATCTGGCCCTCGACCAGCGCCGGATTCAGCGCGCGCCCGACATCCTGGGCGATCACGTGGGCGAGCACGGTGACCGCGCCGGTGTCGGGGTCGACGCGGACATGGGAAAGGTGGGCGGCCGACTGGGGCGCCTGTGACGGCGACACGCGTCCGTGACCCTCGACCGGCGGATGGGGGCTGCCGAAGGTCAGGATCCTGGCCGCCAGCTCGTCGATCGGGATCGCCCGCGCCGGAACACCATGGGGCTGCACGGTGCCGTCGACGATCTCGAGATCCTCGGGCGCGATCTCCAGCTCCTCGGCGGCCACGGCGAGCAGACGCTCCCGCGCCTCGGTGGCCGCGCGCTCCACGGCGCGGCCGACCGTGTAGGTGACCTTGCTGCCGCCGCTCACCCCGGCGTAGGGGGCGCTGGCGGTGTCTGCGTGCACGACGCGCACGCGCGTGGGGTCGACGCCGAACGCGTCGGCCGCGATCGTGGCGAAGGCGGTCTCGACGCCGGTCATGTCGGCGGCCCCGGTGATGACCGTCAAACGGCCGTCGGCGTCCAGCCGGCAGAGGGCGGCGGCGGGCTCATAGCCGCCCGGCCACCAGCCCACCGAGGCGCCGATGCCCTCGCCTTGTGAAAGCTGGTCGCGCCGGGCCCACAGCGGATGGTCGCGGATGCGCTCCAGGCACTGGCGAGCGCCGAACACGGGGAACGGCTGACCCGAGGGGGCCGGATCCCCCTCCACGGCGACATTGCGCAGGCGCAGCTCGATCGGGTCGAGCCCGAGCCGTCCGGCGAGCTCGTCGATCAGCGACTCGAGCGCGAACGCCGCCGGCGGCGCGGTCGGCCCGCGGTAGGCGCCGAACGTCATCCGGTTGGTGGCCACGCCCAGCGCGGTCAGGTGGTGCGCGCGCCAGCGGTAGGGGCCGGCGGTGAGCATGGCGGCGATCGACTCGACGCCGAAATCGTCGGTCGCGCCCCGATCGACCAGTACGCGCGAGCGGATCCCGGTGAGCTGCCCGTCGGCGTCGGCGCCGAGCTCGAGCGTCAGCACCTCGGCGCCCGCGGGATTGGTCGCCGCCATGTCCTCGCTGCGGGTCATGGCCAGGCGCACGGGCCGGCGCAGGACGAGCGCGGCCGAGGCGACCAGCGGCTCGACGATCATCATCTTGCCGCCGAACGCGCCGCCCAGGGCCGTGCCGGCGACGCGGATGCGGTCGGCCGGCAGGCCAAACAGCTTGGCCAGCGAGTCTCGGGTGGCAAACGGGGCCTGCGTGGCCGAGCTGATCATCAGCTCCCCATCGCCTTGCAGCCATGCCGTCCCGGCCTGGGGCTCGAGGTAGCCCTGATACATCCACGGGGTCTCAAACCGGCCCCGGACGGTCACGTGGCTTGCCGCCAGCGCCGCGTCGACGTCGCCCTGCTCGAGCTTGGCCGACTCGAGCACGTTGTCCGAGAGCTCCTCATCCTCGTCCACGCCGCCGGCCGCAACCGACGCGTGGGCGTCGCCGAGGTCCGCCCCGGCGCCGGCGTCCGTCGTTGTCACGCGCGCGCGCGAGGCGCCGGGCCGGGCGGCCCGCTCGAGGTCGAGCACGGCCTCGAGCGGATCGAGCTCGACCTCGACGAGCTCCACCGCATCCTGGGCCAGGGCCTCGCTCTCGGCCACCACCAGCGCCACCGGCTGGCCGGCGTAGACGACCTCCTCGCGGGCCAGCGGCTCATACATACGCCCGGGGCCCGACCCGACGAGCGGCAGGTCGGCGGCGGTCAGGACCGCGACCACCCCCTCGAGGGCCAGCGCCGGCTGCGTGCGGATCGCGGCAATCGACGCGTGCGCTTCGTGAGCGAGCACGAGCCGGGCATGCAGAAGTCCGGGCACGCGTAGATCGGCCGCGAACCAGGTGGCGCCGCGCACCTTGGGCTCAGAATCCCGGCGGGGGGTGGAGACGCCGACCGCAGCCATCGCTCCAACCTAGCAGCGCGCTTCCGTGCGCCACCGGCGGCGGCCTACGCTTACTCACACGATGTCCGCCGCCGAGGACCCATCGATCAAGCGCCCCTTCACGGGCATGGCCCTGGACCGGGCCACGACCGCCCGCAAGGATCCCGAGCGCGTCCGGCAACTCCTCGCCAACCCGGCCTCGCGGGCGGTGGTGGCCGGCCACGACGGCGTGCTGGTCAGCGACGGGGCGCGGCCGGCGCTCCTACGAACCGACCTGACGCCGCAGGTGAGCCGCGATCCAGTGTTGCTCGGGCTCGACCACGGCCAGGCGCTGTTCGCGATCGACCTCGACGCGCTCGAGCCCCGGGAGCGTGTTGCCTTGAGCGACACCGGGCAGGTGGTCTCGCTGCGCGACGCCGGTGCGGCGCTGACCCATGCCGAGGCCGGCCTGGCCGCCTACGTGGCGGCGCTGATGAACTGGCACCGTCGACATCGTTTCTGCGCCAACTGCGGCTCGAGCACGGGAATCGAGGAGGCCGGCTACTCGCGGCGCTGTCCCCGCTGTGGGGCGGTCCACTTCCCGCGGACGGATCCGGTGGTGATCATGGCCGTCGAACACCAGGGCCGGCTGCTGCTCGGGCGGCGAGCCACCGCGCCCCCGGGGCGCTACTCGATCCTGGCCGGGTTCGTCTCCCCCGGCGAGTCGGCCGAGGAGGCGGTGATCCGCGAAGTGGAGGAAGAGTCGGGCATCGCCGCCCGGGATCCGACGTTCGTGACCTCGCAACCGTGGCCGTTTCCGTCCTCGCTGATGCTCGGGTTTGAAGCGCAGTCCGACGGCGGTCAGCCCCAGGCGCGCGACGGGGAGCTCGAGGACGTGGCCTGGTTTGCGCTCGAGCAGGTCGACGACGCCCTGCGGGGGCGCAACTCCGAGCTGGCGCTGCCGCCGCCGGTGTCAGTGGCGTGGTTCTTGATCCACCGCTGGGTGGCCAGCCGCGTCGTTGGTGCTCCATGATGGACAATCGGCGGCCGTGCCGTTAGCCGCCCCGGCGCCTTACCTGGAAGGTCAGCCGGCCGTCAGGCGTCACTAGCTACAGTGGGGCCGATGATCGGATTGACCAGGTGGTGCATCACCCATCGCAAGTGGGTGGTTTTCGGATGGATCGCGATCGCGGTCGCGACCACGGCGATCGCGTCGGGCGTCGGCCGCCATTACGCGACCAACTTCACGCTGCCGGGAACCGAGGCGCAGCGGGTCACCGACCTGCTGACCAGCCAGTTCAAGACCCAGAGCGGCGACGTGGACACGATCGTGTTCCACAACTCCCAGGGCAGCGTCTTTGCCCCCGATGTGCGCGGGGCGATCAAGCCGCTGCTGGCCAAGGTCAGCCGGATGCCCCACGTCGTGAGCGTGATCAGCCCCTACACCCCCTCGGGCCGGGTGCAGGTCTCGCGCGACGGCCGGACGGCATTCGCCACCATCAACTACGACAAGCGCGCCAACCTGCTGCCCAATAACACCGGAAAACCGGTGCTCAATGCGATCGACGCGATCAACGTGCCGGGGTTGCAGATCGCCGCTGGGGGGCAGGTGATCGAGCAGGCCGAGGGCTTCAGCATCGGTCCGGCCACGGTCGTGGGGGTGATCGCCGCGCTGGTCATCCTGCTGCTGACCTTCGGCTCGCTGATCGCCGCCGGGATGCCGCTGATCACCGCCGGTCTGGGGCTGATCACCGGGATCGCGCTGGTGGGGCTGGCCACCCACGTGACCGACATGTCGAACGTCGCCCCCGAGCTGGCGCTCATGATCGGACTGGGGGTGGGCATCGACTACGCGCTGTTCATCGTGACCCGCTTCAGGGAGAACTACACCCGCCTCGGCGACGTGTCGCAGTCGGTGATCGAGGCCATGGATACCTCGGGTCGCGCGATTCTGCTCGCCGGCACGACCGTGGTGATCGCGCTGCTGGGCATGTTCGCCACCGGCGTCAGCTTCATGTACGGGCTGGCCATCGCCTCCGTGCTCGCGGTCGTGATGACGCTGTTCGCGTCGTTGACCGTGCTGCCCGCGATGCTGTCGCGCTTCGGCCACCGGCTGGTGCGCCCGGGCCGCTCCGCCCGGCGGCGGGAGGCCCGCGGACAGCCCCCGCGCCGATCTCAGTGGCGGCGCTGGAGCGTGATGGTCCAATCCCATCCCTGGTCGCTGGCCACGGCCGCGCTGGTGGTGATGCTCGTGTTCCTGGTGCCGGCGCTGTCACTGCGGCTGGACACCAGCGACGCCGGCAACGACCCCGCCAACACCAGCACCCATCAGGCCTTCAACCTGCTCTCCCGCGGCTTTGGCCCCGGGTTCAACGGGCCGCTGCTGGTCGCCGTCGAGCTCCACGGCGCCAACCCCGTCACCGCGCTGGCGCCGGTGCGCGCGGCCGTGGCCCACACGCCGGATGTGGTCGCGGTCACTGCGCCGCGCCTGGCCCCGGCACGGACGGTCGCGGTGATGGAGGCCTATCCGGCCTCGGCGCCCCAGGCACAGGCCACCACCGACCTCGTCAACCATCTGCGCAACGACGTGCTGCCGCCGCTCAACCGCAGGCTCGGGGTCAACGCGCTGGTGGGAGGCTTCACCGCCGGCTCGATCGACTTCTCCAACGTGCTGGCCAGCAAGCTGCCGCTGTTCATCGGGATCGTCGTGGTCTTGTCGGCGCTGCTGCTGTTCGTGATCTTCCGCTCGTTGGTGATCCCCGTCCAGGCCGGCCTGATGAACCTGCTCAGCATCGGGGGGGCGCTCGGGGCCACCGTGGCGGTGTTTCAGAACGGCTGGTTGTCGGGCCTGTTCGGAGTCTCACCGGGGCCGGTGGAGCCGTGGATCCCGGTGCTCATGTTCGCCGTGGTGTTCGGCCTGTCGATGGACTACGAGGTGTTCCTGATCTCCCGAATACGCGAGGAATGGGTGCGTCACCGCGACTCCCGGCGGGCGGTCGTCGACGGGATCGCCTACACCGGACGAGTCATCACCGCGGCCGCCGCGATCATGATCTGCGTGTTCCTCTCGTTCATGCTCGGTGACGAGCGCGCGGTCAAGGAGTTCGGCTTTGGCCTGGCCGCGGCGGTGTTTCTCGATGCGCTCATCGTCCGCTGCGTGCTCCTGCCCGCGGTGCTCGAGCTGCTCGGGCCGATCACCTGGTGGCTTCCCCCGTGGCTGGACTCGCGGCTGCCGCGGATCCGGATCGAGGGACACGCGGCCACGGCCGCCGGCGAGCAGGCCCAGCAGGCCGGCCGCGACGAGGTCGCGACCCAGACGCCCGCTTAGGCGCGCACCTTTAAGCACCCGACCGCTACTCCTAGTAGCGTGGCGGGTTAGGACGTGAAGTGCACGTGAGTCTGTCGCGCAGGGGCCAGCACTGCAGTCAGAACTTCGCCCGGACCGGTCGGGTGCCCGCGCCGCGCGGGGTCGTGCCGGTCGCGCTGGCGGCGCTGCTGACGGCGCTGGCGGCGCTGTCGGCGTTGCTGACGGCGCTGGCGGCGCTGCTGACGGCGCTGCCGGGGACCGCGAGCGCCGCTCAGACCACCAAGGCCGTCACCTACCGGGGCTACACCATGCACGTCCCCGCGCGCTGGCCGGTCTATCGCCTGACGCCCCGCTCGACGGTGTGCGTGCGCTTCAACCGCCACGCCCTGTATCTCGGATCGCCCGGCGCCCGCCAGCGCTGTCCGACGAATCCCGCGGGGCGAACCGAGGCCATCCTGGCGGCCCCGCTCCGGGCGGCGGCGGCCACCAAGCAGGCCGGGGCCGGCCCCGCCCTGCCGGCGGTCACCGTGCGGCGCGCGCAACCCGCCGGGGGCTCGGAGACCCGGGTCACGATCCCGGCCCGGGGACTCCAGCTGACGGCCACCTGGGAGCGTCATCCGGGGGTCGTGCGGCGCGCCCTCGGGGTCAAGCTGAGCCACGGTGCGCCCGGCGTCAAGCTCGGCCGCGGCGCCCCACCGGGCAAGGCTGCCCGGGCCACCAGGACCGCGAACATCGCCCGCGCGCTCGCCTCCCAACCGCGGGCCAGGGCGAGCTCGGCCCCGCGGGCCGCCGGGACACCGTTCACCGGCCTGGGCTTTGACCCCTGCTCGGCGCCGACGGCCACGCAGATGACGGCCTGGGGGGCCTCTCCGTATCGAGCGATCGGCGTCTACATCGGCGGCACCAACATGGCCTGCTCGCAGGTCAACCTGACCGCGGCCTGGGTGGCCGCGGAATGGGCGGCGGGCTGGCATCTGATCCCCACCTACGTCGGGCTCCAGGCACCCAGGAACTCATGCGGCTGCTCGCCGATCGTGGCCAGCCAGGCCACCGCCGAAGGGGCCGCGGCCGCCGCTGACGCGGTGGCCCACGCGCAGGCGGTGGGGATCGGGCCGGGCAACCCGATCTATGACGATATGGAGGCGTACTCGCCTGGCGGCGCGGTGACCTCGGCCGTGCTGGCGTTCCTGGCCGGGTGGACCAATCAGCTGCACGCGGAGGGCTACGGCTCGGGCATCTACAGCAGCTCGGCCTCGGGCATCGCCGATCTGGCCGCCGAGTACGGAACCGGCTATGCGGAGCCCGACGACATCTGGATTGCCAACTGGAACGGGGCCGAGAGCACCGTCGATGCCGCCGCCCCGAGCATCGACTGGTCACTCCACCAGCGCCTGCACCAGTACCGAGGCGGCCACAACGAAACCTACGGCGGCGTCACCCTCAACATCGACAACGACTATCTCGACGGCGCGACCGCGTTCGGCGCCGGCGCTCCCCTCAGCGTGCCGGTGGGACAGCCGTCACTGCGCGTCGGCACGGCAAGCGACGGGACGATTCGGCTGTCGGCGAGCTGGCCGGGCGGCGCCGGGGCGACAGCTTGGCGCGCGCTCGGCGGGGCCAGCCCGGCCACGCTGGCCCCGATCGGCCAGAAGCGCGGCAGCGGCGCCGCGACGACCCTCGTCGAACACAGCGCGTTTCCGTTCTACGCCGTGCAGGTGCTCGGCTCCGCGGGCCAGGTCCTGGCGACGTCGCCCACTGTGGCCACCGGCCGGCATCTCGCGCTCTGGGGTCGGAGCATCTTCGTGCCGCCGCGCGGGCTCGTCGCGGTGCCGGCGGGTTGCTTTACGGGCGCCACCTGCCGCATCGCGCTGACCATCACCGCGGGGCGCCGCGTGATCGCCCGCACGGGACGCGAACGCCTGGCCTCCAGCGCTGGCCTTGTCTATTTCCAGATGTCGCCGGCGCAGCGCGCGCTCCTGGCCCGGGCCCGTGGTCGGCGCCTCGCGGTCAGGGTGCAGGCCCGCGACGTGTCCGGCACCGCGGCCTCGGCGACCATGACCCTGGTCCCGTTCTCGATCAGCGACGCCGGCCCGCGCCGCAGCCCTGATCCGGCGCCCACCCTGCGGGTGATCTCGGCTCGCGCGCTGGTCTCCGGCAGCGGCTTCGGCGGGGTGCTCGCCGGCTGCGTAGGTGCGGCGCTGTGCCCGGCCAGGACCACGATCACCGTCGGCCGTCGGACGATCGCCAGCACCGGGATGGAGACGATCGGCGCCAACGAAGCTCGCTATGAGAGCTTCAGGCTGAGTCCGTCCGGCCGGACGCTGCTGGCCAGGGCGCGCGGAAATCAGCTCAGGGCGCGGGCCACGATCACCGCCGGCGCCACGACCGAGCACGCGCAGATTGTGCTCTCACGCTTTTAGCTGACCTCAGCTCAGTTCCATGAAGGCGCCGGCGTGGGTCAGGACCTCGCCCAGGCGCGAGACCATGTCGTCGAGCTGCTCGGCGTCGCTGATCAACGGCGGCGAGATCTGAAGCACGGCATCGCCGCGGTCGTCGGGGCGGGCGATCAAGCCCGCCTCCCGCAGGCGTCGCGGCAGAAAGCCGCGCAGCAGCCGTTCGCGCTGGTCTGAATCGAAGCGGGCCTCGGCGGAGCCGGCCGCGAGCTCGAAGGCCCAGAAGAACCCCGCCCCGCGCACGTCGACGACGATCGGCAGCGGCAGCAGCTCCTCCTCCAGGCGCCGGCGCAGGCGCGGCTCGAGCGCGCGGACGTTATCGAGGACCCCCTCGCGCTCGAAGATCTCCAGGTTCTTCAGCGCCGCCGCCGCCGCCACCGGATGGCCGCCGAAGGTGATCCCGTGCAGCAGCGTGCTCCCGCTCTCGTAAAACGGCGCCGCCACCCGGTCTGAGACGAGCACCGCCCCCATCGGCGCGTACGCCGAGGTCAGGCCCTTGGCCACCGTGATCAGGTCGGGCTCGGCCTGGTAGCGCTGAGAACCGAACCATTCGCCGAGCCGACCGAAGCCGCAGATGACCTCGTCGGCGATCAGCAGGATCCCGTGGCGGTCGCAGAGCTGGCGCACGCCCGGCCAATAGCCCGGAGGCGGTGTCAGGCAGCCGCCCGCGTTCTGGACCGGTTCGGCGATGAAGGCCGCGATCGTGTCCGGCCCCTCCTCGGCGATCACCTGCTCGATCTCGGCCAGCAGCGCTGCCGTCAGGGCCTCGTCGTGCAGGCCGTCGACGGGGCGAAACTGGTTCGTCCAGGCGACGTGGCGGACCGGGATCGCCGGCGTGCCGAACGGCTCCTTGAGCCCGGGCACGCCGGTGAATGACAGCGCCCCCAGCGTGACCCCGTGGTAGGCGCGGTCGCGCGCGATCGCCTTGGTTCGCTGCGGCTCGCCGCGGCTGAGATGGTACTGGCGCACGAGCTTCCACGCCGCCTCGACCGACTCCGAGCCGCCGGAGGTGAAGAAGGCATGGCTGATGCCGGTCGGGGCCAGCTCGCAGACGCGGTCGGCGAGCTCGATGGCCGGAGGGTGGGCGGTCCCCCAGTTGGTGGCAAACGGGAGCTTGGTCAGCTGCGCGCTGCATGCGGTGGCCATCTCCTCGCCGTAGGAATAGCCGATCTGGGCGCAGAACAAGCTCGACAGCGCATCGAAGTAGCGCTTGCCCGACACGTCGAACACGTATGGCCCCTCGCCGCGCTCGAGCACCAGCAGATTCTCTCCGTGCGGCCCGAGCTCGCCGTTGCGCGCGAAGTGCAGCAGCAGGTGTTCGTGCGCGCGGTGCAGGAGCGGCTGCTGATTGGCTTGGGCGCTCGTGGTCATCGTCGGTCACCTCGATCGGTTGGAGTCGGCCCTGCCATCCTCGCATCTGGCCGGGGCTCGCGGAGGCGGATATCAGCCCGCCGCGATGGCCGCATCCGCCAGCCCGTACCTGTTCAGCGCCGCCACCAGGCGCTCGCCGGGCAGCGCGTGCGCGGTCACTCCGTCGCGGCCGGTCATCGTCTGCGCCCCCAGGATCGCGTTGACGATCGCCTCCTCGGTCGCTTCGACAACGGCGTCGAACAGGTCAGTGATGTAGACGTCGGAGAGCATCTGCACCGGGACGCTGAACGGCGATTGTTGACCCAGATCGCCGGCCACCATTCCGCGGTTGCCGGTGGCCAGGCAGAAGAAGATGTCGCCGCTGGTGTGCTCGCCGACGCCCCCCGTCCGGGCCACGCCGAGCCCGGCGCGCTGGGCCAGCCGACTGCACTGCATGGGCAGCAGGGGCGCGTCGGTGGCCACGATGATGATGATCGAGCCCGAGCCCTCGGGCACCACGCCGGGGTCGGCCGGCGGCGGGATCTCGTCAAAGCCGATCTGGCGCCCGACGGGAGCGCCGTTGACCGTGAACCGATCGCGACGCCCGTGGTTGGCCTGGACCAGCACACCGACGGTGAAGCCGCCGCGCTCCGGTGCCAGCACACGCGACGCGGTCCCGATCCCGCCCTTGAACTCGTGGCAGATCATCCCCGTCCCACTGCCCACGGCGCCCTCGACCACCGGACCGTCGGAGGCGGCGGCCAGCGCCTGGTCCACGTGCTCGGGGCCGACGTGGAAGCCGTTGATGTCGTTGAGCATCCCATCCCAGGTCTCGCCCACCACCGGCAGCGACCAGAACAGGCCCGCCAGCGGATCGCGCCGGCGGGCCTCGTGGGCGATCAGCGAATCTCGCACCACGCCCACGCTGTGGGTGTTGGTGAGCCCGATCGGCGTGGTCAGCAGGCCCGACTCGCGCACCCACTCCAGTCCGGTGAGCTCGCCGTTGCCGTTCAGGCGATGGCAGCCCGCGAACAGTGGCTGGTCCCAGATCGGGCCCGGCGGCAGGATCACGGTCACGCCGGTGCGGACCGGCCCCACGCCGACCTCCAGGCGTCCGTCGCCCTCGATCAGGGTGGCGTGACCCACGCGCACGCCGGCAACATCGGTGATCGAGTTCAGCGGTCCGGGAAGTAAGTGGCCGATCGTGATCCCATGGTCGCGAGCTCGCATCTACCTCCCCGATCAGTCGTGGTGCGGGGTCTCCTCGGGCAGCTCGTACCAGCGCTTGCGTTCGCCGACCCGGGCGCGGAGCTTCCAGCGCCGGCTCTTGGGTGCCTCCTGCGCGGCCTGGGCCAGGGTGGCGAGCTGGACGCGCGGGTCAAGCCGTCCGCCCTCCATGGCCAGCCCGTCGCTTCCGTTCAGGAGCGCTTGCATCCGCTCGAGGTTGAGCGTGACCGTCTTGAACCATCCCCAGTCGTCGCCGACCAGCGAGCGGAAGACGCGCAGGTCCATGGTCCCGGGCTCGTCGGAGTCGGCGAGCGGGAAGCTGACCAGCAGGCGCAGGCAGTCGGCGGCGTCCTTCTCGTTGAGCTCGATGATCTGAAGCTTTGACAGCAGCAGGTCGAGCGGATCCAGGGTGTAGGGCATCCGGGTCAGCCGCTCGGCGAACGAGAACGTGTGACACATGGCGATCTTGTCGATCAGGACGTCGACCGCCAGCCCCGTGTCCGGGTTGGCGAAGTACAGCTGCTTGTTGCCGTACAGGGCGTTGAAGTTGCGGTCGGGGACATAGCCCTGCTCGCCGAGCAGGTCAGTCAGGGGGCGGCGATCTGAGCCCCGGGCGCCGAAGTCGAGATCCTGCCCGGCGCGGGTTCGGGCCGGGAGCTCCGGGGTCAACAGGCGGATGGCCAGGCCGCCCAGCAACCGCAGCGCAATCCCGCGCGCGCTGGCCCGATCGACGAGAGCCTGCGCGCTCTCCAGCAGGCTGGCCTCGTCGACTGCGTCGGTCATCGTGTGGGTACGGTAGCGGCTGTTAGGGTGCGCCGCATGAGCTTGACCGACGCCGAGCGGGGCGTCTGCGAGGCCATCGCCTCCGGGCGCCAGCAGCTGGTGGCGATCGCCTCTGACCTGATTGGGTTCAACACCACGGCCCGCGATGTCGGCGACCCGCCGCGCGACGAGGTCGCGCTGCAGGAATACCTGGCGCGGCGGCTGCAGGCGGCCGGAGCCGAAGTCGATCTGTTCGAGCCCGACGGCGACGCGCTGCAGGGCAAGCCGCTGGTCCCGCCGGGGCTGGACTTCGCCGGGCGCCCCCAACTGATCGCCAAGCGGCCGGGCGCGAGCCGCGGTCGCTCTCTGCTCTTCAACGGCCACATCGATGTGGTCTCGGCCGAGCCACGCCAGGCGTGGGCCAGTGAGCCGTTCGCCGGCCAGGTCCGCGACGGCCGGCTGTATGGGCGCGGCGCCTGCGACATGAAGGGCGGGGTGGCGGCGATGGTGTTCGCGTTGGAGGCACTGGCCTCGCTGGGCGTCGAGCTCGCTGGCGACCTGCTGGTCGCCACCAACACCGACGAGGAGTCCTCCGGCGCCGGCGGGACCGCGCTCGTGGAGCGGGGCCTGCGCGCCGATGCCGGGATCGTCACCGAACCGACCGGCTTTCAGGTGTGGGTGGCCTGCCGCGGCTCCGAGTACGGCGTGGTCCGGGTTCCCGGGCGGCCGGGTCATGCCGAGGTCAGACAGCCCGACTGGCGCCAGGGGGGTGCCGTCAACGCGATCGAGAAGGCCGCCGTGGTGCTGGAGGCGATCGCCTCCCTGCGCCGGGAGTGGGGAGCGCGCGACGGCCTCGAGCACCCGTATTTGTCGCGTCCGGCGCTGCTGCCGACGATGGCCCGCAGCGGCGAATGGGCCGTCACCTATCCGGCCCAGTGCGAGCTGACGGTGGCCGTCATGTACCTGCCCGCCCAGGCCGACGAGCGCGGCTGGGGATCAGACGTGCGGCGCGAGGTGGAGCAGTGGATCACTCGCGAGTGCGCGACCGATGACTGGTTGGCTGAGCACCCGCCGGTGATCGAGTGGTGGCCCAACGCGGTCATGCCGCTGGAGATCCCCGCCTCGGAGCCGATCGTGACCACGATGCTCGAGGCCACCGCCGACGCCGGCCTCCCGGGCTCGCTGTCGGGGCTTGACTCCTGGTATGACGGCGCCACCCTGACCCACCTCGGCGGCACTCCGAGCATCGGCTACGGGCCGCCCGGGTTCGACCCCGAGGGGGTCAGCGTCGCGCACATGGTCGACGAGTATGTGCCCGTCGACGGGCTCGTCGGTTGCGCCCAGGGATTGGCGGTGGCGGCGATGCGCTTCTGCGGCCCCGCCTAACCCTCTACCCGCTGCACCAGCTCGATTCCCTTGCGGCCGATGTCGATCAGGTAGCCGCGCAGGATGCCGTGGTTGGCCTCGCTGCCGGGGTTGATGCACAGGGTCTTGCCGATCTTGCGCTCGCCGCCGGACTCGTGGATGTGCCCGTGGATGGCCAGCAGCGGCTGAAAATCCTCGATCACCCGGCGCACCGCCGTCGAACCGACCGGTCCACGAAGCACGTCGCCGGCCGATACCGTGGGTCGCAGGTTCTCGTCCAGCAGCGGCGCGGTGTCGAGCCCCGAGTCGTGGGGCGGGACGTGGATCATGAACACCGCCCGCCGCGGATCCGATACCTGCTGGGCGAGGTGCTCGAGCCGCGCGTAAAGCTCGTCCTCGGTCTCCTCGCGCGGCGTTTGCCAGGGGGTGTGGTTGGACCAGCCGCAGGCCAGCAGCTGCAGGCCGCCGGGCATGTCGAGCACCTTGCCGTCGGCGTTGACCGGCGCCCACCCGGGCCGGTTGAGAATCTGATCGATGCCGAAGTCATCGTCGTTGCCGGGAATCAGGTACAGCGGAACCTGGCCGTCGGACAGCCGCTCGGTGGCCAGGCTCATCCACTGTTCGACGCGCTCGTTCATCAGCCGGTGCAGCAGCTCGTCGCGGTCGGCCTCAGAGCCCGACAGCCGCTCGGACTCCTGTGCCGTGGTCACGAACGAGTAGTAGCCGACATCGGCGATGTCGCGCTGCAGCGCGGCCAGCTCCTCGTCGTCGCGGGCGTGGCGGCGCACGCCGAACAGCTCGGTGTCGTAGCGGCCGTCGCTGCGGATGATGGGGACGATCGCCTTGCCGGTCAGATCGCCGGCCAGCAGCCCGACGTCGGCCTTGTAGATGTTGCGCGCGATCGCGTTGACGAACTTCCGCCACGCCTTTTCGGCGGCGTGCAGGTCTGAGGCGATGTACAGGCGCGTGGCCATGGGCGCGGGGCGAGCGTCGTTCGCGAGCGGCTAGTCCGGGGGCAGCTCGGTGAACAGCATCTTCTCGTCGACCCCTGCCTTGACCGCCCGGTAGCGCATGATGAAGTAGATCACGATCCCGATCAGATAGAAGATCCCGGCGTCGATGATCCCGTTGGTCTCGAGGTAAGTGAGCGCGCCCCCGCCCTTCAGCGCGTTCACGATCGGTTTGAACACGGCGAAGATGTAGATCCAGAGCGGGAACACGAGCCACGCAGCGCCGATCCAAACCAGCTTTCCCCCGAACGGGGCGTTGCGGATTAGATCTGGTCGCCTCCAGCGCACGAGCATCGCGTTGACCCCCGGCAGCGTCCAAGTCAGGATCGCCATCACGATCGAGAACCATGCGGTTCCGGCGAGGTTCAGCTTGTGCCCGGTCGTCGCGAGGAACGTCGGCAACGCCTTGTAGCTCTGGAAGAACAGGAACAGTGCAGTCAGCGCGAGCGTTGCGATGATCGCGTTCAGCGGGGCGCGGAGGCGCTCTGACACCTCGCCGAACCACACGGGCATCTGGCGGTCCAGGCTCCACGCCAGCTGCATGCGGCTGATGAAGTTGATGTACACCGGACACAGCAGGAACGGGAACACCACCCCGCCAAGGCTGATCAGGGTCCACAGCGGCCACAGGCTGTTATTCGCCACCACCGCCAGCAGCGGCATCGAGTTCGGCTGGCCGAGCGGTAGCGCCGACAGGCTCGTGTTGAAGCCCCAATAGCTGCCGCCCCAGGCGACGTTGGTGTTGAAGCCGAAGTGGCTCGAGATCGCGTCGACGTACACGGAGTTGGCCAGCACGCCGATCGCCAGCGCGCCGATCAGCGCGATCAGCACACCGCGGCGCACGTTGCCGCGCACCTCACCGGCGATGTACGCGGAGTACTGGAAGCCGATGAACTGGAACAGCAGCACCGACAGAAACAGGGGGAAGACAGCGGTCGAGAAGATGTTCGAGAGGAAGCTTCCGTTGGTCGCCGGGAGCAGGCCCGCGGCATGGCCACTCGCGGCGATGTGGGCCGAGGTGACACCGCCGGTGTAGTGCGGGAGGTTGTGGATGAAGCTGCCGCGGTGGGTGAAAATCAGGCCGAACACGAACATCGCGATGAAGCACGCGACCCCGTACCCGGCCAGCGCCGTGACGACCTTGTGGAAGGTCCGCGTCGGCAGCAGGGCCACGACCGCGATCAGCAGCAGCACGATGATCGATGCGATGAACCCGGGCGTGCCGGTGATCGTGCCGGTCGAGTCAGTGAACCACGTGTTGGCGTGGTTGAAGAAGTGTCCGCCGGCCCCGATACCGACGATCCGCGCCGCGATCTGCAGGTTGCGCAGCACAAGCGGGACCTCGAACGCGATGATCAGGACCGACGCGATCACCAGCGTCCACGATTCGAGCCAGCCCAGGAACGGGTGCAGGATCCGGCTCGAGAACACGTAGTCGCCTCCCGACCGCGGCATGACCGATGTCAGCGACGAGAAGATCAGCGCCAGCAGGATGCAGAACAGCCCGGCGATGATTGAGGCCCAGCCGTAGGCCGAGAACGGGCCCAGGCGCCAGGTTGGGACGTCGGCGAGCGAGTAGAAGATCGGATACAGGGTCAGGCCGACGCCGACGAACGCGGCCACGTTGAAGAACAGCGCGTTGGTGACGCTGACGTTGCGCACGAGCCCGGAGGACTGGCGCACGAACAACTTCGGCGTGGTGCTGGCGGCAGCCGCCGACGGCTCAACCGGGGACTCGGCCAAGATCCACCTCCAGAAGGGCTGGGACGTAGTGCTCGGCGCGACGGTCGGCGAAGGCGTCGTTGTGCTCGCTGGTGCGCTTGTCGCGGGCCCGATCGAGATCGCAGTCGGCGTACAGCGTGGCCACGCCGCGATCGAGCACCGGGCCGGCGCTGAAGCTGCCGTCGGGCGCCGCGATCGTGCTCCCGCCTTCGAACTCGAGCCCGCGTTCGGTACCGGACCGGTCACACACGGCGACGAACGCCTTGTTGAAGTAGGCGGTCACCGAGGCCAGCGAGTGCAGCATCGGGCGGCCGTCGGGCGGGTCGGGCTCGCGCGGCCAGTTGGTGGGCAGTGCGATCAGCTCCGCGCCCTGGAGGGCCAGCCCCCGGGTCAGCTCGGGAAACTCGAGGTCGTAGCAGACCCCCAGGCCAATCCTCCCGTGCCGGGTCTCGACCACCGGCGCCGGCTGCTCGCCGCGGTCAAACCAGCGGGGCTCCTCGCCCCACAGGTGAAGCTTGCGGTAGACGGCGAGCACGCCGTCGCCGTCGATCAGCGCTGCGCTGTTGAACACGCGGCCGTCGTCGGCGAGCTCGCAGAACCCAGCGACGACCAGCGCGTCGCCTCGCGCCGCTGCGCGCGCCCACCGTTGCAGCAGCTCGCCGTCGGCGGGGATGGCGGCGGCGCGCGCCTCGTCGGTGTGGTTGAACACGTAGCCGCTGTTGGCGAGCTCGGGCACGACCACGATCTGGGCGCCCTCGGCCACCGCGGCGGCGATCGCGTCAGTGGCCATCTCGGCGCTGCGCCCCGAGTCCTCGACGTCCGGTGCGATCTGACAGCAAGCTACGCGCACGCCGATCGGTAAGGCTACTCCACCGGCCGGTTCCATTGGCGCCGTGCACGACGCTTCCCAGGCGCGAATTATCTGGAATCGACAGGCGCGCTTTGGTCTGCTCCGCCCCGGGGGCGTTCAGCGGAATTGTGGATGCTGCTTATGCGGGGTGGCGGAGCGTCTCGATCGGCTGGCTGGTGACCGCGGCGATCAGCTCGAAGTCGTGATCGTGGTGCAGGACACGGAGGCTGGCGAGCTCGGCGAGCGCCGCGATCAGCAGGTCGGGGATCGCCGCGGCGCGGTGCTGGCCGCGGTCGGCGAGCAGCGCCTGCACTTCAACGGCGCGGTCTTCTGCGCGCGGGGTGAGGTACTCGACCGGCATAGCGTCCAGCAGCGCGCGGTTCTCACCTGAGCGCAACTCGGCCGCCGAGCGCGCCGAGAAGCCCGCCTCGAGCAGTGTGACGGTGGCGATGCGGACCAGGCCGCGCTCGATCCTCTCGGTCCAGGCTGGCGCGTCGGGGGAGCGCGCGAGCCGCGCCAGCGCGGATTTGTCGATCAGCCAGGGACCGTCCTGCTCTTCGCTCAGCGCCATGCGCTGGCCATCACCGCCGGGTCGGCGAGGTCGGCGTGGGCGGCGGCGAAACGCTCGAGATCCTCAAGCGTGATCGGCGCGGCCCCGGTGTCCTGGCGCAGCCGGCGGCGGACGTACTCAGAACGCGAGAGCCCGAGCGCGCGGGCACGACTGTCGAGATGGCGCAGGTCGGCTTCTGAGAGGTCACGGATCAGCAGATCAGGCACGTGATAGATGACGCTATCACGCCCGCCCTCGACGTTTGAGCACAGCGCGCGCGGCCCTCGGCGCGTTCCGGGCCTGCGGGCACATTTCAAACCGGCGAAAGGGGTTGATCAGTCGCTGGTTGTGGTTGGTGGCCGGGGCGGGGTTGGGAGGCCGAGGCGCCGGCGGACGGCTTGCAGCGCCTGGGGGGAGACGATCGTCTGCCCGCGGTGTTGCTCGGTCAGCATGCGTTCTTGGTCGCGCAGCCGGGCGGCGGACTGAAATTCTTGTGCCTCGATCGCCCGCTCCTTCTCAAGGCGGGTCTGTGCGACTTGTTCGGCGAGCTGCTTGTGCGCTTGGGATGACTGCTGCCGGAGGCGCTCGATCTGTCCCCACAGCACGTCGACCTCGACGTCGACGTCGATCTCGAGCTGCGCCATCGCTTGGGCGGCGAGCGTGTGGGGGACGGCGGTCAGCACCAGCAGCAGATCGCCGGCGTCGGGCTCGCGTCCGAGCTCGCGGCGGATCTCATCGGCCAGCTGGTTGAGCATCGGTCCCAGCCCGTCAAGCCAGCCGGAGGCGATTCGCTGCCGCGTTTCCCGCGGCTCCCCGGGGGCCAGCTCGGCCCACTGTCTGCTGCCAGGGCTGGACAGCATCAGGATGATCTCGTTGCGGATCTTCTCGGAATCGGCGTCGAAATCGAGCAGAATGCGCGCCGCCACGCCCTCGTTTTCGCGCACCAGACCGAGCAGGATGTGCTCGGTGCCGATGTAGTTGTGACCCAGGCTGAGCGCCTCGCGCAGGGCCAGCTCGAGGACCTTCTTGGCTGGCGGCGTGAACGGGATCTGGCCGGAGGTGACTTCCTCACCGGGGCCGACGATCCGGACGACCTGCGCCCGGACGCGATCGATGGTGATATCCAGCGACTCGAGCACTCGCGCCGCCAGCCCCTCCTGTTCGCGCAGCAGGCCGAGCAGGATGTGCTCGGTACCGATGTAGTCGTGCTTGAGCGCGCGCGACTCCTCCTGGGCGAAGACGACCACCTGGCGGGCGCGCTCTGTGAACTTCTCAAACACCCTTGAAGGATCTCATCGCCCTGAGGCTGCGATCAAGGGGGTCGCTGAGCTACAACCCGCGAGGAGCCTCACGTGACGCCGCTCGGCCCGCTCACCCTTCTTCCTGGCAGCGTTCGGATAGCTGTCGTCGGACTAGTTACGCCCTGAGATTCTCTGAGCAATATGGGCAGAGAATCAGCATCGGGGCGTCGCCATGCCAGGCGACGTGACCGCCACGCCCACCGGGCTCGGCTGGCGCCAGCCGCTCGTGCGCGTGCTCACCGCACAACCCCATTCCGCAGATTCCGCACACAGCCAGTGCCTCCTTTTCCACTCCGGACTTAGCGTCGACGTAGCACTTCATCTGGGCTCACCTTCCTTTTGGCGTATTGCGCTGGACCCGGGAATCTTGTCGCACAGCTCCGAGGCGGCGAGGGAGTACGGTCATGTTGCGGACACAAACGTGTGCGAGGGCGCTTGCCGGGCGGTAGCGTTTTGCGTGGCTCGCTCGCGAGGCGAGCCGCTGGCTGAAATGTCCTTTGGACCTCCCGTAAATCCGCCGCCGCCTCTGTTCAGCGAGGTGGCCAAGCTTGGTCGAAGGTGACCTGCGGGGCCAGGCGAAGGCGGCTCGCCCGAGGGATGATTTGGCTGTTGTACGCGGTGGCCGCCGCTGGTGTTGCCGCATGCGGCGGGGGCGGCCAGCCCAAGGCTATGGTGACCGTGTCTCCGGCTGTTGCGCTCGCCGATCAGGGCAGAACGATCGTGGTCTCGCATTTGCGTTCGGGACAGCTGATCACCATAAGCGCGCGCACGCGTCGGCCGGGTGGCATCTGGACGTCGTCGGCGACGTTTAAGGCCACCCCGAGAGGGACCGTGAACGTTGCGCATCAGGCTCCGATCAGCGGCAGCTATAAGGGCGTGTCGGCAATGGGGCTCTTGTGGTCTGAGCGGCGTACCGCCTCGGGCTCGGAGCCGCTGAACGGGGTCAGGGTCACACAGCTTGCGGTGAGCGCCGCCAACCGGCAGTTGGCGGTGGCGCGCCTCACCCAGAGACTGAGCGGACCGGGTGTCACCGAGCATTCAGAACGGATCGCACAGGCCGGCTTCTTAGGTGAGTACTTCACACCACCTGGCCATATCCGTCGGCCGGCGGTTGTGCTCTGGGGCGGATCCGAGGGAGGGCTGGGAGTGAATCCGAGCGAGGCGTCGCTGCTGGCGTCCCACGGGATTCCGGCACTCGCACTGGCGTACTTTGACGAGCCGGGGCTTCCCTGCCGCCTGGCTCATATCCCGCTGGAGTACTTCGTGAAGGCGATCCGCTGGCTGCGATCCCAGCCCCAGGTCGATCCCAACCGCGTCTGGATTCAGAGCGGCTCTCGCGGAAGCGAGGCCGAGCTGCTGGTTGCCGCCCACTGGCCCCACCTGGTGCACGGCCTGGTGGCCGAGGCGCCCGGCTCGATCGCTTACGGCGCCTTCCCGGGTCGCTGCCCGCTGCACCACCCGGCCGAGACCGCGGCGTGGACGCTGTACGGCCGGGCGGTCCCCTACGACCAGCCGCTGAGCGGCGCGATCACCTATAACCGCGATGGTTCGATCAACGAGGTCGGCGCGTTCAAGGATGCGCTCGGTCTGCCCGGCGCCGAGGCCGCGCAGATCCCGGTGCGCAGGATCACAGCCGCGGTGATGCTGATCAGCGGTGGGGATGACCAGCTGTGGCCATCGGACACCTACGCCGACCAGATCATGAGCGAGCTGCGCTCAGACCGCGCGCCTCACGAGCACCTGAACTATCCCGCCGCCGGACACATCGTGCTTGACATCCCCTACACGCCACCGTTCATCACCGCGCAGGAACGAAACATCGTCATCAACCTGGGTGGAACACCCGCGGCCGACGAAGCCGCCTACCAGAGCGACTGGCCCGCGATGATCAAGTTCATCACCGTCAACTGATCACTCGTCCCCAATGGGTACAGGGCTGAGCCCCGCTAGGCTGGCCGCGTGGACATGACCGAGCGAGCGTGTGAACCGATCGACTGACAGCGCGCCGCAGCGGGCGCCCACCGACGCGCTCGGGCTCGAGACGGCCGACATGCGGCGTCTCGGCTACTGGGTGGTGGATCGTGTGGTCGAACATTTCGAGCACGGCGCCGACGGACCGGCGATCCAGACGCGGTCCCCGGCCGAGCTGCAAGCGGCTCTGGGCGGGCCGGTGCCCCGCCAGCCGGGCGATCCGCTGCAGGCGATGCAGACGCTGGTCGATGTGGCGCTGGCCAACATGCAGCACGGAGATCACCCGCGTCATCTGGCGCGCGTGCCCGGGCCGTCGTCGTACGCGGGGGTGCTCGGGGAGTGGCTCGGTACCGGCTTCAACGTGATCGCCACCTCGTGGGAGGGGTCATCGGGACCCAGCACGGTTGAGCTGGTGGCACTCGATTGGCTGCGCGAGCTGCTGGGACTCCCCGACGGCACCGAGGGGGTCCTGCTGAGCGGCGGGTCGCTGTCGAGCCTGACCGGTCTGGCCGCGGCCCGTCACAGCCTGGGCCCGGGCGTGGCCTATCTGTCAGATCAGACGCACACCTCGATCGTGCGGGCCCTGGCCACGCTGGGATTTGCCCCCGACGATGTGCGCTTCGTGCGCACCGACGAGCACCTGCGTCTGACCGCTGAGGCCGTCGCCGAGGCGATGGAGGAGGACCGCGGGGAGGGCCGGCAGCCGCGCTTCATCATCGCCACCGCCGGCACCACCAACACCGGCGCCGTCGACGATCTGGAGGGTCTAGCTCGGCTGGCGGCGGACCGCGAGGCCTGGCTGCACGTGGACGGGGCCTACGGGGCGCCGGCGGCCCTGTGCCCGGCCGGCAAGACGGCGCTCGCCGGCCTCGAGCTGGCCGACTCGCTGGTGCTCGACCCCCACAAGTGGCTGTTCTTGCCCTACGACGTGGGTTGTCTTTTCGTTTCCCGCCCGGGAGCGCTGGCCGGCGCCTTCAGCATGCGCCCCGAGTATCTGGCCGACGTCCAGACCCGGAGCGCGGTGAACTTCAGCGATCGCGGTCCCGAGCTCACCCGGCGCTCTCGCGCGCTCAAGCTGTGGATGCTGCTGCGGGTGTACGGCGCCGAGCGCCTGCAAGCGGCCATCGAGCGGACGATCGCGCTGGCCGAGCACGCTCAGCGGATCCTGGAGGCCGATCCCTTCTGGCAGGTGGTGAGCCCCGCCCAGCTGGCCATCGTCACCTTCACCCACCCCGGCTGGGGCGCCGCCGACCACGGGGCCCGGGTGGCCGCCGTGGCCGCCGAGGGCTACGCCACCGTGACCAGCACCAGCCTTCAGGGGCGCCACGTCCTGCGTCTGTGCACGATCAACCCCCGCACGACCCAGGCCGACATCGAGCAGACCCTGGAACGGCTGAAGGGGCGCGGGTCCGGGGATCGCTAAGAACCAAACCATCCACTATGGAGGGTTTGGTTCCAAGCCCCCGCTCAAGCCGCGCCGATCCGCGTGTCGTGCCCCGTCCACTCGGGCTCGCGCAGGACGAACTTCTGCACCTTCCCGGTCGAGGTCTTGGGCAGCGGGCCGAACTCGATCGCGTCGGGGCACTTGAAGTGAGCCAGCCGGTCGCGGCAGAAGTCGATGATCTCCTGCGGGTCGGCGTGGGCGCCCTGGTTGAGCGTCACGAACGCCTTGGGCCGCTCACCCCAATGCTCGTGCGGAATCCCGATGACCGCGCATTCGAGCACCGCCGGGTGGGCGGCGATCGTCTGCTCGACCTCGATGCTCGAGATGTTCTCGCCGCCCGAGATGATGATGTCCTTGCCGCGGTCGCGCAGCTCGATGTTGCCGTCGGGGTGCCATACGGCCAGATCTCCGGAGTGAAACCAGCCGCCGGCGAAGGCCCTGCTGGTCGCCACCTGGTCGTCGAAGTAGCCGCTCATCACGTTGTTGCCGCGCATCACGACCTCGCCCATGGCCTGGCCGTCGCGGGCGACGTCGTTCATGTGCTCGTCGACTACCCGAACCAGGTCGGATGAGATATAGCCCTGGCCCTGGCGCGCCAGCAGCGAGGCCCGCTGCTCGAGTCCGAGCTGTGCCCACGCCGGCTGGTCCGGGCTCACCGTCGTCGGGCCGTAGGTCTCGGTCAGGCCGTAGACGTGCACGATCCGGAAGTTGAGCTCGCTCATGCGGGCAAACAGCGTCGGCGAGGGGGGCGCGGCGGCGACCATCACCGTGACCGGCTGCTGGAGGCGGTGGGCCCGGGGATGGTTGATGATCATCAGCTGGACGGTGGGGGCGCCGTTGAGGTGGGTGACGCCCTCGGAATCGATCAGCTCCCAGATCCGCTCGGCGTCGATTGTCCGCAGGGCCACGTGGCAGGCGGCCACGGCGGTCACGGCCCAGGGAAAGCACCAGCCGTTGCAGTGGAACATGGGCAGCGTCCACAGGTACACCGAGTCAGTGGCCATGCCGGCCAGGATCACCTCGTTGAGGGCGTTCAGGTAAGCGCCCCGGTAGGTGTACTGAACGCCCTTGGGCTGCCCGGTGGTGCCCGAGGTGTAGTTGATCGAGATCGTCTCCTCCTCGTGCTCGAGCTGGCTGGTCGGCCGCTGCGGCGACGCCGCCGCCAGCAGCTGCTCGTACTCGTCGTCGGCACCGCTGCCGTTGACCGAGCGGATCACCCGCACACCGTCGAGCTCCAGACCGGCCACCGCCGGCTCGAGCTCGGTGTCGAGCAGCAGGTAGCGCGCGCCGCTATGGCGCAGGATGTAGCCGACCTCGGGGCCGGCGAGCCGGTTGTTGACGGCGACCAGGATGCCGCCGGCCGCGGGCACCGCGAAGTGCGCTTCGAGCATCGGCGATGAGTTGAACAACAGCGTGGCCACCCGATCGCCCTTGCCCAAGCCCGCGGAGCGCAACCCGTTGGCCAGCCGCCAGGCCCGTTCAGCGAGCTGGCGGTAGCTCAGGCGCCGCTCGCCATCGATGACCGCCAGGCGCTCGGGATACATGTAGGCCGCCCTGGTGAGGAAGTCGACCGGGTTCAGCTCGGTGCGGAACACCTTGGTCTGCGACAGCGAATCGGTCATCGTCAGTCCCCCTGCCGTGTGTAGTTCGCGGCCCCGGTGGGCTCCAACAGCACCCCGGGGTTCATGATCGCGCCCGGGTCAAGGTCAGCCTTGGCGGCTGCCAACGCACCGGCAAACAGCTCCGGCGCTTCGCGCAGATACCAGGAGCGGTGATCGCGCCCGACGGCGTGGTGGTGGGTGATCGTGCCCCCGTGGGCGATCAGCGCCTCCGCGGCCGCGAGCTTGATCTGGTCCCACTGCTCGAGCTCCTGGCCCGGGCGGCCGGGGGCGTAGACCGAGTAGTAGGGGGCGGGACCGTCGGGATACACGTAGGCGAACCGGCACGAGATGGCGCCACCGCCGCAGGTGTCGTGCAGCGCCTGCCCCACCGCCTCCAGGACGCCGTGATGGAGGTCGCCGAAGCGCTCCCAGGTGACGGCGCTCTCGAACGTCTCGTGGATCAGCCCGAGCCGCGCGAAGCCGTCGCGCAGGTGCGGACCCCGCAAGAACGCCGCCCGCCAGCTGGCGGCGGCGTCTGACTCATCGCGCGGCTGTCCGCGATGCTCCTGGCAGAGCTCGAGGGCCCGCGCCATCCAGGGCTCGAGCTCGTGATCGCCGGACTCGAAGCCAAGCACCAGGATCGCGTGCGACCCGTCGCCGCTTCCCGACAGCAGCGCCTCGTCGTGGCCAAGCAGCCGGCAGTTACTGGGGTGAAGCCCGGACTGGGCGACGGCGCGCGCAGCCTCCACCGCGTCGGTGAAGCTCGCGAAGTAGACCGCGGCACCGGCGCGAAACCGCGGTCGGGGTTGGAGGCGCATCCATGCCTCGGTGATCACCCCCAGGGTGCCCTCGGAGCCACAGAACATCCGCTCCACCGACGGCCCCGCGCCCGAGGCCGGAAACCGGCGGCTCTCGAGCACGCCGCGCGGCGTGGCCACCCGTAGCGACTGCACGAACTCGTCGATGTGGGTGTGCAGGGTCGCGAAGTGGCCTCCCGAGCGGGTGGCGATCCAGCCGCCCAGGGTCGAATACTCAAACGACTGCGGGAAGTGGCGCAGCGTCAGCTCATGCGGGCGCAGCTGCGCCTCGAGCGCGGGCCCATAGGTTCCGGCGGCGATCCGGGCGGCCCGGGAGGCCTGGTCGATCTCGAGCACGCCGCTCAGGCGTCGCAGATCAATGCTGACCGCGCCCCGGTAGCCGTCGCCGACGTCGGCTTCGATCCCGCCGACGACGCTCGAGCCGCCGCCGAAGGGGATCGCGGCCGCGCCCGTGTCGCTGCACCACTCGAGAATCGAGAGCAGCTCGCGCTCGTCGCCGGGGAAGGCGACGAGATCGGGCACAGGTTCGAAGTCGCGGCGAAGGGCGCGCACGAGATCCCGATAGGACTTGCCGTAGGTGTGGGCGGCGCGCTCGTAGGGGTCGTCGCTGAAGGCTGGCGCCAGAGTGGCCGGCGGTGTCAGGCGGGGCGGGCGCAGGTTCAGCTCGCCGATGCGCGGAGGCTCCACGACGCGGAGGTCGTAGGTGTCAAAGCGCCTGGCGAACGTCTCGCCGAGCTGGGTCACTTCATCGGCGGTCAGGCCCTCGTCCTCAGACCCCCAGCCCCAGAACTTGCGCCGTGCCGCCACCGCGGGCGCATTCGACTGATCACCCATGCGCACCCGAACCTAGGTCGCGGGGGCCTTCATCGAGGCCACATAGCCACGTACGTCGGCAGCGGGCTGCGAGTAGGCGTCGCCGAGGTCTGCCTCGATCGCCTCCATGTACTCGGTGACCCAGGCCGGGAAGTCGTAGTCGATCGCGTGCAGGAACTCGAGCGTGGCGGCCAGGCGGATGTCGGCGATCGAGGGGTGATCGCCGCCGATGAACCGCTGTCCGGTCAAAAAGAACTTGTCGTAGACGTCGATCGGCGTGGCCAGGGCCGCGGCGGCGTCGGCCTGGGCCTGGGCCTTGAGCTCGTCGTCGGCCTCCGAGGAACCCACCTCGCCCGCGTACTGGGGAAAGCCGAGCGTCGGGTAGGTCGCGCGAGCGACGAGCGGATACATGGTCCCGATCAGGTAGAATATCGCGCTGTCGACCGTCGCCCGCCGCGCCGGGCCGGTGGGGTACAGCTGGGGTCAGGTTGTTGACGCTTGGCTTGAGAATGCTCAGCGTGTTTGCGCCCATGTGATCCTCCGATTCTCGTCTAAGAGACGTGTTGCTTGTAGGGCTGCTTGGGTGACCGGTCGTCGGACAGCGACTGGCGCGAGCGCTTGACCAGCGCTTCGATGGCGTCGGCGAGGTGGACCGGGGCGATGTTGTAGTCCCCGCGCTCCACGCGCAGCCGGTGGGCCTCGAGCAGCACCTCGGCGTGGGTGAACCCATGCGGCGGCTCGAAGCGATAGGAGGCGAGCTCGATCAGCAGCCCCAGGGGGTCCTCGAAGTAGATCGAGTCCATGAACCCCCGGTCCTTGACCCCGCTGTGGCGGATCTTGCGTTCCTCCAGGCGCTCGACGGCCTGCTTGAAGGTGGCCTGCGAGACGGCGAAGGCGAGGTGATGCACGCAGCCCGGCTCGGTGGGGGTGCGGTCTGGCTGCACGTCTCGCTCTTCGTTGGTGAACACGGTGATCAGCCGCCCGTCCCCGGGGTCGAAGTAGAGATGGCTCTCGGACTCGTTGTCGAGGTTGGGCTGCTCGAACACGAACGGCATCCCGAGCACGCCTTCCCAGAAGTCGATCGAGGTCTGGCGGTCGGCGCCGACGATGGTTATGTGATGAACGCCCTGACTCTGGAGCTTTTGCACTCAGCTCACCTCTCGACGAGTTTGGATTTGTAGTGGCTGCGGCCCAGGCTTCCCCAGGGCACGAGCTCCACCCGGGCCTGCACCACAAGCGTGCTGCGCAGCCGCTCGCTGATGGCCTCGGCGAGCGTCGGCGTCGCGGTGGCGCCGGACGCGAGCTCCACGCTGACCGGCAGCGGCGGGTCCTGCTCGACCCCGGGTGCCCGCGGGCGGACCAGGATGTTGCCGCTCACGTCGTCCCCAAACGAGGTCACGACCTCCCGGACCGCGGACGGGAACACGTTGACACCACGCACAATCAGCATGTCGTCAGTGCGCCCCACGCAGCGGATGCGGGGGCTGGTGCGCCCGCACGGACAAGGGTCCGCGGAGACCACGACATGGTCGTGGGTGGCAAAACGCAGCAGCGGGGCCGCGCGATGGCGCAGATGGGTCAGTACGAGCTCGCCGCGGGCGCCGTCCTCGAGCCCGAGCGAGGCGCCGGTGTCGAGATCCACGAGCTCGGCGTGGACGATGCCCCGGGCGCCCAGGTGCATCCCGTGGCGCTGCTCGCATTCGCCCCACAGGGAAACCCCGATGTCGCCGATCCCCATCGCTTCGGTCACCTGCGCGCCCCAGCCCCGCTGCAGCGCCTCGCGGAAGGCGGGCTCGCCGCCGCCCGGCTCGCCGGCGACGAGAACGCGCTCGACGCTGCACCCCCGCAGGTCGAGGCCGCGCTCGGCCGCGGCCTCGATCAGGTAGGCGGCATAGGAGGGAGTGAGCACAGCGGCCTGCGGTTTGAGCCGCTCGATCGCGGCCAGCAGGCGCTCGGTGTTGCCGGTACCGACGGGTATGTGACACAGCCCCAGTCGCTCGAACGAGGCAAGCGCGGCGCCGGCCACGAACGGGCCGGCGTTGTAGGTCGAGACGATTCTGTGGCCGGCTCTGATCCCCGAGGCGGCGTAGCTGCGCGCCGACGCCGTGACCCAGTGCTCAAGGTCGGCGGCGGTCAGCGGCACGTAGCTGGGCGTCCCGGTGGTACCACTGGTGCTGTAGATCCGCACGATCTCCTCCGGGCGCGCGCACAAGTGGGCGCCGACCGGATTCTCCGCTGTACAGGTGGCCCTGAGCTCGTGCTTGTCGGTCAGCGGGAGCTGCCCGATCTGCGCCAGCCCCCCGGCGGCCTGGGGCGACTGAAATCCCGCCGCCGAGAACTTGTCGCGATAGAACGCCGAGCGTTCGAACAGGTAGGCGAGCTGCGTGCGGTAGGGGGCGTCGTCGAGCCCGAGCTGCTCTGACCAGGGGCGGCCCTCGACCTCGGGCGCCAGCATCTTCACGGCGCCTCCCCGTCGCGGACGTCGCCAGCCTCGTACGCGACCGCCTCCTCCGCCGCCGCGGCCATCACGAAGCCCACCGGAAGCTCCTGCTCCTCGGCCAGGTGGGCCAGCAGACCGGCCGTGCGGGCCAGGATCGGCACCGCCTTGACCGCTGCCGCGGCGAAGCCGAGATCGAGCATCACGGCGGCGATCGGCATCGAGACGTTCATCGTCAGCGGCCGGCCCCAGGTCCGGGCCACGGCCTGGTCCAGGCAGCGCGCCAGCAGCACGTGGGGGCCGCTGACGTTGTGGACGTCGGCGAGCTCGAGGATCCGTTGCGCTCGGGGGTCCAGCGGGCGGTGGATGGGATGGCCGAAGCCCGGCATCTTCTCTCCTGCTGAGGCGATCGCGCCGGCCACGCGATCGGCCACGGCCTCGGGATCGTGGCCGGTGGACTGCACCTCCGCCTGGGCGCGCGCCAGCAGTCGTGCGCACTGGTCGGCGGTGCCCAGGATGACCGGACCACAGCCCAGGATTCCAGCGGCGACCGCGCCCTGGAGCGATTCCGGGTCGGCGGCCAGCGTCATCCGAGCGGCGACGTTGGTGGGCATCATGCCGTGCTCGGCGATCGCCACCAGCAGCACGTCGAGGAAGAAGCGCTGGTCATCGGTCGGTTCGGCGCCGGTGAGCAGCAGGTGGAAATACTCGGTGAAGGTGAGCCGGCCCATCAGATCGCCGGTCAGGTCGCGGCCGCGGACCTCGACCCGGTCGGGGTAGGCCTGGCTGATGTGGCTCACGTGGGGCCCCGGACTACCGCTCTGCATGTCGCCGCCGGCCGCCTTCGTTGTGAGCCGGCACCATGGCCTCGAACCTAGGCACCGGGGAGGCCACTGTCAAGGGGGCTCACCGGCGGGGAGGCGCAGGGTAGGCTCGACGGATGGAATTCGGAATCGGATACTTCCCCACGCCCGACGCGGTCGGCCCCGGCGCGATCGCGCGCCTGGTGCAGGAGCACGGCCACGAGTCGCTGTTCTTCGCCGAGCACACCCACATCCCGGCCAGCCGCGAGAGTCCGTACCCGGGCGGCGGCGAGCTGCCCCGCAAGTACAGCCACACCTACGATCTGTTCGTGGCCCTGACGGCGGCCGCCGCCGCCACCTCCAGGCTGCGGATCGGCAGCGGGATCTGCCTGGTCGTCGAGCGCGATCCGATCATCACCGCCAAGGAGGTGGCCTCGATCGACCATCTGTCCGGCGGCCGGTTCGAGTTCGGGATCGGCGCCGGCTGGAACCGCGAGGAGATGCGCAACCACGGCACTGACCCGCGCACTCGGATGCGCCTGATGGGCGAGCGGGTGGAGGCGATGAAGGCGATCTGGAGCCAGGAGGAAGCCAGCTACTCCGGATCTTTCGTGGCGTTCGAGCGGATCTGGTCTTGGCCCAAGCCGCTGCAGCGCCCCCATCCGCCGGTGCTGGTGGGCGGTGCCGGCGCCACCGTGCTCGACCGGGTGCTGGCCTTCGGCGACGCCTGGTTTCCCAACTACCGGCCCGAGGGGATCGCGGAGCGCGCGGCCGAGCTGCGCGTGCGGGCGCAGCGGCCGATCGAGCTCCAGGTCATGGGCGTTCCGGCCGACGCGGCGGCGCTCGAACGGATGCGTGGCGCCGGTGCCCGCCGCGTGGTCCACTGGGTGCCGTCCGCGGGGCTGTCAGTGGTGGAGCGGGCCCTGGAGCGCTGGGAGGCCGCGATCGCCGAGTTCACCGGCGAAGGCTGACCGCTTGGAACGAAATGCACGTTATACGTGCAGTTGGTTCCGAGTTCCGGCAGATGACCCAGGCTGAGGCGCGGGAACGTTTCACGCGCGCCCGCGTGGCGCGGCTGGCTACCGCGGACGACGAAGGCACTCCGCACGTGGTCCCCGTCGCCTTTGCGGTCGACGACGACCGCATCTACACGGTCACCGACGCCAAGCCCAAGCGCACGACCGCGCTCAAGCGGCTCGCCAACGTGCGCCAGAACCCGGCGGTGGCGTTGCTCGTCGACCACTATGACGACGAGGACTGGGACCAGCTGTGGTGGGCGCGGGCCGATGGGCGCGGGCGGGTGCTCGAGCCCGACGAGCCCGAGGCGGTCCGCGCGATCGCCCAGCTGCAGGCGCGCTATCCCCAGCAGCGGGCTACCGGCGCGGTGCTCGCCGTCGACGTGGAGCGCTGGAGCGGCTGGGCCGCGACCGGTTGAGAGCGCGCCGAGGCTACGCGTCGCCCGGGTCGGCCAGCTTGTCGCGCTCCGCCCATTCCAGCAACGGCTCCAGCGAGAACGCCTGGTCGTCGATGCCCTGATGCAGGTCGCCGAGCCGGGCGAAGCGCTCGGGGACGGTGGCGATCGTCAACTCGCGGGGATCCACGTCGTCGATCTCGTGCCAGGCGATCGGAGTGGAGACCGTTCCCTCGACGACCCCGCGCACCGAGTAGGCGCTGGCGATGGTGTGGTCCCGAGCATTCTGGTTGTAGTCCACGAAGGCCTTGTCGGGCTCGCGGTCCTTGCGCCACCAGGTCGTGGTGGCATCGGCGGGCGCGCGGCGCTCCACCTCCCGGGCGAAGGCCAGCGCGGCCTGGCGCACGTCGGTAAAGCCCCAGCGAGGCTCGATCCGCACGTAGATGTGGATCCCCGAGCCGCCCGACGTCTTGGGCCAGCCGACGATGCCGAGCTCGTTGAGCACCTCGTGAGCCACGGCGGCCACGCGGCGCACGGCGGCGTACGGGCACCTGGGCATCGGATCGATGTCGATCCGCCATTCGTCGGGCCGTTCGACGTCGGGGCGGCGCGAGTTCCAGGGGTGAAACTCGACCGTCGACATCTGCACCGCCCAGATGACGCTGGCCAGCTCGGTCACGCACAGCTCGTCCGCGTGGCGTCCGAATCTCGGAAAATCGACCCGGATCGTCTCGATCCAGTCGGGCGCTCCCGAGGGGATCCGCTTCTGGTGGACCTTGTTGCCGTCGACGCCGCCGGGAAAGCGGTGCAGCATGCAAGGCCGTTCAAACAGCGCTCGCACGATCCCCTCGCCGACGCTCATGTAGTAGAGGGCGAGGTCGAGCTTGGTCTCGCCGCGGGCCGAGAAGTAGACGCGATCGGGGCTCGAGATCCGCACCCGCCGATCGCCCACCTCGAGCTCCACCGCGTCGCTCTTGCCGGTCGCCGGGCTCATCGCCGGATCGTCTCGCCCGGGGTCGGGAGCCTCAGCCGCCGCCCTGGCGGCCCGGCAACTTGACGACGGCCACGAAGAAGTTGTCGATCTCACGCACGACGTTCATAAACCGCTGCAGATCGACGGGTTTAGTGACGTACGCGTTGGCGTGCAGCTCGTAGCTGCGCAGGATGTCGGTCTCGGCTTCGGAGGTCGTGAGGATCACGACCGGGATCCGGGTCAGCCGCGGATCGGCTCTGATCTCGGCCAGCAGCTCCCGGCCGTCCATCCGCGGCAGATTGAGATCGAGCAGGATCAGGTCGGGCAGCGAAAGTTCCGGATCGCGCAGCTGCTCGAGCGCGTACACGCCGTCACTGACGACGCGCAGCTCGTTGCTGATCTTGTCGTGATCGAAGGCCTCGCGCACCAGCACGACATCCCCCGGGTCGTCCTCGACGAGCAGGATCACGATCGGATTGAGCGACGTCACGCCACCATCGTGTCAGAGGCTTGCGCCGGCAAGGTGAAGCAGATCCGGGTGCCGCCGGAATAGTCGCTGTCGAGCCAGATCCGTCCGTGGTGGTACTCGACGATCTTGCGGCACATGGCCAGCCCGATGCCGGTGCCCTCGTAGCGCTCGCGCGTGTGGAGCCGCTGGAAGATGACGAAGATCCGCTCGGCGTACTCGGGCTCGATCCCGATGCCGTTGTCGGTGCAGGCAAACAGCCACTCGTCCTCATGCGGCTGGGCCTCGATCCGGATTCGCGGTGGTCTCTGGTCATGAAACTTGAGCGCGTTGGCGATCAGGTTCTGAAACACGATCCGCATCAGCGGCGCCTCCACTGACAGGCTCGGGAGGTCCCCGATCGCCACCTCGGCGCCGGTCGCCTCCACGGTGTCGCCGAGATCGCTCACCGCGGCGCCGGCGATCGTGTTGAGGTCGACGAGCTCTTGTTGGTGGCGGATCCGTCCCACCCGCGAGAAGGCCAGCAGGTCGTTGATCAGCGCCTGCATCCGCTTGGCCCCGTCGATGACAAAGGCGATGTACTGGTCCGCGCGTTCGTCGAGCTTTCCTTCATAGCGGTCGGCCAGCATCTGACAGAAGCTGGTGATCTTCCGCAGCGGCCCCGGACCGTGTCGCCGCGCAGCACCCGCAGAAGGCCATCGATGCCGAGGCGCTGCTGTTGGCCGGTGACTCGACCTTCATAGACGCCGTCGGTGTACAGAAGCAGGGCCCAGCGCTCGCCGATCTGCACCTGGCTGGCCGTGAGCGTGGGAGTCTCGTCGAGGCCGAGTGGAGGGCTGGCCGGACTACCGGTCAGCAGCCGCGGCGGGTCGCCGCTCAGCAAGATCGGAGCCGGGTGGCCGGCCAGCACGACCGCCGCGCTGCCGCTGGCCAGGTCGATGCTGAGGCTGGCCACGGTGGCAAAGACGTGGTCGCGGTGTCGCTCTTGCAGGATCAGGCGCGACATCGTGTTCAGCAGGGGTAGCTGGGCGACGCCGGCGAGGATCAGCGTGCGCCAGGCGATGCGCAGTTGGACGCCCAGCGCGGCCTCGTCGGGACCGTGACCGCAAACGTCGCCGAGCACGACGTGCAGGGAGTTCGAGCTCTCGACGACGTCGAAGAAGTCGCCCCCGAGCACCAGACGCCGGTTGCCCGGCCTAAAAGCGCTGACGATCGAGACCCGCGGATCCTCGACCAGCGGCTGCGGGATCAGTCCTCGCTGCACACGCGCGTGTTCGGCGGTCTGAGCGCGCAGGATGGCCAGCTCGCGTTCAAATCGCTCCGCGAGCTTGCGCTGCACCGAATGGCGGATCGCGCGGGCCAGGCTGGCGCCGCTGATCGTGCCCTTGATCAGATAGTCCTGCGCTCCGGCGCCGAGCGCCTGGATGCCGCGGTGCTCGTCGGCGTCTCCGGTGAGCACGACGACCGGCATGTCGGGGTCGGCCTGGCGCAGGCGGCGCACGGCCTCGATACCCAGCGCGTCGGGGAGGCCGAGATCCAGCAGCACGCAATCGACGCCGTCGTGGAGCCGCTGTTCGGCGTCCTTGAGCTCGATGGCCCGGTCGATGGCGAGCACCGGCCAGGCCTCGACGAGCAAGTCGGAGACGATCATGGCGTCGGCGTCGTCGTCCTCGACCAGCAGCACGCGGCGAGGCTCCTCGCTGGCCACGGACTCAGCCATCGAGCTTCCCGGTCAACTGCGCCCCGGAGGATCTGTCCCCCGCTGCTCGCATCGACCGAGCAGCATAGTGATCAACCGGTCGGATCCTCACCGGGGAGCGCGCGCCAGGTTGGCGCCAACGGGCCAGAACCTGCTATCGGTGGGGGTCGGCGGCTGCGCGGCTCCGGCTCGCCGCGACCGTCAGCGCAGAATCCCTTCCACTATCAGAGATTGGAGAGCAGCATGAAGACCCGAAAGCTTGGATCGCTGGAAGTATCGGCCCTGGGGCTCGGATGCATGGGAATGTCGGCCTTCTACGGCTCGACCGACGAACGCGAGGCGGTGGCCACGATCCACCGGGCGCTGGAGCTGGGGATCAACTTTCTCGATACGGCACAGCTCTACGGGCCGCTGACCAACGAGGAGCTGGTCGGCCGGGCCATCAAGGGCCACCGCGACGAGTATGTGATCGCCACCAAGTTCGCGCGCCGGATGGACAACGCCACCCCCGGCGACATGTCCACGACCGGCCCGCTGGACGGCTCAGCCGATCATGTCCGCAGCTCGATCGACGGCTCCCTGAAGCGCCTGGGGACCGACCACGTGGACCTCTTCTATCAGCACCGGGTCGATCCCAACGTCGAGATCGAAGAGACCGTCGGGGCCATGGCCGAGCTCGTGCAGCAGGGTAAGGTGCGCCACATCGGGCTCAGTGAGGCCGCCCCGGACACGATTCGCCGCGCGCAGGCGGTGCATCCGATCACCGCCGTGCAGACCGAGTACTCGCTGTGGACGCGCGATCCGGAGGCCGAGGTGCTGCCGACGTGCCGCGAGCTGGGCATCGGGTTCGTGCCCTATTCGCCGCTCGGCCGCGGCTTTCTCTCGGGCCGCTTCAAGTCCCCCGACGAGCTCGACTCAGGCGACTTTCGCCGCAGCGGCCCCCGCTTCACCGGCGAGAACCTGGAGGCGAACCTGAAGCTCGCGGCCAAGGTGGCCGAGATCGCCGCCGAGAAGGGGATCACCCCGGCGCAGCTCGCGCTCGCCTGGGTACTGGCCCAGGGCGAGGAGCTGGTGCCGATCCCGGGCACCAAGCGGCGCACCTACCTCGAGCAGAACGCCGCCGCGGTCGACGTCGAGCTGACCGACGACGACCTCGAGCGCATCGAGGCCGAGCTGCCCCGGGCGGCCGGTGACCGCTACGACCAGGCGGGAATGGCGGCCGTAAACCTGTAGATCACAGCTTGACCGCCAGCAGCCCGGCGGCCAGCAGCGCGACGGCGAGCCACAGCGAGCCCAGCGCGCCCTCGAGCGGCGCCGCCAGGCTCGTCTTGGTCAGCTCGAGCGTGCGGCCATCGTCGAGCGTCTGCTCGCCGGTGACGGTGGCCGTGCGCCGGCGGAGCTCGCGCACGGGCGTGCTCAGCCGTCGTTGGGCCGCGCTCAGCAGGCAACATGCCGCCGCCACCAGCATCCCGGCGGGCGTGATCGACAGCGTCTGGGCGAAGTAGCCGGTGAATGCCGGAAAACCGCCCCAGGCCAGGGCAAACCACACATCGTTGTGAAAGCGTCCGCCGGCGAGCTCGAGGTTGTAGGCCGGCACCAGGAACGCGCCCAGCACGACCAGTCCGATCAGCAGGGGCGAGACGATGATCGCGCCGGCGACGCCGATCGCGACCGCGCCGCCGAGCCCGACGGCCGCCAGGGCGATCAGCGTCGTGCGCGGGAGCTTGGTGGCCAGCGGACGGCCGTTGAGCTCGTCGAGCGCGTGCGCGCCGAGGCCCACCGCGAGCAGGAAGGCGCCGAGCGTGGCCACCAGCCGGTCGCCGTACACCCGGGGCGCGGCGGCCGCCCCCAGCGCGACGTAGCTCAGGTGCCAGACGGTGTAGGGCGGGTGCAGCAGCGTGACCAGGTCGCGCCAGCCACCGCTCGGCAGCGCGTAGAACGCCGGGCGCTCGAGTTCAGGGCGCTGGCTAGCCATCGCTCACGCCGGTCACGACGACGCCGGCGCCGAAGCTCATCCGGTGCACGGTCACGTCCGCGATCCCGGCTCGGCGCCACAGCCCGGCCAGGTCGGGCTCGTCCTGGTAGAGCTGCTCGATGTTGGGCCCCAAGAACCGCCCCACCCGCACCCAGGCGGGCGAAACGAGCCGCCCCACCAGCGGCAGCCCGACGCGCGTGTGCACGCGCCACAACGCGCGCAGGCGGGCCCGGGACGGGACCCCGAACTCGACCATCCCGATCCGCCCGCCCGGCTTGACCACCCGCGCCAGCTCGCGCATCGTGGCCTCGCGATCGTCGACGTAGCGCAGCAGGTAGGTGAAGGCGAGCGCGTCGAACTCGTCATCGGCGAACGGGAGCCGCTCGGCCTCGCCTGGGACGAGCGTCACCCGCGCGGCCAGCTCTGGATCGCGATCCAGGCGCGCCCGGGCGGCGGCCAGCATCGGCTCGCTCTGATCCAGAGCGACGATCTCGCACTGTGCGTGGCGCGCCAGGGCCTGCGCCACCAGGCCGGTGCCGGTGGCGACGTCGAGCACTCGCTGGCCCGGCTGGGGATCGATCGCGCGCACCAGCGCCCGGCGCCAGCGCGGATCCTGGCCGAAGCTGAGCAGGGCCCCCATCCGGTCATAGTCGGTCGGCAGCCCCTCGAACAGCGCCAGCGCGTGGCCCTTGCGGGCGGTCTCAGACAGCGCGGTCATGGCGAAGATTCTCCGCTCTTGGCCGCGCCGGTGCGAGATCGTCGCGGTCGCGGCGCGCTGGCGGGCGCCCCCGCTCCAGGCGATTTGGTTTCGGCGACCTGGGTAGGCACAGATACAAGTCAACTGCACTGAGGGAGGTCGCCGAGACATGTCAGCGGTCGCAGGCAGGGCAGGCGCAGACGTCAAAGGGCGTCCCCAGACGGGGAGCTCGCAGAGCGGTCTACGGCGCGATGTGGGGCGAATCGCGCTGCTGTTCACCTCGGTCGGCTCGGTGATCGGCTCCGGCTGGCTGCTGGGCGCGCTGAACGCGACCACCGTGGCCGGACCCGCGGCCATCATCTCCTGGGTGGTCGGGGCCGCGGCCATCATGCTGCTGGCACTGATCCACGCCGAGCTCGGCGGCATGCACGCCGTCAACGGCGGGATCGCGCGCTTTCCTCACTACGCCTTCGGCACGCTGGTCGGCTTTGGAACCGGCTGGATCTACTGGCTGGGCTCGGTCACGCTGGCCCCGGTGGAGACCGAAGCCGCGCTCCAATACGGGGACAAGTGGGTCAACGACGCCGTCGGCTTCCACCTCGTCCACACCTCGGCGGGCCAGGTCGTGCTCACCGGCCCCGGCTATGCGGTGGCCGCGGTGCTGATGCTGATCTTCACGCTGATCAACCTGTGGGGCGTGCGGCGCCTCTCTGACAGCAACACCACCGTGGTCTGGTGGAAGATCGCAATCCCGGTGCTGACGATCGTGGTCCTGATCGTGACTGCCTTCAGCGCCTCCAACTTCTCGGCCGGCAACGGCTTCGCCCCCGCGGGGGTGAAGGGCATCTTCACCGCGATGGCCTCCGGCGGCGTGGTCTTCGCCTACCTCGGCTTCGAGCAGGCGATCCAGTTCGGCGGGGAGTCGCGCAACCCGCAGCGCAACATCCCGTTTGCCGTGATCGGCGCGATGGTGATCGGCACGATCGTCTACATCGCGCTCGAGCTGGCCTTCGTGGGCGCCCTGAAGCCCCAGGATGCCGCCCACGGCTGGGCCAACCTCAGCTTCACCAACCAGTTCGGCCCCTATGCGGCGCTGGCCAGCGGGCTCGGGCTGGGGTGGCTGGCCGTCCTGCTGTACATCGACGCCTTCCTGTCGCCGGCGGGCACCGGGTTGATCTACTCCGGTTCGAGCGCTCGCGTGGCCTACGCGCTCGGTCGCAACGGCTACATCCCCAAGGCGTTCGGCAAGCTCGACCGGCGGGGCGTGCCCTGGATCAGCGTGCTGTTCGCGTTCGCGGTGGGGATGATCGTGTTCCTGCCGTTCCCCGGCTGGCAGAAGCTGGTCGCGTTCATCACCTCGGCCTCGGTGATCATCTACGCCGCCCAATGCCTCAGCCTGGCCGCCATGCGACACCAGCTTCCAGACCACCCGCGACCGTTCAAGCTGAGGGGCGTGGCCGTGCTCGCGCCGCTCGGGTTCGTGATCTCCAACCTGATCGTTCTGTTCGCCGGCTGGACGATCGACTGGAAGCTGTTCGTGGCCATCGGTCTCGGCCTGGTGCTGTTCGGCGTGTCGCAGATCACGCGCCGGCGCGAGGAGCGGGTGACGCTGGACTGGCGATCGTCGATGTGGCTGTGGCCGTGGCTGCTGGGCCTGATGGTGCTGAGCCTGCTGAGCAGCTTCGAGGGTGGCAAGAACGTCCTGCCCTTCGGGGTCGACATGGGGGTCACGGCCGTCTTCAGCCTGGTGATCTACTTCTTCGCCCTCAGCCGCCGGTTGCCGACCGAGCTCGTCCGCGAGCGGATGGAGAGTGGCGCCGACGAGCTCGATCAGCCCTCCTCGGCGTCGCCCCCGGTGGCGGCCGAGGCGTAGATTAGGCTGCAGTGAACGCTGGAGCGGGGTCAGGCCGAGCGGAGGTTCCCGGCAGCGCGCGGGCTGTCGATGATCGCCACCAGCGCGTGGGCGACGTCGACCCACAGGCCGAGATCGAGGTCAGCGTATACGTACGCCCGCGCGCTCCGCTGGGCTGGGTCGATCAGGAGGCCGAGCTTCCGCCGGCCGAGCGCCCGGTGGTCAGCCGCGAGGAGTGGGCCGCGCGGTACGGCGCCGACAGCCACGACATCGACGCGGTCAAGGCGTTCGCGGCCGAGTCCGGGCTGACGGTGGCCGGAGTCGATGCCGCCCGGCGTGTGGTCCTCCTGCGGGGAACCGTGCAGGCGGTGGCCGATGCCTTCCAAGCGCAGCTGGTGGGTACGTTTGCCGCGCCCGGCGGCGCCACCTACCGCGCCCAGAGCGGGCCCCTTACCGTGCCGACCGCGCTCAGCGGGGTCGTCGAGGGCGTGTTCGGGCTCGACGACCGGCCCCAGGCTCGCGCCCACGTGCGCCGCCGCGCGCTGGACCCCAACGCCTACACGCCGATCGAGGTGTCCCAGGCCTACTCGTTTCCGGCCACCGCCACCGGCCAGGGAGAGACCGTGGGGATCCTCGAGCTCGGCGGCGGGTTTGCCACCTCCGATCTGTCGACGTACTTCGCGGGGCTGGGCCTGGCGGTTCCGTCGGTGACGGCGGTCAGCGTCGACGGGGGCCAGAATCAGCCCGGGCAGGATCCCAACTCCGACGGCGAGGTGATGCTCGACATCGAGATCGTCGGTGCGGCCGCGAACGGGGCGTCGATCGCGGTCTACTTCGCTCCCAACACCGACCAGGGCTTCATCGACGCGCTCTCCACGGCGGTCCACGACGCCACCCACAAACCGTCGGTGATCTCGATCAGCTGGGGAGAGTCCGAGGACTCGTGGAGCGCTCAGGCCCGAACCCAGATGGAGCAGATCCTGACCGAGGCGGCCGGACTGGGCGTCACGGTCACCGTGGCCGCCGGCGACAACGGATCGGCCGACAACGTCGGCGACGGCCAGCAGCACGTGGACTTCCCCGCCTCGGCGCCGCATGCGCTGGCCTGCGGCGGCACGACGCTTCAGGCTTCGAGCTCTCAGATCAGCAGCGAGACGGTCTGGAATGACCCCAGCGACGGCGCCACCGGGGGCGGCATCAGCCGCCAGTTCGCGCTACCCAGCTACCAGGCCAACGCCGGCGTTCCCAACAACGTCGACACCGATGCGCCCGGGCGCGGGGTCCCCGACGTGTGCGGCGACGCCGATCCCAACACCGGCTACACGATCCGCGTCGACGGCGCCGATGAGACGGTCGGCGGCACCAGCGCCGTGGCGCCGCTGTGGGCGGCCCTGATCGCGAGGCTCAACCAGCAGCTGGGAGCGCCGGTCGGATTCCTGCAGCCGCGGCTCTATCCGCTGCTGGGCACGGCGGCCTTTCACGACATCACCAGCGGCAGCAACGGGGCCTACAGCGCCGGGGCCGGCTGGGACGCGTGCACCGGCCTGGGCTCGCCCGATGGGACCTCGCTGGCCAGCGAGCTGGCGGGCTCGGGTTAGCTGGGCGGCGCTCGGGTTAGCTGGGCGGCGCTCGGGTCAGCTGGGCGGCGCCGCGGGCGCTTCCCACAGACGCCAGCGCAGGCCGGAGGCGCGCGCCACGGGCCGCTGCACCGACGCTCGCAGCGCCTCCTCGGTGCCCACCAGGGTCAGCTGCCGGCGCGCGCGGGTGGCCGCGGTGTAGAGCAGCTCCCGGGTGAGGATCCGCGAGCCCGGTTCGGGGAGCAGGACGGCGGCGGCGTCGAACTGCGACCCCTGGCTCTTGTGGATCGTCATCGCGTAGACGGTTTCGACGGCCCCCAGCCGGGTCGGGCTGTATTCGATCACCTCGGCGCCGCGCTCGAATGCCGCCACCGCACGGGCGCCACTGCGGACGATGACGCCCGTGTCGCCGTTGTTGAGCCGCAGCTCGTAGTCGTTCTCGGTCACCAGCAGCGGCCGGCCGACATACCAGCGCTCGTCGCTGGCCAAGCCCTCGATCTCACCCTGGAGCCATCCCTCCAGCCGCGCCGTCCAGCTGGCGACGCCGTGGGGACCACGCCGGTGGGCGCACAAAATCCGATAGCCGCCCAGTGCCAGCAGCGCACGCCGCGCGTCGCCCGCGCGTGCGGCCGCGATCACCTGACGCGCGGAGGCGAGCGCGCCGTAGCGGATCGGCGCCAGCGGTTCCTCGTCGGCCAGGTCGGTCTCGATCCAGCGCACGCCGGCGGGGGGGTCGCGGAGCAGCTTCAGCACCTCGTCGGGATCACCGCCTCGGATGGCGACGGCCAGCTCGGCGAGGCCGCCGCCGAACCGGTGCACGTGCTCGAGGACGATGATCCCGTCTCCGATACCGTCGCCGGCCCGGTCCGGTCCAGGCTCCTCGTCGTCCACTTGCATGCCGGTGGGCGGCGCGGCCGGGGCGAGCCCGCCGGTGGCCTGCGCGCCGGTGGCCTGCGCGCCGGTGGCGACCGCGAGCCGGCGCGCGGCCTGCGGGCCGAGCCGCGACCGGTTGGCGGCCGGCCCGACGATGTCGCCGAGCACGGCTCCGGCCTCGATCGAGGCGAGCTGTCCCGGGTCACCCACCAGCACCAGGCGCGCGGCACTGCGCAGCGCCTCGATCAGCCGCGCCATCAGCGACAGCGACACCATCGAGGTCTCGTCGACGACCACGACGTCGTGGGGGAGACGCTGGTTTCGGTCATGGCGAAAGCGGCTGTTGCTTGCCGGACGCCAGCCGAGCAGCCGGTGAAGCGTGGTTGCCTGAAGCCCGAGCAGCTGCTCGCGCAGGCGCTGGTCGATCTCCAATCGCAGGGCCTCGGCGTGGACCGCCTCCTGAAGCCGCGCCGCCGCCTTGCCGGTCGGGGCGGCCAGCGCGATCAGGGGCAGCCCCCGCCCCGAGGCGAGCCCCTGCTCGCCCAGCAGGGCCACGATTCGCGCCACCGTGGTCGTCTTGCCGGTACCCGGTCCACCCGCGACCACGGCGAACCGCTGCAATGTGGCGCAGGCTGCCGCCAAAGCCTGACGGCCGTCGCGATCCTGGCCGAAGAGACGCCCCAGACCGTCGCGCAGAACGTCGAGATCGACCCCCTCGGCTCCAGCCGCGCCCATGGCCCGCAGGGCCGCGGCGACCTGCACCTCCTCGGCCCAGTAGCGATCGAGATACAGCCACGAGCCCAGCAGGCGCAGAGGACGCACCGGCGCTGCGCCCGGCGTGTCGGTGGCGACCAGCTCCGAGTCGCCCACGGCGGCCACCCAGGATTCGGGGTCCGGCCACGGCAATGAGCCCAGATCAACCGGCTCGTCGGCGTCGACGGCGGCGGTCTCGCGGATGCGCGCCAGATCCACGAGCACGTGGCCGAGGCGCGGGGCGCGGACGGCGAGCGCTGTGGCCAGCAACACCGCCTCGTCGTTCTCGCCCGCGATCGACCCCAGGTGCCGGGCGACGTGGACATCGGCGACCGACAGCACCCCGGCGAGGTTGAACTCGCGCAGCAGCCCGGAGGCGTGACGGGCATAGCGCGGCTCGAACGGGTCCGGCGCGATCACGCTCACCGTGCGCTCCCGTTGGCATCGAGGGCGTCACTGAGCGCCGCCACCAGCCCCGCCGGCGGCCGCCACCCGAACACGCCGCACGGCGCGCCGTCGATCACCGGGACGTCGGCGCCGGTCATCCCCCGCAGGAACAGGTACACGACCCCGGCGACCTGACCGCCGGCGTCGTGGCCGGGGAGGCGCCAGCGCAGATATCGGTACAGCGCGACCAGATACAGAAGCGCCTGCAGCGCGTAGTGATGGCGCTGCATCTCAGCGGCCAGCAGCGACGGGCGGTAGTGAAGCGGGGTCAGGGGCGCGTCGAGGTCGCCGAGCCAGTTGGTCTTGTAGTCGAGCACGGCAAAGCGCGGCCGGTCCGCTCCCGCGAGCCTGATCACGAGGTCCAGACTGCCCGTCAGATAGCCCCGGACGCTCCGGCGCAGCTCGGCGTCGTCGAGCCGGCGGGCGTATCCGGCCAGCGGATCCCCGGCGGGCAAAAACTCGTCCAGCACCGCGGCGACGCTCGACAGCTCGGTGTGACCGTGGGGACGCTCGCCCCCCGCCAGGGGCAGCTCGAAGCCGAGCTCGTCGAGCCGATCGGCGCGTGCGATGTCCCTCAGCGCCAGCCCGTCGAGCACCGGACCCAGCGGCGTCTCGATGGCCGCGGCCAGCCCCGCGCCGACGAGCGCGTGATCGCCGGCGTCGACGGCGCGCCGGGTCTGCACCTCCTCGATCCGGGCGCCGAGCTCGGCGATCAGATCGGGGGCGGTGAAGTCGGTCGCTTCAAGCACGCGGTGCACGAACGTTCCCACCTCGACTCCGACCGGCATCGCCGCCAGCGGCGATCGCTGCGTGTCGAGCGTGTCGCGGCGGCGTCGGGCACCGCGCCTGCCGGCACGGGCGCGGGTGGCTCGTCGGCGATCAGCGGCTCCTCGGGCTCGCTCGTGACCCAGGCCTCGTGGGCGGCCGCGGTGATGTCGGTGTAGGAGGTACGCCGCCAGCGCAGATCCAGCCTGCGGTCAAATGCCGACGCGGTCAGCGACGAGGCCACCGGGAGCGGCGGTCGCCAGGCGGCGGGCAGCCCGAGCGCGGTGCGCTCCACGCTGATGCACCCCGGGCAGCGCTCGGCGAGCTTGCTCAGACGCGCCGCCAGCGCCTGATCGGCCGGCGTCGAGGAGCCGCTGGGGGCCACGTTGCCGTTGTCGTCGCGGCCGAACAGCAACCGGCCCAGCGGCGAGTGCCGGCTATCCCAGGATCCCGCCCACCAGATGACCACCTGGTGGCGCGCCCGTGTCAAGGCCACATAGGTGAGCCGCAGATCCTCGCCCCGCTGCTCGCTGATGTACTGCTGGCGATGGCGGGCGAACTCCGGGCCCTCCAGGGACACGTCGATCGTGCGCGCATCGCCCGCCTGCGGATCGTGGAAGAACACCGGCTCCGGACGCTCCGGGATCCAGCCCGGCTCCCACAAAAACGGCAGGTAGACGATCGGAAACTCGAGCCCTTTGCTGCGATGGATGGTCAGAACCTGGAGGGCGTCGGCGTCGGATTCGAGCCGGCGGCTGCGCTCCTCGTCGGCGGTGTCCTGCTCGGCCTCGGAGATCCGGCTGCGCAGCCATGCCGTGAGCGCGGTGGCCCCGAGCTGCTCCTGCGCGGAGGCCGTGTGCAGCAGCTGGGCGATGTGCCGCAGGTCGGTGAGCCGGCGCTCGCCGTTGTCGGTGGCCAGCATCCGCGCCGGCAAGCCCTCGGCGGCGGTGATCGTCTCCAGCAGCGAGGCCACGCCCCGGCCGCGCAGCACCCGCGCCCACTCGTGCAGGCGGCGGTGGACCTCCTCGAGGCCGTCATCGCCGGCGGTGGCCAGGCGCTGCGCCGGCCAGCCGATGAACGGGGTCAGTGCCGCCGTGTGGGCGCGCAGCATCGAGGCGGGCCGCTCGAGCGCCTCCAGCAGGGCCAGCCAGTCGCGGCCGGACTCGGTGGCGAACACGCTCCCGGCCCCGTTGATGACGGCCGGGACCCCGACGTCCTGCAGGGCGTCGCGGACCATCGCCGCCTGGCGGTTGGTCCGCACGAGCACGGCCAGGTGATCGGGCCGGACCTCGGCGCGGCCGCGTCCCTCGCCGGACTGCGACACCGACGCCTCCGACTGCATCAAGGCGACCACGTCGGCGGCCAGGTCGCGCACCACGTGCTCGCGGGCACTGGCCTTACGCGCATACCCGGCCGGGGTCAGCGACAGCGCTGGATCGTCTCGCCTCGCGATCCGGAACCGCATGGCAGCGGTCACCGGAGCCCCGACCAGGCCCGAGCTCTGGTGGGGCTCGGCGGCGCGGACCTGGCGGTAGGCGATCTCGCTGTGCCCGAGCTTGACGCCCGACAAGAGCGCGTCGTGGGCGTCGATCAGGCCCTGGTCGCTGCGCCAGTTGATCGGAAGCGTGGCCCGTGAGTCGGCGGCACGCGCGGCCTCGAGATAGGCGTACACGTCGGCGCCGCGGAAGGCGTAGATGGCCTGCTTGGGGTCGGCGATCAACACCAGCGTGACCCCGGTGTCGGCGAAGGCGCGGTGCACGATCTCCCACTGCGCCGGGTCGGTGTCTTGGAACTCGTCGACCAGCACCACCGCGTAGCGATCCTTGAGCTGCGCGGCCGCCGCCGCGCCACCGTCGGCCGCGAGCGTCGAGCGCAGCCGCATGACCAGATCGTCGTAGGTCATCACCGCCATCGCCCGCTTGCGCGCCTCGAACTCCTGGCGAGCGGCCTCGGCGAGCCGGCCGCGCATCCGGGCCGTGTCGGACTCGCCCGAGACGATCGTGGCCGCGAGGTTTTCGATGGCCACCTGCGCGATGGCGGCGGCCTGCTGGCGGTCGAAGGCGGGCGGGGGTCCGTGGCTGAAGCGGCGCACGTACAGGTCATCGACCACCTCGAGGACAAGGTCTGAGAGATCCTCGACGAAGGCGACATCGGGCTCGAGGTCACCGGCGATCCCGAGGCCGCCCAGCACCTCCTGGCAGAAGCCATGGGTGGTGGCGATCGTGGCCGCATCGAAGCTCGCCACCGCAAGGGCCAGCCGATCGCGGCGGCGCGCCACCTCCTCGCTCGTGCCCGCGGCGAGCAGCGCGAGCAGGGGGTCCTCCTCGCCCAGCACGCCCTTGATGGCCCTGGTCAGCCCGCGCTCGGCGGTCACCAGCCGCTCGCGGACGCGCTCGCGCAGCTCGCCGGTGGCGATCCGGGTGAAGGTCACCAGCAACAGTCGCTCGAGCGGGATCCCCTCGGCCACGTAGCGCGCCGCCAGGGCCGCGATCGTGTAGGTCTTGCCCGTGCCCGCGCTCGCCTCGAGCACGGTCACTCCGGTCGGGAGCGGACCGCAGATGTCGAACTCGGCGGGGGCCAGCTCGATGCTCATCGCGAGCTGACCTCCTCGCGGGCGAGCAATGGGTCCCACAGTCGCCGGGCCAGGCGCCCGAGCCGGCCCGACTCGGTGGGCGCCCAGCCCTGACCGGCCTCATCGGGGCGTGGCTCGATCTCGAGCAGCTCGGCGAGCCCCGTCTGTCCACCGAGCACGAGCAGATGCTCGAGCTCGCGGTCCTCGCGGTCGAAGTTCCAGTCGGTCGTCCATTCGCGCCCCGCGGCCTCGACCGCATCCAAGCCGGCGACGGCTGCGGCGGCATAGGCGGCGGAGGTGTCACAGAAGATCGGCAGCGGCTCACGCATGCCGCGGTCATAGAGGTCGATCACCATGGCCAGGTGCAAGGCGGCCACTTCCCGGCGTTGGCGTGGATCGTCGCCCAGCGGCCTCACCCGGGCCACGCGGACGCCGTTGCCGCTGTCGGCCCGGCCCACGGTCGCCGCCGACAGCTCGCGCTGTGGATGGGTGGCGGCCACCGCAAGCAGCCGCACCCAGGCCGCGAGCCGGTGCTTGGCGGCGACGCGCGAATAGGTCGTGGCCAGGAGCACGTCGCCGCTGACCCCGGATACGGTGCCGTTGAGCAGCCGCCCGTCCTCGAGCGCGACCCGTACGTCGAGGGGCTCGCCGGTCAGGCCGGCGGGGGCGAGCGCGGTCGCCTGCGCCACGATCGCCTCGGCGATCGGATACACGGCATCGATCACGGGCTTGCCGAGCATTTCCGGCGGCAGCGTGCCGCGGGCGATCTCGGCCTTGATCGCGGTGGTGCCGTCGACTCCGGTGAGCAGCGCCTCGAGCAGCCGCTGACCGACGCCCCAGCGCTCCAGGGGATCGAGCTCGACGGCCATCCCGTCCTCGATCTCGTCGGCGCCGCCGCGCAGGCTGATCCCGAGCCGCTGGCGCAGGAAGGCCCGCACCGGATGCTCGACGAACCGGACCAGGTCGGCGAGCTCGATCACGCGCTCGGTCCGTGGTGGCAGCGCGTGGGCCAGAAACGGAGGTGGCGCGGTGCGCGAGCCGGTCAACGCCCGGGCGCCGGCCAGCGTCACCGGGTCAAAGCTCCAGGTCCGTCCGGGCACGAGCGCGCCGTCGTCGAAGTTGCGGGGATCGAACGGCTGCAGGGGATGGCGGATCAGTACCTGATCGCGCGCGCGAGCGTGTTCGCAGCGCACGGTCGCGTCGATGGCGTCGAGCAGCTCACCCAACGGCACCGCCGGGGGCCGGGGCGTGTTGGTCCGCTCGTCGTTGCCGGTGTAGGTGACGATCAGCCGCTCGGTGGCGGCTAAGAGCGCGTCGAGCAACAGCTGTCGATCCTCGCTGCGCGGGTCGCGCTCGCCGATCTGGGGCTCGCCCAGCATCAGATCGTCGCCGTCGCGGGGTGCCTTGCGCGGAAACGCGGCGTCGTCGAGCCCCAGCAGGCACACGACCCGATGCGGGACCGAGCGCATCGGCATCAACGTGCACACCGTCAGGTGCCCGGTGCGAAAGTTCGCGCGCGTCGGCCGGCCCTGGAGACGCTCGAACAGGTACGCCCGCACCTCCGCCGGGGCGAGCACGGTGTGACCGTCCTGATCGGCCTCGGCCACGATCTCGTCCAGTATCCGCTGGAGCTCGGCGCGCTGCCAGCCGTCTCGCGGGGCGGTGGCGGTCAGCGAATCGGCCGCCTCGGCGATCGCGACCGCCCATTGGGCCAGCGGCTTGGGCGCCACGAGCGAGTCCACGGCATCGCCCAGGCGCTCGATCAGCTCGGCGAGCCGTCCCGCGAGGTCGATCGAGCGGCTGTCGACATCGTCGAGCGGCAGCACGCCGGCGAACAGGCGCTGGCCGTCCTCGGTCATGGCCACCCCGAGCAGCAGCCGCTCCAGCCCGGCCTGCCAGGTCCCGCTGGCCACTCGCTCGAGCTTGAAGGCGCCCCGCCGGTCGGCGTCGAGTCCCCAGCGGATCCCGGCCTGCGCGATCCAGCCCTGAAGCCGGGCCAGGTCGTCGTCGTCGAGGGCAAAGCGCCGGCGCACGGGGGCCCGGTCGGCGAGGTCGAGCACCTGTGAGGCGGTCAGCCGCTGCTGGGCGAGCTCGAGCAGCTCGGACACGACGCTGAGAACCGGATTGGTCTGGCGCAGCGACCGGTCGGCCAGGCGGACGCGCAGGTCGATCGGGTGGGCGGGCTGGTGGATCGGCTGGTCTGGCGGGTCGGGCTGGTCTGGCGGGGCGGGCTGGCTTAGCGGGTCTGGCGGGTCGGTCCTGTCGCTGCCGGGGAGCGACGACTCGCCCGCGCCGAACGTGGCCTGGATCAGGGGGGCGAAGGTCTCGATGTCGGGGCACATCACGATCACGTCACGGGGCTCGAGGCTCTCGTCCTCGGCCAGCGCGTGCAGGATCGCGTCGCGGATCACCTCGACCTGGCGCGCTCGGCCGTGGCAGGAGTGGACCTCGATCGAGCGATCACGGGGGTCCAGCGGCGGGCGCATGTCGCGCTGGCCGGGAAGCGGGGCCCCGGGCGCCGCCCGGTCGCTGCGCACGTCGTCCTGGATCCGTCCCAGCAGGGTTCGCTGGGCCGGCACCGTTCCGTGATGGGTGTTGGCCACGGGCTCGCCGTCGGTCCCGGCGCCGAGCACGAGCTGGATCTCGCGCGAGTCGCGTCCCCAGGAGGCCAGCAGCTGGTTGGCGGCGAGCGCGGCCGTCCGGTCCTGAACCCGGCGCAGCGCCGCTGCGCCGGTCGCGCGCCTCCCGTTGCTCGTATCCGGTGGCGCCGGCGCGATCGCTGCCGCCTGGGAGATCTTGTCCCACAGGGCGGCCGAGGGGTGCAGCAGAAACAGATGTACGTCGCGCTGCTGGGCGAGCGCGCGCAGGATCTGCAGGTGGCCCACGGGCAGCCGGGTGAGCCCGAACAGCGAGAACCGGTCGGGCAGATCAGCCAGGCAGCCATCTTGGGCCAGGCGCTGACACGCCAGCCGGCGTCGCTCGGCGGGGCCCGGCAGGGCGATTCGGGCCCGCAGTCGCCGCCACAGCTCCGCCTGCCACACCGCGGCGTCCGGCAGCGGACCACCGGCCGCATCGGTGTCGCGCCCGGCCGCCCACGACTCCAGCATCTGAGGCCGGTGAAGCGCGTAGCGGTCAAACAGCCGCGCCAGGTGGCGCACGACGCTCAGCCGCCGGGCGTGCCGCAGGGGGTCGTCGTGACCGGCGCTGCGGCCCAGGTAGGCAGCCAGCGTGGCCAGCCAGGGTTCACCGATCGATTCCTCGACTATCTCGAGCAGCGGCCAGGCGGCGCGCTCTGGCTGCCACGGGTCCCGCAGCGGATCGATGCCCGACGCCGAGGCGGCGGCGTCGGAGACCAGCGCATGGGGAGAGGGGAATCGAACTCCGGCGCAGATCCCATCGCTCCCTCCGGGGGAGGCGCCCAACACGGCCGACATCCGCTGCGTCAGCCAGCGTTCCATGCCCCGCGTCGGCACCGCGACGACCTCGGCCGTGAATGCATCGTCGAGGGGTCGGGCACACAGCGCGGCGAGGGCATCCGCGAGCCCATCGGCGCGTTCGGCTCTGTGAATGTGCAGCACGCCTAGGCAATTCTCCCAGCTTCGACGGCGGACTCAGCGTTGATCATCGATGGTGGATTCAGCCTCCGTCACTATTTATTCCGGCATTGCCCTTGAAATTGTCGGCGGCGCCAGTTACCCTGCTCATTCGTCAAGGAGTGTCAATTTCATGATCACCGCCATCGACATCCACACAGAGCTCGCCGCCACCGGTAGCCGGAGCGCGGCCGCGTCGATGCGCGGTTTTGACTCCGATGGGCAGGCTGGGAACAACTCTGCCCTCGCTCTGGGGGATGCGCGCTAGAGAACCGCAGCGCATAACCGGATGCGAGGGCGACCCGAAGTGGTCGCCTTTTTTGTGCCCGAACTTGAATCAGAGGTGATGTTCCACCACATGACTACACACTGATACCCCACCCCCGAGAAGTACATCCCATCGCTTGCAGATCGTGACACCTGTGTAACAGGTGTGTGACCGCCCGACGCATTTCGGGCCTGCGGGTGATCTCAAAGCTGACACACAAATACCCATCCTCGAAGGGAGGACCCACCATGCATTTCGCTCGAGATCAGTTGGCGCTGCACGAGTTGGCGCTGCTGAGCCGTACGGGCCACGTCCCGCGCACAAGCCGCGCCGGGCCGCCCTCGCGGCTTCCGCGCGAGCGGCCCAGGCGGGTGCCACGGGCCGTCCGTATGACCAGGCGACGGGTGGCCAGGACCAGGGCGCTGCGCGCCAGGGTCCGGACCCGCTGGCCGGTGTTCGGCGATGGCACACCGGATCGCTGAACGCGGGGGTGGAGGGAAGTGACCCCTCGAGGGCGCTCCCTCCACCCGCTGCGCTCGGCGCCCGCTCCGAGCGGGCCGTGTCGTACGCGGCCCGGCTTTCGCGCCCTCCAGAGCAAGTCTGGTGGGCCGTGTCGTGCCCGGCCCGGCTTTCGTGCCCTCCAGAGCAAGCCTCCGGACCGCGAAGATCGCGCGTGTCCTGCAACGCTGGCCCGACCGAGCGGGCTTGCCCGGCTTCCTCTTTAGCGGTATCAATAAGCCCGTGGCTCCCTGGGACGATGACGACTGGGTCGGCACCCCTCCGGAGGGTCGCTACACGAGAGACCGGGCCAAGCCCGAGCACTGGCGGCGCCCCTGGCCATTTGCGTTTGCGGGCCTGACGCTGCTGGTGATTATCCTTGTGATCATTCTGATCGTCCGCTGAGGCGGCTCCGGCGGTCGATCGAGATCGACGTCGGTGCCATCGACGGCGCGACGTAGCCAGCCGATGCCCATCGCACCCGACCTTTCAGGCCGCGCCCTCGAGGACCGCTACGAGCTCCACGCCGTGATCGGCGAGGGGGCTTTCGGGCGGGTGTATCGCGGCTGGGACCGCCGTCTGGAGCGCCCGGTGGCGATCAAGCTGATCAAGCCGTGGTGGGCCGAGGATCCCGACTGGGCGGGCAATTTCGAGCGCGAGGCACGGCTGCTGGCCCGGATCAGCCATCCGGGCATCGTCGAGATCTTCGACGTTGGCCACGCCGACGAAGGGCTGTACTACGTCTCAGAGCTGGTCGACGGCGAGAGCCTGGCCAAGCGTCTTGCGCGCGGCCCGTTCACTCCCTGGCAGGCCGCGGCGGTCGCCGAGCAGCTCTGCACCGCGCTCGCCCGGGCCCACGCCGAGCGCGTGATCCACCGGGACGTAAAGCCGGCCAACATCCTGATCTCGTCCGACGGGCGGGTCAAGGTGGGCGACTTCGGCGTGGCCCGCCTGGCCGAGGGCAGCACCGACGGCGCCAGCGCCACGATCGTCGGCACCCCGCGTTACATGGCTCCCGAGCAGGCCCGCGGCCGGCGCGCCACCCCCGCCACCGACGTCTACAGCGTGGGCATCGTTCTCTACGAGATGCTGGCCGGGCATCCGCCATTCACCGAGCGCGGCGCGGTCGAGCTCGCGCTGCGCCATGTGCACGACCCTCCCGCGCCGCTGCCGAGGGGCACGCCGAGGGCGCTCGACGAGATCGTGAGCCGGGCCCTGGCCAAGGATCCGGCCAGGCGTTACGCCGACGGCGCCGCGATGGCCACCGCGCTCGCCCAGGCGCTGGCCGCGGCGCCCAGGACGCGGCGCGGCGAAATATCGCGCCGCGGGGCCCGCACCCGCGCACCGCGCCGGCCCCGGGTACCGGCCGAGCCTGCCCTGGTCACAACCGGCGGCGGGACGCGGCCGACCAAACCCGACCAACCCCCCGTGAGTCGTCCACCTCCGCGCCCTGGTCCAGCTCCCGGCGCGCTCCAGGACGAGCCGACGCGCCGCGCGCCCAAGCTCGGCCCACGGCGGAACCTGGATCCCGCCGCGCGCCGGCGCAGCATCGCCGCGCTGACTCTCGCCTTCATGCTGCTGGGCGCGATGATCGTGGCCGCGCTGGTGATCGGCGCCAACGCTCACGTCAGGGTGCCGAGCCTGCTCGGCCTGACACGCGCGCGGGCCCAGACCAGGGCCAGCCGGCTGGGCCTGCAGACCAGCTTCGGCTCGCACTACAACAGCGCTCCCAAGGGCACCGCGATCGCCCAGCACCCCCGCGCGCGGGCCCGGGTGGCGGAGAACTCGACCGTCCACGTCGTGCTGAGCGCCGGTCGGCGGCCGGTCAAGGTTCCCGAGCTCGCCGGCGAACAGCTGAGCTACGCCCGGGTGAAGCTACAGCGGATCGGGCTCAAGGCGCGCCCGAAAGTGATCCCCGCCCCCGGGATCCCCGCGGGCGAGGTCACCAGCCAGTCACCGGCGCCCGGCAGCAAGCTGGCGCCCCCGGGGGACGTGGCCCTCACCGTGGCCGAGACGCCCAGCTGGCGGGCGATCACCTCTCTGACCGGGAGCGACCAGTCCACCAGCACCCGGTTCCGGGTGCGAGGGACGCACTGGCGGATCGTCTACACGATGGGCTTTGAGGGAACCTGCACGTTCATCTTCTTCTGCTCGGGACCCAATGCCGAGGTCGACAACGTGGCCAGCGGCGCGACCGTGGACTCGTTCGGTCTCAGCGACGGCGGGCGTCAGACGCGGACGTTCGACACCGGCGCCGGGGTCTACGACCTGACCGTCTCTCCGGGCGATGACAGCGCGCGCTGGCAGGTGTGGGTCGAGGATTACTACTGATCGTCTAGCTCGTCGAGGACCACGTCGAGCGTCAGCTCGCGGCCCTCGCGCAGCACACGCGCGCGCACCGTGCGCCCGATCCGCTCGTGCACCATCAGCCGCTGCAGCGCCGTGGCGTCCGGGACCGGCACTCCGTCGAGCTCGACCAGCAGGTCGCCGCGCCGGAGGCCGGCGCGCTCGGCGGGGCTGTCTTCGAGCACCTGGAGGACCTGGAGGCCTCCGCTCTGGCCCAGGCGGTCGGCGGCCGGCGGCGGCAGCGGGCGGGGCGCGACCGCGGTCCCCAGGTGGGCGCGCCGGACTCGACCGTCGCGGATCAGCGTCGAGATGATGGCCCGGCTGGCGCCGTTGATCGGGACCGCGAGCCCGAGGCCGATTCCGGCCACCGCGGTGTTGATCCCGACCACGTGCGCGGTGCCATCGGCGAGCACGCCTCCCGAGTTGCCGGGATTCAAGGCCGCGTCGGTCTGGATCACGTTCTCGACCAGCCGGCGCGGTCCGCCCCGCGGCCCCACCGGAAGCGAGCGCCCCAGGCCGCTGACCACCCCGGCGGTCACCGAGCCGGCGAAGCCCTGGGGATTGCCGATCGCCACGACCAGCTGACCGACCCGCAGCCCGTCGGCGTCGCCCAGCGTCGCGGCGGCGAAGTCGCCTCCGTCGGCACGCAGCACGGCCAGGTCAGACAGCGGATCGGCGCCGACCAGCGACACGTTGGCCTCGCGCCCGTCACTGAAACTGGCCACGCCGCGTCGCGAGCGCTCGACCACGTGGGCCGAGGTGATGAGAAACCCATCGGGGGAGATGACAACGCCGCTGCCGGCCCCCTGGGCCGGTCCGCGGCGGGTCCGGCGGGTCACCTCGAGGTTGGCCACGCTGGGGCTGAGCGCATCGGCGACCGCGATCACGGTTCTTGAGTAGGCGTCCAGAGCCTGGTCGGCGGGGGCCGGCTCGAGTTGCCTGGCTGAAGCCGGCTCCCTGTGCTCGGGCGCCAAGGCCCCGGCGCCCCTCCGGTGAGAACCATTTTCGTTCTGCATGCAATAATTGTACAAGAACGTTTCGACTCAAGCATTTGGAGCACAGATGACAACGGATTTGAACTACGGCCAGCTCGCCGACACCACGATCAGCGTCGCCGCCCACCTCGAGGCCGAGCTCGAGGAGGCTCTGGCCGAGCATCGCCTCACGCGCCCGAGCTTTCTGGTGCTCGACGCGCTGGATCGCGCCGAAGGGCGCACGCTCAACCAGCGCGAGCTGGTGACCCGCGTCCGGCGCACGGCGGGGACCGTCTCGGTCCGGCTCGGTCGCCTCGAGCGAGCCCGCCTGATCGAGCGCGAGCCCGACCCCGACAACCGTCGCAGCGTCACGGTCACGCTCACCGAGCGGGGGCGGGAGCTGGTCGAGCTCGCCCGTCCCGCGTACGCCGCACGGGCCCAGCGGCTCGCCGAGGGGCTACCGAAGGACGCCGCGCCCGCCCTTGCCGAGCACCTCGCCGCCTGGCTTGCCTTCTTCGAGCCCGACGAGCGGGCCGCGCCCCGGCTCGGCGTGGCCGTGGCCACGGCCGCCGTGGCCACGCGGATGCGGCGCGCGGTGGGTCTGCCTGACGAGCCCGGCGTGCTCGTGGTGCGCGTCGGTCGCGACACCGCGGCTCAGGCGGCCGGAGTGTCGCGTGGCGATCTGATCACGCAGGCCGGCGCGACGGCGGTGCGGTCAGTAGGTGACCTGGAGCGGGCGGTGCGCGCGGCGGACGGCTCGCTGGAGCTCAAGGTGCTGCGGGGCGCCGAGGCACACGAGCTGCAGGTGACCCTCGAGGGTTGATCCGAGCCGTCCGCGGCGTTCCAACCCGGCCCTTGCGCTAGTGCGCCGTCCGGCAAGTAGGGCGGACGGCGCACTAGTGCAGCAGCACCCGGAGCGCCACGATCAACAGCCCGAGGACAGCGCCGACGGCTGTCTGGCGGACCAGCTCGCGGCCACTCAGCTCGGCGCGAACGCCGATCACGATCTCGATCGCAGCCACGATCCCGGCCGATGTCCAGCTCGCTGAGGCCACCGCGGTAGTCAGCGAGGCGCCCACGGCCCAGAAGACGAGGATCTCGAAGAACGGGATCGCGGCACCGATGAGCACCGTCAGCTCCCGCGTCGCGTTGAGCAGCAGCCCGCGATAGGTGAACGGCGCGTGCTCCTGGATCCGCTCAGCGGTGAACTCGGCGTAGGAGTGCGCGATCCAGTAGAGGATCGTCAAGATCGCAACCGCGCCCACGGTCTTCGGGTACGTCTCGCTCCGGGCGCTCTCCGCCGCCAGCAGTGCAGCCACCGAGATCGTGCCGTAGATCAGGCCGGCGGGGCTGGTTGGCATCGGCCTATTCTGTTGACGCCGCCGGACGGGCTGCGCCTTCAGGTCGCCGGCGATAGGCCGGCCGGCGAACCATCGTAGGCTGCAAAACGTGGAGCAACAGCGCGACGAGCTCGGTCCTCGCCCGCCCAGCGTGAGGGCGTTCAGCCACCCGCGCAATCCGAGCTTCTCGGACTGCGCCCCGTCGGGGCGAGTGCGGCTCGACGCCCTCGCCTGCTGGCTGCAGGACGTCGCCTACGCCGACGTCGCCGACGCCGGCCTCGACCACGTCGCCGTCTGGGTCGTGCGCCGGACGAGGATGCGGGTTGATCGGTTCCCGCGGTTCGGTGAGCAGATTGCGCTGACCACCTTCTGCAGCGGCCTGGGCCGGATGTGGGCCGAGCGCCGCACCGACCTGACGCCCGCCGAAGACCAAGCCCCCATCGTGCACGCGGTGACACTGTGGGTTCACCTGGACGCGCAGACCTGGCGGCCGAAGATCCTCAACGAGCGTGAGATCGCCGTCTACGGAGGGCAGTCACCACAGCGACGCGTGAGCGCGCGCCTGTGTCACCCCGCCCCTTCGGTGAGCGACGGGGGCACGCCATGGACGTTCCGGCTGATCGAGTGCGACATCGCAGACCACGTCAACAACGCCGCCTACTGGGGTCCACTGGAGGAGGAGCTGCTCTCCGGTCCCGACCCCGAGCAGATCGACGTCGAGCTCGAGTACCGCACTCCTGCGCAGGCGGGCACCACGCGAGTGCTCAGCGACGGCGACCGGCGCTGGATCGTCGGCGCCGACGGCGAGCTGCACGCGTCGATGCTGGTGCGGAACGGGCTCGGTGGCTGACGCCGAGGCCATCCTGCGCGCCGCGCGGCGCCCGCTCGTGATCGGGATGGGCGGTGGCGGCGACGTGGTCGGGGCGCTGGCCAGCGCCGAGTTTGCGCGCCTCTACGATGGCGCCGAGCCGCTGGTCGGCGGCGTGAGCTGGGAGCGCCGGCCGATCGATCCGGTCCCCGGACCGCGGCGCGCCGACGAGATCGAGGGAGGCGAGCTGCTGGCGCCCGGGATCCTGCTGGCCGGACCGCGCACGCGCGCGCGGGGCCGCGAGATGTACTTTGCCGAGTCGCGGATGGCGGGATTCCTGGACCGGCCAACGGTGTTGGTCACGATCGACCACGGCCCGGCCGCGGTCGCCGCCGGTCTCAGACACGTGCTCGAGCGGCTCGAGCGCGACCTGCTGGTGCTGATCGACGTCGGCGGCGATGTGCTCGCGCGCGGCCACGAGCCGGGATTGCGCAGCCCGCTGTGCGACGCGATCATGCTGGCCGCGGCGTCGGCCCTCGTGGCCGCCGGGCACCCGGTGCTGCTGGGGATCTTCGGGATCGGCTGCGACGCCGAGCTGACGGCCGAGGAGGTGCTGACCAGGCTGGCCGAGGTGGCCGCCGCCGGCGGGCTGGCCGGCGCCCGCGGTCTGACCGATGCCGTCGCCGACCGCCTCGAGCAATGCATCGAGCTCGTCCCCACCGAAGCCAGCGCCCAGGCTGTGCGCGCGTTTCGCGGCGCCCGGGGCCAGGTCGCGATCCGCGCCGGCGCGCGCCACTTTGAGCTCAGCACGTTTGCCGCGCTCACCTTCTACCTCGACGTCGAGGTCACGTATGAGATCGCGGGCGGCCTGGCTCGCGCCGTCGCCGGGACCGCCAGCCTCCGGGAGGCCAACAGCGCGCTGGCGGCGCTCGGTGTCCGCACCGAGCTCGACCTGGAGCTTGACGCCGCCCAGGCCGCCAGCTAGATGGTGAACACGATCTTGCCGGCGATGTCGCCCTCGAGCATGGCCTGAAAGCCCGCGCGCGCGTCGGTGAGCGGCATTGTGGCGTGGATCGCCGGGCGGATATCGCGCTCCAGGCAGAAGCGGATCAAGCGCTCGAGTTCGTCGCGGGTTCCCATCGTCGAGCCTACGATCGACAGCTGCAAGAAGAACACGCGCGTCAGCTCGGCCGCGGGCGCGTCACCCGAGGTGGCGCCGCTGACCACCAGGGTGCCGCCGGGCTTGAGTGAGCGCACCGAGTGAGCCCAGGTTGCCTCACCCACTGTCTCCATCACGGCGTCGACGCGCTCGGGCAGCCGCGCGCCGGACTCGAAGGCCTGCTCGGCGCCGAGCGCCAGCGCCTGTTCGCGCTTGCCCTCGGAGCGACTGGTGACCCACATCCGCGCTCCGGCGGCGCTGCCGAGCACGGTTAGGGCGGTGGCCACGCCGCCCCCCGCGCCCTGCACCAGCACCGTCATCCCGGGCCTGACGCCGCCACGCGTGAACAACATCCGGTAGGCGGTCAGCCATGCCGTGGGCAGGCAGGCGGCGTGTTCGAAGGACAGCTCGGGCGGCTTGGGCAGGACATTTCGCTTCGGCACCGCCACCCGCTCGGCGAGCGCGCCCGGGTATTGCTCAGAGAGCAGCGAGCGGCGGGGGTCGAAGGTCTCGTCGCCGCGCCAGGAGTCGCTGGTGATCACGGAGTGCAGGACAACCTCGTTGCCATCCTCGTCGGTTCCGGCGGCGTCGCAGCCGAGGATCATCGGCAGGCGGGCCTCGCTGAGGCCGACCCCGCGCAGCGACCACAGGTCATGGTGGTTGAGGGCCGCGCTCTTGACGGTCACGGTCGTCCAGCCGTCCTGCGCCTGGGCCTCGGGACGCTCGCCGATCCTCAGCCCGGCGAGCGGGTCCTCGGGGTTGATGGCGGCGGCGAAGACGGCGAGCACGTGCGGCACGGTACCTGCTGGGCGCGAGACGTGAGCGCTGCTCTACCTAACCGCCCCAGCTGCCCGCCGGGCTGGCGAGCGCCGCCTGGGCGGCGGCGATCCGCGCGATCGGCACCCGAAACGGCGAGCAGGAGACGTAGTCGAGCCCGGCATCGTGGAAGAAGGCGATCGAAGCGGGATCGCCGCCGTGCTCGCCGCAGATCCCCAGCTTCAACCCCGGATGAGCCTCGCGACCGACCCACGCCGCCAGGCGCACCAGCCATCCCACGCCGGGCTTGTCGATCGTCTCAAACGGGCTGCGGTCGATGATTCTGCGCTCGAGGTAGGCGGGCACGAACTTGGACTCGACGTCGTCTCGTGAGAACCCAAGCGCGGTCTGGGTGAGGTCGTTGGTCCCGAACGAGAAGAAGTCGGCAAAGCGCGCGATCCGATCGGCCACGAAGCAGGCCCGCGGCAGCTCGATCATCGTCCCCACGGTGTAGTCGGCTCCGGCGGCCAGACCCTCCTGCTCGCCGACCCGGATGACCAGTTCGCGCATCAGCTCGAGCTCGTGCTCGTAATCCACGAGCGGGATCATGATCTCGGGATGCGGCGCCCGGGCCGCCTGCTTGGCGGCGCGCAGGATCGCGTGCACCTGCATCTCGTAGATCTCCGGGTACAGGATCCCCAGCCGGCAGCCGCGGGTGCCGAGCATCGGGTTCTCCTCGGAGATCTCCTGCACGCGGCTCATCAGCTGCTCGAGCTCGGGGAGGTCCTCGGACTGCTCGATCCGGGCGTGCTCGAGGTGCGCGGCCAGGTCCGGGAGGTTGGGCAAGAACTCGTGCAGCGGCGGGTCGAGCAGGCGGATCGTCACCGGGAGCCCCGCCATGGCCTCGAACAGGCCCTCGAAATCCTGCTGCTGGAGCGGGAGCAGCTCGGCGAGCGCCAGTTGGCGGGCCTCCCGTGTGTCGGCCATGATCATCGCGCGCATCTTGGGCTGGCGGTCCTCGGCCATGAACATGTGCTCGGTCCGGCAGAGCCCGATTCCCTGGGCCCCCAGCCTCCGCGCCCGGCGCGCATCCTCTGGCGTGTCGGCATTGGCGCGCACGCCGAGCGAGCGCAGCTCGTCGGCCCAGGACAGGACCTGCTCGAAGTTCTCGTCGACCTGCGCCTCGACCAGCGGGACGTCATCGACGGTGACCAGACCCTTGGTCCCGTCGATCGCGATCCAGTCACCCTCGTGAAGCTCGGTGCCGTTGACGGTGATCGTCCTGGTGGTCAGGTCGATGGCGACCGCGTCGGCGCCGACCACCGCCGGGCGGCCCATCCCCCGCGCGACCAGCGCCGCGTGCGAGGCCTTGCCCCCTTCCGAGGTCAGGATTCCCTTGGCGGCGTGGAAGCCGGCCACGTCCTCGGCGTCGGTGAACGGGCGCACCAGGATCACGTCGTGTCCCTGCTCGGCGGCCGCGACCGCGTCGGCGGCGGTGAACACGACCGTTCCCTTGGCGGCGCCGGGCGAGGCGTTGACGCCGGTGGCTAGTACGTCGAAGTCGGCCTTGGGGTCGAAGGTGGGGTGCAGGAGCGCGTCCAGCGAACCGGGGTCGATCGTTTTCAGGGCCTGTTCGCGCGTCAGCAGACCCTCGGCCACGGCATCGACCGCGAACCGCACCGCAGCCTGGGCCGGACGCTTGGCGTTTCGCGTCTGGAGCAGGTAAAGCCGCCGCTCCTGCACCGTGAACTCGGTGTCCTGCATGTCTCCGTAGTGGCGCTCGAGCGTGCGCAGGATCTCCATCAGCTGGGCGTGCACGTCGGGCAGCCACTGCTCCATTTCGGCGATGTCACGGGGAGTGCGAACGCCCGAAACCACATCCTCGCCCTGGGCGTTGGGGAGGAAGTCGCCGCTGGGCTGGGGGGCGCCGGTCACCTCGTCGCGGGAGAAGGCCACCCCGGACCCGGATGTGTCGCCCTTGTTGCCGAACACCATCTGCTGCACGTTGACCGCCGTGCCCCAGTCGTCGGGGATCCGGTGCAGCCGCCGGTAGGAGACCGCCCGCTCCCCGACCCACGAGTCGAACACGGCCCGGATGGCCAGACGGAGCTGCTCCTGGGGGTCCTGGGGAAAGTCCTCCCCGGTGTGCTCGCGGTAGATCGCTTTGAACTCGTCAGTCAGTTGCCGCAGCGCCGCGACGTCGAGCTCGGTGTCCTGGCTGACGCCGCGCTGGGCCTTGGCGGCCTGGATCGCCTCCTCGAATCGCTCGCCCGGGATTCCCCGCGAAACATTGCCGAACATCTGCACAAAACGCCGGTACGAGTCCCAGGCAAAGCGCTCGTTGTCGGTGGCCCGGGCCAGCCCGACAACCGACTCGTCGTTGAGGCCGAGATTGAGAACCGTGTCCAGCATGCCCGGCATCGACTCGCGCGCGCCCGATCTGACGGACACGAGCAGCGGGTCGTCGCGGTCCCCGAGCCGCTTGGCCGAATGCTGCTCGAGCCGGGCCAGCGCCTCCGCCACCTGCTCGGACATGCCTTCGGGTTCGCGGCGGCCGGCGCGCATGTACTCCACGCATGCCTCGGTGGTGATCGTGAATCCCGCCGGGACCCGTTCGGGTCCGAGCACACGGGTCATCTCGGCGACATTCGCACCCTTGCCACCCAGCAGCTCCCTCATCTCCATGGAACCGTCGGCGAAGTCGTAGACCCACCTCGACATCAGATGGCGATCGTACCCGGATCAAGGTTGTCCCCCATTGTTCGACAACAGCCCACGATCACCGCCGCGCGGCGTTTTGACTGGCGCGCCCCGGGTAGACAACGGTGAGAGGAGGTTGTAAGGCGTGCCGCAGCAACGACTGGGACCTTCGCAAGCGCGGTCAGCGCGGAGACGATCGGCGGAGCGTGATGCCGGCCCGCTGGCACGCCTTGACCGGATCCCGGTCTGGCCCTGGGAGCGCAAGCTGCTGTGGGTCGTGGGCGCGGGTTACTTCTTTGCCTTCTTCGACATCGTCACGATTTCGTTCGCGGTCCCGGTGATCGCCAAGCAGTTCCACGTTTCCGAGGCAACGGTGACGCTGTCGGTGACCAGCAGCCTGATCGGCTACATCATCGGCGCGTTCGCCGACAGTACGGTCGCCGACAAGTGGGGGCGGAAGCTGAGCCTCATCATCTCGGTGGCGCTGTTCTCGGTCGGAACCGTTCTGGCGGCGGTCAGCACCAACGTCACCGAGCTGATCGTGTTCCGGTTCATCTCCGGCCTCGGCATCGGTGCCGAAATCGCCGCCGTGACCACCTACATCGGGGAGCTCTCGCCGGCGCGCCTGCGCGGGCGCTACACCAGCTGGGCCACGACCTGCGCCTACGCCGGCTTCGCCGCGGTGCCGTTCATCGCTCGTGCGCTGGTCCCCACGTTTGCCTCGGGCTGGCGGATCCTGTTCGGGATCGGAGCGCTCGGCGGGGTCACGATCCTGTTCATGCGCCGCGGTCTGCCGCCGTCGCCGCGCTGGCTGGTCGCCCAGGGCCGGACCGACGAAGCTCGCGAAGTGATCGAGGAGGCCGAGGAGACGGCCCGCGAGGAGGTTGACGGCGAGCTTCCGCCGCCCAAGCCGGTGCCCGACGAGGCGCCGACCGAACGGTTCCCGATCAGGTCTCTGCTGCGGCCGCCGATGGCGAGGCGCCTGGTGCTGTTCGTGGGAATCTGGTTCGTCTACTACATCGGCAACTACGGCTGGCTGACGCTGGCCCCGACGCTGTTCACCGACAAGGGCTTCAGCCTGGCCGACAGCACCACTTACCTGATCGTGTCGGGGATCGGGTTCCTGGTCGGCGCCTACGCCACCACGCATTTCAGTGACCGGCTCGAGCGCAAGTACACAACCGCATGCATCGCTGCCGTATGGGGAGTGTCACTGCTGGTGATCGGTTACTTCGTCTCGCCGGCCATCATCATCGTGTTCGGTTTTGTCGCCTCGCTGACCATCGGCCTGCTCGTGCCGATGCTCTACACCTACACCGCCGAGCACTTCTCCACCAACGCCCGCGCCACGGGCGTCGCCCTCACCGACGGGCTCGGTCACGTCGGCGGTGCGCTGGCGCCGCTGATCGTGCTCGGCGCCAACTCCGCCTGGGGCTTCTCGAGCGCCTTTCTGGTGATGGGAATCTCGGGCTTCGTGGCCGGGATTCTGATCCTGTTCGGGATCACGGCCACCAGTCGCTCGCTGGAGACGGTCACGGCAAATTAGCGCCCGCGCCGGCGGCCGAATGGTGCTGTCCGAAGCACCGCGGATACTGACCCCATGATTGCGTTCGAGTTTGGATGCAACGTCTATCGGCTCACAGACGACCAAGCCACGCTCGTCGCCCAGAATCTCCGTAACTACGCCAAGGGGACGTGTCCCCAAGATGTGGCCCTGGGCTCGCGGCTGAGCGGGAACCCCGACTGGACCGAAGGAGCGCTCGCGCTCGCCGAGTTCACCGAGGAGGCGCTGGTCGGAAACCTCGAGAGTCCGCTGCCGCTCGAAGGAAAGGCGGCGGAGTCGATGTTCTGGACGCTGCGCCTGATGCCCGATGTCGACGAAGCGGCGGGCGCGGCGGCCCTGCGCGACGCGCTCGGAATGCGTTTCGTGGCCTCGGGCTAAGCCGGGGTGGGGTGCCGGGTCGCGTCGGCGAGCTCGGCCGGATGCTGCTCGGAGTCGGCGGTGAACGCCGCGCGCCACGCCTTCCAGTAGCGGTGCATTCGTTTGACGAACGCTTTCGGGCTCTCGGCGTAGACCCGTTCACCGATGCTGAAGGCCTCACTTTCAAGCTGCGCCGCGCGATGCTCGATCAAGCCGTGCAGGGGGTCGAGGTCGTCCGGGAGCTCGTCCTTGATGCGGCGCACGCTCTGGTCGAGCAGCGCCAGGTCGTGCAGATCGCCGAGCACGTCCGCGAGCCGGTGGGCCTCCTTGGCGGCGCCGCCCACGGCCCCGGGGGCGATTGGCTTGAGCAACCGCAGCTCATACCACAGATCCTTGCTGCGCTTGCGCCATTCGTGCATCAGTTCCGGGGTCGGTGACTTGCGGGCCTTGCTCATCGCCCGGCGGCCGCGCCCGTAGCTTCGGGTGAGCCCACCGGCCACCGCCTTCCAGCCTCCGCGCTTGAGGCTCAGGTCCTGCACGCGCAGCATCGTCGCCTGAAGCTCCTCGGAGACCCGGGCCGGCACTCGGGCCTCAACCAGAGCGTCGCGGGCGCGGTCGCGCTCGGCGCCCAGGCGCTCGCGGACGAGGTCGATCGTTGCCTCTGGAATCTGTCCGGCGAAGCGCTCCGCGAGCGCGTCCAGAGCAGTGAGCAGGGCATCCGCCTCGCGGGCGCCACCGAGCTCGTGCGCGGTCGAGCGCAGGCTCGCGTTCTCCCGCCGGCGATCGCGTCGATTCAGTCCGGGGGCGGCCAGCCGCAGCAGCGAGCGCTGTTTCTTGATCGCCTTGCGGGCGTCGTGAACGGCGCCCACCGGGTCGCGGTCGAGTTTCCCGTCGAGGCGGTCGATGGCGTGCTGGAGCTGCTCGGTGGCGCAGCGCCGCACGCTCGTGGGCACGGCCTCGTCAACTTCAAATTGGTAGGCCATGCCTACGGCCTACCCGCGGGGGCGCAGCCCGAATCGCCGGGAGCGGCTCAGGCTGCGGCGGTCGACAGCTCGCGCGGCTGTAGCTCCATCACGTCGGCGAGCAGCTCGTAGGAGCGCCGCCGCGCGCCGTGGTCGTGGGTGATCGTCACCACGATCACCTCGTCGGCACCGTAGTCGCCGGCCAGCGTCTCGATCCGGGTGCGCGCCTTCTCCGGAGATCCGATGATCGCGCGGCGACCGGGTGCATCGTCGGCTGGCGACTTGCCCTCGGCAGCGAGGAACGCGAGCGCCTTCTCCGGAGGCGGCACGGGGATCAGCTGGCCCCGCCGCAGCAGCGTGAACGTCATCCGGCTGCTTGAGGCGAGCTCCTGGGCTTCCTCGTCGGTGGGAGCGCACAGAACCCACGCGGCGACCGCCGTACGAGGAGCCTCCAGATCACGCACGGGACCAAAACGTTCGCGATACAGCCCGGCGATCTCGCTGCCCTTGGGGTTGATGAAGTCTGCGAAGGCGTAGCGCAGGCCGAGCTCGCCGGCCCAGATGGCGCTCTGCGGCGAGGAGCCGAGCAGCCACGGCACCGGCAGCTCGGGCCGCCCGGGGAGCGTCGCCGCGAGGTGGCGGAAGGGGTGATCGGCGGGGAGGTCATCCTCGAGATAGGCCAGCAGCTCGACCAGCTGCTGCGGGAAGTCGTCGGGAGCGGCCTGGCGACGGTCGCGCTGCAGGGCAAACGTGGTCAGCGGGTCGGTTCCGGCCGCGCGCCCCAGCCCCAGGTCGATGCGCCCGGGATACAGCGCCGCCAGGATCGTGAACGACTCGGCCACCTTGAGCGGGCTGTAGTGGGGCAGCATCACCCCGCCGCTGCCGACCCGAAGGCCCCCGGTGGCGCTCGCGATCGGCCCGATCAGCACCTCCGGGCTGGGTCCGGCCAACATCGGGCCGCCGTGGTGCTCGGCGACCCAGTAGCGGTGGTAGCCGAGCGCGTCGGTCAGCTGCGCCAGGTCGAGAGTGTGGTGCAGGGCCTGGGCGCCTGTGGAGCCTTCGGCGATCGGGGACTGGTCGAGAACCGAGAGAAGCACCCCGATGATGGTAGAAAGCGGCGCCTCGGACGTCGGTCAGCCACGGCGCCTCGGGCGTCGGTCAGCCACGGCGCCTCCGGCGTCGGTCAGCCGCGGCGCCTCCGGCGTCGGTCAGCCGCGGCGCATCAGGCGAGCTACGGCGTCCATCAGCTCGGCTGTCTTCTCGTCGCGCTCCTGCGGGCTCTCGGCGCCGATCACGCAGTGGTGGGCATGGTCGTCGAGCAGACCCAGAGCGACCTTGTCGAGCGCGGCCCGGGCCGCCGATATCTGCGTCAGCACGTCGATGCAGTAGCGGTCCTCGATGACCATGCCCTCGATGCCGCGGATCTGTCCCTCGATCCGCCGCAGGCGAGCGAGCAGGTCGTCCTTGGTGGCCGTGTAGCCGCGGGTGGGGTTGGGGTTCGGGGCGGGGGGCATCGCCAGTAGATCATACCACTACCCCGTGGGGGTATAGTGAGATGCATGGCTGACGTCCTGGACGTGTTCTGGCACGGCATCAGAGATTCGCTGCTGATGGCGTGGGAGGTGTGGTGGGCGCTCGTGCTCGGGTTCGCGATCTCGGCCATCGTGCAGGCCTGGATCCCGCGCGAGCGCGTCGAGAACAGCCTCGGGGGCTCGGGGGCCGGCTCCGTGACCCGGGCCACCCTGCTCGGGGCAGCTTCGTCGTCCTGCTCCTATGCGGCGGTCGCGATCGCCAAGTCGCTGTTCGAGAAGGCAGCTTCGGCGGCGAGCGCGCTGGCCTTCCAGTTCGCTTCCACCAACCTCGTGTGGGAGCTGGGGCTGGTGCTGTGGGTGCTGATCGGCTGGCAGTTCACGCTCGCCGAGTACCTGGGCGGAATTGTGATGATCGTGCTCATGACCGTCCTGCTGCGCCTGTTCGTGAGTCGCGAGCTCGAGCAGCAGGCACGGACTCACGCCCGGGCCAGTGACACCGGTCACCAGCACCGGGCGGCCGGCGGCGAGCTCGGCTGGCGGGCACGCCTGCGGTCGATCTCGGCGTGGTCGGACGTGGCGCACAACTTCCGCGGCGACTGGCACATGCTGTGGAAGGAGATCACGGCCGGGTTCGTGCTCGCCGGCTTTGCCGCTCAGCTCCCCAACCACTTCTTCAACGGATTGTTCGTGAGCCAGGCGCCGGCGCCGATACCGGCGATCGAGAACGCGATCGTGGGCCCGGTGATCGCGATCCTCAGCTTCGTGTGCTCGGTCGGCAACGTTCCGCTGGCGGCGGTGCTGTGGTCGGGCGGGATCAGCTTCGCCGGGGTGCTCTCGTTCTTGTATGCCGACCTGATCGTGCTCCCGATCATGGTCATCTACCGCAAGTACTACGGGGGCCGCTTCGCGCTGCGGATCAGCGCCCTGATGTTCGTGACGATGGTGGCCGCGGCGCTGCTGGTGGCCGGCGCGATGGACCTCGCGGGCCTGATCCCCTCCGGGCCGCGGCCCTCGAGAGCCGGGATCTTCGGCGCGGTCCGCCTCGACTACAAGTTCGCGCTCAACGTGCTCGCGACCGTGATCTTCGTGGCCCTGTTCTGGCTCACGCAGCGCCGCGGCGCCACTGACCCCGTGTGCGGGATGAACGTCGACCGGGCCAAGGCGGTGAGGCGGACGGTGGGCGAAGAGGTCGTGTACCTGTGCTCGCCGGAGTGCGCGGCGGCGTTCGACGCCACCGCCGCCACGCCCGCGGGCGGGCGCGGGCCCTCAGACGGGAGCCGCCGCCGCCTGCGCCGCCACCTGCACGTCTGACTGCGGATCGTCGGCCACCGGCACGTCTGAGTTCGGATGGTCGCTGTGGATGATCAGCACCGGGACTCCGCTGTGGTTGAGGGCGTAGTGGCTGACGCTGCCCAGCACGGACGAGCTGAGCGCGCCGCGTCCCCGCGAGCCCATCACGAGCAGGTCGTGCTCGCCGGTGGCCAGGCGCTCCATCAACGCCTCTCTGATCGGCTTCTCGGTGAGGATCTTGGTCACTGGTATGAAGTCCGGCACGCGGGCCACGGCCGCGTCGAGGGCGGTCTGTGCTTCGTGGTGGAGCTCGCCGGTGAGCGGCTGCACCGCCGGCGCGGTGATCGGCGTGCAGGCCCAGGCGGGGGGTCGCGGGATCGCGGTCAGGAGCGTGAGGCGCCCGTGGCCGGCGGTGGCCAGGTCGATCGCCTCATCCAGGGCGCGCTCGGCGTGGACCGAGCCGTCTACGCAAACAAGGATGTTGTGAAACATGGGAGCCACCCCGTTTCGATTTAGTTAGCATGCCAAACATTAGCATGCCAAGCGTTGCTAGGGTAGGAGTGTGGCGGTAGAGAGCGACCCAGGGAACGCACGCAACGGGCCGGCCGAGACCCTGCGGGGCGCCAGTCGCCAGCGGGGCGCCAGTAAGCAGCGAGGCACGAGGCACGGGCCGGCCAACCCGGACCAGCCGGCCGTGGACGATTTCCTGGTCTCCTTCGATGCCTTCGCCCAGGCGGTCCGCCGGGCGCGCGGAGCTCAGGCGCAGAGCCGCGACGAGACGCTGACGCTGTCGCAGTACGCGCTGCTGCAGGCGCTATCGAGCCGCGAGAGCGCGCGCGTCCGCGAGCTGGCCGCCGAGGCCGGGATCACGCCCTCGACCGCCACCCGGATCCTCGACGCGCTCGAGCGCCGGGCGATCGTCAGCCGCTCGCGCGCAAATGACGATCGGCGAGCGGTGACGGTGAGACTTACCGACCTCGGCCGGGAGCAGCTCAACGGTCAGGACGGCTGGCTGCGCGGCCGCCAGCGCGCCTTCTTCGAGGGCCTCCCGGAGATCGAGCGCGAGCTCGCGCCCGACCTGCTGATCCGCCTGGCGGCGCTGATCGACGAGCTCGCCGCCGGCCCCTGCTGACCGACGAGCTCGCCGCCGGCCCCTGCTGACCGACGAGCTCGCCCCCGGGCCCCTGCTGGCCGCCACTTTTCTCGATCGACCGAAAACCAGCTGGTGACCCCCCGGCTGTCTGGACTTCCAGGCGATCACGTGGCGCCGGCGCTATGTGTGCCGCAGCTTTCACTGATGTGATCTCCGCGGTCCAAGCCGAGCCCACGCCCAAACCAAGATTCGTTGCCGCCCGCCGCCGGGGCGCGATCGCGGCTGCGGTGGGGATCAGCCTTCCCGACCATGCCGTGTCGAGTGCCGAAGTCGGCGCCCGCCTCGGGGTCGACGGCGACTGGATCGTGCGCCGCACCGGGATCCGCTCGCGGCGGATCGCCGAGCCGCACGAGCGCCTCGACGACCATGCCGCGCGGGCCGCCCGCCGGGCCCTGGCCAACGCGGGAGTCGATCCGCTCGACGTCGACCTGGTGATCGTGGCCACCACCACCGCCGACGAGTTGATGCCGGCCGCCGCTCCCCTGGTGGCGCATGCGATTGGCGCCACGCGTGCCGGCGCCTTCGATGTCGGCTCGGCCTGCACGGGCTTCTTGTCGGCGCTGGCGGTGGGGACGGCGCAGATCGAGGCCGGCCGGGCCGGAGTCGCACTTGCCGTGGGGGCCGATCTGATGTCGCGGATCACCGATCCCCACGACCGCTCCACCGCCGCGGTGTTCGCCGACGGCGCCGGTGCGGTCGTGCTCGAGGAGAGCCCGCACACGGGCCGGATCGGCCCGATCGTGCTCGGAGCCGACGGCGCCGGAGCGGACCACATCTGTGCCCGCCGTGGCGACGGCGTGATCCGGATGAGCGGCCACGAAACCTTTCGCGAGGCGGTGGCGCGGCTGACGCTGGCCACGCTTCAGGCGGTCAAGGCCGCGCACCTCAAGCTCGGCGACATCGATCTGTTCGTCTACCACCAGGCCAACGGCCGCATCCTGTCGGCCGTCGGTGAGCGGCTCGGGCTGCCGCCGTCACGGGTCGTCGACTGCATCGGCGAGTACGGGAACACGTCCGCCGCGACGCTGCCGCTGGCGCTGGCCTTCAGCGAGCGCGAGGGCCTGCTCGAGGTCGGCGACCGAGTCCTGCTGGGGGCGTTTGGCGCCGGCTTCACCTGGGGGGCCACCGTGATCGAGTGGGGCAGGCCGTGAGCGTCGCCACCCTGCCGAGCACCGAAACCCGGCTCTCGGCGCTCGAGCGCCTCGAGCTGTTGTGCGATCCCGGCACGCTGCAGCTGATCCGTTCTGAGGTGACCTCGCCGGCGATGGGAGATCGCGCGCGCAGCGGCGACGGCGTCCTCGGCGGTTCGGGCCTGATCGACGGCCGCCCGGTGTTCTGCTACGCCCAGGATCCGTCGTTTGCCGGCGGCTCTCTGGGCGAGGCCCATGCCGGGACGATCGTCCGCGTGCTCGAGCTCGCCGACCGGGGCCGCGCTCCGGTGGTGGGATTCGTCTCTTCGGGCGGCGCCCGGATGCAGGAAGGGATCGGCGCGCTGGGCGGATACGGGCGCGTGTTTCACCGCACGGTGGCGCTCTCCGGACGCGTCCCCCAGATCTCGATCGTGAGCGGACTGTCGGCCGGCGGCGGGGCCTATTCGCCCGCGCTCACCGACTGGGTGGTGATGACCGAGCAGTCGAGCATGTTCCTGACCGGGCCCGGAGTCGTCCGCGAGGCCCTCGGCGAGGACGTCGACGCCGAGCAGCTGGGCGGGACGCGCGTGCATCAGCGCAACGGCGTGTGCCACCTCGTCGCCCAAGACGACCTGCACTCCACGCAGCTGGCGCGCGAGCTGCTCTCCTACCTGCCCAGCCACCGCGACCTGCCGCTGCCCGCGGTCGAGCCCGGGCCGCCGGGCGGCTATGACCCGGGCGCCCTGGTGCCGCGCGAACCGCGCCAGGTCTACGACGTGCGGACGGTGATCCGCGAGCTCGTCGACCACGGCGACCTGCTCGAGATCTCGGCGGGGTGGGCCCGCAACCTGGTCACGGCGATGGCCAGGCTCGACGGCCGGCCGGTGGGCGTGATCGCCAATCAACCGCGCTACTTCGGTGGCGTGCTCGACGCCGCCAGCGCCGAGAAGGGCGCGCGCTTCGTTTCCAAGTGCAACTCGTTCGGCATCCCGCTGCTGGTGCTCGTCGACACGCCGGGCTACATGCCCGGAACCCGCCAGGAGGCCGCCGGCGTGATCCGTCACGGGGCCTCGCTGGTCCACGCCTTCGCCGAGGCGACCGTGCCGCGCGTGACGGTGATCCTGCGCAAGGCGTTCGGCGGCGCCTACATCACGATGAACTCCAAGGATCTGGGGGCCGACTACGTGTTCGCGTGGCCCGAGGCCGAGATCGGAGTGATGGGCGCCACCCCGGCCGTTGGCGTCATCCACCGCCGCGAGCTGGCCGCCGCCCAAGACCCGGATGCCGAGCGCGATCGCCTGGCGCGGCATTACGCCGAACACCAGCTCCGCACGCAGGTCGCCGCCAGCGCGGGCCACATCGACGAGCTGATCATCCCCTCGGACACCCGGGCGCGGCTGGCCTGGGCCTTCGCCTCCGTGGCCGGTGCCCGATGAGCCCGCTCAACCGAGATGTCCTGCTCAGCGGAGCGACCGGTTTCGTGGGCATGGAGGTGCTGGCCCGCTATCTCGAGCGCAGCGATCGCCGGATCGTGACCCTGGTACGCGCCGCCGATGACGAGGCGGCGCGGGGGCGCGTCGACACGGTGCTTGAAAACCTGTTCGGTTTTCGCGCCCCGCGCTACCGGGACCGGGTCGACGCCTTCGCCGCCGATGTGACGGCGCCCGGGCTCGGGATCGACGACGGGCTGCGCCACCGGCTGGCTCGCCGGGTGTCGACGATCATCCACAGCGCCGCGTCGGTCTCGTTCACGCTGCCGCTGACGGAGGCACGGGAGATCAACGTCGCCGGCACGCGGCGGATGCTCGAGCTGGCCGAGCTCGCCCGGGAGTGCGGCGGTCTGGAGTGCTACGGCCACATTTCGACCGCCTACGTGGCCGGCACGCATGCCGGCCGCTTCGCCGAATGCCATTTCGACCTCGGCCAGTCGTTTCGCAACTCCTACGAGCGCTCCAAGTTCGAAGCCGAGCAGCTGGTCCGCGCCCACAACCGGCTGCCCACCAAGATCCTGCGCCCGAGCATCGTCGTCGGGGATCGCAACAGCGGCTGGACGGCGGCCTTCAACGTGATCTACTGGCCGCTGCGGGCGCTGTCGCGGGGGGTGTTCGCCGCCGTTCCCGCCGACCCCGCGGCGCCGGTGGACGTGGTTTCGATCGACTACGTCGCCGACGGCGTGTACGCGCTGTGTGAGCAGCAGGGTGGCAGCGGGGAGACCTACCACCTGACCTCGGGGGCGAATGCCAGCACCATCGCCGAGATCATCGGGAGGACCAGCCGCTACTTCCGCCGCCCCGCGCCCAAGGTGCTGGCCCCCGAAGAGTTCGCAGCCCTGCCGCCGGGGACTGCCGCGCAGGATTCGGCGCTGGCCGCCGGGCGCGTCTACTTTCCCTACTTCTCGGTCGATACGGTGTTCGAGGACACCGAAACCCGCGCTCGCCTGGAGCCCGAGGGGATCGTGGCCTCGCCGTTGCGCGACTATCTGGACCGGCTGCTGGAATTCGCCACCCTCACCCGGTGGGGCAAGCGGCCGATCACGCGCGTCGACGCGCTGGCGCCGACGCGCGCTGACGCGTCTGGCCGCCTGACGCGCCGCCCGCCAACGCCACCCGAACGCCGGGCCCCCACCCGGGGGGTTGTGGCCCCCGCGCGGTTGCCCGTCGGGTCCGCCGGGGGCAAGCTGAACCTATCGACGGGCTCGCCGACATCGCGCGCTTTGCGCCCCACGATCCTGAGGCCGTAGTCGCGGCGTCGTTTGTCTGTCCGATCTGCCTGGCCGGCGAGGACGTCCGACGCCACGCTGTCCTGCGGGGCTACGATCCTTGGGTGCAATGCCGGTGCCCGACATGCGACGCCGAGTGGCGGGTCTACCTGACGCCCGATCAGGCGCTGCGCCTCGGGCTGATGCAGCACGCGCCCACGGCCTAGCCGGGAGTCCGTCGTGAGCTCGGGAGCGGCCGCGGACGGGCGGGCCGGCGTCGGCATCGACGCGCTCGAGCTGTTCGTCGAGGTGCTGTCGCAGTCAGATCCCGGTGCGGCGAGCTCGGACTCGTTCTACGACCGGCTCTGCGAAGCCGTCTGCCGGCTGGCGCGGATGCGCCGCGCGATCATCTTTCGCTACGACAGCACGCTGCGGCGCGTGCGCGCCGCCGGTGCCCACGGGCTCGACTCAGAGCAGTTCGCCGAGGCGCACGTGACGGTGGAGTCGGCGCCGATCGCCGCCCGCGCGCTGCGCGAGGACAGAGTCGTGGAGGCCGTCGGTGACGTCAGCGGCCAGGTCCCCGACGAATACTCGGCGCTCGTCTCGGGGCCGGTCCGGCTGGTGTGCGCGCCGATGGCCGCCGGCGGGCGGGCCATCGGCGTGATCCTGACCGACCGGCTGATGACCAGCCCCCCGCTGGACGACGCCGACCGCAGCCTGCTGTGGACGCTGGGCAAGGCGGCCGCGCTGGCCTCGGTGGCGCGGATCTTCAGCGTGCAGTTCGAGACCGCCCGGCAGCTCGAGCACCGGATCGATCTGGCCCGAGAGATTCATGAAGGCGTGATCCAGCGCCTGTTCGGGGTCTCGATGGCGCTCGACGGCGACGGCGAGCTTCCGGCGCCGGCCCGCGCGCGCTGCGCGAGCGAGACGCAGGCGGCGCTGAGCGAGCTGCGAGCCGCGCTCCAGCGCCCCCTGGGCCGGGCGCCGCGGGCCACGCAGACCACACTCACGGCCGAGGTGCAGCGCCTCTCGCACGCCCACCCCGAGCTCGGGCTCCAGCTGGAGGCCTCGACCCCGGTGCCGGTGAGCCTGGAACCGCTGGCTCAGTCGGTCCTGCGGGAGGCCGTGCGCAACGCCGACAAGCACGCCCACCCGTCCTACGTGACGGTGCGCGTGCGGGATGCGGACGGCGCGTTCGTGGTCGAAGTGGTCAACGACGGCGTCACCAGGTCGGGCGGACAGACCGGCATGGGGCTGCGGCTGGCCGCGCTCGAGGCCCTGCACAGCGGCGGGGTGGTGGAGTTCGGCGAGCGCGACCCCGGCATCTGGCAGGTGCGGCTGGTGGTGCCACCGGCTGAGGATCGCGATGGTGATGGCTGACGAGGAGCGCAGCCCCGAGCGCCTGAGCGTGCTCGTCGTCGACGACCACGACGTCGTTCACTGGGGCTTTCGGCTGATGCTCACCCAGCAGCCGTGGGTCGAGCGCTGCCTGAGCGCGCATTCGGGTCGCGAGGCGCTGGAGCTGGCCGTGCGCTACCGGCCCCATGTGGCGTTGGTGGATCTGTTCATCGGCGAGGAGTCAGGCGCGCAGGTGTGCGAGCGGATCTGTGCCGCGCAGCCTTCGACGCGGGTGCTGCTGTTCTCCGGGGCGGGCGAGATCTCGCCGCGCGCCGCCCGCGCCGCCGGTGCCTCGGGCTTTGCCTACAAGGATTGGCCGGCCCGGCGGATCGCCGGCGCCGTCCGGCTCGTCGGCCTCGGCGGGACCGTGTTCGAGCGCCACGAGCGTCAGGGAGCCCTGGGGCTGTCGGAGCGCGAGCGCACGGTGCTCGAGCTGATGGCCTCGGGAGCCACGAATCCCGAGATCGGCGAGGCCCTTCACCTGTCACGGCACACCGTCAAGGAGCACTCGAGCGCCCTGTACCGCAAGCTCGGAGTGCGCAACCGCACCGAAGCCGTGCAGCGGGCCCAGCGTCTCGGACTGCTCAGGTGATGGATCGATGGATGCCGGCCTGAGCGAGATCGCCCGATTTTTGGCGCAGCGCCCGCCGTTTGACTCGCTGGCTCCCGAGGAGCTGGCCGAGGTGGCGGCGCAGGCGACGATCGAGTTTCACCTGGTGGGTGCGGTGATCCTGTCCGAGGACGGCGGGCCGGTGACGTTTTTGCGCGTGATCCACAGCGGCGGCGTCGACATCGCCCACGACGGCCACCTGCTCGACCTGCTCGGGCCGGGGGACACCTTCGGCCAATCGGCCATGCTGTCGGGGCTGCCGCCCGGGTTCGAGGCCCGGGCAGCCGAGGACACGCTCTGCTATCGGATCCCGGTCGCCGTCGCGCGCCCGCTGCTCGACCAGGCCCGGCGGCGCGAGCTCGCCGTGGGCACCTCGGACGGCGGCCAGCCGGTATCGAAGCTGATCCGGAGCCCGACCGTGACCTGCAAGCCGTCGGAGAGCATCGGGATCGTGGCCGAGCGGATGACAGCCGTGGGCGCCAACTCGGCGATCGTCGAACTCGACCACGGGGAAATCGGGATCGTCACCGACCGCGACCTTCGCACCCGGGTGCTCGCCGCGGGCCGCACCCGCGGGGCGCGGATCGATTCGGCGATGACCGCTCCGGCCTACACCGTGTCGCCCGAACGGCTCGGCGCCGAGGTGCTGTACGAGATGCTCGAGCGCGGGATCCGTCACGCCCCGGTGGTGTCAGAGCGTGGGCGTCTGGTCGGGGTGCTCGAGGCCGCCGACCTGTTCGCGGCCCAGCCGCGGTCGTGGTTCGGGGTGCGGAGAGCGATCGGGCGGGCTCGCAATCTGGATCAGCTCAGCGCCGTGGCCGAGGGGTTTCCGGGCTTGATGCTCGACCTGCACCGCTCGAGCATCCCGGCCATCGAGCTCGCCCGGGTGCTGTCGGCCCTGGTCGATGCGCTCACCTGCCGCGCCGTGGAGCTGGGCCTCAAGGACGCCGAGCTCCCCGACGAGGGGCTGGTGTGGGTCGCCGTTGGCAGCCAGGCACGGCGCGAGCTCACACTGGCCTCCGACCGCCGTGGCGCGCTCGTGCACAGCACCGACGAGCCGCCGCCGGAGGAGTGGCTCCAGGCGCTCGGCCCTGCGCTAGAGCGGTGCGGCGTGCGCGGGCCGGTGATCGCCCACGACGCCGAGGGCTGGACCCGCGCGGCCGCCGAGGAGGAGCTCGCGCTCTCGGTGCTCGCCGACCGGCGCGCGCTGTGGGGAACGCCGGTGGAACCGCTCCCGGTCGCCGACGGCGCCGCCCGGGAGCGGTTGCTCGAGGCCCTGGCCGCCCACGCCTTCACCCACGGCCTACCCACCGGCTTCGACGCCGACTCCGTGCTGCGCCTCGGCGGCCGGCGCAGCGACAAGCTCGACATCCGGCATGCCGCCATCATCCCGATCGCCGCCATCGGGCGCTGGGCCGCGGCGGTCGCCGGGAGCGAGGAGGTTTCAACTCCCGAGCGCCTGCGAGCGGCGGCCGCCGAGAGAGTCCTGGGCGAGGCCCAAGCCTCGACGCTGGCCGAGGCCTTCGAGCTCGCCCTCGAGCTCCGGATCGTCCACCAGCTCGAGCAGCTGGCCGCCTCCCGGCCCCCCGACGATCTGCTCGATCCGGCCGCGCTCAGCCCGCTCACCCGCGGTCATCTGCGCGATGTGTTCCGGGCCGTGGGAACCGTCACCCGAGAGCTTGCCCCGTGAGGCTGCGGGCTCCTGTGAGGCGGCGCGGCAGCCGCGACGGCGCCGCCGAGCGCTTTGCCAACGCGGGGCAGCCCGCGGCCGACACCCCGTGGCGCGAGGCCCCGTGGTGCGCGGTCGATCTCGAGCTGACCGGGCTCGATCCTCGCAGCGACGAGATCGTCGCCATCGGGGCGGTGCCGATCAGCGACGGGCAGTTGATCCTCGGCGAAGCGCTCTACAGCCTGGCCCGCCCGGAGCGGCCGCCGAAGACCCCGGCGGTCCTGATCCACAAGTTGCGCTCGGTTGACCTGGCTAGCGCGCCGCCGCTGAGCGAGGCCATCGACCGGCTGCTCGACGTGCTCGCCGGGCGGGTGCCGGTTTTCCACACCGCGCTCGTGGAGCAGACCTTCCTCGGTCGCGAGCTGCGCCGCCGGGGGGTCACGTTGCCGCGCGACGCCGACACCGAGGTGCTCGGGCGCGCCTGGCTGCGCGAGCGCGACGGCGCGGCCCCCTCCGGGCTCTCGCTGACGGGGCTGGCCTCGCTCCTGGGCCACCCGGCCGAGGACCCCCACCATGCCCTCGGCGACGCGCTCACCACCGCCAAGGCGTTCATCGCGCTGGCCACTTATCTCGACGCGGCGCGACCGCAGACGGTCCACTCCCTGCAGGAGATCGAACCGGTGGTGCGGGGCGGCGCCCGGCGCTTCGGGCCCGGCTAGCGGCGCTCAGTAGAGCTGCAGGTAGCGGTCCAGCTCCCACTGGGTGATCTGCTCGTGGGCAGCCTGGACCTCGCGCTCCTTGCACTCGACGAAGTAATCGATGTAGTCGCCGCTGCGGGTCTTGCCGAAGCCGGCCCGCAGGGCGTCGTCCTGAGCCAGCTCGCGGGTCGCATCGAGCAGGTTCGCCGGTAGCAGCTCGATCCCCTGGGCCTCGCGCTCAGCGGCGCTCATCGTGTACAGGTTGGCCGAGTTGGGCTCACCGGGGTCCAGGCCGCGCTCGATCCCGTCAAGCCCCGCGATCAGCATCGCCGCGGCGGCCAGGTATGGGTTACACGAACCGTCGACGGTGCGGTCCTCGATCCGACCGGGGGCCGGGACGCGGAGCATCTGGGTTCGGTTGTTGTAGCCGTAGCTGATATATGCCGGGGCCCAGGTGGCGCCGCTGGTGGGGGCCCCCACGACCAGTCGCTTGTAGGAGTTGACCGTCGGTGCGGTGATGGCGATATAGGCCTTGGCGTGGGCCTTCAGCCCACCGATGAAGTTGTAGGCGATCTCGGAGAGCCCCAACCCGCGTGGATCCTTGCCCGGGGCGCGGTCGAACAGGTTCTTGTTGCCCTTCCACAGGCTGACGTGGAAGTGGGCGCCGTTACCGGTCAGATGTGGGAACGGCTTGGGCATGAAGGTGGCGATCAGGCCGCGCTGCTGGGCCAGCGACTCGACCATGTAACGGAAGAAGACCGCCCGGTCGCAGGTGGTCAGCGCATCGGTGAACTGGAAGTTCTGCTCGAATTGACCGTTGGCGTCCTCGTGGTCGGTGGCGTAGTTGTCCCAGCCCAGCTCGGTCACTGCCTTGGAGACCTCGGAGACGAAGTCGAGGCTTCGGGTCAGCGCCCGCATGTCGTAGCAGGGCAGATCGAGGGTGTCGAGCTGGTCGGCGACTTCGATCCGGCCATCGTCGGTGCGGCGCACCAGGAAGTACTCGAGCTCGGCTCCGATCCTCAGCTCGTAGCCCATCTCCGCGGCCCGGTCCAGAGCGTGGCGCAGGATCGTACGCGGGCAATACGGCCACTCTTCGCCCTCGACGGTGACGTTGCAGGCTAAGCGGGCCACGGTGGGACGCCAGGGAAGGATCGTGAGCGTACTCACGTCGGGCATGGCGATCATGTCGGGGTCTTGGGGGCCCTGACCGAGGTCGCCAGCGGCGAATCCCGCGAACCCGGCGCCCTCGTTGAGCAGGTCGTCGATGTGGTGCGCGGGCACCAGCTTGGCGCTCGGCTTGCCGTGCATGTCGACGAACTGCGCGAACAGAAACTCGATTCCTTCGTCTTTGACGATCTTGCGTACGTCGTCTTCATTTTTAGGTGGCTTGGGCATGGGTGCAGGTATATCCGCCCGGACAGGTCAGGCACAATGGACGCAGGCACCGAGTTAGGGGTGTCGGAAATGTGCGCCGCGCACATAGGAGACCCAATCACTGTGGCCATCAGGGCAGATCCGGCGGCATCGGTAGGTGCCGAGCTTCACGACCTTCGCGAAGAGAACCGCACGCTCTACGGCGTCATCAAGCTCGTCTCCTCGCCGCTGGAGCTGGAGCCGATGCTCCAGGGAGTGGTCGACCTGGCCACCGAGGCCACCGGCTGCCACGCCTGTTTCATCTACCTGCTGGAGGGCTCACGGCTGACCATCCGGGCGGCGTCGCCGGTGTTCGGTGAAGCGGTCGGAAACGTGCAGTTTTCGGTCAACGAAGGTCTGGCCGGCTGGGTGGCGCGCCATCGCACGCCGGAGTTCATCCGCGATCGGGCCATGGAGGACCCGCGGATGAAGTTCATCCCGCTCCTGCAGGAGCAGCGCTTCCAGTCGATGGTGGCGGTCCCGATCCTGTCCCGAGCCGGGGAGACGATCGGCGTGATCGTGCTGCACACCGAGGCCCCGCACGAGTTCGGTGAGGGGACGCTGAAGCTGCTCGTGCACATCGCTTCGCTGGTCTCAGGCGCGATCGAGAACGCGCAGCTCTACGACCAGGAGCGCCGGCGCGTGGGCGCCCTGACCGGCCTCTCGCAGCTGGCCCAGCAGGTCGCCGACGCCACCGACGCCGTCGAGCTGGGCGGGATCGTCGCCGCTGGTTCCCTGAGGCTGTTGGGCGCCGATGTCTGCCAGCTGTTCCGGCTGGCGCCCGACGGTGATTCGATGCAGCTGCTGGCGTCGATCCCCGAGGCGCTGCCGCCGCCGTCGATGAGCTCGGTCTCGGATCTGATGCTGGCCGCGCTCGAGGGCGCCAGCCGCCGTCCCAGCGCCAAGGCGCTGTGGCCGTCGGTACAGGTGGCCGACCGGCTGGTGACGCCCCTGGCCGGGGGCGGGGAGCGGGTCGGGCTTCTGTGCGCGGCCTCCTACTCCAGGCAGGCCTTCGGCGAGGAGGCGGCCGAGATCGCCCGCGCGATCGCCAATCTGGCGGCCGTCGCCATCAAGCGCGCAGAGCTGATCGAGGGCCTGACCAACGCCAACATCATCAAGGACCTGTTCGAGTTGCTGGCGGCCGGCGCGGCCCCGCTCGCCGCCGCCAAGGCGGCGGAGCTCCGTTGCGATCTCAGCACTCCGTATTTGATGGTGTGCGCCGAGCCGGCGGGCGCGCGAGAGCAGGCCTCCGGGGAATGGCGGATCACGGCCGAGGCGCTGGGGCGGGGATTGACCGAGCTCGTGCCGCGGTCGGCCATCGACGCCGGCCCGGGGCCGGTCAGGGCGCTGCTCACGTTCGGGCAGGCGCAGCGGCCGGCGATCGAGGGACTGCTGCGCGAGTGTCGCGAGCTGGGCCAGCGCACCGGCGCCGCGATCGGCGTCAGCGAGCCGCGGGAATCGCCCAGTGATGCCTCGCGGGCCTATCGGGAAGCGCGTGACGCGGCCTCGATCGCGCGCGCCCTGCTGCGCGACGGCGGGGCGATCGCCTACTCCCAGGTGGGCGCCTACCGCTACCTGGTCCAGATCGGACCCGACGACGCCCCCCGTGACCGCATGCGGGCGGCGGTCGACCTGCTGATCGAGTATGACCGCAAGCGCCGGACCGCCCTGCTGGACACGCTCGAGCGCTACCTGTCCGAGCGCCGCAGCGTGATCGAGAGCGCCCGGGCGCTGTTCGTGCATCCGAACACGCTGCGCCAGCGCCTGGGTCGCATCGAGCACCTGACGGGACTCAGGCTCGACGAGGACGATCTGCTGTCGCTGGAGCTGGCCATCAAGCTGGCGCGGCTCCATGGGCGCCCGGATGCTGCGTCGCGCCCGCCGAGCTAGTTAGTCCCCTCCGGCGCTGTCGTCGGGCACCAGGATCACGGGCAGCTTCGCGCGCCCCCGCACGCGCTGGGGCTCCTGGGACCACAGCATGTCGCGGACCAGCCGGCCGCGGTCGGGGTCGGCGGCCATCACGATTGCGTCGCAGCCCGAGAGCTTGGCCTCCTCGCAGATCCGCTTGGTCGATTTGCGCGTCCCCACGACGTGGCCATCGGCTTCGATGCCCCTGCGCTGCAACCGCTTGACGGCCTTGCCGACGATCTCGCGCTGCTGTGCCCATTCGCGCTTGGTGGGCAGCAGGCCGGGATTGGGAAAGCCAAACGCGGTCCCGTGCACGCGGGCGATGGAGAGCACCCGCACGCTCGCGCCCGAGCGCTTGGCGAGCTCGATCACCCGGGCGATGGCCACGTCCGGAAACGGGCGACCCTCCGAGGCCAGGAGGATCCGCTCAAACGGACCCTCCTCGTCGGCGGGAGACCGGGTGCGCCGGTTGAGGCCGGCGATCTCCGCGGTCGCCGGCGTTGCCGCTACGGACTGGCGCCCCCGTGAGCCACCGCCTGCGCCGGTGGTTTCTCCTCCTCGCCTTTTGCGTCGTCGCGCTTGCGCCACAGATAGAGCGGATAGTACGTCAGCAACACGGCGATCCCGATGAAGTAGTAGGGGAGCGTGTTGCGCCCGGCGGCGTTACACGAGCAGCTTGCATATAACGGTCCGCCGTAGAAGTAGATGATCGCGTACAGCGCCGCCATCACGAGCGCGACGTACTTCATCCACTCGGGTAGCCTGAACGGCCGGCGTACGTTGGGGCGGTGCTTTCGCAGCAGGTAGTAGCCGACCAACACCGGCAGGAACGAGGCCAGATAGCCGACGTTGGAGAACGTGTAGATCTCGACGGCGCCACCGAAAAACACGACGATGATCGAGCAGACGACGTTGAACAGCATCGAACGGTTGGGCACGCCGTGGCGGTTGGTGTGCTGGAAGAACCGTGGGAACTGACCGTCGGTCGACATCTGGTGCAGCGACCGCGCGGTGCCGGTGATCGCGTTGAGCGCCGACAGGATCAGGGCCAGGATCAGCATGATCGCGACCAGCCAGTTGAGCAGGTTGGAGCCGGCGCCGGTACCGAACACCTTGGCGCTGAAGTGGACGAAGATCGTCTTGGGGTCGACCAGTGCCGTGTTGCCGAGCGCCGCGTTGCCGAGCACGATCACGAACGCGATCGGGATCATCGTGTAGATGAACAGGCCGTAGGCACCCTCGAGGTTCATCGCGATCTTGGCGTCGCGGTCGGGGTTGCGGGTCTCGCCGATGTAGCAGGCGGCAGCCTCCATGGCGATCACGTTCCAGGTCAAGAGGAACGAGAACGCGATGTACAGCGTCAGCCAGCCGTGCCCGAATTGACTGGTGAAGAAGCTCGTGCCGTTGGGATGGCTGAAGCTGGTGAGCTGCCCGAAGTCGACGGCCCCCGGGTTGAAGATCCAGGAGATGGCCAAAAACGTCAGCGGGATCATCGACAGCATGGCCAGCGCGGTCGCGAACACCGTCCCGAAACGGAGCCCCATGATCGCGGGGATCGTCAGCAGCAGGATCCCGACGACCGCGATCCCAACCGTCCACCAGGCGATGAAGGTATGGATCGGGGTGAACCCCGAGGTCGCGTTGAGCCCGAAGCGGTCGACGATGTAGAACGACGCCAGGATCATGTTCAGCGGCGCGACCGGGAACCACCCGAGCCAGTACGCCCACGCCGTGAAGCCGTTGACGTGCTCGGCGAACCGCGGCCACTTGTCCCGGTAAGCGGGATAGGCGTACGAGGGAGAGCCCCCGGAGCGGTCGGGCATCATCGCCGACAGCTCGGCCAGGAACAGGCACAGCAGGTAGCCGGTGATCGTGATCACGACGATCACCGGAATCGACGCGGCCCCGAGCTCGGTCACCATCACGGGCGCGATCCCGGTGACCAGGATCGTTCCGGCGAGGCCGATCACGAACGCGCCCCACCAGTTCGTGGTCTTCGGAAGACCGCCGCCCAGATATGTGAGCTCGTCGTCGTATTGCTCGGGCGCTGCGACTTCGTCCGGCATTAGTCCTTCTCCTCCGCTGATGAGTTCCCTGGCATTACCCTGACACGTCGGGTCGCGCTGGCAAGGCACGTAGCGAACACAATTGAAGCGCACGACATGGACGACTTGGACACATTCCTCGCCAAGCATCCCCCATTCAACGCGCTGCGCCCCGACGAGCTAAGGCAGCTCTCATCCCAGGCCACCGAGCACGCCTTTGCCTCCGGCGAGGACGTGCTGGTCGAGGACGGCGCGCCCACCGCCGGGCTGTGGGTCGTGGTCAGCGGCTCGATGGGGCTGGTCCACGAGGGCGAGCTGATCCAGGTGCTCGAGCCGGGCGAGTGCTTCGGCCATCCCTCGCTGCTGACCGGGATGGCGCCGGCGTTCACGGTCCGCGCCCGCGAGCCATCGACGTGCGCGCTGTTTACACCGGCGGCCGGGCGCCGTCTGCTGGGCACCGAGGCGGGCGTCGCCTACGTGGCCCAGTCGATGCGCAAGCGCATGACCGGCACCGGGCACACGGTCCATGGGCTGCACGAGGTCGGCACCACGCCGGTGGCGGCGATCATGCGCCCGCCGCATTTCTGCGACGCCGACGCGCCCGTCCGCGAGGCCGTCGAGCGGCTCGGCAAAGGAGGCATTTCGGCCCTGCTCGTGGAGCTGGAGGGCGGCGAGCTCGCGATCGTGACCGATGCCGAGGTGCGCGACAAGGTGGCCAGCGACGGGCTGTCGGGCGACGCCCCGGTGCGCACGATCGCTCGAGCCCCGGTTCCGGCGGTCCCGGCCGGGCAGCTGGCCATCGAGGCCACCGTCGACATGCTGGCGGCAGGCGTAGAGCACGTGGTCGTGCGCGACGGCGGGCGCGTGTGCGGGATCCTGTCGGCGGCGGACCTGCTGGGGCTCGACGCCCACAGCCCGATCGCGCTCCGGCACACGATTCTCGACGCCCGGGACGAGGCGGCCCTGGTGCGCGCCGTGGCCCGGCTGCCGACGCTGTTTCTGGCCCTGTCGCGCGCCGGCGTGCCCTCGCGCGATCTCGGCCGGGTCCTGAGCCTCCAGCACGACGCGGTCGTAGCCCGGCTGGTGGATTTCTCGATCTGGAAGCACGGGCCGGCGCCTCTGCCGTGGGCGTGGCTGGACCTCGGCAGCGCGGCCCGCCGGGAGTTCACGCTGGCCTCCGACCAGGACAACGCCCTCGCCTACGCCAACCCCGAGCCCGAGGACGCCACCTCCGTGGACGGCTACTTCGAGCGTCTCGGGTCTGATGTCAACGACGGCCTGGCCAGGTGCGGGATCGGCGTCGACAACAACGGGGTGCTGGCCGGCCGGCGGCTGTGGCGGATGTCGAAGTCGGCCTGGCTGCAGACGTTCGACGAGTGCTTCCGAGAGCCCGACGAGTCACACCTGATCCGGGCCACGGTGGCGTTCGACTTCCGGCCCACGGCCGGCGGGCTGGACGTCGACGCCGAGCTCACGGCGAGCGTGCGGGCGGCCCGCAGGTACCCGCAGTTCATGCGCCTGCTGGCCCGTTCGGCGACCGGCTTTCAGCTCGCGCTCGGCTTCCGGGGGCAGCTGGCCACCGAGCGCGGGGGCGAGCACGCGGGCCGCATCGACGTCAAGCAGCACGCGATCATCCCCCTCGTCAACCTGGTCCGCTATCACGCGCTGGCCACCGGGGTCACGATCTCGCCGACGCTTGACCGACTCGAAGCCATCACCCGCGCCGGCGGGCTCGGGCGCGAGGATGGCGACGCGCTCAGAGAGGCATTTGAGGTGATAACCCGCCTGCGCTTCGGCCACCACGCGAACCTGATCGCCGCCGGCTCGCCAGCAGACAACCTGATCGATCCGGCTCAGCTGGCGCCGATCGCTCGCACCGACCTGCGCGAAGCCCTGAACGTCGTCAAGCGTGCTCAGAAACGGATCGGCTCGTCGGCCCCGATGGCCCGCTGAGCGCTCCCTATCTGGGTCACGGACGGCGCGGGCGACGGCTCGAGAAGTAGTCGCGGCCACCACATTGCAGGCACAAAGTGTGCGCGTGCGCGCCATTTTCGCGCTGCCCGCAACGGTCTACATTGAGGATCGTGTGCGGAATTGCAGGTCTTTACATCAAAAACGAGGCTCTTGAGCCCGAACTCGGAGCCTGCCTGGCCGACATGCTGGTGCAGCTCTCCTCCCGCGGTCCCGACAGCGCCGGCGCTGCCTTTTACCGCGAGCCCGCCCCGCCCGGGTGGTGCAAGGTGTCGCTGTACTCCCCTGACCGCGACCCGCGTTGGAAGGCGCTGGGCGGCGATCTGGAGGCCGAATTCGGCGACACCTCGCTGTCGGCGGTGCGGGCCACGCATGCGGTGTTCGTGATCGCCGCCGAGGCCGAGGACGTGGAAGCCTGGCTGAGCCTGCGACACCCCGAGTTCACGCTGATGAGCGCCGGGGCGACGATCGAGATCTACAAGGAGATCGGCCTCCCCGATGACTTCGTGCGGCGCTTCTCGCTGGCCGAGATCGCCGGCAGCCACGCGCTCGGCCACACCCGGATGGCCACCGAGAGCCGGGTCACCACCGAGCACTCCCACCCGTTCTCGACCGGCCTGGACCTGTGCCTGGTCCACAACGGCTCGCTGTCGAACCACAACCGCCTGCGGCGCACGCTGCGGCGCGAGGGGATCCACTTCCGGACCGACAACGACAGCGAGGTGGCCGCCGGCTATCTGACCTGGCGGATGCGGGAAGGGGCGACGCTCGAGCAGGCGCTGGAAGGCTGCATGGACGACCTCGACGGCTTCTACACCTTCGCCGTCGGCACCGCGGACGGGTTCGCGGTCCTGCGCGATCCGATCGCGTGCAAGCCGGCGGTGATGGCCGAGACCGACGACTGGGTCGCGATCGCCTCCGAGTACCGCGCGATCGCGGTGCTTCCCGGGGCCGAGGATGCGGTCAACTGGGAGCCCGAGCCCGGCCGCGTCTACAGCTGGGGCACCGTCGGAGTGGCCTGATGGCGACGCCCGAGGTCCTGCCCGGGGCGGTGCTGTCATTTGACCTTTCAAACGACAGCGTGCGCGAGCTCAACCGCCGCCTGCACCTCGCCGACCCGGTGGGGCGCGTGCGCGTGCTCAACCCCGGCGGCAAGCACAGCATCGCCGTCGGCCTCGACGCCGACTACGAGGTCGAGATCGAGGGCCACGTCGGCTACTACTGCGCCGGGATGAACAAGCGCGCCACGGTCCGGATCGCGGGCAACTGCGGCGTCGGCGTGGCCGAGAACATGATGTCGGGCAGCGGTCGTGGTGGCGGGGAGCGCGAGCCAGTCGGCCGGCGCCACCGCGCGCGGCGGCCTGCTGGTGATCCACGGCGACGCGTCGGCGCGGTGCGGCATCTCTTTGAAGGGCGCCGACGTGGTGGTGCGCGGGTCGGTGGGACACATGAGCGCGTTCATGGCCCAGAAAGGGTGCCTGGTGGTGTGCGGTGACGCCGGCGACGCGCTGGGCGACTCGCTGTACGAGGCGCATCTCTACGTTCGCGGCTCGGTGGCCAGCCTGGGCGCCGACTGCGTCGAGAAGGAGATTCGCGACGAGCACGCGCAGGAGCTGAGCGGGCTCCTGGCCCGGGCGCACATCGACGCCGACGTGTCGGACTTCCGCCGCTTCGGCTCGGCCCGCCAGCTCTACAACTTCAAGGTCGACAACCTGGGTGCGTACTGACGTGCCCGGCGGCTCGGAGAACGGTGCGCGCGTAGCCAGAGGCTGGCATCCGGGCCTGCGCGAGTCGGCGACCTTTGACCGCAACGTGATCGCCGAGATCCAGCGGGCGGCCCGTGAGGGCCTGTACGACATCCGGGGTTTCGGCGCCAAGCGCCGCGTGCCGCACTTCGACGACCTGCTGTTCCTGGGCGCCAGCGTGTCGCGCTATCCGCTCGAGGGCTATCGCGAGCGCTGCGGGACTGACGTCACCATCGGTACCCGGTTCGCGCGCGAGCCGATCGAGCTCGACATCCCGATCACGATCGCCGGCATGAGCTTCGGGGCGCTGTCGGGCAACGCCAAGGAGGCGCTCGGGCGCGGCGCCACCGAGGTCGGGACCTCGACCACGACCGGCGACGGCGGGATGACCGAGGAGGAGCGCGGCCACTCGCGCAAGCTCGTCTACCAGCTGCTGCCCTCGCGCTACGGCATGAACCCCGACGATCTGCGCCGCGCCGATGCCATCGAGGTCGTGGTCGGTCAGGGGGCCAAGCCGGGCGGCGGCGGGATGCTGCTTGGCCACAAGATCTCAGACCGCGTCGCCGAGATGCGCGACCTGCCCAGGGGGATCGACCAGCGCAGCGCCTGCCGGCATCCCGACTGGACCGGGCCCGACGATCTCGAGATCAAGATCGAGGAGCTGCGCGAGATCACCGACTGGCGGATCCCCATCTACGTCAAGGTCGGGGCCACCCGCACCTTCTTCGACGTCGCCCTGGCCGTCAAAGCCGGCGCCGACGCGATCGTGCTCGACGGGATGCAGGGCGGCACGGCCGCCACCCAGGAGGTGTTCATCGAGCAGGTCGGGATCCCGATCCTGGCCGCGATCCCGCAGGCCGTCGAGTCGCTCGTGGAGCTCGGGATGCACCGTCAGGTGCAGCTGATCGTGTCGGGCGGGATTCGCACCGGCGCCGACGTGGCCAAGGCGCTGGCGTTGGGCGCCGACGCGGTCTCGATCGGCACCGCCGCGTTGATCGCACTCGGCGACAACGCCCCCGAGCACGATGCCGAGTACGCCAGGATCGGGTCCGCCGCCGGCTACTACGACGACTACCAGGCGGGCCTCGATCCGGCCGGTATCTCAACCCAGGAGCCGGAGCTGGCGGCGCGCCTGGACCCGATCGAGGGCGGCCGGCGGTTGGCCAACTACCTGCGGACGTTGACCTTGGAGGCGCAGACGCTGGCCCGCGCGTGCGGCAAGTCGCACCTGCTCAATCTCGAGCCCGAGGACCTGGTGGCGCTCACAATCGAGGCCGCGGCCATGGCCCGCGTGCCGCTGGCCGGGACGAACTGGATCCCGGGCCTGTCGGGCTCGAGCTAGGCCTCGACTTCCCGTCCGTCCTCGCCCCAGACAACGTGGAAGGTCCCGGGGCGATCGGCGCGGTGGTAGGTGTGCGCACCGAACAGGTCACGCAGGCCCTGGATCAGGCTGGCCGGTCCCCGGGCGCGGCGGTAGCCGTCGTAGTAGGCCAGCGACGACGAGAACGCCGGCGTGGGGATTCCCAGCTCGGCGGAGCGGGCCACGATCCGCCGCCACGGGTCCTGGGCCTCGGCCAGCGCGCTGGCGAAGAACTCGGCCAGCATCAGATTGGCCAGCGACGGCTCCTCGTCGTAGGCCTCGCGAATGCGATCCAGGAACCGGGCGCGGATAATGCAGCCGCCGCGCCAGATCGTCGCCATCGAGCCGAGGTCGATATCCCATCCCTCCGCGTCGGCGGCCGCGGCCATCTGCGCGAAGCCCTGGGCGTAGGAGACGATCTTCGACGCGTACAGGGCGTGCCCGAGGTCGTCGACGAGGCTGGCGTCGGGCTGGCCGGCCGTGGTGGGTCCGGCCAGACGCTCGGCGGCACCGCTGCGCTCGTCCTTGAGCGCGCTCAGCGTGCGGGCGAACACGGCTTCGGTGATGCCGGTCAGGGGCACGCCGAGCTCGAGCGCGTTCTGCGCGGTCCAGCGCCCGGTGCCCTTCTGCTCGGCGGCGTCGAGAATCACGTCGACGAGCGGCTTGCCGGTGGACTGGTCAGTCTTGGAGAGCACGCGGGCGGAGATCTCGATCAGAAACGATTCGAGCTCTGACTCGTTCCACGTGCCGAACAGCTCGGCGATCTGCTGCACCTCGAGGCCGGCGCCGTGGCGCAGCAGGTCATAGCTCTCGGCGATCAGCTGCATGTCGGCGTACTCGATCCCGTTATGGACCATCTTCACGTAGTGCCCGGCGCCGTCGGGACCGACGTAGGTGCAGCACGGCGTGCCATCGACCTGCGCGGCGATGGTCTCGAAGATCGCCTTGACCGACTCGTCGTAGGGCTCGCGATCGCCGCCGGGCATGATGCTGGGCCCGTGGAGGGCGCCCTCCTCGCCCCCCGAGACGCCGACGCCGAGGAAATGGATCCCGGCCTGCGCCAACTTGGCGTGGCGGCGCTGGGTGTCTCGGAAGTTGGCGTTGCCGCCGTCGATCACGATGTCGCCGGGGTCGAGGTGGGGAACGATCTCGTCGATCACCGCGTCGGTGGCTGCGCCGGCCTGGACCATGCTCATCAGCACCCGAGGCCGGGCCAGCGCACCCACCCAGTCCGGCACCGACTCATATCCGCTCAGCGGACCCTCGGAGCCGTGCTCGTCCATGAACCGGTCGGTGCGGCTCGCGGTGCGGTTGTGAACCGCGACCGGGATCTGGTGATGGGCGACGTTGCGAGCCAGGTTCGCGCCCATGGTGGCCAGACCGGTGAGGCCGAAATGTCTGTCAGAGGAGCTCATGGTGGGACCGTAGCGCGGCGTCTGCGCCTGGTTGGCCGCCGTGCCCGGGTCCCATAAGCGACGGACCGCAGCTGGTGCCGCGGTCCGTCGGTGTGCGGGAGGAATCTAGGAGTTCATGAACCGGCCGCGACCGGGTCGCCGGCGTTGGTCTGGCTGGAGGTGGGCGTCTCGGAGCCTTCGATGGTCTTGGGCTCGGAGGCGCCTTCGCCCACGCTGATCGCGACCTTGCGCGGTTTGCGCTGCTCGGGCTTGGGGATCCGGATCTCGAGCACGCCGCGGTCGAAGCTGGCCTGGACGGCCTCGGGATTGACGCCTTCGGGGAGGGTGAGCGAGCGTGAGAACGCGCCGAAGGCGCGCTCGATGCGGTAATAGCCCTCGCTGCGGCCCTCCTGCTCGGTTTTGCGCTCGCCCGAGACCGTGAGCACGTTGTCCTGAAACTCGATGTTGACGTCGGCGTCCGACAGGCCGGGCAGGTCGGCGCGCAGAACGTAGCTGTCGCTGGTCTCGACCAGGTCCATGGGCGGAATCCATCTCGTGGCGTTTGCTCGGGTCGACTGCCCCGGCGCGTCGAACAGGGTGTTGAAGAGCCGGTTCATCTCGTTCTGAATCGTGTTCAGCTCACCGATCGGCTCCCAGCGGATCATTGCCATGCACGCCACCTCCTTGAGGAAGAATGATATGCCGCAAGCATTATGAAATCTCAGTGTTGCTATGTCAAGTATGTGGGGTGCCCGCGGACGCTCAACTCGGCGGGAAAATGGCGTGACAGCGCAGGCGGGCGGCGCCTCGATACGGTGCAGCGATGAACTACCGCACGCTTGCCACCACCGGAACCAAGGTCAGCCCGCTCTGCCTGGGGGCGATGATGTTCGGCGACTGGGGCAACAAGGATCACGACAGAGCATCCGCATCATCCACCGCGCCCTCGATGCCGGCATCAACTTCATCGACACGGCAGACGTCTATTCGCGGGGCGAGTCCGAGGAGATCGTCGGCAAGGCGCTCGCCGGCGGCAAGCGCGACCGGGTCGTGCTGGCGACCAAGGTCCACGGCCCGATGGGCGACGATCCCAACCAGTTCGGCAACTCGCGCCGCTGGATCGCCACCGAGGTCGAGAACTCGCTGCGCCGCCTGAAGACCGACTGGATCGACCTCTACCAGATCCATCGTCCCGAAGCCGACACCGACATCGACGAAACACTGGGCGCGCTGACCGACCTGATCCGCGCCGGCAAGGTCCGCTACATCGGATCCTCGACCTTCCCGGCCTCGCAGATCGTCGAGGCGCAATGGGTGGCGCAGAAGCGCGGCCGCGAGCGGTTCGTGTGCGAGCAGCCGCCGTATTCGATCCTGGTTCGGGCGATCGAGAACGATGTGCTGCCGACCTGCCAGCGCTTCGGGATGGGGGTGATCCCATGGAGCCCGCTGGCCGGCGGCTGGCTCACCGGGCGCTACCGCAAAGGCGGCGAGCTTCCGAAATCGCACCGGGCGCAGCGGATTCCGGCGCGTTATGACATGTCTCTCGAAGGCAACCAGCGCAAGCTCGAGGCGGCCGAGGCGCTGGCCGTGCTCGCCGAGGAGGCGGGAATCACCGTGATTGAGATGGCGCTCGCCTTCGTCATGCGCCACCCGGCGGTGACGGCACCGATCATCGGGCCGCGGACGATGGAGCAGCTCGAGTCCCAGCTGCCCGCGGCCGAGGTGACGCTGTCCGACGAGGTGCTCGACCGGATCGACGAGATCGTCCCGCCCGGGATCAACGTCAATCCGGTCGACGGTGGTTGGGCCAACCCGGCGCTCGAGCCCGCGGCGCGGCGGCGCTGACCTCAAGCCGCCGCCAGCGTGCGCATGTGGGGACTACCCTGGGCGGGCTTAGGGGAGGTCCCGATCTGCGGCCCGCAGGCGCTCGGCGGTCTCGGGGTCGGCCGGAAAGAACGCCTCGACCGAAAGCTCGGACACGGTCACGTCGGTGGCCTTGCCGAACGTGGTGATCGTGCTGAAGAAGGCCAGACGGCCGCCATCGGGCGCGGCCAGGTGCAGCTCGACCATGACCGCGCTGGCCCCCGGCGCGGCGTCGGAGACCGGACCCGGATAGCTCAGCAGCTCCTCGTAGAGCTGTTGCAGCTCGGGATCGCCGGTCAGGTGCAGTTCGTGGGCCAGCCGATGCAGCAGATGGCCGCGCCAGTCGCCGAGATTCAGGATCCGCGGCGCCAGCCCATCGGGGTGGAGCGCGACCCGCATGCAGTTGACCGGCGGCTGCAGCAACTCGTCGGCCACACCGTGCAGCAGCGGAGTGAGCGCGCCGTTGGACATCACCATGTTCCAAGCGCGGTCGACCGCGAACGCCGGGTACGGCTCGTGGCCGGCCAGCACCCGACCCACGGCATCGCGAATCTGGGCAAGCTCGGGATCGTCGAGCGAGCGAGCGCCGTACCGCGGGGCGTAGCCGGCCGCCAGCAGCAACTGGTTGCGCTCGCGCAGCGGCACCTCGAGCTGGTTTGCCAGCGCCAACACCATCTCCGGGCTGGGCCGCGAACGGCCGGTCTCGACGAAGCTGAGATGCCTCGTCGAGACCCCGGCCTCGAGTGCCAGGTCCAGCTGGCTCAGCCGGCGGCGCTGGCGCCAGTCGCGCAGCAGCGGTCCGATGCGATTGTCAACCGTGGTCACCATCACGAGCGTACCGGCGCCGGCAGGAGCCTCGTCAGCAGGGCGACCACCGCCAGCGTCGCCGCCAGCACGGCCAGGCTGAGCTCGAAGGCGCTCGCGTAGCCGCGGTCCAGCGAACCGAAGAAGACCACCCCGATGAGCGCCACGCCGAGCGCGTTGCCGACGTTTTGCGCGGTCGACAGGATGCCCGAGGTGGCGCCTGCCTGCTCGGGCTTCATGCCGGCCATGATGATCGTGGCCAGCGGCGTGATCCCCAGTCCCATCCCGGCGCCGATCAGCAGCAGGCCGGGCACCAGGGCCGCGATCGAGCCGCCGACGCCGATCGCGGCGACCGCCGCCAGGAGCAGACCGTGCCCGATGGCCAGGGTGACCGCGCCGGCGGCCAGCACGCGGCGTCCGTGGCGCTGGGTGAGCGCCGGTGCGCGCAGCGACGCCGCCAGGTAGGAGCCGGCCAGGATCGTGAACACCAGCCCCGACTGCAGTGCGGTGAGTCCCCGTCCGAGCTGGAGGTACAGGGCGAGGATCAAGAAGAACGACGCTTGTCCGCACCAGAACACGAGCTGGGCGACGAGCCCGGCATTGAAGCTGCGGGTAACGAATAGCTCGGGGCTCAACAACGGCGAGCCGCCGCGGCGGGCCAGCCCCCGCTGGTGATGCCAGAACCAGGTGAGGAGGCCCGGCGCCACCGCCAGCGAGATCCAGGTCCACAGCGGCCAGCCCTGCTGGCGCCCCTCGACCAGCGGCAGCACGATCGCCGTCAGCCCCGCGGTCACCAGCAACGTGCCCAGGAGGTCGGGACGCCCCGCCTGGCGGACGCGCGACTCGGGCACTACGCGAGGGGCGCATGCGAGCGCCAGCAGGCCGACGGGGACGTTGATCAGAAAGCAGCTGCGCCAGCCGAGCCCGGCCGGGTTGGCCTGGACAAGTGCGCCGCCGATCAGCTGCCCCGAGACGGCGGCCAGACCCATGACCATGCCATAGGCCGACAGCGCCTTGGCTCGATCAACTCCGTCATAGAGGACGCCGATGATCGACAGCACGTTGGCCATCAGGAGCGCGGCGGCGCAGCCCTGCGCCAGGCGCGCGGCCACCAGCACCCCGGGCGAGCCGGCTAGACCACAGACCGCGGAGCTGAGCGTGAACAGGGCCAGCCCGGTGCAGAACACGCGCCGGCGGCCGTAACGGTCGCCGAGCCGGCCGGAGGTGATCAGCAGGACGGCGGTGGTGAGGCCGTAGCCGGCCACGATCCACTCCAGCGCCCCGCTGGACGCGTGCAGACCCGACTGGATCGAGGGCAGTGCCACGTTGACGATGAAGAAGTCCAGGACAACCATGAACGTGCCGGCGAGGATGATCGGGAGCGGCGCCCACCGGCTGGCGCGGGCTCGGGAGAGCAGCCGGGGCGCCGCCGCCAGCCGCGGGTGTGTGTAGGTGTCGGTGCTCATGACCGGCACGGTCCCAGTCACGAGCAGTCACGTCGATTACCCAGGAGGTAATGAGATCCGGCCGGCTCTTATCAGCCTCCTACGAACTTAAGACGGTTGGCCGCGATCGTTTGCCGCACGACAACGAAAGGAGGTGATAACCAAATTGAGACACCGGATCAAGTCGTTTCTAGCGATGCTCGCGTCGACCGTGGGGCTGGCCGGCGGGGGCGCCGCATTGGCGAGCGCCGCCACCTCGTCGAGCTCCAGCTCCACGAGCTCGAGCGCTCCGACCGGCACTGCCCACCACGGCGCGGCCCCGCGCCCCGGGCCGCGCTCGGGCGGCAGCTCTCATCACTGCCCCGGCATGTGACGCCCGGGCGGGCCGGGAGCGGTTCGCGACTCGGGTAGCAAAAGTGATCGTGACGTGCACATTTGCTACTCGAGTCGCCGGGCGTGTCAGGCTCCCTTCAACCATCCGCTTGACGCGGGCGCGGGCAACCGTCCAGCGCGTCGATCAGGAGCTCGAGCACCCGCGTCCACCGCTCGGGCTCGACCTGTCTGGCCGCGCGCGTGGCCGCAAACAGCAGCCGCACGTCGAGCGTGGTGGCGTCGCTGCGCAGGCGACCCTCGGCCCGAGTCGCGGCCAGCAGGCGGTCGAGCGCCGCGGAGGCGCGCTCGGTCGCCCCCGCCACCCGGGCGTGGCCCGCGACCGCGGCCCGCGCCTCGCCGAGAAAGACATCGGCCGCCTGACGCTCCACCAGCGTGCGCAGCATCCCCGTCAGCGCCGTCCAGCGGTCGCCTTCGCTGGCCTCGGCGGCTCGGGCCGCGATGGCGATCTGATCCATGCGCCGCACGACCAGTGCGGCCAGCAGGTCGCGCTTGGAGGGGAAGCGGCGATAGACGCTGGCCACTCCCGCCCCCGCGGCCTGCGCGATCTCAGTCATCGGAGCATCGAGGCCCCGCCGTGCGAACACCTCGGCCGCGGCCCGCAGCAGCCGTTCGCCCTTGGCGTCCGGCGCAAGCGCGTTCCAGCCGTCCCGGCGTGAGTCTGGGCCGTCCGCCGCGCCCGATGGCGGAATGGTCACTCCGCTAGGTTAGCCGCCCCGCGCGCTTCGGGCGAGCCCTGAGGGCGCCCGGTGCGCGGCAAGGTTACGGCTAGCGATCCCGCGGCCGCCGGCCGTGGCCGTGGTGGTCTCCGGCGCCCACGACCGCGTTCCTGATCGAGTTTGCGCATATGCCCAAGCACTCGACGAGCGCTTTACCGTCCCCTGCGGCCAGCCCGCCCAGTAAGATGCGGCGCGCCAGACGCCGGCGAACGAGGAGGAGGACCCGGGGTGACCTCGATCGAGAACGACTACGAACTCGATCAGCTGCGCGTGGCCGACCGCGAGCACTGGCTGGAGGGGCCACCGCACGAGATGTTCGCCCGTCTGCGCCGCCACTGCCCGGTCCACTGGACCTCGGCCATAACCGAGTATCCCGCCGAGGCCGGCTTCTGGTCGGTGACGCGGGCCGACGACATCCACACCGTGAGTCGCGACTGGCGGACCTATTCATCGGAGCTCGGCGGCATCACCGCCGTGATGGACGTGTTCCCGATGGAGCTGATGCGCGCCATGTTCATCGGGATGGACCCGCCCAAGCACGACCGGCTCAAGATGCTGTTCCAGGCCGGCTTCACGCCCCGGCGGATCGCCGCCCACGAGCCCGCGATCATGCAGATCGTCAACTCGGTGCTTGACCGCCTCGACGAGTCCGACGGTTGCGACCTCGTCAGCGACGTCGCCCAGCCGATCGTCTCGCGCGTGATCGGGAGCTTCATGGGCATCCCCGAGCGCGACGACGCGATCTGGGCCCGGCTGATGAACACGTCGCTGAGCGCCGGCGACCCCGACCTCGCCCCGGACGGCATGCAGAGCATCATCGCCAACGAGATTCCGGAGATCTTCGCGCGCTGCACGCAGATGATCGCGCAGCGGCGCGAGCATCCGACCGACGACCTCACCAGTGTGCTCGTCCACGCCGAGATCGACGGCCACAAGCTCGAGGAACACGAGATCGTGATGGGCTTCTTCCTGCTGGTCGCGGCCGGCAACGACAGCACCAAGGCCACCTTCTGCAGCGGCATGCGGGCCCTGATGGAGCATCCCCAGCAGCGCCAGCTGCTGCTCGACGACCCCAGCCTGATCCCGAGCGCGGTCGAGGAGTCGCTGCGCATGTTCCCCGCCTTCGCGCACTTCCGCCGCACGGCCACCTGTGACGCCGAGCTCGCCGGGCAGCCGATTCGCGAAGGCGACAAGGTCGTCATGTGGTACGTGTCGTCAAACCGCGACGAGAGCCGCTACGAGGAGCCCGCTCGCTTCGACGTGCGCCGCCACCCCGAGCACCAGGCGTTCGGCGCCGGCGGGCGGCACTTCTGCCTCGGCGCGGCGCTGGCGCGGCTGGAGCTGAAGGTGATGTTCGAGGAGACGCTGGCCCGCTATCCGGCGATGGAGATCGCCGGCCGGCCCGCGTTCGTCGAATCCGGGTTCATCAACCAGCTCAAGTCGCTGCCGGTCGCACTCGGTCCCCGCGCGCGCCAGTAGCCCGATACCGCCGCGGGCGCGGGTCTGGCGCCGACACCGACGCGCGGCCAATACGATACGCGCGCGCCGGGAGCACAACGCGATCTGGAGGTGGAGATGCAGGTTTGTGGCAACCGTGCCGGCGCGAGGGTCGGCCAGGTGGCGCTGGCGACGCTGCTGGCGGCGGCGCTGATGGCGGCGCTTGCGGGACCGGCGCGCGCATCGACGTGGGTCGGGTCCGCGCGCGGCACGATCCAGCGGTCGACCGACCTCGTCAGCGGCGGCACCAGCTGGCAGGGGACGTTTCGAATCAACGTCGGTCACGGCGGCGCCGTGCACGGCTACGCCACCGTCGGCTACACGCCGAACGTCGACGTCACGGGACTCGACAACGCGATCGACTACCTGAGGTCCAACATCGGCGCGGGCCTCGGTCTGCTCGGGCCGTTCGGAACCGTGGTGGCAAGCGTCGGGCTGGGGACGATCGAGGGCGTCCGGGTGTCATTCGCCGATGCCATGGCGGTCCGCCAGGGGACGCTCAGCGGCAGGCTCAGCGGAGGTCGACTCGTCCCTGAACTGGAACGTCTCGCTGAAGCGGGCGCCGATCCCCTACCAGATCCTGCTCACGCTCGTGGGCGGCCACAAGCAGATCGGCGGCGGCACGGCGACGCTGCACGATCCGTTCGCCAAGGCGGCGACCCTGGTCCAGGGCGGCGAGGCCGTCGCGTCCTCGGAATCGAGCTCGCCGTCGGGCGGCGTGGCCCAGCAGATCGACTCCTACTGGGTCGCGCACCGGGTGGGCTGAAACGGGCAGGGCCCGCTCGCCGGCCGCCGGGAGCCGCCTACTGGCGCCAGGCCGCCCACGGCGACATGTTCTTCTCGGCCTGCTCGTCGGCGGCGACCACGTGCAGGACGGCGTTGATCAGCGCCAGGTGCGTGAACGCCTGGGGGAAGTTGCCGAGGTGGCGTCCGCTGTGGGGGTCGACCTCCTCCGCGTAGAGGCCGAGCGGGCTGGCCAGGCCCAGCAGCCGCTCGCACAGGGTCCGGCCGCGGTCGAACTCGCCGATCTCGCACAACGCCGAGACGAGCCAGAAGGAGCAGATCAAGAACGTGCCCTCCTTGCCGTGCAGGCCGTCGTCGGTCTCGTCGGTGCGGTAGCGCAGTACGAGTCCGTGATCGGTGAGCTCGTCGGCGATCGCCAGCACGGTCGCGCGAATCCGGCTGTCGCTGGGAGGCAGAAAGCGCATCATCGGCAACAGCAACAGAGCCGCGTCGAGCGCGTCAGTGTCGTAGTGCTGGACGAACACCCCGCGCTCGTCGACGCCGTGCTCGAGCACGTCGGCATGGATCGCGTCGGCTTCGTCGCGCCAGCGCTGGGCTCGCTCCCAATCCTCTCGCAGCACGGCCAGCCGGGAGCCCCGGTCGCAGGCGACCCAGCAGAACACCTTCGAGGAGGTGAAGTGCTTGGGCTCGCCGCGGACCTCCCAGATGCCCCGATCGGGCTCGCGCCAGTGCGCGATCGCCTCCTCGACCTGGCGCGTGAGGATCTTCCACTCGCGGTCGTCGAGCGAGTCGCGCGAGCGCGTGTGCAGGTAGACCGAGTCCAGCAGGGCCCCCCAGACATCGTGCTGCTGCTGCCGGTAGGCCGCGTTGCCGACTCGCACCGGCCGCGCCCCCTCGTAGCCATGCAGGTGATCGAGCACCTGCTCGTCGAGGTCGCGCTCGCCGTCGATGCCGTACATCACCTGGAGCTTCTCCTCGCCGGAGGCAACGTCGGCGATGAAGTAGTAGAAGTCGTTGGCCTCCCACTCAAAGCCGAGCGACAGCAGCGCCCACAGCATGAAGGTCGAGTCCCGGATCCAGCTGTAGCGGTAATCCCAGTTGCGCTCGCCTTGCGGGGTCTCGGGCAGCGAGGTGGTGGCGGCCGCGAGCAGGGCGCCGCTGGGAGAGAAGGTCAGGCCCTTGAGCGTCAGCGCGCTGCGCTGCAAAAAGGTGCGCCACGGGATGATCGGGGAAGGTGCCCCGGTCGAGCCAGTGCTGCCAGTGATGCGCGGTCCACACCAGCCGCCGGTAGGCCTCGTCGAAGTCCGCCGGCGGTTTGTGCTCAGACCAGGAGAGCGCGCAGTAGACCGATTCACCCTCCTTGATCAGGTGGCGGGCGTTGGCGCACGAGCCCTCGAAGCCGAGCAGCAGGTCGGTGGTCAGCCGCAGCTCGACGCTGCCGTCGGTGCTGACCGCGACTCCCTCGTGGTAGCCCTCGCCGCTGTAGCGCCACTGCGCCGGATCGCGGCCGTAGTCGAACTTCGGCTCGCACTGGAGAACGAGCTGAACCTCGCCGTTGACACAGCGGACGGTGCGGAGCAGGACGTGGTCGGCGTCGTAGTCGGTGGGGGCGCGCCGGTGCGTGTGGGACCGCTCGTGCTGGTGGTGCCAGGGACCGATCAGCAGCACATCGCGGACGATGATCCAGCCGCTCCCGGCTCCCCAGCTCGTCTCCATCACCATCGTGCCCGGCAAATAACGCCGTGACGCCGGAACCGTCATCCCCTCCGGAGCCAGCCTGAAGGCGCCCGCGTCGCGGTCCAGCAGCGCGCCGAACACACTGGGCGAGTCGACCCGAGGCAGGCACAGCCACTCGACCGCGCCGCTGGGGGCCACCAGGGCCATGGTCTCGCAGTCCGACAGAAAGGCGTATTCGGCGATCGGGGGATAGGAGCTGCGGACACCGGAGTCGGGCTCGATCTGGCGGACCGGGGCCGCCGGTGCGGGCGTCAGCGGCGGATGCAGGTCCGACTTCAGGCTGCCAGCGTCATCGCGCAAGGGCGCAGTATCCCGTTCTGTGGCCCGGTGTCCACCTCTGCATTGTGCCGGTCAGGCCCCGGCGTCGGGCCCTCTGGTCAGCCGCCGAGACCGCCCAGCAACCAGAACCGGCGCCCGGGGCGCTCATCGTAGACAGCCCTCAGGTTGCCCTCGGTGGTGACCGTGCTGCCCTCGGGCGCCTGCGCGCGCAGGCGCGAGGCGAGCGCGTTGGCGCTGTCCTCGTCGGTGGCGCCGACGAGCACCGTGGTCCAACGCTGCGTGAACGGAATGTCCTCGTCCTCGAGCTTTCTGGCTAGCGCGCTGGCGTCGCGGTGCGAGGCGCAGTGGACCCTGACCTCGAAGTCGGGATAGCCATCGGCGGCCGAGTCGGCCCGCTCCTGGGCGATTCGCTCGCGCCGCTCCTGCTGGAGCTGGGCATCGCTATGGGGCAACGGCTTGTCGGGGTCCTCCCACTGTTCAGCCGTCGGGTGCCAATGGCGCAGCTCGAAGGCGGCCTGCCAGCCGTGGCGGCCGGCCAGCGCCTGCACCTCTTGCCGGCTGTGCTCGGCCTGCTCGCGGGTGCCCGAGTAGCAGAACACCTCGGCGCCGTCGTGGGTCACGATCACGCGCTCGTCGATCGAGCCGGTGCCCTCGCCCGCCTCGGGCGTGTGCTCCTCCAGCGCGCGCGTCAGCTCGCGCGCGTGGGACTCGTCGCCCAGGTCGATCCGCAGTCGCCAGTCGTCGTTCACAGCCGGGACTCTACTGGCCGAATTCCGACCGGCTACAAGGCGCCCACCAGCACGAGCGTCCCGATCACGATCAGGACCGCGGCCGTGAAGGCGTTGCCCCAGCTGTCCAGCCAGCGACCGCCGATCTGATAGCCGCCCGCGGTCGCCGCCAGCGTCAGGCCCACGATGGTGGCGATCGTGACTGCCCCGAACACGATCAGCGAGCCGACCGCGGTGGCGGCGCCGGCGGTCGTGGCTGCCAGGAACACGGGCAGGATGGTCAGATCGGGAGACGCGGCAGCCCCGAAGGGGACCATCACCGCCAGCGCCGAGTGGCCGCGGCGGGCAGGCTCGGCCGTGTCCTCGTGGCCTCCGTGCGCGTGCCCGGGCTCTGCGTGAGCGTGCTCATGGCCTTCGGGCGCGTGCTCGTGGGCCTCGTGCGAATGGGAGTGGCCGTGGCCGGTGGCTTGCACGATGGCGAACCCGATCCCGGTCGCGATCAACAGCCCACCGACGATTGCGTCCTGGGCACCTTCGACGCTCGATCGGATCTGCAGCCCGACCGCGACGATCACGGCCCCGAGTCCCAGCGACACGAGCACGTGCGCGACCCCCGCCATTCCCGACAGCCTGGCCACCTTGGTCAGCGGATAGCGCCGGGTGCGGCCGATCACCGCCAGCGGCGCCCAGTGATCGGGCAGGACCGCGTGCCCGAAGCCCACGCCGGCGGCGGCGAGCAGAAGTGGGGCTGTGGCCGTCACCGCCAGCAGGTTAGGCGAGCTCGCTCGCGCCAGGTCAGCGCCCCGCCCACGCGAGCTCGAGCCCGAACCGTTCGCGCAACCCCTCCGCGCCCGCTTCGCTGACCTGCACCGCGCGTCCGCGCCGGGCCCGGTTGACCCACCGCAGCTCGAACATCCGCTCGGCCAGCGCGGCCCCGAGCGAGCCCGCGAGATGGTGGCGCTGCTCGCTCCAGTCCACGCAATAGCGGATCAGCGGCCGGGGGCGCGAGCGCAGCGCAGCGAAGTCGATCCCGAACCGCCCGAGCTCGTCGCGGCCGTGCTCGGTGAGCCGGTAGTCGTAATCGCAACCCGGAGCCGCCAACCGATCCTGGCGCACGGTGGAGCGATCGAAGATCCCGTCGCCGCCGGTCAGCATGCCCCGCTCCAGCAGCGCCGCCATCAGCTGGGTTCCGAGGACCCCGGCGAGATGGTCGTAGCAGGTGCGCGCGGAGCGCAGCGCGTTGGCTCGGGTACCCTGGCGCAACGACCGCACCGGGGCGGGCGGCGCCACCTTGGCCAGCACCTCGATCAGCTCGGCCACGTCGGGGCCGCCGAGCGCGAAGTAACGATGACGGCCGTGGCGCTCGACGGTCAGGAGCTTGCCGTCCACGAGCTTGCCCAGATGAGCGCTCGCGGTCGAGGCCGCGACGCCGGCCTCCTCGGCGAGCACGCTGGCGGGCAGCGCGCGGCCGTCTCCGAGCGCGAGCAGGATCCGGGCGCGCGCCGGATCGGCGACCAGCGCCCCCACCTTCGCGATGTCTGCGTCACCCTTCATAACATTGAAGGCTAGCGAGATGACACTTCGGCCTGTAGCGAAATATAAAGCGCGGCGCATGCGTTCGCCATCATGAGCGGTCGGATGAGCTCGGGTGACCGCAAGCCGCCGCCGCTGATGGATCCGACGCGCGAGCGCGACCGGCGCCGGATCCTGGCGTTGTTCAGGCCCTATCGGGTTCGGCTGGGCTCGGTGCTGGCGCTCATCATGTTCTCGGCCGGGCTCAGCATGCTCAACCCGTTCTTGCTCCGGGATGTGCTCGACAAGGGAATCGGCCAGCACAACACGACCCTGCTGACCTGGCTGACGGCCGCCATGATCGCGATCGCGATCGCCACCAGCGCGTTCAGCGTGTGGCAGACCTACCACTCGAACATCGTCGGTCAGCGGGTGATGCACGACCTGCGCGCGGCCGTGTACCGCCACCTGCAGAGGATGTCGCTGGCGTTCTTCACCCGCACTCGCACGGGTGAGGTCCAGTCGCGGATCGCCAATGACATCGGCGCGCTGGACAGCGTGGTCACCACGACCGCGACCACGATTGCCCAGAACGCCACCACGGTGATCGCCGCGGTGGCGGCCATGTGCCTGCTCGATTGGCGCCTGGCGGCGATCTCGCTGGTGTTCGTGCCCTTCTTCGTGTGGCTGACGCGCCGGGTCGGCAAGGTCAGGCGCAGGATCACGACGCTTCAGCAGCGCCGCCTGGCCGACCTGTCGGCGCTGGTCGCCGAATCGCTGTCGGTCTCGGGGATCATGCTCGGCAAGACGATGGGCCGCGGCGGCGACCTGGCCGAGCGCTTCACGGGCGAGTCCAAGGAGATCGCCGATCTCGAGGTCCGCTCGCGGATGGCGGGCCGCTGGGTGATGTCGACGATCCAGATGACGTTCGCGATCCAGCCGGCGCTGATCTACTGGCTGGCCGGCGAGAGCTTCACCGGCCACTCGATCTCGCTGGGCACGGCGGTGGCGTTCGCCACCCTGTCCACGCGGCTGCTGTTCCCGATCCAGTCGCTGCTCGGCGTGGGCGCCGACATGGAGGCGTCGCTGGCGCTGTTTGACCGCATCTTCGAGTACCTCGACCTGCCGATCGACATCGCCGAGGCCGAGCATCCGGTCCAGCTGCGCCCGGAGGAGCTGCTGGGCGAGGTGCGCTTCGAGGACGTGTCCTTCCGCTACGGCGCCAATGGCGACGCGAGCTGGACGCTGCGCGACGTCGACCTGGTCGTCCCCGCCGGTACGCGCACCGCGATCGTGGGTGAGACCGGCGCCGGCAAGACGACGCTTGGCTATCTGGTCGCGCGGCTGTATGAGCCGCAGGAGGGAGCGGTGACGATTGACGGTGTCGACGTGCGCGATGCGTCGCTGCCCTCGCTGGCGGCGACCGTCGGTGTCGTCTCGCAGGAGACCTACCTGTTCCACGCCAGCGTGCGCGAGAACCTGCGCTTCGCCTGCCCCGACGCGACCGACGATGAGATCGAGGACGCGGCCCGCACGGCCCACATCCACGACCTGATCGCCTCATTGCCCGACGGCTATGACACGATCGTCGGCGAGCGCGGCTATCGCTTCTCCGGCGGCGAGAAGCAGCGGATGGCGATCGCCCGGACCGTGCTGCGCAACCCGCCGGTGCTGGTGCTCGACGAGGCCACCAGCTCGCTGGACACCCAGACCGAGTATGCGGTTCAGGCCGAGCTCGAGCGGCTCGCCGAGGGCCGCACCACGATCACCATCGCCCATCGGTTGTCAACGGTCCGGGACGCCGATCAGATTGTGGTCCTGGACAAGGGGCGGGTGGTGGAGCGCGGCACCCACGAGGAGCTGCTGGAGCGCGCGGGGGTATATGCGGGGCTGGTGGCCCGAGACGTGACGGAGGAGACCGTCTGAGCGTGGTCGATTTTCATCGCATAGCGCCAAAGATCGACACCGGCACTCAGCGCAACAGCCCGCGCGAAATGACCAAGCGCTGGATATCCGACGTCCCCTCTTCGATCTCCTCGAGCTTGGCGTCGCGCATCCATTTCTCGACCGGGTACTCGCGCGAGTAGCCCCAGCCGCCCAGCGTCTGGACGGCGGCCCAGGTGCACCACATGGCGGTCTCCGATGCGTGCAACTTGGCCATCGCCGCCTCGCTGGTGGCGCGCTGCCCGGCGTCGACCAGCCGCGCCGCCCGCCAGGTCAAAAGGCGCGAGGCGTCGACGCGTAGCGCCATGTCGGCCAGCCGGAAAGCGACCGCCTGGTGTTCGGCGATCGGCTTGCCGAACTGAACCCGCTCCTTGGCGTACTGCACGGCGAACTCGAGCGCCGCGCGGGCCAGGCCGGTGGCCGAAGCGGCCAGCGTGACCCGCGAGCGATCGAAGGTGTGCATCAGACCGACGAAGCCCTGGCCCTCGTCGCCGAGCCGGCGGTCATCGGCGACCTGCACGTCGTCGAGGAACACCTCGGCGTTGGGGATCGCCCGCTGGCCCATCTTGCGCATCGTCGGCCCGCAGCGCAGTCCCGGGTCGTCGTCCTGCAACAGAAACGCGGTGATCCCGCGATGACCGCTGCCCAGCTCGACGGTCGCGAACACCACGTAGTAGCGGGCCACGCCGCCGTTGGAGATCCAGGCCTTCTGACCCGAGAGCACGTAGCCGCCGTCGGCGCGCCGCGCCCGGGTGCGGATCGACGCGGCATCGGAGCCGCTCTGGGGCTCGGTGATGGCCAGCGCCGTCAGCGGGGGGTCCTCGCCGGCGAGCGGCGCCAGCCAGCGCTGCTTCTGCGCCTCGTCCCCGAGCGCCAGCACCGGCTCGGCGAAGAAGCCGTTGGAGGTGACGAGGTTGCCGATCCCCGCGCAGCCGTGCGAGAGCTCCTCCTGCACGATGCACGACGTCAGGCAGTCGGTCATACCCGCGCCGCCGTACTCGGCGGGGAGCATGAACGAGGTCAGCCCCAGGCCGGCGGCCTTGCGCCACAGCTCCCAGGGGACCTCGACGTCGGCCTCGTCGACCGCCAGCGAGATCGGTCGAATTTCTCTGGCCGCGAACTCTCGGCACAGCCGCTGGATCTCCAGCTGCTCGTCGGTCAGCTCCACCAGTCCGTCCATCAGACAACGACCTCCTCGGGGGCCGGGACGCAGACGGCCCGGGCGTCGAGGGCCAGCGCCCCGTGGGCAAGTACAAGCAACGGGTTGACCTCCAGCTCGACGATCTCCGGATGGGCGGCGCCCACCACCGACAGCGCCGCGAGCGCGCCAGCGGCGGCCTGCACGTCGAGCGCGGGCCGGCCGCGCGCGCCCCGCAGCAGCGGCCAGGCGCGCAGCTCGGCGAGCAGCCCGAGCGCCTCCTCGGCACTCACCGGCGCCAGCGCCACCGCGAAGTCGCGCATGACCTCGGTGTAGATGCCGCCGAGCCCGGCCAGGGCGACCGGCCCAAAGCGCTCGTCCCACCGCACCCCCAGCAGCAGCTCGAGGCCGTCGCTGAGCGGGGCCATCTGCTCGACCGAGAACGCCGGTGGCGAGAGGCGATCCTCCATCTGGGCGAACGCCCGCGTCAGCGCCGGCTCGTCGCCGAGGTCCAAGGCCACGCCGCCCGCGTCTGACTTGTGCAGCGTGCCGAGCGCCTTGAGCACCACCGGGTAGCCGATCCGCTGCGCCGCCAGGCAGGCCTCGTCGAGCGAGCCGACGGTGTCCTGGGGCACGAACGGCAGGCCGGCCTCGGCCAGCAGCGCCCGCACGCCGCCGTAGGCGTCGTCGTGCAGCGGGGCCGCGGCAGGGGGCAGCTCGGGGATCGGTCCCGCCGGGTGCTCCCGGTGGTCGGCGAGTCGCGTGAGCACGTCGATCGCCTGCTCGATCGTTTTATACGTGGGGACGCCGCCGCGCCGGAGCGCCTGGGCCGCGGGGGTGCACGGGTACATGGTGTGGACCACCAGCGTGCGCTCCGTCCGCGCGGCGGTACGCGCCAGCTCCGCTGCCGCGGTCACCTCGGCGTCGCCGATCGTCTCGCCGTACTCGCCGTAGCCGCCGAAGTAACCGGTCATCAGCAGCGCGTCGACCTCGCCGGCGTGCAACACCAGCCGGCCCGCGCGCTCGAAGGCGCCGATGTCCTGCTCGGCCGCCCCGGCCAGATCGACCGGGTTGGTGCAGGCGGCGGTCACCGGCAGCTCGGCCTCCAGCGCGGCCACGGTCGCGGGGGCCAGCTCCGGCACCCGCAGGCCGGCGGTCGCGGCCAGCGATGCCGCGATCGCGCCGTGGCCGCCTCCGTCGGCCAGCACGGCCAGGCGCCGGCCGCGCGGGGCGGGGCTCCGGATCAGCGCCTGCACGACGTCGACCAGCTCGCCGGGGGTGCGCACGCGCTCGATTCCCGCCGACCGGCACGCCGCCTGCACGGCCGCGCTGTCGCTGGCCAGGGCGCCGGTGTGCGAGCTTGCTGCCCGGGCCGTGGCCTCGGTGCGCTCCAGGCTCAACAGGACCACCGGCTTGCCGGCGCGGTGCGCGGCCCGGGCCGCGCGCGCGAACGCCCGCCCGTCGCGGAAGTCCTCGATGTAGAGGGCGATGGCTTGGGTGCCGTCGTGCTCGGCGAGCGCCCCGATCAGATCGGCGGCCTCGAGATCGGCCTGGTTGCCGAGCGAGACAAAGCGCGAGAAGCCGAGGTCGGCCTCGCGCGCCAGCAGGCCGATCTCGAGCGCCAGGTTTCCGCTCTGCGAGACCAGCCCGATGGCGCCCGCCGGAAGGTCGTTGGAGACCAGCTCGAGCTCGGCGCCTGGGTCGAACACGCCCAGGCAGTTGGGCCCCAGCAGCATCGCCCCGGCGGCGCGGACCCGGGCGGCCAGCGCCGCCTCACGCGGGTCGCCGGCCGTCCCTGCGGTGATGGCCACAATGGCTCGCGCGCCCGCGCGAAGCGCGTCCTCGACGGCGGCCTCGAGTGCGGGCGCGGGGACGGCCACCACCACCAGCTCGGCCTCGCCGGGCAGCTCTGACAGCGACCGGTAGGCCGGGCGCGCCAGCACGTGGCCGCCAGCTCGATTGACGAGATGGACCTGGCGGCGGTGCTCGCCGCGCAGGGCTCGGGAAGCCAGCCAGTTGCCCCACTTGCGCGGGTCATCGGAAGCCCCTACGACGGCGATCGAGCGCGGGTGAAACAAGGGCCGGAAGTCGCGCGCGGCGGTCATCGGGTCATCGGGTGAACGGGGATCTGGCGGGTCTGCGGACGTACACGGGCCGCTCGAGTGCGGCCGCCGCTCGTGGAGTTTGCACGGTCATTTTGAACGACCGTTTTGACTCGGGGTTCGTATCAGTCGGCCGAACGTCGTGTCAAGCCTGGCGGCGCATTCTTTAGGGGGGCGGAACTAGGGGCCGGAGCCGCCGACGCCCGCAGGGCGGCGGAGCGCCTGCGCGGTGGCCGCGGCGGCAGCCTCGCCGGCCGCCATCGCGCCCTCGATCCAGCCGGCCGCCTCAGGGGCGAAGTCGGAGCTGGCAAAGGCCAGCCTCCCCACCGGGGCGAAGCGAGAATGATCGAGCGCACCGACGTCGCCGACCGGCGCCGTGGCCCACGTCCCCCGGGCAAACGGGTCGGCGTTCCAGTCGTGGCTGTCGAAGCTGATCAGCTCGGCCTCGGGATAGAAGGCCTGCAGGGCCGCCTGGACGTGGCGTCCGTCGGAGGGATCAAAGCGCCCGCTGGCCGGACCGAAGCCCACGACCAGCTGCTCGTCATCGACGGCCCGGTCTGCGAGCAACAGGTTGAGCCCCTGGCCGCGTCCGGCGGCCAGTGATGCCGGCGGGACGCCGCGGGCCGCCAGCCAGACCTTGACCGCGCGGCCGCGGTTCTTACCGAACGACGAGCCAAGCCGGTCCGGGAGCGCCGGGGCAAACGCGATCCGCTCCAGGACGTTGAGCGGCAGGGCCAGGATCACCGCCGGCGCGGCGTGGCGCTCTCCGCCGGCGAAGTGAAGCGTGACCTCCGCGTCCCAGTCGACCCCCACGAGCTCCCGGCCGAAGCGCACCGGAGCGTGCGCGGAGCCCAGCATCGCTTCCGCAATCGCCGTCCACCCGAGGGCCGGCGAGCGGCGCAGGGTCTCGGGAATCCCCAGCAGACCGCCGTGCTCGGCGATCGCGGCCAGGCCGTCGACGGCCGCCCCCTCGGAGGGTTGGCTGCCGCCCGTGACCGCCCACCAGCCGAGCAGGAAGTCGCCGGTTCGAGCCCGGCAGCGCTCGCTACGCGAAGTCCCTGCTCAGTCGGGGGTTTTCAGCCGTCTGACGGTCGTCCCGGTGGGTCGCGCTATCGGGCAGCAGCGCCATTTCGCTCATTTCGCTGCCCACCGGCGCGGCCGGATCCTCAGCCTCCAATTCGCCAGCCTGCAGGCTCGCGAGGTAGGCGACCTTCCGCGCCTGGAGGCGAGAGTGAGCAGCGCCTCGCCGCAGGCGAGATGCTGACGAGCGCTGTGCTGGGAAAGCCCTCGTGCGGCTGCTCGATTGACGGCCCGGAGGGTGGGCAAATCTTCATTCGGCTCGCGGATGATGTAACCGGGCGCCTGCTGTCACGCGCGAAGGCGTGCGTCGGCCGCCCCGCTCATCCGAGAATCCCTTCGTGATTCGGCCGGGACGCATCGGGGAGCGCGTCGGCGACTTCGCGCACGTCTGCTCGGGCCTCCGTCGGGGTCGTGGCTGGGTCGTGCTTGGCCGCGCGGCGTTCATCCTCACGCTCGCCATCAACGATGGGGACCAGCGCTGTGAATCGGGCCGGTTTGGTCTGATCTCGGTCGCGATGAACAGGTTTTCATCGCGACACGGCGGTTCAGGGGCGTCAACGTGACGGTGTCAAGCTGGTGCGGCTGGCGGTTGGTGACGTTTTTGGGCGCTTTCTGTCATAGAGGTTGAAGAGACTGTCTGAGCGGTCCGGATTGCAACTACTGTTGTGTGACGGTGTCGGGCGCCGGTGCGTGTGGCTGGGCCGACTGTGGGGCCGGAACGAGTAGTCAGCAATATAAAGGTGGGGCATGGGGCTGTTGGCCATCCGCTGTGTGGGGGAGGAGCTTTTGGCGCGTTTAGTCACTGATCGCGTGATGGACCGAGGACACAGATGGATTCGCTCAGCCGGAATACCGCGTTCGTCGCGCACGCGATTTCGGCTGTCTAAGTGGTCGTTGCTTCTCTTCCTCGCTGGTCTGCTATCGGTGGTCGGCGGACAGAGTTTCGTCACGGCCGCAGCAGCCGCCAACCCCATAGTCACCGAGAATGAGCAGCCCGGGACGACAAAATGGCAGATCACTAAAGTGGGAACAGACGCCGTCGGTCAAATTAAGGGCTATGCGTCGGCAACAAGCGTTAACAAGGGCCACAAGATCCTGTTCTATGTCAGCGTCAATCCGGCGCAAACCTACACGATCAACGTTTACCGGATCGGCTGGTATCAGGGCCTTGGAGGCCGCCTGATGGAGCACATCGGTCCGCTCAACGGTACGAGGCAACCTACCTGTAGGACGGACCCCACGACGGGCGAGATCGCTTGCCATTGGGCAACCGCCTACACGTTGGCGACCCAAACGTCGTGGACGAGCGGGATCTATCTGGCGCTTCTCACGAACGCTCAGGGATATCAGAATTACATCGAGTTCGTCGTCCGTGACGACAGCCGGGTGGCCGCTCTTCTTTACCAGCAGCCGGTGACGACCTACGAGGCCTACAACGACTATCCCAACAACGGTACCACCGGCAAGAGCCTTTACGAGTTCAACAGCTATGGCCCAAATACGGTCGCGGGAACGCCGAGGGCCGTGAAGGTTTCGTTTAACCGACCATATGCGAACAACGGAACGAATACGGTGAACTCATTCTTTCGCTGGGAGATTAATTTTGTCCGGTGGATGGAGCGCAGTGGGTATGACGTGACCTACTCCACCGATGTTGATACTGACCTCAACGGCGGGCGCCTACTGAATTACCGGGGTGTCCTCTCGGGCGGTCACGACGAGTACTGGTCAAAGGCGATGTTCGACGCGGCCGACGCGGCTCGCGATGCAGGCGTCAACCTCGCGTTCTTCGGAGCCGACGACATAGGCTGGCAGATTCGCTTTGAACCCTCCAGCACCGGAGTCCCAGATCGGGTGATCGCCTGCTACAAGAACGCGAGCATCGATCCGACCACGGATCCCAGCCTGGTCACAACGAACTGGTGGAGTCGGCCGGAGCCAAACCGGCCGCCGCAGGAGCTGATGGGCATCGAGTATGCCAATCAGTTGAAGAACAATGCTAACGTTCCATACATCGTCACAAACAGCGGGAACTGGCTGTATGCTGGAACCGGGTTCCATGACGGCGACAGCGTCCCAGGCATCGTCGGCTACGAAGCAGACCGCTTCTACAGTGGCTTCACGCAGCCGAGCGTGGTCAGCGGCACGTACGTGCTCCTTTCTCACTCGCCGTTCGACACCGGCACTGGGGCTGCGGATTACTCGAACTCATCGATCTATCAAGCACCGAGTGGGGCTTGGGTATTCGCTGCCGGCACGGAGAGCTGGAGCTGGGCATTGGACAACTACGGGGGCCGGAACCTTGTCGACTCCCGCATCCAGCAGACAACCGCCAACCTCCTCAACCGATTCGTCGGCTAGCAGTCTTGACTTCACGCTTGCGGCATCGCCGGCGAGCCAGTCGGTGGTGCAGGGGCAGTCGACCAGCTACTCAGTATCGATCACACCGGTGAACGGGCTCGCAGGCCAGGTCAGCTTGAGCGTGAGCGGTCTGCCGAGCGGCGCCACCGTCGGCTTCAGCCCCAACCCGTCCAGCTCCTCATCGACGCTCTCGGTGAGCACCAGAATGAACACACCAACCAATACCTCCACTCTGACGATCACCGGTGTGAGCGGCAACCTCACGCATAGGGTGTCGATCACGCTCTTGGTCAAAAAGTAGTTGCGTCCGTCGACGAGCTGGACCGTGCGGGCGTCATCCCCGGACGTGATCGTCCCCCCGATGTCCTCCGGGTAGGCGACAACTTCCAGTGCCTTCTGGCGAGCGGTCGCGTCCGCGTAAGCGCCGCGGCTGCGTGCATCGCCTCCAGGTTCGCGGCGCTAATGGCCGGCGCCGTGTTGTCGACCCAGCCGAAGGGGGTTATTGGCATCCCGCTTCTCCTATGCCCGGGGGAAAAGGGAGGTGCCCGGGAACAGGCTGGTGGCGGGGTAGAGCGACTCGAGGAGACTCACCGGCGCGATCGAGCCGCTCGGGCGGCCGTTGAAGGTGTCGAGGCGTGACTGCCAGAAGTCGATCGCGTCGGCACGGGTCCTCGCGAGCCGCTCGCTGTCGGTGGCGCCGCGGGCCGTGGCCGCCGCGAGCACGGCATCGACGTACGCAGCCTGGGTCATCGGGGGCGGGCATCTCAGAGCCCCTGTTTGAGCGACATGCTGCCTAGCAGACAGGCGTTCGATTGCCCTGATCGGCCGCGTGGTGGCGCGTCTTGACTGCTCGGCTGGGCCGGGTGCTGCCCGACGTCGCGGAGCCCGCTGCCCGTTACGCCGTCGCGCTGACGCTCGAGCGCCTCGAGCGCGCGTTCGCGTTCCCGTTCCTTGCTGCGGCGAGCCGCGCGTTTGCTGCGCTTGCCGGCCGCGCTCATGCCGCCCCGCTGTAGACCTTCCAGTGTGCGCGACGGCGCGCGCGGTACTTCTCGTGGCGGCCAGGGTTGAGGACTTCGTACACGGTCGCTCGGCTGCACCCCACGACCGCGGCGATCGCGGTGTTGGCCATGCCGGGGTTCTCTGAGCGCAGGCGCCGGATCTCGCGGTCGCGGCGCGCGCGCAGCTTGGCGGCCTCACGGGCGTAGTGCATCGACCAGCTTCCTCAGTTCGACGCCTGGCCGCCGCTCGGCTGACCGGAGAATGTCGCGTTGAGCCTGCTCTGCCAGAAGTCGATCGCGTCCAAGCGGACCCGCGCGAGCTCCTCGGGGCTGGTCACACCGCGAGCCGTGGCCTCCGCGATCCTCGCCGCGACGTGAGCCGCTTGTGTGAACGGCGCCGCCATCACGCCCCCCTCGCGCACGATCTCGTCGAGCGTGCGGACGTACTCGTCCTCGCCCCGGTCGAGCTGGCGCATGCGGTCCCGGACCTTGCGCTCGATGGCGTGCGAGTCGGCATGCACGCCCGGCGGTGGCTGGTCGAGCTCCACGGCGCCCGGCTCAGGCTCGGGCTCCGGTGGCATCGGTTCGCCGGCCCCCATCTCGCAGACCGTGATCGCGTAATAGCCCCTGTCGCCGGGGTCGCGGCCCAACCGCCTCATCCGCTCGCGGACCTCCGGCGTCGACCGCATCGGTGCGGCTTGGCGTGTCGAGCATCTTCAGCCCGCCGGCCGGGTCGGTGCCTGGCGTGTTGCCCTCGAGCTGGTCAAGCAGTTTGAGCGCCGGCTCCAGCGCCTGGTGCGCTTGGGAGCGGAGCTGGTAGCGCGCCGTCTCTCGCGCCGCGTCCACGCCGAGCGCGTCGAGCTCAGCGAACTTCTGGTCAAGCTGGCGCAGACGGTTGCGCTCCCGGCCCGCGTCGGCGATCGCCGCGTCAAGCTGTCGAGCCACACCCTGCGCCTGCGACTGCGCCGCCTGGACGCCAGCGCGGAGCTCCAACGTCCGCACCAAATCCAGCTCGGCGTCAAGGTGACGGCGGTCGTCCTCCTCGAACGTCTCGCGGCCGTCGCTGCCGGTGTAGCTGCCGGCGACGTTGCGGGCGCGGCGCAGACGGCGCTCGCGCTCACGGGGGTCATGCAGAAGCGTGCCGATATCCGCCGAAGCGTCCAGCCGCACCATGCCGTCTGGGGTGACGTTCGCGGGCTTTGTGCCGGTCGCGTCCCGCAGGGCGCGCTCGACAGCGGCATCACGCCTCTCGAGCAGGGTCAGCGTCTCAGTGAGGTAGTCGGCGTCACCCGCCCATTCGAGCAGGCGGCCGAGCGTGCCCCCGCCTTCAGCCGCAGCGCGATCCGCAGCGTCATGTACCCGATCGAGGCTGCTCACGAAGTCCAGGCCACTGTCCAATTGCACGGCGCGGGTCAGCCGGTTGACCGCGCTACTGTCCTCGAAAAGTTGGCGGATTGGGGTGTTCGGATCCATGTCAGTCCTCGTTGTCGTTGGTGCCGCGTTCGAGCGCGTCGATCTCGCGCCCCACCATCACGTGCGCTAGCCGCTCGGCGTCGCCCTCGGACAGCCGCGCGCGGTCGCGAAGCTCCATGTTCTCGCCGCGCAGCTCGCCGATCTCTTCGACGACCTTGGGGAACTCGCCGGCGATGTCGGCGAGCCTGTAGATCAGATCGCGGAGCTCGGGGCACTCGCGCTCGACCGCCGCGACGATCCGCTCGGCCTTCTCGGCGCGAGCCTCGAGCCTGCTGACGGTCTGCCCGAAGACGCCCTCGGGGAAAATCTCGAAGCCGCGGCCGCGCATCTCGAGGTACAAGCTGGTGCTCGGCACGTTGGCCAGGTTGATCGACGCCGGCGCTGGCGGTTCGGGCTCGGCCTGCGCGGGCGCTGGGCGGCGAAACAGGGCCATCACGCCGCCTCCCTGGGCAACAGCGACCGGAGATAGTCGAGCTCCTCGAGCTCCCGGCGAACCAAGCCCACCGGGGCGAGCGGAGCATGCCGGGCCCGTAGATCCCGGACCACGCCCTCACGACGCGCGATCTCTCGGGATGCGACCCCAGGATCGCAGTAGCACGCAAGCGCAAAGTTGCGGGCGTGGTCGGGATCGGTTGGAGGCATGACGACCTTCTGATAGCTGGCTATCCGCCCCGCCGCGTTTCAGGGGCAACGGGCGTTTTACAAACGCCGCCAGAGGGCCTCACCGAAGCGGGTCGAAGCGGGCCGAAGCGGGTACGTGTTTGTGAAACGGAGACCGTCAGAGCCAACGGGCAGCAGAGCGCACGGCTGCCCGAACGCGACCGTAAACCCGCGTAAATGGGCGCAAACTCTGGACGCCGTGAGCATGGCTGAGGCGACGAAACCGCCGTAAACACGGGGGTTCCGTCGCCTCGCCGTTCTGCCAGCCGAGCAGGAAGTCCTGCACCGCGCGGGTGGTGTCGAGCCGCTTCAGATAATCGGCAAACGACAACGAGCCGGCCTCGGTGGCGCCGGCGGCGAGCGAGCCGGCGTCGGCGACGAGCCGGCGCAGCGCGGCTTCGAGCTGCGGCCACTCGCTGCGCTCCACCGGGAGGCCGTGCCGGATCTGATCGTCGGTGCGCCAGCGCCAGACGGTCGGCCGGTTATCGCGTATCTCGCTGCCGGCGCGCTCGAGCTGCCGGTGTACCCGCCGATGCTCGGGCATGAACCACGTGCCCCCGTATTCGACCCGCGGGCCGTGGTCGCCGAACGGGCGCGTCCACGTCCGGCCCCCGAGCCGATCGCGGGCTTCGAAGATCTCCACCCTGAAGCCGAGATCGTGAAGCGCGACGGCGGCGGCCAGACCGGCGAAGCCGGCCCCCACGATGACGATCGGCCGCTCACTCATCGGCAAGCTCACTCTGGGCGGGCCAGCGCGTTGGCCGGCTCGCGCCCGGAGAGCACCGCCGCCACCGCCTCACCGGCGAGCTTGTAGGGCGCCGTGGCCGCCTGCGGCGAGAACCAGGCGGCATGGGGGTTGATCAGCGTGCGCGGCCAGCGCAGCTCCGCCTGATCAGGGGTCGGGGGCTCGTGGGGGAGTACGTCGAGCGCGCAGCCTCGCCAGGCGTCCGGCGCGCAGCGCCTCGCCCAGCGCCTCGTGATCCACGAGCCCGGCCCGGGCGCAGTTGACCAGGTAGCTGTCGGTGCGCATCGCCGCTAACTGCGCGGGGCCGATGAGGCCGCGGGTGTGATTGTTGAGCAGCACGTGCAGGGTGACGACATCGGCTGTCCGCAACAGCTCCGGCAAGGACGTGAGCCTCACGCCGGGCACCTCCGAGGCGGTCACGGCCGGGTCGGTGCCGAGCACCGACATTCCGAGGGCCACGCCCCGCCGCGCCACCTCGCGCCCGATCCGGCCCAGACCGACGACCCCGAGCACCGCCCCGGCGACCCGCCGCGGCGAAGCCCGCGCGTAGTCCCAGAGGCCCTGGCGCACCGAGCGATCGAGCAGCGTGACCCCGCGCAGGAGGTCGAGCGCGAAGGCGATCGCGTGCTCGGCCACCTCCTGGTCGCAGTAGCCGGGGCAGTGGGTCGCCCAGGCGCCCGCGTCGACGATCGCCTTCAGATCGAGATGGTCATAGCCCGTCGAGGTGGCGGCCACGATCCGGACGTCGGGCAACTCGCGCAGCTGCTCGGCGCCAACGGGCGCCTCGCGCGCCACCAGCACCGCGACCACTCCGGGGCCCCGCGGAAGCTCGTCGGCACGAACGAGCTCCACGGCGGGCAGATCGGCCAGCGCGGCCGCCACCGGCTCCAGCGTCCCAACCGAGTCGACCAGCACGACCTGCCCGCTCCTCTCTTGCCGGGCAACGCCGCGGGCCGCTGTCATCGCTGCGCCGGCCCCGCCGCTTCGACGGTGCCGCCCTGGCGCGCCGCGCGCGTGTCCTCACGCACCGCCAGCGTACCCTCGAGCACCGCTTCCTCCATCGTCCGCGGACCGAGCACGTCGCCGGCGCGGATGGCGCCCGGATGGCACTCGAGCTCTGTCCAGAGCTCGTCGGCGGGCACCCGGCCCTGGGCGAGCACGAGCGTCGCCGTCGCGGGCAGGGCTTGCTTTCGGTCAGAGAACAGGTGCGCCAGGACCAGGTCCCCGCCCTCGCGCGCCAATGTCAGGTGGTGCAGGATCGGCACCCCGAGCTGATCGAGACGCGCCAGGTACAGGTTGCGCTGGTACTGGTGCAGCGTCTCGCCCGGCACCGGCGCCGCGCAGGCGAGCGTGACCGGCACGCCTGCGTGCGCCAGCCGCTCGGCCGCGTCCAGGCCCTCCCAGCCGCCGCCCCAGTCGGCGATCAGCGCCGGACCCGCGACGCGGGCGGGGTCGGCGATCGCCTCCCAGGCCTGGCACACCGCGAACGGCAGCTCGGCGGGCAGCTCCGGAGCGTAGGGTCGCGCCCCGCTGGCCAGGACCACGACCTCGAAGCCGGCGGCCAGCTCGGCGTCGGCCTGGACGCCGTGCTCGATGGCCACGCCCGCGGCCCGCAGGCGATCGAACGTGGAGGCGCGGTATCTCTCCCACAGCTCCTGGTGGCCCGGGGCCAGCCCGGCGAGCCGTAGCTGCCCGCCGAGCTCGAGCTCGCGCTCGACCAGCGTGACCTCGTCGGCGGCATGCGCCGCTTCGAGCGCGGCCGCGGCTCCTGCGGGTCCGGCCCCGATCACCAGCACCCTGCGGCCCCGGCGCGGTGTGGCCGCCGGGAGCGCCCGCTCGCGCCCGGTCCGCGGGTTGACCGCGCACCCGATGGGTACGCCCGCGTGATAGTGACCGATGCAGGCCTGGTTGCAGCCGATGCACGCGATCACCTCCTCGCTGCGCCCGGCGCGGGCCTTGGCCAGCAGATCGGGGTCGGCGATCAGCGCTCGGGTCATTCCGACCACGTCGGCGGCGCCATCGCTCACGATCCGCTCGGCGTCGGCGAGCTCGACCACGCGGGTGGTGGCGATCACCGTCAGCTTCGGGACGGCGGCGCGGATCTCGGCCGCCGGGCCGGCGATCGCGTTGCGAGGGACCGGCGGCGGAGGCGCGATCCAGGTCGAGGCGGAAGGGTAGGCGGAGTGCCCCAGCGCCAGCGAGACGAAATCGACCAGCCCCGCGCCGTGCAGCGCGCGGGCGATCGCGATGCACTCCGACACGCCGAGCCCCCCGGCCACGAGCTCGTCTGCGGCCAGGCGCACGCCGACGGCGAGCCCGGCTCCGGCGCCGGCCCGGACCGCCTCCAGGAGCTCGCGGGCAAAGCGCAGCCTCGCCTCCGCGGAGCCGTCGTAGCCGTCGCCCCGCCGGTTGCTGACCGGCGACAGGAACTGCGCCGGCAGATATCCGTGGGCCATCGAGACCTCGACCCCGTCGAGTCCGCCCTCGCGGGCGTGGCGCGCCGAGGTCCCGTAGCCCTCGACCAGCTCGTGGATCTCGCTCAGCGTGAGCGCTCGGGGCTCTGACTTGAAGCGCAGGCTGGGTACCGCCGACGGCGCCACCGCCGGCGGCTTGGGGGCGCTGGCGATCTGCTCGCGGCCGCCGTGGAACAGCTGCACGAGCAGGCGAGCGCCGTGGGCATGAACCGCCTCCGCGAGGCGGCGATAGCCGGGAACGATCTCGGGCAAATAGCCGCCGAGCGTGTGCGCGGTCAGCAGCCCGGTCGGGTGGACCGCGGTGGCTTCGAGGAAGATCGCGCCCACGCCGCCGCGGGCGCGCGCCTCGTGGTAGGCGAGGAGATCGTCGGTGGGCAGGTAGTCGTGGACCAGGCTGGTCTGATGCGAGGTGGAGACCAGCCGGTTGCGTAACCGCAGCGGGCCCAGCGGCGCCGGTGTGAGCAGAGTGGGAAACGGCTCCGAGGGGGTCATCGGGAAGCGGGCTCAGCTCAGCTGAGCGTATCCGCGATCGGCACGCGTTCGTGCTCCTCGGGCGATTCGCGGTCGGGTCGGTAGCCGGTGGATTGCGTGGTGGAGACCGAGGTGGAGACCGGAGCCGTCAATCGCATCCCGATCACCAGCACCAGGCTGATCACCATCAACGCCGCCAGGATCAGCAGCGGCACCGTATCTGACGTTACCTGGGCGAGCTTGGCGGCCACGGGGGCCCCGAGAGTCTCGCCCGCCGCCCAGCCGAGGTTGAGCATCATGGTGGCGAACACGAGCGCGAACCCGGCTCGCTCGCTCAGGTCGGTGATGATCGAGGTCGCCGGAGTCATGTTGGCGGTCATCGGACCGCCCAGCGCGGCCACGGTCACCACGGCCAGGCCCAGCGCCGACTGGGGCACCGGCAGCAGGGCCACCAGGACGGCGGTCAGCAACAGACCCCAGCACAAGGGAAGACCGGGACCGCGGCGATCGACCAGCCGGCCCACGAAGGGCACGATCAACGTGCTCAGCAGCGAGGCGAGCACGAACGTGGCGCCGATGGCCACCCCGGAGGCTCCGAACCCGGACAGGCGCAGCGGGAGCAGGGCCGAGGTGGCCCCGATCGTGCCCGCCTCCAGCACCACCAGCCACAGAGCGAGCATCAGCCGCGGGTTGCGGGCGAGCGCGAGCAAGGGGGCGCCGGTCCCGGCCTCGGGGAGCGGGGGCTCGCGGTGCCTGAGCGTCCACACCGCCAGCCCCAGCGATACGGCACCGACGCATGAGAACACGATCTCGGTTCCCACCGCGACCGCCAGCGTCCCCAGCACCGGCCCCAAGAGCGTGCCGAAGATCGCCGCCGCCAGCACCGAGCCGAGGACCTCGCCCCGGCGCTCGCGCGGAGCGATGGCGATCACCCAGGCCAGCCCGCCGCTCCAGATGCACCCGCAGGCGGCGCCCTGCACGAAGCGCAGCGCGTCGAGCGTTGCCATGTCCGAGGCGAAGCCAAACGCCGTGATCGAGACCATGAAGATGAGCAGACCGACGATCACCGTGCGCCGGACGCCGGTCCGGGCGGCGATCCAGGCCCCGAGCAGGGATCCGGGGACCATGCCCGCCGGGTAGGCCGCAGTGAGGACGCCGATGGCCGGCTTGGAGGCCCCGAACTCGTGGGCGTAGTGCGGCAGCACCGGCGTGACCGCCGAATACAGCACCGCCTCGAAACCGAGCAGGACGCCGATCAGGAGCACGATTCGCCCCTCGGGGCTTCGCGCCCGCTCGGCCAGGGCGAGCCAGCTGTTGCGCACGGCGCTCATCGACTCCTCACCAGGGCGGTGGCCAGGCGGCGCAGGCGCGGGCCGACGTCGCCGCTTGCGCCCGAGGCCAGCTGCTCGATCAACAGACCGTCGGCGGCCGCGATCAGAAGCTCGGCGTCGGTATCGGACTCGGTCGAGCCGGCGGCCCGCAGCAGGCGGCTGAGCACGGTCAGGTAGCTGTCGCTCCAGCGGCGGGTTATCGCCCGCAGGGTGGGGCGACGGGCCGCTTCGAGCATCAGCGCGTAGGTGGCGATCAGCGAGCCCCGCGTCCCCTGCAGGCTTTCGTCGACGGGGTCGAGGATCGCGTCGACGGCGAGCGTGAGGGGGTCGGCCTGGGGGTCGATCGGCTTGACGGCGAACTCCTGCAGGCGTGCCATATCGCGCTCGGCGGCCAGCTCGAGCGCCGCCGTCAGCAGGTGCTCCTTGGAGTCAAACCAGTACGTGGTGGAGGCCAGCGGGAGGCCGGCGACCTCGGCCACCCGCCGGTGGGTGACGGCGTCGGCTCCGACCTCGGCGACGATCTTCAGGACGGCCTCGAGCAGCGCCTCCCGCCGCGCGGCGCCGCGCGGGCGTGGAGCTCTCGGGGTACGGGGCGCAACCGCGGACATGATTGGTACAAATGTACCACACTGCTGGTACAAACGTACCGATTAGGCACGTGATTGCGCTATACCGGCATAGCTTGCATCACGTCCGGTCGGTGGCCAGCAGGCGCCGCAGCTTCGCGGGCGTGTCCTCGTCCGGCAGCGGTGAGTACAGGATCAGCCGCTGCTGGGGCGTCTCCTGGGGGTTGAAGACCGCGTGCTCGAACAGCATCGTCCCGACGACGGGGTGGCGAATCAGCTTGCGGCCCTCGCCGCTGCGGGCGACCTCGTGCTTCTTCCATGCCTTGCAGAACTCGGGGCTGCTCTTGCGCAGCGCGGTGATCAGCTGCTCGAACTGCGGATCGCCGATGTGGCGCGCACTGTCGGCGCGGAACTTCGCCACCAGCAGCCTCGAACTGCGCTCCCAGTCGGAGAACATCTGGCGCCGGGCCTCGTCCATGAAATGCATCCACACGTGGTTGCGGGCCGCGCGCGGCACCGCGCCCAGGTCTCCGAAGATCGCCGTGGCGGCATCGTTCCAGGCCAGGTAGTCCCAGCGGCGGCCGAGCACGTAGGCGGGGTTGGGGCCGAGGTTCTCGATCAGGCGCTTGACGGTGGGCGAGACCCGTTCGGCCGACTTGCACGGCGGCGGCTCCTCGCCCCGCCCCAGCAGGATCACGTGGGTGCGCTCGGCCGGGGTCAGCCGCAGCGCGCGGCAGATGGCCTCGAGCACGTCGAGCGACGCGCGCACGTCACGTCCCTGCTCGAGCCACGTGTACCACGTCGTACCGACCCCGGCGAGATGGGCGACCTCCTCCCGTCGCAGTCCCGGGGTGCGGCGGCGCCCGCCGTTGGGGAGCCCGACCTCATCGGGTTTCAGGCTGGCCCGGCGCTTGCGCAGGAAGTCAGCAAGCTCGGCGCGGCGGCGGTCTCCGTTTGCGCCCACGCGCGCCGCCGGCGTCGTGGATGGAATCTCAAGTTCGATGGGGGGTGCTTCTACTACCAGGATAACTCCTTCTCTTGTACCTGGATAAGCGTAGCCGCATCATAGCCCACATGAATGCAAGCAAGAACTTTTTGACCCGACGACTGTGCAGCTCGAACGCCCTTTTGCTGGTCGTCTGCCTGGCCCAGTTCATGGTCATCCTCGACGTCGCCATCGTCAACGTGGCGCTGCCTTCGATCCGCAGCGGGCTCGGCTTCTCGACCACCGGATTGCAGTGGGTGGTCAACGCTTACACGCTCACGTTCGCGGGACTGCTGATGCTGGGCGGGCGCTCGGCCGACCTGCTCGGTCGCCGGCGCGTGTTCCTGGCCGGGACCGCGATGTTCGCCCTCAGTTCGCTGGCGTGCGCGCTGGCGAGCTCGCAGGGACTGATGATCGGTGCCCGCGCCATTCAGGGGCTGGCCGGGGCCGTGACCTCGCCGGCGACGCTGGCCATCATCACCAGCACGCTGCCCGAGGGGCCCGAGCGCAACCGCGGCCTCGGCCTGTGGGGGGCGATGGGCGCCCTGGGCGCCTCCTCGGGAGCGCTGCTCGGCGGCGTGCTCACCCAGACCCTGGGCTGGCAGGCGATCTTCGCCGTCAATGTCCCGCTCGGTGCGTTCGTGGTCGCGCTCGGACTGATCGCGATCCCGGCGATCAAGCCGCTCGAGGGACCGCGCCACTTCGACGCGCTCGGCGCCGCGCTGATCACCGCCGGCCTGATCGGGATCACGTTCGGGATCGTCCGCACGGACACGCTCGGCTGGGGATCGCCGGGAGTGCTCGGTCCGCTGGCCGCGGGGGCGCTGCTGCTGGGCGCGTTCGTGTTCGTCGAGGCCAAGGTCGCCCGGGCGCCGCTGGTGCCGCTGTCGATCTTCCGCTTCTCGCAGCTGCGCACCGCCAACATCGTGGTGCTGCTGATGTATGCCGCCAACTTCCCGGCCTGGTTCTTCATCACGCTGTATCTGCAGCAGGTGCTGCACTACGACGCGATCGAGGCCGGGCTCAGCTTCTTGCCCATGACGCTGTCGATCTTCGCCGGCTCCACGCTCGCGCCGCGGGTCGTGGCCCGGTTCGGGGCCCGGCGGGTGATCAGCGTCGGGATGCTCTCGATGCTGCTCGGGATGCTGTGGCTGACCCGGATCGGCCCCGACGGCAACTACGTGGGCACCGTGCTCGGCGGCGCGCTCTTGACCGCTCTGGGGATGGGCTTCTCGCTGGTGCCGGCGACGATCGTGGCCATGCAGGATGTGGCCGGTCCCCAGAGTGGCCTCGGCTCGGGGCTCTTGAACACCTCGCGGCTGATGGGCGGGGCGCTCGGTCTGGCCATCCTGAGCACGATCGCGAGCACCCAGACCGGCAGCGAGACCGGCGTCAGCCCGGCGCGGGCGATCACCGACGGCTTCGATCTCGCCTTCGTGGTCGCGGCCGCCTTCTGTGCGGTGGCGATCGTGGTCGCCGCGACCCGGTTGCGTTCGCGGGCTGCCGGCGAGGTGATGCAGTTGCCCGAGCCGGTCGAGGTGGAAGAGGGCGAGGCGCTGGCGGCGTAGTCCGCCGGCGCCGCCTTCGGGGCCGGCCGGTCCGGTTTAGCCGGGTGGTCCGGTGTGGCGGGGTGGTCGGTGTGGCGGGGTGGTCGGTGTGGCGGGGTGGTCGGTGTGGCGGGGTGGTCCCCCTCTTGGCCGGGCGAGCCGCGAACCATCACCCGGCCCGACCCAATCCCAGCGACCCGGCCCGACCCCCAATCCGGACCCAACCCCACATCTCGTGGAAAAGCCGCATCGCCTATCCGGATCCTCCACGTCTGTCCCGCTGACGCTGCACCTCGTGGAAGATCCGACCTAGGGGTGCGGCTTTTCCACGCGCCGCCCCGGGGCGGGTGATGCCATCGAAAGCGGCTCGGATGTTGTCGCCCCCTGGCTGCCGGGGGCGGGTCCTGCGATCTGTCGCCCTCCTGGCTGCTGGGGGGCGGGTCCTGCGATCCAAACGGCTCGGCTGGCACCATGGTGCGCAGCGATGAGCCCACGCACCTCCACCAAGCGCCGCAGCGCCGGCATCCTCCTGCACCGCGACGTCGAGGGGCGCCTCGAGGTGCTGCTCGTACATCCCGGAGGCCCATTCTGGGCCCGCCGTGACGCCGGTGCGTGGTCGATCCCCAAGGGCGAGTACGAGCCCGACGAGGAGCCGCTCGAGGCAGCGCGGCGGGAGTTCGCCGAGGAGCTCGGGGCCGCGCCGCCGGCGGGAGAGCCGACCGATCTCGGCGAGGTCCACCAGAAATCGGGCAAGGTGGTCCACGCCTGGGCGCTTGAGGGTGACCTGGACCCGGCCGCAGTGAAGAGCAACACGTTCGCGCTCGAGTGGCCGCCGCGCTCGGGGCAGATGCGGGAGTTTCCGGAGATCGACCGCGCCCAGTGGTTCGGTGTGGAGGAGGCGCGGGAGAGGATCAACCCCGCTCAGGTGGCGCTGCTGGACCGTCTCGCCGGCGGCACGCCCAAATAAGGGCTCCTGGCACGGCGGTCCGGGCCATAACCCTGTAACGCCTCGGGCGGCGAGCCCTGCCGAACGCCGCCGGCGCATATACTTGAGGCATCAACGTTTGCCTCGGCCGCGGGAGCCTGATGATCGAAGCCACCCTTTACAGTGATCCGGCCTGCCCCTGGGCCTATTCCGAAAGCCCGGCCATCCGGGTGATCGAATGGCGCTATCGCGATCAGCTGCGCTGGGAGCTGGTGGTGATCGGGCTCACCGAGGACGCCTCGCAGTACATCGCCCGCGGCTACACGCCCCTGCGGGGCGCGCTCGGGCAGCTGCGCTTCAGGCGCTACGGGATGCCGTTCTCGCCGGCGCCCAAGGAGCGGATCAGCGCGACGGCCCGGGCCTGCCGCGCGATCGTGGCCGCGCGGCTCGCCACCCCCGGCAGCGAGTGGCAGGTGTACCGCGCGCTCCAGCTGGCGAACTTCACCACCCCGCTGGTGCTCGAGGACGACGAGCAACTTCGCGCCGTGCTCGCCGATGTCCCCGGCGTCGACGCCGACCACGTGATCGCCGCGCTGGATTCGCCCGAAGTGACCGACGCTTACGAGCGCGATCGCGCCCGCACACGCTCCGCCGCCGGCTCGGCCGCCGAGCTCCAGGGCAAGACCGCCACCTCGGATGGCCCGGTCCGCTTCACGGCTCCGTCAATCGTGTTCGGCTCAAACGGCACCGAGCTCGTCGCGGGGGGCTTTCAGCCGGTCGAGGCCTACGACGTGCTGATCGCCAACCTGGATCCGACGCTGCACCGCGAGCCGCCGCCCGAGACGCCTGCGCCGCTGCTGGAGTACTTCGAGCACGGGCTGACCACCCAGGAGGTGGCGGCGCTGATGACCGCCGGCAACGACGCGCCTGACCGGCGCGCGGCCGAGGCGGCGCTGCTCCAGCTGCTCGCCGAGGGCAGCGCGAGGCGCGAGACGCTCGGCGACGATGCGCTCTGGAAACCCGCGCACGTAACAGCCTCGGTCCAGCCGGTCAGAAGCGCCGTCATGCCGGCGAGAACCTAACCGGCAGCGCCTCCAGCCCGTAGATCCCCGACGGCGTTCCGAACCGGGGCTCGCCGTCGAGCCTCACCGCCCGCATCCGCTCGGCGATCGCCGCCAGCCCTTCCTGCATCTCGGCCCGGGCCAGGTTGGCCCCGACGCAGTAGTGGATCCCGGCGCCGAAGGTCAGCGTGCGCAGGCCACCGCGGTCGGCGGTGATGTCGAACGCGTCCGGCGACACCCCTTCGCGGTTGGCGTGCCATGCCGACACGAGCACGATCGTGCCGGCCGGGAACACCACTCCCCGATGCTCGAGCTCGGCGGTCGTGATCCGCGCCGTGAACGGCGTGATCGGCTCGTAGCGAAGCGCCTCGTCGACGGCGGGCAGCGCCCGTCCCCGCGGGTCGTCTCGCAGCAGCTCCCACTGGTCGGGGTACTCGGCGAGCAACCTGAGCGCGTGAGCGAGCTGGCTCTGACTGGTGTCGACGCCGCCGACCAGGATGTTCAGCACCAGGTTGCGCAGCTCGTCGTGTCCGAGCCGCTGGCCCTCGGCTTCGGCGGCGATCAGGTCGGTGATCAGATCCTCGCCCGGCGAGCGGCGGCGCTCTGCGATCAGCGCATCGGCCCACACGTAGAACTCCGCCACCGCGCGCTCGATCCGCTGGCGCTCGGAGATCAGGCTGTTGGCGTCGAACTGGCGCTGGATCCAGTTCGACCACTCATACAGCTTGGGCGCGTCGTCCAGCGGCGCCCCCATCACCGCGGCGATCACCAGCGACGGGTAGGGCTTCGCGAACGCCGAGATGAACTCGCAGCGCCCGTCGGCCGCCAACCCTCCCAGCAGCTGCGCCAGAAATGAGCGCATCGCCGGCCGATAGCGATCCACCGCGCGGGGCGCGAGCGCCGGGTTGACCAGGCTGCGCAGGCGGCCGTGGTCGGTGCCGTTGATGTTGATGATGTTGCCGACGATCTCCTCGTGCAGGGGTCCGTCGGTGATCGAGAACAACTCGGCGATGGTCAGCCCCGGGAACACCGCGTCCTTGGTTCGCAGGAAGAACTCGCAGGCCTCGCGGTCGAGCACCATGAACCCGAACGGGCACGAGGCCAGCCAGCCCTGGTAACCGTGCAGCGCCGCCATCGCCTCGCGGTAGCGCTCGCCGCCGAGGGTCGAGTCGGTGTGGTCGAAGAACGGAAGCTCGAGCTCTGAGACGAGCGAGGTCATCTCCCGATCCACGGGTTGGAGGCGAGTTCCCGCGCCACCGCCTCGGTCACGGTCAGCGCCTGCAGCACGGTCCGGTAGTCCACGTTGTCGGGCGTGTCGGTCAGCTTGTGGTAATTGGAGAGCGCCTTGTAGCGGTTTATCGACGTCAGGGTCGCGATTGCATAGCCCGCACGGCTCGGGATCACCGCATCGGTCGAGACTCGGGAGCGCAGCCCGCGGCGCACGGGCGCGCCGCGATTCTGAGCCGCCCGCGCGACCAGATCCCGGAAGCTGCGGTCGGGATAGTCCTCCATCACCACCGGGCCCTCGCCTTCGAGCATCACCAGCTCCGGCGAGCCGACGGTCTCCAGGTTGACAAACCAGGTGGCCTCCCGGTCCAGCGCCGGGAAGTGGCGCTTGGCGAACCCGTAGATCCCGCCTTGCAGCACCTCCTCGGCACCGCACGCGGCGAGCACGACCCGCAGGCCATGTAACGGCTGCGTTCGCAGCCGCTCGGCAAGCCCCACGAGCACGGCCGTCCCGCTCAGGTTGTCGTTGGCACCCGGGACGACCGGACTGCGGGCGATGTCCTCGAATGCCGCCGTGGCCAGTGCCGACCCCGCGATCGCCGCGCCCAGCAGCCCGCGGTGGCCGCGGACCGCACCGGCCGCGGCCAGTGCGGGCGCACCGAGCACGAGCCACCACAGGGGCAGCGAGGTGTCGATCCGCTCGAGCAGGCCCGGGATGTGGTCGCCGAGCCACATCTGCAGGCGGTCGTCGAAGATCTTGCCGGCTTGCCCCGCGTCGTGGTGGGCGAGCACGACCAGCGTTCGTGGCGCCGACTCGTCGCCGCACACCCCGACCACGTTCCACGTCGCCTTGGCCGGGGCTGTCGCGCGTCGAAACAGGCGTGGGCCGTTGGAGATGTCGTCGGCGATCGCCAGCGCTACGGCGGCCCCGGCGGCGCCCGCCGGCGTGCGCAGGCCGGGGATTGCCCACGCGATCAGCCCGGCGAGCATGCCGGTGGCCGACAGCTGGCTCATCACGCGCGCGTAGCCGTCGAGGAACTGCTCCCCCTCGATGGCGGCCTCACAGCCCGCGTCGCGCATGCGTGCCGCGATCCACTCGGCGGCCTCCCGCTCTCCGCCGCTGCCGGCGCGGCGCTCGATCGGCGCGAGCGCCTCGATCACCTCGCGCAGCGTCGCCTGCTCGGCCCCGCCGGGCCTCACTCGGCCTGCATGTTCTCGAAGATCGCCGCCAGACCCTGGCCGCCGCCGATGCACATCGTCTCCAGGCCATAGCGAGCGCCACGGCGGTGCAGCTCGCGCAGCAGCGTGGCCAGGATCCTCGCGCCGGTGGCGCCGATCGGGTGACCGAGTGAGATCCCCGAGCCATTGACGTTGACGCGCTGAAGCCCGTCGGTGAGCTTCCACTCGCGCAGCACGGCGAGGGCCTGGGCGGCGAAGGCTTCGTTGAGCTCGATCACGTCCATCTGCTCGAGCTCCATCTCGGCGCGGGCGAGCGCCCGGGCGGTCGCGGGCACGGGACCGATTCCCATCGTCCGCGGGGCGACGCCCGCGGCGGCCCAGCTGACCAGCCTGGCCAGCGGCTGCAGCCCGAGCTCGGCCGCGCGCTCGCCGTGGGTGACGATGCACATTGCGGCGCCGTCGTTCTGGCCGCTCGCGTTCCCCGCCGTGACCGTCGCGTCCTTGTCCTTGCGAAGCATCATCGGCCGCAGCGAGGCCAGGCTCTCGAGCGAGGCATCGGGCCGGGGGTGCTCGTCGCGGTCGATCGCACGGGTGCCGGTCTTGCGATCGGTCACCTGCACCGGGACGATCTCCTCGGCGAAGGCGCCACTCTCGTGGGCGGCGACCGCGCGCTGGTGGGAACGGAGAGCGAGCTCGTCCTGCTCCTGGCGCGGGATCCCGTACTCGCGGCGCAGGTTCTCGGCCGTCTCGATCATCCCCCCGGGCACGGGATAGTTGGCGCCGCCCGCCGTGACCCGGCCCCGGACTAGCCGGTCCTCGAGCATCGCGCCGCCCGAGCGCGCGCCCCAGCGCAGGGTGGTCGAGTAGAGCTCGGTCTGGCTCATGCTCTCGGCCCCGCCGGCGATCACCAGATCGGCGGCGCCGGTCTGCACCTGCATACACGCCTCGATCACGGCCTGAAGCCCCGAGCCGCACCGGCGATCGATCTGGAGGCCGGGTACCTCCACCGGCAAGCCGGCGTCGAGCGCCGCGACTCGTCCCAGCGCGGGCGCCTCTCCGTTGGGATACCCCTGGCCCAGCAGCACGTCATCGACCTGGTCGCGGGGGAGTCCGGTGCGTTCGATCAGCGCCTCGATCACCGTCGTGGCCAGCGTGGTCACGCTCACGTCTCGGAACATGCCGCCGAAGCGGCCCACCGGAGTCCGTAGCGGCTCGCAGATCAGGGCGTCACGCATGCGGTGGCCAGCTTAGTCTTCTGGGTCATCAGTCGCCGATCGCGATGTGGCCCGGGTGAGTGGCGACGCGCGTCAGCCACGCCAGCACCGCTGGATAGGGCTCGAGCTCAAAGCCGCCCTCGGGAGCCACGTGGGTATAGGCAAACAGGGCGATGTCCGCGATCGAGTAGCGCTCGCCGACCAGGAAATCGTGATCGGCGAGATGGAGCTCGAGCGCGTGCAGGGCGGCCTGACCGCGCTCGCGCTTGGCCTTGCGTTCGGCTTGCGAGGGGTGGATACCCGAGAGCTCCCAGAAGCGTGCCACGGCGATGTTCGGCTCGTGGTCGTACTGCTCGAAGAACATCCACTGGAGCACCTGGGCGCGCGCGAAGGCATCGGCAGGGACGTAGTCGGTGTCCTCGCCGAAGTAGAACAGGATCGCGCCCGACTCTCCCAGCGTGCGTCCGTCGTCGAGCACCAGGGTGGGGACCCGCAGGGCGGGGTTGCGCCCGCCCAACAGCTCGGGGCGGTCAGAGCGCTCGAAGACGTCGACCTCGCGGCGCTCGTACTCGATTCCGAGCTTGGCGAACAGCAGCCGGACCTTGTAGCAATTGCCCGACACGGCCGAGTTGTAGAGCAGCATCTGGACCGCAGACTACGCGGCGCTGGCCGGGCGCGGCGGGCGCTCCTGAAGCACCCGGACGCCACCCTTGGGCGAGAGCGTGATCGCCCGCAGCTGGGGCTTGGCGGTCCGCGCGTCGGCCGCCTTCAGCTGCGTGCGCGCCAGAACCCGGTCGAGCACGATCCGCATCTCGGTCAGCGCAAAGCTGGCCCCCAGGCAACGGCGCGTGCCGCCGCCGAACGGCACCCAGGTATACGTGTCCGGCGCGTCGGGTCCCAGGAACCGCTCGGGCCAGAACATCGACGGGCTCGGATAGAGGTCGGCGCGGCGATGGATCGTGCGGATCGAGGGATTGATCTCCATCCCCGGCGGGATCTCGTAGCCGTTGAGCGCAAACGGCGCCTGGCGCACGACCCGCCCCACGGCCGGGATCACCGGGCGGAACCGTAGCGCTTCCTTGATCACCGCGTCCAGATAGCTGTCCTCGCGCCGGCGCGCCACGGCGAGCGCGCGCTGATCGTGCAGCAGCAGGTCGAGGGTCCAGGCCAGCCCGGTGGCGGTCGTCTCGTGGCCGGCCAGCAGCAGCGTGAGCAGCTCGTCGCGGACCTCGCGGTCGGTCAGCGACTGGCCGTCCTCGTCGCGGGCGCGCAGCAGCGCCGAGAAGACATCGTCGCGCTGCTCGAGGTCGGGCTCCTGGCGCCGGCGGGCGATCTCGGCATAGACGATCTCGTCGACGGCCTGGCGGCGGCGCTCGAACGCCCGGGCCGCCGCGCTCGGGTCCTGGCGCCGGCGGACGATGGCCGCCACCACCATCAGGCCGCGCGGGCGCGCCAGCGGTTCCACCATGGCCCGCAGCCGGGCGCGCAGCTCGGCCTCGGCGGGGCCGGGCTCGTACCCGAACACCGCGCGCAGGATCACCCGCAGCGTCAGCGACTGCAGGCTGCTCAGCAGTGCGAACGAATCCCCGACCGGCCACGAGTCGATCTCGAGGTCGGCGCACGAACGCATCGTGTCTGTGTGGGCGAGCATCTGGCGGCCGTGGAAGGCCGGGAGCATCAGCTTGCGGTGGCGGAGGTGCTCGGTGCCGTCGAGCAGCAGCACCGAGCGGTGGCCGACGATCGGTCCCAGGAGCGCGTTGGCCTCGCCGGCGTGAAGCTGGTCGTGGGAGCCCTGGAACACCTGCTTGACGAGCTCGGGGTCGAAGACCATCACGAAGCGTTCGTCGAACAGGGTGCCGAACGTGACCGCGTCCCCGTAGCGCCGGCGGCAGGCTTCCAGGAAGCGCACTCCGCCGAGCATGAAGCCGGCGGTCTGGAGCACGCGCGGCAGGCGCGGGCCGGGCGGCAGGCGGGTGGAGGTCATCGTGGAGGTCATCGTGGAGGTCATCGGCCGCCGATCGTAGCTGCCTCGCTGCTCATCCCGGCGAGGCCTTCTGTGAGGCCGCCGCCCTGGGGTCGAGGTCGGCCAGCGTCAGCTGATGGGCGGGGGCGGCGGTGAGCACGCGCCGGCTGTTCACCCGCAGCGACCCGTCGACGTGCAGCAGCTCCCCGGACTCCATGTCGCGCCACCCGGGGTCCTCGTCCATGCGCTCGGTGGCCACCACCACGGTGGGGCGCCTGGCCGCCGCACCCGAGCGGACCCGAATGCTGCCCCGGGCGCTGGCGTGTTCCAGATGCCGCGCACCGCTGGGGCCGCCCGCGGTGCGCTCGAGCACGTACAGCTCGTGCACATCGGGATAGCGCAGGGCCCACAGATCGGACTCGATGATCAGGACGCAGTTGATGGCGAACACCGGCAGGTTGGCGGCGACCCAGCGGGCCGCGCTGGCGATCCCTTCACCCACATCACCGACGCGTTCGATCTCCCGCGTGATCAGCGCGAAATAGCGCTCGGAGTCGGTGTCGCCGGCGACCAGCGACATGTCCTCGCCCAGCTCCCGCTCGAGCTGGCCCAGGTCCCCGATCACACCGTTGTGGGCGAAGATCCGATCGCGCTGCTCAAACGGATGTGTATTGCGCGCCAGCAGCGCCCCCGTCGAGGCATAGCGGACGTGGGCCACGAACGTGCGCGAGGTGACCGAGCGGGCCGTACGCGCAAACGCCTGATCCTCGTAGGCGGCCAGCGGCTGCTTGAGCACCTCCGGCTTGCCGTCGGCCGTAAACGCGCCCAAGCCGGTTCCGTCGGGCTCGCGGCGGCTCTGCTGGGCCAGTGAGTCCGGCGCCTCGAGCAGCCAGAACGTGGCCTGGACCGGCTCGGCGCCTCCGCTCATGCCAAACAGACGGCACATTTAGCGGGCAAGCTACCGGCTGCCAAGGTTGAGCGAGCACGGCCCAGATAGCCCGCCATCCGCCCAGACCCAGCGGTCAAACCCCTTCAGCAGCCCCTAACCCCCATCTGTCAGAGTAATTTCAAGCTTCTCTGCGATCTTGAGGATCGTCCCGAGAAAAGAAGGTGTTCAAAATGAAATTCCTGCGTACAGCTCCAACCGGCCGGCTCATGGCGGTGATCGCCGGGCTCGTGATCGCGATCGGCGGCGGCACGGCGATCGCCGTCGCGGCATCCGGGTCGGGCCCGGTCCCCAAGCGCGAATCGCTGGCCCGCGCGCTCCATAGCGCGGCCACGGCGGCGCCCGTGAAGGGCATCTCGGCCAACATCAGCTTCACCAACAACCTGATCGGGGCATCCGACTTCCAGGGCGGACCGACCGACCCGCTGCTGCAGGGGGCCACCGGGCGTCTGTGGCTCTCAAACGACCATCGCCTGAGGCTCGAGTTGCAGTCCGACAACGGCGACGCCCAGGTGGTCGTCAACCGCACCTCGTTCTGGATCTCCGATCCGGCCCAGCACACGGTCTACGAGGGGACGCTGCCGGCGAACTCCTCGCACCCGTCGCACAACGACAAGGCCAGCGCCGACCACGGCATCCCCACGATCGCTCAGATCCAGGCTGACCTGAACAAGCTCGCCGGGCACGTCGACCTGTCCGGCGCGCTCCCGGGCGACATCGCCGGTCAGCCTGCTTACACGGTCAGCGTCTCGCCCAAGCACGACGGTGGCCTGCTCGGCTCGCTGCAGCTGGCCTGGGATGCCGTCAAGGGCGTGCCGCTGCGGTTTGCCATCTACGCGCGAGGCAGCTCGACCCCGGTGCTCGAGCTCAAGGCGACCGACATCAGCTACGGCACGGTCTCCTCGAGCGTGTTCAACATCGCGCCGCCTGCGGGGTCGAAGGTGGTCAAGATCTCCAGTCTCGGTGCGCGCACGAACCCGACCGCCCCCCTGTCCAGCCTCGGCAAGCACGTCCGCCACGCCCGCCACATGCACGTCAGCGGCGTCGCGGCCGTGGCCAGTCGGGTGCCGTTCACGCTCGTCGCGCCCAAGTCGCTGGTCGGCCTGCCGCGCCACGGCGTGCACCTGCTCGACATGGGCGGCAAGTCGGCGGCGCTCCTCACCTACGGCCAGGGCCTGGGCGGGATCGCGGTGATCGAGCAGGCGCAAGCGGCCGGCGCGGCCAGCCAGAGCCAGGGCGGCGGGCTGGGCTCGCTCAGCCTGCCCAGCGTGTCGATCAACGGCGCCACCGGGCACGAGCTCGACACTCCGCTCGGAACCGTGCTCACGTTCGACCGCGGCGGCGTCGGTTACACGGTGCTCGGCTCGGTGCCTTCGGCTGCCGCCGACATGGCCGCGCGGGCCCTGTGAGCTCGGGCTCGTCGCCGGAGGCGAGCCCGGTGGCGCCAGGCTCGGTGACGCGAGGTTCGGCGTCAGAGGCGAGCCCGCCGCCCGTCGAGGTGCGCGGGCTCGTCAAGCGCTATGGCGATCTGACCGCCGTGGCCGGCGTCGATGTGACCGTCAACGCCGGAGACGTATATGGCTACCTGGGGCCCAACGGCGCCGGCAAGACGACCTCGCTGCGGATGATGCTGGGGCTGATCCGCCCCACCGAGGGCACGGTCCGCCTGTTCGGCCGCGACCCGATGCAGACCGTGGCCGCGCTGCAGGGCGTCGCGGGCTTCGTCGAGGCGCCCACGTTCTACCCCTACCTCAGCGCCCAGCGCAACCTCGAGCTGCTCGCCGCCTACGACGGCCGCGAGGCCAGGCAGCGGATCGCCGCGGCGCTGGACACGGTCGAGCTCACCGACCGGGCCAAGGATCGCGTGGGCGCTTACTCGCACGGGATGCGCCAGCGCCTGGGAATCGCCGCCGCCCTGCTGCGCGACCCGAAGCTGATGCTGCTCGACGAGCCTGCCACCGGCCTTGATCCCGCCGGCATGCGCGACATGCGCGTGTTGATCCGGCGCCTGGCCGAGCAGGGGATGACCGTGCTGCTCTCGAGCCACATCCTGACCGAGGTCGAGGACGTCTGTAACCGGGTCGCGATCGTCCGCTCCGGGAAGATCGTCTACGAGGGCGAGATCGCCGCGCTCAAACGGGGCGCCGGCACGTCCTATCGGCTGGAGACCACCGACGACGAGCTCGCGCTCAGGATCTGCCGCGTCCAGCCGGGGGTCAGCGACGTGCGGCTCACCGAACACAACCGCATCGTCTTCACCACCGACGAGCCCGCCGCCGCCGTCCTATCCCAGGCGCTGGTCGAAGCCGGCGCGCTCATCAAGGCACTGACCCCGCAGACGGTGACGCTCGAGGACCTGTTCTTCTCGTTCACCGAGGGCGATGGCCGCGAGCCGCAGCCGCTCCCGCCCGAGCCCGCTCACGCCGCTGAGGCCGCGAGCTGATGCCGAGTGTCGCCACCGTCTACCGCTGGGAGCTGTTCAAGCTCCGCTTTCAGAAGCGCACCTACCTGGGGCTGGGGGCGGCGGCGATCGTGCCGATCCTGTTCGTGGTCGCGATCCACTTCCGACACGACCGAGGCCACGGCGACTTCGCCTTCTCCACCTATCTGACTCGCAGCGGCCTGGCCGTGCCGCTGGTGATCCTCCTGTTCGGCGCGGTGTGGATGTTCCCGCTGATCACCGCGCTGGTGGCCGGCGACATCTTCGCCTCCGAGGACCACAACGGGACGCTGAAGACGATCCTCACGCGCTCGCTCGAGCGCTGGCAACTTTTCGCCGGCAAGGCGCTGGCCGCCACCACCTACGCGATCGCCGCGATCCTGCTGTGCGGCACGGTGGGGGTGATCGCGGGCAGCCTGCAGTCGGGCTTCAACTCGCTGCAGAGCCTGTCGGGGACGATCGTGTCGGCGCCCAAGGCGCTCGAGCTCGTGTACGTCAGCCTGCTCGTCTACCTGATCCCGATCGCGGCGATCGTGTGCATCGGGCTGCTGCTGTCGACGATCACTAAAAACAGCGCGGCCGCGGTTGTGGGCACGCTGATGGTGTCGCTGCTGATCCAGCTGATCGGCATCCTGCCGGGCCTCGGGGCCCTTCAGCCGTATCTGCTCAGCACCCAGTTCAACGCCTGGCAGGGTCTGTTGCGGACTCCGATCGACTGGACCCCGATCATCCGCGCGGCCTGGGTCTGCGCGCTCTACGGGGTGCCCGCGCTGGCGGGCGCGTTTTTGGTCTTCATCCGCCGCGACGTCGCTGGTGGCTGAATTCACAGAGCCGCGTGAGCGCGTGCTCGTGGTCGACGACGACCCGCCGCTGCTGCGGATGCTGGCTCGCTCGCTGGACGCGGAGGGGTTTGAGGTGACGGTGGCACCCGATGGCGGCGCGGCCCTGCTGGCCGCCGAACGCGCGGCGCCCGACGTGATCGTGCTCGACGTCGCCATGCCCGCGATCGACGGCCTGTCGGTGTGCCGGCGGCTGCGCAGCCGCGGCCTGCCGACGCCGATCTTGATGCTGACCGCGCGCGACGCCGTAGCCGACCGAGTCGCCGGGCTGCAGGCCGGCGCCGACGACTACCTGGTCAAGCCGTTTGCCATGCAGGAGCTGATCGCGCGGCTGCGCGCGCTGACGCGCCGGGGCAAGCGAGCCGACGAGCTGCTCTCCTACGCCGACCTGGTGCTCGACACCGCGGCGCGGTCGGCGACCCGCGGCACCAGGACGATCGAGCTCACCGGACGCGAGTCCGCGCTGTTGGCGCTCTTGCTGTCCGAGCCCGGGCGCACGGTCACCCGCGAGCGCGCCATCGACGACATCTGGGGCGGCGCCGCCGAAGCCAACGTGGTCGATCGCTACGTCACCCGGCTGCGGCGCAAGCTCGGCAAGCCGCCGCTGATCAGGACCTTGCGAGGATCGGGGTTCGTGCTGCGGGCGTGAGATATCCCCGCACCCTGCGCGTCCGGCTCGCGGTCGCGACCGCGGCGTCGATCCTGGCCGCCGTGGTGGTGTTCGCGATCGTCACCGTGGTCGTGGTCGGCGACGAGCTGCGGGGTTCACTGGACACGGCGCTGCGCCAGCGCGCCCAGGAGGTGGCCGAGCTCGCGGTGACGGCGCCGTCGGTGCTGCGCGATCCGGGTGCGTTCGAGAGCCCGGACTCGGGGCGCCAGCTCGCGGTCGAGGTAATCGACGCGCACGGCCGGATCCTGGCGCGCTCGCTGACGCTGGGGGCCAAGGTCCTGCCCGAGGACTCGATCGTGGAGGCCGCCCTGCACCAGGGGCGGACGGGAGTGCAGGACATCACGCTCGACGGGCGCCCGTTCAGGATGTACGCCGCCCCGATCGCCGCGGCCGGCGGTCCCGCGTCGGGCGGCGTGGTGATGGTCGCCTCGGACACCAGCGACATCTCCCACACGCTCGGCAACCTCGGCGTCGTGGTCGCCCTCAGCGGCGCCGCGATCGTGGTCCTGGCCTCGCTCGGGGCGGCGCTGCTCACCCGCCGCGGCCTGCGGCCGCTGAGCCGGCTGGCCACGGCGGGTGAAGAAATAGAGCGCACCGCCGACCCGGCGCGGCGCCTGCCCGAGCCCGCCAAGCTCGACGAGATCGGTCAGCTGACCGGCGTGCTCAACCGGATGCTGGCGTCACTCGAGCAGGCGCGAACCAGCGAGCGGCGCTTTCTGGCCGACGCCTCGCACGAGCTGCGCACCCCGGTCACGGCGCTGCTCGGCAACGTCGAATACGCCGTGCGCCACGGGGCCGACCCCGATGTCCTGGGCGACCTGCGCGCTGACGCCACCCGCCTGGCCCAGCTGGTCGACGCGCTGCTGGTGCTCGAGCGCGCCGGGGAGACCGGTGCCGCGCCCGACGAGCGCGTGGAGCTCGACGAGCTGGTGCGCTCGGTGGCCGCCGAGCACGACGGCGATCGGGTGCGAGTGGGAACCGTCGAGCCGGCCACCGTGGCCGGCGACCGGGAAGCGCTGCGCCGGGTGGTGACAAACCTGGTCGACAACGGGCTCGTCCACGGCCCGAGCGGCGGCGTGGTGACGGTCAGCGTGATCGCCGAGGACCGGTCGGTCCTGCTGAAGGTGCGCGACACCGGCCCGGGGCCCGCGACCACCGACCGCGAGCACCTGTTCGAGCGCTTCTGGCGCGCGCCGCAGGCGGCGGGGCGCCCGGGCGCAGGTCTGGGGCTGTCAATCGTGGCGGCGATCGTCGAGCACCACGGCGGCGCGATTTCGGTCGAGGGCCCAGAATTCACCGTGCGGCTGCCGTCGGTGAACGCCGGCGGTGGCTGAATTCTCATTTTCCTCTTAGCAAAAGCTGATCGACTCCGGCCAGGTTCCCGGTGTGACCAGACGCGATCGAGCCGCCGCCGTTAGGGAGCGCGATGCCGCCTTGAAGCGGATCGGGCGCGTGCGCGGCTGGACGATCGCCGGCGCGGGTGCCCTGACGGCGGCGGTCGCGGTGGCGGTGAGCGCGGCCCTGCCGGGGCGAACGCTCGGGGCCAAGGCGGCCGCCAGGGCCAGCTCCAGTCGTCCGGCGTCGCCCACCATGCCGGCACCCGCCACTCCACGACAGCTCGGGCTGCGCCCTCCGGCGAGCGCGCCCCAGCCGGCGTCTCCGCCCCAGACACAGGCGCCGGCGCCGGCTGCGCCCCCGCCGCAGCCCGCACCCGTATCGGGAGGCTCTTGACCGCTTCCGCCAGCTTTCCGGCGCTGGGGAGCACGGCAGTGGTGGCGGCGTCCGACGGCCAGGCGCTGGCAGCGGCCGTCGAGTCCGTGCGGCGGATCGTTGATGCCTTTGACCGCGCCTGCTCGCGTTTTCGGGTGGATTCCGAGCTGTCGCGCATCAACCGCGCCGCGGGCCGCGCGATTCGCGTCTCCCCGCTGATGATCGAGGCCATGCTGGCCGGCGTGCGGGCAGCCTGGCTAACCGATGGCGACGTCGATCCCACCCTCGGCAGGGCGCTCGTTGCGCTCGGTTACGACAGAGATTTCAAATTGGGTTTGGGGGGCCGGGGCGCTCTCGGGGCCCGGGGCGCGGGTGGCGCAGCGTCGCCCGCACGTTCGCTGACGTTTGCCTCGGTCGCGGGCTGGCGCACGATCCGGGTCGATGTCGAGGCCGGCACGGTGGGGATCGGCCCCGGCGTGAGCCTCGACCTGGGGGCGACGGCCAAGGCGCTGGCCGCCGACCACGCGGCCGCCGCGGCGCAGGCGCAGGGCGGGGCGGGCTGCGGGGTACTCGTCAGCCTCGGGGGCGACATCGCGACGGCGGGCCCGGCTCCGCCCGACGGCTGGCGTGTGCGCGTCACCGACGATCACGGCGCCGGGGTGAACACGCCCGGCCAGTGGATCACGATCCGGTCCGGTGGCCTGGCCACATCGAGCACCGCCGTGCGCCGCTGGCGCCGCAGCGACGGTGGCGAGGCGCACCACTTGCTGGAGCCGGCGACGGGGTTGCCCGCGGCCGGCGGCTGGCGCACGGTCAGCGTTGCCGCCGCGAGTTGCCTGGACGCGAACATCGCCAGCACCGCGGCGATCGTGCGCGGCCCGCGCGCGCCCGGATGGCTGCGGTCGCTGGGGCTCCCCAGCCGGCTGGTCTCAGACGACGGGCACCCGCTCCATGTCGCCGGCTGGCCTGTGGAGGGCGACGATCTCGCTTCGGCGGCGGCGGCGTGAGCGTTTCGCTCGCCGCAACCCTGGGGCCGAGCGCCTACTGGTATCTGACGCGCGGCACCGGCGCCGTCGCGCTCGTGCTGCTGACGGTCTCGGTGGTGATCGGGGTCGCCGGCTCGCTGCGCGTGTCGGCGCGTCGCTGGCCCCGGTTTGCCGTTGACGTCGTGCACCGCGACGTGTCGCTGCTGGCGATCGTCCTGCTCGTGGTGCACATCGTCACCAGCGCGCTCGACGGATTCGCGCCGATCTCGCTGACCGCCGCCGTGATTCCGTTCATCTCGAGCTACCGCCCGTTCTGGCTCGGCCTGGGGGCGCTGTCCTTCGACCTGCTGCTGGCGATCGCGATCACCAGCCTGGTCAGGCGGCGGCTCGGTTACCGGCGCTGGCAGGCCGTCCATTGGCTGGCCTACGCGAGCTGGCCGATCGCGGTCCTGCACGGGCTGGGGACCGGCAGCGACACCAAGGTCTGGTGGATGCTGGCGCTGACCGGCGCCTGCCTCGCTGCCGTCGTGGTTGCCGTCTGCCTGCGAATTGCCCGCGCACAGGCCGGGCGACCGGCGCTGCGGACGCCCGCGATCGCGCTCAGCCTGGCCGCGCCGGTCGCGTTGCTCGCGTTCACGCTGCTCGGCCCGCTTCAGAAGGGCTGGGCTCGGCGTTCGGGGACACCGTCGAACCTGCTTGCTCCGGCTTCCGTGAGCGCGCATGGCAGGCCGCTGGCGAACGAGCGCGAGCGCTTCTCCGCCGTGCTGACTGGCTCGATGAGGCAGGCGCAACTGACCTTCGGCTCGATCGTCGATCTGAAGATGCGGCTCAGCGGTGGGGCCCATGGGCAGCTCAGGGTCCGGCTGGGTGGAGCGCCGATCCCCGGCGGCGGGCTGTCGCTGGCCGGCAGCCAGGTCGACCTGATCGCCGATGGGATCCCGTCGGTGCTGGAGGGCAGGGTCAGCTCGCTTTCGGGCGAGCACCTGATCGCCCGGGTGCTCGGCGGCGGCACGACGCTGAACCTCGATATGCGGTTGCACGTCGATACGCGCACAAACGCGGTGACCGGGACCCTTGTAGCGGCCCCCCTGGGGCAGCGGTGACCCGCACCGGCGGACAGGCAGCGGTGACCCGCGCCGGGGGCCGCGGGCCCGCCGGGCTGCCCCGGCTGCTCGCCGGTCTCAACGAGACCGGGTCGACCATGACGCTGGCCGAGCATCGGTCCGTCCACGGCCCTCTGCCGGCGGTCGCCGGCCCCGAGCTGGTCGAGATCGTCGCCCGCAGCGGGCTGCGCGGCCGTGGCGGAGCCGACTTTCCGACCGCGATCAAGCTGCGCGCGGTCGCCCGAGGGCGGCGCCGCTCGACGCTGGTCGTCAACGGCGCCGAGACCGAGCCGGCGAGCGCCAAGGACCGCCTGCTGCTCACGCGCCTGCCCCACCTGGTGCTCGACGGCGCTGTGCTGGCCGCGCGGGGCGTGGGGGCGCGGGAGGCGATTGTGCGAGTCGGTAACGGTACGCCGGCGACCGCGCGGGCGCTGCAGGGCGCGATCGCGGCCCGCGACGATCAGGGCGTCGCGCTGCGGGTCGTGGCCGGCCCGGAGGGATACGTCACCGGCGAGGAGACGGCGGTCATCCACCACCTGGCCCGAGGGGTCGCGAAGCCGACGTTCGTGCCGCCCCGGCCCTATGAGCGCGGGCTGGGAGGGCGCCCGACGCTGGTCCAGAACCCCGAGACGCTGTCCCACCTGGCGCTGATCGCGCGCTTTGGACCGGACTGGTTCCGGGAGCTCGGAAGCGACGCCGACCCGGGCTCGGCGCTGGTCACGATCTCGGGCGCGGTCGTGCAGCCGGGCGTGTACGAGCTCGCCTTCGGGACCCCGATGACCGATCTGCTGGCGGCCGCGGGCGGCCCCGATGAGCCGCTGCAGGCGCTCCTGGTGGGCGGCTACTACGGAACCTGGGTCGAGTCCTCGCGCGCCCTGGCGCTGCGGCTCTCGCGCGAGGACCTGCACTCGGTCGGCTGCGCGCTCGGCTCCGGCGTGCTGATCGCGCTCGGCCAGAGCGCCTGCGGCCTGCACGAGAGCGCCCGCGTGATCAGCTATCTGGCCGACGAATCCGCCGGTCAGTGCGGCCCATGCGTGCACGGCCTGGCGGCGATCGCGGACTCGGTGTGGGCGCTCGCCGAGGGGGTCGCGCATCTCTCAGAGCTCGAGCAGCTACGCCGCTGGATCGCCGAGGTTCGCGGCCGCGGCGCCTGCCATCACCCCGATGGGGCCGTGCGCTTCGTGCAGAGCGCGCTCGAGGTGTTCGGCGATGAGGTCGCGGCCCACCAGGGCCGGCGCTGCTTCGCGGCGCCGGCCGGCTTGCCGCTCGGCGGCCTTCTGGCGGCGGCAGCCCAGACCCCAGCGGGGGTGCGGCGATGACCGCGCGGCTGCGCGTCAACCCGATCATGTGCGAGGCGCACGGCCTGTGTGCGGAGCTGCTCCCGGAGCTGATCCGGCTCGACGACTGGGGTTACCCGATCATCGACCAGGAGGAGGTCCCGCCCGAGCTGCTCGGGCTCGCCCGGCGCGCCGCCGACGCCTGCCCGACGCTGGCGCTGATCCTCGACGAGGAATGACGTGTGCCGGCCGGCGCCGGGTTTCTGCTGTCCTGCGCGTGAATTTGCGCATTTCCTGCACGTGAATTTGCGCTTCTGGACGCGGTTTACAGCCGCGGTGTAGTGTGCGCGCCCATGAGAAGGCGCGGGCTCGCTTCGGCCGTCTGTATGTGTGCGTGTGCTTGCCTGTTCGGCCTAACCGGCGCTGCTCCCGCAAAGCCTCATTCCAAACGCCACGCCGGCCCGCGGGTCGTCCTCCACTGGCCCAATTCGCCCGTCCGGCACCTCCGGCACCGGCGACTGCGCGTCAACACTACGCCCAGCTTCGAGGCCAACCTTCGCGGCGGCATCTCCTTTGCCGGCAACACACTGCTCACCTGTCCGGAAAATGTCTCCGCACAAAGGCATCGCGCGCAGATGCGCCGCCATACACGCGTGAGATCGCAGGACAGCGAGGCGTGCATCAACGCCAATAACAACGACCACAACATGGTCTATGTCAACGAAGATCCGAGCGGAGGACATTTCGATTCCAGCTCGGCGACGCTGACGATGCCCAGCGGCGCTCGCGTCGTGAAGGCCTTCCTGTATTGGGGCGCGGATCTCTCTGAAGGCGTCAATCGGCCGACGGTCAACCCTCCCAGCTTCGGCGCGCCCGCCAACGGCCAGACGACGCCAGACGCCGACCATCCGTTGGGTAACACGCTCTGGCGAACCGCCGAGCTACGCGTGGGGTCAGGCTCCTTCACCACGATCGACGCCACCGGTCCCACCCGGGAAGGCCAGTGGAAGGGAATCGCGAGCTGGTACAGCCAGCCCGGGCAGGACCCGGGTTTCGCCTATCAGGTGCGAGCGGACGTGACGGCCGAGGTCAGCGCGGGCCTGACCGCCGCCGCGCGCCGCGCGCACACCGCGGCCAAGGCCGACCCGGTCGAGGTATCCGTGGCCAACGTGCAGGCCGGGCACGGTTACAACCGGCACGGAGGCTGGAACCTGGTGGTCGTGTGGCAAACCCCGACGGCTGCCTTCCGGAACATCACGCTATTCGACGGATTCGACTTCGTGCAGGTGCAGGGCGGACAGCAGCTCGTCGTTGGACCGCTCAACTTCACGGGCTTCCACACGCCGGCGGGCGGGAAGGTAGACGCGCACCTGACGACCTGGACGTACGAGGGCGATCGGGGGATCAGCGGCGACTATCTCGCGCTGGGACCTAACAGCGACACATGCGAAGGGCAACAGAAGCAGTTCGACGACCTGCACCCCGTAGACGACTTCTTCAACAGCACGATCTCGCGCAGCGGCGTCGACGACGGTGATCGAACTCCCGACTACAGCAACCAGCTGGGCTTTGACCTGGCGACCGTCGACGTGCCCGAAGGCACCATCCCCAATGACGCGGAGGGCGCATCGGTCTGCCTGGGCACGATCGGAGATACGTACTTCTTCGGCGGGATCGCCTTCGACACGTTGATCCGGTCCCCCAACGTGAAGATCAGCAAGGTGGTCACGCCTGCGCAGGCCAGCCCCGGCGACACGGTGACCTACACCACCGATGTCACTAATCCGAACGCCAATGATCCGGACAATCCGACCGATCCGGCGACCAACCTGGTGGTCTCGGATCCCCTGCCGTCAGGCGTGGACTTCGTGGGCTTCACTTCCAATCCTGGCGGCGTGTGCACCTACGACGACACGACTCGCACGGTCAACTGCGATGTCGGCACGCTCGCCGTCGACGGATCGTTCACGTACTCCTTCACGGCCACGATCAACGCCTCCGCCCAGGGCCCTGCGCCGAACTCCGTCGTCAACACCGCGTGCTTCAGCTCTAACTCGCAGGATCAGCCGGATAACCAGTTCACCGGGTGCGACGACGCGACCGTCATCGTCCCACAGGCCCCGCCGCCACAGCCAGAGCCGGCCGATCTGGGTGTCGTCAAGACCGTGTCCGCCCACACGGTGGCGCCCGGCGACACGATCACCTGGAAGATCGTGGGGACCAACCACGGGCCGGCCACCTCGACTGGGTTCACGCTCGCCGATCAACTCCCACCCGGCGTCTCGTTCGTCAGCGCAACGGCGCAACCGCCGCTCACCTGCACGACGCCGCCGGTCGGAGGTGGCGGAGCGGTGACGTGCACCGCGCCGAGCGTGCCGCCCAAGCCGGCCGCTGGATCGTCGCTGACACTGACCATCGTCGCCACCGTGCCGGCCACCACCGCCGATGGGACGCTGCTTCAGAACGTCGCCACGGTCAGGGGCGACCAGGACGAGCCGGCGCCGGATCCGCACCCCAATCGCGACACGACGATCACCAGGGTGGTCGTCCCCGATCAGCCGATCCCGACACCGCCGGCGCCTCTCCCTCCGGACCCCAACGGACCGCCCGCGCCGCCCGTGCCACAGCCGCCCGAGCCGCCGACGCCGGACGTGCTCAGTGCCCGTCTCTCCCTGCACAAGCAGGCGGCTCCCCCGGTCGTCATACGAGGTTCGACGCTGAAGTTCACCCTGCACGTGAAGAACATCACCGAGGTCTCGGCGCTCAAGGTCCAGGTGTGTGACAGGCTGCCGCACGGCTTGAAGGTCGCCTCGGCGCCTGGATTCACGGTGCACGGGCCCAAGCTCTGCGCGAGCGTGGGAACACTCAAGCCGGCCCAGGGCAAGACGGTGAGCTTCAGGGCGAATGCGGGACCGGGCGCGCCGTCGCGGGTCACCAATACCGCCACCGCCACCGCGCGCAACGCCAGGAGCGTGCACGCCCGGGCGAGGGTGAGGATCGTGGCTCCGCCTCCGGCTGTCGGAAGAGGCTGACCGGGCTCAGGCCGGGCGCAGCCCCTCGAGCATCCGCTCGAGCGTGGCGGCGACGGTGTCGCTCTGATCGGGGTCGCTTACGACGAGCAGCGCCGCCTCGTCGAGCGCGCCCATCAGCAGGTGGGCGAGCGGCTTGACCGCCACCGGCGCGAGCTCGCCCGCCTGCACGGCCGCCTCGATCACCGTTTCGATCAGGCGCAGACCGGACTGGGCGCCCGCGCGCCAGCGCTCCCAGCCCAGCACGGCTGGGCCGTCGATCAGCACGATCCGCTGCACCTCGGGTGTCCGGCAGGCCTCCAGGAACGTGCGGATCCCGGTTCGCATCGCCTCGAACGGGCTCCGTGTCTCCTGCGCCAGCGCCGCCATCCGCGCAGTCAGCTCGTGATCGACCTGCTCGTACACGGCCAGGAACAGGTCCTCCTTGGACCGGAACTGGTGGTACAGCGCGCCGCGCGTTACCCCGGCCCGGCGGACGATCTGCTCGGTGCCGACGGCCGCGTACCCGTGGCGGGCGAACAGCGCCCGCGCGGCGCGGATCAACTTCGCGCGAGTGGCGGCCGAGCGGACGGCCTGACGGTTGACAGACATGCAGTCTGTATGTAAGTTACGTGCAGCCTGTACGAATCATGAACCGGAAGATAGAGGAGGTCGCGGACGATGGAGACGAGCCGCCAGACATTCCCGACGGCTGAGCGCAGCGTCCAGCTGCGGCAAGGGACGATCCACTACCGCGAGCAGGGCGAGGGCGATCCGATCGTGTTCGTGCACGGATTGCTGGTCGACGGCCGGCTGTGGCGCAAGGTCGCGCCGCTGCTGGCGACCCGTTACCGATGCATCACGCCCGGCTGGCCGCTGGGGTCACACCGCGCGGCGCTCAACGCCGGGACCGACCGCAGCCCGCGCGGGATCGCCCAGCTGATCGCGGATTTCATCGCGGCGCTCGAGCTCGACCAGGTGACGATCGTCGCCAACGACACGGGCGGCGCGATCTCGCAGATCCTGGCCGGCGAGCGGCCCGAGCGTCTGCGGGCGCTGGTGCTGACCAACTGCGACTGCCTGGAGAACTTCCTGCCGCCGGTGCTGCGGCCGCTGCAGTGGCTGGCCCACGTTCCCGGCGCCTACGGGCTCATGGCTCGCGGGATGGGCTCGGCGCGGATGCGCCGCTCTCCGCTCGGCTACGGGATGCTGACCCACCACCCGATCCCCGACGAGCTGACCGCGGCCTGGACAGCCCCGGTGCTCCGCCCGGAGATTCGCGCCGATCTGGTCGCGACCCTGAAGGCGATCGACAATCGCGACACGCTGCGCGCCGCCGAGGCGTTGCGCGGCCATCCGCTGCGGACGCTGCTGGCCTGGGCGCCGGATGACCGGATCTTCCCGATCAAATATGCGCAGCGCCTGCAGGCGATGATTCCCGGTGCGCGCCTGGAGCGGATCGCCGACAGCCGTGCCTTCATCCCCGAGGACCAGCCCGAGCGGCTGGCGGAGCTGGTCGCCGAGCTCGTGACCCGTCCAGACGCACCGGGGGCCCCGGATCGGCCGGGATCTTCCCATCGGGCTGATCGCGCAGGTGCAAAAGCCACCAACCAACCGCCCACCACGACCCGTTCTTGAAGCCGACACCGTCGTAGGTGCCGACCGGCTCAAAGCCGAACGACTCGTGCAGCCCCACGCTGGCCTCGTTGGGCAGCGTGATCCCGGCGCAGGCCACGTACAGCCCCTGCTCGACCAGCAGCGGCAGCAGCGCGCCGTACAAGGCCCGGCCGACTCCGCGGCGGTGGTGGGAGTCAGACACGTAGACCGACGTGTTCGTGGCCCAGCGGTATGCCCAGCGCTCGTTGTGCTCGGTGGCGTAGGCATAGCCCACCACCTGATCATCGAGCTCGGCCACCAGCCACGGATAGCGGCAGCCGACATGCCGGATCCGAGCCTCCATCTCACCTGGGTCGGGCGCGCGGTGCTCGAGCGAGGCGACGCCGTCGTTCACGGCAGGGGCGTAGACGCGCGCGCAGGCGGCCGCGTCGCGGGTCGGGTCTGCATCGCGAATCAGCACGATCGGGAATCTAGATCCCGGCTCTATGCCCGCCTATGGCCGTGCGGCCGAACCGAGCTCAGGGTGTTACGCCAGGGGAGCCGAGCTCAGTGTTCGGCCAGCGCCGCCGGCCTCCGAGCGGCCCGTGCGCGATCGCGCTCCGGCGCGCGCGAAGTTGTCCCGGGCCGGCGATCCGCAGCTCGGACGGCAGCACCGGGGTCAGCACGCGCGCCAGCCGGCCGAGCGCCCTGAAGGCGAGCTCGTCGGCGACGTTCCAGGAGATTTCCAAGCGCCGCCTGAGCCCGGGCTCGATCAGGCCGACGCCGCCCAACCAGATCGCCCGGCGAGTGGGGATCTGCATCGCGCTCCACGCCGGGCCCGGGAGCGGCATCACCGCCGGGCCGATCAGGTTGACCGCGCGCACGACCCGCCGCACGGAGTCGTTGGCACCCAGCTCGGTCTGCGACACGCGCTCGAAGTAGTCACAGAAGCCCGACCAGCTGGCTGGCAAGTCACGCGGACGGACCCCGATCAACCGGCCCAATCCCCGGTACTCGCGGTAGAAGCGCTCGATCTGCTCGGGACGCATGGGGCGGCCGAAGTGGGCGTGGCCGTCGACGTAGCTGCGCAGCAGGGTGGCGTGCACCCAGGCGTAAGCACGCGGCTCGAGCGCGTAATAGCGCCGGCCGTCATCGCGCACACCCCGGAACTGCTTGTGCAGCGCCCGCAGCCGCCGCCCGGCGGCGATCGCCTGCTCGCCTCCGTAGACCAGCAGGCTCACATAGTCGACGGTGGCCAGCAGCCGCTCATAGGGGCGGCGTTCGAAGTCCGAGAAGTCGCGCACGCCGGCGGCGACAGTCGGGTGCGCCACCTGGAGCAGGAGCGGATACAGCATCACCAGGTTGAGGCGGACGTCGCTGGCGAACTGCCAGCAGACGGACTCGGGCCCGACCAGCAGTTGCTGCGCGCGGACCTCGTCGATCAAAGCCGCGTCCGGGGACGGCATGGCCGACAATGATCGCGAGCACGTGACGCGGGTGCGGCACTATGCCCACGCGCCGGCGCCCAGCAGCCCTTGGACCCTCGCCACCGCCGCCGGCTCGCCGGAGCTGGTGGGGGCCGGATGCAGCGTCGCGGCGACGGCGAGCCGCACGGCCGAGGTGACGAAAATCGCCGTCGCCGACCTCGCCCGCGCGATCGAAACCGGCTCGACGCGCGTCTGCAGGCCATGGCGCGGGGCCAGCTCGAGCAGCAGCGATCGGGTCACGCCCGGCAGCAGGCGACCGTCGGTGGGGGGCGTGATCAGGCTGCCCTCCTCGAGCAGCCAGACGTTGGCCCACGCGGCCTCCAGGACGTCGCCGTCGTCGTCGATGAGCAGCGGCACGCGGCCGGGACCGGCGAGCGAGTCGAGCAGCCGCCGGTCACGCCACTTGTGGCTGCCGAGGCCTCCGGAGACCTCGACCGGCGTCAAGACCACGGGAGCCGGGTCGCCGGGCTGCACCGAGGCGATCTGGAACTCGACCCGCAGCTCGCCGCCGTCGGGGATCGCGTCCACGCGCAACCGGTGCCCTCCGGTCAGGGGCCGGGCGCGCTCCACGATCGAGGCCGCCAGATCCGCACCCAGCCCGAGCTGGTACAGCTCTCGCACCGACCGCGCCAGACGTTCGACGTGGGCCTCCGGCGCCTGCACGCGGCCGTCGCGCACGAGCAGGGTCTCGAATACACCGAGCGACGGGTCAGGCCGCTGCGGCGGCATCGGAGCCTGGGCGTCGCCGCTCGCCAACGCGCACCGAAGTCCCGATCGCGGCGGCGATCGGGCGCGCCTTGGTCAGCGCCTCCTCGAGCTCTGAGCGGGGGTCTGAGTCGGCCACGATCCCGCCCCCGGCGCCCAGCCACAGGCGGCCGTCGCCCAGCTCGAGCGTGCGGATGGCGACGCTGAGCTCGAGCCCGGCGACCGGGCTGGCGAAGCCGATGGCGCCCGTGTACACCTCACGGCCCACGGGTTCGAGCGCGGCGATGACCTTCAGCGCCTGGACCTTGGGCGCCCCCGTGACCGAGCCGGGAGGGAACGTGGCGCGCAGCAGGTCGCCGTTGCCGACCCCGGGCCGCAGCTCGCCGTGCACTGGCGAGACCAGGTGCCACAGCCCCGGGTGGGGTTCGGCGGTCGGCTCCGGTGGGGCGACGATCGAGCCATACGAGCACACCCGGCCGAGGTCGTTGCGCATCAGATCGACGATCATCACGTGCTCGGCGGCGTCCTTGGCCGAGCGCCGCAGCCGGGCGCGCGCCGCTGCCGCGGCGGCCGGGTCGAGGTCGCGGGCGATCGTGCCCTTGATCGGCGCCGTGGTCACGCGCGAGCCGCGCCGGCGCAGAAACAGCTCCGGCGACAGGCTCGCCACCCCGCCGCGCGGCGTGCTGAAGGCGGCCGCGCGCGGCGGTGAGATCGTCTCCAGGGCCCGGCTGAGCAGGTCGAGGGCCGACCCTTCCCAGCGCGTGTCGAGCCGCAGGCAGATGTTGGCCTGAAAGATCTCCCCGGCGGCGATCCGCTCGCAGCAGTCGCGCACGGCGTCGAGGTGGTGCTCGGCGGCAGCCTGCGACAGCTGCAGCGGCTCAGGCGGCACGTACCGGGACGCGGGCGGCGGCGCGTCCTCGAGCGCGGCGCGCGCCCAGCGCAGGCGCGCCTGTAGGGCCGGGCGCCTGGCGTCGGTGACCAGGGCCTCGAACCACCACCGACCGGCGGTGTCCAGCCGCAGGAGATTGTCGTAATAGGCGAGATGGAACTCGGGCAGCACCACCGGGCGCGGCGGCCCGGGAGGCAGGCGCTCGACCCTGGCGGCCAGGCGGTAGCCGAGCCAGCCGAACCAGCCGCCGCCGACCGCATCGGGATGACCGAGGTCGCGGTCGGCCAGCCGCGGAAGGTCATCGAGGACGGCGAACGGGTCGTCGCTATCGCCGGCCACCGCCACCGGCTCCGAACCGGTCTCGGGGCCATCGCCGGCCACCGACGTGGGCTTCGAACCGGTCTCGGGGCCATCGCCGGCCACCGCCACCGGCTCTGAACCGACCACCGCGCCACCGCCGGCCCAGCTCCCGGTCAGCGCGAAGGGCAGCGGTTGATCGCGCAGCACGTCGAGCACCTGCTGGGGCGTAAGCCCACAACGCAACGGCACCCGTGCCAGCTGCGCCGGCGCCCCGGCACCATGACCCGAGTTGGCAGGCATCCCCGCAATCATGTACCAATTCGTTCTATGAGCGCAAGATTGATCGACGGCAAGGCCGTCGCCCAGCAGGTGCGGACCGAGGTGCGGGATGAGATCGAGCAGTGGTGCGCCGGCGGCGGGCAGCGGCCCGGTCTGGCCACGATACTGGTCGGCGACGACCCGGCCTCGGCGGTGTACGTGTCCGGCAAGCAGCGCGCCTGCGCCGAGGTCGGGATCGAGGGCTTCGCGCACGACCTGCCGGCCGACTGCACGCAGGCCGAGGTGGAAGCGCTGATCCACGAGCTCAACGGCGATCCGAAGGTGTCGGGGATCCTCTTGCAGCTGCCGACGCCCGACCAGATGGACGGCTCGCACCTGACCACGCTGATCGACGCGAGCAAGGACGTCGACGGGTTGACGCCGGTGTCCGCCGGCCTGCTGGCCAAGGGTCTTCCGGGGCTGCGGCCGTGCACCCCGGCGGGCGTGATCGAGCTGCTGCGCCGCCACGACGTTGCCCTGGAAGGTGCCGAGGCGGTGATCGTGGGCCGCTCGGACCTGGTGGGAAAGCCGGTCGCGGCGCTGCTGCTGGCCGAGAACGCGACCGTCACCACCTGCCACTCGCGTACACGCGAGCTGGGCGAGGTGTGCCGCCGCGCAGACGTGCTGATCGCCGCCGTGGGGCGGCCCGAGATGATCAAGGGCAGCTGGGTCAAGCCCGGCGCGGCCGTGATCGACGTCGGCATCAACCGCACCGAAGCCGGGCTCGTGGGCGACGTGGAGTTTGCCTCGGCGGCCGAGGTCGCGGGTCTGATCACTCCCGTGCCCGGCGGCGTGGGGCCGATGACGATCGCGATGCTGCTCGGCAACACCTTGCAGGCCGCCCGCGCCCAGGCGGCGGCCGCGCCGGCGTAGGCCTCAGACCCGCGACGGACTAAGCGGGGCCTAAGCGCAGATACCGCGGTATTGGGCCTACGCGGGGGACAGCACCGGCTCGTCGGCGAGCACCGCGTCAAGCGCCGCCAGCACACGGCCGACGACATCGATGCGGGCGTTGTGGCCCATCAGCCCGATCCGCCACATCGCGGGCGCCGCCGGGCCCAGCCCGCCGCCGACCTCGATGCCGTGCTCGCGCAACAGGCGCGTCTGGACGCGCTTGGCGTCGACCCCGTCGGGGATCCGCACGGCGGTCAACGGCGCCAGCTGGTACTCGGGGTCGGCGAGCAGTTCCAGGCCGCGCTCGCGGAGCTGGTTCTGGAGATGCGAGCCGGCCTGCGCGTGACGCTCCCAGCGCTCCTCGAGCCCCTCGGAGGCGATCTCGGCCAGCGCCGCGTGGAGCGCGTAGATGTGCAGCACCGGAACCGTGTGGTGGTAGACGGCCGGGCGCTGCACCCAATAGCGCTCGAGCAGCTGTAGGTCGAGTGAGTAAGAGACGGGCTGCGTGCGCGCCCTGATGCGCTCCAGGGCGCGATCGGAGACCGCCACCGGTGACATGCCCGGGGGCGCGCCGAGGCACTTCTGCGTGCACGAGTAGGCGAAGTCGATTCCCCAGGCGTCGAACTCCAGTGGCACCCCGCCCAGCGAGGTGACACAGTCGGCCATCAGCAGCGCGTCGTGGTCGCGCAACTCCCGTCCCAGCTCGGCGAGCGGATGCTCGACTCCGGTCGAGGTCTCGGCGTGGACGACCGCGATCAGGCGTGCCTCCGGGTGGGCCTGGAGCGCGTCCAGGAGCCGTTCGTTGGGGACGTGCTCGCCCCAGTCGGCCTCCACCTGTACGACGTGGGCGCCGAGGCGCTCTGCGATCTCGACGATCCGCCGGCCGAAGAAGCCGCTGACGGCGACGATCGCCGTGTCTCCGGCCTCGAGCAGGTGGTTGAGACCGCACTCCATCCCCGAGGTGCCGGTCGCCTGCAGCGGCAGCACCAGCCCGCCGCTAGCCCGATAGACGAGGCGCAGCAGCGAGACCACGTCGGTCAGCAGTTCGGGGAGATCGGGATCGAGGTGGCCGATCAGCGGTCGCTGCATGGCGGCCAGCGAGGCGGGGGTTGGGTTGCTGGGACCGGGGCCGCAGAGCAGCCGCTGAGTTGGGCGGAGTGCGGGGCCCTCGAACGGGTCGAGTGGGGAGCGCTGCGGGCGGTCGAGTGGTGAGCGCTGCGGCGAATCGAGCGGAGAGCGAGTGGGTGTCATCCGGGGCAGGCTAGCCCCTGGCACGGTTTTGGAAAACCCTGGAATTTCGCGTCGATCCAAAGACTCCGGTCAATACATCGAGCGGCGTGAGGAGGGCGGGTCAATACATTGATTCCAACCTATTCGACAGTACAAATTCATCTAACCATACTTGTGTTTGTCGACCGCAGCCGCTCTACTGCACGCCATGAGCCCGACACGCACTCGGCTGCACCGCAGCGAACTGGCAGTCCCCGGCAGCAACGTCCGGATGTTGGAGAAGGCGCCCGAGCTGGGCGCAGACATCGTGATGCTCGACCTCGAGGACGCGGTGGCGCCCGACGACAAGCCCGAGGCACGCCAAAACGTGATCGACGCGCTGCGCGAGCTGGACTGGTCGGGGTGCTCGGTTTCGCTGCGGATCAACGGGCTCGACACCCACTACTGCTATCGGGACATCGTCGACGTCGTCGAGCAGGCCGGCCAGCAGCTCGACTCGATCATGATCCCCAAGGCCGGGTCGGGCGCCGACGTGCACCTGGTGGCCACGCTCCTGACCCAGATCGAGGAGGCCATGCAGCTGGGGCGCAAGATCGCGATCTGCGTGCTGATCGAGACGGCGCTGGGGATGGTCAACTGCGAGGAGATCGCGCGAGCGTGTCCGGACCGGATGGAGGCGATGGTGTTCGGGGTCGCCGACTACGCCGCCTCGCTGCAGAGCCACACCACCTCGATCGGGGGCACCAACCCCGATTACGGCATGCTCACCGACCCCGACGACGACGGTGAGCGTGACTGTCACCTGGGCGACCAGTGGCACTACGCGCTGTCACGGATCGCGGTCACCTGTCGCGCCTACGGGCTGCGCCCGATCGACGGGCCGTTCGGCGACTTCACCGATCCCGAGGGCTACCTGGCCTCGGCGCGGCGCGCCGCCGTGCTCGGCTACGAGGGCAAGTGGGCGATCCACCCGTCACAGATCGAGCTCGCCAACGAGGTCTTCACGCCCAGCGAGCGCACCGTCGAGAAGACGCACCGGATCCTGGCGGCCATGCAGGAGGCCGCCGCCCAGGGCAAGGGCGCGGTGTCGCTCGACGGCCGGTTGATTGACGCCGCCTCGATCAGGATGGCCGAGAACCTGCTGGCCAAGCTCGAGCAGATCGAAGCCCGCGAGCAGACCCGGCCGGTCGAGATCGGCGAGCGGCGTTCTCCCGCGGTAGTGGGGTAGCCATGCCGCTGGCCGTCACCTCACCCGTGGTCGGAGCCGCACTGACGGCCGCCAACTCACCCGTAGTCGGGTAGCGGCGCTGATGGCGGTCATCTCCGCCGAGCCGCGGCCGGTTGCGCCGCCCGCACCCGAGGATCCGCTGCAGACCGTGCAGCGGCTGCTCGACGAGGTGCTGGTGTACGAGGGCGGGCCCGACCTGGTGCAGACGCTGTGCCGGCTCGAGTCGGCGGCCGGGCACTGGCGGCGCGGCTCTGAGCCGGCCGGGCTCCGGGCGGCGGTGCAGGGGCTCGACAACGACCGGGCCCGGGCGGTCATCCACGCCTGCAGCATGCGCCTGGCCGTGGGCAACCTGGCCGCCGACGTCGAGCGGCTGCGCGATCACGGGGCCTCGGGCCGTGGTCGGCTGCGCGAGCCGGGGGACGACGATCCCGAGCTCGACGTCCGCCTCGTGCTGACCGCGCATCCGACTGACGTGGCGCGGCGGTCGGTGCTCTCAAAGCACCGCACGGTCAGCGCCTGCCTGGAGCAGCTCGACGACCCTCGGCTGGAGGCCGACGACAGGCTCGCCCTCGAGGCCGAGGTCGGCGAGGCGCTGGCCATCTGGCACGCCACCGACGAGGTCCGCTGCCTGCGCCCCCGGGTCCAGGACGAGGTCCGGCGGCTGCTGTTCTTCTTCGAGTCGGCGCTGTTCGACGCCACCGCGGAGTTCGCGCGCTCCCACGGCCACGGCGGCGCCGCCCGGATCCCGCTGCGGTTCGGAAGCTGGGCCGGCGGCGACATGGACGGCAACCCGCACGTCACCCCGGCGACGATCCTGGACACGGTCAAGGCGCATCGGGCGCTGGCGCTGACGCTGCTGATCGAGCGCGTGCTTCCGCTCAGGCGCCAGTTCTCGCAGGCCGAAAAGATGCTCCGGATCACCGGCGGGCTGCGCGAGTCGCTGGCGCGCGACGAGCGCGAGCTGCCCGAGACCGCCGCCGAGCTGGCCGCCCGCTATCCCCACGAGGCGCGCGAGCCCCTGCGACGCAAGCTGGCCTTCGTGCTGGCGCGGTTGCGCGGGACGCTGGCGCAGACCGTAGGTGACGGCGAGTCCCAGGCCACGTATGCCAGCAGCGCCGAGCTCTGCGACGACCTCGAGCAGATTCGGGCCAGCGCCGGAGCGCCCGCCGTGATGAGCGGACGCATCGAACGGCTGATCTGGCAGGCGCGCGTGTTCGGCTTCCACCTGGCCACGCTCGAGGTGCGCGCCAACGCCCCCGAGCTGCACACCGCGTGCCGGGCGTTGCTCCCCGGCTACGACGAGACCCGGACCGAGACCGAGCGCACGGGGCTGCTGACCCGGGCCTGCCTGAGCCTCGAACCGCCGGCGCCCATGCCGATCGCCCGCGAGCCGACTGAGACGCCGAGGGCCGCGGCGGCCTTTGACGCCATCGCTCGGGCGACCGCGGCCTACGGTCCCGACGCGATCGACACGTTCATCGTCTCAAACGCCGAGCAAGCTTCCGACATCCTGTGCGCGCTGTGGCTGGCGCGCCGCAGTGGCCTGTTCAAGCCGCCCCGGGGCGTCCCCTCGCGGCGCCCCCGGGCGACCTCGAAGCTCGAGCTCGTGCCGCTGTTCGAGCGGCGTCTGGCCCTGGAGCGCGCCACCGAAACCATGGGCGCGCTGTACTCCAACGCCGCCTACGCCGAGCACCTGTGGGCTCGGCGCCGTCGCCAGGAGGTGATGCTCGGCTACTCCGACGCGGGCAAGGAGATGGGCTACGTGGCCAGCCAGTGGTCGATCTATCACGCCCAGGAGAGGCTCGTCCGCCAGGCGCGCGAGCGGGGCCTGGCGCTGCGCCTGTTCCACGGCCGGGGTGGATCGAGCTCGCGCGGCGGCGGCCCGGCGCAGCGCTCGATCGGCGCCCAACCGCCCGGGAGCGTGGGTGGCTCGATCAAGATCACCGAGCAGGGCGAGGTCGTGAGCGCGAAGTTCAGTGACCAGCGGCTGGCCGTCGCGTCGCTGCGCGAGACCGCGCGGGCGGTGATCAATGCCGGCCGCCGACCCGGACCCGAGCCCGAGACCCGCTTGGCGCCAGGAGCTCGAGCGGGCCGGCCGGGTCGCCAGCGAGACCTATCACCGGCTGGTCTGCGAGGACCGCGCAGCTGCCCGCCGTGTTCTCGAGCTGCACGCCGGTCGACATCCTCAGTGAGCTCAACATCGGCTCGCGACCGGCCAGCCGCTCTAAAGGCGCGCTCGTGCAGAGCCTGCGCGCGATCCCGTGGGTGTTCGCCTGGACTCAGACGCGCATCGGGCTGCCGGCGTGGTACGGGGCCGGCGCTGCCCTGAACGGAGGCGACCTGACTCTGCAGCGCTCGATGTTCGAGCGCTGGCCGTTCTTCCACAACCTGATCGAGACGCTCCAGACCGCGCTGGACAAGACCGACCTGACACTGGGGGCGCGCTACTTCGAGCTCGCCGATGAGCCCGCGGCGGCGGCCCGCATATGGTCTGCGATCACCGCCGAGCACGGGTTCGCGGTGCGGCGGGTGGGCGAGATCCGAGACGGCCGGCCAAACCGCGACGGAGCGCTGGAGCCCGGCCGCTCGCCGGGCCGCGACGCAGCGCCGGACCCCGATCGCGCACCCGACGCCGAGCGCACGGCGTGGCTGGACGTGCTGGCCTTCCTGCAGGTCGAGCTGCTGCGCCGTCACCGGGCCGGCGATCCGGGCGCACGCGAGCCGCTGCTGGCCAGCGTGGCCGCGATCGCGACCGGGTTGCGGGGGACCGGCTGAGGGGCCCGCGGCGCGCCCGCCCGGCGCGGCCCGCCCGGCGCGCCCGCCCGCCGAGCCCGCCCGACCTACTAGGCCCGCGCCTCAGCCACGAACGCGGCCACCAGCGGAGAGTCATCGCCGGCCCGGGTGACCGCGAGCAGCTCGGTGTCGGGAGCGCCGGTCAGCGGCCGGTAGGTGACGCCGTCGAGCCCCAGCCGGGCGACCGAGGCGGGAACCGGCGACACCCCGATGCCGGCCGCGACCAGGCCGATGATGGTGGTCATCTCAGGGGCGTACTGGACGACATGCGGCGAGGTGCCGGTGGCGGCCAGACGACCGGTCAGCAGGTCGTGGAAGCCGGGCGCCTGCTCGCGGGGGAACAGGACCAGCGGCTCGGCGGCCAGGCTGCGCAGCGAGACCCGCGTGCGGCGGGCCAGCGGGTGGCCGGAGGGGATCGCCGCCACCGTGCGCTCGCGCATCACGACCTCGGCCGCCAGCACGTCGTCGGTGTCGATCGGTGGGCGAACCAGACCGACGTCGACCAACCCGCCGGCGAGCGCCCGCAGCTGCTCGAGCGTCGAGCGCTCGCGCAGCTCGATCTCCACGCTGGGGCGGCCGCGGCGGAAGCGCTGGATGATCCCGGGGACGATCGACAGCAGCGCCGAGCCGACGAAGTTGACGCGGAGCAGGCCGGCCTGGCCGGTCTCGATGCGCCGCGCGGTGGCCACGGCCACATCGAGCTCGTCGAGCATCGCCCGTGCGTCGCGCAGGAACGCCTCGCCGGCCGCGGTCAGCTCCACTCGGCGGCGGGTGCGGCTCAACAGGCGGCAGCCTAGCTCCTCTTCGAGCCGGGCGATCTGCTGGCTCAGGGGCGGTTGGGAGATGTGCAGCCGGGCCGCGGCGCGGCGGAAGTGAAGCTCCTCGGCGACGGCGATGAAGTAACGCAGCTGGCGCAGTTCCACGTCTGGGCTCCTGATTCGAAAAGCAAATCAATAACTCCGAAGAAGATATTGGACAGGATCAAGACGTGGTCGTAGCTTCAAGCCCGTGTCATTCGTGCTCGAATGTCCGAACTGCGGCGTGCGCGAAGTGACCGACTTCGGCTTCGGAGGCGAGATCTCCCCGCGCCCCAGGGCCCGCCCCAGCTTCCGCGAACTCAACACCTACAACTACTTCCGCCGCAACGTGGCCGGTGTGCAGCGGGAATGGTGGTTTCACCGCTCCGGGTGCCGCGCCTGGTTCATCGCCGAGCGCGACACGACGAGCAACCAGGTGCTGTGGACGGCCCGACCCACCGAGGCACCCCCAACCGCTGAGCCCCAATGAGCCGGCTTTCCCAGCAGCCCGGCGAACGGATCGACCGCCAGCGCAAGCTGTCGTTCACCTTCGACGGCAAGCGGGTGGAGGCCTATGAGGGCGACACGATCGGCTCGGCGCTGTACGCGGCCGGCCAGCGGACCTTCTCGCGCAGCTTCAAGTACCACCGCCGTCGCGGTCTGATGTGCTGCTCGGGGCAGTGCCCCAACTGCATCGTGGCCGTCGACGGCGCGCCCGGCCCGCGCGCCTGCATCGAGCCGGTGCGCGACGGGATCAAGGTTCAGCACCTCAACGCCGCCTCGCTGCAGTTCGATCCGTTGCGCGCCACCGACGTCGTCGGCGGGCCGTTCACGCCCCCGGGCTTCTACTACAAGACGTTCATCCGCCCGCGGCGGCTGTGGCCGGTGTACGAGAAGCTGCTGCGCAACGTCGCCGGGCTGGGCAAGCTCGTCCCCGAACAGCCCGAGCGCGAGTGGCGCACCGAGTACCGCCGCCGCCACGTCGACGTGCTGGTCGTCGGCGGGGGGATCGCCGGCCTGGCCGCCGCCGGCGCCGCGGCCGAGCTCGGGGCCGACGTGGTGCTGGCCGACGAGGGGCCGGAGCTCGGCGGTCAGCAGCTGATCGAGCCCGCCGGCGAGCGGATCGCGCAACTGGCGGCGCGGGCACGCGAGGCGGGCGTCGAGATCCTCACCCGGGCCTCGGCGCTGGGCTACTTCGACGGTCTGGTCCCGATCTGGCAGGAGGACACCCTGCACCAGGTGCGCGCCGCCCAGCACGTGTACGCGACGGGCACGATCGAGCAGCCGCTGGTGTTCGCCGGCAACGACCTGCCGGGCGTGATGCTGTCGGGCGGCGCCCGGCGGCTGGCCTCGCTGTATGCCGTGCGCCCGGGCCGGCGGGCGGTGATCGCCACCACCTCGGACCGCGGGCTGCGCGCCGCCGCGGCGCTGCGCGAGGCCGGCGTGGAGCTGGTGGCCGTGGCCGACCTGAGGCCCGATTCCGGCCCCGCCGCCAGCGCGCTGCGGCAATCCGGCGTGCCGGTGTTCGCCGGGCACACGGTGATCGAGGCCAAGGGCCGCAAGGCGGTCCAGGAGGCGGTGATCGCGCCCGTGCGCGGCGGCGACGAGCACACCTTCCCGTGCGACCTGCTGGTCGTCTCCGGAGGCGCCATCCCCGCCACCTCGCTGCTGTTGCAGGCCGGCGCCCGCAGCGCCTATGACCCGTCTCGAGCCCACTTCGGGCTCGCCGACGTGCCCGACGGCGTGTACGCCGCCGGCGAGGTGATGGGCGTCGACGACGATCAGGCGGTGCAGGATTCCGGCGAGCGCGCCGGCCTGCGGGCCGCCCACGCGCTTGGGCTGGGCGACGACGCGTCGCGGGCCTCGGCGCAGGCGCTCGGCGACCGGGTGAGCGCCGCCCGGGCCAGGACCCCCGACGTCGCGGTGGCGCCGGCGGTCTCGGGCCGCGGTCGGGGCAAGTGCTTCGCCTGCCTGTGCGAGGACGTCACCAACAAGGACGTCCACCTCTCGATCGAGGAGGGCTATGACTCGATCGAGCTGTCCAAGCGCTACACCACGGTGACCATGGGCCCCTGCCAGGGCCGCATGTGCCAGCTGCCGTCGGTCCGCCTGATGGCCCAGGAGACCGGGCAGAGCCTCGAGGCGGTGGGAACCACGACCGCCCGGCCGCCCTGGGTGTCGGTGCCCATGGGGATCCTCGGCGGCCGGCCGATCGAGCCGGCCAAGCGCTCATCGATCCACGGCCGCCACCGCGAGCTGGGGGCGAGCGTCAAGTGGGCCGGCGACTGGCGCCGCGCCTATGACTACGGCGATCCCGAGGGCGAGGCGCTGGCCGTCAACCAGGCCGCCGGCCTGATCGACGTCTCCACGCTGGGCAAGCTGCTCGTGCGCGGTCCCGACGCCGGTGACTTCCTCGACCGGCTGTACCCGAACCGGTTCTCAAACCTCAAGCCGGGGCGGATCCGCTACGGGGTGATCAGCTCCGACGCCGGCCGGATCGTCGACGACGGCACCGTCTGCCGCATCGACGAGGAGACCTTCTACGTGACCACCACCTCGAGCGGCGCGGGCGCGGTCGAGGAATGGTTCTCCTGGTGGCTGGCCGACTGGGGCCTCGACGTCCACCTCACCGATCTCACCCAGGGCCTGTCGGCGGTCAACCTGGCCGGTCCCAAGGCGCGCGAGATCATGGGGCTGGTCACCGACCTGGACTGCTCCAACGAGGCGTTCAGCTACCTCGACGGCAAGCAGGGTGTGATCGCCGGCGTGCCGTGCCTGATCCTGCGGATCGGGTTCGTGGGGGAGGTGGGGTACGAGATCCACTTCCCGGCCGCCTACGGCGAGCACCTGTGGGAGGCGCTGATGGAGGCCGGCCAGCCGCACGGCCTGCGCCCGTTCGGGCTCGAGCCCCAGCGAATCCTGCGCCTGCAGAAGATGCACATCCTCGTCGGCCAGGACACCGACTCCGAGTCGACCCCGTTCGGCGCCGCCATGTCCTGGATCGTCAAGCTCGACAAGGAGCAGGACTGGATCGGCAAGTGGGCGCTCGAGCACTACCAGGAGGCCACGCCGAGCACTGAGCTGGTGGGCTTCACGCTCTCAAACGGAGCCGTGCCGACCGAGGGCGCTGTGGTGGTCGACGCCCAGGGCCTGCCCGCGGGGCAGGTGACCAGCTCGCGCCACTCGCCGGTGCTGGGGCGCACGATCGGCATGGCCTGGGTCCCCAACGCGGTGGCCAAGGACGGCGCCCAGATCACGATCTCCGACGAGGGCCGCCGAGCTGCAGGCCGAGATCCAGACCAAGCCCTTCTACGACCCCGATGGCGAGGTGCTGCGCTCGTGAGCCTCGATTTCCTGTCGCCCGTGGCGCCGGGCGCCGATGCGCAGCCGCAGTCGGCGCCGATCGCCCGCTCGCCGATGGAGGCCAGCGCCGCGGCCGAGGGCGCCCGGTTTGAGATCCGCGACGGGTGGAACGTGGCCGTCGACTTCGGTCACGGCGCCGACGCGGAGGCCGCCGCGGTGGCGGAGAGCGTCGGTTGGGCCGACGTCTCGCCGCTGCCGAAGTTCGAGCTGCAGGGGCCGGCGGCCCAGGCCGGCGAGCTCGGGATCGCCGAGCGCCGGGACGGCGCCTGGTGGTGCCGGCTGACGCCCACGCGCGCGCTGGTGATCGGGGGCCCGCGCGAGGGCGGCCTCGACGTGACCACGAGCTACGCGGCCCTGACGCTCGTCGGTCCGCTGGCGCGGGAGACGTTCGCCCGCTTCAGCGCGATCGACCTGCGCCCGAAGGTCGCCCCGGTGGGCGCCCTGCGCCCCGGGTCGGTGGCCCGCCAGCCGGGGATCGTGATCTGTGAGGCCGAGGATCGCTACCTGTATCTGTTCGGGTGGGCGATTGGCGAGTATGTGTGGTCGGTGGTGGCGGACGCCGGCCACCATCTCGGAGGGCGGCCGATCGGGAGCGACGCGCTGGCCGCGCTGCCCGGGCCGGCGCCGGCTCAGGAGGCGTTCAGTGCTTGAGATATTCCGCCCGCGGCGCATGTGGCGCCGCCAGCCGGCGCTCAAGAGCTCCTACGAGGTGGTCATCATCGGCGGCGGCTCACACGGGCTGGCCACGGCGCACTACCTCAGAGACCACGGGATCAAGGATGTGGCCATCCTCGAGCAGAGCTACATCGGCTCGGGGGCCTCGGGGCGCAATACCACGATCCTGCGCTCCAACTACAAGACCCCGGAAGGGGCGCGGTTCTACGACGCCAGCGTGAAGCTCTACGAACACCTATCAGAGGACCTCAACTTCAACCTGCTGTTCTCCCAGTGCGGGCACCTGACCCTGGCCCATTCCGACCGGGCCATGTTCGTGATGGCCAACCGCGCCGAGGTCAACCGCCTGAACGGGATCGACTCGCGGCTCATCTACCCCGACGAGATCAAGCGGCTGGCGCCGGCCATGCAGGTCGACAACGGCAGCGCGATCTTCCCGATCATGGGCGCCCTGTATCACCCGCCGGGGGGCATCATCCGCCACGACGCGGTCGTGTGGGGGCTGGCCCGCAGCGCCGATCGGGGCGGCGCCGAGATCCATCAGAACACCAAGGTGATCGGCCTGGAGCGCTCCAACGGGCGCATCACGCGCGTGAAGACCACTCAGGGGACGATCAACGCCGGCCAGGTGCTCAACTGCACCGCCGGGTGGAGCACCCAGATCTGCGACATGGCCGGGGTCTCGCTGCCGATCACCACCCACATCCTGCAGGCGTGCGTGACCGAGGCCATGAAGCCGCTGCTCGATGTGGTCATCGTGTCCTCGCAGATGCACATCTACATCAGCCAGACTGACCGGGGCGAGTTCTTGATGGGGGCCGAGATCGAGCCCTGGACCACCTACCGGATGCAGGGCACGCTCAACTTCCTGCAGGACGTCTGCCGCCACGCCATGGAGCTGTTCCCCCAGCTCGAGCGGGCCCGGCTGCTGCGCAGCTGGGCCGGGCTGTGCGACCTCAGCCCCGACTACAGCCCGATCCTGGGCAAGACCGAGGTCGACAACTTCCACATCAGCACCGGGTGGGGCACCTACGGCTTCAAGGCCGCGCCGATCGTCGGCAAGACGCTGGCCGAGCTGGTGGCCACCGGACGCCCGCCCGAGCTGATCCAGCCGTTCACGCTCGAGCGCTTCTACGAGGACAAGCTCGTCTCCGAGCTCGCCGCCGCCGCCGTCAGCCATTGAAATCGAGAGAGGGAAGCAGATGAAGAGCAGCTTGGAGATCGCACAGGACGCAGTGCTTGAGCCGATCGAGTCGATCGCCGCCGCGGCCGGACTGGAGCCCGAGGAGATCGAGCCCTACGGCCGTTACAAGGCCAAGATCTCGCTGTCGGTGCTCGACCGCCTCAAGGATCGCCCCGACGGCAAGGTGATCTGCGTCACCGGCATGACCCCGACCAAGGCCGGCGAGGGCAAGACGACCACGCTCGTCGGCCTCACCCAGGGGCTGGGGGTGATCGGCCGCAACCCGGTGGCGTGTCTGCGTGAGGCGTCGGTGGGGCCGGTGTTCGGGATCAAGGGCGGGGCCGCCGGCGGGGGACTGACCCAGGTCGTGCCGATGGAGGACCTCAACCTGCACTTCACCGGCGACATCCACGCCATCGGGGCCGCCAACAACCTGCTGGCGGCGATGATCGACGCCTCGATCCTGCACGGCAACCCGCACAAGATCGACGCGCTGCGGATCGGCTGGCGGCGCGCCGTCGACATGAACGATCGTGCCCTGCGCCAAATCGCGGTCGGGCTCGGGGGCCGCGCCAACGGCTATCCGCGCGAGACCGGGTTCGACATCACCGCCGCCTCGGAGGTGATGGCGATCCTCGCGGTCTCCCGCGACCTGCACGACCTGCGTCGGCGGATCGCCAACATCACCGCCGCCTACTCCTACGACGGGGCCAAGCCGATCTCGGCCGAGGACCTGGGTGCCGCCGGGGCCATGACCGTGCTGCTCAAGGACGCGATCAAGCCCAACCTGGTGCAGACGCTCGAGGGCCAGCCGGTGCTGATGCACTGTGGCCCGTTCGCCAACATCGCCCACGGCAACAACTCGCTGGTCGCCGACCTGATCGGGATGAAGCTCGGCGAATACGTGGTCACCGAGTCGGGCTTCGGATCCGACATGGGGATGGAGAAGTTCTTCGACATCGTGTGCCGGTTCGGCAAGCTGACCCCGTCGGCGGCGGTGCTGGTCACCACCGTGCGCGCGATCAAGCACCACAGCGGGGTGCAGGACGACCCGCGCGTCGACCGCGCCGCCAGCCTGCACGCGCTCGAGGGCGGCTTTGCCAACGTGCGGCGCCACCTGAACACGATCAACACCTTCGGGGTGCCTGCGGTCGTGGCCGTCAACCGGATGCCCGGCGACACCAACGAGGAGATCGAGTTGGTCAAGCGCCTGGCCCTGCAGGCGGGAGCGTTCGCCGCCGAGGCCAACGAGGGCTTCACCAAGGGCGGCGCCGGGGCGGCCGATTTCGCCGAGGCGGTCGTCGAGGCCTGCGAGCAGCCCAACACCTTTCACCAGCTCTATCAGGACGACGAGCCGATCCAGGACAAGATCGAGGCCATCGCGACCAAGGTCTACGGCGCCAAGGACGTGTACTTCTACCCTGAGGCCGAGGCCAAGATCGGACAGTTCACGCGCGAGGGCCTGGGGCATTTCCCGGTCTGCATGGCCAAGACGCACCTGTCGCTGTCGGCCGATCCCGCGCTCCTCAACGCGCCCGAGAACTTCACCCTTCCGGTGCGCGATATCCGGGCCTACACGGGCGCCGGCTGGCTGGTGCCGCTGTGCGGGGCCATCACCCAGATGCCGGGTCTCGGCAAGACGCCCGCCGCGCTCAACATCGACATCGACGAAGAGGGCAGGACGGTAGGGCTGTTCTGAGCACCCTCGAGGACCAGCCCGCCGCCGGCCTGGCCCAGCTGCCGCTGAGCGAGCTGCTGGATCGGGTGGCCGCGGCCACCCCCGCGCCCGGCGGCGGCAGTGCCAGCGCCCTGGCCTGTGCGCTGGCCGCCGGGCTGGTGGAGATGTCGGCAGGCTTCGGAGGCGCGGAGTTCGAACACGCGCAGCGTCGAGCCCACGAGCTACGCAGGCGCGCCCTGGAACTGGCCGAGAGCGATCTCACCTCCTATGCGCCGGTGCTCGAGGCGCTGCGCCTGCCCCGATCGGATCCCGCGCGTAAGCAGCGGCTGGCCCAGGCGAACTCGGATGCGACCCAGGTGCCGCTGCAGATCGCGCAGCTCGGTTCCGAGCTCGCCGGTCTGGCCGCGTTGACCGCCCGGCAGCCCAATCGTCACGTGGAGGGGGACGCGACCGCGGCCGCCCTGCTGGCCGAGGGGGCTTGTCGGGCGGCCGCGCGGCTGGTCGAGCTCAACCTGGCCGACGCGGCCGGCGACGGGCGCGTCCAGCGGGCCCGAGAGCTCGCCCGCGAGGCTGCCTCAGCCCGCGAACAGGCGCTGAGCAGACGGTCCGGGAACGAAAACTGACTGAAGTAGAATCACGGCTGCACCTATTTTTGGTTTTCGAGGAGGAACGAGATGCGCGCTGACACCCGCTTGACAACACCCCTCGTACGCCGCAATGGGAGCCTGGAGCCGGCCTCCTGGGACGAGGCGCTGGATTGCGCGGTGGCGGGCCTGCGGCGCGCCCGGGAGGGCAGCGACACAACGCGCTCGTTCGGGATCTTCTCGTGCTCGAAGTCGACCAACGAGATGAACTACCTGGCGCAGAAGTTCGCGCGTCAGGTGATGGGCTCCAACAACATCGACTCCTGCAACCGAACTTGACACGCTCCTAGCGTCGTCGGTCTGGCGACGGTCTTCGGTGCGGGCGGCGGAACGACCTCCTACAAAGAGGTGGAGGAGACCGATCTGATCGTGCTCTGGGGCTCCAATGCCCGCGAAACCCATCCGATCTTCTTCCACCACGTCCTCAAGGCGATCCACAACGGAGCCAAGCTGATCGTCGTCGATCCGCGCCGGACGTCCTCGGCGCGATGGGCCGACCTGTGGCTGGGGCTCGACGTCGGCGGTGACGTGGCGCTGGCCAACGCGGTGGCTCGCGAGCTGATCGTCTCCGGGCTGATCGACCGCCGCTTCATCGAGCGGGCCACGACCGGCTACGCCGAGTTCGAGGCCTCGGTGCAGGAGTTCACGCTGGAGGAAGGCGAGCGCCTGACCGGCGTCCCCGCCGACGCCATCCGCGACCTGGCCCATTCCTACGGTCGCGCCGACCGCGCGGTGATCTGCTGGACGCTGGGGATCACCGAGCACCACAACGCGGTCGACAACGTGCTGGCGCTGATCAACCTGGCGCTGCTGACCGGCCACGTGGGTAAGTACGGCTCCGGGTTGAACCCGCTGCGGGGCCAGAACAACGTCCAGGGCGGCGGCGACATGGGCGCGATCCCCAACAAGTTCCCGGGTTTTCAGGACGTCGAGGACGATCATGAGGCCAGGGCCCGCTTTGACGAGGCCTACGGGGTCAAGATCGACCCGCACTACGGCTGGCACCTCAGCCAGATGTTCGAGGGCATGGAACGCGGCGAGCTGCGCACGCTGTACGTGATCGGCGAGAACCCGGCTCAGTCCGAGGCCGACCAGACCAAGGCTCGCAAGCTGCTGTCCGAGCTCGAGTGCCTGATCGTCCAGGATCTGTATCTGACCAAGACCGCCGAGCTCGCCGACGTGGTGTTTCCCGGGTCGGCGTCATGGGTCGAGGCCAACGGCACGGTGACCAACTCCGAGCGCCGAGTGCAGCTGGTCCGCAAGGCGCTCGATCCCCCGGGCGACGCCCGCGACGACAACTGGATCCTCACCGAGCTGGCCCGCCGCCTGGGTTACGAATGGGGTCCTCCCGAGGCCGAGCTGATCTGGGACGAGCTGCGTTCGCTGAGCCCGATCCACGCCGGCATGAGCTATGAACGCCTGCAGGCCAACAATGGCCTGCACTGGCCCTGCCGCTCGCTCGACGATCCCGGCGCGCAGTTCCTCCACGGACGCCTGTGGCAGGAGCCGATCGAGGGGCCGCCGGCGCCGTTCAGCGTCACCCCCCACAGCCCACCCGTCGACGAGCTCGACGACGAGTATCCGATCCGGCTGACCACCGGCCGCAGGCTGGAGTCCTACAACACCGGCGCCCAGTCCAACCTCTACAACTCGCCGCTGCATCGCGGCGAGGCGCTCGAGCTGTCGCCCGAGGACGCCGCCGAGCTGGAGCTCGCCGAGGGTGAGACGGCGCTGGTGAGCTCGCGGCGGGGTTCCGTCACCGCGCCGGTGCGGATCGAGCGTTCGCTGCGCCGGGGATTGGCGTTCATGAGCTTCCACTTCCCCGACCAGGTCGAGACCAACATCCTCACGATCGACGCCACCGACCCCAAGTCCGGCACGGCCGAGTTCAAGGCCACGGCGATCCGGGTGGAGAAGGTGCTCGCCGAAGGCAGCGACGGGTCCGGAAACGGCGCCGCCCGGAGCCGAGTGCAGGAGCCCGCCGTCTGATGGGCGTACGGCGGCCGGCCGTCGAGGTGGCGCGGGTCTGATGGATCTCCGGCTGCTGCTCGCGGTGGCCACCGACGCCGAGAAGGCGGCGGTCGACGAGGTGGTCGGCCGGCCGCCGTCGGGGTGGCACGGGGGTGAGCACGACGAGTTCGTCGACGGGCACGTCGCGCACGGGGGTCACGACGCGCGCGGTCGGCGCCACCTGCTGCTGCCGGCGCTCGAGGCCGCGCAGGCCCGGATCGGCTGGGTCAGCCCCGGCGCCCTGAACTACATCTGCGAACGGCTCACCGTGCCCCCGGCCGACGCCTACGGGGTGGCCACCTTCTACGGCCTGCTGTCGGTGCACGAGCTGCCGCCGCGGGTGCTGCACGTGTGCGACGACGTGGCCTGCCGTTGCCACGGGGCGCAGGAGCTGATCGCCGACATCGAGCAGCGCTTCGGCCCCGAGCGCGAGGAACGTGACGGCGCCACGTGGTTGCGCAGCCCCTGCCTGGGCCAATGCGAGAGCGGCACCGCGGCGCTCTTGATCGAGGCCGGTGAGGAGCCGGTGGAGCGCGTGCTGGCGCCGGTCGGCGCGTCGCAGGCCCTGGCCGCGCTGCGCGGCGAGGGGGCGGTGGAGCAGCAGCTGCCGTCGGTTCCGCAGCGGGGGGAGCCGGGCCTGCGGCTGCTGGCGCGGATCGGCGTCGTGGATCCGTTCAGCCTGCACGACTACCGCGCCACCGGCGGCTACGAGACGCTCCGCCGCGCCATCGACCTGGGACCGCAGGGAGTGATCCGCGAGCTCAAGGACTCGGGGCTGGTGGGTCGTGGGGGCGCCGCGTTCCCGACCGGTGTCAAGTGGGAGGCGGTGGCCCATCAGCCCGTCCGTCCCCACTACCTGATCTGCAACGCCGACGAGTCCGAGCCGGGCACGTTCAAGGACCGGGTGATCATCGAGGGCGACCCGTTCGCGCTCATCGAGGCGATGACGATTGCCGCCTACGCCACCAACTGCGAGCTCGGTTACATCTACCTACGGGGCGAATACCCCGTGGCCCACCAGGTGCTGCGCTCAGCGATCGACACCGCCCGCCACCATGGCTACCTCGGATCGAACATCCTCGATCACGGCTTCTCGTTCGAGATCGAGATCCGCAGCGGCGCGGGCGCGTACATCTGCGGCGAGGAGACGGCGATCTTCAACTCGATCGAGGGGTTCCGGGGCGAGCCGCGCGCCAAGCCGCCGTTCCCGGTCGACAAGGGCCTGTTCGGCAAGCCCACGGTGGTCAACAACGTCGAGACCCTGATCAACATCCTGCCGGTTCTCAGCGAGGGGGGACCGGCCTACGCCGAGAGCTCGCTGTTCTATCTGACGCTGGCGCTGGAGCCGCGCGAGATCGGGGCCAGCCGCTCGACCGGGCCGAAGCTGTTCTGCGTCTCGGGCCACGTGGAGAGGCCCGGGGTGTACGAGGTTCCGTTCGGCGAGAAGCTGGGAGCGCTGCTGGAGCGCGCCGGCGGGGTCTCGGGGGGCAAGCAGCTGCAGGCGGTGCTGCTCGGCGGTGCCGCGGGGGTGTTCGTGGGGCCCGACGAGCTCGAGCTGCCGCTGACCTTGGAGGACGCCCGGGCGGCCAAGGCGACGCTGGGCTCGGGCGCGGTGGTCGCGTTTGACGAGACCGTCGACATGGGCCAGATCCTGATGCGGATCGCCGGCTTCTTCCGCGATGAGTCGTGCGGGCAGTGCACGCCCTGCCGGGTGGGGACGGTACGTCAGGAGGAGGCGCTGGCACGCCTGATCTCCGGCCGCACCCGCGGCCGCGTCGAGGACGAGCTCGCCCTGCTCTCAGAGCTCGACGTGTGCCTGCGCGACTCCTCGATCTGCGGGCTGGGGCAGACCGCGTCGACGGCGATCGCATCGGCGGTGGCCAAGCTGGGTACATTTGGGGGCCAGGAGACGATGCCGTGAGCGGTCACACAATTGACCTGAAGGTGGATCGCCCCGCCACCCAGCGGACGGTCGAGCTGACCGTCGACGGTCAAAGTGTGACCGTGCCCGAGGGTGCCACCCTGCTGGACGCCTGCCGGGCGCTGCAGATCGACACGCCGACGCTGTGCTACGGCGAGACGCTGGAGCCGGCCAACGCCTGCCGGGTATGCATGGTCGAGCTGCAGGGCGCCCGCACGCTGGTGCCGGCCTGCTCGCGCCGGGCCGAGGACGGGATGGTGATCAAGACCGACTCCGAGCGGGTGCGACTCAATCGGCGGATGGTGATCGAGCTGCTGGCCTCGTCAGTCGATCTGTCAACCACGCCGGGGTTTGAGGTCTACCTGGCGCGTTACGAGGTCAAGCCCGACCGCTACGGACCTCCGGCGCCGCCAGACCCCGAGCGCGAACGTCGCCACCCCGGTCACCACGAGGTGCCCGACGGCCAGACGGCGGCGACGGTGGCCGTGCCGCCGAAGATCGACAACGACCTCTACATGCGCGACTACTCCAAGTGCGTGCTCTGTTACAAGTGCGTCGACGCCTGCGGCGATCAGCACCAGAACACGTTCGCGATCACCGTCGCCGGGCGTGGCTTTGACGCCCACATCTCCACCGAGTACGTCACGGAACTGCCCGACTCGGCCTGCGTCTACTGCGGCAACTGCATCGCGGTGTGCCCGACCGGGGCGCTGATGCCCAACTCGGAGTACGAGCTGCGCCAGGCCGGCGAGTGGGACGAGTCGCGCCAGACGCAGACCGACACCATCTGCGCTTTCTGCGGCGTGGGCTGCACGCTGACCCTGCATGTCCAGGATGAGCGGATCGTCAAGGTCAGCTCGCCCGCCGACCACGATGTGACGCTGGGCAACCTGTGCATCAAGGGACGCTTCGGCTATGAGCACGTACAGCCGCGCCAACGCGAGCCCGCCACATCGGCTGCGCCCGGCGCCGGCCGGGGTGCAAACGGCGGCTAATCCTGGCGCACCAGTGGCCCGCACCAATACGATGTGCGGCCCAAGCGGTAAGGATGAGCTTAGATGCCACGCGGAGCGTCAAAGCGGCGCGTTGTCGATACAGGGCAGCCACCGGTCGCCACCAATAACCGGCCGTCGCTAGTCGACGGCGCCGAACGGGCGCTGCGCAACTGGCTGGCGCCGGGCCGCTATCGCCAGGGCGACCGGCTGCCGCCCGAGCATGAGGTCGCGGCCATGCTCGGAGTCTCCCGGGGCACGCTGCGCAGCGCGCTGCAGCGGCTCGAGGAGAGCGGCGAGATCGTGCGCCGCCAGGGCAGTGGCACGTTCGTGGGACGAATGGCGGTGCCGACCGCATTCGGGGAGCGCCTCGAGCGCCTCGAGCCGTACTCGTCGGTGGCCCAGCGGCGCGGGGTGCAGCTGTCGGCCACCGACCTCAAGATCGAGCGCCGGGCGGTCGGCGGCGAGGCCGGCGAGGCGCTGGGGCTCGAGGCCGACGCGCAGGCCACGACGGTCTCGCGCACGCTGCTGGCCGACGGTTCGCCGGTGGCGGTGATGTTCGACGTCGTTCATCCCGAGATCGAGCTCGGCGCCGAGGAGCGGCTGCGCACGGCGCTGCAGGACGGGCGGATGGTGCTCGACGTGCTGATCGGCCTCGGAGTGCCGGTCACGTTTGCCCGCACGCGCGTGATCCCGGCGCTGCTGACGCCGCGCGAGCGGGCCGGCAAGCTGCTCGGGATTCGCCGCACGACCGCGGGGATCGAGCTCGAGGAGCTGATCTACGCCGGGCGCGACGATCGCGTCGCCTACTCGCGCGACCTGTTCGCACCCGGTGGGATCGAGGTGATGGTGATGCGCTCGCTGGACTCGCCCACGCCGGCGCGGGTGGTCGGCAAGCGGGGGAGGCGCGCTGCGAACGCCGGCAACGGCGGCCGACCCGCGTCACCGCGCCGCGCCAAGCGGTAACGCCGCGTGGGTCCCGAGGGCGGCGCCTCACCCACGACGCGGCGGCCGGTGGGCTCGGTGGCGCGCGCGATCGCTGTGCTCGACGCGCTCGCCGACAGCGAGTCGGGGTTGGGGGTCAACGAGCTGGCCCGGCGGATCGGCGTCAACGCCAGCACCGCCTCGCGGCTGGCCGCCACGCTCGAGGAGGCCGGGCTGATCGAGCGCTCTTCGGGCGGTGGTCCATACCGGCTGGGACTGAGGCTGGTGGCGCTGTCGGACCGGGTGCTGGGCCGGCTCGATGTGCGCCAGCGGGCCCGGCCACTGCTGGCGAGTCTGGCCCGGCAGACCGGCGAAACCGCGACGCTGTCGGTGCCCAGCGGCGGCGAGGCGGTGACCGTGGACTTCGTCCCCGCGGGCTCGAGCGTGGTCAGCCTGGCCCACCTGGGACGGCCCAGCATCCTGCACGCGACCGCCGTGGGGAAGGTCGTGCTCGCGTTCGGGGCCGTGGAGGCGCCCGAGCTTCTGTCCGCCTACACCGAGCGCACGATCACCGACCGGCGCGCGCTGGCGGCCGAGCTCAAAGCGGTCCGCGAGCGCGGCTTTGCCGAGGCGATCGGCGAGCGCGAGCCCGACCTGGGCGCGGTGGCGGCGCCGGTGTTCGGGCGGGCCCACGAGTTGGTCGCGGTCCTGGGGATCCAGGGACCAACGTCGAGGCTGCCCGCGGCCACGCGGCGGGCGTTGCGCGAGCCGCTGCTGGCCGCCGCCGGAGAGCTGGGCTCCCTGCTGGGGGGATGAACCTCGGTGTCTAACCGGCCTATATGGACGTTTAGACACCGAGGTTCGGTCAGGACCAGGGGTAGGGGCTGTGGGATACCGGATGCAGGTCGCCCGAGGCGAGAACCGCTCGTACCGGAACGGCCGCAGGAGCGAGGAGTGTTGGCCGCTGATCACTTGGGCGATCTCGCGCCCTACAGCGATCATCTTGTAGCCGTGGTTGGAGTCGGCGGCCACGAACACGTTGGGGCGCATGTAGTCGAACACCGGGAAGTTGTCGACGGTGAACGCACCCACGCCGCCCGAGCGCGCCTGGCGGTAGCGCCCCCGCGCCCCTTCGAAGCGCTCCAGGCAGTGCGACAGGGCCGCCGACCACAGGGCCGGGAATTCGGGCTCCACGGTCCCGGTCGGGTAGGGGTCGACCTCGAAGGTGTGGCCGAGCTGGAGCGGCTGGGCCCCGCCCTGAACGGTCTCACGGTCGGGCTTGAAGTACACACCCCAGGGCTCTGAGGTGATCAGCTCGCCGTCGTCGGCGCGCAGCGGCTGGTCTGAATCCACGTGCAGCACCGGGGACGACTCGCCCTGATCGGTGACGAACAGGCCGGGGTCGAAGTCGACCTCGCCTTCCTGCAGATACCAGTAGGTCCACATCGGCTGGTCGGTGACGATCGTGCCGTCCGGCTGGCGGACGTCGAGGCGGTCGGGAAGGCCGAGCATCTCCCACAGCGACGCGACCCAGGGCCCGACGGCGACCACCACCTGGTCGACCGCGACCTCGCCGGCGCTGGTCTGCACGCTGGTCACGGCGTCCGAGCCGTCGCGGTCAAAGCCGGTGACCTCGACGCCGGTGACGATCTGGGCTCCGGCCGCGCGCGCCTTGTCGGCGAGGCCGAGCATCGACTCCCGGTTGAAGGCGTAGCCGCCGGCGTGCTCGTGCAGGCAGACGGTGAGGCCGGGGGCGCGCCAGTCGTGATACAGCGAGCGCATGTGGCGGGCGACCTCCTCCTCGCCCGCGTGCAGCTCCGACGGGTACCCGATCCGCTGCTGGCGCTCGTGCACCTCGGTCAGGTCACTCTCCTGCGCCGGCGGACCCAGCGCGATGTAGCCCGCCGGGTGGTAGTGAAAGGCCTCGGGGTCGGACTCCCACACCTCGACCGACGCCGCCATCAGCTCCTGCATCGCCGGCTGGAAGTAGTTGTTGCGCACCACGCCGCAGGCGATCCCCGAGGCGCCGGCGGCCACGTCGGTCTTGTCGAGGACGAGCACTGGTTGCCCGCCGCGCGCCAGGTGCCAGGCCGTCGAGAGGCCATGCACCCCGGCGCCGATGACCAGCGTGGCGATGGAGGAGGGAAGTCGGTCGCTCATCGGGTTTGGCTCCTGGGGTTGGGGATTCGTGTCGGGCAGCGAAGGTTGCCTGCGCAGCTTAGGCGGTGGACTCGGATCGCTCACATACTGCGTTGCCTATAGCGCAATACACCTTGGCCAAGGCGCAACAGTATAGCGCCTCCGGCAGAGGCGGTCCGTGGCGGGGCCAGACGGCGCAGACGGCGAGGCCACGGCCCCGTTGGCGGCGCTACCAGCGGCGTCGTGGGCGCTGCTGCCAGACGCGTAAGCTTGCGGCGGTGCCAGCCGCTTGGTATAACGCGCAGGTGTACCAATTTGTCCAGTCCTCCAGGTCGCCCTGCGTCCGCCGGCGGCTGGACGGGCACGACCTCCGAGCCCCAGGGGCGCCGCGGCGGCGGGCTGACAGGCAACCGACGTAGCCCAAGCATCATCGCTGCCCGCCCCGGCGGCAGCACGAGAGGAGAGTGAAGATGGCGACAACAGTGAACGGTAGAACCGCGTTGGGCGGAAATGTCGCGAACGTGCTCGCGTCCTCACGGATCGAGCCTCCGCCGCCGACCCTCGAAGAGGCTCGCAGCGCCCCCGGTCGCACGGCCAAGATCGAGGAGCTGACCCGCCGGATCGAGTCCGAGGACATCAAGTACGTGTTCTTCCAGCAGGTCTCGGTCACCGGCCGGGTGATGGGCAAGGGCGTGGTCTCGTCGTTCTTTCCCCAGGTCGCCGAGCGCGGCTATCAGCTCGTGTACGGCGCCACAGCCAACCTGTTCACCGACCGCTACGGCAACTACATCGGCTTCGGTCCCGAGGAGTCCGAGCTGGCCGCGGTCGCCGATCTGGACACGTTCGCCGTCCTGCCGTGGGACTCGCGCGTGGCCCGCGTGTACTGCGATTGCTATGACACCGAGACCGGTGAGCTGCTCGACGCCGACCCCCGTCAGAACCTGAAGCGGATCGCGCACGAGTTCGAGCAGGAGCTCGGCTATCAGTTTTTGATCGGGATCGAGCCCGAGATGATGTGGCTCAAGCGGCCCGCGCCGGGCGAGGCGCCCGAGGGCGTGACCAAGCCCTACTGCTACCACATCCACCAGTTCGAGGAGCTCCGTCCGGTGCTGCTCGACGTGGTCCAGTACGGGCAGGCGCTGGGGCTGGACATGAGCTACGGCGACCACGAGGACGCCCCCGGCCAGCTGGAGCTCAACTTCCGCTTTGACCGGCCGGTGCGGACGGCCGACAACATCACCACCTACCGCCAGATCTGCGCCGCCGTGGCCCGCAAGCACGACCTGCTGGCGAGCTTCATGCCCAAGCCGTTCACCGGCGTGTCGGCCAACGGCCATCACCACCACTTCACGCTGATGGACGAGAACGGCAACAACGTGTTCCACGACCCCGAGGGACCGGCGCAGCTGTCGCAGTTCGCGCGCTACTTCCTGGGCGGGATGCTCGAGCACTTCCCGGCGCTGATGTGCGTCGGCAACCCGACCGTGAACTCCTACTGCCGCATGTGGGACACCGGGTTCTGGGCCCCGATCTACAAGAACTGGGGCTGGCAGAACCGCACCACCACCGTGCGCGTGGCCTCGGGCGGGCGGTTTGAGTACCGCGGCGTCGATTCCTCGTGCAACCCGTACCTGACCGTGGCCACGCTGTTGCGGGCGGGGCTCGACGGCGTCCGGCGCGAGCTTGACCCGGGGCCGCCCCAGCAGGGCAACACCTATGACCTGCTGCAGGAGGGACAGGAGATCGAGAAGGTGCCCGACAGCCTCGGCGCGGCGCTCGACGCGCTGGCCCGCGACGAGGTGGTCCGAAGCGCCATGCCAGGCCGCCTGTACAGGGTGTTCGAGCACTACAAGCGCGACGAGTGGGAGCGCTACCTGGCCGCGGTCACCGACTGGGAGCGCGACGAGTACCTGGAGGTCCTGCCCTAGCCATGTGCGGAATCGCAGGAATCATCTACAAGAATGACTGGGAATCCCACCCACCCCAGCGGATCGGGCGCGACCTCACGAGCATGTTGCAATCGATGAAGCACCGGGGCCCGGACTCGACCGGCTACGCGCTGTATCACTCTCCCAGCGAGGACCTGAGGGTGCGCATCAAGCTCGCTGACTCGACGACGCCCCGTGACCTGAACTTCGCCGACGACGTCCGCCGCCGCCGCCGGGAGACCGAGGGCCGCCTCACGGGAGCGGGGGCGACGGTCAAGTCCACCGAGGAGGTAAACGACTACACGTTCAGCGCCACGCTCGATTACCACGGCGATCTCAAGCGGCTGGCCGACTACGTCGAGTCGGTGCCGCACACCGAGGTGCTGTCGCTGGGCCACTCGCTGGAGATCATCAAGGACCTCGGCGATGCCCGCGGAGTGGCCCAGGCCTACCAGCTCGACGACTACTTCGGCTCGCACGGCATCGGTCACGTGCGCATGGCCACCGAGTCAGACGTGGACATCGCCAACGCGCACCCGTACTGGGCCTATCCGTTCTCGGACGTCGCGGTCGTGCACAACGGCCAGCTCACCAACTACCACCAGTGGCGCCGGCGGCTGGAGGCGGCCGGGCACAGGTTCGCCTCGGCCTGCGACTCGGAGATCATCGCCGTCTACCTGGCCGACCGGATGGCCAACGGTGACTCGCTCGAGGACGCCATGCACCGCAGCCTCGAGGATCTCGACGGCGTGTTCACCTACATGTGCGTCTCCGAGGACTCGCTCGGGGTGGCCAAGGACGAGCTCGCGGCCAAGCCGCTGGTGCTCTACGAGGGCGAGGAGATGGTCGCGCTGGCCTCCGAGGAGATGGCGATCCGGGCCGTGATCGACCACGAGATCGAGACCTATGACCCCTATGAGAGCACGGTGATGGTATGGACGCGGTGACGGCGAGCCAGCAGGAGCAGCCTCTGTTTGACCCGCGCGGACTGGTCGAGCTCGATGCCCGCATCCCGCGGGTGTCGGAGATCGACGGGGATCGGGCGACCTTCGACGCGCGCCCGATGACCACCCGGCGGATCAACCTCGAGCTGCGCTGGCTGCTCTACGAGCAGGGGGTCAAGGAGGTCACCGTGCTCAACCCGGGGGCGCGCCACTCGCTGGGCGCCGGCCTGCTGACGCGCTGCAAGATCAACTTCGAGGGCAGCCTCGGTTATTTCGCGCTGGGGATGATCGACGGCCCCGAGGTCCACATCGCCGGCCGGGTGGGCTGGTCGGCGTGCGAGAACATGATGTCCGGGGTGGTGGTGATCGAGTCCAACGCCGGCTCGCTCACCGGCGCGGCCATCCGCGGCGGCGACCTCGTGGTCAAGGGCCGGGTGGGCGCCCGGACCGGGATCGATCAGAAGGGGGGCACGATCATCGCGCTCGGCGACTCGGGCTCGATGACCGGCTTCATGATGCAGCGCGGCCGCCAGATCATCTGCGGCAACGTCGGTCCGGGCCTGGGCGACTCCATGTACGACGGCGTGATCTACGTCGCCGGCAAGGTCAAGTCGCTGGGCATCGACTGCGTGCCCGGTGAATGGACCGACGCCGACAACGAGCTGATCGACAGAAAATTCAGGATCTACGACCTTGGCTCGCCGCCCACGTTTCAGAAGTTCGTGTGCGGCAAGAAGCTCTACAACTACGACTCGCTCGAGCCGTCCGAGCGCAAGCTCGTTCTCTGACAGGAGGTGACGACAGGCATGGCTGACGAGACCGCACCTTCGCCCCACAACCGGCTCGGGCGCTCGCACATCTTCACCCCCGAGGTGATCGACGACATCCACGTCAAGTCCGAGCTCGGGCGCTACCGGATGCGCGGCTTCTCGATGTTCAAGAAGATCCCGCACTGGGACGAGCTGATGTTCATGCCGGGCACGCTGACGCGGTTCGTGATCGAGGGCTATCGCGAGAAGTGCCTGACCAGGACCGTGCTCGGCGCGCGCTTCGCGGCCAAGCCGCTGGAGCTGGACATCCCGATCTACATCACCGGCATGTCGTTCGGGGCTCTGTCGCTGGAGGCCAAGATGGCGCTGGCCAAGGGCGCCTCGATGGCTGGCACCGCCACCTGCTCGGGCGAGGGGGGGATGATCCCGCCCGAGCGGGACCTGTCGACCAAGTGGTACTACCAGGTGATCCAGAGCCGCTACGGCTTCAATCCCCACCACCTGATGCTCGCCGACGGGGTCGAGTTCTTCATCGGCCAGGGGTGCAAGGTCGGGCTGGGCGGCCACCTGATGGGCCAGAAGGTGACCGAGCAGGTGGCCGAGATGCGCTCGCTGCCGGCCGGGATCGACCAGCGCTCGCCGGCCCGGCACCCCGACTGGCTCGGTCCCGACGATCTGTCGCTGAAGATCCAGGAGGTTCGCGAGGCGACCAACTACGAGGTCCCGATCCAGCTCAAGCTCGGGGCCGCGCGGGTCTACGACGACGTGCGCATGGCCGCCAAGTGCGGACCGGACATCATCTATCTCGACGGCGCCGAGGGCGGCACCGGAGCCGGGCCGCACACGGCCACCGAGGAGACCGGGATCCCGCTCATGTCGGCGATCCCCGAGGCGCGCCGGGCCCTGGTCGACGTGGGGCTCGAGGACGAGATCGACCTGGTGGTGGCCGGCGGGATCCGCAACGGCGGCGACGTGGCCAAGTGCCTGGCGCTGGGCGCCAACGCGTGCGCGCTCGGTCACTCGGCGCTGATGGCGCTCAACTGCAACAAGGAGATCCCCGGGGTCACCGACTACGAGGGCACGATCGGGGTCCCGGCGGGGCAGTGCTATCACTGCCACACGGGACGCTGCCCGGTGGGGATCACCACCCAGGACCCGGAGCTGCGCAAGCGGCTGCACGTTGACGACGCCGCCAACCGCGTCTACAACTTCCTGCACACGCTGACGCTGGAGTGCCAGATGCTGGCCCGGGCGTGCGGGAAGACCGATGTCCACAGCCTCGAGCCCGAGGACCTGTGCGCCTTGACGGTCGAGGCCGCGGCCATGGCCCGCGTGCCGCTGGCCGGCACCGACTACATCCCGGGCGTCTCGGAGGAGCGCGCGCTGGCCCGGATCGAGCGCCTGCTCGAGCGCCACATCGAGAACCCGATCGACTACATCGAAAGGCCCGAGGGAGTGACAGCGCATGAGTGACGCCGCAGCCGAAGTGCGCCGGGTCCCCGGCGAGCCCCAGAAGGTCGTGGCGATCGACGCCGAGTATCTGTCGGGCAAGCGATTTCCCTACCAGGAGGACATCAGCCTGGTGGCGGACGTCGACCTGGTCGCGGCCACGCCGGGCGAGGACATCAACTGGCTCGAGGACATCACGCTCCTGGAGGAGGAGGGCGTGCCCGCGGTGTTCGACCGCTACTCGAACTCGTTCATCAAGCTCTACTTCGACATTCCCGAGGGGCGCGAGGACGAGATCGCGCGCAAGGTGCTGATCAAGCACCTGCAGTCGGGCAATTCGTACGGGATCCAGCTCAAGGAGCGCCACTGCAAGTTCCCCCAGCCCGAGCTCGGGCCGTGGGTGGACGACTCGCGGACCGTCGGTACCGATTACCAGCCGTCGGTGCTGGAAGGGTGGGAGCCCCCGGCGCACTGAGGCGGGGAGGCCATGCGGAGCTGGTGGTTGACGCAGGTCAGCGGGGGCGAGCCCCGCCCCGAGGCCGCGCTGCAGGGCGAGCACCGGGCCGACGTCTGCATCGTCGGCGGCGGCTTCACCGGGTTGTGGACCGCGTTGCGCATCAAGGAGCGCGCGCCCGAGACCGAGGTCGCGATCGTCGAGGCCGACATCTGCGGCGGCGGGGCCAGCGGGCGCAACGGAGGCTTTGCCATGAGCTTCTGGCATCAGTTCATGGCGCTCGAGCGGGCCTGCGGGAGCGTCGAGGCGCTCCGGCTGGCCCACGCGTCCAGCGACGCCGTGGCTGAGATCGGCAGCTTCTGCGAGCAGCACGGCATCGACGTGCAATACCGGCACGACGGTTGGTTGTGGACCGCCACCAACGCCTCGCAGTGCGGCGCGTGGGCGAGCACGGTGGCGGCCATCGCCCGCCACGGCGAGTACCCATTCCTGACGCTCGATCCCTCCGAGCTGGTGGCCCGCAGCGGCTCCTCGGCGCACATCGCCGGCGTGTTCGAGTCCACCTGCGCGTCGCTCCAGCCCGCGCTGCTGGCGCGCGGCCTGATGCGGGTCGTCGGCGAGCGCGGGGTGAGGGTGTTCGAAGGCTCTCCGATGGTGGCGCTCGAGCGTTCCACGCCGCTGGTGGTGCGAACGGCTGGCGGACGAGTCACAGCCGACCGGGTGGTGCTGGCCATGAACGCCTGGGCGGGTCAGGTACGGGAGCTGCGCCGCGCCTTCGCGGTCGTCTCCAGCGACATCGCGATCACCGAGCCGGCGCCGGAGGCGCTCGGGGGCAGCGGCTGGCGCGACGGATCGTGCATCTCTGACTCGCGCCTGATGGTCCACTACTACCGGAGGACCCCCGACGGGCGGGTCGCCCTGGGCAAGGGAGGCGGCCGGCTCGCCCACGGCGCCCGGATCGACGCCTCGTTCACGGGTAGCTCGCCGCTCGAGCCCCAGCTGGCCGCCCGGCTGCGGCTGCTCTACCCGTTCCTGGCCAAGGTTCCGATCGCGGCCAGCTGGATCGGCCCCATCGACCGGACCGTGGACGGGCTGCCGTTCTTCACCGCGCTGCGCCGCCCCGATCTCGTGTGTGGCGCCGGCTACTCGGGCAACGGCGTGGGCCCGTCGGTGCTGGGCGGGCGGATCCTGGCCTCGCTGGCGCTGGGTGTCGACGACGAGTGGTCGGGCTGCGGGCTGGTGCGCCGGCCCTCGGCGGGCATGCCCGGGGAGCCGGCTCGCTTCATCGGCGGCAACGTGGTCCGCAATGCCGTCGCTCGCAAGGAGCGCGCCGAGGACGAGGGGCGACCGGTGGCGGCGATCGATCGGGCCCTCGCCGGTCTGGCCCCGGCCGGGCTCGTGCCCCTGGATTGATGCCGGCCGACGGCTTCACCGAGCGCCTGGCCCGCGGCTAGGTGATCATCGCCAACACGTTTGCCACCAATCGCCTGGCGCTGGAGCCGGCCGGCCTGGGCGACCGGGCGGGGGAGCTCAACCGGCTCGCGGTCGAGGTCGCGGTGCAGGCCCGGGACACTCGGCGCCTACGCCCACCACGGCGACTGGATCCCGCCCAACTGGATCTTCAAGGACATCACGCCCGAGGACTACTGTGCGGCCGCGCAGCGCTGGGTCGCCCGCGGCGTCCAGATCGTGGGGGGATGCTGCGGGATCCGTCCGGCGCACATCCACGTGCTCAAAGAGCAGCTTCCGAGTCACGTTCCCGGCGCCGCCCGGCGCCCGCGCTGAGCAGCGCGCGCTTTACTGACGCGTCAGTCAAAGTCGGGGCCCGGGTCTCAGCTCACGTACGCCCCCAGCGGGTACGTCCGGTAGCGCGGGCGGGGCAGCTTCTCGATCGTGACCAGACCGGGCGGGGCGTTGATCACGTCGGGGATCCGGTTGACGAGCTGTGTGACCGTGGTCATCCCGGTGGGCACGGCCGGGTTTGACAAGTGGAGCTCGGGCTCTCCGGTGACCGTCCAGTCGTTGATGTCGGCCTCGCCGGCCATGTACAGGCGGCCGGTCATCTCGAACGTGAGCGTGATCCCCTGGTTGGTGGCGACCGTATCTACGTCCGTGAAACCGATCACCTGGCCGGACTCCACGGTCACACCGAGCGACTTGCACTCAACCGGCTGCTCGGCGATCTCGGGGCGGGTGGTGGTCGACTGCTCGGCCACCGTGACGCCGAGGTCCTCGACGAGCGCGCCCAGGGTGTTGCGGCCAAAGCTCGGGGGGCGGGCCGTCTCGGCCAGCCACCTGTCGAAGTCCTCGACGGAGGTGTCCACGCGCTGATCGCGCACCACCTCGGGTCCGAAGTCGTCGACGTTCCAGCTGGCCTTGCCGGTCACGCTCTCGATCCGGTGCGCCGTGGCCAGCACCATGCTGACCAGATTGACCCAGTAGACGTCCTGATGGCCGGTGCCGGTGATGGTGACGCCGTGGCGGCGCGCCAGCCGGTCGAGCTCGGCGCTCTGCATCGGCGAGGTGTTCCACGGATACAGGGCCTCCTCGGAGATCGTGATCGCGTTGACGCCGTGGTGGGCGCAGCGGTACAGGTGCTCGTACATGTCGGTCATGTAGCTGGCCACCGCGATCACGGCGATGTCGGCCTCGCGGGTGGAGAGGACCCGCTCGGGGTCGTCCTCGATGAGTACGCCGGTCTGATAGCCGAGCTCGGCGATCTCGCCGAGGTCGCGTCCCACCTTCTGGGGGCTGCGCGCCAGCGCACCGACGATGTCCACGCCCTTGTCGAGCATCAGCCGGGTGGCGACCGAGTTCATCGCCCCGACGCCGTACACGATTGCCTTGATCCGCCTCATCGCTCTCCTTCCGTCGCGCAGTTGGACGCTCTCCCCGGCGGTGCCGGCGGCGGGCGGCAGCATAACGCGGCGGATCGGTGAGGAAGAACCCGCACCGTGCGGCTTTGGGCAAGAATGGGGGGTCCCAACGGAGAGAGGACTCGACATGGCAGAGAATCTCGGCGACGGCGCCGGTCAGAAGTCGTCGAACGGCAACGGTCAGGCCAGTGCGGAGTTCGTTGAGCGGTGGCGGGATGCGGCCTACAGCTGTTACTCCTCGGGGCACAAGTTCTGTCGCGAGGTGTGCCCGGTCACGCAGGTCACCCGCAACGAGAACCACAGCCCGACGGCCTTTCACGCCAACGTGGTGGCCATGGAGCAGGGGCTGCTCGAGGTCGGCGACGTGGCCGAGGACTATGTCCACTGCACCCAGTGCGGCGCCTGCGAGCTGCGCTGCCCCAACACGCTGTTCACCGGCGACTTCTACCGCTACCGGACGCGCACGGTCGAGGTCGTCAAGGCCATGCGCGCGCTGATGGTGCAGTCCTCAAACGAGCAGCCGGGGTGGAAGCGCTGGATCGAGCGCCTGGTCGACGATCGCAGCGAGCCGGTGCTGGGGGAGATACCAGTCGAGCAGGAGCACGTCGCCGACTGGGCGGCGGGGCTGGATCTGCCGGTCGGGGGCGAGACGGTGCTGTTCGTCGACTGCGAGGCTGCCTTTTACCGGACCTCGTACGCGCGGGCGATCGCCCAGCTGTTGAGGGCCGGCGGTTTCGAGTTCGGGCTGATGCGCGAGCAGTGGTGTTGCGGCGGTCCGGCCGCGGAGATGGGCTACGTCGAGCAGGCGCGCTCGTTTGCCGAGCACAACGTGGCCGACTGGCGCGCGGTGGGCGCGCGGCGGATCATCGCCGCCGATCCGCACGACTACATCGCGTTCACCGAGGACTACCCGAGCTACTTCGGCGACGCCTACGAGTTCGAGATCGTACTGGCCATCGACCTGGTCGCCGATCTGGTGCGCGAGGGCCGGTTGAGGCTCGAGCAGCCGGTGCGCAAAACGGTCACCTACCACGACCCCTGCCGGCTGAACAAACGCAAGGGCGTGCATGCGGCGCCGCGGGAGCTGTTGCGCGCGGTGCCGGGGCTGAACTTCGTCGACGTCGATCACGTCACCCAGTGGTCGTACTGCTCGGGCGCCGGGGGCGGACTGGCGGTCGAGAAGCCCGAGCTGACGGCGGAGATCAGCCGCCGCCGCGTGGCCCGGGCCGCGGAGCTCGAGGTCGACACGCTGGTCAGCGCCTGCCCCTGGTCTGAGCGGCCGCTGTCGGCGGCCGGGGGCGATCAGGGGATCGCGGTTATGGACCTGTTCGAACTGGTGGCCGAGGCGGCCGGGATCGAGGTCGGCGGCTCGACGGGCGCGGCCGCGGTCGCGCAGGTGGCGGCCGGTGACGGCGCCGGCGCGAGTTCTGCCGCGGCGCGGGAGGGGGCACGATGAGCGTTGCCACAAAAGCCGCGATCGACGACGGGGTGATCGCCGAGCTGACCGAGATCATCGGCGATTCCGAGCGGGTGCTGCCGAACATCAGCTCGCGCGTGAACCGCACCCGCACCCCGGCCCCGTTCCCGGTTCACCGCTGGCGGGAGTTTCTCCCCGACGTGGCCGTGCTGCCGACCAGCGCCGAGCAGGTCTCGGGCGTGCTCAAGCTGGCCAACCGGCTGCGGATCCCCGTCGTCCCGCGCGCCGGCGGCACCGGGCTCGCCGACGGCGCCGTGCCCCTGCACGGTGGGATCCTGGTCGACGTCAAGCTGATGAACCAGATCAAGGAGATCGACCTGACCGATCGCACGGTGACCGTGGGGACGGGGATCAACATGCTCAAGCTCAACGAGGAGCTGCGCCCGCACGGCGTCTTCTATCCCGACGATCCGGCCTCGTATCCGTGCTCGATCGTCGGGGGGCGGATCGGGACCGGCGGCTGGTCGCTGCTCGGTGGGCGCTTTGGCCACACGCGCGATCTGGTGATCTCGATGGAGTTCGTGCTCCCGACCGGGGAGATCATCGAGGTCGGGGACGGGGGCGGGCGGAAGCTGCGCAAGTCCTCGACCGGCTTCATGCTCAAGCAGCTGTTCATGGGCCACCAGGGCACGCTGGGGATCGCCACCGAGGCCACGCTTGAGCTGGTCACCCGGCCTGAAACCGAGTTCGCGGCCTTCTTCTCCTACGACGACTACATGAAGGCCTACCGGACGGTGGCCAAGCTGGCCCGCTCGGGGGTGGCCACGCTGGCCGGGGTGGTGCTGTTCGACGAATGGAAGCTGCGCTACCTGCGCCGCGACGACGAGGCCTATATCGAGCAGCCCGAGGACGTGAGGGCGGTGGTCGCGGTCGCGCTGTATGGCAAGCGGGCAGAAGTGGAACCGGCCAGCCGGCTGATGATGGAGCTCGGGCGAAGCGAAGGGGGGCGCTATCTCGGCGACGAGATCTCCTCCGGCGACTGGGCCTCGCGCCACGATCGCTATGCCACGCCGCTGCACGGTCGCCGTCGCGACGGCCAGGTCGTGCCCATGTGCTGGCACTGCGAGGACGCGGCGATCCCGTACTCGGCGCTGCCCAAGGTGCGCGAGGAATGGCATGCGCTAGTGGCCAAGTACATGGAGCGCTGGGACATCTTCGACGACTGGGGGATGTTCGCCTACACCAACGGCTCGTTCAAGCCGTGGGGGGACTACCTGGTCGAGATCGACGTGGGGATCTGGGAGCAGCAGCTCAACGACGAGAACTGGGCCGCCTGGGTCAACCTCAAGCGCGAGATCGCCGAGGTCTCGATCAAGCATGGCGGCTCGATCACCGCCTGCCACGGCGCCACCCGCGCCGGCGACGCCGAGCTCGTCCCCACCGAGATGGGCTCCGCCTGGCCGGTGGTCAAGGCCATCAAGCGCACGCTGGACCCCAACAACATCATGAACCCCGGCAAGCAATCACTCGACGAGGCCTACCAATGAGCATCTGGAGGCTGGGCGACCAGCGCCCCCCGCAGCCGCGCAAGATCACCGACGACGTGGTGATGCGCTTCGACCACGTCTACGAGGTCAAGCCCGAGCTGATGCAGCACTTCCCCCAGCAGGACGTGCCCGCGTGGGACACCAAGCGGATCGTCGACAGCCGCTGGGAGCACCTGGACTGGATGCACAACCACTTCGCCGACCAAGTGCTGCTGGCCGGGCTGGAGTCCGAGACCGGCTTCCCCGGCGAGACAAAGGACCCGCCCAGCCAGGAGCCCGAGGCGTCCGCAGCCGAGACATCCGAGCAATAGCACCGATAGGAGGGACCGATGGCAGACGGAGACGGGGCGATCAGGTTCAGCTACTGCATGCTGCCCGACTACCCGCTGGCGGACTAACCACGTGATCCTGGCGCTCGCCGACGCCCACCTGGTGCAGTTCTTCTCCGGTCAGGAGGTGCAAGGAGTCCCGTCGATCCCAGACCAGCTGCGCCTGGCCGCCCAGCGGATGTTCCCGGCGGTGGTATGAGCTATCTGGACTCGCTGTTCGGGCTCGACGGCTGCACCGCGGTGGTGACCGGCGCCACCAGCGGTCTGGGCGCCGCCAGCGCGGTCGCGCTGGCCCGGGCCGGGGCCAGAGTGATCATCTGCGGCCGCGACCGCGTGCGGGGAGAACGAGTCGTCGCTGAGATCGAATCCGCCGACGGAAGCGCCGCGGTCGAGCTGGCCGACGTCTCCGATGCCGGGCAGGCCGTGGCGATGGCGGATCGAGTGCTGCAGTCCCACGGACCGGTGGACATCCTGGTCAACGCCGCGGGGGTGTTCGCCCGCGGCGACGCGACCGAGCTGACGCTCGAGGACTGGGAGGCGCTGACCCGCACGAACGTGACCAGCACATTCCTCTTGTGCCAGCGGTTCGGGCGGCCGATGCTCAAGCGCGGCCGCGGCAAGATCGTCAACTTCTCCTCCACCGACGGCTTTCTCGGCGTTCCCGAGCAGCTCGCCTACAACGTCTCAAAGGGGGCGATCGTGCAGCTGACCCGGACCCTGGGCGCGGAGTGGATCCGCCACGGCGTCAACGTCAACGCGGTGGCCCCGTGCGACTTCGCCACGCCGATGATCGCCCCGTTTCTCGACACCCAGGAGTACCGCGAGTGGATCCTCGACGCGATCCCTGCCGGGCGGGTGGGACAGCCTGAGGAGATAGTCGGTGCGGTGCTGTTTCTGGCCTCACGGGCCTCGGACATGGTCGCCGGCCACAACCTGCTGGTGGACGGCGGCCGGACGGTGATCTGAGCGCCTAGACTTGCCCGATGGCGTCAGGTCAGGCCGAGCTTCCTCGATCAGTCCGGAAGGGTCCGCCGATCACGGTCACCTGTGAGTGCGGCCAAAAACGTGACCTGCAGTACGGCGAGCAATGGCGGTGCGAGGGTTGCGGGCGCAGATACGACACGCGAAAGATCCCGCTCGAGGAGTACGCGGCGATCCGGCGCACGCAGGTGCGCTACCGGCTGGTTCCGCTGCTCACGGGACTCTTTCTGCTGGCCGCGATGATCGGGTTTTTCATTGCCGGCGAGGCGTTCGCCGCCATAGTCGCCGTCGCCTTCGTGGTGGCCTCGTGGAGCATGTTCGGCCGCCCCTTCTTTCGCTCCAAGTACCGCAAGGCGCTGAGCCAGCGCCTCCCGACCTGGAACATCAAGGCCGACTGATCCAGCAGCCGGCGCGTCCGGTCAGTGCACGATCAGCACGTCGCAGTGGACCTTGTGCGCGACGGAGTCGCTGACGCTCTGCCCGAGCAGCCGTCCGACCGCGCTGGGCTCATGCGTTCCGAGCACGATCATGTCGGCATTGCGGTCGCGCGCGAGCTGCACGATCGTCTCCGCCGGATGACCGATCGCCGGGACGTAGTGCGCCTGGATGCCCTCGCCTTCGAGGTAGCTCCTGGCGTGCCTGAGCTCCTCGACGTGGTCGGCGGGCGTGTCAGTGGGGTCGATCGGGCCCGCCGAGCGTCCGATGTTGGTCATGATCGGCGCGACGCTGGTGACCACCAGATCCGAATCGAATGCCTTCGCCAGCTGGGCCGCGCGCTCGAGGGCGCGCTTGGCCGAATCGGATTCGTCGTAGCCGAGAACAATTCGTTTCATCTCTCCCCTCCGGACGGGACACCGTCACACCCCGGTATGGGGCACGACGCACGATTCTCGTGTTGGCGCTTGGCCTAAGTCAATAGTCCAAGCCTCGATGTCGGGTTAGCTGGCCACAGGCGCGGTGGCCGCCGCGCCCTCGGGCGTCCAGCCCGCCTGCATCAGGGCGTCCCGGTCTGCCCCTTCGGGCATCGTCGGCGGCTCCTCCTTCCAGTGCACCCGCTCCTTGTCCTCAGCGAGTCGGCGATAGAAGAACAGCAGCACGGATGCAGCCAGGATCCCGATGCCGATGAAGAAGTCGGTCCACGTGCCGTAGCCGTTCAGACTTGGCGACCCCGCCCCGACGACCAGGATCGCGATGCAGTAGCTCAGCAGGAAAACCGCAATTGCGACCCAGACACCGCTGACCTTGAGCGGTCGCGGCCAGTTCGGCCGGTCCTTGCGCAGCAACAGGAAAGCGCTGAGCGCAAACACATTGCACAGCACGTAGCCGATATTGCTCATGTACAGGATCGCCAGGTTGCTCGAGATGAACAGGATCAGGCATGTGTTGACGACGAGGTCGACCGTCATGGCATTCCCGGGGACGTGAAAACGGTTGAGGTGGCCGAGCCACTTGATCGTCAGGCCGGACTTGGAGATCCCGTAGAGGGCCCGTCCGGCGTCGGCGGTCGAGCTGGACATCGAGAGCAGGAACGAGAGGATCAGGAACACGAGCAGGACGTCGGTCACGCCCTTGCCCACGATCGTGTTCATCGCGGTCACGTACGACGAGCTCGCCAGGATCGCCGACGTTGACGGAATTCCGGTGACCCCTCCGAGCCCGAGCGGCAGCAGGATGTAGACGAGCAGTGAGAAGGTGCCGGCGCTGCGCAGCGCAATCGTGCTGTCCTTCTTTGACTTGTATTCCGGGGTGAATGTCGCACAGACCTCGACTCCGTTGGACGACCAGAGCATGATGAACAGCCATACCAGCGCAATTTTCACGCCGCCCCACTGGTTGCTGGCGAGCGCCCAGTGCACGTTGGAGGAGTGCCAGTGCCCCGACACAAAGCCGCCGAACATCAGGACGCACAGCGGGATCATCATCAGGACTCCGGTGACGTACGTGAACCACGCGAACGGCCGGATGCCGAAGATGTTGAACAGCCACACCAGCACGATGCATCCGATCCCGATGAAGTTGAACAGGTTCAGGTGGACGACGCCGTCGTACACGTTCCAGGTCGTGCTGGAGAACCACTGCGCCTGGATCAGCGAGCCGATGAGGTTGCCGAAGATCGCGAGCACCACCGACCAGCCGATCCAGTAGCCGAAGGTGGCGACTGGACCGACAAGCGTCGTGTACCTGCGCCAGCCCTCGTTTGCGTACAGGGAGATCCCCCCCGACCGGCCGGGGAACATCATCGCGAGCTCCGAGTAGACCCAGACGTTCATCAGTGAGACGGCGGCCGAGATCCCCCAGAGCACTGTCGCCCCCGTGACGCCGAGGGCCCCGTACGCGCCCAGCAGCGATCCCAGGAGGAACCCTGGGTTGCACAGAGCGATCGTGAACCCATCCCACCAGCGCAACGTCTTCAGGAGCTGGCGCTCCTCGACAACTGCTGTGGCCATAGCCCAATCCTCTCCTAGGTTGAGTCAGTCCCGGTCAGGGCTTGTCCCTTCGGACTCGCATACGGCGCGTGCGCAGCGTTATACCATTTTGTACAACGGCGGTCAATTTTGAACATTCGCCCACGTAGCGGGGAATCCGGGCGTAGAATCCGGCCCAGGCGATGGCAGATGTACTCGATCGCCCGCGCGGTACTGAGGGGCTCCGGAGCGCTCCCGGTGGCCGCGCTCGTCCGGTCGTGCTGGGCACCCTGTCGGTGCGCGTGCATCCTAACGCCGAACGGGTCGCGCTGGAAAGCGCCGCCGAGGCGGGGGTGCCGCTCATCATCGCCAACATGATCGCCCTGCCGCAGTACCCGATGACGTTGATCCTCGCGCCGCAGTACGCCACGCTCCCCCACGAGGAGGACCTGGACGCCGTGCGCGAGACCGCCGCCCGCGCCGCGCAGCGCGGGATCGTCACCGAGCTTCTGCGCGTGTCGAGCAGGCATCCGGTGCAGGCCCTGCTCGAGCTGGTCTCAGAGCGCGAGGCGGGGCTGCTGGTGTTCGGACCTGACCTCAGGCGGACCTCCCGGTGGCGCTTTCGCTACGCCGCCCGGATGGTCCGCAAGCGCGCCCCGTGCCTGGTCTGGGTGGCGCCCGACGGTTGAGCTGGGTGCGCCCGACGGCGGGGCTGGGCGGCGCCCGACAGCGGACCTGGGCGGCGGCCCTTCACGAGGCTGCGCCCCCGCCGATAAAGCGCCATGATGGAGGCCGGCACCTGTGGACATGGCCGATCAAAAGTTGTAGAACACCCAGGCTGGACGAATTTGTCCGAATCGACGTGAGGAGAGATCCGTGGCGCGCGATCCCAAGTACGACATCCTCTTCGAGCCGATCCAGCTCGGACCGAAGACGCTGAAGAACCGCTTCTACCAGGTCCCTCACTGCATCGGCGCCGGGTCCGAGAAGCCCGGGATGCAGGCCTACCACCGCGGCATCAAGGCCGAAGGCGGCTGGGGCGCCTGCTGCACCGAGTACTGCTCGATCCACCCCGAGTCCGACGACACCTCGCGCGTCTCGGCCCGGATCTGGGACGAGGGAGACGTGCGCAACCTGGCCGCGATGTGCGACCGCCTGCACCAATTCGACGCGCTGGCGGGGATCGAGCTCTGGTACGGCGGGCCGCACGCGCCCTGCATGGAGACGCGCGCCACCCCGCGGGGACCGTCTCAGATCGCCTCGGACTTCGAGCTCAACATCTTCCCGCGCCACATGGATCAGGACGACATCGACACCGTCCAGCAGATGTACGTCGACGCAGCCCTCCGGGCCCGCGAAGCCGGCTTCGACATCATCTACGTCTACGGCGCCCACGCCTACCTGCCGTTCCAGTTTCTGTCGCCGTTCTACAACCGCCGCACTGACAAGTACGGCGGCTCGTTCGAGAACCGCGCGCGCTTCTGGCGCGAGTCGCTGGAGAAGGTCCGCGAGGCCGTCGGCGACGATTGCGCGATCGCCTCGCGGTTCGCGGTCGACCACCTGCTGGGCCCGACCTCGATCCAGGTCGGCGAGGACGGCGTCAGATTCGTCGAGCACTGCAACGATCTCGTCGATCTCTGGGACCTGACCGTCGGCGACATCGCCGAGTGGGGCCAGAACGCCGGCCCGTCGCGCTTCTTCGAGGAGAACCACGAGAAGCCGTTCACCGGCCAGGTCAAGACCGGCAACCACACCGACAAGCCCGTCGTGGGCGTGGGCCGGGTCACCAACCCCGACACGATGGTGGCGATCATCAGCTCGGGGCAGTTCGACATCATCGGGGCCGCGCGCCCGTCGATCTCGGATCCGTTTTTGCCCAAGAAGATCGAGGAGGGCCGGCTCGAGGACATCCGCGAGTGCATCGGCTGCAACCAGTGCATCTCGCGCTGGGAGATCGGCGGCCCGCCGATGGTCTGCACCCAGAATGCCACCGCCGGCGAGGAGTACCGCCGTGGCTGGCACCCCGAGAAGTTCCATCCGGCTGCCAACCGGGACAAGGGCGTGCTCGTGGTCGGGGCTGGTCCGGCGGGGATGGAGTGCGCGATGGTGCTGGGCAAGCGCGACATGTCGGCGGTGCACCTGGTCGAGGCCGCCAAGGAGATCGGCGGCAGCGTGAACTGGATCTCGAAGCTCGGGCACTCCGACGGCAAGGAGAACCTGTTCCGCGGCACTGCGCGGGGCCTGGGCGAGTGGAGCCGGATCGTCAACTACCGCCAGATCCAGCTCGATAAGCTCTCCAACGTCGAGGTGCACCTGAACTCGCGGCTCAGCGCCGAGGAGGTGCTCGACTACGGCGCCGAGATCGTGATCATCGCCACCGGCTGCCACTACGCCACCGACGGGCTCAACGCCGCCACCCACGAGCCGATCCCCGGCGCGGACACCTCCCTGGACTGGCAGCTGACCCCCGACGAGGTGGTATCGGGCACCAAGCAGATCGGCAAGCGCGTGCTCGTGCTCGAGAACGAGGCCTACTTCATGGGCGCGTCCGTGGCCCAGAAGCTGGCCGGCGAGGGCCACGAGGTGCAACTGGTGACCCAGGCCGGCGATATCGCCAACTACATGGAGTACACGCTCGAAGCGCCGATGCTCCACCGCGACCTGCACCGGCTCAACGTGGGGATCCACACCTACACGATGCTCGACAACATCGAGCCGGGCGTCTGCCACGCCTACAACGTCTGGAACCCCGAGCACAAGGAGCAGTTCGAGGTCGACACGGTCGTACTGTGCACGGCGCGGATCTCCAACGACGAGCTCTACCGCGAGCTCAAGTCAGATCCGGACCGCCTCCAGCAGGAGGGAATCGAGGCCGTCTACGTGATCGGTGACGCGTCGGCGCCGCGGATGATCGTCGACTCGATCTTCGATGGCCACCGGCTGGCCCGGGAGATCGACTCGCCGCATCCCGAGATGCCGCTTCCCTTCATCCGGGAGCGCCGCCTGTGGGGCGAAAGCACCAACGAGGACTACCGCGCTCAGCTGCTCAACACGGTAGACGTGGGATAAGCGGGTGCCGGGGGGATCCGTGTGAAGATCGTCGTCCCGGTCAAGCAGGTGGCAGCGCTCGACGACGAGTTCGAGCTGCTCGACGACGGCTCGGGGGTGGACCCCGACTTCGTCGAGCTCGACCTCAACGAGTGGGACGCGTTCTCGCTGGAGGCGGCGCTGGCGCTGCGCGAGAGCACCGACGGTGATGGCGAAGTCGTCGTGGTCACGGTCGGCGACGACGAGGCCGACGAGGCCCTGCTGGGCTGCCTGGCCCGGGGTGCCGATCGAGCGCTGCGGATCTGGGATGAGTCGCTCGCCGACGCCGATCCGCTGGCGGTGGCCAAGGTGCTCGCGGCCGCGGTAGGGCGCGAAGGACCCGATCTGGTCTTGTGTGGGGTGCAGTCCTCCGACGCCATCAACGGGGCTACCGGGGTGGCTCTCGCGGGCTACCTCGATATGCCCCACGTCGCGGTCGTCAAGCAGCTCGACTACGACGCCTCCCAGTCGACCGCGACCGTCAAGCGCGAGCTCGAGGGCGGTCTGATCGAAGTCCTGCGGATCCGCACGCCGGCGCTGTTGACGATCCAGACCGGGATCAACGAGCCGCGCTACGCGAACCTGCGGGCGATCAAGCAGGCGCGCGAGAAGCCGTTGGAGGTGACCGCCCCGGACGAGCTGGGGGTGGATTCGGGCGCGCTCGCGGCGGCGGCGGGCTCGCGGCGGCGTGAGCTGCGGCACCCCGAGCGCGGTGAGGGCGCCGAGATGATTAACGGCTCACCGGCCGAGGTGGCGGCGCGGATCGTCGAGATCGTGCGGGATCGGATGGCCTGATGAGTGGCATCCTGGTGGTGGCCGAGACCAGACGCGGCGAGCTGCGCGAGGTGTCGCTGGAGCTGATCAGCGCCGCGCTTGCGGTCAAGGACTCCTCCGGTGGGGCGCTCAAGGTGGCGGTGCTCGACCACGACCCGCAGCGCTTCGCCCCGGCCGTGTCCGCCGACGGGGTCGACGAGGTGCTGCTCGTGACCACGCCCCCAGAGCACTTCGAAGCCCACGTCGCGCAGCGCGCGCTGGAAGAGCTGATCGAATCCGAGCAGCCCAGCCTCGTGGTGCTCGGCTTTACGATCGATTCGCTGGGGTTTGCCCCGGCGGTGGCGGCTCGGCGGGGCCTCGGGTTCGCCAGCGACGTGACCACGCTGTCGTGGGCCGATGGCCCGGTCGTGGGACGCGGCGCCTATGGCGACAAGCTGGTCGCCGAGCTCGAGTTCCCGGGCAAGGAGTGCACGCTGGTCATGCTTCGCCCCGGCATGGTCGAGCCGGTGGCGGCGGGGACGCAGTCGGCGGCGACGCGCGAGGTGGAGCTTGCTCTCGAGGACGTGGCCGCCACCGAGCACGTCGGTTACGAGGAGGTCCAGGACACCGGCGTCGACATAACCAAGGCGCCGTTCTTGTTCTCGATCGGCCGCGGCGTCGAGGACAAGGACGAGCTCCCGCGCTTTGAGGCGCTGGCCGAGCGGTTCGGCGCCACCCTGAGCGTGTCGCGGCCGCTGGTCGACGCGGGCTGGATGCCGAGTGCCCGTCAGGTGGGCCAGTCGGGCAAGACGGTCAAGCCTCGCGTGTATCTGGCCCTGGGCATCTCCGGCGCCGTCCAGCACCTGGCCGGTATGCGCACCGCGGACACGATCATCGCCGTCAACACCGATCCGGAGGCACCGATCTTCGGGGTCGCCCACTACGGCGCCGTCGCTGACCTGTTCGACGTCGCCGACGAGCTGGAGCAGGTGCTGGAACAGACCTAATGTCGCTCCCGCTCCTGCTCGCGGCGACAAAGACGCGCCCGGTCTTCTGGCACTTCGTGCCCTGGCTGAAGGTGCTGTGGTACGTGCTGGCGGTGATCTCGGTCATCGTCTTCTTCTACGGCGTGTGGCGGCCGATCGGGCGCTACCGCCGCGGCCAGGGCGGGCCGTGGCCGCCGTGCCCGTGGCGGGAGCTGCCCGGGCGCCTGGCCACCGGGCTGCGGCTCCTGCTCTCCCATGTGACGATCGAGCGCCGCGACCACACCGCGGGACTGGGGCACGCCGCGATCTTCTACGGCTTCATCGTGCTGTTCGCGGGCACCGTGGTCCTCGGCTTCGACACCGACTTCACCTCGCCGGTGTTCGGTTGGAGCTACTTCCACGGCAACTTCTACCTGATCTACAAGGAGATCCTGAACGTGTTCGGCACGGCTTTGATCGCCGGCCTGCTGGTGATGATGATCCGCCGGGCGATCGTGCGCCCGCGCAAGCTCGACTACGCGCGGCCTGACCGCGCCCCCGGCGACCCCCAGTACGACCGCCGGGTGTATGAGATCGGCGACTGGGTGTTCGTGGGCGCGCTGCTGGTCATCGCCATAACCGGCTTTTTGCTCGAGGGCGTGCGGATCGCAATGTCGACTCCCGGCTACGCCGGGACCCAGTTCGGCGGCTGGATCGTGGCCCAGGCGTTCACCGGCGTGAGCCAGTCGACGCTCGCCGGCCTGCGCCATGGCCTGTGGTGGTTTCACGGTCTTCTGGCGATCGTGTTCGTGGCCAGCATCCCCTACACCAAGGCCGCCCACATGCTGTCGAGCTTCTTGTCGTTGTCGTTGCGCGACCGCCTGGCCGGCAAGCGGCTGCGCCCGATCCCGCCCGAGCGCGCCTCCGAGCCGGCCGGCTACGGCGCGCTGGCCGACTTCAGCCCGCTGCACCTGCTGCAGCTCGACGCCTGCACGAAGTGCGGCAAGTGCCATCAGGCCTGTCCCGCCAACGCCACCGGGCGCCCGCTGTCACCGCGCGACGTGATCCTCGAGCTGCGCGAGCAATCACTACACCCGGGGGGCGCCTCCGGGATCGGCGGCCTGCTCGGGCAGTTGCTGAGCGGCAACGCGAGCGGCCGGGGGTTCACCGCCAGCGTGATCGGCGAGAATGGCGTGCGCACCGAGACCCTGTGGTCGTGCATGCAGTGCAACGCCTGCGTGGAGATCTGCCCGGTGGGGATCGAGCAGGCGCCGATCATCAACCAGCTGCGCCGGCGGCTGGTGGAGGAGGGAGAGCTCGATTCCAACCTGCAGTCGACGCTCGAGGTGATCCACAAGTCCGGCAACTCCTTTGGCGAGAACAAGCGCCGGCGGGGGCGCTGGACCCAGGAGCTCGACTTCGACGTCCCCGATGCGCGCAAGCAGCCCGTCGACGTGCTGTGGTTCGTCGGCGACTACGCCTCGTTTGACCCGCGCTCGCAGAAGGTCACGAGGTCCCTGGCGCGGCTGTTCCATGCCGCGCAGCTCGATTTCGGGATCCTCTACGACGGCGAGCGCAACTCCGGCAACGACGTCCGGCGGGTCGGCGAGGAGGGGTTGTTCGAGTCCCTGGCCGAGCAGAACATCGCCACGATCTCCGGCTGTGAGTTTGAGCGCATCGTGACCACCGATCCGCATTCGCTCAACACGCTGCGCAACGAGTACCCCGACCTCGGCGGCCGCTGGACGGTCATCCACCACACGACCCTGCTGCTCGAGCTGATCGAGTCCGGTCGCCTCGACGTGGGCGGGCGCCTGCAGTACCGCGTGACCTATCACGATCCCTGCCATCTGGGCCGCTTCCTGGGCGAGTACGATGCCCCGCGCCGGATCCTCGAGCGGCTCGGCTGCACGCTCGTGGAGATGCCGCGCAATCGCGACAACTCGTTCTGCTGCGGAGCCGGCGGGGGGCGGATCTGGATCGCCGATCAGCCCGGTCAGGAGCGACCCTCCGAGAACCGGATCCGGGAGGCGGTGAGCCTGCCCGACGTGGAGCTGTTCGTGGTCTCCTGCCCCAAGGACGTGACCATGTACGAGGACGCGATCAAGACCTCGGGCCACGCCGACAAGCTCGAGCTGCGCGAGCTCACCGAGCTGATCGAGGAGGCGCTGGTCAAGAGCGCCCAGCTGGTGCCGGCCTGATGCCCGCGCTGGCGACGCGCAACGTCTCCGAGCCGGTGGCCGCCTGATGTCGGGCGTGCTGATCGCCGTCTCGGCCAGCCTGCACGACTTCGGCGACTACGGGGGCGTGGGCGTCCAGCGCCCGCTGGTGGCGGCGGGCGCGATTCCGGTGACGTTGGCCCAGATCCCCGAGACAATCGGCGCTGCCCTCGATCAGGTGGCCGGGGTGGTGCTCGCTCCCGGGCGCGACATGGACCCCGGCAGCTATGGCCAAGAGCCCGATCCGCTGCTGGCGCCCACCGAGCCGCGCCGTGACGAGTTCGAGCTCGCCCTGGTGCCGGCGGTGCTGGAGCGCGGGCTGCCCCTGCTCGGCGTCTGCCGCGGGATGCAGGTGCTCAACGTGGCCTGCGGGGGAACGCTGCTCCAGGACCTGCGCCTGGCCGAGTACTCGCGCCGGCACCCCTCAGATCCGGGCTGGAAGAGCTGGAAGCAGGTCGAGAAAGCGTCGCTGCACCAGGCGCCGATCCCGCCTCATCCACGTCATCCCATCGCCATCGAGGAGCCCAGCATCCTGCACTCCGCGCTCGGTTGCTCGCAGGCCACCGTCAACTCCTTCCACCACCAGGCGGTGGCCGAGCTGGGGGAGGGCCTGCGGGCGACGGCGACCGCGCCCGACGGCGTGATCGAGGCGATCGAGCTCGACGACTACCCGGCGCTGGGGGTGCAGTGTGAACTCCAGGAGGAGTTCAAGATCGACGCCCGTTTCAGCGGCGTGTTCGAGTGGTTCGTGGCCGCCGCTCAGCTGCGCGGGCGCCGCTTGTCGGTGTCGTAGAGCGGGAACGGCGCCACGGTCGCATCTGTGGTGCCGTCACCGACCGTGACCTGCACCTGCTGACCCTCCTGGACGAGCTCGCGGTCGATCGAGGCCATCGCGATCACCTGCATGTCGAATGTGGGGCTCTGGCACGGGCTCCGCACGATCCCCGCCTCGTTGCCGTCGTGGGTCACCGGAGCGCCGTACTCGGGCACCTCGTCGCCTTCGATCCGCAGCGTGGTCAGCAGCCGCGGCGTGCCTTTGTTGGCGATCTCGCGCAGCGCCTCGCGACCGACGAAATCGCCCGCCTTGTCGAGCTTGATCACGTTGTCGAGGCGGACCTCGAAGGGGTCGGTGTCGTGGGGGAAGTAGTCGATGTCGGGGAACAGCAGACCCGCTTCGATCCGCAGCGTCTCGATCGCTGACAGCCCGATCGGCCTCAGCCCGTGCGGTTTGCCGGCCTCGAGCACGGCGTTCCACAGCTTGGGCGCGTCGTCGACCGAGCAGTAGAGCTCAAAGCCGAGCTCGCCGGAGTAGCCAGTGCGCGACAACCAGACCGGGACGCCACCCACGGTCACGCCCTCCTGGATGAAGCGGAAGTAGCGCAGGGTGGTCATGTCGGTGCCTTCGGTGATCGGACCCAGCACCTCGCGCGCCTGGGGACCCTGGACCTGCAGATGCGGCATTTCGGCGGTGCGATCCTCGATCTGCACGTCGAGCCCGCGATCTGAGGCCACCTGCCTGAACCAGTCGAGGTCCGAGTCATAGCTGGTGATCGACATGCAGTGGTCGTCGGCCAGCTTGAACACGGTGCCGTCCATGATCATCTTGCCCTGCTCGTCGCACAGCGCGCCGTAGCGGACCTGACCGATTTCGAGGGCGGCCATGTCGTTGGTGAACAGGGCATCGGCGAGCGCCACCGCGTCGGATCCGCGCAGGATCCACTTGCGAAGCGGCGACTCGTCCCACATGTTGCACGCCGTCCGCGTCGCCTGGTGTTCGGCGATTGGGTCACCGAAGTCGGCGGCCCAGGCCCAGCCCTCCCAATCGGTCCAGGTGGCGCCGGCCTCCCGCTGAACCGTGTCGAACGCAGTGCGGCGCAGTTCTGTGGTCGACATCTACCCACTCCTCTTTTTGATGAATTTGTCCAAGAGTGCGGCGCAGTTATATCGCACCCTAACCTCCTGCGATCATGCGCGGCCACCGGCACAGCGAATAATGGGGGTGGTGCTCGGGCTGGGCGCCGCACTCGCCTGGGGACTGGCCGACTACTTCGCGGCGCTCGCCTCCCGAGGCGTAGGGGCGCTGCGCGTGGTGCTCGGATTTCACCTGTTCGCGCTGATTCCGCTCACGGTGCTGGTGCTGGCCACCGACGGGCTGGCCAAGGTCAGCGCCGGCGAGGTCGCCTTCTTTGTGGGCATGGGCGCCGTCGGCTGGGTCTCCTACCTGGCCTTCTACGGCGCGCTGGCCATCGGGCCGATCTCGGTCCTGAGCCCGATCGTCTCCGGGTATGCCGCGGTCACGGTGCTGCTCGCGGTCCTGTTCGCCGGCAACAGCCTCTCGGCGCTGCAGGCGCTCGCGGTGGCGATCACGATCGCCGGGGCGATGCTCGCCTCGGCCGACGTGCGGGCCATCGTCCACACCAAGCTGCAGCGACGCTCGGCGCTGGGCTTCGTGCTGGCGCTGTGCGCGATGGCGCTGTTGGGCGCGTTCGTGTTCGGAGTCTCCTACTACCGCCACAAGATCGGCTGGCTGGGTCCGATCTTCTTGGCCCGCGCGTTCGCGACCCTGTTCGTGCTCGGTCACGTGCTGGCCGGCGGGGGCGGGCAACCTCCTGCGCAGGAGACCGGGATGCCCGAGATGGATGCGGTCGCGGCCGGTGCGGGCCCGCTCGCCGCCGGCGCGGTGGCGGTGCCCCACCGCGCGCTATCCCGGCGCTACCTGCTCGCCTTGCTGGCGCTGCTGGCCCTGCTCGATACCGGCGGCTACGTGTTCTTCAACCTGGGCGTGGGTCACGCCTCGGCGGCGATCGTGGCCGCGGCCTCGGCACCCTACGCGGTGGTGCCAATCGTGATGGGGATCTCGCTGTTCAAGGAGCGGCCCACGGGCGCGCAGTGGGTCGGGGTCGGCTGCGTGATCGTGGGCGTGGTCGTGCTCGGCGCCGTGACTTAGGCCGCGCGCACGCGCTCGGCATCGATCCGCCCGCCCGCCGCTTCGGGCCATTCGAGATCCCGCTGGCGCTCGGCGATCTGCTCCAGCGCTTCGAGCACATCCGCCGGCGCAGGTGCCACCCGCCCGCTGTCGGCGTCGATGTGCAGCAGCATGTGCTCGCCGGTCGCGACCAGTGCGCCGTCGGCGGGGCGGCGCACCTCGTGGAACAGGTGCAGGCGCTTGGCGTCGTGTCCGAGCAGTTGGGTGGCGACTTCAAGGTGGTCGCCGGGGTGTCCCTCGGCGAGGTGGCGCACGTGGGTCTCCACCGTGAAGTACGAGCCTCGCCTGGCGACGTAGTCTGAGTCGATCCCGATGTGGAACAGGAGCGCGTCGGTGGCGTCGGCGAGCACCTGGAGGTAGCGAAACTCGGTCATGTGGCCGTTGTAGTCGATCCACTCCGGGACGATGACGGCCTCGTGGAGCACCAGCCATCCCTCGTTGGAGCGCGGCTCTCTGGGGCCCGCGAGGTCGAGCAGGCGCTGCTCGCTGCGGGCGATGTCCTCGCCGGCCGCGAACCGTTCCCCCTTGAGGCCGAGCAGGACCGAGACCAGGCAGTCGTCTCGGATCGCCACCAGCTCCTCGATCGAGCGCCCGTCAGCCTGCGCGTCGGATTGGGCGACGACCTTGTCGATCAACGGCTGCTCGAGCGCGGGCACGTCGGTCAGCCGGGTCCAGGGGAGCTCCAGGGTGGGGCCGAACTGGGCCATGAAGTGACGCATGCCCGCCTGGCCACCGGCGAGGCGGTAGGTGAGGAAGGTGCCCATCGCCGACCATCGCAGCCCGGGCCCGTAGCGGATCGCATCGTCGACCTCCTCGGTGGTGGCCACATCGTCGGCCACCAGCCACAGCGCCTCGCGCCATAGCGCTTCCAGCAGGCGGTCGGCGATGAAGCCGTCGATCTCGTGACGGACCACCAGCGGGCGCATGCCCAGCGCGCGGTAGATCGCGGTGGCGCGCTGCACCGTGTCCTGCGAGGTCTGGGGGGCCGCGCACACCTCCACCAGCGGCAGCAGATAGACGGGGTTGAAGGGATGCCCGACCACGAACCGCTCGGACCCTTCCATGTCTGCGGACAGCCGCGAGGGCAACAGACCCGAGGTGGAGCTGGCGATGATCGCTTCGGGCCCCGCCGCCCGGCTCGCGGCGGCCAGCAGCTCGCGCTTCAGCGGCTCGCGCTCGGGCGCGCTCTCCTGGATCAGCTCGGCGCCGTCGACCGCTTGCTCGACGCTGTCGGCCATCGTCAAGGTGCCCGCGGGCGGCAGTGGGGCGGTGGTCAGGCGCCGCCAGGCGCGGCGGGCGCGGTCGATCTGCGCCCGCGCGCCCGCCTCGGCGTCGGGGGCCGGGTCAAACAGCCGCACGTCGACGCCGGCCAGCACCAGCCGCGCCGCCCAGCCGCCACCGATCACGCCGGCGCCGAGCAGCGCCGCGCCGTTCGGGATGTGCTCAGGCTCGGGCATGCGCGCGTAGGTGCAGCCGCTCGCGGACCTCGCCCGGGCCCAGCACGCGCACGTTCATGGCGCTGAGGATGGTGTTCGCCCGCTCCACCAGCTGGCCGTTGGTCGCCTGCTCGCCGGGACCGGCGTACAGGTTGTCCTCCAGGCCCACGCGGACGTTGCCGCCCGCCAGGACCGCCATGGCCACATAGGGAAGCTGCATGCGACCGATCGAGAAGGCCGAGAAGATCGTGCCCGGCGGCAGCGCGTTGACCAGCGCCAGCAGCGTGCCCGGATCGTCGGGTGCCCCGTAGCGGATGCCCATGCACAGCTGGATCAGCACCGGCTCCTCGATCAGCCCTTCGGCGATCAGGTCCTTGACCATGACCAGCTGTCCGGTGTCGAAGACCTCGAGCTCGGGACGCACGCCCAGCTCGCGGATCCGGGCCGCCATGGCCCGCAGCATGTCGGGCGTGTTGGTCATCACGTAATCGCCGCCGGCGGCGAAGTTCATCGTCCCGCAGTCGAGCGTGCAGATCTCTGGCTGCAACTCCTCGACGTGGGCCAGGCGCTGCGCGGCGCCCGCCATGTCAGTGCCGTCGTCGTTGATCGGCAGCGGCTCATCCGGGCCGCCGAGCATGAGGTCGCCGCCCATGCCGGCGGTCAGGTTGAGGACCACGTCGACGTCGGACTCGCGAATCAGCTCCACCACCCGGCGATACAGCGACACGTCGCGCGCACCCTGGCCGGTGTGGGGATCGCGGACGTGGATGTGCACGACGGCGGCGCCGCTGTGGGCGGCCTCGATCCCGGCGGCCGCGATCTGCTCGGGAGCGACCGGCACGTGCGGGCTGCGCGCCGTGGTGTCACCCGCACCGGTCAGGGCGCAGGTGATGAAGGCCTCGGTGTTCATCGCCGGAGCGCGTCTTCGACCGTCGGCGTGTTGGCGAGCAGCTTGCCGGTGTACTCGGCGCTCGGGGATGTGAACACGTCGATGGTGGCTCCGGTCTCCACGATCCGCCCCTCGGTCATCACCACCACGCGGTCGGCGATCGTGCGAATCAGGGCCAGGTTGTGAGTGATGAACAGCATGCTGAGCCCGGTTTCGTGGCGAAGCTCGCGCAGCAGGTCGACGATCGCCGCCTGAACGGAGACGTCGAGGGCCGAGGTGATCTCGTCGCAGACCAGCAGCGCGGGCTCGGCGGCCAGGGCGCGCGCGATCGCCACCCGCTGGCGCTCGCCGCCGGAGAGCTGATCGGGAAAGCGGTTGGCGGCGTCGGCCGACAGCGCCACCCGCTCCAGGCATTCGGCGACCCGTCGGCCGGTCTCACGCCTGGCTTTCGGAAAGAACAGCTGCAGCTGGCGCGCGATCGTCTGACCAACGGTGCGCCGCGGGTTCAGCGAGGCGTAAGGGTTCTGGAAGACGTACTGGATCTCCTTGCGCGCCTGGCCCGAGCGCTTGCGGGCGCTCTCGGGCAGCCGCTTGTCGTCAAGCAGGATCTCGCCCGTGTAGTTGCTGTGCAGGCCCGCGATGCAGCGCGCCAGGGTCGTCTTGCCGCTGCCCGACTCACCCACCAGGGCCACGCACTCGTTGCGCTTGACGACCAGGTCGATGTCGAACAGCGTGTGGCGTGACCCGTAGCTGGCGTCGACGCCGTTTACCGCGAGCACGACCGCGCCCGCCTCGGTGGGTTCGCTCTCCCCGCCGGTGGTGGGAAGCTCGCTGGGGGCGTCGGCGGCGCGGTAGCAGTGGACCAGATGGCCGCCCTCGAAGGTCGTGGCCTCGGGAAAGCGCTCCCGGCAGGCCTCGATCGCCAGGTCGCAGCGGGGGTGAAAGAAGCAGCCGGCCGGGCGGTGGCCCGGCAACGGTGCCCGACCGGGGATCCCAACCACGGCTCGCTTGCCTTCGAGGTCGGGCACGGCGCGCAGGAGCCGGCGCGTGTAGGGGTGGCGCGGCTTGGAGAAGATCACGTCGCGGGGGCCGCGCTCGACGATCCGGCCCGCGTACATGACGGCCACGTGATCGGCGAGCTCGGCCACCACCGCCAGGTCGTGGCTGACATACAGCGCGGCGACGTTGTGGCTCTGGCACAGCTCGCGCACGGTCTGGAGCACGCGCGCCTGGGTGGTGACGTCGAGTCCCGTGGTGGGCTCGTCGCAGACGATCACGTGCGGCCGGCACGCGAACGCCATCGCGATCGCCACCCGCTGCTGCTGCCCGCCCGAGAGCTGGTGCGGGTAGCGGCGCAAAAAGTCGTCGTCGGAGGGCAGTGCCACCTCCTCCAGCGCCTCCTTGACGCGCGCCCGGCGCATCTCCTCGGTGGTGCCGGCGGCATGTGCTTCGAGCGTCTCGAACAGCTGCCGGCTGATCCGCAGGGCGGGGTTCAGCGCGGTGCCGGGATCCTGGGGGATGTAGGACACGGTGCCCCCGCGCAGCCGGCGAAGCTCGTCGGCCTTCAGTCCGGCCAGCGAGCGGCCGTCGATCACCACCTCGCCCCCGGTGACCTGACCGCCGGGCCGGGTGTAGCCCATCAGCGCCATCCCCACGGTCGTCTTACCCGATCCCGACTCGCCCACCAGGCCCAGGACCTCGCCGGCCCGGACCTCGACCATAACCTGATCGACGACGTCGACGCCGCTGGAGACCAGCTCGATGCGGAGGTCTCGAACGTTGACCGCGCTGGCCCCGTTGGGCCCCGAGGCCGGCTGTGTGGTGGCGCTCATGCTCACTCCCCTCGGTCGATCCCGATCGCCGCCCGGGCCACGGCGTCGGTCACCAGGTTGGTTCCGATCGTCAGCAGCGCGATCGCCAGCACCGGCAGCAGCACGCCCCACGGCTGGACCGTGACCGCGAGCCGGTTCTCGTTGATCATCAGGCCCCAGTCGGCGGTGGGGGGCTGGAGCCCGAGACCGAGGAAGTTGATCGCCGCGATCAACCCGATCGAATAGGTCAAGCGCAGGCCGAACTCCACCAGCAGTGGGCTGCTGACGTTGGGCAGCAGCTCACCGAAGATGATCCGCCGGCGAGATTCACCGACGGCCTCGGCCGCCTTGACGAAGTCCTTCTCGACCACCTGCTGGGCCGCGCCCCGGATCACGCGCGCCACCCGGGGCGCGTGGGAGATTCCGACGGTGAGCACGATCAGCCACACCTTGGGCCCGAAGGCCGTGACCAGCAGCAGCGCCAGCACGATCTGCGGGAAGGCCATGAACACGTCGGCGACCCGCATCAGCGCCTCGTCGACCGCCCCGCCCGTGTAGGCGGCGGTCAGTCCCACGATCAGCCCCAGCCCCACACCCACGATCGTCGCGGCCAGGGCCAGCCCGATCACGCTGCGACCGCCGTACAGAAAGCGGCTCCACACGTCGCGCCCGATGCTGTCGGTGCCGAACAGCCCCGGGTGCGAGGCGTTGGGCGCGCCGAAGAAAGCCGTCGGCGAATGGGGAGCGAACACCGGGCCGAGCAGGGCGATCAGCACCAGGACGGCGACGATCGCGAGCCCGATCCGGGCCCGCCACATCCCCAGCACCGTGCGCAGTAGCTGCGTCCACTGGCGCTGGCGAAGTGCGGGGACTTCGCTCGCGACCTGATCAATGGTCATCGAGGGGGAGACGCTCATGGTCTTGCCCTCCTCTGGCTGCGCCGCGCCCTCATCGTCCCGCCGTCCTCAGCCGGGGCGTGACCATGATCGTGATCAGGTCGGCGGCCAGGTTCACGACCACGTACACGGCGGCGATGATCAACGTCAGCGCTTGCACCACCGGCACGTCCCGGTTACCGACCGAGTCGACTAGCTGCGCCCCGATCCCTGGAAAGGAGAACACGAACTCGACCACCACCACCCCGCCGGCCATGTAGGCGAGCTGCAGGGCCGAGACCTGGATCGCGGGCACGATCGCGTTGGGCACCGCGTGGCGCCAGATCACGGTCCGGTTCGGCAGCCCCTTCAACCGCGCCATCGTCACGTACTCGGACTCGAGCACCTCGACCATCGAACCGCGCATGATCCGGCTGATGTACGGCGTCACGGCCAGGATCAGCGTGGCCGCCGGGAGGATCACGGTTTTGGGCACGTTCCAGGCGTGCTCGCCGGGCGGGATGATCGAGACCGCCGGCAGGATGTGCGAGACGTTGGTCGCGAACAGCAACACCAGCGCGATCCCGATCACGAACTCCGGCAGCGCGGCCAGCGTGAGCGTGCTCAGCGACAGCGCGTGGTCGGTCGGGCGATCGCGGCGCACGGCCATGATCACGCCCAGGAAGATCGACAGCGGCAGCGCGATCAGCGCCGAGACCAGGACCAGGAAGGCCGAGTTGTCCAGCCGATCTGACAGCAACTGGGTGACCGGCTGCTGGGTCGCCGCCGAGGTCCCGAAGTCGCCGTGGATCACCCCGCCCAGCCAGTGCAGATACTGCGACACCACCGGCTGGTTCAAATGCAGCTGCTGGGTCAGCGCCGCCAGGGTCGCGGGGGTCGCGTTGCGGCCGAGGATCGCCCGCGCGGCGTTGCCCGGCAGCGCCTGGGTGGCCGCGAACACGACGATCGAGACCAGCAGCAGGGTCAGGAGCCCGAACAGCACCCGCCGACCGAGGAATCGGGTCATCCTCATCGCCGCAACCTAGGTCACGAACCCCACGTTCTTGAACCAGTAATTGCCCAGCGGGAAGCCCGACCGCGGGGGGATGAAGCCGGTCAGCTTGGCGCTGTAGGCGTCGATCTGGTTGGAGAAGTAGGGAATGATGTAGCCGCCGCTGTCGTATTCCATCTTCTGAGCCTCGTGCAGGATCTGGGTCCGCTTGGCCTGGTCGAGCTCCGCGCGGGCCTGGCTGATCAGCTTGTTGAAGGCCGGGTAGGCCGACGTTCCCGGCGTGGCCCAGTGGGTCTCGTTGAACGGGGAATTGGGCAGGCTCCCCTGCGCGACCTGGGGCAGGTACATGCGGGTCGCCCAGAAGTCCTGGGCGAAGGTCCACTTGAGGTAGTTGGGGCCATAGAAGGTGCCCGTGTCGACCTGGCGCAGCGAGACCTTGACGCCTGCGCCGCTGGCCTGCTGGGCGAACACCTCGGCCGCCTGGACGACGCCCTGGAAGACCGGCGCCGTCACCAGCTGGACCGAGAGTCCGGAGTGGCCCGCCTGCTTGAGCAGCGACTTGGCCTGCTCGAGGTCCTGGCTGCGCTGGGGCAGGCTCGAGTTGTAGGCGGGGTCAAACGGCGCGTACATGTCGTTGGCGATCCGCCCCTGCCCGCTGAGCACCTGTGTGACCATCTGCGGCCGGTCGACGATCAGCCGGAACGCCTGGCGCACGCGGACGTCGGAGAACGGCGCTTGGTCGACGCGCATCGTGAACGGCTGCCATTCGCCGGTGTGGGCGATCAGCACCTTGAGCGCGGAGTTGCCCTGAACCTGGGCGATCTGACCGCTCGGCAGATTGTCGATCGCATCGACCTGACCGCCGAGCAGCGCGTTGACCCGGGCGGTGTCGCCGGTGAAGTCGATGATCGTCAGCGAGTCGACGTGGGGCTTGCCGCTCTGCCAGTAGTTGGGGAACTTCTTGAATACGCTTTGCTGCCCGGGGGTGAAGCTCTCGTACATGAACGGGCCCGTCCCTACCGGCTTCTTGGGGTCATAGCCGACCGGCACGATCCCGTTGAAGTACTGACCGATGTCGTCGGGGAACGCCGAGTTGGCGAACTTGAGCGGGATCCGGACGGTCGTCTTGTTGAGCGCCTTGACGCCGTTGAGATCGATGTAGCCGATCGAGGCCGCGCCGACCTTGGGGTCCTTGGGGTCGAGGATTCGGTGCAGCGAGAAGACCACATCGTCGGCGGTCACGGTCTTGCCGTTGTGGAACTCGATCCCCGGGCGGAGCTTGACCACCCAGGAGTCGGCCTTGTTGTGCTCGGGCTCGAGCGATTCGGCCACCATCGGCTCAAGACTGCTGAAGTCCGGCGGGCGGACCATGACCGGCTCATACAGGTTCCAGACCCGCATGATGTCGGTGTCGGCGGTCGGCAGGTGCGCGTCGATCGTGTCCTTGGAGCCGCCGCCGGTGGCGCCGACCCTGAGGCTGCCGCCGGGCTTGATCGAGCCGGTCGTCGGCTGGCTGCCGCCGGCGGCCGTCGTGCCGCCGCTGCTGCTGCCCCCGCAGGCGGCCAGCAGCCCGCCGGCCCCCAGCACCGCGCCCCCGGCGAGCGCACCCTGCATGACCTGGCGCCGGGTGACTCCGTCTTGGAGCTCATGTCGATCTCGGTCAGTCACGCGATGCTCCCCTCGTGTTAGTGACAAGGCTGTCGGCCGTCTGGAGCCTTCGCGCATAGCTCCGGGCCTGTTCTCCGATCAGGTCCGACGTGAGCCGCAGGTGGATGCGGGTCAGGTCGGTGGCGTTGGCATCCCGCGACTCGATCGCGTTCAGCAGCAGGCGGTGCTCGCCCGCGTAGTCCTCGCCCGGGTAGACGGGATGCCAGTTGAGCAGGATCTGCGACTCGGCGGCCAGCGGCTCGAACGCCCGGCTGAGCCGCGGGCTGCCGGCCAGGGCCACCAGGGCACGATGGAAGTCGAGGTCGGCGGCGATCAGCTCGGGCGACGGCTGCGTCGTGTGCTCCGAGGGTGAGGCGTTGTCGATCCGGGCCTGGGCGGCATGCAGTTCGCTGAGGTCAAGCTCGTCCTCACGCTCGATCGCGTGCCCGACGGCGGCCACCTCGATGGCCTCGCGAGCGAAGTACACGTCGATCACGTCCTCGATTGAGACCGGACGCACCTGGGCGCCGCGGTTGAGCTCCGATACCACCAGACCCTCTTGAACGAGGTGCCGCAGTGCCTCTCGAATCGCGCTGCGACCGGTCCCGAAGGCCTTGGCCAGCGCCGCCTCGGGCAGCTGCTCGCCGGGCTTGATCCTGCCCTCGAGGATCGCGGCGCGGAGCTCGTGAAGGACCTGGTCGGTGGTCGACCGCCGCTCAACGCTGCCCAATCCCCAGGATCTGATCACCGGTACTCCACTCCCTCTCGGTCGACAACCTACTCCCGACAGTCGGCGATGTCAATGATCGGATGAAGCCATCAAGGCGATTTAGCGGCCAGATCGCGGCGAATTTCGAGCGCGACCGCCGGCCGGTCAGTTATCACCGCGGCCACTCGGGGGTCGGCGAGCATCGAGCGCAACAGGCGCCGGTCGTTCACCGTCCATACGAAGCTCGAGCGTCCGCGGTCGGCGGCCCAGGCCAGGTGCCCGGTCCTGGCCAGGCTGACCGGGAGCGCCAGAAACGAGGCCCCGGTGTACTCAAGGCGCGCCTCGAGCCGGCGCGAGCGGCGCCCCGGACGCAGCAGCAGACCGGTCTGGATCGCGGGGGCGGCGCTCCTGACCGCGGCCAGCGTGTCGTCCAGGAACGAGGTGAGGACGTAGGCCTCGGGCTCCAGCTTGCCGGCCAGCGTGGCCAGGGCCCGCTCGGCGTGTCCGGCCTTGAGCTCGACGTCGAGCGCGATCTGGCCGGCCGCGAGCTCGGCCATCTCCTCGAGCAGCGGCGCCTGCCCGGGCTTTAGTCGGTCGCGGAGCTCGTCGAGATCGAGCGCCGCCACCGGGAGGCCCCCGACGCGGGCGTTGTGGACCGCCACCAGCCGCCGATCCCGGGTCGCGCGGATGTCGAGCTCGACCATCTCGCACCCCATCGCGATCGCGTCCGAGAGTGACTGCAGCGAGTTCTGCGGTGCCTCTCCCCATGCGCCGCGGTGGGCGACGACCAGTGGACCGGCGCTGTCGCGCGGCGGCATCGCGCGCAGAGTACCCGGGGCGCCCCCGCTGCGTGCGGCGAGTGCCCAGGGCGCCACCCGGCTGCGTGCGCCGGTGCCCAGAGCGCCACCCGCTTATCCTCCGGCGCCCGTGCCCGACTCCTTCTTGATCCTGATGGCCGACCAGCTCGCCGCCGCCTGGCTGCCCGTGTACGGCCACCCGCTCGTGCAGACGCCCCATCTCGACGAGCTCGCCCGCGGGGCGACCGTGTTCGACGCCGCCTACTGCGCTTACCCCCTGTGCGCGCCCTCGCGCGCGGCGATGTTGACCGGTCGCTACGCGTCGCGGATCGGCGTCTATGACAACGCCGCCGAGCTGCCGGCGGCCACGCCGACGCTCGTTCATGCGTTCCGGGGAGCCGGCTTTCACACTTCGGTGGCCGGCAAGATGCACTTCATCGGTCCCGATCAGCTGCACGGCTTCGAGCAGCGCCTGACCACCGACATCTATCCCGCGGATTTCGGCTGGACCCCGGACTGGGACCGTCCCCTGGATGAGCCGCTGCCCTGGTATCACACGATGGAGGGCGTCCTGCGCCCCGGCGTCTGCGCGGCCAGCATGCAGACCGACTACGACGAAGAGGTCTCCTTCCGGGCCGTACGCCAGCTGCACGAGCTCGCGCGCCGCGACGACGGGCCGTTTCTGCTGTTCGTGTCATTCACCAATCCGCACGACCCCTGGGAGGTCCCGGCGCGCTTCTGGGAGCGCTACCGGCGCGAGGAGATCGACGACCCGGCGGTGCCGGCGATCGCGGTCCAGCAGGCCGACCCTCACAGTCGCCGGCTGCGGGCCATGTGCGGCGTCGACCAGGCCGGGCTCACGGCCGAGAAGATCCGCCACGCCCGCCATGGTTACTACGCCGCCGTCAGCTACCTCGACGAGCGCGTGGGTGAGGTGCTGGCCGCGCTGCGGGCCTCGGGCCTGGAGGAGCGCACCACGGTGGTGTTCCTTGCCGACCACGGAGAGCAGCTCGGCGAACGGGGCCTGTGGTACAAGATGTCGTTCTTCGAGCCCTCGGTGCGCGTGCCGCTGATCGTCCGGGCGCCCGGTCAGAACGCGGAGCGGCGGGTGACCGAGCCGGTGTCGCTGCTCGACCTGGCGCCCACGTTGCTCGATATGGGCGGCCTGCCCGCCTTGGAGGGGGACGGTGTCTCGCTCGCGGCGGCGGTCACCGGTTCGGGGCCGGTGCCGTCTGAGCCGGTGGTGGCCGAATATCACGCCGAGGGGGTACAGGCGCCGGCGGCGATGATCCGCGAGGGCCAGTACAAGCTGATCGTCTCGGGCGAGGACCCCGATCTGCTCTACGACCTGGGCGACGACCCGCTGGAGCTGCACAACCTGGCCGCCGATTCGGGCAGCGCGCCAATCCGCGTGGGCCTGCGAGAGGAGCTCTTCGCCCGCCTGGATTTCGATGACATCCACCGGCGGGTGCGCGCCTCGCAACGCGAGCGCCGGCTCGTCGGGCGGGCCCTGGGCCAGGGCCGGTATACGTCGTGGGACTTTGAGCCGCGCGTCGATGCCGCGGCCCAGTACATCCGCAGCCGCCAGGACCTCTACGAGCGCCAGCGCCGGGCACGCCTCGAGGAGCCCTAGCGGCGGCGGCCGCGGGGCGCCCCTCGAGGAGCCCTAGCTGGTCATCCCCCCGAACTGGCCGCCGGTGATGCTGAGCAGCTGGCCGTGCACGAAGTTGGCCCACGGCGAGCACAGGAAGAAGACCGGTCCGGCCGCCTCCTGCGTGCTGCCGGGGCGGCCGAGCGGGATCAGCATCGGGGCCATCCCGCGCAGCTGGTCGGGGATTCCGAGCTGGACCGTCTGCCCGCCGATCTCCATCGTGTTGGACTCCTCCTTGGAGGCCGTCAGCCGGGTCTCTATGTAGCCAAAGGCGACGGCGTTGACGTTGATCTTGAACTGGCCCCACTCCTTGGCCAGCGTCTTGGTCAGGCCGACGACCGCCGACTTCCCCGACGAGTAGTTGGCCTGTCCGGCGTTGCCCATCGTGCCCGAGATCGAGGAGACGTTGACGATCTTGCGAAACACCTCGCGGCCCTCCTCACGCTCCCGCTTGGCCGGCTCGCGCATGTGGGGCGCGACCGCGCGGCACATGCGAAACGGGACGACCGAGTGAATGTCGAGCATCCGCTGAAACCACTCATCGCTCATCTTGTGGATCGGCGCGTCGAGCGTGTAGCCGGCGTTGTTGACCAGGATGTCGACCTGGCCCCATTCATCGATCACCTTCGCCACCAGCTGATCGGGCACGCCGGGCTCCGTCAGGTCGCCGGCGAACACGATCGTGTCGCCGTCGATCTCGCTTGAGGTCTGCTCTGCCACGTCTCCATCCAGGTCGTTGATCAGCACCTTGGCGCCGTGCTCTACCAGCAGCTCCGCGGTGGCGCGTCCAATCCCGCGCGCCGAGCCGGTCACGATCGCGACCTTTCCGTCGAGGAGTGTCATCCCTTGACCGCCTTTGCTTGTTCTGGGTGATAACCGGCGCGCAATCTTGCCAGCGTCGGCACCGAAACGAGGCGCGAGCGCATCCAGGCCGGCAATCCGGGTAGGGTCCCGAGCGATGAACGCGAACGAATGGCTTGCCCTCTACGCGGACCGCCTCGGCATTCCCGCGCCCAGCAAAGACGAGCTCAAAGCGGTGCTCGATCTGGCCGCCGAGGCCGCGCACTCCTCGGAGCGAATCGCCGCGCCGGTGGCGTGCTGGCTGGCCGCGCGGGCGGGCGTGGAGCTCGAGCGGGCGTTGTCGCTGGCGCAGGGCGTGGGCACAGATGAGCGATCGGGAGCATGAGCTCGCCGTCTACGGGGCCACCGGCTTCACCGGCGGGCTGACGGCGGAGTACCTGGCCGGCAACGCACCCGGCGTCCGCTGGGCGCTGGCGGGGCGCAACCACTTCAAGCTCGAGCAGACCCGCGCCCGGCTGGCCGAGAGCGACCCCGCACTGGCCGAGATGCCGATCCTGCACGCGGACGCCAGCGACCCGGCATCGCTGCAGGCCCTGGCCCATTCAGCTCAGGTGGTCATCAGCACCGTTGGTCCCTACATCCATTACGGCGAGCCGCTGGTCGCGGCCTGCGCCGCCGCCGGGACCGACTACGTCGACCTCACCGGGGAGCCCGAGTTCGTCGACCGGATGTGGCTGCGCTACCACGCGCAGGCCCAGAAGACCGGCGCTCGCCTCGTGCATTCGTGCGGGTTTGACTCGCTTCCCTATGACCTCGGCGTGCTCTACACGGTTTCGCAGCTTCCCGAGGGAGTCCCGCTGCGCGTGCAGGGATTCGTCCGCGCCGGCGGCACCTTCTCGGGCGGCACGTTTCACTCCGCGGTGAACATCATGGGTCGGTTACGCCAGGGAGCGGCCGTGGCCCGGGAGCGCCGCCGCCTCGAGGACAAGCCGGTGGGCCGTCGCGTGCACGGGGTCGTCGGTCGTCCCCACGACGTGCCGGCGGCCGGCGGCTGGGTGGTTCCGTTTCCGACCATCGACCCGCAGACGGTCCTGCGTTCGGCGCGCGCGCTGGAGCGCTACGGGCCCGACTTCATCTACGAGCACTACCTGGTCGTCAAGCACCTGCCGATGGTCGGTGGCGTGGCTCTCGGGGCGGGGACGCTGATCGCGCTGGCGCAGCTGCCGCCCACCCGCGACCTGCTGCTCAAACTCAAGGATCCCGGTGCCGGACCGACGCCCGAGCAGCGTGAGAAGGGGTGGTTCTCGGTCAAGTTCATCGCGCACGCCGACGGTCGCCAGCTGATGACCGAGGTCGCCGGCGGCGATCCCGGGTATGGCGAGACCTCGAAGATGCTGGCCGAGTCGGCGTTGTGCCTGGCGCGCGACGAGCTGCCGGCGCTGGGCGGGCAGCTGACCCCGGCGGTGGCCATGGGCGAGGCGCTGAACGGGCGCCTGCAGGCGGCCGGGATCCGGTTCAGGGTTCTATAGGGTGGTGCTTTGCTTATGTCCCCGCGCGTACGCTAACCCGGTGCCACGGAGGAAGACCGGCTGATGGCGGGTTGGACCGCCGACCAGATCCCCGACCAGAGCGGACGCACCGTCGTGGTCACCGGCGCCAACAGCGGCCTCGGGCTGGTGATCGCGCGCGAGCTCGCGCGCGCCGGCGCCCAGATCGTGCTCGCCTGCCGCGACACCGCCAAGGGCGAGCGCGCGCTGACCGAGCTGCGCACGGCGGTGCCCGACGCCGGCGCCCGGGTGGAGGCGCTCGACCTCGCCGATCTGGCGTCCGTGCGGGCGTTTGCCCAGCGCCTGGCCGGCGCCCAGGATCGGCTTGACCTGCTGATCAACAACGCCGGCATCATGGCCGCCCCGCGGCGGCTGACCCAGGACGGGTTCGAGAGCCAATTGGGGACCAACCACCTCGGGCACTTCGCCCTGACCGGGCAGCTGCTCGGCTTGCTGTCGGCCGCGCCGGCGCCCCGGGTGGTGACCATGTCCAGCGGCGCCCACCGGATCGGGACGATCAAGTTCGACGATCTCCAGCGCGAGCGCAGCTACAACAACTGGCTGGCCTACGGCCAGTCCAAGCTGGCCAACCTGATGTTCTGCTTTGAGCTCCAGCGCCGGGCGACCGCCGCCGGCAGCCCGCTGCTGAGCCTGGCCGCGCACCCCGGTTACGCCGCGACAAACCTGCAGTTCGCGGCCCCCGCCTACGCCTACGAACGGTGGTTGATGGCGATCGGCAACAAGGTGTTCGCCCAGAACGCCGACATGGGCGCGCTGCCGGCGCTCTATGCCGCCACCGTCGAGGATCTGCCCGGCGGCACGTTCATCGGACCCGACGGGTTCCTGGAGCAGAGCGGCTATCCGAAGGTGGTCACCGCCGCCGGCAAGGCCTATGACCAGATCGCCTGGCGGCGCTTGTGGGAGGCGTCCGAGCGCCTGACCGGGGTCCACTACGAGTTCCCGCAGGCCGCGGCGGCGTGACCGACCTGCGGCCGGAAGCCCGTCAGGGCACGACCGACCTGCGCAGCGACGGCGCCGCGGCCCTGGAGTGGGCCGCCTCCTACCTGGAGCGGGTCGGCGAGCTGCCGGTCCTGGCCCAGGTGGCGCCGGGCGACGTGCGCGCCCGGCTGCCCGCGCAGGCGCCCGAGGAGGGGGAGCCCTTCTCCGCGGTTTTGCGCGACCTCGACGAGATCCTGCTCCCGGGGATCACCCACTGGCAGCACCCGCGCTTCTTTGCCTACTTCTCGATCAGCGCCTGCGAGCCGGCGATCCTGGCCGAGCTGCTGGCCGCGACGTTGAACTCGGCCTCGTTTCTGTGGCGCACCTCGCCCGCCTCGACCGAGCTCGAAGGCGTCGTGCTCGACTGGATCGCCAAGCTGCTCGGGCTCCCGGACGGCTGGCACGGCCACATCGAGGACACGGCCTCGACCTCGACGATGGCCGCCATCGTGGCCGCCCGCGAGACCACCGGTCGTGACCTCGTGGTCTGTTCCGAGCAGGCCCACTCCTCGGTCGACAAGGCGGCGCGCATGCTGGGGATGCGCGTGCGCAAGGTGGCTGTCGACGAGGCGTTCCGGATGCGGGTGGATGACCTGGCTGATCTCGGTGAGGCCGCGGCAGTGGTGGCGACCGTGGGAACGACCGCGAGCACATCGGTGGACCCGGTTTCTCCGGTGGCCGACGCGTGCGCCGCCGCCGGGACATGGCTGCACGTCGACGCCGCCTACGCGGGCACGGCGATGGTGTGTCCGGAGTTCCGGTGGGCCTTTGAGGGAGTCGATCGCGCCGACTCGCTGGTCGTAAACGCCCACAAGTGGATGCTCACGCCGATGGACTGCTCGCTGCTGTGGTCACGGCGGCCTTCGGATCTACGCGCCGCCTTCAGCGTAATTCCCGAGTACCTGCGGACCCCGGATGCCGAGGACGCGCTGTCGCTGAGCGAGTACGGGCCGGCGCTGGGGCGCCGGTTTCGGTCGCTGAAGCTGTGGGCGGTGCTGCGCTGCTACGGACGCCGCGGGCTCCAGGAGCACATCCGCCGCGGAGTGGCGCTGGCGGCCCAGTTTGAGCGCTGGATCTTGGAGACACCCGGTTGGGAGCTGTGCGCGCCCCGGCCCTTCTCGGTCGTCTGCTTCCGCCTGGAGGGCTCAGACGAGCGAAACCGGGCGCTGCTCGAGCGGGTCAACGCCAGCGGAGAGGTGTTCCTGTCCCACGCCGTCCTCGCGGGCCGGTACGTGCTCCGGCTGGCCATTGGCCAGATGAGCACGTCCTTAGCCGACGTTCGTCTGGCCTGGGACGTACTCACGCGCGAAGCCGCACTCCTGTAAATCGTCACACTCCTGTGACTCACAGGTCACGTTTTTCGTGGCACAGTCGGCCCCATGCCCGACTCGGAGTCAAATAGTGCACGCAGCGTCCACTTTCTGACTCGGAGTCGCGAGTTGGCGCTGGCGCGGATCGCTGCCAAGCAGTTCGGTGTGATCTCGCTCGAGCAATTGCTGGCGATCGGCTTCAGCCTGGCGGAGATTCGAGCCCGAGTCAGGCGGGGTTTGCTGCACCGGCTATATCCCGATGTGTATGCCGTCGGCCACACCCGAGTCGTTCCCCAGGCCCGTCTGATCGCGGCCCTGCTCACGTGCGGACCCGCCTCCTTCCTAAGCCATCGCACGGCCGCTGCCGCCTGGGGCCTGCGGGAAGTGACGACTCGCCGGATCGAGGTTACGATGCTGGGCCCCAGGGCTCGTCGGCGCTCAGGGCTGATCGTCCATCGGACATCGCGTGAGCCCGACCCGGCCGACCTGACCGTCCGCAACGATCTCCGCGTCAGCTCGGTCCCGCGGCTGCTGATCGAGCTGGCACCCCACGAGCGCCAGGCCGAGCTCGACCGGCTCATCACCCAGGCGGTGCGCAAGCGCATCCTCGACCTACAAGCCATCGAGGCCGCCCTGGCCCGGCATGCCCGCCGGCCGGGCCTGGCCAAGCTCAAGCAGGCGCTGCGCGACTACCGGCCGCACCCCGACCGGCGCTCGGACCTCGAGCGGGCCTTCGACGAGTTGATCGCCGGCACCGACATCCCGCCGCCCCAGCGCAACGTGACCATCGATGGATGGGAGATCGACTGCTACTGGCCGCGGGTCGGCCTCGCCGTCGAGCTCGACGGGCGCGCCTACCACACGGCGGTCCGGGACATGGAGAAGGACAAGCTCAAGGACGCGCGGCTGCTGCGCAAGCGGATCCGCACGATGCGGATCACCGAGCTGCGCTTCACTTTGGACCAGCAGGGGATCCTCGACGATCTGCGCAGCCTGACTACCTGAGCTCGGCCGAGCTCTTGCCCAGCAGCAACCGGGCCACGATCAGCAGCTGGATCTGCTGGGTGCCCTCGAACAGGTCAAGGATCTTGGCGTCCCGGGCCCACTTCTCCAGCAGCTCGCCCTCGGCGTAGCCGGTGGCGCCGCACAGGGCCACGCAGCGCAGCGCCACGTCGGTGCCCATCCGGCCCGCCTTGGCCTTCGCCATCGAAGCCTGGAGCGAGTTGGGCTTACGGTTGTCGGCCATCCACGCGGCCTGCATCGTCAACAGGCGCGCCGCCTCCCAGTCGGCTTCCATGGAGATGAACTCAGCGGCGGCGGCGCTTTGGGAATGGGCCGGCAGGTCGTACCCGATCTCGATCCCGGCCTCGGTCAGGTGCTCGCGGGTGAGCTCCAGGCACGCCCGGGCCAGGCCCACCGCCATTCCGGCGATGAACGGGCGCGTGTTGTCAAACGTCTGCATAACGCCGGCAAAGCCCTTGCGAGGCTCGATCTCCGGGCTGCCGAGCAGGTTCTCCCGCGGAACCCGGCACTCCTCGAGCACGAAGTTGGCCGTGTCGGAGGCGCGGATCCCGAGCTTGTGCTCGAGCCGATCGAGCTTCAGGCCCGGATTGTCGCGCTCGACCACGAACGACTTGATGGCGGCGCGGCCCTGGCCGCGGTCCAGCGAGGCCCAGACCACGATCAGCTCGGCTCGGTCACCCGAGGTGACGAAGATCTTCTCGCCGTCGAGCACGTACTCGTCCCCGTCCAGCCGGGCCGTCGTGCGGATGGCCGCCGAGTCCGAACCGGCCTCGGGCTCGGTGATGGCCATCGCCGCCCACTTGCCGCCGAAGCGCCGCAGCTGCTCCTCGTTGGCCACGGCGGCGATCGCGGCCTGCCCCAGACCCTGGCGCGGAATCGCCAGCATCAGACCGACGTCGCCCCAGCAGAGCTCGATCAGCCCGAGCAGGCTGGCCATGTTGGTGCCGTTGCGGTTGCGCCTCTCCGACGATGCGCCGTTGGCGCTGGCTCCCACCGCGCCCGCGCCGGCCCCGCCCAGGGTGCCGCTGTCGCTCATGCCGTCGAGCACCGCGGCCAGCACGTCGAGCTCCTTGGGATAGGCGTGCTCGGCGCGATCGTACTTTCGCGAGTGGGCGCGAAAGATCTCGGTCGCCACCTGGTGGGACTGACTGACCAGGGTGTTGAACTTCTCGGGGATCTCCAGGTTGATCATGGTCTCCGTGGCCAGCGCCTTTAGACGAGCAGCGCACCCTCCATCAGCCCCGCGGCCCGCAGGTCTCGGTACCAGCGCTCGACCGGATGCTCCTTGACGTAGCCGTGGCCGCCTAGCATCTGAACGCCGTCGGAACCGATGGTGGCGCCGTGGGCGGCGCCCAGCGCCCGCGCCAGCGCCGTCTCGCGCGAGAAAGCCAGGCCCTGGTCGACCCGCGCCGCGGCTCGGTAGGTCGCCAACCGCAGCCCGTCGAGTTCGATCGCGATGTTGGCGACGGTGAAGGCCACTCCCTGGCGGTGGGCGATCGGCTCGCCGAACGCCTTGCGGTCCTTGACGTAGGCGGTCACGTATTCCAGCACCGCCTGCCCGGTACCGACCGCCAGCGCGCACCAGCCGAGTCGGGCCAGCTGGATGCATTCGGTGTACACCGAGCGGTCGCCGCGGCCCAGCAGCGCGCTCGCCGGCAGCTGGACGCCGTCGAGGATCAGCCGGCCGGTCCCGGCCGCGCGGATCCCCATCGCCGGGTCGGGCTCGACCGTGATACCGCCGCGCCTGGGCTCGACGATGAACAGCGACGGGCCCTGACCCTGCAGGTCGGCCGCGATCACGAACAGCTCACCATCAAGGGCCCGGGGGACGAGCGCCTTCGTCCCCGCCAGCTCGTAGCCGCCTCGGGAGGGACGGGCTTTGGTCTGGAGCGCGAACGGATCGAACAGCGGCTGGGGCTCCATGATCGCCAGGGCCGCGGCCGGGACGTCCTCGCTCACGAAAGCCGGCAGGTAGGTGGCCTGCTGCTGGGCGTCGCCCCACAGGCTGAGCGCGGTCGAGACCGCCGCCGGCGCCAGGCAGGCCACCGCGATCCCCATGTCTCCGTGGGCGAGCGCTTCGCTTATCAACACGGTGGTCGTAGCCGAGCGCTCGTGCACGGCGCCGCCCAGCTCGTCGGGCACGCCGACCATCGTCAGGCCGAGCTCGTTGGCCTGGGCGAGCAGCTCGGCGGGGGCGGCGCAGCCCTCGTCGGCGGCCGCGGCGGCGCCACGGAGCTCGGCGAGCGCGAACGCGCGCACCGAGTCGCGCAGCAGCTGCTGTTCGTCTGAGGGCTCGAGGTCGAACAGATCGGCGCGCGGTCCGCGCCGCTGACGCGCCGGTCGCGACAGGCGCCGCGCGGCCGCGAACGTGCGCCCGGCCCGCGCGGCCGTCCGGCCGGTCGTCTTGGAGGCCTGGTGCAGGAGGCGCAGCGTGGGATCGCGCAGCCCGAGCCGGTCGATGGTGCTCGAGGAGGCGACCTTGTTGAGCGCTCGCAGACCGACCGTCATGCTCCGTTCGGCCAGACTGGGACTAGGAGCCATACGATGTCGCGGTATCATGTAACGTCGTTCAGTGTAATGCTGACCGGTCGGCGTCAGCTTGGGGCGAGGTCGGGGGCCGCCATACCCTCTTATGGAGTTCTTATGCGCCGCGGGTCATCCTGACGACGTGCGCGTGCTGATCGCCGAGGACGAAGTGAGACTTGCCGAGGCGATCGCCCGTGGACTGCGCAAACAGGGGATGGCGGTGGATCTGGCGCCCGACGGCGAGCAGGCGTTGATCAAGGCGCGCGTGGTCGGCTACGACGTGCTGGTGCTCGATCGCGAGCTCCCGGGCGTCCACGGCGACGACGTGTGCCGCGCGGTGCGAGGCGAGCGCCCGGAGACCGGGATCCTGATGCTGACCGCCGCCGGGGCGCTCGAGGACCTTGTCAACGGGCTGTCGATCGGGGCCGACGACTATCTGGCCAAGCCATTCCGGTTTGCCGAGCTGGTGGCTCGGATCCACGCGCTGGCGCGGCGCGCGACTCCGAGCCGGCCGCCGTTGCTGAACCACGGCGAGCTCGAGCTGGATCCGGCCAGGCGGCGACTGACGCGGGCAGGCCAGGAGATCGAGCTGGCCCGCAAGGAGTTCGCGGTGCTGGAAGTGCTGATGGCCGCCGACGGAGCGACCGTTTCCGCCGAGCAGTTGCTCGAACGCGTGTGGGACGAGCACACGGATCCATTCACTAACGTTGTTCGCATGACGATCATGACCCTGCGCCGGAAGCTGGGCGATCCGCCGGTCGTCGAGACGGTGATCGGAGTTGGCTACCGGATGGCGTGATGGGCGTCGCTCGCCCCAGGTTCGGCCGTAACAGGCGCCCCTGGCCGGCGCCGACGATCCGTCTGCGGCTGACGCTGCTGTACGGGACGGTGTTTCTGATCACCGGCGCCGTGCTGTTGACGATCGGCTACCTGCTCGTGCGCAGCAACCTCGAATATCACCCCCAGCTGCACGAGATCCTCAGGCGGCTGGGCCGCCGGCCGGACACCGGCGATCACATCATCAACAAGGCTCTGGGCATCGCACCCGGATCTCGCGCCGCCCAGCTGGCGCACGCGGTCGCCAATCAGGTCACCGCCGACGCGCTTGATGAGCTACTGGTCGAGTACCTGGTCGCGCTGCTGGCGGTGACGATGGCCTCGGTCGCAACCGGCTACCTGCTGGCCGGCCGCGCGCTGCGGCCACTGCGGGCCATCACCGCCACCGCGCGGCGGGTCTCGGGCGAGAACCTCGGCGAGCGGATCGCGCTCGGCGGACCGGCCGACGAGCTGCGCGAGCTGGCCGACACGTTCGACGGAATGCTGGGACGCCTGGATGCGGCCTTCGCCAGCCAGCAACACTTCGTGGCCAACTCCTCGCACGAGCTCCGCACGCCGCTGGCCATCATGCGGACCGAGGTCGACGTGACGCTCGCCGACCCCGACGCCAGCGTCGACGAGCTGCGGGCCATGGGCGAGGCCGTGCGCGAGACCGTCGACCGCTGTGAACGCCTGATCGCCGGGCTGCTGATGCTGGCCCGCAGCGAAGCCGCCACCGGTCGCGGGCAGCGCGTCGACATCGCCTCGCTGGCCGGCGACTGCATCACCGACCTGCGCGCCCGGGCTCAGGAGGCCCGCGTCGAGGTCCGCGACGAGCTCGAGCCGGCCTGGACGCTCGGCGAGCCGGCTCTGATCGAGCGCCTGGTGGCAAACCTGCTCGACAACGGGATCCATCACAACGAGCCGGGCGGCTTTCTGGAGGTCAGCACGCGGGTGCGCGCCGGCCGCGTGCAGCTGCGGGTGCGCAACGGCGGTCCCCGGATCGACCCCGCCGACGCGGCCCAGCTCGTCGAGCCGTTTCGCCGGCTGGACCGTTCGGTCCACGGCTTCGGTCTGGGGTTGTCGATCGTCAGGTCGGTGGCCGAGGCGCACGGCGGCTCTGTCACCGTGGCCGCGCCGCCACAGGGCGGGCTCGACGTGCTCGTGGCGCTGCCGGCGCTGGCGCCGGTGCCGCCGGCGCGGACCCCGCGGGCCGATCGAGCCCTGACCCGCAGCTGACCGCGGACCGCGATCAGCTTGGCTTAGGAAAGGCTGACGGGGCGGGTAAAGAGGTGGCTCGGCCACCAGGCGCGGTGGCGAGCTCGGGCGAGCACAGCGCACAGCGCGTAGCCCGTCGCGGCCAGGCCGATGATCGCACTGCTCGGTGGCAGCGGGCCGATCGCGTAGCTGAGCGCCAACCCGCCCCACATCGATCCGACCGCCAGGGCGCCCGACAGAGCCAGGCCGGCGTACGGCCGCGCCGTGAACGCATGCGCCGCTCCCGCGGGCGCGGCGATCAGCCCCAGGAGCAGCAACGCGCCCACGGCCTGGGTGCTCTCGGCGGTGACGATCGCCAGCGCGGCCAGAAAGCCCAGACCGAGCCGCCCCACCGGCACGCCGCGCAGCAGCGCGAGGTCTGGCTCGAGCGTGGCCAGGAGCAGCGGCCGGGCGGCCGCCAGCAGCACCGCGGTGACGCCCAGGGTGATGGCGGCGGCGAGCACCGAGCCGCCGGCGGTGAGCGAGTAGATCGAGCCAAACAGCGTGTTGGCGGTGGTGATCCCGCTCGCGCCCCCGGCGCTCGAGGCGAGGATCGCCAGCAGCAGCACGCCGATCCCGAGGATCCAGGCAAACGCGGTTCCGATCACCACATCGTCGACCTGGGCCCGCGGGCCGAGCGCGCCCATGGCCAAGGCCAGCGCCAGCGTGAGCACGAACAGCCCGACGCGCTCGTCGACGCCGAGCACGGCCGCGCCGATCGCCCCCACGAAGGCGACATGGGTGAGGGCGTCGCCGGCGAACACCTGAGCGCGCAGGACCACGAACCACCCGATCGTCCCGCAGGCGAGCGCGATGAACGTGCCCGCCAGATACGCGTTGCGGACGAACTCGTGCGCGAACATCAGCGCCGTCGCAGCCAGCGCAGCAACCGCAACCCGACGTAGAGCCCGAAGGCCAGCGAGGTCACATAGAAGCCGACGGGATAGATCGAGAAGTAGGCGATCCCCAGGCCCAGCCACACGATGGCCAGCGCGAAGCCGATGCTCAGCGCCAGCCCCGCCCGGGGCGCGCTGGTTATCACCTGCGCGCATGCCGGCGGCGCGACCAGCAGCGCGAACACCAGCAACGCGCCGGTGATCTGGCTGGTGGCGGCAATGGCCAGCGCCAGGATCAGCAAGAAGGCCCCGTCGATCACCGCCACCGGCACGCCGCTGGCCTGGGCGACATCCCGGTCGACGGTCGCGAACAGCAGCGGACGAGCGATGACGACGAGCAGCGCCAGGGCGGCGACCGCGACCCCGAGCAGCACCAGAACCTGGCTGTGGGTGATTCCCAGAAAGGTCCCGAACAGCAGTGACTCGGGCTCTGAGAGCACTGACTGATTGAGTGACAGGAACAGAAACCCGGCCGCCAATCCGACCGCCTGCACGGTTCCGATGGTGGCCGTCTCGCCGCCGCGGCCGCCCCGAGGCGAAGTCCCGCTCCGGCCGATGGCCAGCGCCGCCAGCGTGCACGCGACGTAGTACCCGAGCCCGGTCGGCAGCCCGGCCAGAGCGGCCCCGGCGGCGCCCGGAAAGGCCATCACCGACAGCGTGTGCGAGGTGAAGGTCTGCCGCCTGAGCACCACATACCAACCGACGACCGCGGCCAGCACGGCCACGATCGTGCCGGCGGCGAGCGCGTTGACCATGAACTGAAACTCGGTCAGCTCCCGCAGGTCGGTGATCAGATCGGGCGACAGCGATGGGTTCACGTCAGTGCTCGTGGCGGTCGCCGTGGATGTGCGGAGCCTCGGGTTGACCGACCACCACCAGCCGGCCATCAGAAGCTCGAAGCACCTCGATGGCCGCTCCGTAGAGGGCGCTCAGCTGCGGCGCGGTGATCACCTCGTCCACCGAGCCGGTGAGCGCGCGGCCGCCGGCCAGGTAGGCCACCCGATCCAGATAGCCCAGCAGCGGGTTGACGTCGTGGGCCACCAGCAGGACGGCCACGTTCTCGTCGGTGCTGATCCGCCGCACCAAGCCCGCGACCGCGGCCTGGTTTGAGAGGTCGAGGCTGTCCAGTGGCTCGTCGAGGATCAGCAGCTCGGGCCTGCGCACGAGGGCGGCGGCGATCAGCAGCCGCTGCTGCTCCCCGCCCGAGAGCTCCCCCAGCGGCCGGGTGGCGTAGGCGGCGGCGCCGACCAGCTCGATCACCTCGTGCACGCGGGCCCGCTCGGTGCGCTTGCGCACGCGCCCGCGGCCGGTGACGGCGACCGGCACGCCCCAGCGCGCCCCGTCGATTCCCAGCTGCACCAGGTCGACGCCCCGAATCCTGGTGGCGGCGTCGAACGCCTGGCGCTGGGGGAGATAGCCGACCCGGGAGCGCGATTGGGGGGGCGCCGAGCCGAGCACGGAGACCGAACCGGCCGCCAGCGGCACGAGCCCCAGGATGGCCTTCATGAGCGTGGACTTGCCGGCGCCGTTGGGCCCCAGCACGGCGACGAACTCCCCGCGCCGGATGGTCAGCGACACGTCGCGCAGGATGCAGCGCCCGCCGATGCGGACCTCGGCGCCGACCAGCCGGACGGCTGCATCTGCCGCCGGCCGCCGCGGCGCGATCGTGGTCCTCTCGGTCATCGACCGGTGGCGCGGTGAAGCGCCGCCTGGAGCCCTTGAAGCTGGTGCACCTGCCATTGCTCGAAGGTGTCGGTGGAGGGGGAGAGCGTCTCGGTCACCGTTGCCGTGGGGATTCCGGCCTCGCGGGCCAGGCCGTTGAGGTGCTCGATTTCCGGCGTCCGGTTTTGCGCGTTGAAGACCCAGACCTTGATCGCGTGGTTGGTGATCTGCCGCTCAGCGGTGGCGATGTCGCCGGCGGTGACCTCGCTCCCCTCGCTGGTCGCTTTCATGAAGCTGGGCGGCGTCATCAGGCGCAGGCCGAGCGCGGGGGCCTGGAGCGCGAAGATGCTCTCCGAGGCGCCCACGGGAACGCCGGCGTAGCGCCGTCTGATCGCTGCCATCAGGGCGTGATAGCCGGCCAGCGCGCTGGTGCGAAAGCGCCGCAGGCGGGCGGCGTAGTAGCTCGAGTGCTTTGGGTCCAGACGCTGGAGCGCGGCCGTGATCGCGGCCGCCACTCGCTCCACGTCGGTCGGGTCATACCAGCGGTGGGGGTTGTCGCCCGTGTGCAGGTGCAACAGCGATCCGACCGTCAGCTCGACGCGGCCGTCGGCCGGGTCGGCGGCGAGCAGCTGTGAGGCCCACGGGTCATAGCCGATCCCGTTGACGATGGCCAGCTGTGCGGTGGCCATCGTGCGCGCATCGCCCGCGGTCGGTTCGTAGGAGTGGGGATCCTGGGCCGGGTTGACGATGATGCTGTTCACGGTGGCGTCGGATCCGCCCAGCTGGCGCGCGATGCTGCCCCAGAAGTTCTCGGCGGCCACGACCCGCACGCCGGGCTGGGTGGCCGAGGCCGGCAAGGCGCCGCAGCCCGTTGTGCCGGCGGCCAAGGCGGCCACTATCAGGGCTGCACACGACAGGCGGAACACGCGGCCGGCTACACGCCAGGCGGGACACGCGGCCGGTGCACAAGAGACGGGACACGTGGCCAGCATACCCCAAAATGAGAATGATTCCTATTCTCATTCTCGGGTCGTAGGTTGTAAGCTGGGGCCGATGCCGATCGAGTGGATCGACTCCGTCCACAGCACCCTGGCCGTCGCCGGGCTCAACCGCGGCGCCGCCCGCGATCGGATCATCGAGGTGCTCGCCGACCAGGCGTGTGCGCTCACGGCAAGCGAGATCGAAGACGTGCTGCGCCGGCGCGGGGAGCCGACCGCCCGGGGAACCGTCTATCGCGTGCTCGATCTGCTGGTCGAGCTCGGGCTCGCCGAGCGGGTCGTGGTCGACGAGGGCCAAGCCCGGTTCGAGCGTCTGGAGCCCAGCGGTCAGCACCACCATCACCTGGTCTGCGACCGCTGCGGAGAGCTCGTCGCCTTCGCCGACCCGGGGCTCGAGCGGGCCATCAGCGGGCTGTCGGACCGCCTCGGAGTGCGGGTCGAGAGCCACGAGGTGACGCTCCGGGGCGCCTGCGGGCGCTGCGACTGACGAGCGCTTCGGCGACGAGTTCCGCTGCCACTGACGAGCGCTTCGTCGGCGAGTTCCGCTGCGAGCTGACGACCGCTGCCTCATCGAGTCTATTGTTGGGGTGTGAGCGACGAGCCCCCCGAGCTGCTCTGGGAGCCATCTCCCGAGCGGGTACAGCGAGCCACGATCACGCGCTACCAGGCGTGGCTGGAGCGCGAGCGCGGGCTGCGGTTCGAGGACTATGGGGCGCTCTGGGAATGGTCGGTGCGGGAGCTCGAGGCGTTCTGGGAGACGATCGTCGAGTTCTTCGACGTCCGCTTCTCGACGCCGGCCGATCGCGTCCTGGGCCGGCGCGAGATGCCGGGCGCGGAGTGGTTCCCGGGCGGACGGATCTCATTCGCCGAGCACGTCTTCCGTGACAAGCGCGAGGACGAGGTGGCGATTCGCCACGCCTCGGAGCTGCGGGAGCTCGACTCGTGGACCTGGGGGGAGCTGCGCGCCCAGACGGCCCGGATGGCGGCCGCGCTGAGGGCGCTGGGGGTGGGCGAGGGCGACCGGGTCGTCGCCTACATGCCCAACATTCCCGAGACCGTGGCTGCGTTTCTGGCCTGCGCGTCGATCGGAGCGGTGTGGTCCTCGGCGGCGCCGGAGTTCGGCGCCCGCAGCGTGATCGATCGATTCGCCCAGGTTGAGCCGAAGGTGCTGCTGGCGGTGGACGGCTACCGGTACGGCGGCAAGGACTTCGACCGGACGGGGATCGTGGACGCGATCGCGTCCGAGATTCCGTCCCTGCAGCGCGTGGTCCGCTTCCGATACCTCGACGGCAGCGGCTGGGAAGACGATTTCCTCGGTTCGGCGTCGCCGGAGCTGACGTTCGCGCAGCTCCCGTTCGACCACCCGCTCTGGGTTCTGTACAGCTCGGGCACGACCGGGCTGCCCAAGCCGATCGTCCACGGCCAGGGCGGGATCCTGATCGAGCAGGTCAAGAAGATGAACCTGCACGTCGACGCCCAGGCCGGCGACCGCGTGTTCTGGTTCTCGACCACCGGCTGGATGATGTGGAACTTCCTCGTCGGCGTTCTGCTGACCGACGCCTCGATCGTGCTGTTCGACGGCAACCCCGGCCATCCGTCACTCGACACGCTCTGGGACCTGGCCGCCGATGCCGGGATCACCACCTTCGGGACCAGCGCGGCCTTCATCGCCTCATGCATGAACGCCGAGGTCGCCCCGCGGCAAGGACGCGATCTGAGCGCCCTGCGCGCGGTCGGCTCGACCGGCTCGCCGCTGTCGCCGGAGGGCTTTCAGTGGATCTATGACCAGCTCGGCGCCGATACGTGGCTGTTCTCGACCTCGGGCGGGACCGATCTGTGCACGGCGTTTGTCGGTGGGGTGCCGGTGCTGCCGGTGTACCTGGGCGAGCTCCAGGCGCGCTCGCTGGGAGCCAGTGTGGAGGCCTGGGACCCCGACGGAAAGCCGCTGATCGACGAGGTCGGCGAGCTGGTGATCACCGAGCCGATGCCCTCGATGCCGATCTTCTTCTGGGGCGACTCCGATGGCGAGCGCCTGCGCGAGTCCTACTTTTCGATGTACCCGGGCATCTGGCGCCACGGCGACTGGATCAAGATCACCCCGCGCGGCACGGCTGTGATCTCCGGGCGCTCTGACTCGACGATCAATCGCGGCGGGGTGCGGATGGGGACGAGTGAGATCTACCGGGCGGTGCTCGATGTGCCCGAGGTCGTCGACGCGCTGGTCGTCGATCTTCCGCGTGAGGGGTCAGATTCGGGGTGGATGCCGCTGTTCGTCGTGCTGCGCGAAGGAGCGCAGCTCGACGACCAGCTCACCGGGGAGATTCGCCGCCGCGTGCGCGAGGACTGCTCGCCGCGCCACGTCCCCAACGAGATCCGCCAGATCCAGGCGGTGCCGCGGACGCTGTCGGGCAAGGTGCTCGAGGTGCCGGTGAAGCGGATCCTGACCGGAACGCCGGCCGACCAGGCCGCCAGCCGGGAGTCGCTGGCAAATCCCGAAGCGCTTGACTACTTCGTCAAGTTGGCGGGCCAGGAGTCAGATTCGTAACGCCCCATGCCACCGGTGGGTTGAGCCGTGCCGGAGCCGGGAACCGTAGCTCTTACGGACTTCTTGTCGAACTCTGACACGGTCCTCACCGAGGAGTGGTCTAGTGATTTTGGAGCTAAGCATTTTTTAGGAGATGAGACCTAAGTCATGAAGAGCCTGAGCCGATTGTTGCCGGTCATCGCCGGCGCTGTCGCCGGCGGACTGATCGCCGTGGTGATCGCCAGCGGTCAGAGTTCGAGCCACTCGGTGACCACGACCGTCGTACGGCCGAGCCCGCAACCAGCTCTGCCTGCCTCGTTCAGCAAGGCCGGCGGGGAGAGCGTCAACCAGATCTACCGCTCGGCCAGCCCGGGCGTGGTCGACATCATCGTCACCTCCCAGAGCCGAAATCCCGGCTTTGGGTTCTTCGGCGGTGGCGGCGGCCAGACCCAGGGCGAGGGCGCCGGAGTCGTCTACGACAAGAAGGGCGACATCCTCACCGACGAGCACGTGGTGTCGAACGCCAGCTCGGTGCGGGTCAACTTCCAAAACGGAAAGAGCTACTCAGCCAAGGTCCTAGGGACCGACCCTTCCACCGACGTCGCTGTGATCCACGTCGACGCGCCGGCCTCTGAGCTACATCCGATCCCGTTCGCCGACTCCTCCGAGGCGCAGGTAGGCGACCCGGTGGTCGCGATCGGCAGCCCGTTCAGCCTTCCCGAGACGACCACCACCGGAATCGTGAGCCAGACTGGCCGGAGCATCACCGCTCCCAACAACTACACGATCCCGAACGCGATCCAGACCGACGCGGCCATCAACCCGGGCAACTCCGGCGGGCCGCTGCTCGACGCCAGCGGTCATGTGCTGGGCCTCAACGACCAGATCGACACCAACAACACGACTCCCTCCGGTGAGGGCTCGAGTTCGGGTGTCGGGTTCGCGATCCCGTCCAGCACGGTGACGCAGATCGCCAACCAGATCCTCGCCGGCAAGACCATCAAGCACGCCTACGTCGGCGTCCTGCTGTCGGGCAGGTCGTCGGGCGGCGCGGAGATCGCTCAGGTCCAGCCCGGGTCTCCTGGTGCGGCCGCGGGACTCAAGGCTCACGACCTGATCACCGCGATCAACGGCAAGGCTGTCACCTCGACGGATCAGTTCATCGCCGTGATCGACAACTACACGCCGGGTCAGACCGTGACCATGACCATCAAGCGCGATGGCCAGACACAGAACGTCAAGGTCAAGCTCGGCACCCGGCCGGCCTCCAGTCCCAACGGCGGCTGACCACCCTCCACCCAACCACCGCAGTCGATGACCGAGCGGCCCTCTGACGGGGGCCACTCGGTCGTCGGCGGGTCGGTCAGACGCTCGCCGCGTCCGCCATCCGCCGGCGGCGGCCGGTCAGACGCTCGCCGCCTCCGCCATCCGCCGGCGGCGGGCCGCCAGCCGCGTAATCAGCAGGATCAGCCCCGCGGTTGACAGCAGCAACGGTCCCAGGACGCCGCTCCCGAACACGCTGGTCAGCGCGTAGGCGATGGCACCGAACAGTCCGGCGGTGGGAAGCGTGACGATCCAGGCGACCGCGATATTGCCCGCCACTCCCCAGCGCACCGCGGAAACGCGCTTGGCCGCCCCGGCGCCCATCACGCCGCCGGTGATCACGTGCGTCGACGAGAGCGGATAGCCGAAGTGCGAGGAGATCAGGATCACGGCCGCGCCCGAGGCCTGAGCGGCCAGACCCTGGGCGCTGTCCATCTTGATGATCCGCATGCCGACCGTGCGGATGATCCGCCAGCCGCCCGCGTAGGTCCCGAGCGAGATGGCGGTGGCGCTGGCGATCACGACCCAATCGGGCACCGTGGCGTGATGGGCGCTGAGCGAGCCATGAGCGACCAGGGCGAGGGTGATCACCCCCATCGTCTTCTGGGCGTCGTTGGTGCCGTGGGCCAGCGACAGGGCCGCGGTCGTGAACAGCTGACCCACCCGGAAGCCCCGGGTCACGGGCCCCGGACGGCGGCGCCCCAGCAGCGCGTAGATGACGACGATCGTCAGACCGGCGGCCGCGAAGGCCACCACCGGCGCGATGATCCCGGGAATCACCACCTTGGTGATGAGCCCGCTGCCGTTGACGCCGGCGCCGCCTACCGCCGCCAGCATCGCGCCCACCATGCCCCCGATCAGCGCGTGCGACGAGCTCGACGGAAGCCCGTAGGCCCAGGTGATCAGATTCCAGGCGATCGCTCCGAGCAGGCCGGCGAAGGCGATCGTCTCGGTCACCCGCGTGGGATCGATGATCCCGGTGGCCACCGTAGCGGCGACCTTGAGCGAGATGAACGCGCCGGCGAAGTTGAGCAGCGACGCCAACGTGATCGCGGTCCGGGGCGCCAGCGCCCGGGTCGAGATGGCCGAGGCGACCACGTTGGCGGTGTCATGAAAGCCGTTTGTGAAGTCGAACGTCAGCGCACCGGCGACGACGATCACGAGCAGGAGAACGCTGTGCACCGGCGCACACCCTACGGGAGCAGATCGATCGGGTGGGGCCCGCCTCGGCCCGGCGCCGAGGGGGTCAGCGGCTCACGTGGCGAAGCTCGCGGCCCAGCTCAGCGTGCGCGCCATGAGCTCGCGATGAACGCTGCGGGTGCCGCCTTGGCGGCGTGTCCACGAGCCGTCGCTGTTGAGCGTCCAGGCGTTGCAGTCGTCCTCCAGGCAACGCTCGAGCGTGTCATCGAGCTCCGCCTGCAGCTCGGGCTGCTCGATCGGCACCAGCAGTTCCACCCGGGTGTCGAGATTGCGCGGCATCATGTCGGCCGAGCCGATGTAGTACACGTGCTCGTCGCCGCGGCGGAACGAGTAGATCCGGGAGTGCTCGAGGAACCGCCCGACGACTGACACGACGTTGATCGTCTCGCTGATCCCGGGCAGGCCGGGAATCAGGCAGCAGATCCCGCGGACGTTGAGGTCGATCGGCACACCGGCGCGCGAGGCCGCATACAGGGCCTCGATCACCTGCTGGTCGACGAGCGAGTTCATCTTCATCACGATCCGGCTGGGCTCGCCGGCCTGGTGCGCGGCCACGGTCTTCTCGATCTCGGCCAGCAGCGGCTCGCGCATCCAGGTGGGAGCCACCAGCGTCGTGCGCTGCGGCTCGGGATGGCCATAGCCGGTCAGGGTGTTGAACAGGCTGGCCACTTCCTCGCCGATCTCGCGGTCGGTGGTGAACAGCCCAAAGTCCTCATACAGGCGGGCATTCTTGGCATGGAAGTTGCCGGTCCCGATCATCACGTAGTGGCGCACCCCATCGCGCTCGCGGCGCACGATCAGGATCGCCTTGGCGTGTGTCTTGAGCCCCGGGATGCCGTGTACGACATGGGCGCCGACTTCCTCCAGCGCCCGGGACCAGTGGATGTTCAGGCGCTCGTCGAAGCGCGCCTTGAGCTCCACCAGGCATACCGCCTGCTTGCCCTTCTCGGCGGCCTCGATCAGCGAGGGAACGAGCGCCGAATCGTCGGAGGTGCGATACACGGTCATCTTGATCGCGAGCACGTTGGGGTCGTCGACGGCCTGCTTGACGAACCGCTCGGCGCTCGAGGAGAACGACTGATACGGGTAATGGACGAGCACATCGCCGGCTCGCATGGCCCGGAACATGTCCGAGGCGTCGCCGTCGCCGCTCTCGGCATGGAGGCCGGTCTGGACGACCGGGGTCCACGGCGGGTAGCGCAGCCCGGGGTGGCCCTCGACCGAGGCGATCTGCCACAGGTCGCCGAGGTCCAGGAGCCCCTCCACGTCGTACACCTGCACCTCGTCGACCCCCAGCCACTCGATCAGGCGCGTGCGCAGAGCCGGGTCCATGCCCCCGCCGACCTCGAGCCGCACGACCTCGCCGAAGCGGCGACGGCGCAGCTCGTCCTCGACTGCCTGCAGCAGGTCGTCGGCCTCGTCGGAGACCTCGAAGTCGGCGTCCCGGGTGACCCGGAACAGGTCGTAGCTGAGGATGTCCATCCCCGGAAACAGCGCGTCGAGGTGCTGGGCGATGACGTCCTCGAGCGCGATGAAGGTGTCCTTGCTGATCTCCACGAACCGGGGCAGGACCTCCTTGGGCACCTTGACGCGCGCGAACGCCTCGTGGTCGAGATCGGGATCGTGGAGGCGCACGATCAGGCTGAGCGACAGATTCGAGATGTAGGGGAAGGGGCGGCCGGGGCCGACGGCGAGCGGAGTCAGGACCGGGAATATCTGCTCGCGAAAGTGGCGCTCGATCACGCTGGCGGGCGCCCCGGACTCCTCGCAGGTGGTGACCCGGATGCCCTCGGCGGCCAGCGCCGGGCAGGTGGTGTTCGACCACTGGCGCGAGTGGCGCCGGTCCAGCTCACGCACCCGCTCGGCGATCCCCTGGAGCACCTCGGACGGAGACAGGCCGTCGGGGCCGCGGGCGTCGATCCGGGCGTCGAGCTGATCATGGACCCCGGCCACGCGGACCATGAAGAACTCGTCCAGGTTGGTGACGAAGATGGCCAGGAACTTGACGCGCTCGATCAGCGGCACCGACTCGTCCTCGGCGAGCTGCAGCACCCGGTCGTTGAAGTCCAGCCAGGAGAGCTCGCGATTGACGTACAGCGAGCTGTCGCGCAGGTCGATCGCGGCACCGTCGACGACGGCCCCCGGCGCCGTCGCCGACGCGACGCTGGACCCGGCCTCGCCGGAATCAGCCTGCGTGGACTCCAGTGTGGTGTCGGTGGTTTCGTCGCTCATGCCACTCTCTCGGCGGCGGCGATCGCCGACAGTTCTTTGGGCCTCATCAACACGATCAGCTCCCCCTTGTTGACGGCCGCCAGACCACCTTTGGGCATCCGGACCTGGGCTCCGGTCAGCTCGTGCAGCGTCAGCGAGAAGGACGGATCATGGCCGACCAGCATCACGTCCCCCAGCCCGGCGATCAGATCGTTGGCGTCAAACGGCTCGCCCGAGAGGCGAGGTTCGGGCGTCACCTCGACCCCCAGCGGAGCGCAGGCCAGCTGAGCGGTCTGGACCGCCCGCAGCTTGGGGCTCGACAGGCACGCGTCGATACTGGCGCCGAGCCGCTCGAGGGCGCGACCGGCATCCTGCGCCTGGCGCACGCCGCGTTCGGTAAGCGGGCGCTCGTCATCGGGACGGCCGTCGGCGGCATCGGCGTGACGCAGCAGCCAGAGCATGCCTGAACTCTACGCCGCATGGCCCCTGGGGTGGGGGCAAGACCTCAAAGGGCACGGCTTCAGCCGATCAGCAACCGCCGGTCGAACACGCGCTCGAACGCCTCCCCGTCGCCGTAGCGTTCGACGCTCCAGCGCTGAAGGGTGAGATCTCCGGCGGCCTCGAGATGGAGGTCGATGCCGTCGCCGTTGGCGCGCAGGCGGGCCTCGGTCACGGACTGGTCGCGGCCGCGCTCGAGGTGCTCAGATAGGCGCAGGATGACGGCGCAGCGGTCGAGCAGCTGCTCGTCCCCGGGTCGCGCCAGCGGCTCGATCTCGCCCAGCTTGGGCACCCCCTTGCGGTGATAGCGGCTGATCTGCGCGATCAGCGCGCGTTCGCGCGGGTCAAACCCCGGCAGCTCCGCGCTCTCGATCAGGTAGCGGGAGTGCTTGTGGTGATCGTCGTAGGAGATCGTCATCCCCACGTCGTGGAGCATCGAAGCGGCCCACAGCAGCTCCCGTTCGCCGTCGGTCGGCTCGAACAACCCGCCGGTGACGAGCGAATCGAACATCTGCAACGACAGCCGGGCAACGTGCTCGACGTGCCGCATGTCTGACTCGTAGAGGATCGCCAGATTGCGCACCGCGGCCTCGCGAACGTTCTCGAACAGCGGCTCTGACTCGTCGAGCAGGGTGCGGGCCAGAAAAACTCCTTCACGCAGGCCCGCCTCGGTGACCTCGATGCCGTCGAAGCCGCCGAGCTTGAGCAGCGCTTCGAGCACGACGGCCGCGGCCAGGATGATGTCGCCGCGCCCTGGCTTGATGCCCGGCACGGTCCCGCGCTCGTCGGTCGAGAGCGCAGCCAGCTCGGCGACCAACCCGCGCAGCGTGCCGGGTTTGATCACGAATCCCTGGACCCCGAGGTCGATCGTTCCATCGGCCGCCTGGGCGGCGGCGGCCAGGTTGCGCACCGCGCCACCCACCCCCGCCAGCCGCGAGCCGGACGTCGATAGCCACTCCAGCGGCGAGAGCGTGTCACGCACGTGGGCGCGCAGCCGCGCGAGCGCCTTTTTCTTGGCGGGCCCCGAGCCTGGCAGGAACTGCTCGGTCATCCGGACCGCGCCCAGCGGAAAAGAGGCGATTCTGCACGCGCCGCGGTCGCGCACCTCGATCAGCTGAAGGCTGCCGCCGCCGAGATCGAGCACGACCCCGTCGCGCAGGGTGGTCGTGTTGACCGCCGCGACATAACCGAAGCGCGCCTCGTCCTGGGCAGACAGGGTCTCGATCGTCAGCCCGGTGGCGCGCTGGGCGTTGGCGAGAAACTGCGCGCCGTTGGCGGCGTCGCGGATCGCGCTGGTGGCGACGACATGGACATCCTCGGGGCTGAGGTGGTTGGCGCGGCAAAAGCGCTCGAACACGGCCAGGGTCTCCAGGCCACGGGCGATCGCCTCCTCGCTCAGCCGCCCCGAGGCGGCGAGGCCGGCGCCGATCCTGACGGTCTCATAGAGCTCGTCGGTGCGCTTCCACCACGCGCCCGGCGAATATGAGAACACCACCAGGCGCCAGGAGTTCGATCCGAGATCGATGACCGCCACCTGTCGGCTGGCGGCCGGCTGTTGACCGGCCGCGCGGGTTGTGCGCCAGCTCACGGCTCAATGATGGGGCGCGGGGAGGACGCCAGATGGCTGGCGGCGTACCGACTCGAGTAGCGAAAGTGAGCGTGACGAACACAAATGCTGCTCGAGTCGCCCTGTGGGGCGCTATGTGGCCGCGGGCGTGTAGCGCAGCGCGCGGACAGAGGTCAGGATCGCGAGCAGGGTCATCAGGACCGCGCTCGACACGCACCACTCACAGACGGCGTGGATCGTGAACAGCTCCCGGTAGGTCAGATACATGCTGAACAGAAAGCCGATCAGCGCGATCGCGAAGCCCGCGAAGCGCCCCAGATCGCCGGGAATCACCAGCGAGCCCAGGATCCCGAGGTAGCCGAGGAGTCCCAGCACCGCCACCGGGACGCCAGCGAGCTCGGCGTAGCGAGACGACTGAACCGTTACACAGCCGCTGTTGGTGCACAGGACCTTGAGCCCCTCGTAGTGGACGTAGGTCAGATAGCCGGCCACCCCGGTCCCGATCAGCGCCAGCACGAGGATCGCGATCGCCAGACGCCGATCGGTCAAGGCGCCGCCACGAGCCGCTTGCCGAGCCGTGACCGTGGTGGTCATTGGACCTTCTTGATCACCTGCTGGAGATCGGGATAGCTCGGCACGGCCTGAGGCGCGGCCGCTTGTCCCTTGGGGCCTGAGAACACCAGCGTCGGAGTCCCCTGGACTCCGATCTTCCTGCCGGTCGCGACGTCGGCGGCGACCTGATTGGCCAGCGCCGGGTTGTTGCGATCCGACTGCCACCTGACCAGATTCAGCCCCGGAACCTGCTGGGCCAGGCCCTGGAGGAAGGGCTCGGTCACGTAGCCGGAATCTTCGGCGCCCTGCTCGTGATAGAAGAGGTCGGTGAAGTTCCAGAACTTCTGCTGCTCGCCCGCGGCCAGCGCCGCCACCTGCTGGGTCTTGAAGACGTTCGGATCGGGGGTCGCGGTCTCAAAAGACTTGTAGATGATCTTGACCTTGCCCTGGCGAACGTCCCTCGAGACGAGCTCCCGGAAGCCACCGTCGAGCGTGAACGCCTGGCAGGTCGGGCACTCGAGATCGCCGAAGTAGGTCATGGTGACCGGAGCCGTGGGCCTGCCGAGCCTGGCGCCCGACTGGGGGATCCCCGCAAACAGGCTCTGGACGGCCGCGACGGTCGTGGACTTCGCCTGGCCCGTCTGCAGGCCGGTCTCCTTCTTGCCGCCGCCGCTGGAAACGGCGATCAGCACGGCGACGATGGCCAGCGCGACCACCACGATGCCGCCGACCATCCGCAGCCGCCGGTCGCGGCGGGCGCGTTCGGCGCGAGCGCGCTCTTCGGCGAGCCGACGCGCGCGGGCTTCTTCCTTTTGCTTGGTCCGGGAGGCCATGTCAAATCGACAGGGGGCCCGCTTACGTCAGGACACCCTTGACAAGGAGGATAGCGACCACCAGCGCACAGATCCCCAGTCCGATCGCGACCGCCGAAGCGAGCAAACGCAGCGCCACGGCTGGGCTCATTTGGGGGCGGCGGATCATCCCTCGGCCTGGTCGACGATCAGTGCCGTGAACGGTGGGCCCCCGCGGGGCGCGACCTGGAAGGTGAGGCCCCACTTGCCCACCATGATCAGTGCCGGCGCCGCGCGCGCATAGACGCCCGGACGCACTTCCTTGAGCGAGTACTCCTGTTGGGGCATCTCCATCTCGAGGTGGTTGAACAGCAGGGTCACGGTTGCGCCCCGGACCGGCGCTCCGCCCTTGGTGATCCGCAGCGCGAACCTATCGGGCGCCGCGGCCTTGTTGGGGGTCACCAGCACCTGCAGCCTGTAACCGGCGCGGTTGACGGTCGCGGCCACCCGGCCGGGGCCGACCTGCGCGAGCGCCGAGTTCTGCAGCGCGAAGGCCGGCGGCGGCGGGGCGAGGCTCGAGAGGACGGCGGCCGCGAACACGGCCCCGGCGACGATGATCGCCTCGCCACTGATCAGCCGGCGCAGCAGCCGGGCCGCGGGCACGCCCAGGTCGGGACGCGCGCGAGCTGCGACCAGCCACGGCTTGGTGCGCAGCAGGTTGCCCGCGGCGAGCCCGAGCGCCAGGGTCAGCAGCCCGATCTTGACCAGGATCGCGACCCCATAGCTGGTCTCCCAGAGCGCGTTGACCGCCGGCATGTGGATGATCGTCGCGCCCGCCCCCGTCCCCAGCAGGACCAGCACGCAGGTCAGCGCGACGGCCGAGAAGCGAGGCACGACGATGCCCAGGACGGCGACGCGGCGCCGCTCACCGACGCTGAACCAGAGCACCAGCAGTCCGACCAGACCGCCGAGCCACAGCGAGCCGGAGAGCAGGTGCAGGCCGTCGAACGGGATCGACAGCCCCCGGGGAGATGTCTGTCCCGCGTGTCCGACGGCGCCCGGGATGAACAGGAGCGCGACGGCCGCGATCGCCGCGCCCGCGCCGGCGGCGAGCTCGGCCACGGAGCGCAGTGGGCGCTCGGGCCGGTCGATCCAGAGCGCGATCCAGGCGGCGGCGCAGAACAGCGCAAAACAGAGCTCCAGGTCGAGCAGCCCGCGCCCGAACGCGGTCACGCGGTAGAGCGGAACGAGCGCGCCGAGGTCGAACACCGAGCGCAGCGAGTCGTTGGCGATCGCGAAGTCCAGGTACACCGGGATCGCGATCAGCCCGACCACCGACGCGATCGCGAACGCCACCGTCAGCGCCCGCAGGCTCGTCCCCGGAGCGCGGCGGACGGCCACGCGCGCGATGGCCAGGCGCAGGGCGAGCAGCCCGATCGAGACCATCACGCCGATGAACATCACCCAGCGGGCGATCAGCAGTTGCGGCGTGACCGCGGTCGCCGAGATGCTGGGGACGCGGAACTGGGGTGCCGGCCCGGGGTTGGGACCGATCGCGTAGGTGAACGCGCCCTGGACCGGGTGCCCGTCGACCGAGATCGCACGCCAGTAGACCAGATACCACCCCTGGGCCAGCCCCGGACGGAGCGGGACCACGAGGGTGTCCGGGTCGGCGGGCGAGCGCGCGGGCGGAGCGGTCGTCTCCTCGGTGCCATGGACGTTTGTGACCGAGATGATCGCGAACCTCGGCTCGACGGCCTCGTCGAAGGTCAGCGAGACGTTCTTGGGGAATGAGTCGAGCACCCCGCTGGCCACCGGCGCGGTCCTGATCAGGTAGGCGTGCGCGGACGCGGTGCCGGGCGCCGTAAGCGCCACGGCGGTCGCCACCAGCGCCGCGAGCCCCGCGAGCCGGATCCGCGCCCGCGCGCTCACGCCAGCGGACGCCCTCCGTCCCCGCGACCGGCGAGCGCCAGCGCGCCCGCCAGCAGCGCCAGGGCGGCCAGGGCGATGGCCACGATCGACAGCACCGACACGCCGCCGCCCCCTCCACCGGCATCGAATGAGCTGACCGCCTCGATCGTCGGCGCCGGCGCCTCCGAGGACTCCGAGCCGTTCCAGTCGACGATCGACCCATCCGAGTAGGTCTGCTCAACCTGGAACGTGTACTTGCCGGCCGACGCGGGCTGGGCCAGGAACTCAAACAGTGAGTCCTCGCCGGTGCGGACGTGGCCGCCGGTCCAGGTCACCCTCTGGACGACCGCGGTCTGCCCGGCGCCGGTCTGCTGCAGGATGCGGTGCCACCCCGGGTCGGGGACGAACGAATCGATCGAGAAGTTCCTCGGCACCGTGAGCACGATCTTGTTGGTGGTGACGCCGCTCTTCTCGGTCGGGACGGCCAGGCTGTAGAGCTGCAGTTCGCCGGCCAGGGAGACGGCGGGGCTGACCCGGGCGTGCGCGGAGGCGGTCGCGGCCAGGGCCAGAACGGTCATCAGCGCGGCCCCCGAGGCCGCGCAGACCCGCTTGATCACCCCGCCACCCGCAGGGTGTAGGGGGCGGTCAGGATCCGGTCGCCCTGCTTTAGCTGCAGGAACAGCCGCCACGTCCCGGGGGCCGGCAGCAACACCCCGACGGTCAGCTTACCCGGGGTGGCGCGGCCCGAAATGCGACTCGAGGGCACGCCGGGGAGCGTGCCGCAGTTGGGCGCGTCGGGGGCACAGATGTGGGTGTGGAAGTAGTCGAGCGAGCCCTGGTGAAAGAAGATCGCGTGGGCGAGCGCGCCGAACCAGGGAACGAACCTGACCGGCTGGCCGTGCCGGTCGGTAACGTTGACGTGCACGAACATCGCCTGGATGGCGTGGATCTTGGGATCGCCATGCATGTCGAAGTGGTAGCCGTCGATCACCTGATCGGCCTTGAACGCCGGCAGCGGCCGGGGGTGATAGGGGCCGGCGACGCGGACGTTGCGAAACAGCTGGAAGTTCGGCTGCCCACCCGGGATGTCCGGGTAAACGTCGACGAGCACCCGGTAGGGGCCCGGCGCCGGGAAGGTCACGGACTGATGGAGGATCCCGCTCGGTGGGATCGGCGGGTGCTCGTGGATGATGTAGGCGAGGTCCTTGCGGACGATGATCAGGTGCACGCCGGTGTGGGGACCGGCGCCGGTCTTGTAACGGGTCAGCGTCTTGCCGTTGGGGAGCTTGACCGCGAACGTCATCGTGGTCGGCCGTCCGGCGACGATCCGCCCGGTGGGGGAGAAGTTCCCCAGCGTGAACACGCGGGCGGGCGCGACCGGCGGCACGGTGATGGCGCCGGAGCTCGCCCCGCAGCCGGCCAGGGCGCCGGGGAGCGCGAGCGCCAAAACGAGAATGAGAACGATTCTCATTCTCACAACGGGCGTCATGGCAGCGCCGGCTCGGGCGCGCCACCGATCGGGCGTCATCGCAGCGCTGCCTTGAGCGCTTGGGCCAGCTCCGTGGTACCGAATGCGCCCTCGAGCCGCGCGGCGATGACCCCGTGGCGGTTGATCGTGAACAGCCATGGCTCGGTGCGCAGGTGGAATGCCTTCAGCTGGGGACGCAGGCCCTTACTGGGCTGATTGTCCACATACACCTCCTCGTGGATGAAGGTGACCTTGTTGGCGAACTGGTGCTGGAGCGCGACGGCGACGTCGGTCACCGGTCCGCAGACACGCGAGATGCAGAACTGCGGCGTAGAGAACAGGAGCGCGATCGGGCGCTTGCCGAGCACCTGGCGCAACGACACCGAATGCATCTGCTCGGGCGGCCGGCGCGTGGTCAGCAGAGCGGTGTTCGAACCCACCGTGGCGGCAGTGTCGGTGTTGACGTCCGGCGGTCGCTGTCCCACGTCGGGGATCGGGGAGGACTTGGTGGCGGCGATCTCCCCGGGGGCACCGACGAGTCCCTTGTTTGTGCGCGTCAGAGACAGCACGGTGAACGTGCCGGCACTGGGGATCGGAAGCCGGGCGGCGTAGATGGCCTTGATGCCACCGGGGCCGGAGTTCTGCTGGGAGCGAAACTGCGGCTGGACGGTCATCGGATCGGCGGGCGCCGGGAACGGCCCCTGGGCGGGCGTGCTCGGCGACCTGGCGATGTAGATCGCCGTGGGTGCGTAGATGAACGCTCCCGACCGCGTGGTCAGACCGAAGGCCAGCCTCCGGGTGCCGGGCGTGAACGTGCCCGTGGCGGCCCCGAGCTGAGCGCTGGACCTGACCAGCGCCGCCAGCTGCCGCAGCGAGCGACCCTTGGCGGGCGGAAACTGGCCGGCGGCGGGATGCTCGGCGGCCGGTAGCTCGTTGACGGCCGGCGGGAGCCCAACGGTCGACGCCGTCGAGGTCGAGGAGGTCGTTGTCGCGGCGGCGCTGGAGCTCGGATGCGAAGCGGCCGACGAGGAGGAGGAAGAGGACCCGCAGGCGCTGATCGCCACTGCGACGACGGCCACGAGGAGGCATGCGTATCGGGGTCTCATTCGGGTGATCATGGCGCTGTTGCTCGGGTGCCGCGCGGCGCCTTCGCGTGCGGCTATCGTGGCGGCCGACGCCCCCCGGCGAATGAGGCTACCGGCGAGCCCCGCAGACGGTGCCGGTTCGCCGGTATCGCCGCTACTTGCATGTAAACATCCTGTGAGATGTAAACAACCTGTGATTCAGGCGGCGGCTGGACTTAGCGTTGGCCGCGCTGTGCAATACAGTGCCTTCTATGTCAAGCGACCAAAGCGACGTCCTATCGGCTCCGGCCACGATTCCACCGCGCGCCAGCGGCCGCCTGCGGCTCGCCGTGCTGGACCGGGATCCGGGCTTCATGAAGGTCCTGTCCAACCGCCTCGACGCGCTCGGCTTCGAGTACCGGGCCTTGACGGCGCCCCCCACGGCCGACGCTCTGGTGACGCTGCGCCTCAACGCGTTGGTGCTTGACCTCGCTGTGATCGGTCCACCGGGATGGGAGTACCTGGAGCGGATCTGTGCCCGCCTGCCCGGGCTCGCGGTGATCGTGTGCACGGGGCCGTCGTCGGTGGCGCAGCGGGTCCGCGGATTGAGGCTGGGGGCGGACGCGTGGATGAGCAAGCCTTGCCACGCAGAAGAGCTGATCTGTGTGATCGAGGCCGCGGTCAGGCGCCACCGCCGGGTCGAGATGCCGGTTCTCGAGGCCGCCACCTGCTATGGGGAGATCACGGTCCGTCCCGATCTCTACCAGGCGTATGCCGGCGAAGTCAGCCTCGAGCTGACGGCGCGTGAGTTTGAGATCCTGCACCTGCTCACCGACTCGGATCGCGTGCTGCGTCGAGAGGAGATATACGAGCGGGTGTGGGGCTACGCGATGGCGCATGGCGACCGCTCGGTCGACGTGTTCGTCCGCAAGCTGCGCCAGAAGCTGCACACCGCCTCGCCGGCCTGGAGCTACATCCACACACATTTCGGCGTCGGATACCGTTTCGCGCCGGAGCGCGACCATGGGATCGTGCCCGACCTGGATCTGGTGGTGGACGCCGCCGATCAAGCCGATCAACCCGTCTTCGACGAGCTGAGTAGCCCAACGCTGACGAGCTGAGTCGTAAATCCGGCGGGGCGGCTCGGTGACGGGGGCGGAGTCACGACTCGTTCACATGGTCGTCACGAATCGATAACGTGCGGCGCGTCGTCGGCGAGCAGCATCTATCGCGGATGGTGCTCGCAGCCGATACCCATCGTGAAGTGCTTGAGGTCGGGCCGTTGGAGATCATGCCCGACCAGCATCTGGCCCGCGCCGACGGCCGCGCGCTGATGCTCTCGATCCAGGAGCTCCGGTTGCTTACCGAGCTGGCTCGACGGGCCGACCTGATCATGTCCCGCGAGGAACTGTTCCACCTGGTCTGGGGGCGCGAGATGCGCTCCGGGGATCGGTCGGTCGACGTCTATGTCCGCAAGCTGCGCGTCAAGCTCGAGGCGGCCCTGCCAGGTTGGTGTTTCATCCACACCCACTCTGGCCTGGGCTACCGACTCGCGGCCGAGCGAAAACAACACTTCAACAACCGGTTTACACCCGGTTCACAACGCCCTGCCCATCGGCGCTGACACTTGAGCGACTACCGAATGAGCAAGGAGACAAACGTGGGGATAAAAAGCATCAGTGTGACGGCGGCCGCCGTGGGCGCCGCGCTCGCCATCGCCGCCTGCGGTTCGAGCGCCAGCAGCAGCTCCTCAGCCGCGGGGGCGGGGGGCTCGAGCTCCGGTTCGAGCGACGCGCCGGCGACGCTCAACGGCGCCGGCTCGACGCTGGCGGCGCCGATCTACCAGCAGTGGGGCTCCAATCTCAAGAGCCAGGGCCTGACCATCAACTACAACCCGGTCGGCTCGGGCACCGGGGTCACCGACCTGCAGACGGCCACGGTCGACTTCGCCGGCAGCGATCCCTCGCTTACGGCCACCGATACCAAGGCGATGAAGGGCCCGGTGCTCCAGTTCCCAGTCGCCTTCGGCGCGATCACCGTGTCCTACAACCTTCCCGGGGTCAAGAGCGGCCTCAAGCTCGACGGGCCGACGCTGGCCAGCATCTTCATGGGCAAGATCAAGACCTGGAACGATCCGGCGATCAAGGCGCTCAACCCGGGGCTGGACCTCCCCAGTACAGCGATCACGATCGTGCATCGGTCGGATTCCTCGGGCACCACGGCCGGCTTCACGACCTTCCTGTCCGATGTCAGTCCCGCGTGGAAGTCCTCGATCGGCGCCGGCGAGGACGTGAAATGGCCGGTGGGCACCGGCGCGGCCAAGAACTCCGGCGTCGCCGCGGCGGTCAAGCAGACCACCGGCGCCGTGGGTTACGTGGAGCAGGCCTACGCGCTCGAGAACGGCTTCACCTACGCGTCGATCAAGAACTCGGGCGGCAAGTACGTGCTGCCGACGATCGCCAACACGTCAGCCGCCGCCTCCGGGATCAAGGTTCCGCCAAACCTGGGGATCTCGACGATCAATTCTCCCAATCCGGCGGCCTATCCGATCGTCTCGCAGACGTTCCTGATGGTCTACAAGGACCCGTGCCAGGACGGTGGCGCGAGCAAGGGCACGGCGCGCGGGCTCAAGAAGTTCCTCACCTACGCGTTCGGGGCCGGACAGCAGACGCTCGGCTCGGGCGGCAATCAGCTCCCGTACGCGCCGCTGCCGGCATCGCTGGCCAACAAGAACAGCGCGCAGCTGGCCAAGATGGTCTGCAAGGGCTCGCCGATCTCCTGAGGCGGCGAAGATGGAGGTCCGTGCGATAACGGTCGTTGGCGACCGCTCGGTCTTCGAGCGGTCGCCGCTGCACCGCCTCCCGGATCGCTTCCTGAGGTGGGGCCTGACCGCCCTGGCGGCGGCGATCCTGGCCCTGCTGGCCTACTTCTGCATCCGGCTGATCGGTGAGTCCGAGAAGGCGCTGAGCTCGTTCGGGCTGAGCTTCGTGTTCGGCAACGACTGGGACGTCTCGCGCAACATCTACCACGGCTTGCCGCTGGTCGTGGGCACGCTGATCACGTCCTCGATCGCACTCGTGATCGGCGTCCCGGTGGCGGTGGCGGCGGCGCTCTACCTGACCGAGCTGTGCCCGCGTGCAGCCCGCGCGCCGCTGGCCACGCTGGTCGACCTTCTGGCCGCGGTCCCGTCGGTCGTCTACGGCCTGTGGGGGTTCTTCGTCCTTGGTCCCAAGCTGGTGCCGGTCGAGAAGTGGGTCGCGAGCACGTTCTCGTTCATCCCGTTCATCGGCGGCTCGCCCGACACCGTGAACGCTGGAGGCAACTACTTCATCGCCGGGCTGATCCTGGCCATCATGATCCTGCCGATCGTGTCGGCGATCGCGCGGGAAGTCCTGGCCACGGTCCCGCCTGAGAACCGGGAGGCTGCGCTCGCGCTCGGCGCGACACGATGGGAGATGATTCGAATGGCGGTGCTCCCCTACGCGCGGCCCGGGATCACCGGCGGAGCGATGCTCGGCCTCGGGCGCGCGCTCGGAGAGACGATCGCGGTCGTCCTCGTGATCGGCAACGCCCCCACGATCGGGAGCCATATCTTCAGCCAGGGCTACTCGCTGGCGGCGGTGATCGCCAACGAGTTCGGCGAGGCGGCCAACACGCCGATCCACAAGTCGGCCCTGTTCGCGGCCGGGCTGGTCCTGTTCGTGCTGACGCTGATCGTCAATGTGATCGCGCGCTGGTTCGTCGCGCGTACGACACGCGGCAACCGTGCTACAGGCGGCCTGGGCGCAGGGGGGACCACCGTGGCCGCCGGAGAAGCGGCATGAGGGCGGACGGCCCGGCCGCGGGAGAAGCGGCATGAGCGCGGGCGCCTTTCCGCAGGTCAGCGCGCGCCGGCGCCGCACCGACAGGCTGATGCGCGGCCTGCTGGTGGCGGCCACGGGAGTGGCCCTGGTGCCCTTGGCGGCGATCATCTATTACCTGCTTTACCGTGGGCTTCGTGCCTGGAGCGGCAGCTTCTTCAGCACCGACCCCAACGGCAATTTCTTCGGCAATCCGGGCGGGATTCGCAGTGCCATCTTGGGGACGCTCGAGATCGTGGCGCTGGCCAGCCTGATCTCGATCTCGATCGGGATCGGCGTGGCGCTGTATCTGACCGAATACGGCCGCGACTCGCGCTTCGCCAACGTGGTGCGCTACTTCGTCGATGTGATGACCGGGGTGCCGTCGATCGTGTTCGGGCTGTTCATCTACATCGTGCTGGTGGTCTCGCACGCCGGCGGCACCGGCTTTGCCGGATGGAAGGGCGCGCTGGCGCTGGCCCTGTTGATGCTGCCGATTGTCGTCCGCTCCGCTGAAGTCGTGCTGCTGCTCGTTCCCAGCAGCCTGCGGGAGGCCGGGCTGGCGCTGGGGGCCCCGCGCTGGCGGATGGTCACCCGCGTGGTGCTGCCGACCGCGCTGCCGGGCCTGGTGACCGGATCGCTGCTGGCGGTGGCCCGCGGGATGGGCGAGACCGCGCCGCTGCTGTTCACGGTGTCGATCGCCTTCGGAGCGACGAGCAACCTGGGGGCGCAGATGAACACGCTGCCGGTTCAGATCTTCAACGACATCACCAACCCACGGACGGCCGTCGTGGATCGTGCCTGGGGAGCGGCACTGACGCTGGTGGCGCTGGTCCTGATCCTCAACCTGGTCGCCCGACTGATGGCGCGAAGGAGCCGCGTGACATGATCTCGCCAGACGCCAACATCAAGGACTCGCCGAAGATGACAATTGCCGGAGGCTCACCCGATCGGATTGAGGAGGCGCCGGATCGGTCCGTACCCGGCGCGAACGAGGGGCGGGGCCACTCGGTCAAGGTGCAGGACCTGCGCGCCTACTACGGCCCGCAGGAGGCGCTCAAGGGGATCGACCTCGACTTCGCCGCCAACGAGGTGACCGCGATCATCGGGCCCTCGGGTTGCGGCAAGTCGACGCTGATCCGGTGCATCAACCGGATGCACGAGGAGATCCCCGGTGCGCGAGCGCAGGGAAGCGTGACGCTCGAGGGGGTGGACGTGTACGGCGCGGGGGTCGACGTGACTTCGGTGCGCCGGATGATCGGGATGGTGTTTCAGAAACCCAACCCGTTCCCGACGATGTCGATCTTCGACAACGTCGCTGCCGGGCTGCGGCTGACCGGGACCAAGTGGGAGCTCCACGAGCGCGTTCATGGCGCGCTCCGTGCCGTGGGGCTCTGGGAAGAGGTCGAGAATCGCCTGGGCGAGCCGGGCACCGGGCTCTCCGGCGGCCAGCAGCAGCGCCTGTGCCTGGCGCGCACGATCGCGGTGGAGCCCGAGGTGATCCTGATGGACGAACCCTGCTCGGCGCTGGATCCGATCGCGACGCTCAGGGTGGAGGAGCTGGTCGACCAGCTCAAGGACCGCTACACGATCGTGATCGTAACCCACAACATGCAGCAGGCCGCGCGGGTGGCAAACTCGACCGTGTTCATGCTGGACGGCGAGATCGTGGAACACGCTCCCACCAACGACGTGTTCACGCAGCCCTCCGATGAGCGCACCGAGCGCTATGTGACGGGTAAATTTGGGTAGCAAATAAATGCCCTTGCATGAGACCAGACACCAATTTCGCGAGGATCTGAGAGAGCTCGAAGAGCAGGTGCTGGGCGGGCTCGATCTCGTGACGCAGCAGCTCGATCGTGCGCTCGAGTCGGTCAACTATCAGGATGTCGAGCTGGCCACGATCGTGATCGGCAATGACCACCGGATTCACGGGCGCTACCTCGAGGTCCACCAGGGAATCCTGTCGCTGCTGGCCCGTCAGGCGCCGGTGGCCGGCGACCTGCGGATCGTGGCCGCGCTCTTGCACGTGATCCGCTGCATCGAGCGGATGGGGGACCAGTGCGTCAACATCGCCAAGCTCGTCCCCCTCTCGGGCTACGAATCGCCCAAGGACAAGGACCTGCTCGACGCGATCGAGCGGATGGGGCGGTGCGCGCGCTCCCAGATCTCCGACGCCAAGGAGGCCCTGCGCTCACGCAACGTCGGGCTGGCGCAGGATCTCGCGCGGCAGGACGCGGAGATCAACCGGCTCAACCGGGCGATCTTCAAGCGCGCGGTGGAGATCGGCGACGATGCCGACGTGCGCGAGTGGGGGATGTTCATGATTCTGGTGGCCCGCTGCCTGGAGCGGATCGGGGACAACACGGTGAACATCGCCGAGCAGGTCGTGTTCATCGTCACCGGGCTGTTCCGCGAGCTGGACGATTCGGCGGCGGCCAGCGACACTGCGCGCGCGAACTAGCTCAGCCGGCCGGTCCCACGGGCTGGCGGCGGTGCAGGACCACCAGCGCCGCCGCGACCAGCACCGCGGCCGTCACCAGCCCGATCAGGATCGGGGTTTTCGAGCTGCCGCCGCCGGCGCTCGATGCTCCGGGAACGCCGGGCACATCCCTGATCGGGTGCCCCGATGCCGACGCCAGCTTGGCCACGGCGACGATCGCGGCCTGGGCGAGGTCGGTGCTCGACTTCCCGGCCGGCGGGGACAGGGTGCCGACAGCTTGCGTGGCCCGATGGGCGAGGCCCTGGGTTCCGTATCCGTTGTGCATCACCACCAGCAGCGGCTGCTTGCCCTGGAAGCTGATCTCCTGGTCCAGGAAAGCGGCGTACTGCTGGGGCTTGCCGAACAGCGACGGGATCACACCCAGATCGGTCGGCGCCTGGATCAACGCGACCTTGATGGGAAAGCCGCCGTGCTTGGCCGCCGCGGTCTCGGCGTTGAGCGTCCGCTGCGCCGGGGTGGCGGTCGGCGCATAGGGATAGAAGACGTTCTGGCCCAGCAGCGTGTCGCTGGCCGGGTCCCCGTCGCCGAGGGCAGCGCCGGGGACGAGCAGGCCGCCGAGCAGCACGGCGATCAGGATGCGCCGAAACCGAGTCCCCATCGGGACATTATCCTCAGCGTGTCGTGGCCTCGCAGAAGTCCAAGCGCAGCTCGCGCAAGCGACGGAACCGCAACCTGGCCCCCCGCGCGGTGGTTTCGTCCCGGCGCGACGAGCGCGCCCAGCGGCGCTCGGACGCGGCCCGTGAGCTGCGGCGCGGACAGCGCCAGCTGGGCCGCGAGGGAACCCGGCCCGAGAGCCCGTTCGGGGGCTTGCCGATCTCCGAGATCGCGATCCTGATCGGGATCGTGGGCGCCGTGATCGGCTTCATCCAGGGCGGCGGCCCCGTGGTGATCGTGGCTCTCGTGGTGTGCGCGCTCGGCGTGCTCGAGATCTGCGGCCGCGAGCATTTCTCCGGCTACCGCTCGCACACGATCCTGCTGGCCGCGATCCCCTCGCTCGGGGCCGAAACGGGGATCGTCGCGGTGTTCGGCGCCCCCAGCCACCGACTCCTGCTGCTGGTGGTCGTGGTGCCGCTGTACGCGCTCCTGTTCTGGTTGCTGCGCCGCAGGTTCACGGCGGCCAGGCAGGCGCGGGTGGCACGGCCGCCCTCCCCATAAGCTCAGCGCGATACGGCGGCCGCCACGGGATAGCTGCCCACCTTGATCCGGGCCCGCACCCGCCCGGTCGCGAGGTTCAGCAGCGCGACCTTTCCCCCATAGGTGCCGACGACGAGCGCGGTCGTGCTGTGCGGCACGCGCGCGATCGCCGTCGGATAGGAGTACGTGCCCACCGAAACGGGGCGTCCGGGGCGCCCGCTGCCGACGTCGATCGGCGTGACGTTCCCAGAGATCGTGTTCGCCACCCACGCGGTCCTGTTCGTCGCGGCCATCACCGCCGCGGGCGAGTATCCGACCCGGATCCGCCGCCCCGCGCGCTCAGTCGCGGCGTCGATCGGGGTGACCGAATCGGTGTCGCCGCTGACGACCTCGACTCTCGAGCCGTCGGGAGTGATGGCGAGCGCGTTGGGCGCCTGACCGACGCGGATCGGCCGCCCCGGAAGGTCGGTGGCGGTGTCGATCGGCGTTACCGTGCTGGCTCCGTAGCTGGCCACGTAGGCGATCGCGCCGCCCGGGGCGATGGCGATCGCCGAGGGATAGGAACCGACCGCTATCGGCGCTCGCGCGCGCCGCGAGGCGACGTCGATCGGCGTCACCGACGCGCCGCCCCAATCGAGCACGTAGGCGGTCTTGCCGGCCAGGGTGAGCGCGATCGACCTGGGCTCGGGCCCCACCGGGATCGGAGGCCCGGGGCGGTCGGTGGCCGTGTCGATCGGGGTGACCGAATCGGACCCGCTGTTGACGACGTAGGCGGTGCGCCCGTCGGGCGTGATCGCGATCGCGCGTGGGTCAGAGCCGACCGGGATCGGTCTGCCCGCCTTCCGGGTGCGGGTATCGATCGGGATCACGGCCCCCGACCCGCTGTCGGCCACGTAGGCGCGGCGGCCGTCGGGCGTGATGGCGATCGCCGCGGGATGCGAGCCGACCCGGATGGGCGCTCCCGCCTTGGCCCCGGCCAGCGAGATCGGAGTGACGTTCGCCGAGGCGTAGTTGGCCACAAACGCGGTCGCGGTGGCTCGTCGAGGGGGCCGTCGCGACCGGCGCGGGGCGTCAGCCGCCCGCGCGGGCGGCCGGTGGGCGAATACGTCGTTGAGCGGCTGCGCGTAGCGGTCGTTCTCGGTCAGGGTGGGAAGCCCAAGCGCCGCCTCGATCGTGCGCAGCAGGCTGTAGTGCGTGTAGCGGGCATGGGAGACGAAGCCGGCCCGGACTCCGGTGGACCCGAGCACGATCGTGGGCACCAGCTGCGGCGGGTGCTCATGGTTGTAGGCATCCTCGTCGAAGGTGATGATGGCCAGCGAGCGCTGCGTGCGCCAGGCCGGCGAGGCCAGGATGGGGCCGAGCGTCCGGGCCAGGAAGCGGTCGCCGGCCCGGATCCCGCATCCCTCCATGTCGTCGCAGTCGTCGGCTCCCACCCAGGCGAAGTTCGGCGTCGTCGTGGTGGTGGCGAGATCGGCCTGCATCTCCTCGAGCGGAACGTCGTGGGCCGCGCAGTAGGCCGGTCGGTCGCGCACCTGGGGGAAGTAGAGGAAGGGAAGATCGTCGTTCCAGTAGTAGCCGTGCACGGTGTCGTCACACGGCCCGGCGGCGTTCTCCAGGTACGCCTTCCAGTTCTCGTGAGCGGCGTCGATGAGGTCCCCGATCTGGCGGACCCTCACCGTAAACCGCGGATTGATCTCGAGGGGATCGGTGAGCGGGATCCCGAACACGCCGCCGGCCGCCAGCGCGAGATAGTTGCCATCGCTCGGGTGCTCCTCGGCGAACAGGTTCGAGAGCAGGCTCGCGTGAGGCAGCAGGCTATTCAGATACGGCGCCCGCCGGCGGTTGCCGATCACCGCGCGCAGGTCCTGGTTCTCGAACATGAACAGGAACACGTGGTCAAAGCGCGGGATGTGGGCGGCGGGTGGCGTCAGCCGCGGCGGCGCCCTCACCGCCGCGCCGACCGTGAGGCGCAGCCCGCCCGCGACGGCTCGGTTGTATCCGGCGGTGGGAGCGTTCGGACCATCGAAGTTGCGCAGCGACGTGGCCAGGCGAAGGACGACCCGCGCGGCCACCGCGCCGCGGGGGACGGCGCCGGTCAGCGTCCGGTGCGCGAGCCTAGCCTGGCGCGCGCGCCCCACCGGGCCGATGCTGGCGCGGGCGAGGGCCGCGCCTCGTGCCGACAGAAACGTGGCCGTCAGCGACGCGGCGCTGCTGGCGGTCCCCCCCAGCCAGGCGGACAGGCGGTAGCGCGATCGGGGTGGCAACGGCGCCCCGCGCGGCGTGCGCAGAGACACTCGTTGGCGCAGAAGCGCCGTCCCGCCGGGGCCGCCCGCGAACAGCCGTCCGCGGAAGGCGCGGCTGCTCGGAAAGCGCGCGGTGCCATGCCCGACGACCGTGGGCAGGCCGGCTTGCACCTGCCAGCCGGGGATCGTGACGCTGTCCCAGCCCTGCACCGACACGGCGCCGAACCCGTGCCGTCCCGTTGAGGAGCAGGTTGCCGGACGCATGGCGCGTGGCCGCCGACGCCGGCGCGGCCGCGAGGGCGGAGACGATGACGATCACGATCGGGCGCAGGCGTCGCACTGGGCGCCGCGAACATATCGGCCTGCGCAGGCGCGCGCCGTCAGTGGCTGACCCGTGCGGGCGTGCCCTCGGGCCTGTCGGCGGCGGACGGAGCGGCCGCGACGACGGGCAGGTGGAGCGTGAACACGGCGCCCCCGTCGGCGGCATTGGCGACCGTCGCGGAGCCGCCATGCTGCTGGGTCACCTGCCGCACGATGGCCAGACCCAGGCCGCTGCCCTGCTTGCCGCGCGAGGTGGTGCCGCGGAAGAAGCGGTCGAACACATAGGGGAGATCCTGCTCTGGGACGCCCGGGCCGTGATCGCGCACGCGGACGCCGTCGCGGTCGACGGTCACCTCGATCGTGCCTCCCGGCGGCGAATGACGCGCGGCGTTGTCGAGCAGGTTGTTGATCGCCCGGCCCAGGCGGGCCGGCGCGCCCTCGATCGACACCGGCTGTAGGTTGGGCTGGATCTGGATCTCGGGGGCGTTGCGGCGCGAGCGCGCGATCGACTCGGCGGCGATCCCGTCCAGCCGCACGTCCTCGGTCGGTAGCCCAGGCTCGTCGCCGCGGGCCAGCTCGATCAGGTCGCTCACCAGCGCGCTCAGCTCCTCGCTCTGCTCGACCATGTCGGCCAGCAGGCGGCGGCGGTCCTCGGGGTCGAGCTCGCCGCCCTCGAGCAGGACCTCGATGTTGGTGCGCAGGCTGGTCACCGGGGTACGCAGCTCGTGCGAGGCATCGGCGACCAGCTGACGCTGGGCGCGCACGGAGTCGTCGAGCTCGGAGCGCGAGCCCTCGAGGCGATCGAGCATCGAATTGAAGCGCGTCGCCAACTGACCCACCTCGTCGTCGGCGTGGACTCGGATCCGGTTCGAGAGATCGTCGGTCTCGCCGATGTGCTGCGCCGCCTGGGCCACTTCGGCCAGCGGGGCGAGCACCCGGCGGCCGGCCAGCCGGCCCAGCGCCGCCGCCATCGCGATCCCGCCCAGCAACACGATCAGCAGCACGAGGCGCATGTGGGAGAGGGTCCGGTCGACGCCGTTGAGGGGGCGGGCGAGCTGCACCGCACCGGGGACCAACGTCTGGCTGACCGGCACCAAAACGGGGAACGTCAACACGCGCAGGTGGCTGTCGCCGACATGCACGTCGGTCATGTAGGAGCCATTTTGGGTGGAGGCGATCTGGCGCTCGCGAGCATCGACGGGGATCGTCAGGTTGGGCTGGCGAGGAGACACGTCGCCATTGGCGAGCAGGATCTGGACGTAGGGGGCAGGACCGCCGGCGCTGGCGGGAATGCCCGGTATCTGCGACGGGAGCCGCCCGGTCCGGGCCACGACCGTCTCCTGCTGGCGCAGCGCACTGTCGACCTCACCGCGCAGCTGATCCCGGACGACCAGATAAGAGACGAGCACCGCGATCAGGACCGCCGCCGCGACCGAAGCCGCCGCGATCAGCGCGATTCTGCGGCGCAACGACACGCCAGCGCCTCCGGGTCAGTCTCGGAGCACGTAGCCGACTCCCCGGACCGTATGCAGCAGCCGCGGCTCGCCGCCCGCCTCGGTCTTGCGCCGCAGGTAGCCCATGTAGACGCCGAGTGCGTTCGACGTCGGTCCGAAGTCATAGCCCCACACGTTCTCGAAGATCGTCGAACGGGTCAGCACCTGCCGCGGGTGGCGCAGGAACAGCTCGAGCAGGAGGAACTCGGTGCGCGACAGCTCGACCAGGCGGTCACCGCGGTAGACCTCGTGAGCGACCGGGTCGAGCACCAGGTCGGCGTAGCGGAGCGTCTCGCCCTCTCCGGCGCCGTCGCCGGAGCGCCGCAACAGGGCCCGGAGCCGCGCTTGCAGCTCGCGGAGGGCGAACGGCTTCACCAGGTAGTCGTCGGCGCCGACGTCGAGTCCCTCGACGCGGTCGTCGATCGCGTCGCGAGCGGTGAGCATCAGGACCGGCGTCCGGTCGCCGGCCTTGCGCAGCCGGCGACAGACCTCGAGGCCGTCGAGCTTGGGCATCAGGATGTCGAGGATGACCGCGTCCGCGGGTGCGTCGGCGAGGGCGTCCAGCGCCTGCTCCCCGTCGGCGGCGAGCACGACCTCGTGGTTCTCGAGCCGCAGCGCGCGCTCGAGCGCCCGCCTCACGGCGGGTTCGTCGTCGACCACCAATACGCGCGCCATGCGCACAATGATGCCGCGCGCGCGTAAATGTTGGTGAAGAAGGGCCTGCAAGCGGGCTGCGCCCAGGCATCGGCACAATCAACCCATGCCCCAGGACAAGCTCCGCAGCTACCGACGAAAACGCGATTTTGAGAGCACGTCCGAGCCGGCAGGCGATCGAAGGGCGATGACGGGCGCAGACGGCGGCCGGTTCGTGGTCCAGGAGCATCACGCCACGCGACTGCACTGGGACCTGAGGCTCGAGCACGACGGAGCGCTGGCCTCGTGGGCGATCCCCAACGGAATCCCGCCCGACCCGGCCGAGAACCGGCTCGCCGTCCACACCGAGGACCACCCGCTCGAGTATCTCGACTTCGAGGGAGACATTCCGGCCGGCGAGTACGGGGCGGGGACGATGCGCATCTGGGACCGCGGGACGTACGAGACCCATCTGTTCGACGAGCACAAGGTCGAGGTCACCTTCCACGGCGAGCGCCTCCGCGGGCGCTACGGGTTGTTCCCCATCGGTCGCGGTCCGGACGCGGCCACGGACTGGATGATCCACCGCATGGATCCTCCCGCGGATCCGCAGCGCGAGCCGATGCCCGAGCGGATCCTGCCGATGCTCGCCGGAAGCGGCACGATCGACACGCTGCCCAAGCCGCAGCGGCAATGGTCGTTCGAGGTCAAGTGGGACGGGGTGCGGGCGATCGCCTACGTCCAGCCGGGACGGCTGCGGCTGGAGAGCCGCAACCTGCGCGAGATCACCGACGGGTATCCCGAGGTCCGCGGGCTGCTGCGCGATCTGGGCATGCGCGAAGCGGTCTTCGACGGCGAGCTGGTGGCCTTCGACGACGCCGGGCGCCCGAGCTTCGAGCGCCTGCAGCGCCGGATGCACGTGACCGCGCCCAGCTCGGTCAGGCGGCTGGCGGTGAGCACACCGGTGGTGTACGCGATCTTCGACCTGCTCTACCTCGACGGTCGCAACCTCATGGGGCTGCCCTACGAGCAGCGGCGCGAACGGCTCGAGCAACTGGGCTTGACCGGTCCGGCCTGGCGCGTGCCTGCTGCCCACGGGGGCAGCGGCAAGCGGCTGCTCGAGGCCACGGCCGCCCAGGGGCTGGAAGGGATCGTGGCCAAGCGGGTGAGCTCGCGGTATGAGCCCGGGCGGCGGACGGGCGCCTGGGTCAAGATCAAGCACACCCGTCGTCAGGACCTGGTGATCGCCGGCTGGCTCCCGGGCGAGGGGCGCCGGACTGACCGGATCGGGGCGCTGCTGGTGGGCCGCTACGAGGGCTCAGGGTCTGAGCGCAAGCTGCGCTATGCCGGACGCGTCGGCACCGGCTTCACTGACCGGACACTCGAGCAGCTGGCGGCCAGCCTGGAGCCGCTCAAGCGCGATCGCTGCCCGTTTGACCCGCCGCCCAAGCTGCCGCGCAACGCCGTGTTCGTCGAGCCCGAGCTGGTGGCGGAGATCGAGTTTCGCGAGTGGACCTCGGAGGGGGTGATGCGAGCGCCGTCGTACAAGGGGCTGCGCGACGACAAGCCGGCGATCGAGGTCACGCGCGAAGACCGGCCGGCGCTCGCCGACGACGAGCGGCCGCCGGCGGAGGCGACGCCCGAGTCGCTGTTCGAGGAGGTGCAGCCGCTCCCCGACGGATCGATCGCGGTGCTGACCGACGGGCGCCGTCTGAAGCTGTCCAACTGGGACAAGGTCCTGTTCGGGCAGGCCGGGTTCACCAAGGGAGACCTGATCGCCTACTACGCCCGCATCGCCCCCTCGGTGCTGCCCCACCTGCGCGACCGGCCGCTGACGCTCAAGCGCTACCCCAACGGGGTCGACGAACCTCACTTCTACGAGAAGCAGTCGCCCTCGCATCGCCCCGACTGGGTCCAGACGGCCAAGATCGGATCGATCAACTACACGCTGGCCCAGGATCGGCCGACCCTGATCTGGCTGGCCAATCTCGCCGACGTCGAGCTCCATACCTCGCTCGCGTTTGCCAACCGCCCGGACCGCCCGACGATGCTCGTGTTCGACCTCGATCCGGGACCGCCGGCGGGGGTGGTGCAGTGCTGCGAGGTCGCCCTCGTGCTGCGAGGACTGTTCGGTCAGCTCGGATTGGAGAGCGTGGTCAAGACCTCGGGCTCGAAGGGGATGCAGGTCTACGTGCCGCTCAACGAACCGGTCACCTACGACCAGACCAAGCCGTTCGCGCGCCGGATCGCCGAGTTGCTCGAGCAGCGCCTGCCCGAGCTTGTCGTCTCGAGGATGACCAAGCGGCTGCGCACCGGCCGGGTGCTGGTCGACTGGAGCCAGAACGACGACCACAAGACGACCGTGACTGTCTACTCGGTTCGCGCGCGCGAGCGGCCCACGGTCTCGACCCCGGTTTCGTGGGACGAGGTCTCGGCCTGCCGCGAGGCCGGCGACCCGGAGCTGCTGACATTCGACACCGCTCAGATGCTGGCCCGCCAGGAGCGCCACGGCGACCTGTTCGCGCCGCTGCTGAGCGTCAAGCAGCGGTTGCCGGCGCTGGGGTGATCAAGGCGCCCCGCCGGCCCCGCCCAGCCGGTGGCGCCGCGCGTGTGAACGAATCGTGAAACCAACACCCACCGAGCGCGAGTCACTGTCTCGAAGATGCTTAGGATTGACGGCAGCAGATGGACCCGATCACGCTTCGCAACAGGCTGCTGGTCGCTACCGGGATGTGGAAGGAAGCCACCGGTGAGCCGCTGCCGCGCCTGGCTCCGGGCGACCCGGCCGACCAGATAGAGGCCTTCGAGCTGCAGCTGGTGGATCGCCTGTGGGAGAGCGCCACGCCCGAGAATGCCCGCGAGGTCGCCGACCGGACGTGGGACCTGGTCCACGATCGAGACGATCACGATCCGGTCAAGCAGCGCGTGGTCGAGTGCCACGAGGCGCTGGCGCGGATGACTCGCCTCGGGGACTAGTGGGGGTGTGGCTGCCCGCTTGCCGCCGATGCGCCACCAACGCCACTACACCGTGCAGGAGGCACACGCAGCCATGGGCTGGGTCGCCGAGCGGGTCGGATGGGTCCGTCATGCCCACGCGCAGCTGGTGGAGCTGGGCTCGCGCGCCGGCGAGGCGATCGCGGCGCTCGACGTCAACTCCGGCGGCTCCTACCCGGGCCGAGAGGTCGCACATGCGCTGGTCGAGCTCAGCCGAGCGGTCGGGGAGCTGGAGGCGGTCGACATCGTGCTGCGTGACTTCGAGCGCGGGCTGGTGGACTTCCCGGCGATTCGCAGCCGGGTGACTCGCGTGCCGCACGATCAGCCGAGGCGGGAGGCCGAGCGTGCGGCAGACGCGAGCGAGGAGGTCTATCTGTGCTGGCTGGTCGACGAGGAGGACACGATCGGCTTCTGGCATGAGCCCGAGGCGGGGTTCGCCGGCCGGCGCCCGCTGTGACGTCGCCCGTGTCCGCGTCACACGGGCGCGCCAGCCGGGGCCGCCGTCAGGGCGCGACGCCGGGCGTCGCCTCCTCGGGCACCGCCTGGGTGTTCTGCGGCAACCCGGCGGCCTCGTAGGCCTCCACCTGGTCGAGCGTCTCGTGCTCGAGCAGGGCCGCGACCAGGGCGTCGAGGTTCGAGCGATGCTCGCTCAGGACCTCGGTCGCCTCTTCGTGCGCGGACTCGATGATCCGTCGCACCTCCTCGTCAACGAGACGTTGGGTCTGCTCGGAGGTCTCGCTGGCGCCCGGCAACAGCGGTGAGGTGCCGTCGGCCGGGATCACGGCCACCGGTCCGATGGCCCGGCTCATGCCCCACCGGCCGACCATGTGGCGCGCGATCCGGGTCAACTGCTGAATGTCTGACTCGGCGCCGGTGGTGAGGTCGCCGAACACCACTTCCTCGGCCACGCGCCCTCCCAGTGCGACCTTGATCTGCGCGATCAGGTGGCGCTCGTCGAAGTTGAACCGGTCGGCGTCGGGGGCCGAGAAGGTCACCCCCAGGGCCTGACCGCGCGGGATGATCGAGACCTTGCGGACCGGATCCGCGCCGGGCGTGAGCATGCCCATGATCGCATGGCCGGCCTCGTGGTAGGCGGTGCGGCGGCGATCCTCGTCGGACAGCATCACCTTGCGCGCGGCGCCGAGCACGATCCGCTCCAGTGCGTCGCTGAAATCCTGGCGAGCGACCTTCTCGTGGCCGCGCTTGGCCGCCAGCAGCGCGGCCTCGTTAGCCACATTGGCCAGATCGGCACCCACCATCCCCGGCGTCGACGCCGCGATCGCCTGCAGGTCGACGTCGTCGGCCAGCGGCACCGAACGGGTATGGACGCGCAGGATCGCCTCGCGCCCGGCTCGGTCGGGCGGCGAGACCGCGACGCGGCGGTCGAAGCGGCCCGGCCGCAGGAGCGCCGGGTCGAGAATCTCGGGCCGGTTGGTGGCGCCGAGCACGATCACGCTCTCGCGCGGGCTGAAACCGTCCATCTCGGTGAGGATCTGGTTGAGCGTCTGCTCGCGCTCGTCGTGCCCACCGGAGATGTTGGGGCCGCCGCCCGCGCGGGAACGCCCGACGGCGTCGAGCTCGTCGATGAAGATGATCGCGGGCGCCGCCTGCTTGGCCTGCGCGAACAGGTCACGCACGCGCGAGGCGCCGACGCCGACGATCATCTCGACGAACTCCGAGGCCGACATCTGAAAGAACGGGACCCCCGCCTCGCCGGCGACGGCGCGCGCCAGCAGCGTCTTGCCGGTGCCCGGCTGGCCGCTGAGCAGCACGCCACGGGGAATCCGAGCGCCGAGCTTGAGGTACTTCTCGGGAGTTTTGAGGAAGTCGACGATCTCGGTCAGCTCTTCCTTGGCCTCGTCGATCCCGGCTACGTCCTGGAAGGTGACGTGCTGGTCGGAGGCCTCCACGCGTCGGGCGCGGGAGCGGCCAAACGACATCAGGCCCCCGGCGCCCCCGCCTCCGGCGGCGCGGCGCATGAAGAACACGATCAGCGCGATCAAGAACAGCGTCGGGCCGAAGCCGAAGATCAGGCTTTCCAGCAACGACGGCCCGCTGCTGGGGTTCTGGGCCTCGATCGTCACGCTCTCGTTCTGGAGCAGTTGCGACAGCTCCTGGTTGTTGGCGAACGAGGGCACCTGGGTGGCGAAACTGGTCGAGGAGTGCGCGTTCTTGTCGTCGGCCGGATAGCGGATCGCCTTCTTGAAGCTCCCCTGAATGGCATCGCCGGTCGAGGAGATCTCCTTGACGTTGCCGTCCTTGACCTGAGTCAGGAACGTGGGGCTGTAGGGAATCCGGATCGGAGCGTTGGGTTTCAGGGCCTGCGAGGAGATCCACAGGTTGAGCCCCAACAGGACGACGACGAACCCCGCGATCCACCAGCGCGAGCGCGAGCGTGTGGGAGGGCGCCCGTCCCCGTGAGCGCCGCGGCCGTCGGGCGCGGGCGTGACTCGCCAGCCTGGTGTGCGCTGGGGCGGCGAAGGCGGCAGGCGCTCTCGGGGCGCCGGTGTTCGCCGTGGGGGCTGATCGGCCATCAGATGATTGTGGCAAGGGTGCGCACGCGGCGGGCACGATTCGTCACAAACACTTAGACGCCGCCTCGAGCGCGACGGTATCTGCGGTCGGGCCACTTAGACCGAGTCGAGTAACGATCTGAACATCTCGGCGCCGTGGACGCCCGCGCCGACGGCGCTGGCGCGAGCCGCGAGCCAGCGATCCGAGGTGACCACCCGGACCAGATCCGGCCGTGGCTCGCTGCGCAGACGGCGGATGATCTCGTCGTCGGCGGCGTCGGGCTTGGGCCGCGGTGCGTGGGCGATCTCGATCACGGTCGAGCGAATCGGGGGCGAGGGCCTGCGCTCGAACACGACCACCACGTCCTCGCCCTCGGCGGCCGCCCACCGCTCGAGCAGGTCCACGAGCCGGTGCATGGCCGCGTCGCGATCCTTCCACCACCCGTCGGGACGCGATCCGATCACGTTCATGCCGTCGATCAGCCAGCGCATCACTCGTCGTCTTGCGGTGGGCGGCGCTGGCGCTTTCGCTCCGCCTGGCGGCGCTTGGCCGCCTGGCGCCGCTCGACCGACGCGCCGGTGGGACGGGTGGCGTGCCGCGGCCGGGCTGGGGTGAGCGCCGCCGACAGGCGGCCGGCCAGGCGCTGGAGGGCCAGCTCGCGGTTGCGGGTCTGACTGCGGGCATCCTGGGCGACCGCGACCACGCGGGGGCCGAGGCGGGAGATTATCCGGCGCTTCTGCTCGTCGGTCAGGGCGCTGGAGGCGGCCACATCGAACGACGCCTCGATCCGGCTGGCCGTCTTGTTGGCATGTTGACCGCCCGGGCCTGAGGAGCGCGAGGCGCGGATCTCGACTTCGGCGAGCGGGATCGCGGTGGTGCCGCGCAGCGGCATTGGATCGTCCATTGGACCCCAGATGATGACCGGGCAGCGGTGTCGATCGTCCGATGGTGTTGCCTCGGGCCCGTGAACCTCTAGCGCCGAGCATGGATGACGCTTTCGGTCGTGCTAGCGTGCCGCGCGACGGGCCGCTGGGGAGACTCGAGCGGCGACAAGCAGGGTGCAGGCCTCGGGGTAGTTAGAACCTCCGCGAGCAGCACTTCGAAGCTACGGAGGAGAGACTCCCATGGCTACAGGAACGGTCAAGTGGTTCAGCGACGAGAAGGGCTTTGGCTTCATCACGCCCGATGAGGGCAGCCGGGACCTGTTCGTCCACCATTCGAGCATTCAGGCGGATGGCTATCGCTCACTCGCCGAGGGCGCGAAGGTGTCCTACGAGGAGGAGGCCGGCCCCAAGGGACCGAAGGCGATCAACGTCCAGAAGCTCTAGTAAAAGGTGACTGGGCCGCCTGGCTGACTGGGTCACGATCTCGTCGCTGGCCACCGCCGGCGGCACGCTGGTGCTCGCGGTGGCCACGTTCAGCTCGGTCAAATCGGCCAATCGCTCGGCCCGAGTCGCCGAGCGATCACTGCTCGCCGGCGTGCAGCCGGTGCTGATTCCGTCGCGCGAGGACGATCCAACGGAGCGGTTGAACTTCGGCGACGGGCAGGTCATCACAGTCCCCGGTCACGGAGGCTCGGTTGTGATCGCCAGCGACGTGACCTACCTCGCGCTCGCGCTGCGCAACGGAGGATCGGGGCTGGCGGTGCTGCACGGGTGGCGGGTGCACCCGCGATCGTCTTCCAACGAGCGCCCCGCCCTAGACGAGTTTCGCCGCCAGCAGCTCGACCTCTACATACCGGCCGGTGACACCGGCTACTGGTTGGGCGCGATGCGCGACCCGAGCGAGGCCGGGTTCGACGTGGTCCGCCAGACCGCGGTCGCCGGGGAGCTATTGCAACTCGATCTGCTCTACGGCGACTACGAGGGCGGACAGCGCACGATCGTCCGGTTCGTGCTGGCACCGTGGCTGGACGACGAACAGGCTGAGGGGCGGCGAGCCTACGTGATCAGGTACTGGAACGTGGATCGGGACGATCCCCGCTGACGTCCTCGTCGTCGTCCGCGCGGTCGTCCTCGTGGTCGTCCTCGTGGTCGGAGTGTTCCTCGCGCTCCTGGTCGTCCTCCGGCTCGCTCGCCTCCTCGTCCTCCCCGGGCGCGGTCGCGCCCGGCACCGAGGAATCGTGCTGCTTGGCCCGCCAATCGGCGCGCACCGACTTGATCTCATCCTCGACCCGCTCGGTCTCGCGGCCCATCCGGTCGATCTCTTTACCGAGCCGTTTGGACAGTCGTTCGTGTTCTTCTTCGGGCGGCATCGGTTTGAGTCTCACCGTTGCGGGCAGCGATCAAACAGGTTCGTCATCCGCGAGGGGTAGTATCGGTTACATAAGGGGTGGTAAGCAGGTGAAGCGCACGCATAGGGAAGCTCGCAGATGACGAAGGCCATCGAGGAGCGCGAGCGAGTGATTGTCCGCTTCGCCGGCGATTCGGGCGACGGTATCCAGCTGACCGGCGGCAGGTTCACCGACGCGACGGCGGTGGTCGGTAACGACCTCGCGACGCTGCCGAACTTCCCGGCCGAGATCCGGGCGCCGGCGGGCACGCTGGCGGGGGTGTCGGCGTTCCAGATCCATTTCGCGTCGCGCGACATCCTCACCCCCGGCGACGAGCCCAACGTGCTGGTGGCGATGAATCCGGCGGCGCTGAAGGCGAACATCGCCGAGCTCGGCCGGGGCGCCACGATCATCGTCAACGAGGACGCGTTCACCAAGCGAAACCTCGACAAGGCCGGCTACGCCGCCAACCCGCTCGAGGACGGCTCGCTGGACGCCTATCGCGTGCACCGGATCCCGATGAGCACCCTCACCACCCGCGCGGTCGAGGAGGTCGAGGGCGCCGGTACGCGCGACGCCGGCCGGGCCAAGAACCTGTTCGCGCTCGGCGTTATGTCGTGGATGTACGGCCGCCCCACCGAGGTCACCAAGCGCTGGATCGAGAAGAAGTTCGCGCGCACCCCGGTGGTGGCCCAGGCCAACCTGGCCGCGTTCAACGCCGGCTGGTCGTTCGGGGAGACGACCGAGCTGCTCGACGTCCAGTACCACGTTGCCCCCGCCACCGACGTGGCCCCCGGCGTCTACCGCAACGTCAACGGGACCACCGCGCTGGCCCTCGGACTGATCGCCGCCAGCGTCCGCAGCCGCCTGCCGCTGGTGCTGGCCAGCTATCCGATCACCCCCGCCTCCGAGCTGCTGCACGAGCTCTCGCGCCACGCCAAGATCGGGGTGGCCACAATCCAGGCCGAGGACGAGATCGCCGCTGCCGGGATGGCGCTCGGGGCGGCCTTCGGGGGCCGGCTCGGGGTGACCGCCACGAGCGGGCCCGGGATGGACCTCAAGGCCGAGACGATCGGGCTGGCGGTGGCGCTGGAGCTGCCGATGATCGTGATCGACGTACAGCGGGCAGGACCATCAACCGGGATGCCGACGAAGACCGAGCAGTCCGACCTGCTGATGGCGCTCCATGGCCGCCACGGCGAATCTCCCCTGCCGGTGATCGCCCCCACCACCGCCGGCGGGTGCTTCGACGCCGCCTTCGAGGCCGCCCGGATCGCGATCCGCTACCGCACGCCGGTGATCGTGCTCTCGGACACGTTTTTGGCCTCCTCCTCGGAGCCGTGGCGAATTCCGGATGTGGGCTCGCTGCCGGCGATCGATCCCGCGTTCGCGTCCGCTTCCGCCGACGGGGCGGAGTTTTTGCCCTACGAACGCGATGACCGGCTGGCCCGGCCGTGGGCGGTCCCCGGGACACCCGGTCTCCAGCACCGGATCGGCGGGCTGGAGAAGGCCGACCGCTCGGGCAACATCTCCTATGACGGCGCCAACCACGAGCGCATGACCCAGCTCCGGGCCGCGAAGATCGCGGGGATCGCCGACGAGATCCCGCCGCTGACGGTCGACTCCGAGCCGGGCGCCAACCTGCTCGTGCTCGGCTGGGGCTCGACCGAGGGGGCGATCCGGGCCGGGGTGAGCCGGGCCCGCGAAGGCGGCGCCAAGGTGGCGTGCGCCCAGCTGCGCCACCTCAATCCGCTTCCGAGCAACACCCGGGACGTGCTGCGCTCGTTTGAGCGGGTGCTGGTGCCCGAGCTCAACACCGGCCAGCTCGCCCAGATCCTCCGGGCCAGGTACCTGGTTGAGGTCGAGTCGTTCTGCAAGGTGCAGGGCCAGCCTCTGTTCGCCGCCGAGGTTCAGCGAGAGGTCGAGGAGCGCGCATGAGCCCGGCAGGCCAGGCGCAGGAACAGGAGCGGCCATGAGCGCCACTCTGAGCAAGGCCGATTTCCAGTCTGACCAGGAGACCCGCTGGTGCCCGGGCTGTGGCGACTACGCGGTGCTCTCGGCGGTGCAGCAGTTCATGCCCGAGCTCGGCATTCCACCCGAGCGGATCGTGTTCATCACCGGGATCGGCTGCGCTGGTCGGTTCGCGTACTACATGGACACCTACGGCATGCACGGCATCCACGGCCGGGCGCCGGCGCTGGCCACGGGCCTGGCCAGCGCTCGCGAGGACCTCTCGATCTGGGTCGTCACCGGCGACGGCGACTCGCTCTCGATCGGGGGCAACCACCTGATCCACGCGCTGCGGCGCAACGTGCCGCTCAGGATCCTGCTCTTCAACAACCAGATCTACGGGCTCACCAAGGGGCAGGCATCACCCACCTCGGAGATCGGCAAGATCACCAAATCGACCCCGTTCGGGGTCGCCGACCATCCCTTCAATCCGATCGCGCTGGCCCTCGGCGCCGAGGCCACGTTCGTCGCCCGGACGATCGATCGCGATCGCCACCACCTGACCGAGGTGCTTCGTGCCGCCGCCCAGCACGAGGGTGCGGCGCTGGTCGAGATCTACCAGAACTGTCCCGTTTTCAACGACGGCGCGTTCGCCGCAGTCACCGACAAGGAGCTCCGCGACCTCAACCAGATCCGGTTGGAGGCGGGCAAGCCGATCCGCTTCGGGCCCAAGTTCGAGCGCGGCGTGGTGCAGGGCAGCGGCGGCTGTCTCGAGCTCGTGGATGTGGATGAGGTGTCCGAACAGGCACTGCTGGTGCACGACCCGGCGCGGTCAGATCCCGGTCTGGCCTTCTCGCTGGCCAAGCTCGTCGATGCGCCCGAGGGGCCCACCCCGATCGGAATCTTCCGCGACGTGCAGCGTCCCGTTTACTCGCGGAGCTCGGCCGCCGAGCCCGCGTCCGAAGAACAGCTCGCCGATCTGCTGAACGCCGGCGACACCTGGACGATCGAGTAGCACCGCCGCGCGGCCGCCTCGCCCGCCGTACTAGGCTCGCAATCGATGCGAACTCCAGAGCTCGAGCTGTTGTGGTGGGAGGGCTGCCCCTCGACCGACCGGGCGCTGACCGAACTGCGGCACGCCCTGGCCGAGCTGGGTCTCGAACAGGCGGTCGTCAGGCTGCGCGAGATCCGCACCGACGAGGAGGCCCGCGAGGCGGCCTTCCCGGGCTCACCGACGATCCTGATCGATGGCGCCGACTGCGCGCCCGCCGCCGGCGACGAAGATCCCGGGGCGCTCGGGCTGACGTGTCGTGTCTACCGCCGGCGAGACGGCAGGATCTCCCCGATCCCCGACCCCGATGATCTGCGCAGCGCGCTACGGGCGGCCGCGGAGCGCGAGGAGGTACACGGCTGATGGCGACGATAGGCGAGCAGGTTCCCAGCTTCGAGCTGCCCGACACCAACGGCGCCCGCTGGCCACACACCAAGCCCGGGGCGCCGGCGACGGTGCTCGTCTTCACCTGCAACCACTGCCCGTACGCGCTCGCCTGGCACGACCGGATCACCGACGCGGCCCGTGACTACGCGGACCGCGGGGTGCTGTTTCTGGCCATCAACGCAAACGACGCCGAGCGCTACCCGCGAGACTCGCTCGAGGCGATGCGGCGCCGCGTCGCCGAGGAGGACTGGCCGATGCCCTACCTGCACGACGCCACCCAGGAGGTCGCGCGGGCCTACGACGCCAAGACGACCCCGGACGTGTTCGTGTTTGACGCCGGGGGCACGCTCCGCTACCGGGGAGCACCGGACTCCGACTACGACGATCCGGGTCAACGCGCCGCCTGGCTGCGGGAGGCGCTGGACGCGGTCCTGGCCGGCCAGGAGCCCGCGCGGGCCGAGACCAAGCCGGTGGGGTGCTCGATCAAATGGAGGCGGTAGCGGGTCCTCAGGAGTCGGCGACGTAGCCGCCCTCGGGCTCGAGCGGCAACCCGGCGGCGTCCCACTCGAGCAAGCCGCCGGTCATGTTGTGGGCGTCGAAGCCGGCCTGCGAGAAGGCCTGGCTCGCCATCGCCGAACGGGCGCCGCTGCGACAGTAGAAGACAACCGGCCGGGAGTGGTCGATGGTGTCGACCTCGGCGGCGAGCCGGCTCAGCTCGACCAGCCGGTCGCCGGCGATCCATCCCGCCTGGTGCTCCTGCGGGGTGCGGACGTCGATCAGCTGGATATCCCCGCGCGCGAGCAGGTCAGAGACCTGCTGGGGGGTGTAGTCGGCGGGGTCAGCCACCGCTTGAGCGTAGCGGCCGCATGGCGAGGTTTTTCCCCACATGGGTTGCCGGTGCGGTAGTGTGCCACCGACATTTCACCCAGCCTAATCGCCCCGGCCTGGAGCCGCGGCGATCGGGGGACCCGATGGGACCGGCTCACGCCGGGCCCTGGGGCGAATCGCCGAACCTCGGCGTAGCGCGACTCTTTCAGCGCGAGCCCGTCAGCTAACCCCGAAGGCACACGAAAGAGAAGGGTTATCTGTGCTGCACTTCGGCGGGCCGGACAAGCCGAGCGGCCGACGGCCTGAACTGGCGCACCAGTCCGACCGGCAGCATTGCCGGCGGCGGGACTGCACCCTGGTGCGACGCTCGTCAGGCCAATGGCGCCGCGCTGTCGTCGTCTGCGGACGATGGCGTGGGCCAGCTCGGGCGGTCGTCGCTTGCGGACGGTCGCTGTCCGGCCCGCCGGCCCCCCACATTGCGCCCTCCGGTTTTGTGCGGCAGCCGTAGCGGGCGGCCGCACGTTGGGGCCCCCTCCGAGCACGTGCGGCCGCCGTCTGCGGGCGGCCGCGCGTAGGGGGTTCCGCGACGGCCGGCGCTGGCGTGGCCGGCCACAGCGCGCCCGGCCGCGGCCGGCGATGGCGATGTCGGCGCCGCCCACTGCCCTGGTGCAAGCTTGCCGCGGCGGTGACGTAGGATCCAGGCAAGATGTCCGCGCTGTCAGAGCTGTACACGGTTCCCCAGGAGCACCTCGATTTTCGCGACACGATCCGGGAGATCGCCCAGCAGCGGATCGCGCCCCGGGCGGCGGAGATCGACGAGCAGGCCGCGTACCCGTATGACCTCCGTGAGCTGCTTGCCGAACACGATGTCCTGGCCCTGCCCTTCGAGACCGAGCACGGCGGCACCGGCACCGGCACGCTGATGCTCAACATGGCGGTCGAGGAGATCGCCAAGGCCTGCGCCTCGACGGCGCTGATCCTGATGATCCAGGATCTGGGCACGCTGCCGATCAAGCTGTTCGGCTCCGACGAGCTCAAGGACCGCTTCTTGCCGCGGTGCGCCAGCGGAGAGTGGTCGCCGGCGTTCGCGCTCTCCGAGCCCGATGCCGGCTCGGATCCCGGGGGGATGCTCACACGCGCGGTCCTTAGCGAAGCTGGCGACGAGTGGGCGATCAACGGCACCAAGAACTGGATCACCAACCTCGGGATCGCCGACTTCTACATCTGCTTTGCCGTCACCGACCCCGAGGCCGGACACTCGCACGGGATCACGGCGTTCGTGGTCGAGGCCGACCGTCCGGGGTTCAGCGTCGGCAAGCTCGAGCACAAGCTGGGGATCAGGGGCTCGCCGACCGGGCAGCCGATCTTCGACGACGTGCGCGTGCCGCCCGAGAACGTGGTCGGCGAGGTCAACGCGGGCTTCGGGGTCGCGATGGCCACGCTTGACCGCTCCCGGCTCGGGGTCGCCGCGCAGGCCCTGGGCATCGCCCAGGGCGCCACCGACTACGCGGCGGCATATGCCCGCGAGCGCAAGCAGTTCGGCAAATCGATCAACTCCTTCCAGGGGATCCAGTTCAAGCTCGCCGACATGGAGACCCAATGCGCGGCCGCGCGCGAGCTGCTCTACAAGGCGTGCGCCAAGGTCGACAACGGCGACCAGGACATCGGCAAGTACTCGGCGATGGCGAAGCTGTTCTGCTCCGACGTGGCCATGCACGTCACCGTCGAGGCGGTACAGGTGCTGGGCGGCTACGGATACGTCAAGGAGTACCCGGTCGAGCGGATGCTCCGCGACGCCAAGATCACCCAGATCTACGAGGGCACGAACGAGATCCAGCGGCTCGTGATCGCGCGCACGATGAGGTAAGGGAATGCTCGGCAAGCCTCCCACCACCAGCCGTGTCCTGATATCGGCGGTCGCCGCGCTGACGATCGGGCTGGGGGTCGCGAGCGTGGTGGTCGGTTTCAGTGACTACTTCCCGGTGCGGCTGCTGCAGGGGGTCGCGGTGTTCGCCGCCGGGGCGGCGCTGATCGGCGGAGCCGCGGTGCTGGCGGTGGTCCACCTCGGCGGGTGGCGCGATCCGGAGTCAGAGGAGGATTTCGAACGCCTGGTGGTGCGCGCCGAGCGCCTGGCCGAGGAAGGCCTGTGGGGGGACGACGGGGAGAATGGCGACGACGGAGACAACGACGATGACGATCCCGAGCTGCCGATCAGCGACGACGAGGATTTCAAGGCCCTGGTGCGCTCGGCGATCGACGATCTGCCACTGGAATTTCACCGCGCGCTCGAGCACGTGGCGATCGTCGTCTCCGACGGGGGCGGCCGCCACCGGGCGTACGGGCTGTATCAGGGCGACACCGTGGCCCACGACTTCTTCCACGACCGGATCGTGATCTTCAAGGACACGCTGCTGCGCGACTTCGGTCACGACCCCGAGCTGCTCAAGGCGCAGGTCACGCGCACCGTCCGCCACGAGCTGGCTCACCATCTCGGCTGGGGCGAGAAGGGCGTCCGCGGCCTGGGCCTGTAGAGAAAGACCATCGATGCCAGAAGCAGTGATCGTCGACGCCATCCGCACGCCGATCGGGCGCGCCGGCAAGGGCTCGCTGAAGAGCGTGCGCGCCGACGAACTGGCGGCGCATCCGATCCGCGAGCTGATGGCCCGCAACCCCGAGGTCGACTTTGCCCAGACCGACGACGTGCTGATGGGCGCCGCCTCCGGAGTCGGCGAGCAGGGCTACAACGTCGGGCGCAACGCGGCCCTGCTGGCGGGGCTCGACCATCACGTGCCGGCCTGCACCGTCAATCGCTTCTGCGCCTCGTCGCTGATGACGATCCGGATGGCCTCGCACGCGATCAGGGCCGGCGAGGGCGACCAGTACATCGCCGCCGGGGTCGAGGCCGTGTCCCGGGCCGGCCTCGGTGCCGGGATGATGGACGAGGCCAAGAACCACAAGCTCGACGGCTCCCCAGGCTCGCTGTACGACGTCTACATCCCCATGGGGATGACCGCCGAGAACGTCGCCGAGCGCTGCCACGTGACCCGTGAACAGCAGGACGAGTGGGCGGTGATCTCCCAGAACCGGGCCGTGGAGGCCCGCGACTCTGGTCACTTCGACCTCGAGATCGTCCCCGTCACGGTGCCCGCCCACGCCGACACCGACCAGGACGGCAACGAGGTCAGCATCCCCGAGACCGTCGTCAGGCGCGACGACGGCCCCCGCCCCGGAACGACGATGGAAGTGCTGGCGAAATTGCGCCCCGCGTTCAAGCCCGACGGGACCGTGACCGCCGGCAACGCCTGCCCCCTCAATGACGGCGCGGCCGCCGTGCTGGTTATGTCAGAGGAAAAAGCCGCCCGCCTGGGGTGCAAGCCGCTGGCGCGGATCGTCGCCTCTACCGTCGCCGCGATCCGTCCCGAGATCATGGGCCTCGGTCCGATCCCGGCGATCCGGGCCCTGCTGGCCGAGACCAAGATGACGATCGACGACGCCGACATCGTCGAGATCAACGAGGCCTTCGCCGCCCAGATCGTGCCCTGCCGCGACGAGCTCGGGATCGCGGAGGAGAAGCTGAATCCGTTCGGCGGCGCGATCGCCCTCGGGCACCCGTTCGGGATGACCGGGGCCCGGATCATGACCACGCTGATCAACGGCCTGCGCAAGCTCGATGGGACCTACGGGATCGAGTCCATGTGCGTCGCCGGTGGGATGGGCCAGGCGATGCTGATCGAGCGGCTGCGGTAGCTCGCGCCAGCGGCGCAGGGCGGGGCGGCTCGCCACAAGGCGGTGTTCGCGGTCGACTCAGCTGCCCGGGCCCAGGACTGGGCCGGTGTCGATCGTCTCCTGGTCGACAAGGCGGTGGCGGTCCCCGAGACGTTCGACAGCCAGGCGAACATCGAAAGCAGCAACGTCGCCGTGTCAACCAGCTCTGGAACGCCGGCGCCTGGGACCTGGACTTCACCTCGTTGAAGTAGGCGCGGTATCCGTCGCTCCGTGAGGGGTACGGGACTGCGCGGGCGTAGGATATGGCTGCGATCAAGGACCTGAACTAGGAGGTGTCATGTCGAGGCTGATCCGTCTTGACGAGACCGGTCACACCACGCTGGCCGAGTGGAGCGCCGAGGATCGGGACGCGTTCGAGGACGCCGTGGCGGCGTTCAGAGCCGAGCTCGATCGCGGCTACTTCGGGATCGCGTCGCTGCCCGACGGGCGGGCCGAGCAGATCAAGGAGCTGCCGGTGGACGCGCCGACGGTGATCCTGAGGCGCCCGATCGCGGGCGGATAGGCACCCGTGACGACCGCGGCCCAGGCGGGCGCCGCCCCCCTCGAGGGGGGTCTGCCCGAGCGGGCCATCGTCCACTGGCGCCGGCGCGTCGACGACCGGTCTCTGCGCCGCGTCGGGCGGTGGTGGACGCTGACGGCGGTGGCGCACACCGTGCCCTTCATCGTGGCCGCCAGCCTGCTCGGCGTGTTCGAGCCGGTGACGATTCCGGTCGCGCTGGCCCTGCTGGCGCATGCGTGGGCGATCCCCGAGCTGTACGCCGCTCGCGGCGCCGGCGTGCTCCGGCCGCGGCCACGGGGCGATGCCGACCCCGAGCGCCGGGCCCTGCTGCTGCTCGGGGATCTGATCGACGATCGCTCGCGGCGCCTGCACGCCGCCACCGGACTGGTGCTCGAGCCGGGAGAGCTGGGAACCTGGATCGTCGGCGAGGCCGGGGCCGTGCTCGTACAGCCCGGCGGACGCAGGGTCTACTGCTACTGCGTCAAGGCCTCGGGATCAGGTTTGCCGGCACCTGACCGGATCGCGCACCTGCTGCTTGCGTTGCGCTGCGACGAGCGCGATTTCGCGACCGTCGCCAACCTGGCGTTCTCGGGCGCGGCCTGGCGGCTGCGGCGACGGCTGCCCGCGCAGCAACGACCGGCGCTGGGCGCGGCCCGCCAGGCCACCGTCTAGAGATCCTGGGCCACGCGCAGGCCGGCGAAGATCTGGCGCCGCTGCGGGAAATCCCAATTGCGAAACGTGGGCGTGCTCACGCGAGCTCGGGTGGCCCAGGAGCCGCCTCGCAGCACCTTGTACGCGGACCCGAAGAACACCTCGGAGTACTCCCGGTAGGGATACGGGCGAAAGCCGGGGTAGCCGCCGAAGTCGCTTGCCGTCCATTCCCATACGCCTCCGATCATGCCCAGGCATCCGTAGGGAGACGCGCCGGCGGGGCAGGCCTGCGCCGGCGCGGGACCGCCCGCGAGCTGATCCACGTCGGCGTGCACACCCGCCACGGGGGCCTCCTGGCCCCAGGGCTGGCGTCTGGCCATCCCGAGCTCCTGGTCCCAGGTCGCCGCCTTCTCCCACTCGGCTTCGGTCGGGAGGCGGAGGCCGTGCGCTGTAGCGAAGGCGTCGGCCTCGAACCAGGAGATGTGAACGACCGGCGCATCCGGCACGAGTGGCTGCAGTCCCGAGAGGCGCCACTCGGCGCCGAGGTCGGCCGTCCAGCCGCCTGGTCGGGTGATGTCGTAGTCCTCCTTCCAGGCCCAGCCCTCGTCAGACCACCACTCACGCCGCTCGTAGCCGCCGCCCTCCACGAACGTCAGGTAGCTGGCGTTTGTGATCGGCGTGCGGCCGATCAGGTACGCGCGCACGTCGGTTCGGTGGCGCGGACGCTCGTTGTCATAGGCGAACCCTTCGTGGCTGGCGCCGATGGTGCAATGCCCGGCGGGGATCTCGACCAGCTCGAGGCCAGTGTCGGTAGTGGGGCGGCGCCCCGCTGCTGGGTCGAGCGCGGCGCCGTCGGGCAACTCGTAGCCAGGCAGTTGCGCCAGCTGCAGCGTCTGCAGCATCGTCTCGTTGTGCTGCTGCTCGTGGCGGACGATCAGCTCGTGGATCACGCCGTCGCCGACACTGCGCTCGGCGGTGACCTCCAGCGCTCGCTCGCGGACCTGTGCCATGTAGTCGCGCGCCTGGGCCGCGCGCAGGAATTCCAGCTCGCCGCGACCCGCCCGGGGCGTCTCGAACGCGTCGTAGACGTCGGCCAGGTCCTCCCGCAGCAGCGCTCGACCGCCGTAGCGATGCACGATCCAGAGATCCTCGAAGGCGGCAATGTGGCCGAGGTCCCAGACGAGCGGGCTCATCAACTCCGAATGAACCCGCTCGAGGTCCTGGTCGCCGACCGGCGCCACCAGCGCCAGGGTGCGCTCGCGCGCCTCGCCGAGAGCCTCTACGGCCTGCGCGTCGGTCAGTCCGACCGGTGCCTCCTGCAGGCCGCCCATTACGACAATTGTCGCAGGCCCGTCCTCAGCTCGAGGTCGCGTAGCGCAAGAACAGCGTTCCCCGGTGCTCGAGCGCACCCTCCAGGACCATCGCCGCCGGCTCCACCAGCTCGGCGCCGCTGGCGATCGCGGGAGCGTCGCCGCCGCCCACGAACATGTGCGCGATCGTCAAGAACAGCTGATCGACCAGTCCTTCGGAGATCAGCGCGCCGAACACCCGAGGACCACCCTCGCATAGCAGCGCGCGGACGTCGTATTCGGCGCGCAGATAAGCCAGAGCGGCGGCGAAGGTGAGCTCGTCCGCCTGCATCCTGACCACATCCAGCTGCGCTCGAGCCTCGCCGGCGTCGACGTCGGCGCCCGCGAACACCACCACCTCCGCCTCGGGCTCGAAGAACAGGGGGATGTCCAGCGGCAGCGCGCCCCGACGGGTCACCGTGCAGGCCAGGGGCTCGGGGCGCAGGCCCCGGCGCCGGCGGCGCTCGCGGACCGCCGGATCGCGGATCATCCGGCCATAGCGCTCGGTGGCGAGCGTCCCCGTGCCCACCAGGACGGCATCGACCTCGGCGCGCAGAGCTCTGAACAGCTCCTTGTCGGCCTCGTCGCCCAGGGGTCCCGAGCGCCCGTTGACGCTGGCCCGGCCGTCGATGCTGGCGATGAAGTTGACCATCGTGAACGGGCGCTGCTCGGTAGCACGTCCGGTGAGGTCGAGCTCCTGCACGTAGCGCTCGATCTCGACCGAGCGCGGCTGCGGCCAGAGCTGTGACAGCTGCATCGGCGGGAGTGTGTCGGAAAGGCCTTGCCGGAGCGGTTACGCTCCGCCGCGATGGACTTCAAGGCGCTCGACCGTGGCGAGTTCCTGGCCATCATCGGAGGGATCCTGCTGGCCGCGTCTCTGTTTCTCAGCTGGTACTCGCTGGGCAACGCCAATGCTGTGCTCAATGGCTGCCACGGGCCGAACTCCTCCTGTTCGGGATGGTCATCGCTGTCGCTGATCCGCTTCGTGCTGTTGGTGGCGGCCGTGGCGCCCGCGATCCTGGCCTACATCGTCGTTCGCGGCCACGCGCTCTCGTGGCCGCGCGGAGAGTTGACCGCGGTCACGGCGCTGGTAGCGTTGACGCTGATCCTGTTCCGAGGGTTGATTGACAGGCCCGGATCGCCGCCGGAAGAGATCAGCGTCGCGATCGGCTGGTGGGTTGCTCTGTTGGCAGGTCTGATGATTCTGGTCGGAGCGGCGTGGCGATCGCGGGAGAGCGGCCCAACACGAAAGCCACCAGGAGTGCTGTGAACGATTCGACGACCTCCAGGCCCGACCGCAACCTCGCCCTCGAGCTCGTGCGGGTCACCGAGGCGGCCGCGCTGGCCGCGGCCCGGATGGTCGGTCGTGGCGACAAGGAGGGTGCCGATCAGGCGGCCGTGGACGCGATGCGATACGTGCTCGATTCGGTCTCGATGGACGGCGTGGTGGTGATCGGGGAAGGGGAGAAGGACGAGGCTCCGATGCTGTTCAACGGCGAGCAGATCGGTGACGGCACGCCGCCGCAGGTCGACATCGCGGTCGATCCCCTGGAGGGCACCCGCCTGACCGCGCTGGGGATGCCGAGCGCGCTGGCGGTGATCGCGCTCTCGGAGCGCGGCTCGATGTTCGATCCCGGGCCGTGCGTGTACATGGAGAAGATCGCCGGCGGGCCCGAGATCGCCGACCTGCTCGACCTCGACCGGCCGCTGGCCGAGACCCTGGCGCTGATCGCGCAGCGCAAAGGCCGCGATATCCGCGACGTGATGGTGGTGATGCTCGACCGCGAGCGCCATCAACAGGCGATGCGAGAGGTGCGCGAGGCGGGTGCCCGGGTGCGCCTGATCACCGACGGCGACGTGTCGGCGTCGCTGCTGGCGGTCAGCGAGGACTCGCCCGTCGATCTGCTGTGGGGGATCGGCGGGACTCCGGAAGGCGTCATCTCCGCCGCCGCCATCAAGTGCATCGGTGGACAGCTGCTGGGCCGGCTGTGGCCCCGCGACGACGAGGAACGGACGGCGGCGGTCCAGGCCGGCTATGACCTGAACAGGATCTTGACCTGCGACGACCTGGTGGCAGGCGAGGACGCGTTCTTCTCCGCCACTGGCGTCACCGACGGCGACGTGCTCCAGGGGGTGCGCTACCGGGGAGACCGCGGCGCGAGCACCGAGTCCCTGGTGATGCGCTCGCGCTCGGGCACCGTGCGGCGGGTTTACGCGCGACACGATCGGGCCAAGATGCGCGCGATCGGCATCAGCCGCTTCGGCTGATCGGCAGCGGCCGCTTCGGCTGATCGGCAGCGGCCGCTACGGCCGATCGGCGGCAGCCGCTATAGACGATCGGCAGCAGCCGCTACGGCTGATCGGCGAGCTGTCCGATCTTCGACTTGGCCAGGTCGAGCTTGGCCAGCGAGCGCAGGAACGCGTGCGTCACGGCCACGTGGACAACTGACTGGGTCATCTCGTAGACCGGGGTGCTCAACCGGGCCGCGATCGAGGGATAGAAGTTCGCCACCTCGACCTCGATCACCAACCGCGCCCGCCCGTCCGGGTCGTCGGGAAGGCGGCGCACGTCGAGCGCCAAGAAGCCACAGCCCCGCCCGCTGCGGGTCACCAGCAGCCCGTCGCGAATCCGCCACCGCACCGCCCGGTGATCGGGTTCGATCGTGTACTCGGGCGCGTCGAAGCGCAGCAGCGTGAGCGGCTTGACGAGCAGGACCACCGAGCGGCTGTCGGCGTCGTAGATCACCCGCACCAGCCCGAGCGTGACCCGCGTCAGAAAGCGCCAGTAGGTGCGGGCCAGGTTTTCGAGGTGGGCCGTGGTCCAGATCCGCTCGAGGTGGGCCCGATCCAGCGTCAGCTGCACCCGCTGGGCCGAGCGCACCGCTCCGTCGCGCGCGATCACCGTCGACTTCGGCGGCGAGATGATCACGGCCCGCGCCGGCAGCTGCCTCAGCGCCCGGCGAAGCAGCGCGACCAGCGCCGAGAGCGCGAGCCCGAGGATCACGAGCGGCGCGATCATGGCGGGATTGTGCCTGGCTGCGCCGCCGGGCGGCTCAGCGGGCCCGGGTGGCTCAGCGGGCCCGCGTGGCTCGGCGGGCCGGGGCGGCTCAGCGGGCCAGCTCTTCCAGCGCCACGGTCGAGCCCGCTGGCGCGCTGCCTTCGCCCGCCGGGATCATCGCCAATGCGTCGGCTCCGATCAGCGAGCTCAGGATGTGCGAGCCCTGGGCACCGTTGGGAGTCGCCACCGGCCGGCCGTCACCGCGCGCCAGGACAACGCGGACGGCCTGCTCGCGCCGCGGGTTGCGCTTGACGTCGACGCCGAGCACGGCTTGGCGCTCGAGCGTCCGGCTGCGTTGGTGGCCCTGCAGGGCGGCCAGCGCGGGCGCCACGAACAGCGAGAACGTGACCACGGCGGACACCGGGTTGCCCGGCAGGCCGAACACCAGCGCCCCGCCGGGGGCGATCCCGAACCAGGTCGGCTTGCCCGGCTGCAGCGAGACGCTCCAGAACACCTCGTGGACGCCGAGCTGCGCCAGTACGGGCTTGACATGGTCGTGCGGTCCCACGGACACCCCGCCGGAGATGATCACCACGTCACAGGACTCCAGAGCCTGGGAGATGCCGGTCTCGGTGGCGGCATGGTCATCGGCCAGGCGGCGAGCCCGGGACGTCTGCGCGCCCGCGTTTCGAGACAGCCCCGTGAGCATGGGCGCGTTTGAGTTGTGGATCTCGCCCGGACCGAGCGGCTCACCCGGCGCCCTGAGCTCATCCCCGGTGCAGAGGACCCCGACCCGCGGCATCCGGGCCGCGGTGACGGTGGCGGCCCCGGCCGCCGTGGCCGCGCCCAGCTCCACTGCGCCCAGCCGCGTGCCCGCTTCGAGCACGAGGGCGCCGGCGCGAATGTCCTCACCGGGACCGCGGATGTTCTGCCCCCGGGCGACCGCGGCCTTGGTCTCGATCGCGGCGCCGTTGCCGGTCACGTCCTCCTGGGGGATCACGGCGGTCGCGCCCTCGGGCACGGTGGCGCCGGTGGAGATCCGGATCGCCTCGCCGTCGCGCGGGCCACGCCCGGCGGGAACACCGGCTCGCGACTCACCGACGATCTCCAGGACGCGGCCGGCGTCGCCCGCCAGCACCGCGTAGCCATCCATCGCCGAACACGGAAACGGCGGCACGTCCCCGGCGGCGCGGAGATCTTCGGCCAGCACCCGGCCCAGCGCATCGTCGATCGGCACCGGCTCGGAGGGCAGCGCGGGGGTCGCCTCGAGAACCAGCTCGCGCGCCTGCGCCACGGTGATCAGGGTGCTGGCCGTGCTCATTTCGATCTTCAGCATAGGCCGCGCGGGGATCGCCGGAGCGCGTGATAGAAGTCGGTGATGCCGTCAGGCCCACCCCGCCGGCGCCGGGCCCGACCGGTGCCCGACGCGCCGATCGAGGCGCTCCTGGCGCGGTCCGAGGACCTGGCCAAGGGGTGGCTGATCGCACTGCTCGAGGGCGCGCCGCTAAAGGACGCGCCCAGGATCTTGGGGGCGGATTTGACCCGCGACGGCCCGCGTCTGTGCGACGCGATCGTGCGTGCCCTGACCGACGACGATCAGCAGCGGCGACTCCAGGCCGGCGGCGAGCTGGCGCCGCTGGCGGCGCGGGTCGGGGTGCTCGCGGGCGCGAGCAGCGCCGAGGGCGCCTCGGCTGCGGTCGACGCTCTGCACGCGGTCGTGTGGGCAGCACTGCGCTCCGAGGTCGAGGACCCGGAGGCGGATCTGGTCAGTGAGCTCGCCGAGCGGCTCGCTCAGGTGACCGGGCTGGCGCGCGCGGCGGCGCTGCGCGCCCACGACGAAGGGGCGGTCAGTCCGGCCGAGGCTGACCGCGGGCGCCCGGGCGATCGCGCCGCCGGACGGGTGGCGCGACCCGCCTGGCTAGACCCCCAGCGGCCGGACGAGGAGGCCGAGCGGGCCTGGGTCGGAACCCTTGAGCACGAGATCGATCGCAGTGGCGGCTCGCCGCTCTCGATCGTGCTCGCCGAGCTCGAGGACGCGGACAAGATACTCGCGGTCGAGACCGACGCGGGCGCGGCGGCGGCCTTCGGTGCGTATGCCGAGGCGGTCCGGAGGGCCGTCGGCAAACACGACATCCTCGTGTTCGAGACCGACACGCGGAGCTGGATCATCGGCCCGGAAACCGGACGGGCCGGCGCACGGGCGCTGGGGGCCCGGATCTCGGCCGCCGTGGCCCAGCGCGAGCCGTGGCGCGGCGCGCCGATGGTGGTGAGCATCGGCGTTGCCGTTCTGGGGGAGGACGGGACCACTGCGGCGGAGCTGATCGAGACCGCCGAGGTCGCCCGGTTTGCCGCCTCGGCCAGTGGGTCGGCGTGATGCCGGCGCTTCGACGGCGTTCTGAGCTAGATGGTTGATTCCACGGCGGTGGCCCTGTTCAAGGGATTTTGTGAGAACTGCCGGGTAGCTGAACCGCTGACCCGCAAGAACCGCCAGTGCCGTATCGAGCGCTGCGAGCTGGGCGGAGAGCCAAACCCGGCGGCCTTCCTCAAGCTCGTTCTGGTCAAGCGCGTCTTTGAGTGCTCGGACTTGTTCGCGCAACTCGCTGGCTCCCATGGTAAGCGAGTACGCGCTTTCGCACCTACGCTCGTGGACTGTTGGCGGTGCGGGACGCATGGCTGAAGGTCATGATGTAGTGGCTGATGTCGTCTGAGCGCCAAGCAAATCGGTGATTACCGTGTCGGCGTCTTCTGGCTCGGGGGGTAGACATCGGAGGGGTTGGATATTTGCCAGGATCGCCGCGCTCGCCTCTGCCGTAACGCTTGGGCTCGCATGCACCGCGGTGGCAGCACGCGTGTACGCGCCGCAGAAGCCAACCACCGTGCAGATGCCGCGGATGGCGGGCCTTTCCTGCAGTGCCACGGAGTACGGGCCGAAGTTCTTGTTCGGCAGCGGCATTACGATGGACTACGGCGGCGGGGTGTCCTGCGCCAGTGGTGCAGGCGTGAAGACCTTGCACGTATATGTCGAGGTGCAGGCGCACAACAACCCGCTTGAGTACTTCATCGTCAGCGGATCTAGCCGGAGGGCGGGCCCGGTGCCTATGAACCCGCTTCGGATCAGCCTGGCGCGCACCGCGTTCCTGGGCCACGCCTATCGGGTTGTCGCGGTTGCCACCGTCACCCTGAACGGGAAGAGCACGGGCGCCGCTGCTGTGTCTCGAACGTGGGCGCCATAGATTGGAAGCGCAACTTCTGTGATCACGTCGCTCTGGCGCATCCCGGAGGGCTCGACCCTCAACGACATCGAGCCCTTCAACGCGCCCCATTGACGCGGTGTGCGCCGATCGAGACGGACCGTGGCCAGCCAGAGTTCGCCGAGCAGATTGACTGAAGCCGAGGTAACCCGCTGGCGGCGGTTCAGCCCAGAGCCGGTTGCTGCGGCAGCGATACGGCGCCCAGCTTGACCACGCCCGCGGTCAACATCCCCAGGGCGCCGCCGGCGGCCTGCGTGAGGTCCCAGTCGGCCCCGTTGGCGTACGGGCCACGATCGATCACGGGCACGATCATCGTGCGCCCGCGATAGTAGAAGGCGACCTTGGTGCCGCATTTCAGGGTTCGGTTGGCCACCCCGATCGTGGTCGGACGCAGCACGACACCGCAGGCGGTGCGCCGGCCCCATTCGCTTTTGCCGCCATACCAGCTCGCGATCGACGGCCGGTAGACGGTGATCGTGACCGTGGGAGCGGCCGCGGCCGCGGTCGACCCGTCGCCACGGACGAGCAGCGCCCGGATCGCGAAGCGCCCGATGTGGTTGGTCGTCCACAGGGCGCTGAACGATCCATCCCCGGCCACCGTGGCCGTGGCCGTCGGAGCCCACTGCCAGTTGGTCTGGTGTCCGAGCCGTTGGATCTCAACCGTCTTTCCGGCTGCGCTGGGCGAGGCCATGCCGGAGAAGCTGAGCCCCCGGCTCAGCATCGTCGAGGCGCTGCTCGAAAGCGTGATCCCGTCGCCCGCGGCCGAAACCGTGATGTTGCCCCGGGCGACGGTCGCCGGAGACCCGCTGCCCGCCGTCGCGATCGACCCGCTGTCCGCCGTCGCGGACGAGCCGCTGCCGGCGCTGCCCGGGCTCAGCGCCGAGCCTCCGTGGGCGCCCCACGCGGACATGGGGAAAGCCAGCAGGCCGCCCAGGAGCACGAGCACGGCATGGGCGTAGGGGTAGGCGTAGACGCGACGAGTCCCGATCAATTAGGTCACCTGAGTTTGGTTTTGCCTACGGGGTGAGCTGACGGGCTCGCGCGGTTCTCGCGCTACGGTCCTTTGCGGGACCGATTCGCCCCACACGGGCACAAGGCCCGCAAGTGGGTCCCCCGCCGATCGCCCGCTGACGGACGATCGCTCGGCTGGTGGCGCGGCAGTATACGAAACCGGGCAGCGAATGCTTGCAAGTCCGCGCGCACGGCGCGCGCGGTCTGAGACCCCCTGGTTTCCGCCCGTCGCCGCTCCTCAGACATTCTTGAGAAATAGGGCGTAAATTTGAAACGGACGAGGCAGTTCTACGTATAAAAGATGTATACGGCGCCGCGTCGGCGGTGTGCCCCCGGAAGCCAGCTGCGGCCGGGAATGGCATGACGCGCCCTGCGCGTTGACTTCATAAAGTGTAGTGACTACAATCGGGCATGTTTTACTAGCGGTCGTGCGCCCTCGGTGAGCGCGACCGGGTCGCTTACTCAGCGCCAGCCCCCGGCGCAAGGACTGAACGGAACCAGATGTCAGTAGCGGACTTGCAGGAACTCGAGGAGATCAAGGGACTCGTCAATCGTGGCCAGCAGCTTGGTGTGCTCACGTACTCCGAGATCGCCGGCGCCGTCTCCGAGCTCGATCTCGACGAGGCGGACGTCGAAGAGCTGCATGGATTCCTCGAGCGGGCCGAGATCGAGCTCGTCGAGGAAGTCGATCCCGCGCTGGCCGCCGCCGAGGTCGAGCGGGCTCCGGACAAGCGCGGGCGCCGCAAGGCCAAGACCGCGCTGGACCTCAAGCCGGACATGACGACCGACTCCTTGCAGCTGTTCCTCAAGGACATCGGCAAGGTCCGCCTGCTGACCGCCCAGGAGGAGGTCGACCTGGCCAAGCGGATCGAGCGCGGCGACCTGGACGCCAAGCAGAAGATGGTCGAGTCAAACCTGCGCCTGGTCGTCTCGATCGCCAAGAACTACCGCAATCAGGGGCTGCCGTTCCTCGACCTGATCCAGGAGGGCACGCTCGGTCTGGTCCGGGCCGCCGAGAAGTTCGACTATCGCAAGGGCTTCAAGTTCTCCACCTACGCGACCTGGTGGATCCGCCAGGCCATCGCTCGCGCCCTGGCCGACAAGGCGCGCACGATCCGGATTCCCGTGCACGTGGTCGAGAAGCTCAACAAGATCGGCCGGGCCGAGCGCAAGCTGGTGACCGAGCTGGGCCGCGAGCCCACCGCCGAGGAGATCGCCGAGGTGACCGGGATCGAGCCCGAGGAGGTCGAGTCGATCAAGCGCTCGGCGCAGGCGCCCGTGTCCCTGGAGAAGCCGGTGGGGGACGAGGAGGAATCCGAGTTCGGGCAGTTCATCGCCGACGAGCGGGCCGAGTCGCCCTACGAGCGGGCTGCGGAAATCCTCACCAAGGAGGCGCTGCGCGAGGCGCTCGAGAACCTCAGCTACCGCGAGCGCCGCGTGCTCGAACTTCGCTACGGGCTTGGCGGCGAGCATCCCCGAACGCTCGACGAGGTGGGGCGGACGTTCAACGTCACCCGCGAGCGCATCCGGCAGATCGAGAACCAGTCGCTCAAGAAGCTGCAGTCGCTGGCCGAGGCCCAGAAGCTGCGCGACGTCGCCTGACCTGGCTCGCGCCGCACCCGGGCGGCCGCGTAGCATTGCGCACAAGCTCTCGCTTCAGTTGGTGAAGCATTGCGCTAGACTGGGACTTGAGATGGTTGACAGAGATACGTGTCCGGTGTGCCGAACCGCCGAGATCGTGTGCGGCAAGTGGACGCTGCTGGTGATTCGCGAGCTCGCCGAGGGTCGCTCGCGGTTCTGCGAGCTCGAGCGCTCTCTGGCCGGGATCAGCCCCCGGACGTTGTCGCTGCGGCTGCGCGCCCTCGAGGAAGAGGGGATCGTCGAGCGCCAGACGTTCCCCGAGGTGCCGCCCCGCGTCGAGTACGTGCTGACCGAAAAGGGGCGCGCGCTAGTGCCGCTGATCGAGGACATGCGCACCTACGGGCGCGAGTGGCTCGGGGCCGACTGCGAGGCCGTCCGCGAGGCCGCGGCCGAGCCGGCCGTCGCCGTCGCCTGACCGCGTCGCAAAGCCCCGCCGTCGCGGCCCATGGCGTGCAAGCAGCGCTGCCGGCGGAGGATCCCCGCGCGCGACCGAGAATCCGCGGGGGTGCGAAATGCGACCCTGCACCATGTGCTGGAGGCATTCACGGTTGAGGCCAGCGGCATGCTCGCCGCAGAGCTCGCGAGCGGGGCCGAGCTCCCCTTCGAGATCGTCGAGGAGCGGGGCGGGACCGCGGCGCTCTACTGCTATCGCCCGCTGACTGCGGAGTTCATCCACAGCCGGCTCGCGGGCCTCAAGACCCTGGGGACGTTCGAGCCCGCCGCCGAGGCAGTCGCGAGCTGCGAGGGGATCGATGTCTATCTGCAGGAGCAGGCCGTGGCCCGGGTGCCGTCAGACCCCCGGGGGCGCGCCGAGGCGGCGATCGCCGCCTTTCTCGCGGCCGTGTTCGCGGATCGATCCGAATTCGGGTTTGAGCCGGTGCATTTCGAGGCCGCCTACGGCGACCTCGAGCGCGCCCTCTACGAGGGGCACTGCACCACGATGGTGATCGCGCCCGTGCTCGGCGTAGCCCTCGAGGCCGACAGGACCGACCTGTCGCTCGGCCACGGGCTGTCGCTGATCCGGGGCGACGCCCTTCGCGACGCGCCCGCCGACGCCGTCTGGGGCGACAGCGACGAGCCGAACGTGCTGGCCGTGCTGGCGGTCGATCAGGAGCGGTCGGCGCGGCCCCCGCTATCGGCGGCACGAGTCCGCTTCCGGCGGGTTCTGACCGCGCTGCGGCTGTTCGAGCGGGGCGGCTACGCGATCGGGCCGGTGGCGTGGACCCGGACCGATGCCGGGAGTTGGAGGCCGGTGGCCATCGGGGCCAGCGGCCGCCCCAGGATGGTGACGATCGTGCCCACCGCCCAGGAGGAGGAGCTGCGGGCCTTCTGTGACCTCGTGGGCCGCCGGCTTCCGGGCGGCGGCGAGCTCGCCTGGGCGCTGGCGCGGTTTGAGATGGGTTGCGAGCGTCTGGCGCCGTTTGAGGCCTTGACCGACTATCTACTGGCGCTGCGCGCTTTGCTCGAGCCCGAGGGTCCGTCCAGTGGGCGCCTGGCCCAGCGTCTGGCGGTGATCTGCGCCGGGCCGCAGGGACGCGCCGCCCTGGCCGAGCGCACGGCGCGGGCGATCTCGCTCGAGCGCGCGGTGATCACCGGACTTGCCGCCGCCGGTCCCGGGGTAGACGCGCTCGTCGAGGAACTGGCCGAGAACCTGCGGGCGATCCTGCGCGATGCCCTGTGCGGCCATCTCGGCGCCGACCTGTGCGCGGTCGCCGATCGCCTGCTGGCCGGGGCGACCTCGGACACGGCGGCGCAGAGCGCGCCCGGCAAGAGCCCGGTAGGCTGAGGGACGGCCGCTCCCTACTCGGTGTCTGAATCGACGCCGGGAGTGTTTTGCCCGCCAGGCACGACACAGAAATAAGTCCTGGGGCTCGTAAGTAGTCAGGGGGAGCGCGACCAGCAAAGCGAGCGGGCTCCTGGCCCGCTCGCTCTGCGCTGTCGTATGTGAAGGGCGCACCACCCGTGCGAACCTACCTCGGGTGTTCCACCTCGAGCTGCGTCAGTTCCCGCACGTCGCCCGGGCCTTCAACCTGACGCGCGAACAGCTCGACGAGCGCTTTGCCAAGCCCTGGGTCAGCGGCACCAGCCTCGAGTACGAGGACCGGCGCTGGTCGCCCGAGAAGGCGCGCCTGACGATCTTCGAGGGCCCCGAGCTGCGCCCTGACGAGATCGGCTTGGGGCGGGGGTGGGCGACCGTGGGCAAGACCTCGCGCGAGGTGACCGAGACCGTGCTCGCCCAGGCGCAGCGTGGTGCGCAGTCGCGGTCCTCGGTGCAGACCTTCAAGGCCGAGATCCGGGCCGCCGCGGCCACGCCGCTGACGTTCCCGGACGTGATCGAGCTGGTGGCCGCCGAGTATCCGCTGTGGCGGGCCAGCGAGCGGCTCGCGCTCGCCGAGCAGGCCGTCTGGGAGCTCCTCCATCAAGGGGGCGTGACGCTCACGGGCCCCGAGGGGCCGATCGAGGCCGGGCGCTGGCAGTCGATCGTGATCAGCTGGTCGACGTGGGTCGAGCAGGGGCCACAGGCGCCGGTGCTCGAGTCGACCGAGTGAGCGCGCGCTTCAGGCGATCAGGTGAGCGCGGGCGCTTCAGGCGATCACGTTGGCGATCAGGCGCTCGTGCTCGGCGTCTGAGGCGAACAGGAAGCGGTGCACGCGCAGCAGCCCGTCGATGTCATGGACGTCGTCGTCCAGGTGGGGCACGAGCAGCAGCGGGCGGTCGCCGAGCTCGGCGCCCAGCCGCTGCACGCCGGCCCGATCGCGCCGGGCGAGCACGTGGTAGTCCCGGAAGGTCGTGGCCACGCGCGCGGCCAGATCGGCGGGCAGGCCGTCCCCGAGGGCGTCGATCAGGTCCCCGGCGTCGGCGTCGCCGAGAACATCGTGATGGACGCGGTTGACGATCACGCCGGCGAAGGGCAGCCCGCTGTCGGCGAGCGTGCGCCGGAACCAGACCGCCTCGTCGATCGCGGCCGGCTGAGCGGAAGTCACCAGCACGAATGCCGTGGTCTGCGCTCTGAGCAGCCGCTCGACCTCGGCGGCGCGCTCGCGGAAGTCGTCGGTCATGCCGCCGAGCAGGCCGAAGAAGGTCGACAGGTCGCTGATCAGGTCGACGCCGGTGACCCGGCGCAGCGCCGCCAGGAACGGGGCGGCGCCTCGCCCCAGCACCCGCATGCCGAGGCCCGTGGGGCGGGAGAACGCTTTGAGCGCCCGGCCGTCGAGAAACGACGTCAGCCGGCGGGGGGCTTCGAGAAACTCAAGCGCGTTGCGCGACGGCGGCGTGTCGAGCACCAGCAGGTCGAAGTCGCCGTCGCGGTGCAGCTCGTAGAGCTTGGCCACCGCGGTGAACTCCTGCGATCCCGAGACGGCCGTGGAGAGCTCCCGGTAGACGCGGTTGGACTTGATCTCCGCGGCGCGGGCCGGGTTGGGCGCGATCCTGTCGATGAGCTCGTCGAAGGTTCGCTTGGGGTCGAGCATCATCGCCCACAGCTCGCCCTCGACATTGATGTGGCGAAGGCGTTCGGGCTCCACGCGGCGCGGCTCGTTCTCGAGCTCCTGCAAGCCGAGCGCGTTGGCGAGCCGCTGGGCGGGGTCGATGGTGACCACCGCGACCTTGGCCCCCTGGGCCGCCATCCCGAGCGCGATCGCCGCCGAGGTCGTCGTCTTGCCGACGCCGCCGGAGCCGCTGCAGATGCACACGCGTTTGCCCTCCAGCAGTTCGCTCACGCCGGGCATCCGCTCGCCATCCGGAAATCAGCTCAGGCCCGGAATCAGCTCGAGCTCGTGCCGGTGAGGTCGAGCAGCTGATCGCCGCGCGTCTCGTCGTGAATCTCGGCCACGCTGACGCCGGGATCGGGCAGCACGCGCAGCGCGTCGGCCGGAAGGTCCACGGTGACGGGCGTTCCCTGGCTGTAGGGCAGCGCGGCCCCATCGTTGCGCACGAGCGTCTGCAGGGTCGAGCCGGTGGCCAGCCGGAGGAAGATGTGCGTGGTCGAGCCGAGAAAGACGATGCGCTCGACCATCCCCGGCACCCGGTTGGCACCAGGCGTTTCATACGGGTGCAGATGGATGCGCTCGGGACGGATGGCAAGCTTCACCGCACCGGTGGCGTCGAGCTGGCCGGCCTGGGCCTGGAGAGCGAAGTCGCCCAGGCGCAGGCGGCAGGACCCTTTCCCGTCCCCGCCGGGCTCGACTCGAGCGTCCATCAGGTTCGACACGCCCAGGAAGTCGGCCACGTAGGCATCGGCGGGCTCGTTGTAGACCTCTGCCGGGGTGGAGAGCTGGACGATCCGTCCGTGGTTCATGACGGCCAGGCGATCCGACATCGTGAGCGCCTCTTCCTGGTCGTGGGTCACGTACAGGAAGGTGATTCCGACCTGCTTTTGGAGCGCGCCCAGCTCGACCTGGAGGGTGCGGCGGAGCTTGGCGTCCAGCGCCCCCAGCGGCTCGTCGAGCAGCAGGACCGAGGGGCGCAGCACCAGTGCCCGGGCCAGCGCGACGCGTTGCTGCTGACCGCCCGAGAGCTGGTTGGGACGTCGCTTCTCGTATCCGGACAGCTGGACGAGCTCGAGCGCCTCGGCCACGCGGCTGTTCATCTCCGACTTGGACACCGACTTGTACTTCATGCCAAACGCTACGTTCTCGGCGACGGTCAGAAACGGAAACAGCGCATAGCTCTGAAACACCGTGTTGACGTTGCGGCGGTGGGGCGGCCAGTTGCCGACGTCGGTGCCGTCGAGCAGGATCGTGCCGCTGGTCGGCGGCTCAAAGCCGGCGACCATGCGCAGGGTGGTGGTCTTTCCGCAGCCGCTCGGCCCCAGCAGCGAGAAGAACTCGCCCGCCTCGATCTCGAGCGTGATGTCGTCGACGGCCGCGACCTCGTCAAACCGCTTGGTCAGTGACTCGATCTTTACGTTTCCTCCGCTCATTTCCTTCCTCTCAGATGCCGGCGATGCCGGTGAGTGCCTCAGTGCCGCGCTTGGTTCGTTCGCCCCGCGTCATCCACCGGTAGGCGACAAAGCCGATCAGCGCGACGACCAGCGAGATGAACAGCATGATCGTGGCCAGCGCGTTGAGCGCCGGCCCGCTCAGTCCGCCGTGGACGTTGGAGTAGATCAGCACCGACATCGGCTGCGTGTTCGCGGTCGAGGACAGCTGCTCCACGATCACGAAATCATCCACAGTGCTGGCAAAAACAAGCACGGCGCTGGCGAAGATGGCCGGCATCAGCAGCGGAAGCAGAACCCGGCGGATAGCCCCCATTCGCGACGCCCCGAGATCCGCGGCCGCCTCTTCGTAGGTCCGCCCGATGCTCACCAGCCGCGCCCGCACGATGATCGCGGGCCAGCTCAGGTTCCATACCACCAGGCCCGCCACCTCGGCCGGAGTGCCGAGGCGGATGAAGGTCAGTGCCTGCGTGACGAGCAGGAACAGCGCCACGGCCAGCAGCAGCTCCGGGATCACGAACGAGAAGATCATCGCGAAGTTCAGTCCGCTCGCGGTTCGAGTGCGCCAGCGATCGACCCCGATCGCGAAACTGACCCCGATGGGGACGCAGATCACGGTGGTCAGTGCTCCGAGTATCAGCGTCTGGATCACGGCGTGGTGCAGGCTGGGATTGTGGAGCACGGAGGTGACCTGACTGCCGACATACCACTTGGTCGAGAACCCCTGCCACGTGGCCTGCGACGCCCCCTTGTTGAACGAGAACAGCACCGCGATCCCGATCGGGACGATCGACCAGACGATGTACAGCCAGGTGAAGCCCTCCAGCGCCCACGGCCGCCGCCACGGGTTTCCCCGAGGGCGCCCGCGCGAGGAGACCGGCTGCGCCCGTGACGGGCTCGATACCGCCGGTTGCGCTGTGCTCGCCATCAGGCCATTTCCCGCGCCGCCCGAGCGGTGCTGATCACGTAATAGAGCATCGGGATCAGCAGGACGACCAGCAGCATCAGGGCCAGCACGGCGCCCTGCCCGGTCTGGCCGGGCGAGTCGAGTTGTCCTTCGATCGCGTTACCGATCATCGTCGTCCCCGGCGCCCCGGACATGAGCTGATTGGTGAAGTAGTCGCCCAGCATCGGCAGCGCGGTGATGAACGTCCCGGCGATGATCGCCGGCTTGCTCAGCGGCACGGTCACGTGCCAGAACGTGTGCCACTTGCTGAGGCCTAGATCCCGGGCGGCCTCGAGCAGCCGCTGGTCGATCCGGTCGAGGAACGCGTACAGCACCAGGATCAGGTACGGGATGTACCCGTAGACAAGGCTCATGATGACGGTCACCGACTTGCCGCCGAGCCAGTCGGTGTGACCGGGGAGGCCGATGAACGACAGCGTGCTGTTGACAAACCCGTTCTGCTGCAACAGGTCGATCCAAGCCAGCATGCGCATCATGTAGCTGACCCAGAAGGGCGCGATCAGCAGGACGAGGAACAGCGTCTTACGCTGGCCCGCGTATCGGGAGACGAAATAGGCCACCGGGTAGGCGATGGCCAGCGAGATCACGGTCGCGATCGCGGTGTAGACGAGTGTCCGGAGCGCGGACGGGCCGATGAACGCTCCGCTGCCGACGATGTCGTGCCAGACGGCGCTCAAGTTGAAGCTCGACCAGTGGCCCGGATTCCAGACCGGGACCACCGTCTGGAAGAACTCGTTGACGCCGCCGCCGGCCACCGACAGCATGACGTAGAACGGGGCCACAAATAGAACCAGCAGCCAGATCGCTCCCGGCGCCGCGAGCCCCATCCACAACCAGCGGTTACGCCGGTCGTAGGTGTCTTGCCGCCGACCCATGGCCATTACCCTATAGCCCCTTGGAGAACGTGTTCCAGGTGTCTTCCCAGACGGTGTTGGCGGCCGGGGGCAGTTCGAGCTGGAACAGGCCTTGACGGAAGTACTGTGGCAGCACAACGGTGGAGGTCAACTGCCGAGGCAGCAGCTTCTCGGCTATGAGGCGGTTGGGCGTGACCTGGCTCAGCGGCTGCATGTAACCGACGTAGCTGTAGTTGTCCAGGGCATTGTTCACGTCGAGCATGTAGTTGATGAACTTATGGGCCAGGACGGGATTTGCGCCGCTGGTCAAATTGACCATCAGATCATTGGCGACCGGGCCTTTCCGGTTGGACGGGAACCAGTAGCCGAGCGTGTCAATCGAGGTGCCCTTGGGCAGGTATTGGTACGAGGACGCCATGTCGCCCGACCAGGAGTGGTGAATCCAGGTCTTCCCGGTGGGGACGTCGGTGTAATCGTTGTTGTCGATCCGCACGTTGGTCAGGTTGGCAAGCTGCTGGAGGGCCTTGCCCGCAGCCTGGATCTGGGGTGTGCTGGTCGTGTTGATGTCCAGATTCCCGGCCCGCAGCAGGGCCAGGCTGATCGTCTCCCGGTAGTCGTCGAGGACTGCGACCTTGCCCTTGTACGGCGCTCCCTGCCACGGCATATTCCACGAGGGGGTGAGGTTCACCTTGTCCTTGCGCCAGGCCATCCCGGTGGTGTAGATCGAATACGGCGTGGTGTACTGCCACTCCTGGTCGTAGAAGGGATTGCGATAGTCGGGCCAGGCATTGGACATGTTGGGGATGTAGCTGTGGTTGAGCGGCCGGATCAGCTTGGCCGCGATCAGCTGACCGAGCACAGCGACGGTCGGGAACAACACGTCGAACTTGAGCTGTCCGCTGTTCAGCTTGGACAGCGCTTCTTCCATCGTGTTGAACGTTGTCAGCGAGTAATTGCAGTTGTGCGTCTTGCAGAAGCTCTTGATCACCGCTTCGTTGATGTAGGCGACCCAGTTGTAGAGCTGCAGGGTCGCGCCCTTCTCGGGGGCCAGGCCGGAGGCAATTGGCTTGTTGTCGGAGTACACCGGCCACTTGACCGGGCTGTCCTTACGTGGCAGCGGGGGGCCGCTGCTAGCGGCCGCGGGGTTCGTGGTGCTGCAGCCCGCCAGCATTCCCCCCAAGGCGAGCCCGGCGCCTGCCATAAGGAGCTGGCGACGGGAGATCGCAGTTTGTACCGGTTCGGGTCTGCGCCGGATCCCTCCTTCAGACCATCCCTCACGTGGGTGCATGACAATCATCACTCACTTGTGTCGCACTCTCCTTGGTGACGTGCCATTGCGGCTTGCGTCCCGGCGAAGGTCGCAGCCGAGCTCGCTCGAGGCGAGCGTAAGGCAGCGATTCACCATCCGCGCCGGTGTCACGTCGGGCTGGCCGAGGGTGACCTGCACCCCGAGCCCGTCCAGGAGACCGCTGAGCACGAGCGCGAACTCATCCGGGTCGACGTCCGCGCCGAACTCGCCGGTCTGCTGGCCCTGGCGCACGATGTCCGCGATCAGTGCGCGCTCCCGGCGGTTGAGGCGGAAGTAGGAGCGCCGCACGGTCGAGTCCCGCCGGGCGCGAACCCAGATCTCCATCCACAGCGTGTAGTCGGTCAGACCACCGGGACCGAGGCTTGTCTCCTCGATCAGGTGGACGAGCTTGTCGCTGGCGCGCTCGAACCTGCCCTGGCCGTCCAGGACCCGCTCGTAGAACTCGCGGTCGGCGTACTCGACGGCCTCCTCGAGCAGCCGGTCCTTGGACTCGAAGTAGTACAGGATCGTCGGCGAGCTCGTACCGGCGCGCTCGGCGATGTCCCCGATCCGCGTATCGAACAGCCCCCGCTCGTACAGCACCTCGGCGGCGGCGGCGACGATCTGCGGTTTGCGCAGGTGATCCACCTTGGGGCGGGGACTCATCTCTCCTCTTCCGGCTCGGCTTGCCCTAAGCTGTATCCTGAATCTCCGTTCAGGAAACTTACCAGCACGCTCGCGTCTGTCAAGCGAGAAGCGTTAGGAGGAAGTTGCCATGGTGGATGTGGCAGTGCTCGGAGCCGGGCTGGCGGGCTTGGCGGCGGCGCGCGACCTGCACCGGGCGGGCGCCGACGTCTTGCTGCTGGAGGCGCGCGAGCGTGCCGGGGGCCGCGTCGAGGCGGTGACGCTGCCCGACGGGCGGATCGTGCAGGCCGGCGGTGAGGTCTTCGGCCATGAGCACGCCTCCTATCGCGAGCTTGTCACCGAGCTCGGGCTGACGATCGAGGAAAGCTACGTGGCCGATCCCGGCGAGATCAGCTGGGGGCTGAACGAGGGGGTCTACGTGGGCGACGACGCGCCCTGGATGACCGACCGCGAGCGGGCCGACGCCGAGCGCCTGGACCGGGAGTTTCACCGCCTGGCGGCAACCGTCGATCCCGACGATCCGTGGCGCCATCCCGAGGCCGGCCGCCTGGACCGCCTCAGCCTGGGCGCCTGGCTGCGCGAGCAGGGCGCGCTCCCGGCCGTGCTCCGCCGCCACGAGCTGGCCTCCCTGTCGCTGTCGTGCGACGGGCCCGAGCGGACCTCGATGCTCGCGGAGCTGCGCAAGCACGCCACGCTCACCGGCAACGGCTTCTACGACCTCGAGCAATGGGAGGGCCTGCGGGTGGCCGAGGGATCCGCGGCGGTGGCGCTGGCCATGGCCTGTGAGCTCGGACCGCAGCTTCGGTTGGGCGCCGTGGTCACCGCGATCGATATCGCTCCCGAGGGCGCCGTGGTCACGCTCGCCGACGGCGAGCGGATCGAGGCCGAGGCGGTCGTGTGCGCAATCCCCGCCGGCCCCCTGCGGGCGATCACCATCACCGGGCTGAGCGATGCCCGGCTGGCCTCGCTGCGCGCGCAGAGAAATGCGCTGGCGGCCAAGGTGGTGGTCGCCTACGACGAGCCTTTCTGGCAGCGAACAGGCCAGAACGGGCTGGCCGAGACCGAGTGGCTGTTCGGCTCGAGCTGGTCGCAGGGGCGGGGGGTGCTGTCGCTATTGGTTCCGCCCGAGCGCTTTGCCGCGTTCGTGGCCGCGCCCGCGGATGCCCGCCGGCAGACGATCCTCGATGGGCTGCAGCTGCTGTATGGCGAGCAGGCCCGGCGGCCGGCGGCCACGCTCGAGCGCGCCTGGGGCTCGGACCCCTACACGCTGGGCTATATCGCCTCGTGGGCGCCGGGGGACCTGAGCCGCGTCGGTCCGCTCTTGGGGACCCACGAGCCGCCGTTCTACGTGGCCGGCTCTGATCACTGGGTGGCGGGCTACATGGAAGGCGCGGTCAAGACCGGCCGCGCGGCGGCCGCGGCCGCCCTGGGCGCCCCCTCGCCGGCCTAGCTCCCGGCGCGGCGGGCTGCCACCGCGTTGCGGGCTGGATCCTGCGCGGGCACGAGCCGCTCCCCGAGCCCGAGCTCGCGAGCCAGCGCGGACTCGACCGTCCGCCGGGCGCGGGCCAGCGAAATCGTGCCGTCGCCGATCAGGGTGCGGACCCCCAACCCGTCGATCAGCGCGAGCGCCCGGTCGGCGACCTCGTCGGGATCGCAGCGCGCAAACTCCCCGTCGGCGACGCCGGCCGCGATCTCGCCGGCGAACCAGGCATGCAGCCGCGCGTACAGCTCCTCGGCGACCGGTCGCAGCTCGGGGTGGCGCACGGCGCGCAGCCAGAGCTCGACCCACAGGACCCAGTCCTCGCGCAGCGAGGGGGTGGTGGGCAGGCACTGGTCGATCATCGAGGCCAGGCGCTCTGAGTGGGAGGCTCCGGCAGGCTCGCCGTCAGTGATCCGGGCATCGCCGGCGCGCGCGTAGGACCAGTCCAGGGCCTCGGCCAGGAGCGCTTCGCGGGTGGCGAAGTGATAGTGCACGAGCGAGGTCGAGACGCCCGCGTCCATCGCGATCCGGGCGATCCGCACGCCGTCGATTCCTTCACTGGCGATCCGCCGCACGGCCGCGGCAAGGATCCGCTCTCGGGCCCCGGCCCTGGTCCGGCGCGGCCTCACGTGAGCCCGTCGGCTCCCAGCGCGGGTGCCAGGTCGGCCCGGATGCGGTCGGCAAACCAGGCCACGCCGCGCTCGCGACGCGACAGAGGACCACACCGATAGCCGCGCGTGGCCAGGCCCTGCTGGACGTTGTCGACCAGGTCGATGTCCTCGTCGAGGACCAACGTGTTGAGCCGCTGGTTGGCCCACTGCACGAACTTCGTGCGCGGGTCCGTGCCCGCCGGCCGGTAGCAGGCGAACACGTCGCGTGTGCGGCCGACGCCATCGGGGAGCATCTGCCAGGTGTTGACCTGGTCGGGATACAGGTCGATGGTCGTGTTGGGATAGATGAAGGCGTAGCGCCAGACAAAACGGTCGTCGTCGCCGAGCCCCGGCATCGGGGTGACGAGCTTGGCGTACATGCGCTCGAGCCGGTTGCTGCTCGGCTTGTCGCGCAGCGGGGCGTCGAACCACACGTAGTGGTCATGGACCTCGACCTCGTAGCGCTTGTAATCGAGCATTCGCATCAGTCCCGGATGGGCGATCGGGATGTGGTAGCCCTCAAGGTAGTTGTCGGCCACCACCTTCCAGTTGGCCGGCTGCGTTCCCCCGCCCGGGGCAAACGGCTGCAGCGAGTCGATCCGGTAGGGCGCCAGGCGCTGGGGCAGGTCACCGACCAGCTCCGCCAGCGGCGTCGCGTCCGGGTCGAGGTTGACGAACACCAGCCCGCACAGCTCCTCGACGCGCGCCGGCATCAGCCCGAACTTTCGCTTGTCGACCTTCTCCTCGTAGGACAGGCCCTCCGGAATCCCGATCAGGGAGCCATCCAGCCGGTAGGTCCAACCGTGATAACGGCATCGAATTGCCGCCTTGCATTGACCGGAGCCGCTCAGCAGGCGCGACCCCCGGTGACGGCAGACGTTCTTGAAGGCCCGCAGCTGCTGCTTGTCGTCGCGGACCACCAGCACCGGCTGGGTTCCCGCTTGCCCGGTCAGATAGCTGCCGGGCCGGGGCAGCGAACCGATGTGACCGGCAAGCTGCCAGGTGCGCTCGAAGATCAACTCCTGCTCTGGCTCGAGCAGCGTCGCGTCGGTGTAGAGCCGGGGCTCGAGCGCCGCGCCGGCCGCGCTTAAAGCGTGGGTGGTGGGGACGGCGGGTGGTGCGGCAGATTCCATAATCGGACCTCATCCTGACTTTGTGATCAGTTATACTTTACCCCCATGGTCAAGCGCACGACCTGGCTATCGATCACACCTGAGCCCGAGCGCGAGCTCCCGGCGGCGGTGGCGACGCTGACTGCGCGGCACCGCGCGCCCAGCGAGGCCGTGGCCCGCGAGCGCGACCGGGTCGAGCGGCTCGTGCTGCGGGGCAGCCAGCGGCGGTGGTTGCAGTACCTGCACGAAGTCGTGCAGCTGATCGACTCCAGCGCCGGCGTGGACGACCCCGACGTGGCCCGCGCGCGCTCCCGCGCGACCGCGGTGATCGCCAACCACCACAATCTGCTGCTCGCGCTGCCCGGGAGCGGTGCGGCGCGCACCGCCGGCGACCGCGCCACCCTGCAGCGCCTCGAACACGACACCGAAGCGTCTTCATAGGACGCCCCAACAAAGGAACCCGATGAGCACCACCACCACCCCTGCACCCGAGCTGACCGACGAGCAACGGGAGCTTTCCGAGCGTGCGCGCGAGTTCGTCGAGCAGGTCCTGATGCCGCTCGAGATCGAAGCCGAGGAGCGCGCCGGCGCGCTTCCCGAGGAGACGGTGCAGGAGATCAAACGGGCGGCGATCGCCTCGCGCCTGCAGGGGGGACGGGTCCCGGTCGAGCACGGCGGGCAGGGCTGGTCGATGCTCGAATGGTTCCTCGTCAACGAGCAGTTCGGGCGCGTGACCAACGGCCTGCACTGGCACGTCCCCAACGTCTACAACGTGCTCCTCGAGGGGACCCCGGAGCAGATCGAGCGCTACATCGCCCCGGCGCTGCGGGGCGAGGGCGGCGACGCCTATGCGGTCACCGAGGCCGATGCCGGCTCGGACCCCGGCGGCATCGCCTCGACCGCCGTGGCCAGCGACGGCGGGTGGCGGATCAACGGCGAGAAGTGGTATGTGACCTCCGGCGACGTGGCCCGAGTGCTGATCGTGATGGCCAACGTGGTCGAGGGCTCAGCGCGCCTGCCGACGCTGTTTTTGGTCGCGCCCGATGCCCCCGGGGTCGAGTTCGTCGACAACCCGAGGTTCACCCACAACTACCCGCACGGCCATCCCACGATCCGCTTCACCGACGTCGAGGTGCAAGCCGATGCCGTGATCGGCGGCCTGGGCAACGGCGAGGAGCTGCAGCGCCGGTGGTTCACCGAGGAGCGGCTGGGAATCGCCACCCACGGCCTGGGGGCCATGTGGCGCCTGCTCGAGGAGACGACCAGCTGGGCGCTGACCAGGGTTCAGGGCGGCCAGCGGATCATGGACTACCAGGGGATCTCGTTCCCGCTCGCCGACTCCGCGACCGACGCCGCCCTCGGGCGCCTGCTCGCCCTCCAGGTGTGCGCGATGGTCGACTCGGGCGCCGATCCCAAGCTGATCCACGCCAAGGCGGCGATGGCCAAGCTGTTCGTGTCCGAGGCGGCCGGCCGCTGCGCCGACCGCGCCGTGCAGGCGTTCGGCGGTCGCGGCTACATGCGCTGCAACGTGGCCGAGCGGTTCTTGCGCGAGCTCCGCGTGGACCGGATCTGGGAGGGGACCAGCGAGGTCCAGCGGCTGATCATCTCCCGCGCTCTGGAACGCCGCGGGGTCGAGGCGACGATCCATTGACCGCCGTCGGAACCGAGGCGGCCGTGGACCTGCGGCGCCTCATGCACCCCGGCTCGATCGCGGTTGTCGGCGCCTCTGACCGGCCCGGCAGCTACGCGGCGGAGGTGCTGCTGAACATCGAGACGATCGGCTTCGAGGGCGAGGTGTGGGGCGTCAACCCAAGCCGCGACGAGGTTCTGGGCCATCCCTGCGTGCCCAGCATTGCCGAGCTCCCGGTGGTCGCCGACGCGGTCGTGGTGGCCATCCCGGCCGCCGCCGTGCCGCCGGTCATCGAGCAGGCCGGCGCGCGAGGCTGCGGGGGCGCGGTGGTGATCAGCGCCGGCTTTGGCGAAGTGCCGGAGGGCGTCGCGCGCAACGAGGAGTTGCTGGCCGCCGCGGCTCGGTACCGGCTCCCGGTGTGCGGCCCCAACTGCAACGGGATCGTGTCGCCGGCAAACCGGATCGCGCTGTGGGGAGACGCGCTGGCGCCGGCGCAGGCAGGGTCGGTGGCGCTTGTCTCCCAGAGCGGGAACATCGCCGTCAACGCGCTGGCCACGCGGCGGGGCCTGCGCTTTCACACGGTGGTGGCCAGCGGCAACCAAGCGGTTCTGTCGGCCGCCGACTATCTCGAGTTCCTGGCCGGGGAGGAGGGACTGGGCGCGATCGCGCTGTACATGGAGGACGACGGGGGGCCGAGGTTCTGCGACGGGCTCGTCGCCTGCGCCGAGGCCAACGTTCCCGTGGTCGTGTTGAAGGTGGGTCAGTCGCGGGCCGGGGCCCAGGCGGCGGCCGCCCACAGCGCCGCGCTGGCCGGCGACCAGCGGGTGTTTCGCAGCCTCGTCCAGGAGGCGGGCGCGGTGTGGGCCGACGACGTCCATGACCTGCTCGAGCTGGCCAAGACGATCGCGGTGTCTAACCGACGACCGGCCCCCGAGGCCGGCGACCGCCCCAGCGGGATCGCGATCATGACCTGCTCGGGCGGTGACTCGGCCCAAGCCGCCGACGAGGCCCAGCGGATCGGGCTCGAGCTCCCGCCGCTGGCGCCCGCCACCCGCGAGCGCCTCCGGGAGCTGCTCCCGACCGCGGCCACGGTCGCCAACCCGCTCGACTACACGGCCATGATCTGGGGGGACCGAGGGGCGCTGGCCGAGCTCGTGCGGGCCCTGGGGGAGGATCCCGCGATCGGGCGGGTGCTGGTCTTCTACGACCAGCCGCACGGGCTGACCGGAGCATCGGAGGAGTCCTGGCGGGCGGTCCGCGAGGCGGTTATCGCCGGCGCCGCCCAGAGCCCGGTGCCGACGCTGGTCTCCTCGACGCTGCCCGAGCTGCTCGACGACGACGCCGCGTGGGAGTTCGCGCGCGCCGGCGTGGCCGCCGCCGCGGGGCTGCGCACCGGGCTTCGCTGTGCCGCGGCCGGCTCGCCGGCGATCTGCGACCCGGCTCGCCTGCGCGAAATCGCCGAGGTCGCCCGGGCCATCCACACCGGCGGCGCCCGCGCCACCGGCGAGTGGCTGGCCGAGCACGAGGCCAAGGCGATGCTGTGGGCGCACGGAGTCCCGGTCCCGAAGGGGCGAGTCGTCTCCAGCCACGACGACGCCGTCGCCGCCCTCGATGAGCTGGGGGGAAACGTGGTCCTGAAGCTGAGCGCGGCCAGCGCGCAACACAAGACCGATCTCGGCGGCGTCGCGCTCGGCCTGCGCTCCGGCGACGAGGTCCGCGGGGCCTACCACCGCCTGGCCGAGCTCGCGGCCGCGCACGACGGTTGCGTGCTCGCCGAGCGGATGGCCGCACCGGGCCTGGAGCTGATGGTCGCCGTGCGCACCGACGCGATCGTGCCGGCACTGGTGCTCGGGCTGGGCGGCATCTGGACCGAGCTGCTCGACGACGTGGCGATCGTCCCGCTGCCCGCCGACGCCGCGCGGATCGAGCTCGCGCTGCGCTCGCTGCGGGGAGCGCCGATGCTGGTCGGGGGCCGCGGCCGCCCCAGCGTCGACCTCGCCGCGGCCGCGCGGATCGCCCAGCAGATCGCCGGAGTGCTCCTGGAGCGCTCGCTGGCCGAGATCGAGTGCAACCCGGTCTTGGTGGGGGCGCCCGGACACGGCGCCGTCGCCGTTGATGCCTCGATCCGGCTGTCCGGGGCCGGCGGCTGATGTACGACGTGGTGATCGTCGGTGGCGGCTTCGCGGGCGTGACCGCGGCCCGCGAGTGCGCGCTGCGCGGGCGAAGCGCGCTGGTGCTCGAGGGCCGCGACCGTCTCGGGGGACGGACCTGGAGCCAGGAGTGGGCCGGGACCCGGATCGAGCTCGGCGGCGCCTGGGTGCACTGGCATCAGCCGCACACCTTCTCCGAGCTGACCCGGGCCGGGCTGCCGGTGCGGTTCGGACCCGACTCCGAGCAGGCCGGCTGGTACGTCGGTCAGGAGCGGCGCAGCGGCACGATGGAGGAGCGCGACGAGCTCGCGCGCCGCGGCTGGGACGCGTTCGTGGAGGGGGTGGGGGAGGCGCTGCCGTTGCCGCACGCTCCGCTGCATGCGCTGCCCGAGCTGGCCCGGTTTGACCGGCTCACGATCGCCGAACGTGTCGATCAGCTCGAGCTCACCGGCGACGAGCGAGCGGTGCTGTGCGCCGAACTGGAGTCGCTGGCCAACGGGCCCCTGGATCAAGCCGGAGCGGTGGCGGTGCTGCGCTGGCACGCCCTGTCCGGGTACAGCCTCAAGCTCACCCAGGAGACCGGCGGACGGGTCACGATCGTCGGTGGCACGGTGGCGCTGCTGAAGGCGATCGCCACCGCGGCTCCGTTCGAGGTCCGCCTCGGTTCCCCCGTCGCCGACGTGGCCACCGGCAACGGTCATGTGGAGGTGACGACCCGTGCGGGCGAGGGATATGTGGCCCGGGCGGTGGTGATCGCGGTGCCGCTGAACGCGCTCGGAGCGATCCAGTTCACACCCCAGCTGCCCGAGGACAAGCGCGCCGCGATCGACCTGGGCCAGGCCTCGCGCGGGATCAAGCTGATGATCCACGCGCGCGGTGAGACGGCGATGCAGAACGCGATCCGGCCCGGCCACCCGTTCGGCTACCTCCACAGCGACGAGCTGTTCGACGACGGCACCCAGCTGCTGATCGGCTTCGGGCCCGACGCCGAGAATTGCGACGCCGGCAGCCTGGAGGCGGTTCAGGGGCGCCTCGAGGAGATCCTGCCCGGCTACCAGGCGCTGCAGGCCACCGCCCACGACTGGCTGCGCGACGAGTTCTCGCGCGGCACCTGGGCGATCCACCGTCCCGGGTGGTACGAGCACCACCACGCCGCCATGCGCCGGCCCGAGGGCACCGTTCTGCTCGCCGGCTCTGACCTCGCCGACGGCTGGGCCGGCTTCATCGACGGCGCGATCGAGAGTGGCTTGCGCGCCGGGCGGCTGGCCGCCGAGCTCAGCAGTTGAGCGGCTGGCCGCCGAGGTCAGCGGTTGAGCGGCGCGGTCGCCGGTGGCGCCAGCGCCGCCCCCAGCGCGTCCGCCAGTAGCTCCAGCTGCTCGGGGGCCAGCTGCTCTGTGAACAGGTAGGGGAGCTCGATCAGCGGCATCCCGAGTCCGTCTCGCAGCCGCCGCAGCTGCTCGCTCTGACCGGCCGCGCGGGCCTGCTCGGACAGAGCCGCACCGAGCGCCGCCCCGGCCAGCGTGGATCCGGCGCGCTCGCGGGCGGCCGCCAGCTGGGCTGCCTCGGCGTCGGTGAAACGCTCGGGATAGCGCGCGTTGACGATCGCGGCGTCGAGGCGGAGCTTGTCGGCGGTCAGCTGGTCGGCCAGCCACAGCGTCTCGTTGACCGGCATCTCCTCCGCCGTGGCCACGGCGATTATGGCGGTGAAGTCGCGGTCGGCGATCGTGGTCGCGATCCTACGGCCCTGGTGCGCGATCGGACCGACGCGCGCGATCTCGGCGAATGTGCGCGGGGTGCGCAGGATCCCAACGCCGTGACCGGCGGCGGGCGAATCGACGATCACCAGGTCGTAGGCGTCGGCGCCGCTGGTGCGGCGCTCGTACTGGGCCAGCTCCCAGGCCTTGCCGACGCTCAGCAGTTCGCGCATTCCCGGCGTGGCCATCGCGAACGCCCCGAACACGCGGCTGGAGCCGAGCACCTGCCCGACCGCGCCGGTCTTGACCCGCAGGTACTCCTCCATGGCGTACTGAGGGTCGATCGAGATCGTGTACAGCCGCGGGGACAGCTGCACCTCCTCGAAGGTGTCACCCTCGTGCGCGAACGTCTGCCGCACGCGGTCCTGGCTGGCCAGCTCGGCGACGATGGTTCGCAGTCCGCGGCGTGCCGCGAGCAGGCCGAGCGCGATCGCGACCGTCGACTTGCCTACGCCGCCCTTGCCGGTGACGAAGATCAGGCGTCGCTGCAGGAGGCCGGGCACGGCGGTCGGAATTTAGCGGCCGCGCCCGGCGCCGGGCGCGGCATGGCAAAGGATTTCCCCTACCACGTGCGAATACAGGCGCGTATGAGTCCACCGAACCGTCGGAGCGCTCGCTGATGTCCACCTGCAGGGTGATCACGCTCGCCAACCAGAAGGGTGGCGTCGCCAAGACCACGACCACGCTCAACCTCGCGGTCGCCTTTGTTGAGGAGGGACACCGCGTGCTCGCCTGTGACATGGATCCGCAGGGCAACCTGACCATGTCGCAGGGCATCGACCCCGACACGCTCGAGAAGTCGATGTACGACGTGCTCGTGCATCACATGTCGATCCGCGAGGTGATCCGCAAGCGCGAGGTGGACATCGCCTGCGCCTCGATCGACCTGGCCGGAGCCGAGATCGCGATGTCGACGATGATCGGGCGCGAGCGCTCGCTGGAGAAGGCCTTCAGGGACATAAAGGACGACTACGACTTCATCTTCATCGACACCCCGCCCAGCCTGGGGCTGCTGACGATCAACGCGCTGACCGCGTCCGACAAGGTGATCGTCCCCGTCCAGTGCGAGTATCTGTCGATGCGCGGCCTGATCCAGCTTCAGAACACGCTGGCCATGATCCGCGAGAACCTGAACCCGGATGTCGAGATCGAGGGCATCCTTCCGACGCTTGTCGACCTCCGCACACTGCACGCCAAGGAGGCGATCGAGTTGCTCGAGGAGAACTTCGGTGACAAGGTGTACGCGTCACGGATCCGCAAGACGGTTCGCTTTGCCGAAGCCCCTGTGAAAGGCATGTCCGTGTTGAAATACGATCCGGACGGTTTGGCCGCACACGCCTACAGGCAGCTCGCCAAGGAGGTCCTCTCACATGGCAACCGGTAAGCGCGCGAGCATGCGCGAAGGGCCGCTCGCAGACCTGTTCCGCAAGACCGCTGCTGAGAACCCGGGGGCGTCTGCCGACAAGCCGCCGGCCCCGGAGGCGCCCTCGCAGGCCGCGCCCCCCGGCGCAGAGGCGCCCTCGCAGGCCGCGCCCGCTGACGCTGCGCGGCCCCCCGAGGCTTCACCGGTCTCCGAAACAGCGCCGCCCCCCGAGGCAGCGCCGCCCGAGGCTGCGCCGCCCGAGGCTGCGCCGCCCGAGGCTGCGCCGCCCGAGGCTGCGCCCCTTGTGGAGCAGCCCGCGGAACCGCCAGAGCCCGTCGCCGACGCGCTCGCTGGCGAGTCCAAGCGCCGCGCCTTCCACCCCTCGTTCGACGCTCCGCCCGAGCCAGAAGAAGAGGAGGAGCCGCGCCACATCCCGTCCGCTCAGGAGCGGCTGCGCCAGGCGTTCTCGGCCGATATCCCCGAGAACGTGCTCGACAGCCCGCGCGAGACGCGCGCCGACAAGCCGGCGAGCGACGTCTACGCCCGCTCCGGCGCCATGGAGGAGGTTTCGGTCCCGGCGCCGAGGGTGGGGCCGCTCCTGCGCGTGGTGGGCGTCGGTGGCGGAGGCGTCAACGCCGTCAACCGGATGGTCGAAGCCGAGGTCGAGGGCGTCGAGTTCTTGGCCATCAACACCGACCTGCAGTCGCTGCAGCAGTCGGCGGCGCACGCCACCCTCCACATCGGAGACGGGATCACGCGCGGGCTGGGCTCCGGATCTGACCCCGAGCTCGGCCGCCGCGCCGCCCACGACCAGCACGACCAGATCAAGGCCATGCTGCGCGGTTCCGACATGGTGTTCATCGCCGCCGGCGCCGGCGGTGGCACCGGCACCGGCGCCGCTCCTATCGTGGCCCAGATCGCCCGCGAGCTGGGCGCCCTGACAGTGGGGATCGTCACGCGCCCGTTCGGGTTCGAGGGCTCGCGCCGGCGCGACCAGGCCGAGGCCGGGATCGCCGCGCTCGGGGAGGAGGTCGACACGCTGATCGTGGTCCCCAACAACCGTCTGCTGTCGGTGCTCGACCGCGGCGTCTCGATGATCGAGGCGTTCCGGGTGGCCGACGACGTCCTGCGCCAGGGCGTGCAGGGCATCTCGGACCTGGTGACGCTCCCGGGGCTGATCAACCTCGACTTCGCCGACGTGCGAACGATCATGGCGGATGCCGGCAACGCGCTGCTCGGGATCGGGATGGGAACCGGGGAGCGCCGCGCGGTCGACGCGGCCGAGAAGGCCGTCGCCTCGCCGCTGCTGGAAACCAGCATGGACGGCGCCCGTTCGATCCTGCTCTCGATCACCGGAGGCAACGACATCTCGCTGTGGGAGGTAAACGAGGCCGCCAAGGCCGTGGCCGAGGCCGCGCACCCCGATGCCAACATCATCTTCGGGGCGATGGTCGACGCCAAGCTCGAGGACCAGGTGTGGGTCACGGTCGTGGCCACGGGCTACGGAGACCCGCGTTCGCGCCGGCGCGACGAGCAGTCGTTCGGCGCCCGCACCCGCCGCAGCGAGGCCGACCGCAGGTTCCGCGAGCCGGAGGGCGAGCCGCGCGTGACCCGGGTGCGGTCGTCGTCGGCGCGCGAGCTCGACGTACCCGAGTTCATTCCGCGCCGCTGACGGCGCCGGGTCGCCGAAGCCCCCACTCGAGTAGCAAAAGTGCTCCTGGGGATACAAAACGCTACTCGAGTGGAGCCCACACGCGCGGCACACTGACGGTTGTGGGTAAGCCCGCCGACAGCCGCAAACCCGACAACCGAGAGCTTGGAGTGGTCGCCGCCGGCCACCCGGTCAGCGCCCGGGCCGGGGCCGACGCGCTGCGCGACGGGGGCAACGCGGTCGACGCGGCGCTCGCCGCCATGCTGGCGTCGTTCACGTGCGAACCGCTGCTCACTGGATTTGGCGCCGGTGGCTACATGCTCGTGGTCGCCCCCGCCCGCCCACCGACCCTGCTCGACTTCTTCGTCGAGGCGCCCGGCCGGGGGGCCGAGGCGAGCGCTCGCGCCGAGCTGATCCCGGTCCGGGTCTCATTCGGCGACGCCATCCAGGTGTTCAACATCGGGGCTGCCTCGGTGGGGTGCTATGGGATGGCCGCGGGGGTGTGCGAGGCAGCCCGGCGCTTTGGGCGTATGCCGCTGCAGCGGCTGGTGGAGCCGGCGGCGGCGCTGGCCCGCACGGGCGTCGCCCTCAACCTCCAGCAGGCCTACATCGTCGAGATCCTGGGCGGGATCGTCACCTCGACGCCCGAATGCGCGGCGCTGTTTGCCCCCCGGGGATCGCTGCTGCGGGCCGGGAACCTGCTGCGCCAGCCCGAGCTGGCCGACACGCTGGAGCGCCTGGGAGCCGAAGGCGAGCAGCCGTTCTACGACGGCGACATCGGCGCCGCGATCAGCGCCTGGGTGAGCGAGCGCGGCGGGATGCTGACCGAGCCTGACCTGCGGGCCTACAGAGTTCTGCACCGGGAGCCGATCCACGTCGGCTACCGCGACCGCGAGGTGCTCACCAACCCGCCGCCGTCGGCGGGCGGGATCCTGATCGCCCGGGCGCTCGCGCTGCTCGGCGCTGCGCCGGGCCCGCCCTCGACCCGTCAGGTGGTCGATGTCATGGAGCACACCCAGCGCGAGCGCACGCCCGAGTTCCTGGCCGGTCTCAGCGACCCCGAGTTCATGCGCAGCTTTTTGGCCGGCACCAGCGCCAGGCTCGGCGCCACCACGCACATCTCGGTACTCGACTGCGACGGGTGGGCGTGCTCGGTGACATGCTCGAACGGGTCGGCGTCGGGCGTGGTCGTCCCCGGCACCGGCATTCATCTCAACAACATGCTCGGCGAGCAGGACCTCAATCCGCTTGGCTTTCACCGTCACCCGCCCGGCCGCCGGATGCCCAGCATGATGTCGCCGACCGTCGTCCTGCGCGACGGCGAGGCCGAGCTGGCGGTGGGCAGCGCCGGCTCAAACCGGATCCGCTCGGCGATCCTGCAGACGATCATCCGCTCGATCGACGACGGCCTGCGGGCCCAGGACGCGGTCGATGCCCCGCGGGTGCACTGGGAGGACGACATCGTCTACGCGGAGCCGGGAATCGACGCCCGTGAGCTCGAGGCCGATGGGCGGACGCTGGCCCGTTTCCGTCAGCGCAATCTGTTCTTCGGCGGGGCTCAGGCGGCGGCGCGCGACGGCGACGGGGAGTTCTCGGGCGGCGGGGATCCGCGTCGTGGCGGAGCCTCGATCGTGGTCTGTGACCAGTGAGGCGCCGGCGGCTGGCCACGCTGGCGCTGGTCGCGGCCTCAATCGCGGTTCTCGGGGGCTGTGGGCTGGACGTCGAGCTCCCGGACCTGTTTCTTCTGACCCGCACCGGGCAGGGTTCGAAGCTGACTCTGCTCGTCAACGACAGCGGCGCGATTCGCTGCAACGGCGGCAAACAAAAGATGCTCTCCAGCGCGTTGCTAATCCAGGCGCGTGATCTTGCCGACACCCTGAACAATGACGCCAAGCGAAATCTCGCCCTGCCCGCTCGCCCGGGAACGGTCTTCAACTACAGGATCAAACTCCAGCAGGGAACGGTCCGCTTCTCGGACCGCGACACGGCTCATCACAAGGCGCTCGCGCAGGCCGAGTTGTTCGCCGCCCAAGCCGCACAGCAGGTCTGCGGACTGTCTGGATGAGGGTTCTCACACGTTCATGGTCACCCTCAGCCGCTCATCACTAGCGCAACTACGCTTTTCGGCTTCGTGCTAGCCATCGCCTCCCAACACCTGATGACCACGTTTCAGGCGATCGTGCTGGGCGTGCTCCAGGGAGCCACGGAGCTGTTCCCGGTGTCGAGCCTGGGCCACACGGTGCTGTTCCCGACGCTGTTTCGCTGGCACAACGTGGTCGTCTGGCAGTCCCAGCCCGAGTCCCCGTGGCTGGCCTTCGTGGTCATGCTGCACGTGGGCAGCGCGGTCGGGCTGCTGATCTATTTCTGGCGCGACTGGATCGCGATCATCCGCGGCTTCTTCGCCACGCTGGTCAAGCGCCGGATCGACACCCCCACCGAGCGACTGGCGTGGCTGATCATCTGCGCCACGATCCCGGTCGGGATCCTCGGCCTGGTGCTCGAGCACGTCGTCCGGGTGGCGCTGGCCAAGCCGCTGGCGGCAGCGATCTTCCTGATGGTCAACGGTTGCATCCTGCTGTATGGCGAACGGTGGCGCCGCCGCTCGGAGGTGCGCGAGCTGGCGGCTCGCGAGGGCCTCAACGCCGAGGGCGGTCGGCGCCTGGACACCCTGGACTTCGCCGAGGCCGGGGTCATCGGGACGGCTCAGACCAGCGCCCTGATCGCCGGGATCAGCCGCGACGGTGTGTGCATGACCGTTGGCCTGGGCCGGGGGTTGGATCACTCGGACTCGGCCCGGTTTGCGTTCCTGCTGGCCACGCCGCCGATCCTCCTCGCCGGCCTGCTGAAGTTCGGCGACCTCACCGGGTCGCTCGGCAATGGCGGCATCCGCCAGGCCGCGGTGATCGCGGCGGTGGCGGCGGCCGTGACCGCGATCGTGACCGTCCACTATCTGACCAATTACTTCAAGACCAGGACGCTGACCCCATTCGCGATCTACTGCCTGGTGTTCGGCGCGCTCATGGTCGCCTTCACGGCGGTCGTGGGGCCGCCGTAAGCGCGGCCGGCAATACATCCTCAGCTGAAGCGGACCTTGCCGTTGGAGCGCGCCCGGGCCTGGACCCGGTCGACGAAGTCGAGCCGCTTGGTGGCGGCCCGGAACAGCCGCGCGACGAGTCGCAGACGGGCGTTCTCGGAGCGCAGATCGAGCAACCCCTGCTTGGCGTCGAGCCCGAAATCGACCGTGGCCGCCATGTCGTAGGCGCTCATCTGGTCCAGCTCGTCGCTGGTGGGCTCGCGGTCAGTCGCGCGTTTGACCAGTTCGGCGTAGGCGGTGTGGGCGCTGCCGGCGAGCTCGGGGTCGGGATCGTCGTCCTCGTCCTGCACGAACTCGATCACGCCGGCCGGATAGGGCAGATGACCCTGGCGCTCGAGCACGCGGAACGGCCGGGTGCCTCGGGTCAGCAGGTTCATGCGACCGTCGTCCATCCGCTCCAGAACCTCCTCGATCGCCATCGCGCACCCGATCTCGCGCAGGCCGTCGTCGGCGAGCCACACGATTCCGAACTCACTCCCGTCCTCCAGGCAGCTGCTCATCATCGTCTTGTAGCGCTCCTCGAAGATGTGCAGCGGAACCACTTCGCCCGGCAGCGCCACCAGCTCGAGCGGAAACAGCGGGAACTCTCGTGACACCGCTTCAGGCATGGAGAAAGTCTAGAGAGAGCCTGACTAAGACCGGCGGGCGGTGAGCAACAGGTTGTAGAAGATCGATGGCGGCAGCAGCGGCTCGAGCACTTTTTCGTCGAGCCGCTGCAGCAGCAGGTAGCCGTGGAACGCGTACTGGCGCCACGCCATCGGCACTTCCTCGGGGTCGGCGCTCGCCTCCAACCCGCGGTTGAACCACCCGAACCAGTTGGCGGTCAGCTCCTCTCCGCGCACCACGATGTCCAAAAAGCCGGCCCGCCGGGCGTGGCGCTCCAAGTCAGCGGGCGCAAACGCGTGGATGTCCACCCACCGCTCGAGCTCGTGGTCATCGCGATCGGCTGCCCCCGGACCCGGCGATGGCAGCGCCGGACCCGCGCGCATCAGTCGCCGCCACAGGGGCGCGAGGCGCGTCGCGCCCTGCTTGGGCAAGGTCGCGATCCGGTCGCCGACCCGCGACGGCTCGCCGGCGAACGCGATCCGACCGCCGGGGCGCAGGACCCGGTGAAACTCGGCGAAGGCCCGGCGCAGGTTGGGCAGGTGATGGAGCACGGCGTGGCCGAGCACCAGGTCAAAGCTCTGGTCGGCGAACGGCATCGCTTCCGCATCGGCGCGGGCCGTGCGCACCTCGAGGCCCAGCCGTCGTGCGTTGCGGGTCAGGGTCGCGACCATGCCGGGGGAGATGTCAGTGCAGGTGGCCTGCTCGACGATCCCCGCCTGCAGCAGATTGAGGCTGAAGTAGCCGGTTCCGGCGCCGATCTCGAGCGAGCGGTCATAGCCGTCGTCGAGCTCGGGCCCGAGCAGCTTGCGCAACTTGCCGAGCACCTGGGCCCGACCGACCTCGCCGAAATCGATCCCCCACTTGGAGTCGTAGCTGTCGGCGGCGACGTCGTGATAGCGCGTGTTGACGTCGCGGATCTCGTCCGCGGTGCGGAGAGCCTCCATGCGTCCGGCAGATTACCCTGTCGCGTGTCCGTGAACGCCATCGTTCAGCGCGATCAGCCGCCGGGGGTACCGCCGTTGCCGCTGACCGGCGAGCGCACGCTGCCCGACGTTCCGGCCGAGAACTACTGGTTTCGCCGCCACCTCGTGGTCTATGAATGGATCGGAGCACGGGTCATCGGACGGCGCGTGCTCGACATGGCCTGCGGCGAGGGCTACGGGTCGGAGGTCCTGTCACGGGGCGCGGCGAGCGTCGTCGGCGTCGACGCCAATCCCGAGGCGCACGAGCACGCGCGGCTGCGCTACCGACGCCAGAACCTCAGCTTCGAGCGCGGGCTGGTGGAGAACTACGGCGAGCCCGGGGCCTACGACGCGGTCGTCTTCCTGCAGACGATCGAGCATGTGCACGATCCGGGGGCCGTGCTCGGGCACCTCCGCTCGCTGCTGGACTGTGGCGGCGCCGTCTACGTGTCGACGCCGAACCTGCTCACGCTGGCCTCGGCGGGGGCGGCCAAGTCCGATAACCCGTGGCATCTGCGCGAGTACCGCGCCCGCGAGTTCGAGGCGCTGTGCCGGACGGCGTTTGCGCAGGTCGAGCTGCTGGGCGTGTTTCACGCCGGCAAGCTGCGCGCCCACGAGCTCGCGCTCGCCTGCGGGTGGGACGCTGTGCACCGGCGCTTGGGGCTGACCAAGCGCTTCTATGACCGCTTCACGCCGGCCATCTCGACCGGCGACTTCGCGCTCCGCCGCACCGCCGACTTCGACCGCGCACTCGACTTCCTCGCCGTCTGCCGATGACGTGCGCCGTCTGAGCGGACCCTATAGGGGTACTCGGTTGACACACGTCGGTCCGGAGCGCGGGGAGCTGGCGATTGTGCTCCACACGCATATGCCCTACGTCGAGGGCTTTGGCACCTGGCCGTTTGGCGAAGAATGGCTCTGGGAGGCGATCGCCAGCAGCTACCTGCCGCTGCTGGGGGTGCTCGGGCGGGCGCCGCTGACGCTGTCGCTGACGCCGGTGCTGTGCGACCAGCTCGAACGCCCCGACGCGATCGCTCGCTGCCTGGAGTTCCTGACCGAGATTCGGCCCGAGACCCACCGGCTCGATGCGGCCGAACTCGCGGCCAAGGGGGAGCGGGAGCTGGCGAAGGAGATCGAGCGCTCGGCCGCCGAGTACGCCCGCGCGGCGCAGACCCTGCAGGAGCTGGGCTCAGACGGCCTGGTCGAGGCGCTCGGGGCCCACGCGAGCTGGACCTCGGCGGCGACTCACGCCGTCCTCCCGCTGCTGGCCACCGACGATGGCGTAACGCTCCAGGTGCAGACGGGACTGGCCTCCCACCGCCGCCGCTTCGGCGCTTGGGAGGGAGGTTTCTGGCTGCCCGAATGCGGTCACGCACCCTGGCTGGACCCGCTGCTGGCGCAGACCGGGATCCGCTGCACCTGCGTCGAGCTGAGCCACTTGTTCGGACTCGGCGATCCCCGCCACCTGCGGCCGGTGGGCAGCGACGAGGGACCGGCGCTGTGGCCGATCGACCGGCAGACGATCGCGCTCGTGTGGAACGAGCTCGGCTACCCGGCGCGGGCGGCCTACCGCGACCGTCACCGCCTCACCACCCATCGCCACCACGCGTGGCGCAACGACGGCGCGGCCTACGATCACCTCGCGGCGCGCGCCCAGGCCCGATCTGACGCACAGGACTTCGTGGCCCGCGTGCGCGAGCGCGTCCGCGACGGCGGGGTGTGCGTGTTCGCGCTCGACACCGAGCTGCTCGGACACTGGTGGTATGAAGGCGTCTGGTGGCTGGAGGCGGTGATCGAGGAGTCCGGCCGCCAGCGGTTGGCCCTGACGATGCTCGATCACGCGCACGAACGCCACGAGCCCGCCCCCGTGCCCGCCGAGCTGGAGGTCAGCACCTGGGGCGAAGGCGGTGACCTGCGCACCTGGAGCGGTCCGGCCGTCGCCGAGCTGGCCTGGTCCTCACGCACCGCCGAATTGCGCGTCGCTGCCGCTGATGACCGGCCGCCGCCGCGTGCCGTGCGCGAGCTGCTGGCCTTGCAATCCAGCGACTGGGCATTTCTGGCCACGCACCGCACGGCGGGCGATTACCCGGTGCAACGCGCGAGGGCTCACCGCCAGGCCTTCGAGCGCGCGCTGGCCGGCGATGCGGAGCTCGAGCCGGAGTTGCGGGGGCTGGCACCCGACCTCGTCTGAGGGCTCAACCCCTGAGCGCTCAACCCCAGCGAAACGTGCGCGGCGGCTCGCGCATCCGAATCACCTTGGCCGGGATCCCACCGACGACCGCGTTGGCGGGCACGTCGCACGTGACCACCGAGCTCGTGCCGATCACGGAGTTGTCACCGACGTTCACCCCCCGCAGCACGCAGGCGCCGTACCCGATCCAAACGTTGTGACCGACGTCGACGTCGCGCTTGTAGATCCCCTGCTCGCGGATCGGGCGCTCGACCTCGACCATCCCGTGGTCGAAGTCGATCATCATCACCCGGTCGGCGATGATGCACTCGCGGCCGATCGAGATGTGCTGGTAGGCCGAGATCGTGCACTCCTGCCCGAGCACGCTCTTGGCCCCGATGAGCAGCTCGCCCTCGTGCACGCGCAGCTTGCAGCGGTGCCCGATCCACGACCACCGCCCGAGCGACACCCGGGCCTGGCGACCGATCTCGAACTTGACCCCCGGGCCCACGAAGCACAGACCGTCGGTCTGCAGGCGCCCCCGCCAACGGAGCTTCAGCCACAGCCAGCGCACGATCAGCACCGCGTAGCCGCGGCTGACCATGTGGTGCGACCGGGCAAAGCGCCAGAAGGCGATCGGCCCGCCGTGCAGCGGCCGCGGTCCGAGCCGCGCCGGCGGAGCCACTTCGGCGGGCCCCGTCGATCGGTGCCGACGCCCTGTCTGCTGTGTGCCCGCCGAGCCCACCGGAGGATCGTAAGCGCTGCGCTTAGCCGTCGTCGAGCAATCCCGCCAGCGGGCCCAGCAGGCGGCGCGAGCGCCGCGACACGCCGGGGAGCTCGAGGAGGCGATGCGTGGGCGGCTGCCCGGTCTGCATCCGTTGCAACTGCTCGCTGGCGATCGGGCGCCACTGCGCGTCCACCAGCTCGGTCGCCCTGGTGGCCGCGACCTCGTCCTCGTCGCGCTCCAGGTGCTCGGCCCATAGCCGCACCCGGGTCTGGCGGGCCAGCTCGGCGTCGTCGGTGGCCACGCACATCTCGGTGTCGTTGAAGAACGAGTGGGCGTTGATGTTCGCCGAGCCGATGATCAGCCAGCGGTCGTCGATTACCGCCACCTTGGCATGGACGTAGAGCGGGTCGGCCCGGTCCCCGGCTGCCGACATCGAGCGGGTGGTCACGGCCAGCATGCGCAGCGCTCCATCGTCGGCCTCGATCAGCACCCCGAGCTGTCCCTGGGTGTCCTCGGCACCGTTGTTGGCCCTGGCCGGGAGCAGGATCACCACGCGGAACTGGGGCGTCGGGGGGTTGCGCAGCTTGTCGGCGATCACCGAGACGAGCTCGGGCGACCACAGGAACTGGTTCTCGATGTAGATCAGCTCCTGGGCGCCACGGACGGCCCGCATGTAGCTCTCAAAGATCCGGAACTCGCCCCTGGGCAGCGGCTTGTACATGTCCTCGGCCACCGTGCGCAGGACCTGGACGGTGGTGTCGCCGCAGGGCGCGGGCGGCGACAGCTCGGGCAGCGTCTCGCCAGTGACCTCGTGCCAGCGCATCCGGAAATGCTCGCCGACGTCGGCGACCGCGGGCCCGCGCAGGCGCGTGGCCACGTCGTGCCAGCCGATTCGCCGCCGCGCGTGGTGCTGTTGGCTGTCGTAACGGTCGCCGGCCGAGTCGGTCAGGTCGATGCCGCCGACGAAGGCCAGCTCCCCGTCGATCACGATCGTCTTCTCGTGATGGCAGTGAAACGGGTGCTCGCGGGGATCCCCGTGGGCCTTGATCTTGGTCATCTTGACCAGGTTCTCGAGCGTCTGGGCGACCTCACCTCGGGTCGGGTGAAAGGCCGGGATGGGAGCTCCCGACCAGACCAGCACCCTGACCTCGACCCGCTCGGCCAGCTCGGCCAGCAGCACTCCGATGGCGTCGCGCGGGCTGCCCTTGACGAGCTCGAACGAGGGGGCCAGATGCCAGCCGGTGATGTGCACGTAGTGCTGGGCCTCCGACAGCCGGCGGGCGATCTCGGGCAGCGCGTTGGCGCCGTCGATCAGGACTTCGAGCTCACAGCCGGGACGGGGCGGCGGCTCCCCCCGCGCCCACACGCCCGGAGTCGAGGGTTCGAAGACGCGCCCCCAGCCGAGCCGCCGCAGCCTTCGCCGGTGCTTGAAGGAGACGGCGGCCTCGATGCCGTCGCCGACCACCGTGTCGAGCTTGCTCAACACCTGTTCTCGCATCACCTACCACTTTGCCACAACCGGCGGGCTCTACACCTGCGCAGGTCCCTGCGATGATCAGCGACCGATGAGCAGACCCGACCAGACTCTGGCCCAGCGCCTGCTCGCCGGCGACAAACGCGCGCTGGCGCGGGCCATTTCGCTGATCGAGAACGACGATCCCCAGGGCTGGGAGCTGGTTCGCGAGGTCTACCCACGGACGGGTCAGGCCGCCATGATCGGCTTCACCGGTCCCCCCGGGGTCGGCAAGTCGACCCTGCTGGCCTCGCTGACCAAGCTCGAACGCGAGCGCGAACGGTCGGTCGCGGTGCTCTCGATCGACCCCTCGTCGCCGTTCACCCGGGGCGCCTTGCTGGGGGATCGGATCCGTCTGTCGGAGCATTTTCTGGACCCCGGGGTGTTCATCCGCTCGATGGCCAGCCGGGGCGCGCTGGGCGGCCTCAGCGAGGCCGCGCTGCAGGCGGCGTTGTTGATGGACGCCTCCGGGCGCGACGTCGTGCTGCTGGAGACCGTGGGCGTGGGGCAGGCCGACGTGGACATCATCGATCACGCCGACACGGTCGTTCTCGTGCTGATGCCCGGCTCGGGTGATTCAATTCAGGCGCTGAAGGCCGGCGTGATGGAGATCCCGGACGTGATCGTCGTCAACAAGGCCGACCACCCGCTCACAGACACGATGGTGCGCGAAATCAAAGGGGTGCTGGCGCTGGGGCCGCGCGAGGGATGGCCGGTTCCGATCATCCGGACCGAGGCCGTGCGGGGCGAGGGCGTCGACGAGCTCGCCACCAAGCTGGCCGAGCACCGCGACCACATCCAGGCCGAGGGCACGCTGTCCGAGCGCCGGCGGCGCAATCTGCGCAACGAGGTGCTGGCGATCGCCACCTCCCGGATGCGCCGGGAGCTCGAGGCCTCGGTCCACGACGACGCCGAGGTCGGCGAGCTGCTCGATCAGGTGGTGTCCCGCGAGCTCGATCCGGCCAGCGCCGCCGGGACGATCCTCGATCGGACCCCCGTACGTGGTCGCGGGGAGTGAGCGGGTGAGCGCCGCGGTGACGCCCCCGTTCGCGGTTGCGGCGATCGTGCTGTGCGTCGCCGCCGTCGCCAAGCTGCGAGCGCCGGCCGCCGCGGTGACGGCACTGCGCGCAGCCGGCTGGCCGGCTCACCGCGCCCTGGTTTGGGCCGCGGCGATCGGCGAGCTCGCGCTCGGGGGCTGGTGTGAGGCGCTGCCCAGTCGGGCCGGTGCGGGACTGATGGCGGCCGCCTATGCCGGCTTTGCCCTGCTCGGGATGGTGCTCGCGCGCCGGCACGCCGCCTGTGGCTGCTTTGGCGACAGCCGGGCTCAGTCCACGCCCGCGCAGGCGGCGATCAGCGCCACGCTGGCGCTGGTGGCGATGGCCGCGACCGTGCGCGTGCCCCACGGAGCATCGTGGATCTTGGGGCGCGGCGTGCCCGGCGCCCTGGTGTTGGCGATCGCGATTGCCGCGGCCTCGTGGGGGACGGTGCTGGCCTACACCGAGATGCCGTCGGCGTGGGGCGCGTGGGCGGACGGGTGACGTTCGCGGAGCGGATCTCGACGGCGGCGGGCACGTGGCTGGCGCGGCGCATGTCGCGCCGCGGCGCGATCTCCCGGGCGGCGGTGGCCGGTTCGGCGCTGGCCGTCGCTCCGGTCCGCTATCTCGTGCGGCCAGGCACGGCGTGGGCGGTGATCGCGCCCCACCAGTGCCCCAAGCACAGCCTGTGCAACGACGGCTATACGGCCTTCTGCTGTGAGATCGAGCACGGCAGCAACGTCTGCCCGGCCAACACCTACGTCGCCGGGTGGTGGAAATGCACCGACTATCGCGGCGGCGGGCTGTGCCACCAAGAGGGAGAGCGCTACTACCTCGACTGCAACCGGATCCCCGGTCGGGTGTTCCCCGGCGGGTGCCAGTGCGCGAGCGGCGACTGCAGCCGGCGGCGGATCGACTGCAACCGGTTTCGCTACGGACAGTGCAACACGCATATCGATGGCTCGACTGAAGTCGTGTGCCGGCTCGTGATCTGCCGCAACCCGGCGACCGTCGCCGGCTGGGGGTGCAACGCAACTGAGATGGTCGACAACAAGACCTGCTCCCACGACGCGGAATGCCTCGAGGGCCTGGCCGAGCCGCTGCCGGGAGCGGGCGGCGCATGATCGTCGCGCTCGTGTCCGTGGAGACCGTGCTGCTCGTGGTCGTGCTGGTGCTCGTGGCCGGACTGCTGCGCTCAAACGCAGCGCTCCTGCGCCGGCTGGGTGAGGCCGGAGGCGAGCTGCCGGACGCCCCGGGTGCGGAGTCTGGGGCGCTGCCCGCGCCACCGGCCACAGCCAGGCGGGGGCGGGCCGCGCCGCCGATCGCCGGCCTCACCCCGGATGGCGACGCGGTCAAGCTGGACTTTGCCGGCGGCGGCGCCGGACCGACGCTGCTGGCGTTCTTGAGCAGCGGCTGTGCCGGCTGTGGCCAGTTCTGGGATACGCTCGGGCCGTCTCGCCTGGCCCATCGGGCGCGGATCGTGATCGTGACTCGGGGCCGTGATCGCGAGCGGCCCGGAAAGCTGCGCTCGCTCGCTCCCGAGGGCGCTGAGATCGTCATGTCGTCGCCGGCCTGGGAGCAGTACGGGGTGCCCGGATCCCCATATTTCGTGCTCGTCGACGGCGCCATCCGCGGCGAGGGCGCGGCCCCGACCTGGCCGGCGCTGGCCTCGCTGGTCGGCGACGCGATCGAGGATCAGCTCGACGCCACGCCCGGGCCGCGAGCGCAGCGAATCGAGGAGACGCTGGCCGCCGCGGGGATCGGGCCCGATCACCCGAGCTTGCGTCCGTCGGCGATCGAAGTGCCCGAGGCCGCCGACGGAGCATGACCACGCTGGTCGCCCTGGGCTGCGCGATGGCCGCGGTGGGCGCGATCCGGGCTGCCTGGTCGCCCTGAGGCGAGTCGATGCTGGCCAGCATCACCCCGCTCGGCGAGCGGGGCCGCCAGCGCCACTGGGGCGTCACCGTAACCGCGTTCCTGGTCGGTGCCGCGAGCGCCGGCGCGCTGGCGGGGGCGCTCGTGGGCGCCGCCGGGGCGATCGCGATCCCCTCTTCGGTGGGCCCGCGGGCGCGACTGGCGGTGCTGGCGAGCGCGGTGCTGGTGGCGATCGCGCTCGACGCGGCCCGCGACCCGGCGCCCGGCCCGCGGCGGCAGGTCGACGAGCGCTGGCTCGACGAGTTCCGCGGTTGGGTCTACGGCCTCGGGTACGGGGCCCAGCTGGGACTGGGCGTCACCACGGTGGTCTCGAGCGCCGCCACCTACGTGGCGCTGCTCGCGGCCGCGCTGAGCGCCGATGCCGGCACCGGGGCGCTGATCGTGGGTTGCTTTGGCGCGATTCGGGGGCTGACGCCGCTGGTCACGGCCCGCGTCCGCAGCCCGCGCCAGCTGCTCGCGCTGCACGCCGCCCTGGGGCGCGGGCGGGTCCTGGCCACATGTGGCGGCTTGGCCCTGATGACGGCCATCTTCGGCCTGGCCGTGATGGCGAGCGTGCAGTGATCCTCGAAGCCCACGGTCTGAGTGTTGACCTGCCCCGCGGCTGGAGCGGGCGCGTGTTCAGGCGCGATGTCGGCAACGTCGCGCTTCACGCCGGGAATTTCGGCCTCGCCTGGCCCGACGGGGAGTTCGGCGATCGCAGCACCGGGCTGATGCCTGTGGGGGCTTCGTTTGTGGCCCTGGTCGAGTACCTGCCCGGTGGCGGTCTGACACCGGGCCGCGGTCTGTTCTCGGCCGCGCGGATTCCGCGCCGCCTTGACCCGTGGGCCTTCGGCGCCAACCGGCTGGCCCATCCCCGTCCCGGCCAGGTGGGCGCCCAGCACTTCTTCACCGCGGGCGAGCGGCCGCTGTGTCTGTACGTGGTGCTGGCGGGCCCGCGAACGGTCCGCGCCCGCCAGCTCGCGGTGCTCGATCACGTGCTCGGCTCGGTGGAGATCGCGCCCGGGATGGCTACGCCGGGACCAGGCGGCCGCGATAGACCGCCCTCTCACGCGCCGGCGGACGCACGCACGGCGTCAGGTTGACACGCCCGCCGTTGACGTAGCTCGCGCGGACGGCGGTGGCGACGATGACGCCGTCGAAGTTGACCGCCGCGGTGATCCGCACGGTGATCCGGAACGGGACCGCCTCGCCGTTTTGGTATTTCGTCCCGGCGCACCGCAGCGGGGCATAGAACGTGCCCGCGCCCGCGTAGCGCGTTGACGACACCCGGTGCAGCAGCAGCCGGTCAACCCCCTGGGCGCGACGGCGGGCGAGGGCCACCTGGGCGCACGGGCCGGCCGGGCACTGGGACACGAACGTCCACCGGCGCGTGACCCGTTGGCCGACATGCTCGCCGCGGACGTCGGTGGCGACCGTGATCCGTCCGCGCAGGAGGAAGTTGCCCTGCAGGCGCGCGGCGCCGAGAATCGAGGGTTGGGCGCTCGCCGCTGGGCCGATCGCGAGCAGCACGACCACGAAGGCCGCCGAGAGCCCGGCCACGCTCCGCGGTCTAAGCCGAGTCACCGGCCAGGCTCCGACAGAGCGCCACCAGCAGCCGGACCCCGAATCCGGTTGCTCCCTGGTCGAAGTAGGGCTTGTGCCCGTCCCAGGCCGTGCCGGCGATGTCGAGGTGCGCCCACGGCACCGGGCCCGCGAAGTGGTGCAGGAACTCGGCCGCGGTGATCGGCATGGCCACGCGCCGCTGAGTCCGGTTTGTCAATTGCGCGAAGCGCCCCTCGACCATGGCAGCGTATTCGGGATGCAGCGGCATTCGCCAGGCCAGCTCACCGCTGTCGGCGGCGGCCTGCACGACGGCCGCGGCCAGAGGGTCGTCGTTGCTCATCAGCGCGGCGTAGGTGGAGCCCAGCGCGACGTTGATTCCCGTCAAGGTGGCGATGTCAACCAGCCGCAGGCAGCCTTCCCGACGGGCCCAGCAGATGCAGTCGGCGAGCACGAGCCGGCCCTCGGCGTCGGGGTTGTTGACCTCGATCGTCGTGCCGTCGAGCGCCCGGACGATGTCGCCGGGCTTGACCGCGCTCGGCCCCGGGAGGTTCTCGGTGGCGCCGACCAGGCCCAGCACCCGCACCGGGACATCGAGCTCGGCCAGCGCCGCCACCGCCTCGATCACCGCCGCCCCGCCGCCCATGTCGAACTTCATCTCCTCCAGGCCGGCGCGAGGTTTGAGCGCCAGCCCCCCGGTGTCGAAGGTCACCGCCTTGCCGATCAGGGCCAGCGGCGGGGCCTCCTCGGCGCCGGGGCCCGCGTAGTCGAGGCGGATCAGGCGGGCCTCCTGCTCGGAGCCCTGGGCCACGCTGGCAAAGGCGCCCATCCCGAGCCTCCGGATCTCCGGCTCGTCGAGCACCGTAGCCGTCACGCCGCGGTCGGCGCGCTCGCAGGCGTAGCGGGCCAAAGCGGCGGGCGTGAGCTCGTTGGCCGGGGTGTTGCCGAGATCGCGGGCCCGGTTCTGCGCGCTCGCCACCACCGCCGCGCGGCGCACGGGCGCGCTGACGTCGTGGTGGGCGCTGACGATCAGGCGCGTCACGGCGGTCTCGTCGGTGCGGGCGGGCTTGTAGCGGGTGAAGCGGTAGGCCGACAGCAGCGTGCCGGTCACGAGCGCCTCAACGATCTCGTCGCCGACGTGATGGGGCAGCTCCCAGCAGAGCACGTCGGCGCCGACCTCGCGCGCCCGATCGTGGGCCACCGCCGCCGCCACCCGCGCCCGCTCGGCGTCGAACCCGGCGCGCGCGCCCAGACCGACCAGGAGCACGCGGCGGCCGTCGTGGTGGGTCAGCGCCAGGCGTTTGAAGGCGCGGCCGGCCTCTCCGCGGTCAAGCAGCGCCTCCAGTGCCCCGCCGGGTAGGTCGTGGGCCACGCCCTCGTCCTCGAACACGGCGACGACGATCGTGTCGGCGCCGGTGGCGAGCGGGCTGTCGCTGCTCGCCTCGACGTGCACGGCGGGTCACGTTACCAAGCCACCGCGCGGGGCAGACTCCGACAACGCCGTAGGATTCAAAGCCCGCCACCTGACTCCCCAAGGAGCGATCGATGCCCAAGACAGTGATCCTCTCGGCAGCCCGCACGCCAATCGGAAAGCTCGGCGGCGGACTTGCCTCGATAGATGCCACCGAGCTCGGCGCCACGGCGATCCAGGCCGCTCTGGAGCGGGCCGAGGTGGAGCCCGAGCAGGTGCAGCACGTGATCATGGGCCAGGTGCTCCAGGCCGGTCAGGGCCAGATTCCCTCCCGCCAGGCCCAGTTCAAGGCCGGTATCCCGAAGGAGGTCTCCTCGGAGACGATCAACAAGGTGTGCGCCTCGGGGATCCGCGCCACCGGACTGCTCGACCAGGCGATCCGGGCCGGCGACCTCGAGGTGGGCGTGGGCGGCGGCATGGAGTCGATGTCCAATGCTCCCTACATGCTCAAAGAAGCGCGCTTCGGCTTTCGGATGGGCGATGGCAAGGCCATCGACGCCATGATCAACGACGGCCTCACCAATCCCTTCTCGGGCAAGCACATGGCCCAGGAGGCCAGCGAGGTGGCCGAGGAGCTCGAGATGACCCGCGCGGACATGGATCGCTGGGCCCTGCGCTCGCACGAGCTGGCCGTCAAGGCGACCGACGAGGGCCGGCTCCCCGAGGAGATCGTGCCGGTGACGGTCAAGGGCCGCAAGGGCGACACCGTGGTCGAGGTCGACGAGGCCCCGCGCCGCGAGGCCACCCTCGAGGCGCTGGCCAAGCTGCCGCCGATCTTCCTCAAGGACGGCTCCCACACGGCGGGGAATTCCCCCGGAGTCAACGATGGCGGCGGTGCGCTGGTGGTCTCCAGCGAGGAGTGGGCCAAGGCCAACGGCAAGCGGGCGCTGGCCACGATCATCGCTCAGGCGGCGGTCGCCGACGACTTCCCCTACCTCGCCCGTACGCCCGCCAAAGCGGCGCAGAAGGCGCTCGACAAGGCGGGGCTGTCGGCCCAGGACATCGATCTGTGGGAGATCAACGAGGCGTTCGCGTCGGTCACGCTCAATTCGATGCGGATGCTGGGGATCGACGAGGACAAGGTCAACGTCAACGGCGGCGCGGTGGCGCTCGGGCATCCCATCGGGGCCTCCGGGGCCCGGATCCTGGGCACGCTGGTGTACGAGCTGCGTCGCCGCGGCGGCGGCCTCGGCTGCGCCGCGATCTGCTCCGGTGGCGGGCAGGGCGACGCGGTGATCGTCGAGGTCGATGGCGGTTGACGAACGGCCGGCCTGCGCCTTCTTTGACCTCGACAAGACGTTGATCGAGGGCTCGTCGGCGTTTCAGTTCGGACGTGCCGCCTACCGAGCCGGGCTGCTCGGTCGCCGTCAGCTGCTCTCTGACGCGATCGCCAACGTCCAATTTCGACTCCGCGGCGCCACCGACGAGGATTCGGTGGCGCTGCGCGAGCGCATCGCCTCATCGTTGGAGGGCACCCGGGTGACCGACCTCGAACGCCTTGGCGCCGCCGTGCTGGCCGGAATCCTGCCGCGGGTCTATCCCAAGATGCTGGCGCTCGCCCACGAGCACCAGGACGCCGGCCGGCGGGTTTTCATCGTCACCGCCGCCTCGCAGGAGCTGGCCGACATCCTGGCCCGGGTGCTGGCCTTCGACGGCGCGATCGGATCGCAGATGTCCGAGATCGTGGACGGGGTCTACACGGGCAAGCCGGCCGGGCTGTTCATCTACCGGGCTGCCAAGGCGCAGGCCATCAAGGAGATGGCGGCGGGCCAGGGCATCGATCTGTCGGCCTCCTACGCGTACTCGGACTCCGAGTCAGATCTGCCCATGCTGCGCGCCGTCGGCCACCCGGTGGCGGTCAACCCGGATGGCAAGTTGGCGCGGATCGCGCGCGAGGAGGGCTGGCAGGTGCTCCGCTTCGACCGCCTGCGCCGGAGGTTGCGGATGGTGGCGGTGGTCGGTGTGGCCGCGGCCGCGGGGGGCGCCGGGAGCGCCGTGCTGATCGGCCGGACCCGCTTGCGAGGCTGGCGACGGCGACTGGCGCAGCGCCGGCCCAGGTGGGCATAGACTGCGCCGATGCTCAAGCACATCCTGCGCGGGCGGCGGAAGCTCCTCGCCCTGCTCGTGCTCATCACCACGCTGATCGCGCTGTCATCGGTCACCGCGTTGGCCTCTTCGTCGCCCTCGGTGGGCGTCCGCGACGATCATTTCACCCCCAAGACGCTCAGGATCCATCGCGGGACGAAGGTCAAGTGGGTCTGGCACGCGGTTCTGCGTCACAACGTGACCGTCAAGAGTGGGCCGTCGAAGTTCCACTCCAAGACACAGGTGAAGGGCATCTTCACCCACATATTCCGCAAGGCCGGGACCTACCACCTGGTCTGCACGATCCACAAGGGCATGACGATGACCGTGGTCGTCAAGTAGGAGCCCCTCGCGGGCGCCGGACTACAATTCCGGCGCCTGCCGCCGTTTGATCGCGCAGCGGGCATCTGACCGATGTCCTCCGTAGAGAAGAAGATCCGCGTCGTGGTCGCCAAGCCCGGGCTGGACGGGCATGACCGCGGGGCCAAGATCATCGCCCGGGCGTTGCGCGATGCCGGCATGGAGGTCATCTACACCGGCCTGCACCAGACGCCCGAGCAGATCGTGGAAACGGTGATCCAGGAGGACGCCGATGCCGTCGGTCTGTCGATCCTCTCGGGGGCTCACATGACGCTCGTGCCGCGGATCATGGAGCTGCTGGCCGAGCAGGGCGTCGACGACGTGGTGGTGATCTTGGGAGGGACGATCCCCGCCGAGGATGTCGAGGAGCTCAAGGGCCTGGGGGTCGCGGAGGTGTTCACGCCGGGCGCCCCCACCCAGCAGGCGATCGACTTCATTCGCGGCGCTGTCCGGGCCTGAGGGGGTGGGCCCGCGGGCCGATTGACTCGTCAGTCAACGACTATATTCCACCACATGAGTGGGAGCAGCCCACCCCGCGGGGTCCGACGCCTCGCGCAGGACACCCGATAGGAGGCCACACTTGAAGATTTGCGTCCTGGTCAAAGAGGTTCCGGACGCCGCGGTCGAGAAGCGCATCAACCCCTCGACGGACCGCATGGACCGGTCCGGTGAGCGGAACCTCAACCCCTACGACACGCACGCGATCGAGGCCGCGATGCAGATCCGCGAGGGCGGGGCTGCCGAGGTGCAGGAGATCGTGGCCGTGACCATGGGTCCCGACACCGCCGTGCGCGCGCTGCACAAGGCCGTGTCGCTCGGTGCCGACCGCTCGATCCATCTCTGCGACGACGCGCTCGCGGGCTCCGACGTCGCCGCCACCGGCTACGCGCTCTCGAAGGCGCTGGAAAAGGAGTCACCGGATCTCGTCCTGCTCGGCCAGCAGTCCGACGACGGCGAGTGCTACACGATCGGCGCAGTGGTCGCCGACCATTTGAAGATGCCCTCACTGACGCAGGTGATCAAGATGGACCTGGAAGGTGACGCGGTGCGCTGCGAGCGCCAGGCCGAGTACGGCTACGACACGGTGCAGGTGCAGCTGCCCGCGGTGATCTCGGTCGGCGACGCCATCAACGAACCGCGCTACCCGTCACTGAAGGCGATCATGGGCGCCAAGAAGAAGCCGCTGGAGGCGGTCAGCGCCTCGGATATCGGCATCGACGCCTCGCTCGTGGGCGAGGACGGCTCCCGGGTCCAGTGCGGAGACTTCCATGATCCGCCGGCCAAAGCGGCCGGCCAGATCATCGAGGACGAGGACACCGCTCAGACGGTCGAGAAGATCATCGCCTGGCTCGACGAAAGGAAGCTGATCTGATGCCCGACGAAAGGAAGCTGATCTGATGCCCGACGTACTGACCTACGTCCTTCACCGCGAAGGCGCCTTCAACAAGAACTCGCTGGGCGCGGTGTCCGAGAGCGCGGCCCGGGCGGCGGAGATCGGCGGCCAAGGCCACGCGGTCGTGGTGGGGGGCGATGACCTGACCGACGAGCTCTGCCAGTCGCTGGGCGCCTACGGCGCCACCAAGGTGTTCCGGGCCCAGGGACCGGAGGGTCTGGCCCAGCCGGTCGTCGACGCGATGGCCAAGGTGATCGATGAGGGCGGCCATTCCTACGCCCTGTTCGGGGGCGGCCTGCTCGGGTTCGAGATCGGCGCGGGTCTGGCGGCGCGCAAGCACGCCGGCGTCACCATGGAGGTCACCGCGGTCCGGGCGCAGGACGGCGAACTCGTGGCCGAGCGGCCGATCCTGCAGGACTCACAGGTGTCGGTGTCTCGTTACCGAGGGGACCTCGGGATCATCATCGGCCGCATCAACGCGTTCGAGATCGTGGAGCGCGACGGGGGGCCGGCCGAGGTCGTCGACATCGACGTCGACTACTCGCCGTGGTCGACCAAGGCGACGATGGTCCAACGGGGCGAGCAGCGCGGTGCCGACGTCGACATCGAGGGCGCCGACATCCTGGTCGCCGGCGGCCGCGGCCTGGGCAAGGCCGAGGGCTTCGAGCTCGCCGAGCAGCTCGCCAAGGCGTTCGGCGCAAACGCGGCGGTGGCCGCCACGCGCGCCGTGGTCGACGCCGGCTGGTACCCCTATGCGGCTCAGATCGGCCAGACGGGCAAGACGGTCTCGCCCAAGCTGTACTTTGCGGCCGGGATCTCGGGGGCGATCCAGCACAAGGTCGGGATGCAGTCCTCGGAGAACATCGTGGCCATCAACAAGGACGCCAACGCGCCGATCTTCGAGTTCTCAGACCTGGGGATCGTGGGCGATCTCAACAAGATCATGCCCAAGCTGACCGAGGCCATCAAGGCCAAGAAGGGCGGTTAGCAAGCGGGTGAGCGCCAACGGCCGCCACGCGCCGAGCGAGTTTCCGCCTCCGGTGGACTCCGTCAAGGAGTTCATCAAGCGCGAGCTCGACGCCGAGGACGAGCGGATCGAAGTCGGGGTCGCGATCGTCGGCGGTGGAACCGCGGGCCTGGCCTGCGCCAACCGGCTGATGCAGCTGCTCGGCGACGACGAGGCGCTGATGGAGCGGCTCGGTGAAGTCCCGGTGGCGGTGATCGAGAAGGCCAAGACCTGCGGCGGTCACAACCTTTCCGGCGCGGTGATGAGGCCCGCTCCGCTGCAGGAGCTGTTCCCCGAGCTCTCCCGCGAGGACTGGCGCAGGGAGCGCTTCGCCTTCGGCGAGGTGACCAAGGAGGCGGTGTACCTGCTTCCCAACGGCAAGCTCAAGCTGCGGATTCCCACCCCGCCCCCGTTTCGCAACCACGGCAACGAGGTGGTCTCGGTGGCCGCGCTGGCCCGCTACCAGCAACGGATGGCCGAGGAAGGGGGCGCCTACGTGCTCACCGAAACCTCGGCCGCCCAGCTGATCGTGCAGGACGGCCGAGTTGTGGGGGTGCGCTCAGGCGACAAGGGTCGCGGCAAGGACGGCGAGCCGCTGTCCAATTTCGAGCCCGGCACGGATATCAAGGCGCAGGTCACCGTTCTGGCCGAGGGCTGCTGGGGCCATCTCACCGGAGCCGCGATCAAGGAGTTCGCCTTGGCCGCCAACCGCGAGCCGCAGGTCTGGGAGCTGGGCGTCAAGGAGGTCTGGAAGGTCCCCAAGCCACTTGACCGGATCATCCACACGATCGGTCCCTGGCCGCTCAAGGTCTCGGCCAAGTACGGCCAGATCGGAGGCACCTGGATCTATCCGATGCGAGACGAGAAATCCGGCGAGGATATGGTCAGCATCGGGTTGGTGGTCGACCTCGAATACGCCGACGCGACGACATCGCCCCACGACCTGCTGCAGCAGTTCAAGCTGCACCCGCTCGTGAAGGGGATCCTCGAGGGCGGCGAGCGTGTCGCCTGGGGTGCCAAGGCGCTGCCCGGCGGCGGTTACTGGTCGATGCCCAAGCTCACCATGCCCGGTGCTCTGCTCGTGGGCGACTCGGCAGGCATGGTCGACACCGCGGCGCTGAAGGGCGTCCACCACTGCCTGAAGTCGGGCCGGCTGGCCGCCGAGGCGATCTACCGGTCGCTCAAGAACGACGAATCGCTGGACAGCTATGAGCGCGCCGTCGAGGAGTCCTCGATCGGCCAGGAGCTCTATCAGGTCCGCAACACCCGTCAGCCCTTCCAGAAGGGCTTTCTCCAGGGCGGGCCGATCGTCAACCTGGCCATTGCCACCAAGGGCAAGCTGCCGCCGGGACGGCTGGCCTGGCACCGCAACGACCAGCGGGAGCTGTTCATCGGCAAGACCCGCGACGGTTACCCCAAGCCCGACAACAAGTACACGTTCGACAAGCTGTCGTCGGTCTACATCAGCGGCAACGCGACCCGCGACGACGCTCCCAACCACATCCGCGTACACCGCAAGGTGCCGCGCGAGATCGCCGAGGCGTGGCGCTACATGTGCCCGGCGGGCGTGTACGAGATCCCCGAGGACGCTCCCGCGACGGGCCCCGTCGACGTCACCGTCAACTACACCAACTGCGTGCAGTGCGGAGCGATCACGGCCAAGGGCGGGCGCCTAACTCCGCCCGAGGGCGGCGACGGTCCGCTGTACCAGATCACCTAGACACCGGGTTAAGCCCCGCCGCGCGGCAACTTCCGCCTCCGGGGCCTGTTAAGGAACGTGATGAAGCGTCTACTCGCAGGGGCGGCGGCGCTGGCGCTCAGCGCCGTGCCGATCGCCACACCCGCCACCGCCGGCGCCCAACCGCGATCGCTGCTGCGCGGTTTCAACTGCCACCGCGCCCTCGACCCACCCGAAAGGTCGGCGTCTTTGACCGCGGTGATGCGCCCGCTCGACGGCACCCGGCGCATGGCCATGAAGTTCGACCTGTTGATGTCGTCGCCGGGCACCACCGGGATCCAGAAGCTCGTGCGCGCCGGCGACCTGGGACTGTGGATCACGCCCAAGAATCCGACCCTCGGGCAGCTGCCGGGCGACGTGTGGAACGTGCAGAAATCAGTCGTCAACCTGGCCGCGCCGGCCACCTACCGCTTCCGGGTCATATTCCGGTGGACCGGCGCGGGCGGTCACTCGCTGGGCACCGCGACCCGCTACAGCTCCAAGTGCCGCCAGCGTGAGCTCCGCCCCGATCTGCTGGTGCGCTCGATCGTGGTCACGGCGAGCGCGAACGACCCGGCCAATGACATCTACACGGCGGTGATCGCCAACCGTGGCAACTCGGCCACGGGCCCGTTCGCGGTCCTGTTCGCGCCCGCCGACGGGTTGGGCACCAAGACGCGGATGGTGACCGGCCTGCGGGCGCACTCGAGCATGACCCAGAGCTTCGTCGGTCCGGCCTGCGCCCCCGGCAACGCCCCGACGATCACAGCCGACTCGACGAGCGAAGTCGACGACCTCAACCGCGACAACAACTCGCTGACGGCCACTTGCCCCGTCCCGTCGACGGGCTGAGCAACCCCGCCGCGCCGCTACACTTCATATAGCAATGAAAGCCGAAATTCACCCCCAATACGTAGACGCCCACGTTCGCTGCACCTGCGGCAACGAGTTCATGACCCGCTCGACGCAGCCCGAGATTCACGTCGAGATCTGCTCCGCGTGCCACCCCTTCTACACCGGTCGTCAGAAGCTGGTCGACACCGGCGGTCGCGTGGAGCGCTTCCAGCGCCGTGTCGCCCGGGGCCGGCGCAGCGCACGCGCCACGGCAGGCTAGGCGACTCGCTCCCCGGATGAGCGCGGGCGGCGATCCACGTCTGACCGCCGTTCGCGACGCCCCGCTGGGCGGCCAGGCGGTGCTGGAAGGAGTGATGATGCGCGGCGTCCGGCACTGGGCGGTGGCCGTCCGAGAGCCCGGGGCGACCGAGGGCGGGCTCGGCGAGATCGCCGTCAGGCGCTTTCCGCTGACCTCCTGGACGAGGCGACACCGCGTCTATCGCCTGCCCGTGATCCGGGGGGTGGTGGCGTTGATCGAATCGTTGGGAATCGGTCTGCGCGCGCTCAGCATCTCGGCCTCGGCGCAGCTCCCGGAGGGCGAACAGGAGATCTCCAGCGGGGCCTGGTTTGGCACCGTGCTGGTGTCGATCGCGTTTGCGATCGGATTGTTCTTCGTCGTCCCGGTCGGGCTCACCAGCCTGATCAAGAATCAGCTCGGATCTTCGCTGCTGTTCTGGCTGGTCGAGGGCCTGCTGCGCACCGCGATCTTCCTCGGTTATCTGGTGCTGCTGTCACGGATCTCCGACCTGCGCCGCGTGTTCGAGTACCACGGCGCCGAGCACAAGGTCATCTCCTGCTACGAGGCGCAGGACGAGCTCACCCCCATGCGGGCCAAGCTCTACTCGCGGCTGCACCCGCGGTGCGGCACGAGCTTTCTGCTCGTGGTGATGATCATGGCCATCTTCGTGTTCGCCCCGATCGGACTTCCGAGCTGGTGGATCCTGGTCTTGACGCGGATCCTGGGCGTGCCGCTGATTGCCGGACTCTCCTTCGAGGTGATCAAATGGGCCGGCCGCAACCGCGCCCGGCCCTGGGTGCAGGCGGTCATGTATCCCGGGCTGCAGCTCCAGCGGCTGACCACCCGCGAGCCCGACCTCGACCAGCTCGCCGTCTCGATCGCCGCGCTGGAGGCCGTGCTCGAGGTCGAGAAGCCGGGCGAGGCGACGGCCGAGGACATGGTCGGTGTCGAGGTCGTCGCCTGACCGCATCGAGGTCGTAGCCTGACCGGGGCGGTTGACAACGCGTGGTCGGGGTAGCTTCCTCCTAAAGCCGACAAAGGAGGCGCTATGGCTGATGACGGCAAGCTCGACAAGGCCAAAGGCCGCGTCAAGGAGGCCGCCGGGGACCTGAGCGATGACCAGAGCCTGAAGAACGAGGGCCGGGTCGATCGGGCCGAGGGCGAGGCCAAGGACAAGATCGACCAGGCGGCCGACAAGGTCCAGGAGGTCATGCACCGCGACCGGTGAGCCTTTGTAGCGTCGCGGCGCTCGCGATGTAGTGGCCCGTTCCCGTCGATGGACGGGCGGGCTCCTACACTCGCATGCATGATCGACGACCTCGTCGCCCAGATTCAGAACCGGTTCGGAGAGCTCGAGCGCGACCTTTCCGACCCTGAGGTGATCGCCGACCGCGAGCGGTTCGCGGCCGCCAGCCGCGCCTACCGCGAGCTCGAGCCGGCCGCCCGGCTGGCCGCCGAGTACCGGCGCGTATCCGACGACCTCGAGGGAGCCCGCGAGCTGCTGGCCGAGGATGGGGACGATCCCGAGCTGCGCGCGCTGCTCGAGTCCTCCGGCCATCGCGTACAGGAGCTCGAGGAGCAGATCCGCCTGGCCATGGTCGAGCGCGATCCCAACGACGACAAGAACGTGATCCTCGAGATCCGTCCCGGCGCCGGGGGCGACGAGGCCGCGCTGTGGGCCGGGGACCTTTACCGGATGCTGACCCGGTACGCCGAGCGCCTCGGTTTCAAGGTCGAGCCGCTGTCGATCGGGGACGGCGACTACACGTTCTCGATTAAGGCCCGCCCACCCGACGGCGCCTACTCGGTGTTCAAGTTCGAAGGCGGCACGCACCGTGTCCAGCGTGTGCCCGAGACCGAGTCCCAGGGCCGGATCCATACCTCGACCGCGACGGTGGCGGTCCTCCCCGAGGCCGAGGAGGTCGAGGTGCAGCTCGACGAAAGCGATCTGCAGATCGACGTGTACCGCAGCTCGGGGCCCGGAGGACAGTCGGTGAACACGACCGACTCCGCGGTTCGGATCACGCACAAGCCGACCGGGATCGTCGTCTCCATGCAGGACGAGAAGTCCCAGCTGCAAAACCGCGAGCGCGCCATGCGGGTGCTGCGTGCGCGCCTCTACGATCGGGCGCTGGCCGAGCAGCGGGCATCGATCGACGCCAGCCGCTCGGCTCAGGTCGGTACCGGGGAGCGCGCCGAGAAGATCCGCACCTACAACTACGGCGAGCGGCGGGTCAAGGACCACCGCATCAACCTGCTGCTCCACAACCTCGACGCGATCCTGGTGGGTGAGCTCGACGAGTTGACGGGCGCGCTCCAGGACGACGAGAAGCGCCGGCGTTTGAGCGAGCCCGGCTCGGCATCCGGCCTCACCTGAGATGGGGCACGCTCAAACTCGTCCGGCGAGGACAAGGCAGGTGGCTGAGGCGCTGCTGGCGCAGCCGACCTCGGTGGGGGCAGCGCTGGCGCGAGGCCGCGAAGCACTGGCTGCCGCCGGCTGCGACACGCCGGCGCTCGACACCGAGCTGCTGCTCGCCGAGGCGTTGGGCGTGGGCCGGGAGCGGCTGGTGATCGAGCGGCAGGCGATGCTGCCGCGCCACGCGTGGGCGCGATTTGATGAGCTGCTGGCGCGGCGCCGGGCGCGCGAGCCGGTGGCCTACATCCTCGGCCGCAAGGCGTTTCGGCGGATCACGCTGACTGTCGATGGCCGCGTGCTGATCCCCCGCCCGGAGACCGAGCTGCTGGTCGAGATCGGGCTCGAGCTGCCCTCTGGCGCCCGCGTGGCCGACGTAGGTACCGGTAGCGGTGCGGTGGCGCTGGCGCTAAAGAACGAGCGTCCCGATCTCGATGTGCGCGGGTTGGAGCTCGACCCCGGCGCGCTCGAGGTCGCGCGGTGCAATGCGGCGCGCCTGGGGATCGACGTGGAGTTCGGGTCTGCCGATCTGCTCGACGACGCGAGCTACGACGCGGTGCTGGCCAACCTCCCCTACGTGGCCGACCGGACCGAGCTCGCTCCCGAGATCATCGGCTATGAACCGGCCGTGGCCCTGTTTGCCGGGCCCGACGGACTCGCCGTCGTGCGCCGGCTGATCGCCGCACTGCCAGGTCGACGGCTGTCGCTGGTGGCGCTCGAGATCGGTCCCGAGCAGGCCAGCCCTGTCGCTTCGCTGGTGGCGCAGGCGGGATTTGGCCGCGTCGAGATCCGGCGCGACCTGGCCGGACGCGAGCGTGTGGTGGTCGGCTCGCGGTGACGCGGGCGGGCGAGTCCTATTCCGCGGCCTTCGAGCGGTGCATGTCGGTCGGGGGAGTGGCCGTGTTTCCCGCGGACACCGTGTACGGGCTGGCCTGCGACCCGCACAACGCGGTCGCGGTGCAGAGGCTGTACGCGCTCAAGCGCCGCCCATTGGACAAGCCCTCCGCGGTCATGTTCTTCGACCTCGAGCTGGCCCTGGCGGCGCTGCCCGACTTGGGGCTGGACACGCGAGCGGCGCTGGCGCGGCTGCTGCCGGGGGCCGTGACCGCCCTGCTCCCGAACCCCGTCGCCCAGTACCCGCTGGCGTGCGGCAACGACGTATCGACGCTGGGGCTGCGGGTCCCGGTCGTGGAGGGTCTGTCGGATGTCCGCTGGCCGGTTCTGCAGTCGAGCGCGAACCTGGCCAACGGCCCCGAGGCGCGCCGGCTCGACGAGGTGCCGGAGGCGATCCGGCGGGCCGCCGACATGCTGATTGAGGGTGGCGAGCTTCCCGGGACGCCCTCCACGGTCGTCGACCTGCGCGGGTACGAAGCTGACGGGGCCTGGACCATCGTCAGGCAAGGGGCGGTGAGCGACGCGGATGTCGCCGCCGCGCTGGGATGGCAGTACCACTTCGATCCCGACACGTACATGGCGATGATCACCGCCGACATCCCCGATTACCACCACTTTCAGGACGAGCTCGTCGAGGCCTCGGGCGTCGGCGCCGGGCGGGTGCTGGAGCTGGGCACGGGGACGGGCGAGACGGCGAGCCGCCTGCTGGCGCGCCATCCCGAGGCGCAGCTGGTGGGCATCGATGAGAGCAGCGCGATGCTCGAGGTGGCCCGCTCGCGGCTGCCGGCCGGGCAGGTCGCGCTCCGCGTCGCCCGGCTTCAGGACCGTCTGCCGGCGGGGCCGTTTGACCTGGTCGCCAGTGCGCTGTGCGTCCACCACCTGCGCGGGCCCGAGAAGCGGGACCTGTTCGGGCGAATCCACGATGTGCTCGAACCCGGCGGGCGGTTCGTGCTCGCCGACGTGGTGGTCCCTGTGGCGGGCGAGGAGGCGACGGTCTCGCTGACTCCCGGTTTCGATCATCCAAGCACGCTCGCCGAGCAGCTCGAGTGGCTGGGCGAGGCGGGCTTCGAGGCCCGGGCGACCTGGGGGCACGCGGACCTCGCGGTGGTGGTCGCGCAGCGGCCGCGCTGATCTGAGCGCTGGTCTGAGCGCTGGTCTGAGCGCCGGCCTGAGTGCCGCCCTGATTGCGGCCGACAGCGCCGGTACCATACGCGGCCACGTGAGCGCAGAGCTGCCGTCGGATTTCTTCAACCGCCCACTGTCCGAGGTCGATCCCGAGATCGCCGAGGTGCTCGCGCTGGAGCTCGAGCGCCAGCAGCGGACGCTGGAGATGATCGCCTCGGAGAACTTCGCCCCGGCCGCCGTTCTCGAGTGCCAGGGGTCGGTGCTGAACAACAAGTACGCCGAGGGCTATCCGGGCCGCCGCTATTACGGCGGCTGCGAGTACGTGGACATGGGCGAGCAGCTCGCGATCGACCGGGCCCGGGCCCTGTTCGGCGCCGAGCACGCCAACGTGCAGCCGCATGCCGGCGCGCAGGCCAACGCCGCCGTATACCACGCGTTCCTGCAACCGGGCGACACGCTGATGGGGCTCGAGCTGGCGCATGGCGGCCACCTCACGCACGGGATGAAGATCAACGTCTCTGGTCGCCTGTACGAGATCGTCGCCTACCACGTCGATCGCGAAACGAGCCTGATCGACATGGACGAGGTCGAGCAGCTCGCCCACCAGCGCCGGCCGAAGATGATCATCGCCGGCTGGTCGGCGTATCCGCGCCAGCTCGATTTCGAGCGCTTCCGGGCGATCGCGGACGCGGTGGATGCGGTGCTGATGGTCGACATGGCCCACTTCGCGGGTCTGGTGGCGGCCGGGCTGCACCCCTCGCCGGTACCACTGGCCGACGTGGTCACGACCACGATCCACAAGACGATCGGCGGCGGCCGCGGCGGCATGATCCTGTGCAAGGAGGAGTACGCCAAGAAGATCGATTCCGCGGTCTTCCCCGGGCAGCAGGGCGGCCCGCTCGAGCACAATATTGCGGGCAAAGCGGTGGCGCTGCGGATTGCCGCTTCGGAGGCGTTCCGCGAGCGCCAGGAGCGGACGCTGGCCGGCGCTCGCGCCGTCGGTGAGGAGCTTTTGAACGCGGGCGGCGGCGTCTCGGTGCTGACCGGCGGCACCGACGTGCACCTGGTGCTGTGCGACCTGCGCGAATCGCAGCTAGACGGCAAGCAGGCCGAGGACCGGCTGCACACGATCGGGATCACCGTCAATCGCAACGCGGTCCCGTTTGATCCCCGTCCCCCGGCCGTGTCCTCCGGGTTGCGAATCGGGTCCCCGGCCCTGGCCACCCGCGGACTGCAGGTCGAGGACTTCGTCGAGGTGGGGCGGATCATCGCCACCGCCCTGAATCCCGACGGGCCGTTCGAGGCGCGCCAGGCCGAGCTCACCGAGCGGGTGGCGGCAATCGCTCAGCGGTACCCGCTGTACGCGGGGTTGCAGGCCGCCGCTGCGGTCTGAGCACCCGTTGCCTGCGCCGCATTAGTCCGAAATTCCCGGGCCGCATTACGGGGAACTTCCGATCAGTTGCGGCGCGTGCCAATCCGGTGTGGAGGTTGTGACAAACGGGGGTTTGCGCGCTCGCGCGTCGGCGTGCGCTCCATGCTGCCGGGATGCCACCCACCCGCTCCCGTGCATTTCGTGGAAAAACCGCACCTGTCCCGCGGATCTTCCACATATGTCCCGCTGACACGGCATTTCGTGGAGGATCCAACCGCCCGGTGCAGATTTTCCACGAGTTGCGGGTGGAGGGGACCGGGGAGCGGGCGATCGGGCGCGCGGCGGCGGCCCAGCGAGGGATGGTCCACGTCGAGCAGCTGCGTGGGGCGGAGTTTGGGCGCAGCGTCGTCGCCCGGCTCCTGGAGAGGGGCACGCTCTATCTGATACTGCCGCGGGTGTTCGCGGTGGGACACGACGCGCTGGCGCCGCTTGCGCTGGAGCTGGCGGCGGTCCTGTGGTCGGGTCATGACGGCGTGATCAGCCACCGCTCGGCGGCGGCGATCTGGGGCCTGATGCCGCCGCCGCTTCGATGCGAGCATCGCTTCGCGGGGAGCGACCGAGCAGCCTGACACGCTCGGACGCCGAGCGCCGTCTGCTCGCCCTGATCGGACAGGCCGGGCTTAAGAAGTCTGAGACCAATGTGCGCCTGCTCGGCTACGAGGTCGACCTGCTGTGGCGGGCGCAGCGGCTCGTGGTCGAGGTTGACGGGCACGCTTTCCACGCCCACCGGGCGGCATTCGAGCGCGATCGCGCACGCGACCAGGTGCTGGTCGCGGCCGGCTACCGGGTGATCCGGGTGACCTGGCGCCAGCTCGAGCGCGAGCCGCTCGCCATCCTGGCGCGGATCGCCGGAGCACTGCAGGCCGCCGCATAGGCCGGGGTGCCGGCAGGCCGCCGCATACGGCCCGTAGCCTGCAGTCGGCTCTGAATGGCATGCTTCGCGGGCATGCCGTACTGGGATGCCGTGCTCTCGTTCGTGGCCGCGCTGGCGATCTCGGCGGCGTTGACGCCGCTCGCCGCGCGACTGGCGCGACGAATCGGGGCGGTCGACATACCGCGGGAACGCGGATTGGCGCTGCGGGAGACGCCGCTGCTGGGCGGTCTGGCGATCCTGGTGGCGGTGCTGGTGGCCGCGGCGATCTGGGTACCCGGCCAGGTCAACCTGCCGCACACGGCGCACGGCAAGCCCGGCCCGGCGGGCACGGTCAACATGTGGGGGGTGATGGCCGGGGCGTGCCTGATCGCCCTGGTGGGCGCGGTCGACGACGCCCGCCCGCTGAGGCCGGCGGTGAAGCTGATCGGCCAGATCGTCGCCGCGTTCATCGCCGTGGAGGCCGGTGCGGTGGTTACCGACGTGACGATTCCCTTCATCGGGGCCCTGCAGTTCCCCAACGCCGGCGGAGCTCTGACCGTCGTGTGGCTGGTGGGACTGATGAACGTGGTCAACTTCTCAGATGGCGTCGACGGGCTCGCGGCCGGGGTGTGCGCGATCGACGGCATCGCGTTCGCGATCATCGCCTTCGATCTCGGCGTCAATGGCGCCGCCGTGCTGGCGGCGCTGACCGCCGGCGCCGCGCTCGGATTCCTGTTTCACAACTGGCACCCGGCGTCGGTCTTCATGGGCGATGCGGGCGCCAACCTGCTCGGGTACCTGCTGGGCGTCACGGCAGTGGTCGGTTCGCTGAAGACCGGCGCCGTCGTGGCACTGGTCGTGCCGCTGGCGATCCTGGCGATCCCGTTCCTGGACACCGGGTTCGTCATCGCCAAGCGGCTCAAGTACCGGCGCAAGCCATGGTCGGCCGACGCCAACCACTTCCACCATCGGATGGCGAGGATCGGCTTCTCCCAGGGCAAGACGGTGGCCTATCTGTACGTGTGGACGTCGCTGATGGCGGGGCTGGCGGTGGCGCTGCGGCTGATCTCGCACCACGAACGCCACAAAGCGGGGTGGATCGCTCTCCTGATCGTGCTCGCGCTCGTGTGCCTGGCGGCCAGCGTGTATCTGGTGTACGTGCTCGAGATCTTCAAGTTCAGGGGGGCTCGCGCCAGCGAACTGCGGCGGGCGGATCCCGACACCAGCGAACACGAGATCGAGGAGCACGTACGCCGCGACATCGAGACCGGCGAGTTCGAAAGGGTGAAATAGTCTCCCGATGGAGAAGGCCAACCTCGAGCAGCTGACGTCGTTCATCACCGCCGACGGGAGCTCGATCCGGGAGCTCGCGGGGCCGGCCTGGACAGCGGCGCGCAACCAGAGTCTGGCCGAGGCCACCGTCGAGCCCGGCGGCGAGACCGCAGAGCACTATCACCCGCGCACCGAGGAGCTTTACTACTTCGTCGCCGGTCAAGGGAGGATGCGCCTGGGCGACGAGGAGGCGCCAATTGGGGCCGGCGACTGCGTGGTGATCGCCCCCGGGACCAAGCACAAGCTGTTCAACACGGGGACGCAGAAGCTCGTGCTCTTGTGCTGCTGTGCACCGGCCTACTCCGACGATGACACGGTCATGACGGGCGGGTAAGCAGCTGCGCGGCCTCTCACGGATCGAGCGGGCAGGGCTGGTTGCGGTTGCCGTGCTCACCGCCCTGGCGGCGGTGGGGCGATATGTGAGCGGGTTTCCCCACGTGGCCGCGTTCGTGCTGGCGGGCATCGCGCTGGCCGGCGGGGCCTGGATCGTGTCGGTGGCCACCGAGCAGGTGGGCCATCGCTTCGGCACCTCGGTGACCGGTCTGCTGCAGGCGACGCTCGGCAACCTGCCCGAATTCTTCGTCGTCCTGTTCGCGCTGAATGCCGGGCAGCTGGTCGTCGCCCAGACCGCGATCCTGGGCTCGATCCTGGTCAACGCGCTACTCGTGCTGGGGCTGGTGATCGTCGCCGGTGCCTGGCGCGCCCCCGATCACGTGATGCGATTTGCACCCCGGCTGCCCAACGACACCGCGACCCTGCTGATGGTCACCAGCTTCATCGTGCTGCTGGTGGGACTGGCCGATTCTGCCCACGACCCGGCCAGCCACCACATCAAGGCGATCTCGATCGTGAGCGCGGTCGCCATCCTGGCCGTGTACTGCTTCTGGGTGCGCCAATTTCTGAAGATGGGGTCTCCCCAGGAGGCCGAGACGCGTCGCGACAAGGCGCGTCTGTCGACGGCCCTGAGCCTGACGCTGCTGATCGCGGCCGGGGTGGCCTCGGCGTTCGTTTCCGATTGGTTCGTACACGCGCTCGAGCCGTCGATCCACACGCTGGGGATCTCGAAGGCGTTCGCCGGTCTGGTGATCGTGGCCACGGCGGGCAACGCGGTCGAGCACGCGGTCGGCGTTGTGCTGGCGGCCAAGGGCCAGGCGGAGCTCGCGATGTCGGTGGTCAAGAACTCGATCGGACAGGTGGCGGCGTTTCTGCTGCCCGTGCTCGTGCTCGCCTCGTTGCTGACCACGACCTCGTTGACGTTCGCGTTCCCGTCGGTGTACATCGGGGCGCTGCTGGGGACCGCGGTGATCATCTGGCAGATCACGGGTGACGGGGAGGCCACCCCGTTCGAGGGCTCGGCGCTGGTGGCGGCGTTCGTGATCCTGGCCATCGTGGCCGCGTTTGAGGCCTGACCTCGCCTGCGGGCGCGACCTGCTATTCTGACGTTTACGTAAGAATCAAATTCCGCCAGAAAAGGTGATGGCACTGTCGATCGTCGACACAGCGCGAGCTAAGCAGCAGCAGCAACCGAGGTCCCGCCGGATCGGCGTCCACGCCGATCACGACTCCTACAAGTGGTGGGCGCTGTCGTGCACGTCGCTGGGGATGCTGCTGGCGACGATCAACTCGGGCACGCTGATCATCGCGCTGCCCGACCTGGAGCGCAGCCTGCACACGAGCCTGCTCGAGCTGGTGTGGGTGATCCTCGTCTACATGATCGCCTCCACGGTGCTGGTCCTGAGCGCCGGCCGGCTGTCGGATCAGTTCGGACGCAAGCGCGCCTACATCAGCGGTTTCGTGGTGTTCGCGCTCGCCTCGCTGGGAGCGGGCTTCGCCGGCGGGGGCACCGAGCTGATCCTGTGGCGGATCCTGCAGGGGATCGGCGGTGCGTTTTTGTTCGCAAACGCGGCCGCGATCGTGACCGACGCCTTTCCCCGCGAGCAGCTGGGCCTGGCCATGGGAACCAACACGATGGTGGCCGCCATCGGCCTGGTCATCGGCCCCGTCCTCGGCGGCGCGCTGGTGGCCATCAGCTGGCACTGGGTGTTCTGGTTCAACCTCCCCTTCGGTCTCGCCGGAAGCCTGTGGGCGGCGCTGGTCCTGCGCGAGGTGACCGGTCGCTCCGAGGACCGCTCGTTTGACGTGCTCGGCACGGTCACGTTTTTGATCGGTCTCACCGGCCTGGTGTACGGGATCTCCAAGGGTGGGATCTCTGGCTGGGACTCGCCGCTGGTGATCGGCGGGCTCGCTCTGTCGGCGCTGCTGTTGCCGACCTTCGTCCTGATCGAGCACCGCAGCAAGGCCCCGATGCTCGACCTCACGATCTTCCGCAACCGGCTGTTCTCGACCGCCGCCGGCGCGGCGTTCGTCAACGGGCTGGCCCGGTTTGCGCTGATGTTCGTGTTCGTGTTCTACTTCCAGGGCGTGCAGGGCAACTCGCCGATCCTGGCCGGCATCAAGCTCGCTCCGCTGGCGGTCGGAATGTTGATCTCCTCGCCGCTGGCCGGCATCTGGGCTGACCGGCGCGGGTCGCGCACGCTGGCCGTCCTGGGGATGCTGGTGACGGCGGCCGGGCTGGCGCTGATGACCACGCTGCAGCGCGACACCAGCTACGTATGGCCGTGCCTGTACATGTTCATCGTCGGTATCGGCTCGGGCATGTTCAACTCGCCCAATACGGCGGCGATGATGGGCACGGTCGCGCCCCACCGGCGCGGTATCGCGGCCGGGGCGCGGGTACTGGTGCAAAACACCGGCGCGGTGATCTCGATCGCGTTCGTGCTCGCGGTGGTCACCTCGGCGGTGCCCAAGGAAGTCTTGTTCAAGGTCTTCTCCGGTCTGGCTCACCACATCTCAACCGCGCAGCTGATGCCGTTCATCTCCAACATGCATACCGCGCTGTGGTGCCTGGCGGCCGTGTCGGTGCTGGGGGCGGTGATCTCGGCCGCGCGTCCGAAGGAGATCACGTCGACGACGGCCGTGGAGCCCCAGGGGGCGATCTCGTGAGCGCCACCGCGGAGCGGACCCTGCGAATCGGGGAGCTCGCCGAGCTCACCGGGACCACGCCGAGGACGATCCGCTACTACGAGGAGATCGGGCTGCTGGGAGGCGGGGCACAGCGCAGCCTGGGCCAGCACCGCTTCTACACCGAGGCCGACGTCGAGCGGGTCTCAGAGATCATCCGCCTGCGCGACCTGCTCGGCCTGTCGCTCGAGCAGCTTTCGCAGTTGCTCGAGGCCGAAAGCGCGCGCGCCGACCTTCGCCGCGAGTACCACCAGACCGAAGCTCCGGCCCAGCGCCGACAGATCCTGGAGCGCTCGCTGGAGCACATTGGGACCCAGCTCGAGCTCGTCCGGGGCCGCATCCGAGAGCTTTCAGAGCTCGCCGACGAGCTCGAGAACAAGCAGAAGCTGGTCAAGCAGCGGATCCGCGAAAACTCGTAATGGGCGCCGTCTCGACGCCGCCCGAGGTCGTCTCGAAGTCCCACCGCCGTCCGGCCCCAGAGCGGCGGGCCGGCCTCGACCGGCGCGCCATGGCGGTGCTGTCGGCCGGGCATCTGTTCACCGACGTCAGCCAGGGAGCGCTTCCCGCGCTGCTGCCGTTCTTGATCGTGCGCGACCACCTCAACTACGCCAGTGCGTCGGCGCTGATCCTGGCGGCGACGATCTCGAGCTCGGTGATCCAGCCGCTGTTCGGTCACGTCTCCGATAGGCGCTCGCTGCCCTGGCTGATGCCGCTCGGGCCCGCGCTGGGAGGCCTGGGCGTCGCGCTGGTGGGAATCGCGCCCAGTTACGCGTTCACGTTCGCCGCCGTGCTGGTGGGTGGGCTGGGCGTGGCGGCCTTTCATCCCGAGGGCTCGCGCTTTGCCAACTACGTCTCGGGCTCGCGGCGCTCGAGCGGGATGAGCCTGTTCAGCGTCGGCGGCAACATCGGATTCGCTCTCGGCCCGGTGCTGATCACGCCGCTGGTGCTGGTCTTCGGGCTCCACGGGACGTTGTTCGTGCTCATACCGACCTGGCTGATGGCAGCCGTGCTCATCTACGAGCTGCCGCGACTGAAGAGCTTCCGCGCCGACCTCCAAGGCGGCCGTGTCCAGCGCACCGGCGCCCACGACGCCTGGGGGCCGTTCGTCCTGCTGGGGGGCGTGATCGCGCTGCGTTCGTTCGTGTACTTCGGATTCGTCACCTTCATCGGGCTCTACTTCCTTCACGACCTGCACAGCAGCCAGGCGCTGGCCAGCGGTGCCCTGACCGCGATGCTGGTCGGTGGGGCGGCCGGAACGCTGATCGGCGGCCCGCTCGCCGACCGCTTCGGCCGCCGTACCGTGCTGCGCGGCTCGATGGCGCTGCTGCCCCCGCTGATCGTGTGCTTTTTGCTCTCTGGTCCGGTGCTGGCGATCGTGTTCGCCGCGCTCACCGGCGCGGTCACGATCGCCACCTTCGCGGTCACGATCGTCATGGGACAGGAGTACCTGCCGGGCCGGATCGGGGTCGCCTCGGGGGTGACGATCGGACTGTCAATCGGGCTCGGTGGCATCGGCGCGCCTCTGCTGGGGATCTTCGCCGACGCGCACGGGCTGCGCGCGGTGTTCGAGTTGCTGGTCGTGTTCCCGGTGCTGGCGCTGGCGCTGGCTCAGTTGCTGCCGGCACGCTCGCCGGTTTCAGCGCCCTACGAGGTGGGCGCCCCGGACCTGGTGGGAGGCTCCAAGCCGGGGTCTTCGCGAGCGCCGTTACGGGCGCCCGCGCGGGGCGCAGACAGCGGCTGACAACGGGCTGCGCGCTACCCGCATGGTGTTACAAGCGTGTTACAAATACCCGGGGCACGCGCTATATTGAGATCGTGTTGATCGTGTCCCGTCGGCGGGTAAGGAACCGCCGACTGCATTGGGTACGATTGCCCGCCCGTCCGTAGCAGCGCTCCCAATTCCAGGACTTGATTAGCTTTTCTGCACTCATCGAGATCGCCTGCGCCTGCGCCCGCTGCCAACGGGAGCAGTTCGAAGACGGCCCGGAGAGGCCGCGTTGGCCGTAGGCGCCGCCGTCGGCGCCGGGCAGCGCCGGATGACCGCTTGGCGGATGCTTTTCGCTCGGTACCTGGACGTCGTGCTCGTCGTGATCGTCGCGCCGATCGCGCTCGTGCTCGGCGCCCCGGCGCTGGGCTACGCGATCGGCGGCGGGGCCTGGATCCTGCAGCGGATCATCGCCGCCCATGAAGGGCGCTGGACGCTCAAACTCGAGGAGCCGCGCCACCGGCTCGCCGCCACCCTGCTGGCGGGTTTCGCACGCATCTGGCTGCTGGCCGGGGCGATCGTGATCGCCGGCGTGGCCGCAGGGCGTCGGGATGGTCTGACCGCGGCGCTGGTGATCTTCGGCGCCTATTCGGTGGCCTTCGTGATCAGGATCTTCAGCGGCCCTCCGGGCAGGCGGGACGGATCGCGATGAGCCGTCTGGAGAACCTGAGCACCGGCAAGAAGATCGGCTATTCAGTCTTGGCGCTATGGCTGGCGGGGATCGTGTTCTTCGCGATCATCTACGGCGTCACGCCCCACAAGGCGCCCGTGGTGGCCAGCGGTACCTACTCGCCGACTGACGAGTTCAAGCTCGACACCTGGTTCAGCCTCGGCCCGATCGCGTTCAACAAGGCCGTTCTGTACGTGCTGCTCACGACCGCCATAACGGTCGGGATCATGATCTACACCGCCGACCACCTGAAGGCCCGACCGGGCCGGCTCCAGGTCGCGGTCGAGTGGTTCTACAACCTCAGCCGGTCGATGTCGAGCGACAACATGGGCCGGGATATGGAGCGCAAGTATTTCCCGTTGGTCGCCACTCTGTTCGTGTTCATCCTGGTCACGAACCTGATCGGCTATATCCCCCTGCCGGTCAACTCGGGCGAGAAGTTCACGATCGCCGGCGTGCATATCCCGTCGTTTCAGATCTACGCCGCCGACACCAATGTTGCCTTCCCGCTGATCCTGGCGCTCGGCGTGTTCTTCCTGTTCAACTACGAGGGGGTCAAATACCACGGCTTCGTCGGCTACTTCAAGAGTCTGATCCCAGGAGGAATCGGCAAGGGTCTTTTGCCGCTGATCGCCGTGATCGAGGTTTTGTCGATCTTCTTGCGACTGATCTCGTTGACCATCCGGCTGTGGGCCAACCTGCTCGCCGGCCATCTGTTGATCGCCTTCATGGCCGGTGAGCTCGGCATTCTGGTGGGCCAGACGGTCATCTCCTGGGCCCTGCTTCCGCTGGGCGTGGCCATCTACCTGTTCGAGGCGGTGCTGATCGCCGGCCTGCAGGCCTTCATCTTTGCGATCCTGACTGCCATCTATCTCGGTGGCGCGGTCTCAAGCCACTAGTCATGTAAGGAGCTATCGAGCCAATGTTGTTGTCACTGTTGCACCCACTACTGACTCTCGCGGCCGCCACCGGGGACGTCACCAAGGCCGGTCGCGCGATCGCGCTCGGCGTAGGCGCCGGCGGCGGGGCCGCGGGTGCCGGCGCCGGCATCGGCATGCTGTTCGGCAAGGTGATCGAGTCGGTCACCCGCCAGCCCGAGATGCGTGACGAGATCACGTCGATCCAATGGCTGGGCTTCGCGCTCACCGAGGCGACGTTCTTCTACGGCCTCGTCGGCGGGTTCATCGCCTTCTTCCTCTAGACCGCCATGGATCCGCTCGCCGCCATCACCACCCTTCCGGTCGCCTCTTCCAGCGGCTCGTTCTTGATCACCCCGAACGTGGGGCTGATGGTCTGGACGCTGGCGGTGTTCGGGATCTCGCTGTGGATCCTCACCAAGGCGGTGTTCCCACGGATCCGCTCGGCGCTGGACGCGCGCGCCAACGCGATTGACGAGTCTATCGACGCCGCCGAGAGGACTCGCCAGGAGGCCAAGCAGCTGCTGGACGAGTACCGCGAGCGCCTCAACGAGGCCCGCGGCCAGGCCGACGAGATCATCGCCCGGGCCCGGCAGGCCGCCGAGACCCACGAGCGCGACGCCCAGGAGGAGGCCAAGGCCAAGCGCGAGCAGGCCATGGAGCAGACCCGCCGCGACATCGAAGCCGAGACGCGACGCGCCATCCAGGAGATCCGAAAGGAGGTCGCCGACCTGACGGTGATGGCGACCGAGAAGGTGACTCGCAAGACGCTCACCGAGGAGGATCAGCGCCGGCTGATCGACGATGCCATGTCCGAGCTTGACTTCAGCACGCTCGGGGCCTCAGAAGGACAGCGATAAGTGGAAGAGATCGCCCAGGTCTACGCGCGCGCCCTGTTCGAGGTCGCCTCCGAGCGCGACTCGCTCGACGAGATCCGCGAGCAGCTCGATGCGTTCACCGACGCCATGCACGAGAACCGGGATCTGGCCGTGTTCTTCTTCTCTCCGTACTTCTCGGTGGCCGAGAAGAAGGACGGCCTCAAGCGCGCCGTCAAGAACGCCAACCCGGAGTTCGAGAACTTTCTCGAGGCGCTGATCGAGCGCCACCGGATGCCCGCGATCTTTCGCATCCGCACCGAGTTCACCTCGCTATGGGACGAGGCCCGCAAGCTGCTTCCGGTCCAGATCGTCAGCGCCGTGGAGCTCGACAAGGAGACCGTGAAGAGCCTTGGAGATCGGATCGGCGAGCAGGTCGATCGCAAGATCGAGCTCTCCAGCGAGGTCGACCCCGACATCCTGGGCGGGATCGTGCTGCGAGTGGGCAACCTGATCCTCGACGCGTCGATCAGAAACCGGTTGGAACAACTTCGAAAGCAAGTCGCGCAAGCCTAGGGGCCGCGCCAAGGGGAGAAACAGAACATGCAGATCAAGCCCGATGAGATCACCTCGATCCTCAAGAGCCGGATCGAGGGCCTAGACAGCTCCAGTGCCGAGCTGACCGAGGTGGGGACCGTGCTCTCGGTAGCGGACGGCATCTGCCGCGTCCATGGCCTCGACGACTGCATGTCGTTCGAGATGCTCGAGCTCCCGCACGACGTCACCGGGCTGGCGCTGAACCTCGAGTCAGACAATGTCGGCGCCGTGCTGTTCGGCGAATGGGAGCACATCTCCGAGGGCGACACCGTGAGGCGCACCGGGCGGCTGCTGGAGATTCCGGTGGGCGAGGCGCTGCTGGGGCGGATCGTGGATCCGCTCGGCAACCCGCTCGACGGCAAGGGCGAGATCGAGACCAGCGAGACGCGGCCAACCGAGCACAAGGCGCCGGGCGTGGTCCAGCGCCAGCCGGTTGTGGAGCCGATGCTCACCGGCCTGAAGGCGATCGACTCGATGATCCCGATCGGACGGGGACAGCGCGAGCTGATCATCGGCGACCGCCAGACGGGCAAGACGTCGATCGCCGTCGACACGATCATCAACAACAAGGACCGCGATCTGATCTGCGTCTACATCGCGATCGGCCAGCGCAAGGCGACGGTCGTGCAGCTGGCCAACGTCCTCGAGGAGGCGGGGGCGCTCGAGAACACGATCATCGTCATGGCCGCCGCCGACGAGGCGGCCCCGATCAAGTTCCTGGCGCCGTACGCGGGCTGCGCGATGGGCGAGTACTTCCTCTACAACGGCAAGGCGGCGCTGGCCATCTACGACGACCTGACCAAGCACGCCTACGCCTACCGGCAGATGTCGCTGCTGCTGCGCCGCCCGCCCGGGCGCGAGGCGTATCCCGGCGACGTGTTCTACCTGCACTCACGGCTGCTCGAGCGCGCCGTCAAGCTCAACGACGATCTCGGAGGCGGCTCGCTGACGGCGCTGCCGGTGATCGAGACGCAGGCCGGCGACGTGTCGGCGTACATCCCGACCAACGTGATCTCGATCACCGACGGTCAGATCTTCCTGGAGCCGAAGCTGTTCTACTCCGGCGTGCGGCCGGCGATCAACGTCGGGATCTCGGTCTCGCGGGTGGGCGGCAACGCCCAGATCACGCCCATGCGCCGGGTGGCCGGACGGCTCAAGCTCGAGCTCTCCCAGTACCGCGACCTCGAGGCCTTCGCCCAGTTCGGCTCCGATCTGGACGCCGACACCAAGCGCGCACTGGCCCGCGGCGAACGGCTGGTGGCGACGCTCAACCAGGCCGAGCGGCACCCGATGCCGGTCGAGGACCAGGTCGTGCAGATCTACGCGGCCACCAACGGCTTCGTCGACCGGATCACCGTCGACAAGGTCTCGCGGTTTCTCGCCAACCTGTCGGAGTCGGTGCGCGGCAACGAGCCCGAGCTGCTCAAGAAGATCGCCGGCGGTGACTGGAGTGACGAGACCGAGTCCCAGCTGGACAAGTTCACCGCCCGGTTCGCCGAGGATTTCGGCTACGACCTCGACGAGGAGGGTCTCCCGCTCGAAGAGGGCGAGGAGCCGCCGGCGGCGCGACGCGAGTCCGAGGGCGACTCTGCAGCCGACTCGAGCTCGAACGACGAGACTCGGGGACGAGGCCCAAGCGGCCTAGAGCGGCGACTGCATGGCGACCTCCCAGCGAGACGTTCGCAACCGCATCAGCGCGGTCAAGAACATCCAGAAGATCACTCGCGCGATGGAGATGGTCGCCGCCGCCCGCCTGCGGCGCGCCGAGCAGCGGATCGAGGCGCTGCGGCCCTACGCCGATGCGATCCGCCGCATGACGCGACAGGCGTCGCAGGCCGGGGGCAGCTTCCCGAGATTGCCGATCCTGTCCGAGCACGAGCAGGTCAACACGGTGGGGCTGCTGGTCGTGGCCGGCGACCGCGGCCTCGCCGGAGCGTTCAACTCAAACGTCGTGCGGGCCGGCGTGGCCGCGGCCAACGCCCACAGCGCCGAGGGGCGCCGACCGGCGTTCTTCGCCTCGGGGCGACGTCCGGCCTCGTCGCTGGCCTTTCGCGGCTTTGACCCGCTGCAGAGCTTCACCGGGTTCTCGGACCGGCCCGCCTACTCGGATGCGCGCCGGATCGCCGAGCGACTGGTCGCCGCCTACGTCGACGACGAAGTCGACCAGGTGGAGATCTTCTATAACGGCTACATCTCGCCCCTGTCCCAGGTCGTGCGCCGGGAGACGCTGCTGCCCCTGCAGCGGGCCACCGTACTCGAGGAGAGCGAGGACGAGGAAGAGGGCGAGGGCGAGGGCGGGCGCGGGTCCGGCTCGGAAAGCGATTCGGCTCGCCCCCGGACTCCGGTCGAGTATGAGCCCGACCCGGATGAGATCCTCAAGCGCCTGGTACCCGACTACGTCGAGATCTCGATCTACCGTGCGCTGCTTGAATCGACCGCCTCCGAACACGGAGCGCGGATGACCGCGATGCGCAACGCGTCTGAGAACGCGAGCGCGCTGATCGAGGATTACACGCTGGAGATGAACCGCGCGCGCCAGGCGGAGATCACCCAGGAGATCATGGAAGTCGTCGCCGGCGCCGAAGGGCTCGGCTAGGCGCGGAACAGGAGAACGCATGACCACGACAACGCCAGAGACCACCGAAACCGAGACCAAGCAGAACACCGGCACGATCGAGGAGATCCAGGGGGTGGTGATCGAGGCCGTATTCCCCGACAAGCTGCCCGAGATCTACCACGCGATCACCGTCAAGCGGCCCGAGGCGGCGCGCGCCGAGGAGGATGAGGACATCGCCGCCAGCCAGGACCAGGTGCTGGTGTGTGAGGTCCAGCAGCACCTCGGCGACGATCGCGTACGCGCGGTGGCGATGGACACCACCGACGGCCTGGCCCGCGGCGCCGAGGTGATCGACACCGGGGCCCCGATCAAGGTCCCGGTGGGTCCGGCGACGCTGGGCCGGATCTTCAACCTGCTCGGTGAGCCGATCGACTTCGGCGATCCGGTCGACGAGGACGTCGAGTGGTGGCCGATCCACCGCGAGGCACCGAGCGTCGAGGCGCTGGTGCCCCAGACCGAGCTGTTCGAGACCGGGATCAAGGTGATCGACCTGCTCGCTCCCTACGCCCGCGGCGGCAAGGTGGGTCTGTTCGGTGGCGCCGGGGTGGGCAAGACCGTGATCATCCAGGAGCTGATCCACAACCTGGCCCAGGAGCACGGCGGTCTGTCGGCCTTCTGCGGGGTGGGCGAACGCTCGCGCGAGGGCAACGACCTATGGCTGGAGATGAAGGAGTCGGGCGTGCTCGACAAGACGATGCTCGTGTTCGGGCAGATGAACGAGCCGCCTGGCGCCCGCATGCGGGTGGCGCTCTCGGGCCTGACCATGGCGGAGTACTTCCGCGATCAGGAGGGCCAGGACGTGCTCCTGTTCATCGACAACATCTTCCGCTTCGTCCAGGCCGGCTCCGAGGTCTCGGCGCTGCTCGGGCGGATGCCCTCCCAGGTCGGCTACCAGCCGACGCTGGAGTCCGAGATGGGCCAGCTCCAGGAGCGGATCACCTCGACCCGGAAGGGCTCGGTGACCTCCATTCAGGCCATCTATGTACCTGCTGACGATTTGACTGATCCCGCGCCCGCGTCGGCGTTCGCGCACCTGAACGCGACCACCACGCTGTCGCGGTCGATCGCCGAGAAAGGCATCTATCCGGCCGTCGACCCGCTGGACTCGACCTCCACGATCCTCAAGCCCGAGATCCTCGGCGACGAGCACTTCCAGGTCGCCAACGAGGTCAAGCAGGTGCTCCAGCGCTACAAGGAGCTCCAGGACATCATCGCCATCCTCGGCATCGACGAGCTCTCCGACGAGGACCGGCTGACCGTCAACCGGGCGCGCAAGATGGAGCGATTTCTGTCCCAGCCGTTCAACGTCGCCGAGCAGTTCACCGGCACGCCCGGGGTGTACGTGCCGGTGGCCGAGTCGATTCGCGGCTTCAAGGAGATTCTCGAGGGCAAGCACGACGACCTGCCCGAGCGCGCCTTCTTCATGAAGGGCTCGATCGATCAGGTGGTGGCGGACTTCAGCGGCGAGCGCGAGGAGGAGGGGGGCTCTGAGGAATCGTCGGAGGGCTCCGATCAGGAAGGCTCCGAGCGGGAGGAGGGTTCCGAGCGGGAGGGCTCCGATCGGGAGGAGCCCGAGTCCCAGGGCAGGTCGGATTCTGAGGGCAAGTCGGATTCCGACGACGAGCGCGAGCGTGAGGATTCGGACACCGAGGCCCGTTCGAAGTCCGACGACGAGGGTTCGGACACCGAGGCCCGCTCTGAGTCAGACGCGGAGTAGCCCGTGGCCCACACCAAATTCCCGGTCGAGGTCCTCACCCCCGAAGGCGAGGTGTTCGCCGACGAGGTCGAGATGGTCTCGACCAGGACCGTGGTGGGGTCGATCGGTGTGCTGGCCAACCACGCCCCGCTGCTGGCGATCCTCGATCCCACCGAGCTGCGGCTGTACAAGTCCGAGTCCGACGTGATCCGCTTTGCCCAGGCCGAGGGCTACATGCAGGTGGCCAACAATCGAGCTCTGCTGCTGGTCGAAGAGGCGCACGAGCCGGGTGCGCTCGATGTCGGTGAGCTGCAGGCGCGCCTGCAGGAGGCCGAGCACGAGCTCGACCAGGCCGGCGACGACACCGAGCGCCAGCGGGTGGCGCAGCGCGACATCCGCCGCTGGGAGACGTTCATCAAGGTGGCGGAGGGTGGTTGACGAGCGCATCCTCGCCGAGCGGCTGATCCGCTACGACACCTCGCGATCCGACGATCTCGTGGCGGCCGCAGGATTCGTCAAGGGTTGGCTCGAATCCCGCGACATACAGGTGCATGACCACGATCACAATGGCCGACCCGTCCTGGTGGCCGAGGTGGGCGCGCGCGCTCGCGACGCACCCTGTGTGGTGCTGCACGGCCATCTCGACGTGGTGCCCGGCCGCCCCGGACAGTTCGAGCCGCGGATCGAGGGTGATCGCCTGATCGGACGGGGCGCGTATGACATGAAGGGCGGCCTGGCCGGGATGATGTGCGCGCTCAAGGACAACGAGGACTGCGAACAGGTCAAATTGAGGCTGATCTGCGTTCCCGACGAGGAGTCCGAGGAGATCGACGAGCGCTCGACCGACGCGATCGTCGCCCGCGGGCTGGGCGGGGCCTTCGCCATCACCGGCGAACCCACCAACATGCACATCGGTGTCCAGGCCAAGGGCGTGCTGGTGATGCGGATCGTGGTCCACGGTCGCGCCGCGCACAGCTCGACCCCCTGGCTGGGCGATAACGCGGTGCTCAAGGCGATCGACGTGTTCCGCCAGATCGAGACGCTGCCGTTCTCGCGCGAATCCTCGGAGATGTTCGACCGCCCGTCGATCAACCTCGGCCGGATCGAGGGCGGCGACGCCCTCAACAAGGTGCCCGACCGCTGCGAGATGGCCGTCGATGTGCGCTACCTGCCCGGCCAGGATCCGGGCGAGATCCTGGCTCAGGTGCGGGCGATCCCCGGGATCGACGTCAAGCGGACCTTCATCCACCCCCCGGTCACGGTCTCGGCGTCGGATCCTTACGTGCGCGCGCTGCGAGAAGCGGTCTCGCGCTCGCGGCCCGACATGGAGACGCTGAGCGTGGGGCGGGACGGCGCCTCGGACGCAGCGTCATTCATCGAGGCGGGGATTCCGGCGGTTGAGTTCGGTCCCTCGGGCTCAGGCCATCACGGTCCCGAGGAGTGGGTCTCGATCTCTTCGCTGGCCGATTATCGCCGCGCGCTGGGCGATTTCGTGCGGGCCCTGCCCACGTGGTTGGCGCAGGCCGAGCCGGCCGGCGGGTTGACCGCGATCGAAGGCGGACTGGCATGAAGTTGATACCGCGCAGCCGAGGCGGCGCGCTGTGGCGTTTCTTCCTGGGCGCGCTGGTGATCATCGGCGCCACGGCGGCGACCACCGCCGTGGCCGGACTGCTGCAGTTCAAACAGCTGGCGGCCGACATCTCGCTCACGCCGCCACTCCCCGATGCGAACGTCACCCTGCCCAATCCCGGCCAGCCCCAGACGATCCTGATCATCGGCTCCGACCACCGCGCCGGGGAGCTGTATCGAGAAGCGAACACAGACACGATGCTGCTCGTGCGGCTGAATGGGGCCTCGCAGACGATCAACGTGATCTCGGTGCCGCGCGACCTCGAGGTGGACATTCCCGGTGTCGGCCCCACCAAGATCAACACCGCCTACGCCTACGGCGGGCCCAACCTGCTGGTCAAGACGCTGAGGCAGCAGGTGTTCCATGGGTTGCAGGTCAACCACATCGTCGACGTCAACTTCGGCGGGTTCGAGGATCTCGTCAACGCGATCGGCTGTGTGTACGCGGATGTCGACCGCCGCTACTACAACAACACCGAGCTCACCAACTACTCGAGCATCAACATCCAGCCCGGCTACCAGAAGCTGTGCGGAACGCTGGCGCTGGAGTTCGTGCGCTTTCGCCACACCGACTCCGACGTGGTCCGCAACGCGCGCCAGCAGGACTTCATCCGCTGGGCCAAGGATCAGTACGGCGTCGACAACCTGATCACCAATCGAGACAAGCTCCTGCGGATCTTCGGCAAGCACACCCAGACCGACCACAACCTGCACACCACCGACGGGCTGATCAACCTCTTCAACCTGGTCGCGTTCTCGGCCGGTCACACGATCAAGCAGATCAAGTTCCCGGTTCAGTATCTGCCCTGCACGGTGACGTCGTGTTACGTGGCGCCGACCAGCGACGCCGCCGAGCAGGCCGCGTTCCGCGATTTCATGAGGCCCACCCAATCGGCTCCGAAGACCAAGCATCTGAAGCTCGCGGGCCGTCAACGGCACCCGAGCTCGGGCTCGACGGCGGGGCTGTTCTCCGACGTGTCCGACGGGCGCAGCCAGGCACAGGCGCTCCATGGCGTCAAGATGCCCGTGTACTACCCGCGTCTGCTCGTCGCGAATTCGGAGTACTGCTCGAGCGTGACCGCGAACTGCGACGAGGGCGACGAACCGGCGACCGAGTACGCCGGCTCCTATCCGCGCGCCTACCAGATCCGCGATCAGCACGGGCATCTCCACCCGGCCTACCGGATGACGATCCTGCTGAACTCGATCCTGGGCCAGTACTACGGTGTCCAGGGCACCACCTGGCAGGATCCGCCGCTGCTGGCCAGCCCCAGCGGGACCCGCACGGTCAACGGCAAGAAGCTGTTCCTCTACGCCCAGGGCGGGAGCATCACCAACGTCGCCTGGCACACGCCGCAGGGCGTGTACTGGATCTCCAACACGCTCACCACCGACATCTCAAACCAGAAGATGATCGCGATCGCGGCCTCGCTGACGCACGCGGGGGCGTAAGCACAGCGGCGCTGATCGGCCGCTCCGGGCCGCGCCCCGGTACTCTCCGGCCCTCGATGGCCTCAGCACGCGAACCGATTGCGGTGATCGGCACGGGCTACGTCGGGCTCGTCACGGCGGTGGGCTTCGCCGAACTCGGCAGCGACGTGTGGTGCGTCGATGTCGACGCCGACAAGGTCGCCCGTCTGCGCAGTGGGGAAATTCCGATCTACGAGCCCGGGCTCGAGGAAACCGTGGCCCGCAACCGCGAGCGCCTCCACTTCTCCACCGAGCTGACGCCGGCGCTCGACCACGCCCGGCTGCTGTTCGTAGCAGTTGGTACGCCCCCCACTTACTCAGGGGATGCGGACTTATCCGCGGTCAATGCCGTGGTCGACGAGATGCCGGCTTCCGATCGCCATGCGTTGGTGATGAAGTCCACGGTCCCGGTGGGGACCGGCGCCGCCATCCAGCGCGTCCTGGCCGCTCAGGGCAAGCAGGGATTCGCCTACGTCTCGTGTCCGGAGTTCCTCAAGGAGGGCTCGGCGCTCCAGGACTTCCGCGCCCCCGACCGGGTGGTGATCGGCGACGATGGAAACTGGGCCGGCGATGCCGTGGCCGAGCTGTACGCGCCGCTCGACGCCCCGCTGGTCCGCACCGACATCGCCAGCGCCGAGATGGTCAAGCTGGCGGCGAACGCGTTCCTGGCGACCAAGATCTCGTTCATCAACGAGATCGCCAACGTCTGCGAGGAGACCGGCGCCGACGTGCTCGAGGTCGCCCGCGGGATGGGCCTCGACCACCGGATCGGAAGCCACTTCCTGCGGCCGGGGATTGGCTTCGGCGGGTCGTGCTTTGCCCCCGGCGAGACCGTGCTGGTCCGCCATCGAGGGCGCACCACGCTGCTGACGCTCGAGCGTCTCTGGGACCGGGTGTCGGCGGAGCACGAGGAGCTCGAGGAGGGGTTGATCGAGCCGCATGCGCTGGAGGTCCTCGCCTGGGTGCCCGGCGGGGAAGAGCCGCTCTTTTTGCCGGTCATGTGCCTGACCCGCCGGAAGTACGAAGGCGAGCTGGTCGAGGTGCGGACGAAGATGGGCCGCCGCGTGCGCTGCACCCCCGATCATGGCTGGATTGTCGGCGATGGGAGAGGGGGAGAGCCGCGCTTCAAGCTCGCTCAGGACTTGACGAGCGAGGATTGGCTGCCGCTGGCGCTCGGGCGCGGCGAACAGTGGGAGGGAACGAAGGTGGCCTCGCTGCTCGGAGCGGCCGAGGTGGCCGACCTCTCGCCCCAGCAGTTGATCGTCCGTCCCCGGCGCGAGGCGATCGACGAGCTGGTGCGGCGGCCGATCCAGGAGCGGCGGCGCGTGTTTGCCGGGTCCGCGTCGGTGGCGGCGCGCACGGGGGAGGTCAGGCGGACGGGCACCGAGCTGGCCCTTGATCTCGCCTTCTGGCGCATGGTCGGGCTGTACCTGGCGGAAGGATGTGCCCACATCGGGGATCGCAGTTGGTCGCTGATCTGGTCATTTCATCCGACGCGAGAACAGCATCTCGTCGATGAGATCGTCGCCTACTGGATGCGTCAAAACGTTCGGTGCACGTTGTACCAGGCGCCGACCGCACGCAAAGTGACTGTGTCCTCACGGCTCGTGACGACATGGCTTATCGAAGTCATCGGCCTCGGGAAAACGTGTTACGACCAGCGGCTGCCGGACCTCATCTGGGAGCAGTCCGAGTCCGCCAAGTGGGCCCTGCTGTCGGGCTTGTTCGAGGGCGACGGCTCGTGGTCGCTGGTAAACGGCGGGCCCAGCGTGATCGTCGAGTTCGGGACGGTGAGCGATGAGCTCGCCGACGGAGTCCTTCGGCTGCTGGCAGACGTAGGCATCGTCGCCTCGCAACGAATCGGGAGGGCGTCGAAGTCCACCAAGGACACGCACTGGATCCGGATTGCCGGCGCAGCCCAGGTCGAGCGCGCGATCGAGCTGGTTCCGCAACGCGATCGGGCCGGAGTGATGACGTCGATCGCCCGCCAGACGAAGCGTATAGCTCCCACGGGTTATCGCCGTTTCGGCGCTGGCCCGGCGTGGACTCGGATCACATCGACGAGCCGGCAGTCATACAGCGGTTCGGTGTACTCGCTCGAGGTTCCGTATGCTCACACGCTTGTGACAACTGGTACACTTGTGTCCTCAAATTGTTTCCCCAAAGATGTCTCCGCGCTCAAGCAGCTCGCCGGCAACTCGGGCTATCACTTCCAGCTGCTGACCGCGGTCATCGAGGTCAACGAGCTGCAGAAGCGGCGGGTTGTGGCCAAGCTCGAGAAGCACCTGGGTTCGCTGGTGGGCAGTCGGATCGCGCTTCTGGGGTTGGCCTTCAAGGCCCAGACCGACGATATGCGCGAGGCCTCCTCGCTGGTGCTGGCGGCGCGGCTGCAGGCTTCGGGTGCGCACGTCAGCGCGTATGACCCGATCGCCGAAAGCCAGGCCCGCAAGCTGATGACCGGGGTCCACTTCGCGCCCTCGGCGCTCGAGGCGCTCGACGGCAGCGACGCGTGCATCCTGGTCACCGAATGGCCCGAGTTCACACAGCTGGATTGGGAAGAGGTGCGTGAGCGGATGGCCGGGCGGCTGGTCATCGACGGTCGCAACTGCGTCGACGGCGTCAAGGTCGCAGCCGCCGGCTTCATCTACGAGGGGATCGGGCGTTGAGGGCCCCGGTCTGATCACATGCAGGCCCTGATCCTGGCCGGCGGTGAGGGGACCCGGCTGCGTCCTCTGACCTCGACGATCCCCAAGCCGGTGGTGCCGCTGGCCGGGCGCCCGTTCATCTCCTACCTGCTCGAGTGGCTCCGGCGCCACGGGGTCGACGAGGCGATTCTCTCGTGCGGCTTCATGGCCGAGGGGGTGCGCCAGGTGCTCGGCGACGGGGAGTCGATCGGCCTTCACCTCCAGTACGTGGAGGAGCCGCGGCCGCTGGGCACGGGTGGCGCGCTCAAGTTCGCACAGGAGCTCTTGCACGATCGCTTCCTGATGCTCAACGGCGACATCCTCACTGACATGGACCTGACCGCGCAGTTGGATCAGCACGAGCGCACCGGCGCGCGCGTGACCCTGGCGCTGATCGCCGTCGAGGATCCGTCCGCGTATGGCCTCGTGCGGCGGGGCCAGAGCGGCGAGGTGACCGAGTTCGTGGAGAAGCCCGGCCCCGACGAGGTCGACACCAATCTGATCAGTGCCGGCGCCTACATAATCGAGCGCGACGTGCTCGACGAGCTCCCACCATCCGGGACCAAGGTGTCGATCGAGCGCGACGTGTTTCCCGAGCTCGTCGGCCGCGGGCTCTATGGGCACGAGTCGACGGGCTACTGGCTCGACATCGGAACCCCGGATCGATACCTGCAGGCGACCTTCGACATTCTCGAAGGTGACGTCACCACAGAAGTCGGTCGGCGCCTGCTGGACTCGGGGGGCACGCTGCAGGAAGGCAATGGCAGCGGCATCGCCGGCAATGTGCACGCCCCGGCCTTGATCGGCTCAGACTGCCTGGTTGAACCGGGAGCCACGATCGGGGGACGAACCGTGCTCGGCAAAGGGGTGCGGATCGAGGCCGGAGCCCACATCGACGGCTCGGTGCTGCTGAACAGCTGCAGCGTCGGCTCGGACTCGCGCGTAAGCGCGGCCATTCTCGGCCCCGGGGTCACGATCGGCGAGCACTGCCGGATCGATCACGGCGTCGTGCTCGGCGAAAACGTGAAGGTGGGGGCAGACAACACCCTCACCTCGGGCATGCGTATCTTCCCCGGGGTGGAGCTGCCAGAGGGCGCGGTGGCGTTTTGAGCGAGCTGGCCCAAGGAGAGCCTGCCCAGGGCGAGCTGCGCGAGCTGAGCCGCGAGGCGATCGCCGCCACTGACCCAACCGGCCAGTTGGCCGACATCCTTGATCTTCCCGAGCACCTGCGAGATGCCCTGTGGCGCGTGGAGTCGGCCGGCCTCACGGCCCAGGATTCGCCCGGGGGGCTGGTGATCGCGGGCATGGGCGGCTCGAGCATCGGGGGCCAGCTGGCGCTCGCGGCCCTGGGCGACCGCGCTTCGCGACGGATCACCTCGGCACGCGGCTACGCCCTGCCGACCTGCACGACGCCCGATACGACGATCCTGTGCTGCAGCTACTCGGGCACCACCGAGGAGACGCTGGCCGCCTACGAGGCCGGGGGGGCGCTCGGGGCGCGCCGGATCGTGTGCACGACCGGCGGCCAGCTGGCGCAGGCGGCTCGCGCGGACGGGGTACCGGTGGTGCCGCTGCCGGGCGGCTATCAGCCCCGGGCCACGGTGGGCTACATGCTCGTGGTCGCCCTCGAGGTCGCCGCGCTGGCCGGGGTGGCCGAGCGCTTGCACACCGAGATCGATGTGGCCGCCGCCCATGCCAAGCAGTTGGTCGCAGACTGGGGTCCCGACGCGCCGGAGGACTCGCTCGCCAAGCGGCTGGCGCGTGCGCTGCTGGGGACGATTCCGCAGATCGTCGGTGCCGGTCTCACCGCGCCGATCGCCTATCGCTGGAAGACGCAGATCAACGAGAACGCGAAAATGCCCTGCTTTGCCTCAGAGCTGCCCGAGTTCGATCACAACGAGATCGTCGGCTGGGAGGGTGCAGCGGAGCTGGGCCGGTTCAGCGCGGTGCTGCTCGACGACTCCGATCTGCACCCTCGTGTGCGGACCCGGATCGGCTTGACGCGTGACCTGATCGAGGGTCAGGCGGTGCTCGCCGAACGGGTGCAGACCGTGGGGGAGACCCGGATCGAGCGACTCGTCTCGCTGGTGCTGCTGGGCGATCTGGTGTCGCTGTACCTGGCCGCGCTGCGGGGCCTCGATCCGGCCTCGATCGACTCCCTGGAGCGTCTCAAGCAAGCGCTGGCCGAGACCTGATCGTCTCCCCCAAACCTTGACACGATCGTGGTAGGGTTTGGCTTCGGATGGAGATGCTGACGATCAACGAGGCGGCAACAACGACTGGCTGGTCGCCGCGGATGCTGCGCTACGTCGAGCAGGCTGGACTGGTGGCTCCGGCGCGGTCGACGTCGGGCTATCGCCTCTACGGCGCCGCCGAGCTGCAGCGCCTGCGGACGCTCAAGGAGTTGCTGTCGCGCTTTGCCGTCGGCCTCTCCGACGTGGCCTTCGCGGCTCGCCTGGAGAGTGACCCCGAGCTCCGCGCCGCGGTCGCCGGCTGGCTGGCCTCCGAGGCCCGGCGTCCCGATGACGTCGACGCCGAAGACTGGCTGCGCTTCGAGCAGGACAAGCACGAGAAGCTGCTGGCCGCGGTGGCGTGAGCACGGCCACAGGCCGTGCATCCGCACCCGGACAACCAAGACAACGCGAACCTGGAGAAAGCATGACCACGACGACCGTTCCGCAGACAGACTTCAAGGTCGCCGACCTGGGGTTGGCGGCCTTCGGGCGCAAGGAGATCCGGCTCGCCGAGCACGAGATGCCCGGTCTGATGGCCACCCGGCGCGAGTTCGCCGAGCACCAGCCGCTGGAGGGCGCGCGGATCACCGGGTCGCTGCATATGACGGTCCAGACCGCGGTCTTGATCGAGACCCTGGTGGCGCTGGGGGCCGACGTGCGCTGGGCCAGCTGCAACATCTTCTCGACCCAGGATCACGCTGCGGCGGCCGTGGTGGTGGGCCCTGAGGGGACGCCCGAGGACCCCCGGGGGGTGCCGGTGTTCGCGTGGAAGGGCGAGACGCTGGAGGAGTACTGGTGGTGCACCGAGCAGGCCCTGACCTGGCCGGAGGCAGATGGCCCGAACATGATCCTCGACGACGGCGGTGACGCGACCCTGCTCGTGCACAAGGGCGTCGAGTACGAGAACGCCGGCGCGGTCCCCGATCCGGGCAGCGCCGAGTCCGAGGAGCTCAGGGTCGTGCTGTCGCTGCTGGGGCGTTCGCTGCGACAGGATCCCCAGCGGTTCACGCGGATGGCGGCTCAGATCAAGGGGGTGAGCGAGGAGACCACGACCGGGGTTCACCGGCTGTATCAGTTCGCGCAGGAGGGCAAGCTGCTGTTCGCGGCGATCAACGTCAACGACGCGGTCACGAAGTCCAAGTTCGACAACAAGTATGGCTGCCGGCACTCGCTGATCGACGGCATCAACCGCGCCACCGACGTGTTGATCGGCGGCAAGGTCGCGGTCGTGTGCGGGTACGGGGACGTGGGCAAGGGGTGCGCGGAGTCGCTGCGCGGGCAGGGGGGACGCGTGGTGATTACAGAAATTGACCCGATCTGCGCGCTCCAGGCGGCCATGGACGGCTATCAGGTGGCGCGGTTGGAGGACGTCGTCGGCACCGCTGACATCTTCATCACCGCGACCGGCAACCGGGACGTGATCACCGCCGCGGACATGGCGCAGATGAAGCATCAGGCGATCGTCGGCAACATCGGCCACTTCGACAACGAGATCGACATTGCCGGGCTGGCCGCCATCGAGGGGATCGAGAGGATCAACATCAAGCCCCAGGTCGACGAGTGGCGGTTCCCCGACGGGCGGGCGATCATCGTCCTCTCCGAGGGCCGGCTGTTGAACCTCGGCAACGCCACCGGCCACCCGAGCTTTGTCATGAGCAATTCGTTCACCAATCAGGTGATCGCCCAGATCGAGCTGTTCGGCAGCGCCGACAGCTACGAAAAGCGCGTCTACACGCTCCCCAAGCACCTCGACGAGAAGGTCGCGCGGCTGCATCTCGACGCGCTGGGGGCGCGGCTGACCGAGTTGACCCCCACGCAGGCGGCGTATCTCGGGGTGCCGGTCGACGGCCCCTATAAGTCAGATCACTATCGGTACTAGACCGCTTGCGATGGCGCCCGAGCAATCCCTTAGAACGCTCTGCACGATATACGTGCAAAGCGTTCCAAGGCCCTGGACCGGCGGGATGGGCTGAACTGGAGCTGCGGTGGCGCGAGCGTCGGTCGCCCCCCATGATGTAGCCGACCTCGCGCTCGCCGGCGACGGCGAGGCGCGGATCGGCTGGGCCGCGGGCCAGATGCCGGTGCTGGCCAGGATCTCAGAGCGCTTTGCCGCCGAGCAGCCGCTGGACGGCATCCGGATCGCGGCCTGCCTGCACGTGACGGCCGAAACCGCGAATCTGGTGCGAGCGCTCAAGGCCGGCGGAGCCACGGTCGGGCTGTGCTCGGCCAACCCGCTCTCGACCCAGGACGATGTGGCGGCCGCGCTCGTGCTCGACGACGGCGTCGAGGTTCGAGCCCTGCGCGGCGAGGACCTCGATACCTACGTCCAGCACGTGGTCGCGCTGCTCGAGGGGCATCCTCAGATCACGCTCGACGACGGCGCCGATCTGCTGGTGACCGCTCACGCCAAGGGCGGCAAGCTCGTCGACGGGCTGGTCGGTGGGACCGAGGAGACGACCACCGGCCTGGTCCGGCTCCGGCGGCTGGAGGAGGAGGGCAAGCTCCGCTGTCCGGTACTGGCCGTCAACGAGGCCCGGACCGAGCGGGCGCTGAACGATCGCCACGGGACCGGGCAGTCCGCGCTCGACGGGGTGGTACGCGCCTCGGGCGTGCTGCTGGCGGGGAATACGGTGGTCGTGGTCGGTTACGGGTGGGCGGGCCAGGGGGTGGCCGAGCGGGCCCGCGGGGCCGGCGCGGCCGTGATCGTGTGCGAGGTCGATCCCCTGCGGGCCTTGGAGGCCCGAATGGCAGGCTACGAGGTGATGCCCTCGCTCCAGGCGGCCGAGCGCGGGGACGTGTTCATCACCGTGACCGGATCGCGCCGGGTGCTGCGCGGAGAGCACTTCGAGCGGATGAAGGATGGGGCGCTGCTGGCCAACGCCGGGCACTTCGACGTCGAGCTCGACCTCGAGGAGTTGCGCGAGCTGGCCATCGGTGGCGTGCGCGAGGTCAAGCGGCTGGTCGAGGAGTACGTGCTCGCCGACGGGCGGCGGCTGAACCTGCTGGCGCGCGGCCGGGTCGTGAACCTGGCGGCGGCCGAGGGCCATCCGGCGGCCGTGATGGACGTCTCGTTCGCGCTTCAGGCGCTCGCCGTCGAGGAGCTGGTCCGGCGCCGCGGCGAGCTCGAGCCGGGCGTCCACCCCGTGGCCGCCGCCATCGACCGGGAGGTCGGGAGGCTGAAGCTCGAGGCGCTCGGAGTGGCGATCGACGAGCCCACCGCAGAGCAGGAGCACTACCGGGAATCGTGGACATAATCCCCACCCGCCCAGTCGCGCCTCCGCGGTCACCGGCGCTGAGGTAGGCTCGCGTGATCATGGAGGGCGCGCGCGCGGCCAGAAAGCTTCGTGGCGGGATCGATCTCGGCGGGACCAAGATCGAGGCCCTCGTGATCGACGGCCGGCACAAGGTGCTCGGGCAGTCGCGTCAGCCGACGCCCACCACGGGTGGACCGGCCGACGTGGCCGAGCAGATGGCGGCAGCCGTGCGAGGCGCGGCCAAGCAGGCCGGGGTCGAGTCGGCCTCCCTGCAGGGCGTCGGGGTGGGCTCGCCGGGCGACGTCGACGAGGGCACCGGCGTCGTGGCCAACGCCCGCAATCTTCCCAACTGGTTGGCCCCGTTCGAGCTGGGCAAGACGTTGAGCGAGACGCTGGGCACGGCGGTGGTGGTGGGTAACGACGTCCAGGTGGCCACCCAGGCCGAGTTCCAGCTCGGCGCCGGCAAGCCCTATCGGTCTGTGCTGGGCGTGTTCTGGGGGACCGGGGTCGGCGGGGGCCTGATCCTCGAAGGCAAGCCGTGGCTGGGCCGCGGCGGGGCGGGAGAGATCGGGCACATGGTGGTAAGACGAAACGGCGCCCCTTGCCCCTGCGGACGGCGGGGGTGCATGGAAGCCTATGCCGGTCGGGCGGCAATGGAGGCGCGGGCGCGACGCAAGATCAAAAAGGGCGCCAAGTCTCACCTGCTCGAGCTGATGAAGGAGCGCGGGCGAACGCGGATGACGAGCGCGATCTGGGAGCGCGCAGTCAAGCAGGACGACAAGCTCGCCACCGAGCTGATCGAGCGTGCCGTGGCCGCGCTCGGGGCAGGAATCGCCTCGGCGGTCAACCTGCTCGACGTCGAAGCGGTGATCATCGGCGGCGGCCTCGGCGTCCGCTTCGGGGCGCCCATGGCCGAGCGGATCTCGACCGCCATGCAGCCGCATCTGTTCAACGACGATCGACCGCCGGCGGTCAGGGTCGCGGGGCTTGGCGACCAGGGCGGCGCCATCGGCGCGGCACTGATGGTGGCCGGCTCGAGTCGTCGCCGGGCGGCGCGTTAGCGCCCCGCAGCGCCCGTCCTCCGAACGGTTCCCATTGGCGCGCCGAGTCGCGCTCTGACAGGATCATGCCCCGCGTCGGCAGGGATGGCGCGGAATTAGAGGAGGAAGCGACGGGCACCACGAAGGCAAGCCAGGGACGAGGGCCCAGAGTAGCCCGCCGCGCGAGCTCGGACGGCATCAGTCTGGCTACACGCGGCCTGGCCACGCTGTCGCTGTTCGCGGCGGTCGTCGTGGTGGCTCTGATCGTGCTGGGCAACAGCCCCAGCTACTCGCTGCACGCCGACTTCCAAGACGCCAGCGGGCTGGTGACCGGAGACCTGGTGATGATGGGCCCGTCGAAGGTGGGCACGGTCAGCTCGATCGGGCTGACCCCCGCCGGCGCCGCGGACGTAAAGATGTCGCTGAACTCGGGCGTCTCCCCGCTGCACCAGGGAACGGTGGCCCGGATCTACGAGGACTCGCTGTCGGGGATCGCCAGCAAGTACGTCGAGCTCGAGCCCGGCCCGAGCAGCGCGCCCCCGATCCAGGACGGCGGCGTGATCGGCGCCAACCACACCTACTCGATGGTGAATCTGGACGAGGTGTTCGATGCGCTGAACCCGCTCACGCGCATCGGGCTGCGCAACGTGATCCGCGGCGAGGCCGCCTCCTTGAAGAACAAGGGCGCGCTGGCCAACCGGGCGCTCGAGTACCTGGCACCAGGGCTTCAGAGCACCAGCCAGGTCACCGCCGAGCTGACGCGCGACGAGCCGACGTTCGACGGGCTGATCGTAAACGGCGCCAAGGCCATGCAGGCGCTGGCCTCAAAAAGCCAGGAGCTCACCCAGCTGATCTCCAACACGAGCACGGCGACGGGGGCGATCGCCCGCCAGAGCAAGGCGCTCGAGGAAGCGTTGACGCTGCTGCCGGGCACTCTGACCAGAGCCACCAGGACGTTCCGGGGCCTGCAGACGACGCTTGACGACCTCAATCCGCTGGTCGCGGCATCCAAGCCGGCGGTCCGCCACTTGCCGCAGTTTTTGACCAAGCTCCACACGCTCGTCGACGTGTCGATTCCGACGATCGGCCAGCTCGTGGCTCTGATCCACAATCCGGCGGGCACCGGCGATCTCACGCAGCTGGCGCTCGAGACCCCATCGCTGGCGCGGATCGCGGGGGCGGCCTTCCCGCACCTGATCCAGGAGCTCAACGACTCCCAGCCGCAGCTCGACTACCTGCGCGAGTACACCCCCGACGTCGTCGGGGCGCTGACGAACCTGGGCCAGGCCGGCGCCTACTACGACGCCAACGGCCACTACGTGCGCACCCAGCCGGTGCTGTACCCGTTCACCCTCAACGGCGCCAACCAGCTCACCATGCAGTTCCCGTCGCTGCGCTATCAGGGACTGCGGGCGGTTCTCAACCGCTGCCCGGGCAGCGCTCTGCAGCCGAGCCCGGACGGATCGGCTCCCGAGGCCGTTCCCGGCTGCTCGACCAGCTCGGTGCCCCCGGGACCATGAGGCGGATCGCGAACATCACCGCGGTGCTGATCGCGCTCGGCGTCGCCTTCGTGGTCGCCACCGGCTTTTCCAGCACCACGCGCAAAACGTACCTGGTGCGGGCCATCTTCGACGATGCGTCGTTTGCGGTCCAGGGAGAGGATGTCCGAATCGCCGGCGCCAACGTCGGCAGCATCCAGTCGCTGGGCGTCACCCGGAACAATCGCGCCGCGGTCACGATCTCGATCGCCAACCCCGATTTCGTGCCCTTTCGTGCCAACGCGCACTGCGCGATCCGGCCCCAGTCGCTGATCGGCGAGGAGTACGTCGACTGCGACCCGGGGACCTCGAGCGCAGCGCCGCTGCCCAGGATCACCAAGGGGCCGGGCACCGGCAGCCACTACCTGCCCGTCGCCCACACCAGCTCGCCGATCGACACCGACATCGTCCAGGACATCTCCCAGGAGCCGGTGCGCCAATCGCTGGCCGTGATCATCAACGAGTTCGGCACCGGCCTGGCGGCGCGCGGGTCGGATCTCAACGCGGTCATCCACCGCGCCAACCCGTCGCTGGGCGAGACCGACAAGGTGATCCAGATCCTGGCTCGCCAGAACCGCCAGCTGGCGCAGCTGGCCACCGACTCCAACACGGTGCTGACGCCTCTGGCCCGCGAGCGCCGCCAGATCTCGAACTTCGTCATCCAGGCCAACACGACCTCGGTGGCCAGCGCTCAGCGGGCGGCCGACATCTCCCGCACCTTCAAGCTGTTTCCGTCCTACCTGCGCCAGCTGCGGCCGCTGATGGCCGACCTAAGCGTGCTCGCCGACCAGGGCACCCCGTTGATGAACGAGCTCGGGCGCAGCGCCTCGGCGCTGGGGCGGCAGTTCGCCAACCTGACGCCGTTTGCCGCCAAGGCCCGGACGGCTCTGATCGAGCTCGGCAACGCCTCCCAGCAGTCCCAGCCGTCGCTGGTGGCCTCGCTGCCGCTCGCACAGCGACTCAAGAAGCTCGGAACCCAGGGTCAGCCGGCGGCCAAGCTGCTCGACCGGCTGACCGCGAGCCTCAACAACAGCGGCGGGATCGAGCAGCTCATGAACGTGCTGTTCAGCGGCGCCGTGGCCGGCAACGGCTTCAACCGCCTGGGCCATTACGTGCGCGACGAGCCGCTGGTGTCGAGCTGCACCAACTACGCCACCACGGCGGTCCCGGGCTGCTCGGCCAAGTTCAGCGCGTTGGCCTCGGCGGCCACGGCGCGCGCCTCGGCGGCCACCGGGGCCGGCGCCAGGGGCGCCAGCGGCGTCAGCGGCGTCAGCGGCGTCAGCGGCGCGATCATAAGTCAGGCCGTGAGGCGGCCTGCGCAGCCGGCGCGGCGCGCCGCCGATCTCAAGGGCCTCCTGGGCTATCTGATCGGGGGTCGCCGATGAGGCGCCGCCCGCGCAACGGGGGCATCACCAGCAGCCCGATCCTGATCGGCGCCCTGACCGTGCTGGTGACGATCGTCGCCGTCACGCTCGCCTACAACGCCACCAACGGCCTTCCCTTCGTCCCCCGTTACAACCTGCACGTCCAGGTGGCCAACGCCAGCGAGCTGACCCACGGCACCGACGTCAGGATCGGCGGGGCGTTGGTCGGTGTCGTCGACAGCGTCACACCCACCCGTCTTCCCGATGGCCGCGCGATCGCCGATCTGAACCTGAAGCTGTATCAGAGCGTCAAACCTCTGCCCGTCAACTCCAGGTTCACGATCCGCCTCAAGGGGGCGATCGGGCTCAAATACCTACAGATCACCCCCGGCACCGCGACGCGAGGGTTTGTCAACGGAGCCACGGTGCCGATGAGCCAGTCGGGAAGCGAGGTCGACTTCGACCGGGTGCTGTCGATGTTCACCCCACCGACCCGCGCCGGGGTGGCGAAGTCGACGCTCGGCTTCGGCGCGGCGCTGGCGGGGCGCGGCCCCGACCTCAACAGCGCGATCGGGGCGTTTGTCCCGCTGCTGACCGATCTGGGCCCGGTGGCGCGCAACCTCGCGGCCAGCCGCACCGACCTCGGCGGCTTCTTCCACGGTCTCGAGCGCTACAGCGCGGCCCTGGTTCCCGTGGCTCAGACGCAGGCGGCTCTGTTCGGCAATCTGGCGAGCACGTTTCACGCGCTGGCCAGCGTCGCCGTTCCCTCCCTGCAGCAGACGATCTCGCGCACGCCGCCGATGTTCGAGGCCACGATCGCGGGCAGCCCGGTGATCCGCCCGTTCCTGCTCGACACCGCCAAGCTCCTGCACGAGTTCCGGCCCGGCGCGGCGACGCTGAGCCAGAGCGCCCCGGTGCTGGCGTCGGCGTTTGCGGCCGGCACGCGCAACCTGCCCGCGACCGCAGGACTCGACCGGCGGACGGTGGCGCTGTCCAAAACACTCGGCCGCTACAGCGCCAACCCGTCCGTCCAGCAGGGCCTCGACCGCCTGACGCTGACGGCCTCGAGCCTGCGCTCGCCGCTGGCCTTCCTGACCCCGGTCCAGGCCTCGTGCAACTACGTGACCCTGTTTTTGCGCAACATCTCGAGCCTGCTGTCCGAGCGCGTCCACCAGGGCGGCCTGCTGCGCTTTGTGCAGATCGCCATCGACGACATCCCCGGGGCCGAGTCTGAGCCGTCCAGCAAGGTGTACACGGGCCCGGCCGGCTCGGCCTCGGGACCCCTGCACGTCAACCCCTACCCCTACACCGACTCGCCCGGCCAGCCGGCCGCGTGCGCCGCCGGCAACGAGCCCTACGTGGCCAGCCACGCGGTGATCGGCAACCCGGCCGGGAAGCTCCGACTGGCCACCGAGAAAACGAAACGGAGCGGCGGATGAGGCGCCACCGCCCTCGCGTTTCGAACCTGGCCGCAGGGCTGATGGCCGCGGTGGTGATCGGGGCCGCGTGCTACCTCGTATTCGGCGGTTCGATTCCCTTCAGCGCCTCTCCCTACGTCCTCAAGGCGGCCTTCACCAGCCAGACGGAGCTGCACCTGTCCTCTCCGGTGCGAATCGCCGGGGTCAACGTCGGTCAGGTGACGGCCATCAACAGCGTCCACGGCTCCTCGCGGGCGGCGGTGGTGACGATGACGATCAACTCCAACGGACTGCCGATCCACGCCGACGCCACCGTCAACATCCGGCCGCGCCTGTTTCTCGAGGGCAGCTACTACGTCGATCTGCAGCCGGGCACCCCGAGCGCACCCACGCTGTCCAGCGGCGCCACGCTGCCCGCTCCCAACACCAGCGGGCCGGTGCAGCTCGATCGGGTGCTGTCGGCGCTGAACTCCAACACCCGGACGAATCTTCAGACGCTGCTGCGGGGGTTCGGCGCGGCGCTCAACGGGCCCCCCACGGCGGCGCAGGATGCCTCGCAGGATCCGACGCAGCGCGGGCTGACCGCGGGCCAGTCACTCAACGAATCGCTTAACTACGCCGCCAAGGCCTTCCAGGCCTCGTCGATCGTCAACCAGGCGCTGCTCGGCCAGCAGCCGCATGACCTGTCAGGCGTGGTCAGGGGCAGCGCCCACACCTTCCGGGGGCTGAGCGCCTCCCAGGCCCATCTTGCCCACCTGGTCGTCTCTTTCAATGCCACCATGCGAGCTCTGGCGGCCCGCCAGCAGGATCTGAGCGAGACGATCTCCCTGCTGCCGCCGTTGCTGCGCGCCACCGACAGCGCGCTCGGCCCGATCCAGGCGTCGTTTGCCCCCACGCGGGCGTTCGCCCGCGCTCTGCTGCCCAGCGTCAAGCAGCTCAACCCCACGATCGAGGCCGGCTTTCCCTGGATCGCCCAGTCGACGGCGCTGTTCTCTCCCGGGGAGCTGCGTGGCCTGCTGGCCTCGCTGACCCCCGCCGTGCAGCAGACGTCCTTGACCCTGACCGCGAGCAAGGCGCTACTGAGCGGCTCCAGTGAGCTCGCCCGCTGCTTTGTCCACAACGTGATCCCGACCGGAAACCAGCAGATCCAGGACCCGCCGCTGACCACCGGGCTGAAGGTCTACCAGGAGCTGTTCCAGTCGGCGGTCGGTCTGGCCGGGATCGGGCAGAACTTCGACGGCAACGGGCGCTATGTGCGCGCGGTCGCCGGGGGCGGGGACGATCGGGTGGCCACCGCGTCGCTGGGCTCGGCCGGGCCGCTGTTCGGCAACGCGGTCCTGGCGCCCTTGGGCACGCGGCCCGCCTTCCCGGGCCAGGCGCCCCCGATCCGCCGCGACGTTGCCTGCTTCAAGAATCCGGAGCCGAACCTCAACGCGGTGAGAACCGGAGCGGGGCCGTGAAGCGCGCGATCCTCACCCACCGGGTCGACTTCGCCGCGATCGCGGCGCTGGTCGTGGGAGCGATCGCCGTCAGCGGCTACATCCTCAAGCACCAGCCGGCGTTCGTGTTCGGCCAGAGCTACTACACGGTCAAGGCGCCGTTCGCCACCGCGGCCGCGGTCACCGCCGGGCAGGGTCAGGCGGTAACCATCGCCGGGGTCCAGGTGGGTCAGGTCGGTGGGGTTTCGCTCCACAACGGCCAGGCCGTCGTGACCATGCACATCTACAAGAAGTACGCGCCCATCTACCGCAACGCCACCGTCCTCCTGCGGCCTCGGACCCCGCTCAAGGACATGTACCTGGCCCTCGATCCCGGCACCAAGAGCGCCGGGGCGGTCCCCAACGACGGCAGCCTGAGCGCGGCCCAGACCAACCCGGACGTTGACGTGTCGCAGATCCTGTCCTCGCTGGACGCCGACACGCGCAACTACCTGATCCTGTTGCTGCAAGGCGGCGCCCAGGCCTTTCGCGACCACGCGTCGACCCAGGCCGCCCCGAGCCCGGACGCGGTCGCGGACCTCCGGGGGACCTTCAAGCGCTTTGAGCCGCTCGACCGCGACACCCTCACCCTCACCCATCTGATCGCCGACCGCCAGAGCAACCTGCGCCGATCGATCCACAACCTCAACCTGGTCGCGAACTCGCTCGGCGACGTCGACACTCAGCTGGCCTCGCTGGTCTCCTCCTCGGATACGAACTTCTCGGCGATCTCGGCCAACGACGCGGCGCTCGAGTCGACCCTGTCGCTGTTTCCAGGTACGTTGCGGCAGACCACGCAAACGGTGGGCAAGGTCAAGACGTTCTCGCAGGCGAGCACGACCGCGCTGCACCGTCTTGAGCCGTTCGCCCACAACCTGGGGCCGGCCCTGCGGGCCTCCCGGCCCCTGTTCCGCGACACCACGCCGGTGATCGAGCACCAGCTGCGGCCGTTCTCGGTCGCCGTGCAACCGCTGGCTCGGACCCTGGCCCCGGCCTCGGCCGCGTTGTCGCGCACGATCCCGCCGCTGTCGCGCTCGATCGGCGTGCTCAACGACCTGTTCAACACGCTCGCCTACCAGCCCAAGGGCAGCGAGCAGGGCTACCTGTTCTGGGGCTCGTGGCTGTCTCACATCGCCAACAGCCTGGTCGATGCCCAGGACGCCAACGGTTCCGTGCTCCAGGGCATCTTCATGGGCACCTGCGCCGAGCTCAACTTCTTCGAGGCCTCGCTGGAGCCCACCAGCATCCCCCTGGGCGTGATTCTCGACCTGCTCAACCCGCCCCCGATCGCGCAGGTGCCAGGGGCCACCCCGATACCCGACACCAACCAATTCTCCTGCCCCAGCTAGTGCCCCGATGAGCAAGAAGAGGCCAAGCACCACCGCGATTCTGACGATGGCGGCGTTCACCGCCTCGTGCATCGGGCTGCTGCTGTTCTTGTGGCTCTCGTTCGGCGGCTCGCTCCCGCTGGCGCCCGAGGGCTACCGGTTCAACGTCGAGTTCGATCAGGCCGTGGAGTTGGGCTCGAACGCGCAGGTGGAGATATCTGGGGTCACGGTAGGTCAGGTGGTCAGCGTCGGACTCGACCACAGAACCGGCCTGTCGCGGGCCGTGATCCAGATTGACAAGCAGTTCGCGCCGCGCCCGGCCGACACGCGGGCGATTCTGCGCCAGAAGACGCTGCTGGGGGAGACGTTCGTCGAGCTCTCACCCGGGAACCCAAACGGTCCCAAGCTGCCCGATAACGGCACGCTGCCGCGGGCCCAGGTATCGCCGACCGTGCAGCTGGATCAGATCTTCTCGACCTTTGACCCGCAAACGCGACGGGCGTTTGAGACCTGGATGCAGCAGGGAGGGATCGCCCTTACCAACCGCGGTGAGCAGTTCAACGCCGCGCTGGCCGACCTGTACCCGTTCGCGACCAACGTCGAGCGGGTCCTGACCGTCCTGCGCCGCCAGGGAGCGGCGACCACGACGCTGCTGCACGACGGCGGCCAGGTGTTCTCGGCCCTGAGTCGCTCACCGTCGCAGCTGCAGGGGTTCATCCGCAACAACAACGCCGTGTTCGCCGCCACCACGGCACGCGACGTGGCCCTGGCGGCGACGATCAAGGCGTTTCCGGCATTCCTCACCGAGACGCGATCCACGATCGACACGCTGACGCGCTTTGCCCGCACCACCAAGCCGTTAGTCGACGAGCTGCGGCCCGCAGCCGTCCAGCTGAACCCGGTGCTCGAGAAAACCGTCGTGCTGGCCCCCGAACTGCGCGATCTGCTGGTCGACATCGCCCCGCTGACGCAGGCCTCGAAGGCGGGCTTCCCGGCGCTCGAGCGGTTCCTGAACGACAGCGTGCCGTTCTTCGCCCGCCTGGGGCCTTACCTGGGCGGTGTGGTGCCCGTGGTCAACTACATCAACGACTACCGGCGGGAGATCGCGGCCTTTTTCGCCAACAGCACCGCCACCACCGAAGGCACCCTGGGCTCGGCCTACGGCGGCAACCGCCATTACGTCCGGATCTCGAACCCGATCAATCCCGAGGCGCTGACGCCGTATCAGACGCGCCCGTCGACCAACCGCGCCAATCCCTACATGGCGCCGGGCGGCTACGGCAGGCTGCTCAAGGGGCTGCAGGTGTTCGGCAGCTATCTGTGCACGAGCCATCCGCTGCCAGGGCTGGCGCCGTCGCTGTCGCAGAGCACAACTTCGGTCGCCGGAACGGTGTTAACGATTGCGCAGCTTTTGCAGCAGTACTACTTCACGTCTGATCCCGCCGGTCCGCGATGCGCCGCCCAGAGTCCACTCGGCAGCCTGACGACCGGTCAAATCCAAAGCTTCCCCCATCTTCAACCACTTCCATGAGCCGGCCGCGGGGACACCGTGCCGGCGGCTCGGCAATCGGAACCGACCCCAAACCCAGTCAGGAGGAGTCATTTGCGACGACTAGCAGTCATTGGCACGGCGTTGCTCGTGCTCGGTGCGGCGTCGACGGCATCGGCCGCGATCAACACCTACACGGCACCGATCAAGTTCAGCTCAAAGAAAGCCGGGACGGCCAAGAAGCCCGCGCCGCTCGGCTTCACGTTGGACATCAAGGCGTCCGGGACCAACGGCAACCGGACCGCCGTCCTGCAGAACATCAGGACCAAGATCTACGGCTTGCGGTTCGACGGCAAGGACTTCCCGAGCTGCAGCCTGAGCAAGATCGCCGCCGCCAAGAACGACAACGTGTGCCCGAAGGGGGCGAAGGTGGCGGCCGGCTACATCACCGCCGCGCTCGGACCCTCGAACAACTTCACCCTCAACGCTCCGGGGGTGGCGAGCTGCGATCCCGAGCTCGACGTGTGGAACAGCGGCCAGGGCAAGTTGACGTTCTTCTTCGTCGATACGCCCACGCATATCTGCCTGGGCGGGGCGCTGCACACCGGCTCGACCGGACCGTACCCGGCCACCTACAAGGTGCAGGGCAAGTACACGGTGACCAACGTTCCGATCCCGGACTACATCGACTTCCCGCTCGGCAAGAGCCCGACCGCGCTCGCCGGGTCGCTCGAGACCGAGCACCTGGTGTGGTTCAAGCGGACCACCAAGGTCAAGGTCAAGGGCAAGAAGAAGACCGTGGCGGCCATTTCGGCCGTGGGCTGCCAGAAGGGCAAGCGGCCCTACGCAACGACGTTCTCGGCCACGCTGCCGACCACCGGCGCCAACGAGACCGACACCGTCTCGGGCTCGGCCAAGTGCTCATAACCGCCTGACCGACGCGCATCGCGCGGAGGCCTCAGGGCCTCCGCGCGGCTGCGTCAGACGATCTCGTAGCGCTCCTCGCGCTGCGCTTCGCGCTCTGACTCGGTGAGCATCTGGACGAACACGACCACGAGCGCGATCCCCATCACGATCGACTGCTCGAGCGCCATGGTGAGCCCGGCCATCGACTGATCTTCGCTGGGCGACAGGCCCCAGTAGTGCGGATGATGCTCATAGAAGGGGTAGAACGACGCCGGGGCAAAGGCCAGCGCGATTCCGAGCAGGCCGACGAGCAGCTTGGTTGAGGTCATGTAGGCGACCGGGCCGAGGCCGCCGAGGCGCATCCGGCTGCGGATCGGGGACAGGATGTGCCACCAGTAGAGGGTTCCGGCGACCGCGAAGCAGATGTGCTCGAAGGCGTGCACGGCACCGTTTCGGAGCGCGGCGTCGTACATGGCCGGGATGTGCCAGCCCCACATGAAGCCCGCGTACAGGAGCACCGCGAACGCCGGATGGGCGAGATAGCCGGCCCGCTGCTCGATCATGTGCAGCCGCCGGGTGACCGGGCGCAACAGCACCTTGGTGAGGCCGAGGATGAGCAGGATGGGGACGATGTCGAGCAGCAGGATGTGCTGGATCATGTGCATGACCAGCAGCTGATCGCCGAGGCCGTCCAGCGGCGAGACGAGCGCCACCAGGATGGCCAGCAGGCCACCGGCGAACAGAGCCAGCCGGCCGGGGCCGGGGCGGTGCCGCGATTCCGTGGCCCGGGCTCGACGCCAGGCCAGCAGGTAAAGGATGGCCAGCGCGGCTACGCCGATCAGGACGCTGGGTTCCAGCGACCAGGCGATCTTCGGTGCGACGTTTGGCGGCAACCTGAGCATTTTGACCGCTCGACAAAGTCCGGTGCCGCGATTAAGCTCGGGTTGACATAGATCAACGCTTGAAAGCCAGGAGGTTGGCCGATGCGGATCGAGGTCAAGGGGCGAAACCTGCCCGTCTCAGACGACACCAGAGAGCACGTCGTCAAGCGCTTCCGGAAGGTCTCGAGGCAGGTCTCGGAGTTGGCTGAGCTCGAGGTCGAGCTGTTCGAGGAGCGCAATCCCGCGATCGCCGACTCGCAGGTGGCGGAAGCGACGCTGCACCTCAAGGGCGTGACCCTACGGGCCCGGAACTGCTCGCCGGAGATGATCCACTCGATCAACAAGGTCTCAGACGAGCTGTCGGTGCAGGTCAAGCGCCATCGTGACAAACGCCGGCGCCGCCGGGAGGCGCGTGCCGCCGCTCCGCGGGAGGACGTTTCGCCCGCGGCCTGATGGCGATAATGGGTCTGGCCGCCCGGTCGCCGGGGCGGGTACCCGCGCTACCCTAGCCATATGTCGTTTCTGGACCGAGCGCTTCGCATGGGCGAGGCCAAGAAGTTCAAATCCTACGAACAGCGGGTCTCGCGAATCGGCGCCTTCGAACCCGAGCTCGAGCACTACAGCGACGCCGAGCTGCGGGAAGCCGCCGACGGGCTGCGCGAGCGTGCGCGCAACGGTGAGCCGCTCGACGATCTCCTCTACGAGTGCTTCGCGCTCGTGCGCGAGGCCGGCAAGCGCTCGCTGGGGATGCGGCACTTCGACGTCCAGCTGATCGGCGGCATGGTCCTGCACGACGGCGCGATCGCCGAGATGAAAACCGGCGAGGGCAAGACCCTGACGGCCACGCTCGCCGTCGTGCTCAATTCATTGGGCGGGCGCGGAGTGCACCTGGTGACCGTCAACGATTACCTGGCCCGGCGCGACGCGATGTGGATGAAGCCGGTCTACGACATGCTGGGCGTGTCGGTGGGGGTGCTGCAGAACATGCAGCCCTACGAGGAGAAGCGCGCCGCCTACGCCGCCGACGTCACCTACGGCACGAACTCCGAGTTCGGCTTCGACTACCTGCGCGACAACATGGCCAAGTCGCTGGAGGAGAAGGTCCAGCACGGGGGGCGGCCCAAGCCCGAGGAGGGCGAGTCGCCCTATCACACGTACGCGATCGTCGACGAGGTCGACAACATCCTGATCGACGAGGCCCGGACGCCGCTGATCATCTCCGGGGCCCCCGAGCAGGCCGCCGACCTGTACGCCAAGTTCGCGCGCCTGGCTCCGCAGATGGTCAAGGGGGAGACGCCGCTGGGCATGGACCCGCGGACGAAGAAGGAGTTCGTCGCCGACTTCGACTTCGAGGCCGACGAGAAGTACAAGACCGTGTCGATCACCGAGCGGGGGGTGGCCAAGGCCGAGCGCTTTTTGAGGATCGATCACCTGTACCGGGCCGAGAACGGCCACCTCGTCAACCACCTGCAGCAGGCGCTGAAGGCGCAGGCGCTTTACCACCGCGACAAGGACTACGCGGTGATCGACGGCGAGGTCAAGATCATCGACGAGTTCACCGGACGCATCCTCGAGGGACGGCGCTGGTCTGAGGGCCTGCACCAGGCCGTCGAGGCCAAGGAGGGCGTGAGCGTCAAGGAAGAGAACCAGACGCTGGCCACGATCACCCTGCAGAACTACTTCCGGCTCTACGACAAGCTCGCGGGCATGACCGGTACGGCGCTGACCGAGGCCACCGAGTTCATGAAGATCTACGAGCTGCCCGTGGTCCAGATCCCCACCAACGAGCCGATGGTCCGCCACGACCGCAACGACCAGGTCTACAAGACCAAGGACGGCAAGTGGGCCGCGGTGCTGAAGGAGATCGAGACCCGCCACCAAGCCGGCCAGCCGGTGCTCGTGGGGACGATCTCGGTCGAGGTCTCCGAGCTTCTCCTCGCAGCGCCTGGACAAGAAGGGGATCAAGCACTCGGTCCTGAACGCCAAGCCCGAGCACGCCGAGCGCGAGGGCGAGACGATCGCCGAGGCCGGCGCTCCGGGCGCGGTCACGATCGCCACCAACATGGCCGGGCGCGGGGTCGACATCAAGCTCGGCGGCAACGAGGAGCACCTGACCCGGCAGGAGCTGTCCAAGCTCGGGGCGGCGCCGGGGATGCCGGATTACGAGGAGCACTACGCGCGCGCGCTGCCCTCGGTCAAAGAGCGCGTCGAGGAGCTGCGCGAGCAGGTGCTGGAGGCCGGCGGCCTGTTCATCCTCGGGACCGAGCGCCACGAGTCGCGCCGGATTGACAACCAGCTCCGGGGCCGCTCCGGCCGCCAGGGAGATCCAGGCGAATCGCGCTTCTTCCTCTCGGCCCAGGACGACCTCGTGCGGCTGTTCGCCGGCGAGCGGATCTACAAGATCCTCGACCGGCTGGGCAGCGTCGACGAGGAGGGCAACGAGGAGCCGATCGAGGCCGGGATGCTGTCCAAGCAGATCGAGAAGGCGCAGAAGAAGGTCGAGGAGCAGCACTTTTTGTCGCGCAAGCACACGCTCGAGTACGACGACGTGCTCAACCAGCAGCGCGACGTGATCTACACCTATCGCGACAAGGTGCTCGAGGGACGCGACATGTCGGCGGCGGCGCGCGAAGAGATCACCAACTTGATCGATCGTCTGGTCAACGAGTACACCGTCGGCGAGTTCGTCGAGGATTGGGACTTCGAGGGACTGATGCGGCGCATCGAGGAGATCTTCACCCCCAGTGACGAGCTGGCCGCGGCCGACCACGCGCGGATGGACCGCGAGGATCTGATCCTGCGCCTGCAGGAGGAGGCGCTGGCCCATTACGATCGCCGCGAGCAGGAGCTCGGCGAGGAGCTCATGCGGGTGCTCGAGCGCATCCTGCTGCTGGAGATCATCGACCAGCGCTGGCAGGAGCACCTGTACGACATGGATTACCTGCAGCAGGGGATCCATCTGCGCGGGTTTGCCCAGATCGAGCCGCTGGTCGCCTACAAGAACGAGGCCTTCGATCTCTTCCGGGATCTGATGAACAGCATCTGGGCCGACTTCGCGCGGCTCATCTTCCACGTCGAGGTGACGCTCCAGGAGGAGAACGGCGGACCCCCGCAGCCGCCGATGCGCCCCAGCCCGGCCAGCAGCTCATCCACGAGCGGCGGGCAGGTCAGCTACTCGGGGGGCAGCGTCGTCGGGTCGAGCGCCCTGGCCATGGCCGCCGCCAGCGCCGGGGAGGGCTACGCCGAGGAGCAGGAGCTGCCGCTGATGCCGGTCGTCGAGCAGCGTCGCGTCGACCAGAGCGAGCAGATCGGCCGCAACGACCCGTGCTGGTGCGGCTCGGGCAAGAAGTTCAAGAAGTGCCACGGCGCCTAGCGCCATGACACTGGTCAAGCGCGGAGTCGGCGTGATGGGCGTGTGAGCGCGCCGCCGAGCCTCAGCGCTGCTTCTGGTGGCGGACGCGCTGCGGCTTGATCACGTACTTGATCCGCACCTCGCCGGGCTGGCGAAACGGATACTCGTCCTGGCCGATGTAGAGCTTGGCCAGGCGGTTGATGTGATCGTCGGCGTCGTCGCGGGAGCCGCTCGCGGTGCCGCGGATCTCGACGTAGTCGTACGGGTTCTGGGGGTCGTAGACGAGCACGGTGATCTTGGGGTCGCGGTCCAGGTTTGTCGGCCACGTGCGCCCCGCGGCGCTGTTCACCGCCAGCTCGCCGTCTTCGAGGCTGATCCAGGTGACGGTGTCGTGGATGCTGCCGTCGGCATTGAGCGTCGAGACCACGGCGTAATTGGCCGGCTCGATCAGGGCGCGGACGGCGGGATCGTTGAGGCTTGCCATGCGCCGCGACCATAGCAGCCGGGGGTTTCGCCCCCGGCCCGACCTGGCCGACCGGGTGTTTCGTCCCCGGCCGGCCGGGAAAAGATGGTTGTGCTGATGGCAACGAGCGCACGGATCGAGCTGGACGGGCCTGACGATCCCGTCTTTGCTCCGGTCCTGACTCCCGATGCGCTGGAATTCGTGGCCGCTTTGCAGCGGGAGTTCGGCGGTCGCCGGCGGCAGCTCCTGCGGGCCCGCGAGCAGCGCCGCTCCCGCCTGGCTGCCGGTGAGTCGCTTGACTTCCTGAGCGAGACGGAGTCGGTGCGCACGGGCGACTGGAAGGTCGCGCCGGCCCCCGGCGACCTCGAGCAGCGCTGGGTCGAGATCACCGGTCCGACCGATCGCAAGATGGTGATCAACGCGCTCAACTCTGGCGCCGACGGGTTCATGGCCGACTTCGAGGACGCCAACTCACCCACCTGGCGCAACATGGTGCAGGGCCACATCAACCTGCGCGACGCCATCGAGGGGACGATCACCTACGACGGATCCGATGGCCGCCACTATGAGCTGGGCGAGCATCCGGCCACGCTCCTGGTCCGGCCTCGGGGCTGGCATCTGCCCGAGCGACACATGCTGATCGGGGGCGAGCCGGTGTCGGGGGCGCTGTTTGACTTCGGCCTGTACTTCTTTCACTGCGGCGCGCGGCTGCTCGAGCGCGGCACCGCCCCCTACTTCTACCTGCCCAAGATGGAGTCGCATCTCGAGGCCCGGCTGTGGAACGACGTGTTCTCGTTCGCCGAGCAGGGGGTTGGCATGGAGGCGGGGACGATCCGGGCGACGGTGCTGATCGAGACTCTGCCGGCCGCGTTTGAGATGGACGAGATCCTCTATGAGCTGCGCGAGCATTCGGCCGGGCTCAACGCGGGCCGCTGGGACTACATCTTCAGCGCCATCAAGTGCTTTCGGGAGCGACCCGAGATGGTGCTCCCCGACCGCGGCGACGTGACCATGACGGTGCCCTTCATGCGCGCCTACACCGAGCTGTTGGCCGCCACCTGCCATCGGCGCGGTGCCCACGCCATCGGCGGGATGGCGGCGCTGATCCCGTCGCGTAAGGACGAGGAGGCCAACGAGACGGCGCTGCGCGCGGTGCGGGCCGACAAGGAGCGCGAGGTGGGGCAGGGCTATGACGGCACCTGGGTGGCGCACCCCGATCTGGTGCCGGTGGCGCGCGAGGTGTTCGAGCATGGGCTCAATCGGGCCCCCAACCAGCTCGAGCGGCGCCGCGACGTGTATATGGGCGCTGCCGAGCTGCTCGATCTGCCGGCCACGCCGGGACAGATCACCGAGGCCGGCCTGCGGACCAACGTCAACGTCGGCTTTCAGTACGTGTCGTTCTGGCTCGGGGGCCGGGGGGCGGCGGCCATCAACTCGCTGATGGAGGACACGGCCACCGCGGAGATATCACGCTCTCAGATCTGGCAGTGGGTCCATCACCAGGCCAGGCTCGAGGATGGCCGGACGGTCACACCCGACCTGGTGCGCCAGATTCTCGACCAGGAGACCGAGAAGATCCGCCGCGAAGTCGGTGAGCAGACGTGGACCCAGGGACGCCCCGCCGAAACCCGTGAGATCTTCGAGGGCGTGTGCCTGTCTGAGGAGCTGGTCGAGTTCCTGACCCTGCTGGCCTACGCGTACCTGGAGTAGCCGCGGCGTGGTGGTACGGGGCGGTGCCGGGGGGTTGCTAGGGTAGGCGCCGATGGCCACCGCCCCCTCAGAGCCGCTCCCCCAGCGCCTCGTGGCGATCCGCGGGCAGCTCAAGCTGCTTGCGGACTATCTTTGACCCCGCCGGGCTGTCGCAGCGAGCCGGGGAGCTCGAACACGAGATGGGGGCGCCAGGGTTCTGGGATGACCAGGAACGCGCGGCCCGCGTCAGCGCCGAGCACGCCCGCACGAGCCGCAAGCTCGGGGTGTTTGCAGAGCTCGAGCGCGACGTCGAGGATCTGGAGCCGCTGGCCGAGCTCGCCGAGGAGGACCCTGAGCTGGCCGCCGAGCTCGAGGACCAGATCGGCTCGGTGCAGGACCGTCTGGCCGCGCTGGAGGAGGAGCGGCTGTTCTCGGGTCGCTACGACGGAGGCGATGCGCTGGTGACCGTCAACGCCGGCGCCGGGGGCAACGATGCCCAGGACTGGGCCGAGATGGTGTTGCGGATGGAGATGCGGTGGGCCGAGAAGCGCGGCTTTGGCGTCGAGCTGCTCGAGGTCTCTCCCGGCGAAGAGGCGGGCATCAAGTCGGCCACGTTCCGGGTCAAGGGCGAGAACGCGTACGGCCTGTACGGCTCGGAGAAGGGCGTGCACCGGCTGGTGCGGCTGTCTCCGTTTGACTCCGCCAACCGCCGCCACACGAGCTTCGCCGGGGTCGAGGTCTCGCCGGTCGTCGAGGAGGCCGCCGAGCTGCAGATCGACGATGACGACCTCCAGGTCGACACCTACCGCGCCAGCGGCGCCGGCGGCCAGCACGTCAACAAGACCGACTCGGCCGTTCGGATCACCCACAAGCCCACCGGGATCGTCGTCCAGTGCCAGAACGAGCGCTCGCAGTCGTCCAACAAGGCCGAGGCGATGGCGATGCTGCGCTCGAAGCTGCTCGAGCTCGAGGAGCGCAAGCGCCGCGAGGAGATCGCCAAGGAGAAGGGCCAGGCCCAGGACGTCAACTTCGGCTCCCAGATCCGCTCCTACGTGCTCCACCCCTACACGATGGTCAAGGACCACCGCACCGACTATGAGATCGGCGACACCAACCGGGTCCTCGACGGGGATCTCGACGGGTTCGTACGGGCGTACCTAGAGAAGGCAGCCAAGTAAGCGTGGCCACCGACGACGGCCAGGTGAGCGTGGCCCGCGATCAGCGGCTGAGCGCCCCACCGACCACGCGGGAGCTGCCCACGGCGCCGTATCTGGAGGCGATCGTCTCCTACGGCTTCCGGGGGTCGGTCCGCTTCCACGTCCCCGGCCACAAGGGCGGCCCCGGGGCCGACCCGGGTCTGCGCACCGCGATCGGCGAGCGCGCGCTGGCGCTCGACATCTGCCAGGACATCGAGGGGATCGACCTGGGGCCGTCGCCGACCCCCTACGAGCGCGCCGAACAGCTGGCCGCGGCGGCCTACGGGGCCGGCCGGACCTGGTTTCTCACCAACGGCGCCTCGCAGGGCAATCACGCCCTGTGCCTGGCCCTGGCCAAGCCCACCGACCAGGTGCTCGTCCAGCGCAACTCCCACGCCAGCGTCGTCGACGGCCTGGTCATCAGCGGTGGCATCGCGAGCTTCGTCGCGCCCGAATACGACGAGGAGCTCGGGATGGCCCACGGGGTCACCCCCGAGGCGCTCGCCGCCGCGCTGGCGCGCTCGCCCGAGGTGCGGGCCGCCTTCATCGTCTCACCGACCTACTACGGGATGGCCGCCGACGTCGGCGGCTGCGCCGAGGTTGCGCACGCGGCGGGCGTCGCGCTGGTCGTCGACTGCGCTTGGGGATCTCACTTTGGCTTTCATCCGGCGCTCCCCGAATCGCCGCTGCAGCTGGGCGCGGACGCCGTCCTGGCCTCGACGCACAAGATCGTCGGCAGCCTGACCCAGTCGGCGATGCTGCATGTCGCCGCCGGCGGCCTGGTCGACCCAGACGAAGTCGCTCGCTGTGTCCGGCTGGTGCGCTCGACGAGCCCCAACTCGCTGCTGCTGGCCTCCCTGGACAGCGCCCGCCGCCAGCTCGCCGCTCACGGCGAGGCGCTGCTCGACCGGACCCTGGCCGCGTCAGCGCGCGCCCGGATCGAGATCGAGGAGATCGCGGGATGCTCGGTGGTCGGTCAGGACATGGTCGGGCGGCCCGGGATCGCCGGCTGGGACCCGCTACGGATCGTGATCGACGTCCGCGGCACGGGTTGCACGGGGTATGAGATCGCCGCCGAACTGCGGGCCAGCTACGACATCCACGTCGAGCTGGCCTCCCATGCCACGCTGGTTCTGGTCCTCGGCCTGGGCCAGCCGGTCGAGCCGCTGGAGCGGTTCACGCACGATTTCGCCGAGACCGTTCGCCGCATCTCCAGACGCGGTGATGGGCGCGCGATCGCGCGCCCGCCGTCGGCGCTGGAGCACCACACGGTGGTCCCGATCCGGGATGCGTTCCTGGGCGTGGCCGAGGCCGTACCGGTGGACGACGCGATCGGGCGAATCTCGGCGGAGGCGATCGCCGGCTACCCGCCCGGCGTGCCCGCCCTGCTGCCGGGCGAGCGCGTGACCACCGAGGTCGTCTCCTACCTGCGCGAGCTCACGACCGCCGGAGCGCGGCTGCACGGCGCCGCCGATCCGACCTTTCAGACGGTAAGGGTGCTGGTGTCAGGCGCCGGCGACGCACCGCTTTAGGCAGGGCGCCGCCGGTCGTCGCGCATGTCGGTTCGCGCTACTGGACGACGATCGTCCCGTGCATGAACGGATGGATCAGGCACTGGTAGTGGTACGTGCCCGGCGTCGTGAAGTCGATCCTGTTCGATGGCTTGATCTGCGGTGTGCCGGCATCGTTGTCCAGCACGCCGGTATTGCCGAACCCGTCTCCGTGTGAGGTCGGGCTGACGACGATCGAGGACGGATCGCTCGGGTAGACGCCCTGGGCCGGGAAGGTCGCGCCCTGGAAGCCGTCGGACAGGGTCTTCAGGACGCTGGTCGGACCGAACGTCGCGGTGTGCGTCTCGCGCGATTGCCTGGACATCGTGAACGTGACCGTGGTCCCCGCGCTGACCTTCAGCGTGTTCGGGAACATCGTGTAGAGCTCGACGCCGTCGCGGGCGGACTCTCCGAGGTCGACGGTGTTGGCCGGCTGCTTGGCCTTGGCCAGCTTCCTGGCCGTCTTGACATCGCCGGTGATCTGATTGACGAGCGAGGTATGGACCTGCCTCGCCGACGGGATCCGCTTGCCCTTGGGCTTGACGACGACAAAGCCGACCATGCCCGGATGCACGTCACAGAAGTACTCGTAGACGCCCGGCTTGTTGAACTTGACGTTCAGCGGCTTGGGGGGCCCGTTGCCGGCCGGGAGACCCGAGTCGATGCGCTGGGTGCCGCTGTAGGTCTTGGGCCCGCTGCGCGCGAACAGCGCTGGATTGATGCCGACATTCGGCAGCTTTCCGCTCCACCAGAACGGGTTCCCGGCAGCATCGTTGCCGGTCGCTGTGGTGCCCTGAGGCAGGATCAGCGGCAGGTCCGTCTTGCTCTTGCCCGGAAGGTCGATCGTATGAAACCCGTTCACGCGAAACGACACCGTGTCGCCCGCGTTGATCGTGACCCGCTGGGTGAAGAAGCTGTTGATGTCCGGGTTGTACTTGCCGACGAAGCTCCTGACGTTCGGTATCAGCTTGCTGGCGATCCCGTGCGTCAGCTTGCTCGGCGATCCCGCGTAGACAACCCTGGTGGCCGCCGTGGCGGTCGCCGAAAACACCAATACCGCCGCGCACGCAGCAGCCAAAGAAACCCCGGTCCAGCGTCTCATCCTGTCCCCTTTCGAACGCTGGCGGCAGCATATCCACGGGCATAGGGAAATGCAAAGAATTTGGTCTGATTTCTATGCTCAACGCGCAATGACTGCGGTGCCCACGCTTGCCGAAACGGTCGCCCGGGCGCTGGCCGAGGATCTGGGCGACGGGGATGTGACCACCGCCGCCACGGTGCCCGCGCCGGCCCGGGCGAGCGCGCTGATAACCCAGAAGGCGCCGGGGGTGGTGTTCGGGCTCGACGCCGCCGAGCAGACGTTCAGGGAGCTGGACCCGCGCGTGTCTGTGCAGCGGCAGGTGGATGAGGGACGGTGGCGCGAGCATGGCGAGGTGATGGCGATCGAGGGTCGGGCGCGGGCGCTGCTGAGCGCCGAGCGGACAGCGCTGAACTTCCTGGCGCGGCTGTCCGGTGTGGCCACCATGGCCGCTCGCTGCGTGACGGAGGTCGAGGGGACCGACGCCCGGATCCTCGACACCCGCAAGACGACCCCCGGGCTGCGGGCGCTGGAGAAGGCGGCGGTTGCCGCCGGCGGCGCGACCAACCACCGCGCCGGGCTCTATGACGCGATCCTGATCAAGGAAAACCACGCCACGATCGCCGGCGGCGTCGGGGCGGCGGTCCGGCTCGCCCGCGAGCAAGCTCCCGGGCTGGCGCTGGAGGTCGAGTGCCGGACGCTGGACGAGGTCGACGAGGCGCTGGCGGCGGGTGCGCCGATGATCCTGCTCGACAACATGACCCCCGCTCAGCTGCGCGCGGCGGTCCAGCGAGTCGCCGGGCGGGCCCAGCTCGAAGCCAGCGGGGGTGTGACGCTGCAGACGCTGAGGCAGGTGGCGGGCACCGGCGTAGACTTCATTTCGGTCGGTGCGCTGACACATAGCGCCCCGGCGCTGGACCTGTCCCTGATCCTCACGCCGCTGAAATGAACCTTCCAATGCTGGGCGCCACCGCCGCGCCGCTGATGCTCGAGAACATCCCCGCCCTCCAGGACGAGGTGCGGGCGCTGACCGCCGAGCGCGGCGCGGTCATCCTGGCCCACAACTACCAGCTGCCCGAGATCCAGGACGTGGCCGACTACGTCGGCGACTCGCTCGGCCTGTCACAGCGTGCCGCGGCCAGCGACGCCGACACGATCGTCTTCTGCGGCGTGCACTTCATGGCCGAGACGGCGTCAGTCCTGTGCCCGGATAAGCGGGTGCTGATCCCCGATCCCGACGCCGGCTGCTCGCTGGCGGACTCGATCACGCCGGCGCAGCTGCGCGACTGGAAGGCCGCCCATCCGGGTGCGGTCGTGGTCATGTACGTCAACACGACGGCCGAGGTCAAGGCCGAGACCGACTACTGCTGCACGTCGGCCAACGCGGTCGCGGTGGTGGAGCACATCTTCCGCGAACACGGCCAGGACACCGAGATCCTGTTCGGCCCGGACATGTTCCTGGGGGCCTACGTCGAGAAGACGCTCGGGCGCGCGCTCCACGTCTGGGACGGCGAGTGCCACGTGCACGCGGGCATCAAACCGGACGACATCGCGGCCGTGCGGCTGGCCCACCCCGGCGCCGATTTCCTGATCCATCCCGAGTGCGGCTGCTCGACGAGCGTGATGGAATACGTCGCCGCCGGGGACGTGGAGGCCGAGGGCGTGCTGATGCTGTCGACCAGCGGCATGGTGGCCTACGCGCGCCAGCGCGGATCCGCTGGTGCGGGCGGCACGGCGATCGTGGCCACCGAAACCGGGATGCTGCATCCGCTCCGCCACGCCGCCCCCGGGGTCGAGTTCGTGGCCGCCAACGAAGCGGCTCATTGCCGGTTCATGAAGATGATCACGCTGCCCAAGCTGCGCGATTCGCTCCTCGACGGCGTCTACGAGGTCAAGGTGCCCGCGGAGATCGCCGATCGCGCGCGGGTTCCGATCGAGCGGATGGTGGCGATCAGCTGAGGCCCCCGGTCCTCGAACTTCGGCCGAGGGCGCCGGGGTTCGAGCTTCAGCTGAGGACCTGGTCCTCGAACAGCAGCATCCCCCGCTCGACCACGTTCCGCACGGCCGGCATCGTGCTGCGCTTGCGCTGGAACTCGTCGGCCGTGTAGCAGTGAACGGTGGCCGGGGCGCCCATCTCCAGCGCGTCCCACAGCGAGGTCGCCTGGTAGACGCGCTCCAGCCACGGCATCCCCTCAAACGCGTGCGAGACGAGCACCAGCACGAACTCGGGACCGCGCTCACGCTGGGGCAGCGCTCCGCGGGCGTCATCGACCCGGGCGCCGCCCAGCAGCGCCGTCTCCAGCGGCCAGCGGTCGCTGGCCCGGCTCAGGTAGCGCTGAAGCTCGCTCATGTTGAGGTCTGAGGTGGCCTCCACAGTCCGATTGTGGCCCGGGGCCGTACGCCCGTCAAACCGCGCGCCCCCAGCCCGGTCAGTAACGCGCGATGGCTCCGATCATGCGGCTCTCGAGCGCGAGCGCGGTCCAGTTTGGCGGCCCGTCGATGAACAGCGCGAAGGCAATCGGGTGATATCCCCGGCTGCGGCAATATCCGGCCAGGTTGGTGACGTTGTCGAGCGTCCCGGTCTTGGCGATGCACCTGCCCACGGCCGCGGTCTTGAGCCCGATCGTCTGTACGGTGCCCTGCTTGCCGACGACCGGCAGCGAGGCCGACAGCTCGCGGCCCACCGTGGTGTGCCAGAGCTCGCGCAACATGTCGACGATCTCGATCGGCGAGGAGCGGTCATCGCGCGACAGCCCCGAGCCGTCGAGGAGCTTGGGGTGAATCCCGTAGGCGCTGGCGATCGTGGATAGGATCACCTGGGCTCCGGCCGAGATCGTGCCCCCCTTGCCGAACAGCGCTCCCAGCTGCTTGGTGAACATTTCGGCGAACAGGTCATCGGAGGGAACGTCCATGAGCCTGGTCATGACCGACATCGGGGGCGAATTGACGATCCCCAGCAGGTGCGCCCGCGCCGGTGCCTTGCCCGTGTGCTTGGAGGCGCGCGCGGTGATGCCCGACCCGCGCATCGTGTACACGAACTCCCGGGCGGCGAACTGTGCCGGGCCCAGATGGGCCAGCGCGGAGCCGTGGTCGTAGGTGAGCGCGCTCAACTGGCCCTCGAAGTCCGGCGTGTCGGGGGCGTAGTGGGTTATCAGCCCCCCGCGGCGGCGGTCGAACATGGATTCGTCGCCGTACACCCAACCGCTCACGCGCTTGATCTTCTTGCGCACGAGCTGGGCCACGAGCTGGCTCGCGGTGGGGCCGTGACCGTCCTCATAGGCGCGGATGAAGCTCGCTTCCCCGAACGTGGGATCACCGCCGCCGCGCAGATAGAGATTGCCGTGCCAGACGCCGTGCCTGAGCCTGCCGGTCCCCAGCACCTCGGTGTGCAGCCGGGCATCCGGGCCCAGGATCCGCATCAGGGCCACGGTCGTGTACAGCTTCTCCACCGATGCCGGAGGTCGTCCCACCTTGGGACGGACCGCGAACAGCACGGCGTGCGAGCCCAGGTCGTAGACCAGGGCCCCGCTCTGGCGCCCGCCTTCCCGCAGCGCCTGGTCCAGCGCCCGGCGCAGCTGCCGCTCACCGACCGTGTGCGGGGCCGGCCGGCCGCCCAGCACCTCGTCGACCGTCTGCGGCCGGCGGGGAGGGCGAGGCTTGGGGCTGTGCGAGCGCTCGGCCACGGGCACGCCGGCCACGAGCTGGGCGTCGTGATCGCTGGTGGCGCTGAGCGAGCCGAATCCGGCGAGCGTTATCACAGCGACCGCGAGTGCGCACACCAGGCCGACTGCCAGCCAGTGTCTCAGGCGCTCTCCAGCTCCTGCACCGTGTGTGGTCCCACGCACGCGACCGCGTACTCGTCGGTGATGCCGGCGGCGACCGTCCGGACCTCGTCGAAGGTGACCTCGTCGAGCAGCGCGATGGTCTTGTCGGGGTCGACGTCCTCGCCGTAGACGACGGTCTGCTGGGCCGCGTAGCGGGCGACGGCGCCGCTGTTCTCGAACGCGATCGTCCGGGCACCGGAGGCAAAGGCGCGGGCCCGCTCGACCTCGCTCTCGGTCGGCCCCTGGTCGCGCAGCTCGGAGACGATGTCCCTCATCCGCCGGTAGGCCTCGACGCATTTCGCCGACTCGAGTCCGGCCGACAGCTGCAGCACGCCGACATCGGCGTAGGCATGGGGGAAGGCGCTGACGGAGTACGCCAGGCCTCGCTGCTCGCGTATCTCATCGAACAGGCGCGACCCCATCGAACCGCCCAGCAGCGTCGAGTAGATGGCCAGCGCGGCCCGCTCGCGGGGCCGGTTCACGTCGATCGACGGGCGGTAGGAGAGGCGCAGGTGCGATTGGTTGGAATCGCGCTCGCGGACCAGCACGCGAGGGGTGAGCGCGGGCGCGTCGTCGTAGGACTCGGGCTCGGGACGGGCCTGGAAGCGACCGAACAGCTCCTCGAGCTGACCGTCTTGCGCGACCGACTCGAGGTTGCCGACGGCGAACGCCGCGCCGCTCGCCGGCGACCAGCGGCGAGAGCGAAAGGCCACGATGGCGTCGCGCGTGAACGTGTCGCGGATGTGCTCGGCGGGGCCCAGCACCGGGCGTCCGAGCGGATGATCGCCGAACACGGCCTCGTCGATCAGGTGCTCGGCCATGATCGACGGCTGGTCCTCGGAACGCGCGATCTCCTGCACCACGACGCCGCGCTCGCGGTTCATCTCGACGGCGTCGATGCGGGGACGGGCCACGAAGTCGGTCAGCAGGTCGGCGGCCTCGAATCCTCGCTGAGCCCGCGCGGTGATGTGAAACGCGACCAGGTCGTGGCTGGTGTAGGCGTTGAGCACCGCCCCGATCCGCTCCGCGGCCTCGTTGACGGCTCGATACGTCGGGTACGTCTGGCCGCCCTTGAACACCAGGTGCTCGAGAAAGTGCGCCATCCCGTTTTCGTCGGCGCGCTCGGTCCGGGCGCCCGCGTCGAACGCGACCAGGATCGTCAGCGCCCGCGTGCCGTCGACCGCGATCCGGTACAGCGGCATCCCATTCTCGAGCCTGGACAGAGTGATCGACGACACCGTGGAGAACGGTAGCGAGCGGGAAGGCAGGAGGGTCGACCGGGCCAGGACCGTGACCGAGGGTTCCGGGCCGCCCCGCCGTGGCCCGACCGCCAAACCGCGCTAAGCCTCCCTTTAGGCGAACGTCCCTGCAACACCCGTTGCAAGGGCCCATTTAACGGGACATCGCCGGTTAGCGGTCGCTAGGCTCCGCGCCCTCAAATGGCTACTTCATCAAAAACCCTCCCCCGCAACCGGCGCCGCGGCGTCGACGCTCCGATCGCGCATCCCCAACAGCCGCCAGGCAAGCCGTCGGCCCCCCGGCGGGTGATCGAGTTTCGCGACGTCTCCAAGCTCTACGCCGGCGACGTCGGCCTCGACCATGCCATCTTCTCCGTCGATCGCGAGGAGTTCGTATTCCTCGTCGGCGCCACCGGATCGGGCAAGTCCACGCTGATGCGGTTGCTGATCAAAGAGCTCGAGCCGACGAGCGGCACGATCCGGGTCGCCGGCCGCGACCTGCGCGACATCAGCCGCAAGCAGGTTCCGTACTACCGCCGCAATGTCGGGGTCGTGTTCCAGGACTTCAAGCTGCTGCCCAACCGCACCGTGTATGCCAACGTCGCCTACGCGCTGCAGGTCACCGGGGGGACGCGCAAGGAGATCCGGGCCAAGGTCCCCGACATCCTGCGCCTGACCGGGCTCTCGACCAAACTCCACAACTTTCCCGACCAGCTCTCGGGCGGCGAGCAGCAGCGAGTTTCGATCGCGCGCGCGTTCGTCAACCATCCCCCGCTGCTGCTGGCCGACGAGCCGACCGGGAACCTCGATCCCGAAACGAGCATCGACATCATGCGCCTGCTCTACCGGATCAACCGCACGGGAACGACCGTGCTGGTGGCGACCCACGACCAGGCGATGGTCGACAAGATGCGCCGCCGGGTGCTCGAGCTCGATCACGGGCGCGTCGTCCGCGACGAGGCCGCCGGCTTCTACACCCGCGACGAGAGCACCCGCCAGTTCGCCCACCGGATGCGCGCCCCCTCCACGCGCCCGCCGGGCGTATAGGCGATGCGGATCGGCTTCTTCCTCCGCGAGGCGCTGCGGGCGACCCGCCGCAACGCCGCGCCGAGCTTTGCCGCGCTGGCGACGGTGCTGGTGACGATGCTCGTACTCGGCGTGTTCATCCCGATCGTGCAGGCCACCAACGGCGCCGCCAACAGCGTCCGCAGCCGTGTGCTGGTCGACGTCTACATGAAGACCGACGCCACCCGGGCCGATGAGCTGCGGGTCCGCAAGGAGCTGCTGGCGGTGCCGCACGTCAAGCGCGTGCAGTTCGTGCCAAAGCAGCAGGCCTACGCCCAGCAGTCCAAGATCGACCCGGCCGCCTACCAGCTGCTCGGCTCAAACCCGCTGCCGGACACCTTTCACGTGATTCCGGACAACCCGGGCAACGTGCTGGCCGTGCACAACGCGCTCACCCCGCCCGGCGCCACCGGGCAGCCCGGGACGATCGACCCCTCGATCCAGACCGTCTCCAACAAAAAGAACGACACCAAGAAGATCCTCGAGGTCACCAACCTGGTGACGATCACCGCCGCGGCGCTGACCGTGCTGTTGGCGATCGCCTCGATCCTGCTGATCGGAAACACGATCCGCCTGTCGCTGTACGCGCGCCGGCGCGAGGTCGAAGTGATGAAGCTGGTCGGTGCCACGGACTGGTTCATCCGCTGGCCGTTCGTGATCGAGGGGGTGGTGGTGGGCGCGGTCGGAGCGGTCCTGGCGATCGCCGTCCTGGGACTGGCCAAGGTGGTGCTGCTCGACCCGCTGGCCAATAACTGGACGCTGATCGCGGCTCCGAAGACGATCCCGTTCAGCGCCCTGGTGGCGGTGCTGATGGGGGCCGGCGTGCTGGTGTCGGCGATCGGCTCGGGCATATCGCTGCGGCGCTTCTTGCGGGTCTAGCCGCCGCGCGGTCCTCGCCGTTGGGCGCGACGCCCTTGGTGTGGTGGCTACCCTCAGGGCAAGATGTTCGCCAATCAACCACGGGGTCCGCGCCGCGCGATCCTGGCCGGGGTCGCGGTCGTGGCGCTTATCGTCGGGCTGTGGTTTGGAGGCCACCCGAGCTGGCTGCCGGCGCCGCTGCGCAGCGCGTTCGTCCAGACCAACGGCAACGACCAGATCGTCGACGACGTGCTCGGCCTGCTGCAGCGCGACTACTACCGGCCGGTCACGCGCAGCGAACTCGTCAACCAGGGTCTGGCGGCGGCCGTGGCGAGTCTTCACGACCCCTACTCACACTACTTCGACCCCGCCGACTACCACGCGTTCCAAAACGAGTCCAACCCGCACCTGAGCGGGATCGGGATCCGTGTGAAGACCGAACGCCAGGGTCTGCGCATCGTCGAAGTGTTTCCGGGCTCTCCGGCGGCCAGGGCGGGGCTCGGCAGCGGCGACCTGATCACCCATGTCGGCTCGACCTCGCTCGCGAACCGGTCTGCGAACTTCGCGGCTTCGCTGATCAAGGGGCGCGCGGGAACGCGGGTCACGTTGACGGTGCGGTCGGGCGGTCACACGCGCGTGGTCAGGGTGGTGCGCGCCGATCTCACGGTGCCGGTGGCGAGCAGCCGGATGCTCGATTTCCACGGCCGCAAGATCGGCTACGTCTCGCTGACGAGCTTTACGGCGGGCTCGGGTGCCGAAGTCCGAGCGCAGGTGGCAAGGGTCCTGCACCAGGGGGCGCAGGCGCTGATCCTCGACCTGCGCGAGAACGGGGGCGGGCTTCTCGAGGAGGCCGTCGACGTGGCCAGCATCTTCATCCCCGACGGTACGATCGTCTCCACCAAGGGCCGCAACCAGCCGCGCCAGGTGTACCTGGCCAAAGGCAACGCGATCGCGCCCAAGATCCCGATGGTCGTGCTCGTCGACCACGGGACCGCCTCGGCGGCCGAGATCGTGACCGGAGCACTCCAGGACCGCGCGCGTGCCAAGGTGGTCGGGACCCACACCTACGGCAAGGGCGTATTCCAGGAGATCCAGCCGCTGCCCAACGGCGGAGCGCTCGATTTCACCGTCGGGGAGTACTTCACTCCCAACGGCCACAACCTCGGGGGCGGCGGCGTTCGCCGTGGTGCCGGGATCGCTCCCAACGTGTACGCGAACACCAGTCTGCGATCGAACGTCGACACGGCACTTCGCGTGGCCGAGCGGACGGTCGCCGCGCAGACGCAGTGAGCTCGGGCCTCCGCGACGCGCGCCCGGCGGCGCGCGTTGCCGTCCTGCGGCGCAAGGGCAAGTTCCTGGTCGCCGAGCCGTTCTTCGAGCCTGGTCCGCAGGTCGTGGTAAGCCGCGACCGCCAGGCCGACGTCGGCGATCTGGTCACGGTTTCGGCCGGCGCAGCCTCGAATCGGCGCGGCTCGCGGCGCGTCGCGATCACACGGCGCCTGGGACGCCCGGATGTGGCCCGCGACGTGATCGAGGCCCTGATGCTCGATCGGGGTCTGCGGCGCTCGTTTGACCCCGCGGTCGAGCACGACGCGCGGGAGGCGGCCGCCGCCCCGCCCGCGCAGGACGGGCGGCGTGACCTGCGCGAGCTGACCACGTTCACGATCGACCCCGCGAGCGCGCGCGACTTCGACGACGCGATCTCGGCGCAGGCGCTGGGCGGCGAGTCATGGCGGGTGTGGGTCCACATCGCCGACGTGGCCGCCTACGTGGCGCCGCGCTCCTCCGTCGATCGAGAGGCATACCGGCGCGCCACCAGCGTGTACGTGCCCGGAGCGGTCGAACCCATGCTGCCGGGGATCCTGTCAAACGACGTCTGCTCGCTGGTGCCCGGTCAGGACCGTCTCGCGGTGACCGTCGAGCTGACCGTGGCGGGCGGTCGGGCGGCGCGGGGCGCTTCGATGTACAGGTCGGTGATCCGCTCCGGGCAGCGGCTCGACTACGACCGGGTGGACCGGATCTTCGCCGGCTCGGAGCGGGCCGCCGAGCCCTGGGATGGAGCGCTGGCGGCTGCCCGGGCCGCGGCCGCCGCCCTGGGGCAAAGGCGCGAACGCCGCGCCGGGGTGGTGGTTGACTCGGCCGAACCGGACTTCAGCTTCGACGCGCACGGGAATGTCGTCGGTTCTGAGCTCGTGGCCCAGACCGAGTCCCACCGACTGATCGAGCAACTGATGATCTCCGCCAACGAGCAGGTCGCAGACCTCCTGGAGCGGCGCAAGATCCCCACCCTGTACCGCGTCCACGAGCGTCCCGACGCGACCGCGGTCCTGCGCCTGATCGACCAGCTGGCCTCGCTCGGGGTGCCAACGCCATTGGTGCCCCGGGGCCACATGACCCCGCAGCAGGCGGCCGAGGTCGCCGGGGAGGCGTCGGTGATGGTGTCCGAGTGGGTGGCCCGCACCGGTCGCGGCGGACGGGCGCTGACCAGCCTCGTGCTGCGCTCGCTCAAGCAGGCCTATTACGACCACCGCAACCTCGGCCACGCGGGCCTGGCCTCGCCCCGGTATTGCCACTTCACCTCGCCTATCCGCCGCTATCCCGACCTGATCTGCCATCGCGCGCTGCTGTCGGCGGTGACCGGCGAACCGGCACCCGATGCCGCGTGGGTGGCCGCGGCGGGCCCGTGGACGTCGGGACGCGAGCGCGAGGCGATGCTGATCGAGCGCACTGGCGACGACGTGGCCAGCTGCTTCTTGCTGGAACGAGAGCTGTTTGCGGGCGGAGACCGCGAGGCGTCGTTCGACGGGGAGGTGGTCGGTCTGATCGGCGCGGGCGCGTTCGTGGCTTTCGGGGAACGGCTGCAGTACGAGGGGATGCTCCCGGCGCGGCGCCTGGGCGGCGACTGGTGGGAGCTCAACGAGGAGGCGACGATGCTGGTGGGTACGCGAGCGGGCGGGGCCATCCGGCTCGGCGATCCCGTCCGCGTGCAGGTTGACCGGATCGACGCGCCGCGAGGTAGGGTGGATCTGGTGCCCGCTGCCGCGGGCCAGGAGTGACGCTTTAGGAAACCGAAATGGCCAAAGGACGCAAACGCAAAGCGGCGGCCGGCGACGTCGCCACCAACCGCCAGGCTTCATACCGCTACAACCTGATCGAGCGGTTCGAGTGCGGGATCGTGCTCACCGGCACGGAGGTCAAGTCGCTGCGCGAAGGAAACGCCCAGCTGAAGGACTCCTACGCCCTCGTGCGCGACGGCGAGGTGTGGCTGATGGGGGTCTACATCGCGCCCTATGGGCCCGCCGCGCGTGACAACCACGACCCCGAGCGGCCCCGCAAACTGCTCTTGCACCGCAAGGAGATCGAGCGCCTGATGGGCCGCACCCAGGAGCGGGGGCTGACGCTGGTGCCGACGCGGATCTACTTCTCGGGTACGCGCTCGCGCGCCAAGGTCGAGCTCGCGCTGGCCAAGGGCAAGGACCTCTACGACAAGCGCGAGACGATCCGCAAGCGCGAGATGGCCCGCGACGTGCAGCGGGAGCTACGCGAGGTCGGGCGCTGAGCGGCGCGCTCGCTGAGCCGGTTTGCCAGCCATGATGCGAGCCGGTCTGCCAGCCACGATGCAACCCCGGTGTGCCGGCGACAAGGACGCCGACGGCCTGTACAGTGCGTCTGGCGGCGCAACCGCGGGTAGCTTCCGGACATGACCATCGGCACATCCATAGTCCTGATCGCGGTCGGCGCGATCCTCAAGTGGGCCGTGACCGCCAATGTCAGCTGGATCAACCTGCAGACCGCCGGGACGGTGCTGTTCGTGCTCGGCATCGTCGGCTTCGTGCTCGCCGTCATCTACACGTTCTATTGGTCCCGGGAGCACTCCGCCGCGGCTCGCGTCGAGGACGAGCGCTACGAGCGGGATCCCCGCTACGACCGCTAGAGGCTTGGTTAGCCCAGCGTGCGCGGGAGGTGCGTGGCGTCCATGCCCACGACCAGGAGCGCGACGAGCGCCAGGTAGACGGCTGCGATCAGCCAGCGATCGCGTGCCTTGACGCTGTAGTAGGCGAGCTGTTGCAGGCCGCCGCCTCGACGCAGCTTCCACCGCTTGTAGGTCTCAAACCCGGCTAGCAGCACGATGAGGAAGATGATGGGGTTGGGGAACACGATCGCCAGCACGACCATGGCGACGAGCCCCAGGCCCCACATCCACGGCGCCATCGCGGCCATGGCCCGGCCGCCGTCGAGCGGCACCACGGGCAGCAGGTTGAAGAGGTTCAAGAAGAATCCGGTGAACGCCAGCGCACGCCAGAAGTCATCGCCGGTCAGCCGCCAGACGACCAGGCAGGCGGCTGAACCGACCGTGCCCAGGATCGGCCCTCCCAGACCCACGCGCGCCTCGGCCGCCGCGTTGTCGCCGAGCGAGCGCGCGCTGATCACGGCGCCCAGGAACGGGATGAACATCGGCGCGCTGGCCCTGATCCCCTCGCGGCGCAGCGCGATCACGTGGCCCATTTCGTGCACCAGCAGCAGCACGACGAAGCCGAGGGCGAACGAGAACCCCCAGATCGTTCCGTAGGCCGCGATCGAGACGAGCATCGAGCCGGCGGTGACCAACAGCTTCGCCTTGGGCGCCAGCAGGATGATCGACTTGATCTTGGCCAAAAACGCGATGATCGCGGCGGCGATCGGGGCCAGCCGGCGCTTGACGAATGACTGGCGGGGGGAGGGGTCATCGGGGGGCGGTTGATGCCAGCGCTGCTCGTAGTCCGGATCGGGTTCGTAGCCCACCGGCTCATAGCGCGGCGGGGTTGACTCGGGGACCGTGGGGATGGTCGGTTCCATTGCTTCTCTTAATTGTCGCAGGCGCATTTAGGTTTCCACCCCACTCTTAGCATCCGCTTGGTTGCGACCGGGCGGCAAGTCGTCCAGTCCTATACTGGAGGACGACATAGACACAACCCCCGGGGACGACAGGCTTCGACGTGGTCGGTTCGTGGGGGTGGTTGCGAGTCGAGGTCCCGGGAGGCCTCGTAAAACACCCGGGAAAACAATAAGTGCGGACTCACACGAGTTCGCGCTCGCCGCTTAGTAACTAAGCCGTGAGCGCTCCTGGCCTCCAGCTCGCCTGCGGCGGAGCTAGCCGGGATCAATCAGCAGGCTCGCTCGGTTAGGCCCGCTCCGGCCGATCCGGGGACTTCTTTCGGAGCTGGTCTCCCGCAACCCCGCCGGCGTGGCGAGCGGGAGATGAGAACAGAGCGCCGGATACGCTCGTAGACGCCACCTCTTGCGCGACTGCGGACGCGGGTTCAATTCCCGCCGTCTCCACCTTGGCAAGAATTGGAACCGCCCTCCGCACCAGCGGGGGGCGATCCGGTAGAGGCTGATCCCCGCGCAGGCCACTCCCACTGGTCCTGTCTTCTCGACAATTCCTTTGACGACCAGGTAGATCGTCCTGGCATTCGGCGGCGCGCAAACGATATTGATCCACGGGAGAAGCCGGTCGGCGGGCCCCCAGCTGAGATAGCGCGCTTCGGCCGCACACTTTGCTTTGTTGCCCCCACCGAGACGATGCTTATGCCGTCCGGACCAGGCGACGTTGTACTCCAGCCTTGCCGTTGTGCAGTTACCCGTCCCGACGCCTCCAATGCCGCAGTACTTGCAACTGCCCTGCGATGCGCAAGGAGCGGCGGCGGCCGTGTGAGCACTCGGTGCCGAGCGGCGCACCGTGCCTCGTGCCAGCGCCGACGTCCCGATCCCCATGCTGATGACGAGCGCCCCAACGAGCACGCTCGCTAGAACGAGGATTCTCGCGCTGGGCGGACGCACGGCATCCCTCCTTAACGCGACGGCAGACTACGGCGAATCGCCCCACGGCAATATATATCGGCGCTCAGCCTCCGTGTACCGCGCGTTCGATCGCCGCCCGTGTGAGCAGGCCGTGGCTCGCAGGCACGCACGTGAGGCCCGCGCTCAGCAGGTTTGGCTGGTGCAGGTCGATGCCTGCCGCGGTGACCATCTCCGGGGTCAGCAGACCCTGGGGGGTCGGGTCAGGGAAGCTTGGGAACCCGTGGGCGCGCACGCACTTGGCGAACGACAGCGCGTCGGCGAGCCGGGTGCGCGTCGACCGGGCCGTCTGCGGCGGCCCGAGGCCGCTCTCAGGAATCAGGTGCCGGCAGGCTGTTTGGGCCGCCGGGGACCGGGGATTGCCGACGACGGCGGCGATCACCTGGCCCTTGGGGATTTCTCCGCTGCTGTTGGGGTCGGGGAAGCCCGTCACTCCGTGGGAGCGCATGCAGTGGGAGTAGGCAACCAGTCCGTTCTGCCGCGTCGTGGCAGCTGTGGTGGAGGATCCGCCACCACAGCCGGCCGTGAGCACCGAGATGATGGCAGCCGCGACGACGGAGGTTGGGATGAGTGGACGGCGGCAACGCATGAGGTTCCGTTCCTTTCGGTCGAGGGCGGGTATGCCCGGAGTTTTGAGGAGGGACAAGCAGGAGCGTGCGTTGCGTCGGGTTACGGGCCGGTTACCGTGTTATGTCGCTGTTATCCGCGTTGCGCCATCGTCGGCGCCGTGAACATCGGCCGAACTGTGGACAAGCCCATCCTGTCAGCGCTCGGTCCCCGCCCGACCGTCCGCTGGCGGCTGACCCTGCTCTACAGCTTCCTGTTTGTGATCTGCGGCGCGGCGCTGCTGGCGATCACGTACTGGCTGTTCGCCAACTTCGCGTATTCCCCGCCCAAGCCGGGCATTGGTCCGGGAGGCACGCCGCTGAATCCGACCAGCCTGAGGATCGCGACGGCGATGTCCGTCCAGCGCTCGATCGGTCTGCACCGCCTGCAGCTCTATTCGGGGGTCGCGCTGGCGTTCATGGCCTTCGTGTCGGGCGTGCTCGGGTGGGTGGTGGCCGGGCGCGTGCTCGCGCCGCTGCGGACGATCACCGCGACCGCCGAGCGGATCTCGGATACGAATCTGCACGAGCGCATCGCGATGGGTGGCCCGCGCGATGAGCTGCGCCTTCTCGCCGACACAATCGACCGGCTGTTGGCACGCCTAGAAGCCGCGTTCGAGGCGCAGCGAAGGTTCGTGGCAAATGCCTCGCACGAGCTGCGCACTCCGCTGGCGATGATGCGAACCACCCTCGACGTCGCGATCGCCAAGCCCGGCGGCGTGCCGCCCCAGACTCGTGAGCTTGACGCCGAGCTGCGGGTGGATCTTGACCACGCCGACCGGCTGCTGGAAAGCTTCCTCACCCTCGCCCACGCCCAGAACGGGCGGCTCGACGGGCACAACCAGGTCGCGCTCGAGCCGCTCATCACGGTGGCCCTCACCGCCCGCGCTGACCAGATCGCCGCCAAGCAGCTCACCGTCGAGACGCAACTCGACCCCGTCGAGGTCGCCGGCAGCGCCACGCTGCTGGGACGCATGATCGAAAACGTGATCGAGAACGCCGTGCGCCACAACCAGCCGGGCGGCTCGATCGAGCTCACACTCACACCCATGGGCGAACAGCGGGCGAGAGTGATGATCGACAGCAGCGGCCCGATGCTCGACCAGGACGCCGTCGCGCAGCTCGCCCAACCGTTCAAACGCCTCAGCCAGGACCGAACCGGATCGCAGAACGGCCACGGGCTCGGGCTGTCGATCGTCGCCGCCGTCGCTGCCGCGCACGAAGGCAGCCTCGATCTCCACGCCCGCGCAGAAGGCGGGCTCCGCGTCCAGATCACGCTCCCAGCCGCAGCCATCCGACAGCTCGCGGTCGTCGCCCCATGAGGGTGCTCGTCGTCGAAGACATGCCCCGGCACGCCAACCGGATCGCCGAAGGACTGCGCGACCAGGGAATCGTCGTCGACGTCGCCTATGACGGCCGCGAAGCGATCTCAAAGGTCAACGTCAACCCCTACGAGGTCGTCGTCCTCGACCGCGATCTCCCCGGCATCCACGGCGACCAGCTCTGCCAGATCATCACCCACAGCGAAGATCCCCCGATGATCCTGATGCTGACCGCCGCTGGCGCCGCCGGCGACCGTGTCCAAGGGCTCGCGCTCGGCGCCGATGACTACCTCCCAAAGCCCTTCCATTTCCCTGAACTGGTCCTGCGCATCCGCGCTCTCGCCCGCCGCAAACCCACCGCCCGCAGCCGCATCCTCCAAGCCGCCGGCATCGAACTCGACCCGCTCACCGGCACCGTCACCCGCGAGGGACAAACCATCGAGGTGACCGCCAAAGAGCGTGCCGTGCTCGAAGCTCTGCTCAAAGCCAGCCCCGGCGCGCTCAGCGCAGAGAGGCTCCTCGAGCAGGCCTGGGACGAAAACGTCGATCCATTCACGAACACCGTCAGAGTCACGATCGCCCGACTCCGACGCAAACTCGGCCAGCCAGACATCATCCACACCACTCCCGGAATCGGCTACAGCATCAGCGAAGCCTCCTGACCGATCAGTCAGGCGGAGTCAGCGGCAGTCCTCAGTTCGCGAGCCCCAAACAGCCGGGGGGCCTAGATCCATCTGGGCCCCCCGGAGGGTCAGGGAAGTGGGGGCGCAGTCCTCTGACCCGCTTGGGACGAGTCCCTCGTCCCAAGCTTCCAAGTTCTTAATTGTGTCAGACCCCAAGCCCGAGGAGATGCAAATCCCCGTCTCACGCGAATGCCATCGATGCGCCACGGCGCCGAAACTCCAGCAGGAGACAACTCCGCTCGACGCGAGGTGCTGGGATTAGCTGATCGTCATCCCATCGGGGGACATAGTTGGACCAACCTTTCGGCTTCGTTCGCGTTGTACATATGGGGGGGCACGTTGGCGAGGCTGGGCAGAGTCAGACGGTTGGCTCTTCCCAGTCGTTGCATGACGATCTTGGGGGCACGGGTCCCAGGGGGCACGGATTCCCCCTGGGGGCCGTTTGGCCGACCGCCGTGTGGCCGAGCTGGGCGCGGTTCGGGCCGAGCTGGGCGCCCATTCGGGCCGAGCCGTACGGCATCTAGCCGATTGGGCCGCATGTAGCCGAGCTCTCTCTGCTGGGAGCGCGGTCGACCGTTCGTCGGGCGCTTCTTGTCGGGCGGCCGTTCTCTATCAGGCAGGCAACTGGGGCGGCGCGGTCAGGGCGCGGTAGCCCGAGCTCCAGCGAGCACTGGCCGAGCCCTGGGGCTGGACTCTCGCGGCCATGTAGCGCACACTGTGCGGGTGGGCGCAACGACAGCACTGGTGGGGTTCCCTCAAGCCGGGGACCGCGAGCCTGTCACGGGCCAAACCGACGACTACCTGGTGGCCCGGGTGCGTGCCGGGGACGACGCGGGCTTCGAGGCGATCTACGATCGATACGCCCGCGGCGTGCTCGCATTCTGCGTGCACATGCTCGGAAGCCGGGAGGCGGCCGAGGACGCGCTCCAGCTGACCTTTGTCTCCGCGTATCGAGGGTTGCGTGGCGGGAGCAGCGACGTGTCGCTCCGCCCGTGGCTTTACACGATTGCCCGCAATCGCTGCCTGTCGGAACTGCGTACCCGCCGCGATGGCTTCGATGTCGACGAAGTGACGACAGACCGACCGTTGTTCGAGGGGGTGGCAGACCAAGTCCAGCGGCGGGAGGAGCTACGCGAAATGCTGGAGGACATGCAGCGGCTGCCGGCTGATCAGCGCGCCGCGCTCGTGCTCCTTGAGCTCGGCGATCACTCACACAAAGAAATCGCTGCCGTGCTCGGTGTCCGCAAGGAAAAGGTAAAGGCGCTCATCTTCCAGGCCCGCGAGGCGCTCGTGCGTGGCCGGAACGCGCGCGACCGCCCGTGCGTGGAGATCCGCAAGCGTTTAGCAACGTTGCACGGCAGCGTCCTTCCCCGCAGCATGACGCGCGCCCACATCGATCGCTGCCCGAGTTGCGCAGCCTTCGAGCGTGAGGTCCGCCATCAGCGGGCCGCCCTCGCGCTAATTCTGCCCGTGCCGCTGGCCGGCGAGCTCAAGGCGTCGGTGCTGGGCTCGGCGCTGCGCGGCGGCGGCGCCGCCGCGGCCGGCGTCGGTGCGTGCGGCAGCGGTGGCGCCGCGGCCGGCGCGGGTGCATGCGGCAGCGGGGCGGTCATCGCGGGTGGCGCGACCACCGCCGGTGGGGCGGGGGGCGGCGGGGCATTTGCCGTGAGCGCAGGGGCAGCGGGCAGCCTCGCTGGGGCTGGTACTGGTGCGGCCAGCACCGCCGCCGTCGCTGGTGCTCCGCTTGCGGCGGCCGCCACCGGGCTCTCAGCTGTCGGTGAATATGCCGCCTCGGTTGGGGTCGGCGGGCTGGGTGCATCGGGGGTCGTCGCGAAGGTTCTCACCGCAGCTGCGATCGCGGCCGGAGTCGCCGGCGTGAGCCATATCAGCAACCGTGCGCCCCACCCTCTTCCGGGGGTGGCTCCCGTGCAGATCACAACTACGTCCGCCAGCCACACGACGGCGCCGACGACCGCGGTGGCGCCGGTCGCGGTGCCGACTCCAGCAGCGTCGAGTTCCGCCGGTACCACAACCTCGACCACCTCGGCGCCCGCGTCGAGCTCCGCCGGTACCTCATCCTCGACCACGGCGCCGGCGGTCCCGAGCTCCAGCGATACCGCATCCTCGACCACGGCGCCGGCGGTCCCGAGCTCCAGCGATACCGCGTCCTCGACCACCCCGGACGCCGGGTCGAGCTCCACCGGCACCACGACGTCGACCACCCCGGACGCCGGGTCGAGCTCCACCGGCACCACGACGTCGACCACCCCGGACGCCGGGTCGAGCTCCACCGGCACCACGACGTCGACCACCCCGGACGCCGGGTCGAGCTCCACCGGCACCACGACGTCGACCACCCCGGACGCCGGGTCGAGCTCCACCGGCACCACGACGTCGACCACCCCGGACGCCGGGTCGAGCTCCACCGGCACCACGACGTCGACCACCCCGGACGCCGGGTCGAGCTCCACCGGCACCACGACGTCGACCACCCCGGACGCCGGGTCGAGCTCCACCGGCACCACGACGTCGACCACCCCCGACGCCGGGTCGAGCTCCACCGATACCACAACCTCGACCACTCCCGACGCCGGGTCGAGCTCCACCGACACCACACCCTCGACCACTCCCGACGCCGGGTCGAGCCCCACCGACACCACAACCGACGGTACGGCGACGGCTCCAGCGCCCGGCGAGCCCGACACAGCAGCCCCCTAAACGAGGCGGGCGCGCCGTGCCGAACCCAGCGAGTGCTCAGGTGAAGTCGGCCTCCGAATCGGAGTACGTCAGGCGGCCACCGCCGGGTGCTCCGGTTCCGGCGGACCGACCATCTTCGGCGCCGGCGGCCCCGCCAGCGCGACGCCGATGCCAAGCAACACCCAGGTGAACGGGTCCTCGAGGAAATCGGCGTACAGCTCGGTGTGGAACACCAGGGCGATGAACGCCGCGCCGATCGCAGCGCGAGCCGGATCGGCCCCCGCGCCACGGATCAGGACGACCACCGCCACCACCACCAGAGCCACGTACGCGATCTCCCCGATCAGGCCCTGCTCGGCGGCGATTGTTACGGCGATCGTGTGAGAAGCGGTCAATGGACCGGACGCGGGATTGTGAGCGTGGTAGGCGGTCTGAAAGGCGCCGGATCCAAATCCCCAGACCGGCCTGTCGGCGAACAGGCGGATGCCCCCGCTGAGCAGGTGCCCGCGTCCGCTGGAGGCTCCATTCAACCCCTGGTTGAGGCCGAAGGTCGTAGGCGAGATGGCGATTGCGACGGCGCCGATCACCACGACCGCTACTCCGGCCGCGAGGACCTGTCGCCAGAGCCCGAAGCGCACCGCCACCAGCGTGCCCAGGCCGACGAGCAAGGCGGCGAGGCTCGATCGCGAGAGCGTGAGGACCAGCCCGCACCAAAGGATCGCCAGGATGGCCACGACCGTGAGGTGCTCGCGGCGCGTTCGATCGTAGAGCAGCGTCGCCGCCAGCAAGACCATCACCAGGGCGAGGAAGCGCCCGAAGATGTCGGGATCGAAGAACACCGAGTTGACGACGAAGTAGGTGTGAAGGTCGTTTTGGACGACCAGCTTGGAGTTGAGGATGATCGTCCGGGTCGCGTACTCGACGAACGCGATGCACACGAACACGATCGCCATCGCCGCCACGATCTGGATGCAGGTACGGAGGGTGCGCTTGCTCCAGCTGACATGTGAGAGCAACTCGAACAGCAGCGTGAACGGCACGTAGAAGAAGACCATGTTCTGGAGCGCCTTCTCGAAGTCGCTCGAGTAGACCGCCTGCAGTCCGTAGAGCACGATGTAGAGCGCCAGCAGCCGCTGCACCCAACCGGGCCTGGCTCGGGTCGCATCCCAGGCGCCTCGCCACCGCGGATAAAGGACGGCCACGATCGAGGCGACCGCTCCTGCGGCGACCACGAAGTAGAGGGGGACGAGCAGGTTCGACGTGGTCCCGCCGGACTGGACGGGAATCCGGAACGGCAGCGCGATTACGGTTAGGAACGCCAGCAGCGATGGCCAGCGCAGCATCGCCGCGGCGCCCACGCCCACGGCGGCGAGCAGGAAAAGCGCGCCGACGACGGCAAACAGTGGATGGCGGTGGACGACGCTTAGCTGCGGCGAGTGCCAGACCTCCGCCAGCAGCAGGACGGGCGCCAGCACCAGCGCGCCGAGCATCGCGGCCGCTTTTGCCCGCCGGTCGCTCACCAGCAGCACGGCCCCGGCGAGCAGCGCGACCACCACCACGCCTAGCTTGGGAACCGCACCAGAAAGCGTGGCCAAGGCGATCATCGTCGGCTCACGCTACGCGTGCATCCAAGTTCGGCGCCGGCCCATCTCCCGCGCTCGGCACACGATGGGCGCGAAGGAGGTGGCCGCTGCTTCTGGTCTTGATCTCCAGGTGCGTGAAGCCGGAGGCTCCGAACAGGAATTCCAGCTCGCGACGTGTGTAATTGAAGATCGGACAGTCGTTGATCTTTTCGTAGCGGATCTTGCGGATCGGTCCCTTGACCGTCGACCACCTCGGGAACGAGGCGACCACACAGCCGTGTTCAGCGGACAGTTCGAACATCCGGCGGGTGAACAGGTGTGGCTCGGGCAGGTAATCGAACAGGCCGAGAGCCAGGATCACGTCGAAGGATCCAGACAGGTCGGCGGCCAAGAAGTCAGCGGCGACCAGCGTTGTCCGGCTGTCAAACCGAGCCAACCGATCGCGAGCCAGGTCGATCATCGGCTGCGAGAAATCGATCCCGAGGTAATCGCCGGCACCGGCGGCGAGGACGTGCTCGCCGATTCGTCCCGACCCGCATCCCACGTCGAGTACCCGGGGAGCGGTACGGTCGGCGACCGTCTTGACCGCAAGCTCGCGGCGCCGGAACAGGCCGGGACGCACCAGCCGCGTCAGCGGTCGCTGATCCTCGTACAGGTCGTCGAAGGCGCGAGCGTTAGCCTGAAAGTGGCGCCGTACTCGAGCGGGGGCGTTGGCTGAGGATGGCATCGACGTTCCCGAACGGGATCAGTGAAAAGCGCCGCGCGATTGCTTTGAGCATCGTGGGTGTGCGCCGACGCGCAAGCTCTCGGCGCGCCGTACGCAGAGTAGCCTGCGCGTGGCGCCGGGGCCCGGCTTGCGCAGGCATCCCGATCCGCAGGGGGTCAGGCCCGAGCTCGTGCGGATGCAGGTACAGACCCGAGTGCTGCGGCGCCCGGCGCAGCAGCCACAGCCCCAGCCCCTCAGGCAGCAGCGACCAGTAGGAGGCGCCTCCCATCGGAACCGCGACGGCGCCCAGTTGGCATCCAGCCACGGGCAGCTCCCACAGCCAGGTTCCGGAGCCAAGCTCGAGTGGATGCGGCCCGAGCGGCTCGGCACTAGGCCCCCGGCCGGCCAGCTTGAGGGACACGTGCTGGCTCGAGTCGTATTCGAACCCTGCCTGGGCCAGGACATCGAAGGCCCACGGTCTGGCGCGTTCGTCGATCGAGAACGCCGGGGCTCGATAACCGCGAGGGCTGGCCCCGGTGCAGTCTCCAATCGCGTCGACCGCACGTCGTATGTCGTCGGCGAACTCGTCCCTGGTCTGCTGGTGGACTGGGTAGTGGCCGTCGCCGTGGCAGGCGATCTCATGTCCGCGCGCGCCAATCTCCGTCACCAGCCCGGGCCGCTGCCGGGCCACCATGCCGAGCACGAAGAAGGTCGCCCGCGCGTCGATCGTGTCGAGCAGGCCAAGCAAGGCGTCCGTTTGACGCTCCAGCTCGGGGCCGGTTCGATCCCAGGCCGCCAGTCCGAGCCGTCGCCGGATCAGCTGGTGCCAGTCCTCGAGGTCGACGCTCAGCAGCAGGGTGTCGCAGGTCATGCTGCATTCTCGCTCAGGCATCCTCCGGGCGCGTGACCGGGACCGGGGGCGTGCCTTGTCAGCCCACCCAGAGGCTCAGGCCTTCAATGCCAGCTGTTCAATCACATCGTTGGACGCGGCGGGATCCTCGAGCTGGGGATAGTGCCCGAGGCCGCGCAGGCGCGTCACCGGCGCGTGCGGCCTGAGCTCGAGCACCGCCTGGAGAACGGCTTCGGTGCAGATCGGGTCGTGCTGGGCCCAGGCGAGCTCGAGCCGACCGGGCCAGTCGCGCAGCGCTCCCTTCCAGCGTGATTCGTAGGTGACGCGCTCGTGTAGGTAGAAGATGAGCCGGTCCAGCAGCCGGTGCCCGCTGTTATAGGCCAGCAGCGACCATTGATCGGCCGCCTCCTCGTCGGTGAGCGGATGATCGCGGGAGAAGATCCGTCCGAATTGCCAGCGGAACCCAGGTTCGGTCGTCATCCGAGCCGCGATCGGTCCCAGGCGGCTGCGCAGGAGTTTCTGTCCGATGGTGAGGCTCGCGCGCTCCAGTACCAGGCTGGCGTCGAACAGCAGCACGGACACCAGCTCAAACGGCAGCCGGTTCTCGAGATCCCGGGCGAGCAGCTCGGTGGCCACCGAGCTGCCCATGTCGTGGGCGACGAGCATGGCCTCCCCGACGGCGAAGCGCGCCGCCAGCGCCTCAACAACGTCTGCCTGCATGAGTAGTGAATAGCGCTGGCCGCGGGGCTTTTGTGAGAGGCCGAAGCCGAGGAAGTCGAGCATGATCAACCGTCGATCGCCCAACCCCTCAAGGGTGTGGCGCCAGTCATAGGAGCTCGACGGATAGCCATGCAGGAAGAGCAGGGGTGGGCGATCACGCGTACCGGGACGCTCGCGGACAAAGATCTGATGGGCGCCGATCGTCATTAGCCTGCCCGCCTGCTGCCAAGCAGCGGTACGAGGAGTCAACCGCGGCATTTCGGTGTCGCGGCCGCGTCCATGAGTTCAAACTCGACCCGGATGAGGTTGTGATTGCCGCTGGCGGCCGGGAGGCTACGAACGCAGAGCTGGTTCGGGATAGGGCTCGACCTTTTTGGGGGCGCGCTGCTCGCGCTTGTTGAAGAACTCGGCGCCCTCGATACTGAAGTGAGGGACGAGGCGATCAAGCCACCCCGGCATATACCAGTTGACCCGGCCCATGAGGATCATCAGCGCGGGGACGAGGAGGCAGCGGACGACGGTGGCGTCGAGGATCACGGCCACGGCCAAGCCGATGCCGAACTGCTTGATCGTGGGATCCCCGTTGAGGACGAAGCTCCCGAACACGCACACCATGATCATGGCGGCGGCGGTGATCACGCGGGCGCTGGTGACCATTCCCGACACGACCGAGCGCTTGTTGTCCTCACCGGCGTGGACGTGCTCCTCGATCTGGCTGACCAGGAACACCTCGTAGTCCATCGAGAGGCCGAACAGAATCGCGAACATGAATAGGGGCACGTAGGAGACGATCGGAACGGCTCCCTCAAGACCGAGTACCCCGGCGAACCACCCGAACTGGAAGACCGCGGTCACCACTCCGTAGGACGCGCCGATCGACAGCAGGTTCATGACTGCGGCCTGGGCTGGAATCACGGTCGAGCGGAAGGCCAGGAGCAAGAGCAGGAAGCTGAGCGCGATTACGACGACGATCTGCAGGGGGAGCTTGCTGGAGATCTTCGACGCCAGATCGTCGTAGGCGGCCGTGGTGCCCCCGACGTAGGCACGCATGTTGGTGCCCTTCTCGGCCTTGGGGATCACCGTGTTGCGAAGCGTGTTGACCAGGTTGGTGGTGGCGTCTTGTGCCGGACCGGCTTTCGAGATCGTGTTGAAGTAGGCGGTGGTACCGGCTTTGTCGAGTTGGGCCGGAGTGACCGCGGCCACGCCGCTGGTCTGGGAGATGTCCTTCTGCAGGGTCTGCAGGCGCGAGTCGCTCGTCGACTTGGCCGGGGACCCGAGTGACACGGCCACCAGCAGCGGCCCATTCGCGCCGGGACCGAAGTTCTTGGCGAGGAGGTCGTAGGCACGGCGGGCCGTGGTCGAGGTCGACAGGGCCGCGGTGTCCTGCTGGCCGAGGTTCAGCGACAGCACCGGGATCATCAGCGGAATCAGGATGGCCAGGGCCACGAGTCCTGCCACTACCGGGAGCTTGGCTATCTCGCCCGCCCACTTGGCCCACAACCCGCTCTTGGCCTGCTCGTCAGAGGGCGGCGTGCGGACCCGCAACGAGTTGATATGCGGCCCAAGTATCGCCAGCGCCGCCGGCAACAGCGTAAGTGCCGCCAAGACGGCAATGACCACCGCGACGGCCGCCATCAGGCCCAGCGTCGTGACGAGCGGAATCGCCGCCACCGCCAACGACACCAGCGCGATCGTGACCGTTCCCCCGGCGAAGAACACGGCCCCACCGGAAGTGGCGACCGCCCGCGCGATCGACTCGTTGATGGGGAGCCCGGCGCGCAGACCGCGGAAGTGCCTGGTGACGATGAACAGGGCGTAGTCGATCCCCACCCCCAGTCCGATCATCGTGGCCAACGTCGGCGCCACGGTGGGAACCGTGGTCACGTGACCCAGGATCCGGATCACGGCTAGTGTCGAAGCCAAGGCAAAGACCGCGGTCAAGATCGGCAACAGCATCGCCGCAACCGTCCCGAACGTGAAGGTGAGGATCACCATGGCCGCCAGGATCCCGATGACCTCGCTCGACTCCGTGGGAGTCTTGGACACCTTCTGGCCAAGCTGACCTCCGGTCTCCACCTGGAGCCCTGCGGCCTTGGCGGGATTGGCTCCATCGATGATCCGCTGCGCGTCGGAAACCGACAGGGCGCCGGGACTTACCGACAAGCTCACCGACAGGTAGCCGGTCGTCTTGTCCTTGCTGAGCGCGGATGCCCCCTGTGAGGTCAACGGATTGACCACCGAAGCGACGTAGGGCTCCTTGGCGACATCTGCCGCCGCCTGATTGATCGCGCCTGAGTACTTAGAGTCGGTCAGCTTCCCGCTCTTGGCGTGGAGCACGATTGGGCTGGTGCCGTTCGCCTGCGCGGGAAACGACTTCGCGAGCGTGTCCGTGGCGTGTTGGCTATTGGTCCCAGGTAGGGACAGGTTGTCGTTGGTGTTGTCACCCATCCGAGCCGAGACGGCCACCACCGCAACGGCCACGACCAGCCACACACCGACCACTACGAAACGCTGCCGCGTACAGAATCGCGCGATGCCATAGAGCACACCTGTCATGACCGGCCCTTCCTCTCGATCGGCGACTTGGCCGCCGTTGCCTTGCCGGCACACATCCTGTGCACCATCCCGGTAGGCCACAAGTGGGGGACCCCGTGTGTTTTCCCTACGCTTTTGGGGCGGAGCGCCCAGCGGGGCGACACCGCTTAGTGGATCGAGCTAGTCGGCGATCGCCGCCGGCAACTGGAAGCGTGAGCGGATCCCGAGCTTCTGATAGGCGCCGCTGAGATGGCGCTCGACGGTCTTCTCGGTCACGAACAGCGCCTGGGCGATCTCGCGGTTGCTGCGTCCTTCCGCGGCCTGGCGGCAAACCCGCCACTCCGCGGCGGTCAGCGCGCCACGACCGGTCAGCTCAGTCCGCGGGCGCCGCCCCGGTCCCGCGTGCAACTCGACCTGGGCGCGCTGGGCCAGCGCGATTGCACCACATTCGTCAGCGAGCTCGATCGCTTTGCGCTGGGCGTCGCGACCCTCCCGTCGCCGTCCGCCCCGGCTCAACGCGCTACCGAGGTCAGCGAAGGTGTGAGCCAATTCCAGCCGCGACCGGCTCCCCTCGAGGACCGATAGGGCTTCCTCGAGCAAGACGAGCCGCTGGTCCTCGGCGCTCGTAAGCGCGGCTGCTCGCAATGACATTCCGAGCGCGCCAGGGGCGCCGAATTGCCGAGCCAGGGCCAGCTGACGGTGGGCGAGCTTGGCCGCCGCCTGCCGCTCACCCACCAATGCGAGCGCCGGAGCCAGAGCCGCCCTCCAGTCGCCGGGCCACAGCAAGCCCAACTCATCGAATCGCTCCCCACACCAGCGCAGGTCGGTGATCGCCTCGCGCACCTGGCCCTGGGTGATCCACAGACGCGAGCGGGCAACCAGGAAGTCCGTCCCGTAGGTGCGATCCCCCAGCTGCCCGGCCGTTTCGCCCGTCTCGGCCAGCTCGCTCGCGGCCCCGAGATCTCCGCGTTCGACATGTACCGTGATCGCCACGGCGGCCAGCTGCGGCACCACGAAATGCGGGGCTTGGATCAGCCGTAAGCCTGTCTCGGCTTCGACCTGCGCGTCGTGAAGCGATCCCTGAGCCAGCGCGATGGCCGCGCGCTGCCCGTGGATGAGGCCCTGTCTGGCCGCGTGGCCCTCGCGCCGGGCGCCTTCCATGGCGAGGTCAAGCAACCGGAGCGCCAGGTCATACCGCTCGACGAGACGCAGCGTCGACACCGCCAGCAACCCGGCGTTACTGGCCACCGCGGGCGGCAGCCCGGCGGCCAGCGCCGCCTGAACGACATCGCCGATAGCGCCGGCCGATTCTCCCTGGAGGAGCTGCTGCTGTGCGGTGTGGATGCTGGCCACGGCCTCAAAGCCGGGCTGACCCCGGGCCTGATCCCGAAACCGCTGCAGGTGGCCGGCGAGCTCGGGCAGTAACCGGGGGACGACCGTGCTCACCATCAACAGGTGGGAGCTCAGCTCGAGCGAACGTTCGGCATCCAGCGGCGCGAGCTCCCCGGAAAGCGACGCCAGTGCGTCGACGGCGGCCTGCGCCGAGCGACCGCCCGACACGACCACGCACCGTGCCAGCGTGGACGCCGCATCAGCTCGAGTCTCGAGCCTGGCGCCCGAGGTCAAACAAGCCCGCAGGTGCTGTTCGGCTGCCTCAAACTCCGTCGCTGCCACCTCGTAGCGGCCGAGCTCGCTCAAGATCTCCGCTTGCTCCTGTTCTTCGGGAGACTCGGCGAGCGCCCGTCGCAGTCGCGCCGCCGCGGCCCCCGGGGCACCGCGATGCGCCGCGCCGAGCGCGGCCGTGCGGAGCGTCTGCACGCGACCTCGATCTCCGGTCGGCGCGGTCAGCAGCAGGTGTGCGGTGACTCGCTCAGACGCAGCGCCGGCTTGCGCCAATGCGGCGGCCACCGCGGCGTGCCGCGCCTGGCGCTCGCCCGGCACAAGATCCTCGTACAACGCCGCCCGCACGATCGGATGCACAAACCCGAGGCGCTCCCCCTGACCGAAGATATCGGCTCGGACGAGATCGTCGGCAGCGTCGCGGGCCGCCTCCTCGCTCAGGCCCGATACGCGGGCCGCGAGCCGCAGCTCACTGTCGTCTCCGAGCACGGCGACGGTTCGGGCAAGCTCCGTCGCGGACGCGCCCAGCGCGGCCAGCCGATGCAACACGAACCGGCTCACCGCGGCCGGTCCGACCGCCTGGACCTCGCTCGCGGTGGCAGCCGAGGGCACAACTCCGGCGGCGCCGAGGCCCCGCAGCAGCTCCCGCAAAAAGAGTGGGTTCCCACCCGTCGCGTTGTGGCACGCGCGGCAGAACTCCTCGTCTGCGTCGCCCCCGAGGCGTTCCCGGGCCAGAGCGACAGCGGAGGACGGGCTCAGCGGTCGCGGGTAAAGCGCGACCGCCGAGGGACGAGAGGCCACCTGCCACCACAGAGCCGCCGTCTCGGACTCCCCGCTCTCAGGCGGACGCCCCGCGAGGAACATGGCGACCGGAAGGCCCTCGATCCGCTGCGCCAGGTAGCTCAAGAAGCGCAGCGAGTCCGGATCCGCCCACTGGCAATCATCGACGACAACCAACAGTGGCGCCGCGTCGGCGAGGTTCACCACCAGCCAGTACAGGCTGTGGAGAGCTTCGAAGCCCACCTCGCTGCTCGGCGTGGGGTGCTGATCGGGCCCAAACAGCCGTGCTGCGGGCCGTGCCGCCCCGGACAAGATGTCGCTGCTGCCTCGCCAACCATTGATGACCCGCTCCAGCAGCTGGCGGACGACACCGAAGGCAAACGACTGCTCAAGCTCTGAGCCCGTCGCCTCCAGGGCGATCATTCCCGCCAGCTCAGCCGCCGCCCGCGCCTGGCGGGCAAGCTCGGTCTTACCGACGCCGGCCGGGCCCTCGATGACAACCAGCACACCTTCGCCTCCGCGCGCGCGAGCTAGTGCTTCACCCACCGTGTCAAGCTCAAGTTCGCGCTCGAGCAGAACTCCCCCGGTAGCGGACGCCACCACCCGAAGATACACGGCGCCCAACCCCGCCGATCCGGCGCTGCCCCAGGGACGAGCCACCAAAACCCACGGGGAAACCCTCGGGGATCCTCCCTTGTAATCACCCTGCCGTCGTCCAGATCATGTCCCTCGATGACGAGCGTGACTGAGCTCAACAAGCGCAAGGTCGAGCTATTCGTCGAGGCCGTATGGAACCACGGACGCCTGGAATTGATCGACGACCTCGTGGCCGTCGATCACCGGGGAGAGGTCTCGTGCCTCACAAAACCCGTCGTTGGACCGGACGGAGTGCGCCGGCTCGTGGCCAGCCGACGCCTGGCCTACCCGGATCTGTACATAAAGATCGAAGATCAGATCGCCGAGGACGACCTCGTGGCGATGCGCTGGCGGGCTACGGCGAGGACGCCGGTGAACGGCACAGACCCGGGCTGCTGCTCGGTGCTGGTCGGGGATCTCGGTGATCCGCCTTCTTGCCGGTAAGCAGGTCGACGCCCATACCACCGTGGCCCCGAGCACGACTGAGACCGCGGCATGAACCGAGACGTGGTCATCGTGCTCTCCTCGGCGGTGATCGCGACCTTCAACCCGACGCTCCTGGCGGCGGTGACCGTGATGCTGCTCCTCCCGCGCCCCCGGCGACTGATGCTCGGATACCTGCTCGGCGCCTACACGTCGAGCATCGCCGCCGGCCTGATAATCGTCTTCTCGCTGCACGGGTCGAGCGTGGTCAGGACATCGACGCACGTACTGAGTCCGGGCGGAGAGATCGCCGTGGGCGCAATCGCCTTGACGGTAGCGTTCATGTTGGCAACCGGACGTGACGCCAGATTCCGGACGTGGCGCGCGCGTCGTAAGCAGGCTCACACCGCCGACAAACCCGCCAAGGAGCCCTGGCAGACGCGCATGCTCGCTAAGGGCTCGGCGGTCGTGGCCTTCGTGGTCGGGGCCGCGATGAGCTTTCCCGGTGTCAGCTACGTCAACGCGCTAGATCGCATCGCGCAGCTCAACCCGCCCACCGTGTCGATTCTCCTGCTGGTCCTGTACTTCTGTGTAATGCAGCAGATTCTGCTCGAGGCCGCGCTGCTGGCCTCGACGTTCGCCCCCGACCGAACGCGGGGGGCGATCGTGGACCTCAAAGGCTGGTTTGCCCGCCACGGCCGCCAACTTGCGATGGTTGGACTGTCCGCCATCGGCGCCCTGCTCGCCGCGCGGGGCTGGCTCACGATCAGCTGAGTTAGACGCTTCAGCATCCCGCTCGGAGGCCGGAGCGTCTTTCGGCATTACGCGGCAGCAGCGCTGGGAGCCGGTGTCGCGGATTGGAGCGGCCTTCGAGTCGGGCGCCGTGGCCCGAGCGAGCGCCGGAGCGCGCGGTCGGCCAGCGGCGAGCGGGCGACCGCCCGCGGCGACGACTCCTCGCAGCCGTGGCGGTCGCGGGCGCGCTGGCGCGATCTCCGGGGTGTGCTGATCTCGTTGATGTAGGCCGACGTGACGGCTTCGGCGAGGATCTGGACGCGGTGGGCGCGGCTGATGGTGTCGGTGGTGAGGCTGGACATAAGACTCCTTGAGTGATGGCGACCGAGAGCCGCCGAAGTTGGCTATTTCAGGGGCGGGCTGTGGCCGCTCAGGGTCAGGCGGCTTGCTGCTCGAGTTCGGGCATGAATTCCTGGCTGTCGCGCGCTCCGTCGGCGAGCACGAGGCCGGGCTCGCGCTTATCGGGTGCCCGCAGCAGGGTGAGCGCACCGAGGATCCCGATGGCGACGCTGGCCGCGCCGATCGCGAAGGCCAGGTGATAACCGGCAAGCAGCGACCCGGTGAGCGGGTGGTGGGCGATCTCGAGCGCCCGGGTGCGGTTGGTGGCGATCGTGCCCAGCACGGCCAGGCCCAGCGCCCCGGAGACCTGCTGGGAAACGTTGACGATCCCGGAGCCGAGTCCGGCGTCGGCGGGCGGGACCTCGGCGATCGCGATCGTGAGCAGCGGCATGAAGGCGCTGCCGATCCCCAGGCCGATGGTGAAGTAGGCGAAGAAGATGGTCGGGAAGAAGCTCGTGTGAGCACCGACGGTGGTGAGCAGGCCGAGACCGACGATCACGGTCAGCATCCCGGCGATCAGCACGCGCAGGGCGCCGAACCGCTCGACCAGCCGGGCGGTGATGCCGAGCGACAGCGCGCCCACGGTGATCGTCCAGGGCAGGAAGGCCAGACCCGTCTGCAGCGCGCCGTAATGGAGCACGTGCTCGAGGTAGAGCGTGCCCAGAAAGAAGGTCGAGTACATGCCGGTGACCAGGAAGCCGCGCACGACGCTCGAGCTGACGAGGCCGCGTACGCGCAGCACACGCAGCGGCATGATCGGGTTCTCGATCCGGGTCTCGAGGGCCAGGAAGGCCACCATCAGCGCGGCGGCAAGGGCCCCGAAGCCGAGCACCGAGCTCGAGGCCCAGCCGTGGGTACTGGCCTGGACGATGGCGTAGATGGCGGTCATCAGCGAGGCGGTGACCAGCAGCGAGCCCAGCCAGTCGACGCGGCCTGTGGGGCCGTGGCGCTGGTCGGTCGGGATCAGAGCGCGGCCCAGGGCGATGGTCATCGCGCCAATCGGGAGGTTGACGAAGAAGATCCAGTGCCAGCTGAGCGCCTGGGTGAGGGCACCGCCGGCGAGCAGACCAAGCGATCCGCCGGCGACGGCCACGAACACGTAGGCACTCATCGCGCGGGCGCGATCGCCTGGTTGGGGAAACTCGGTGGCGATGATGGCCAGGATCACCGACGCCTGCATCGCGGCGCCGATGCCCTGGATGAAGCGGGCGCCGATCAACGCGCCCTGGTTGGGCGCCAGGCCGCACAGCATCGAGGCGGCGGTGAACACGACCACGCCGGCGAGGAACACGCGCTTGCGGCCGAACAGATCCCCGAGCCGGCCGGCGAGCAGGAGGAAGCTGCCGAACGTGACCAGGAAGGCGTTGATAACCCAGGTGAGGGTTCCCTGGTCGAAGTGCAGATCACGCTGCACGGCGGGGAGGGCCACGTTCACGATCGTCGTATCGAGCACGATCATCAGCTGGGCCAGGCAGACGACGGCGAGCGCCAGCCAGCGCCGGCGATCGCCGTTGGAAACTGAAGAAGAAAGAGAAAAGCGGTGCATATACGGAGTCCCAGAGGAGAGGAAACGGTGATAAACTGGAGGAACCCTCCGTTAGTAAGTGGAGGATGCCTCCGGTAGAACTATAGCGGAGGACCCCTCCGGTTTGTCAAGCGAAATTTCCTGCCCGCCGACATGAGCGCGACCGAAACCCACATGAGCACCACCGAAACCCTCGAACAGGCCGTCCCGCGCCGGCCAAAGCGCGCGGACGCGCGCCGCAACTACGACAAGGTCATCGCGGCCGCTCGCGACGCCTTCGCTGAGCGGGGCGACGCGACCTCGCTGGAGGAGATTGCGCGCCGCGCCGAGGTCGGAATCGGGACCCTGTACCGCAACTTTCCCAACCGCCAGGCGCTGCTCGAAGCCGTCTACGTCGACGAGGTCGAGAGCCTGTGCCGCTCCGCCGCCGAACTTGACGGCCTCCCACCGTGGGATGCGTTTGAAGCTTGGGTGCACCGCCTGGTCGGCTACCTGGCCACCAAGCAGGCTCTGGCCCACGAGCTGCTCGAGTATCTGGACCGCGATGCGCCGTTGTTCAAGACCTGCCGGGCGTCGCTGATGACCTCAGGCCAACCCTTGCTGGAACGCGCCCAGCAGGCCCAAGCCGTCCGCGCCGACACCAACCTCTGGGACATCATCCAGATGGTCGGTGGGATCGCCAAGATCCCGGGCGCCGCGCCCGAGCAAATCGACCACATCCTGGCGATCGCGCTCGACGGGCTGCGCTACCAACCACCGGAGGCATAAGAAGCCCCTGGCAAAGCCACGTGCCGGCTCCCGAGGCGAACCCGGCGACGATCGTGTCTTGGCCCCGGGCTGGGTCGAACCCGCGACGAACACGGATGCGCCGCTAGGTGGCTACCACGGAGGCCCCGACAGGCGGCAGCGCCGCGACCCGCTCGGCCTCGCTCACCGGGTCGCCGGCGAGCAATAGGAGGCTCGTGGTGAGGGCGGCCTCGGCCTCCGGCGCGATATTCCCGCGAGCGCAAGCCTCTGGCTGCGCGCGAGCCCGTCCAGCTCCGCGAGAACCGCCCGGGACACCTCCGCGCCGACCGTGCTGAGCACCACGATGCTCACGTCGATGACACGGGTGACCTGCTTGACCGTGTCGATGGGCGTATCGCTGCCGAGGTACACGATCCGCCAGCCGCGGGCTCGCAGCGCCAGTCCGAACGCGATCAGCCCGATGTCGTGCTGCTCGCCGGGGAAGCACCCCAGCACCGCGACCGGGCCGACACCCTGACCCCAATCACGGGCCAGCCCCAACAGCCGCCCTCGTATGACGCCCGAGGCGAAGTGCTCCTGCGCGACTGAGGCCTCGCCACGTTCCCAGCGCTGACCAAGCTCGTGCAGGTAGGGCAGAAGGACCTCGCGAAGCAGCGTATCGAGCGTCGTCCGCGCCATCAGCCGGTCGAGGATGGTCTGGGCGCGAGGTTCGTCGAAGCGATCGAGCGCATCGGCCAGCGATTCACGCAACGCTTCGGCGTGAAGCATGGGACCGTTTGACTCCCCCTCGAGTACGGCTGACGACGCCAGCGCGGCGGCCTCAGCAGCCGCCAGCCCAGCGGCGAGATGTTCGCGCATGACGCGCACACGCTCAAGATCCTGGGGCGAGTACAGCCGAAGGCCGCCCGCGGATCGCGCTGGTTTCAGAAGCCCGTAGCGGCGCTCCCACGCGCGTAGCAGCTCCGCGCTAACGCCCGAGCGCTTGCTCAGCTCGCCAATCCGGAGCACCTGATCACCAGTCACTGGCCTAACTATACAGAGCCTCGACAATAGCTTGACAAGAGTCTCACCAGGCGCTACGTTTGTATACCTGTACACAACCTACACAGGAGCTGGACAATGAAGAAGCTAGATGTGGCCGCGGCAGGACTCTTGATCGTCGGTGGCGTCAACTGGGGGCTCGTCGGGGTCGCCAAATTCGATCTGGTCGCCTGGATCTTCGGCGAGGACTTCGGTACTACCAACGCCGCGAGTCGAATTGTCTACGGCCTGGTAGGGGCGGCCGCTGTCTACGGCATCGCGTCGCTGCTCGGCAGGCGCTCGGCGGGCGAACACCAATCAGTCGCGGCGTCACGGTAGGCAGTCCCGGTGTCCGTGGGCTCCGACGGCGGGCCTCCCTCTCCTCCCCAAAGTCGGAGCCCACGGGCTCAGTTTTGCCGCCCGGTCGCGGCTGATCCCTGGACCCCCCGGGTCAGTCGTCCTCGGTGCGCCGGCCGAAGCGAACCGCTGAGGCGGCCGACGCGCCCGCGCGTCCAGCGACGCGGGGCGTCTAGGCCGTCTCCACGGCCACGGGCGTTACCCGTGTGTCCCGGCCCGCCGCCAGCCCGACGAGCATCTGGGGGGCTACGAGGGCAAGGAGCACGATCAGCGACCAGGTCCACGAGCCGGTGAGATCGTGCAGTGCACCGATTGCGAACGGAGCGCCCGCAGCCATCAGATAGCCGATCGTCTGCACCATGGTCGACAACCCCGAGGTGCTGATCACGCTGCCGCCGCGCAGCACGATGAGCGTCAGGGCGAGCGGGAAGCAGGTGTTCTGCCCCAGTCCGAGGAGCACCGCCCATAGGTAGGGAGCGGCCATCGGCGCGGTGAGCAGTCCGAGCCAGCCGAGCGCGATGAAGGCGGTGAAGACCACGATCAGGGCGCGCTGGTCGCGGAACCGGGCCGCCAGCGCGGGCACGGTCAGCGCCGCGGGCACGCCCACGAGTATCGTCACGCTGAGCAGCAGTCCGGCCTGAGCTTCGCTGGCTCCGTGGCTCTGAAAGACGCTCGGCAGCCAGGCCACGGTTGTGTAGAAGCTCGCCGACTGGAGCGCGAAGAACAGCGTGACGGCCCAGGCGAGCCGGTCCCGCAGCAGTGCCGTGGCACCGCCGAGCTGCTGAGTCACGGGCGCTGAACTGCCGTCCTGGCGCCGAATTCCAAGCGTCCAGACGATCAGGGCCACGCCAGCCGGAGCAGCCCAAATCGCCAGCGCAGGACGCCAGGCCCCGCCCATTGCCTTGACAATCGGGACCGACAGGCCCGCCGACAGGGCGGCGAAGCCGATCAGCGCCGAGCTGTAGAGGCCGGTGACGAACCCGGTGCGCCCGGGGAAGTCGCGCCTGACCAGGACCGGTAGCAGAACATTGCCCACGGCGATCGCAGCTCCCGCCAGGAAGGTGCCACCAAATAGGAATGCCGCTCCCGGTACGAGGCGCACGAGCAGGCCGAGCACGAGCACGGCGAGCGCCCCGGCGATCGTCGCTCGGGCACCGAGCCGCCGGGCCAGCGGCGGCGCGAGCGGGGCCAGGGCCCCGAAGCACAGGACGGGCAGCGCCACGAGCAGGCCGGCGCCCGCCGACGACAGCCCGGTGTCGTCGCGGATGCGGTGGATCAGCGGGCCCACCGCCGCCGCGGCGGGGCGGAGGTTGATGGCGAGCAGGACCATCGCCGCGACCAAGAATGCAGGCGAGCGCGCGCGCGTCCCCAGGGCTCGAATCACTCGTCGATTATCCGTTGGTGTGGTCGGGACCGGCGGCGAGCCGCTGGATCAGACAGCGCTCAGCGGTCTTCGCGCTCGTGTCGCTCGGCCGCTTGTTGGCCGAAGTCCCTTGCCGACTCGCCCGGAAAACGACTCCTCATCATCATCTGGCTCGAGGGAAAGCTCGCGCTCAGGAGGTCGGCCCAAACGACGATCACGCCTGGTGCTGACCCCAGCCTCGGCGGCTTATCGAGTAGACGGTCACGGGGTGGCCCATGAGCACGTCCTGGCGCAGCGAGCTCAAGCCCAGCCGCTCGGCGACAGCGATCGAGCGAGCGTTGTCAGGCTGGATCATCGCCGTTAGGTACGCGATGTCCAGCTTGCCAAAGCCCCAGTCGATGCAGGCGCGCGCAGACTCGGTGGCGAGGCCACGTCCCCACGCGTCCGGGCGCAGCACCCATCCCACCTCGATCTCGTCGAACTGAGGCCAGTATTTCAGCCCCGTGCGGCCGAGAAGGCGCCCGGACCTGCGGTCGACGATGGCAAGCCGCCCGTAGCCGAGCTCGCTCCACTCGGTCTGGTTCTGCTCGAGCCACTCGATCAACCGGGCGCGATCGAACGGCCCGAGGAAACGCTCGACCTGCGGTTCGGCGTGGATGGCCGCGAGCTCGTCGAGATCTTTCATCGTTATCCGGCACAGGAGCAGCCGGCTGGTTTCGATCACTGGCGGCATCTCGCGCGCGTTGCCCGCGTATTCGACCTCTGGGCCGGAGTCGGAGCTATCCGGTCACTACTTGTGTTCGCGCCAGGCTCGCTCGAACGGCAAGCGCCAGGCGTTCGGGGCGATCAGCTGATGAATCGCGTTCGGGCCCCAGGTGCCGGGCGCGTATGGCTTGACCGGGGGTGGGTCCTCGAGCAGGGGCGCGGAGCGCTCCCACAGGCTCTCGATCCCTTCGGCGGTGGTGAACAGGGTGTGGTCTCCGTGTAGGGTGTCCAGCAGGAGCCGCTCATAGGCTTCGAGAACGTCGGCGGCCTGCTCGGTTTCCAGCGTGGCGAACTGCATGCTGAGCTTGTCGAGTCGCATGCCCGGCCCCGGCCGCTTGCCGTAGAACGACAGCGACATCCTGGAGGCATCCGCGAGATCGAAGGTCAGGTGGTCGGGGCCTTGTGAGCCCAGGCCGGAGCCGGGCGGGAACATGCTCCTGGGCGCCTGGCGGAAGGCGATCGAGACGATCCGCAGTCCCTGGGCCATCCGCTTGCCGGTGCGCAGGTAGAACGGCACCCCGGCCCAGCGCCAATTGTCCAGTTCACACTTCAGCGCCACGAACGTCTCGGTGTCCGAGTGGGGGGACACCCCGTCCTGCTCGCGATAGCCGTCGTACTGGCCGCGCACGGCGTGGGAAGGATCGATCGGAAGCAGCGACCGGAACACCTTGTTCTTTTCCTCGCTGATCGCTCGCGGTTCCAGCGCGGTGGGCGGCTCGATGGCGACGAAGGCAAGCACCTGCAACAGATGCGTGACCACCATGTCCTTGAAAGCACCGGTCGATTCGTAGAAGTCCACCCGTTGATCGAGGCCCAGGGTTTCTGGAACATCGATCTGGACATGGTCAATGAAGTTGCGGTTCCAGATCGGCTCAAACAGGCCGTTGGCAAAGCGGAAGGCGAGGATGTTCTGGGCCGGCTCCTTGCCCAGGAAATGGTCGATGCGAAAGATCTGGTCCTCGGAGAAGGTCTCGTGAAGCTGCGCGTTGAGCGCCACCGCGCTCTCGAGGTCACTGCCGAACGGCTTCTCCATCACGATCCGGGACCGCTCCACGAGGTCGGCCGACCTGAGCATCTCGATCACGGCAAGCGCGGCCTTCGGCGGAACGCTCAGGTAATGAAGGCGAAGAGCATCGTCCCCCAGCCGCCCTTCAGCGGCGGTAACCGCGCGGGCCAGCGCCTGGGGCCCGTCGCTCTGGCGAACGTAGTGAAGTCTGTCCGCGAACTCCGCCCATTGTTCGTCGGTCAGTTTCTGGCTGCCGCATGCATCCACGGCGCTGCGGGCAAAGGCCCGGAAGGACTCGTCGTCGTAGTCCTCGAGTGAGGTTCCCACGATCTCGATATCCGGCGCCAGCGCCGACGCCGACAGCCGCGCCAGCCCCGGAACCAGCTTTCGACGCGCCAGGTCCCCGGTCGCTCCGAATAGCACCACGACGTGAGGAGGGACGTGGTCGCGGGAGCTGCGAAAACGGCGGGAGCGGGCTGCCGGGTAAGCAATGTCCCTGGTCGCTTCGGTCATCCTGGGAATGATCGCCGATCGGGACGGGCCGAGCCACTGAAATGGTTCTGACCCCGGTCGCGCCCGTGCATCGCCATCAGCGCCGACGGCGAGGGCTTATTGGCTGGTGCCGCCGATGATCGATCGTGTGAGTTGGTGGCGGTCGTCGAGCAGCTCGTCGAGGGCTGCCTGCATGTGGCGGTCTTCGATCACCAGCGGCGCCTTGTCTGCGTCGGCGGCGCGCTCCTCGGCGGCCGCGAGCGCACAGCGGCGCATGAGCTCCTTCAGAAATGAGGCGGTGACGCCCTGGGTGCGCTGCAACACCGGCTCCAGGTCGGCTTGCACGTCGAGCCGGCCGCGGTAGAGCGCGAGCAGGCGGCGACGGCCATCCAGGTCGGGCAGCGCGATGTTGACGGCCTGGTCGACGCGACCGGGACGGGCCGCGAGCGCGGGTTCGAGCAGGTCGGCCCGGTTCGTGGTGAGGATGAAGGCGACGTCTACATCCTCGCCGAGGCCGTCCATCTCGTTGAGCAGCTGAAAGAGCAGCGGGTGGGTGCCCGACATCGGCCCGCGCTCCTCGGCGATCAAGTCGACGTCTTCGACCACGATCGCCGCCGGAGCCAGGGCGCGGGCAATCGAGCATGCTTCTCTGATCGCGTGCAGCGCGCGTCCTGAGAGCACGACCACGGTTATCCCCTGTAGCCGGCCGAGCAGATAGCGCACCGTCTGGGTCTTGCCGCTCCCGGGTGGACCGTGCAGCAGCACCCCGCGCTTTAGGTGCTGGCCGCTGGCTCGCAGCTGCTCACGCTGGCGGGCGAGGCCGAGAATCTGGCGCTCGACCAGCTCGAGCACTCCGTCGGCGAGCACCAGCTCGCCCGCGGCCAGCTGCGGGCGGCGCAGGAAGCTGAGCCCGGCGCCATGAGGACCGAACATCTCGTCGCCGAAGCCGATGACTTGGCCGCGGTAGACGTTGCGCTCGAGCGCCAGATGACGAAGCTGGGCCAGCGTGCCACTGGCGCGGACGGCGTCGGCGCGCAGGATCTCCACGCGCACGCGGGTGCCGCCAGGACCATGCTCGTTTGGCCACATCAACATCGCCCATCGCTCGCGAGCCTCATCAAACAGCCACAATCCACAGCGCACGCAAGTGCGCACCTCCCCGTCCGGACCCGCAGGCAGATCGACCATGGCCACGCTCGCGAGTCGCTGCGAGAAATGCGGCTCGTCGACAAGGAGATCTCCGAGCGAAAGCATCCGGTGCTGGAAGTTGGTCAGGCCGAACAGGCTCGACTGGCGGGCCGGATCGGTCAGCCAGACGTCCAAGGCAGCCTGGACGTTGACGTGGTCATACTCGGGCCATTCGTCGGCGACAACCGGCCAGCTTCCCGCCTCCGGGCCAAGGTGGGCGGCGAGGACCATCGCCGCCGACGCCTGCGGCTGGGCACGCGCGGCCCGCACCACCGCCTGGATGCCCCGCTGCCACAACCGCCGCACATCCTCCGGCCTGGGCCGCAGCGCCTCGGTCGGCGCAGTATCGGCGGCTCCCGACGAGCCCGAGGACACGACCCCGGTCTGCCCGGCGTCGCCGCCAGGGCCATAGGGCACCCATGCGGTCGCTCTCCTGGCTCTGCCCGGCGGCCGGGGTGCATGCATCCTATGGAGGCTAACCGGGCAACTGTGACCGAGGCGCAGCCCGCGGTGACTTCTGAAACCACTTGAGCATGGTTTGGAGTGATGCTACTTCTGGAGCGTGAAGACCGGGAACGAGTGGCGCGCGAGCAGCGCGCCACTCCGGCCTGCGGTATCAATCCCGACGTGATCGGCGCTCAGGCATTGGTCCGCACGCTCGTCGATGCGGGCGTGAGGACGTGCTTCACCAATCCGGGCACGTCGGAGATGCACTTTGTCGCCGCGCTGGACTCGGTGCCCGAGATGCGCGCGGTGTTGGCGCTGTTTGAGGGCGTCGCCACGGGAGCCGCCGACGGATATGCCCGGATGACCGACACGCCCGGGGCGACGCTGCTGCACCTCGGGCCCGGTCTGGGAAACGGGCTCGCCAACCTCCACAACGGACGACGGGCCAAGGTTCCGATCGTCAACATCGTCGGCGACCACGCCACGTATCACACCCGCTACGACGCGCCGCTGCAATCGGACATCGAGACCGTGGCGCGCAACGTGTCGAGGTGGGTGCGCACCTCGAAGAAGACAGCGGAGTTGACCGGCGACGCCGTCGATGCGGTCGCCGCGGCCATGGGCCCTCCGGGGCAGGTGGCGACGCTGATCCTGCCTGCCGACGTGTCCTGGAGCGAAGGCGCCGAGCCGACCGCGCCCGCGCCGCCCGCCGCTCCAGCGGTGGCGTCCCAGGAGGTCGTCGAAGCGATCGCCAAGCTACTCCGACAAGAAGGGAAGGCGGCGCTCCTGCTCGGCGGCCGGGCGCTGCGCGAGCCTGGACTCCGGGTGGCCGGACAGATCGCCGCCGCCACCGGCACCAAGCTGCTGGCCCCGGTGTTCCCGACCCGACTGCAGCGCGGCGCGGGGCTGCCGGCGGTCGAGCGGATCGCCTATTTCCCCGAGCCGGCGACAAAGCAGCTGGAGGGACTGGAGCACCTGATCCTGATCGATGCCAAGGCGCCGGCCTCGTTCTTTGCCTACCCCGGCAACAACAGCTCTCTGGTGCCCGACGGCTGCCAAGTACACGAGCTCGCGTCGGCCACCACCGACGCCGTGGCGAGCCTGGAGGCCCTGGCCGACGCGCTCGACGCCGCGGACGCCAGGCCCGCGCTCCAGGAGGCATCGAGGCCGCCCCCGCCCACCGGGCGGCTCGATGCCGGCAAGGTCTGTCAGGCGATCGGCGCGCTCCTGCCTGAGGGGGCGATCGTCTGCGACGAGACGATCACGGCCGCGGTCTTCCTCCCGGCCCCCACCGCCGGAGCCCCGCGGCACGACTGGCTGACGCTGACCGGGGGAGCCATCGGTCAGGGGCTTCCGCTCGCCGTGGGCGCCGCGGTGGCCTGCCCGGAGCGCCCGGTGTTCGCCCTGCAGGCCGATGGCTCCAGCCTGTACACGATCCAGTCGCTGTGGACGATGGCGCGCGAGCAGCTGAACGTGACCGTCGTCATCCTCAACAACCGCTCCTACGAGATTCTGAAAATCGAGCTGGCGCGCGTGGGTGTTGAAGAGCCGGGACCCAAGGCCGGCGCCCAGCTAGACCTCAGCGGCCCCGACCTCGACTTCGTGAAGATCGCTGACGGCTTCGGTGTCCCGGCCCGCCGCGCCGACTCGGGACAAGCGCTCGTCGACGGTCTTGAAAACGCTCTGTCCGAGCCCGGGCCGCGCCTGATCGAAGCCATGATCCCACCGGTCAATGCCCGCGGGCCCGGAAGCGCCGGTTCTTGAGCCGGTTGCCGCACACGGCCATCGTGCACCACGATCCCTGCCGATTGCGCGAGCGGTCGTAGAAGGCCCAGGCGCAGTCGGGATTGGCGCATAGCTTCAGGCGAGCCCAGGTCCCGTCGGCCTGCGCGTCGCGGACCACGAGCAGCAGTCCCAGGAGGGCGTCGGACACGTCACCGTCGTCTTCGACGGTCAATGAAACGTGGCCCGCGGGGTCGATACCGACCATTGGATGGCGCGCCTGGGCCACGCTCTGCAGCGCGCGCAGCTCGTCGGGGCTCAGATCCGCGCCGCCCCCGCTGGTCCGGACCAGCGCCCGGAGTCCCTCGCGCAGGGCCAGCATGGTCTCGACCTGCTCGAGCCCGACCCGCGCCGTCGGGGAGATCAGACCCGCGGCGATCAGCCAGGCGGAAGCGGCCTCGGGGTCCAGCAGAGCGTCGGTGCCCTGCTCGAGGTCGAGCGTGTTGATGAACGACTGCACGAGCAGGAGCGGCATCGGTGCCGGCTTGTCCTCGTCGGTAGGTACCCAGGACGGAATGGCCATCTCGGTGGAGTGTAGCGGGCCGTAACCGCCAAAGCGAGTTGACAGGTTAGCACTAACCTGCTAAACCTTTTCACTAGTCATGCAAGCGGTCGCCCCCATCATGTTTCGCGGTACCCACGGGCGCCAGACCAGGCGGGCCAGGCGCCATCGCCTGCGCGATCGAGTGCGGGCCCGGCTGCTGGCGACCGCGCTGGATCGCGCGCTGGCCCAGGGGGTTCCCGCGGACGCCAGTCCGGTGCTCGAGCTCCGGGCGCAGGCGCTGGCCAGGGCCTCGGTGGCCGACGAACTCGCACACCAGCTGCGGCGGATCGTGCTCGAAGCCCACCAGCCGCCCCGGCCGAGCGTGCGAATCGGGGGCTGCCGTCAGCGCGTGCTCGCCGTCGAGGACGAGCTGCGGCTGCTGGCCAGTCGCCTCCAGGCACCGCGGCCGGTTCCCGTGACGGCGATCGCCCAGGTGCGGCTGCTGCTGACCGACGGAACCGGACCGCTGTATCACCGCGGCAGCGATCGCAGTCTTGACGCAGCGATCCACGATGTCCGCCTGGCGCTGCGCTGAGGCCGGCTCAGAGCGCGTCCCCCGGCAGGCGCTGCTCGCCGGGGGATCGCCCCCCGGAGGGGCCGCTATTCGAACTCGAGCGGCCGCCAGCCCGGGAACAGCTCCGGGAGGCCGTCACTGACCCGATCCGGGAACCTCGCCGGTCGCTTCTCGAGAAACGAGGTCACGCCCTCGCGGGCGTCGTCTGACTGACCGCGGGCGAACATCGCGCGGGAGTCAGCCCGGTGAGCCACCATCGGGTGCTCGGCGCCCAGCATCGTCCACATCATCCGCCGCGCCAGCGCAACCGATACCGGGGCCGCGTTGTCGACGATCTCGCGCGCCAGGCGATAGGCGGCGTCGAGCAGCTCGGGGCCGGGGTGGAGGCTGCGCACCAGCCCGGCGTCGAGCGCCTCCTGGGCCGAGAACACGCGCCCCGTCGACACCCACTCCATGGCGCGACTGATCCCGACGAGTCGGGGCAAGAACCAGCTCGAGCAGGCCTCGGGGACGATGCCGCGGCGGACGAATACGAACCCGATGCGGGCATCGTCGGCGGCCAGCCGCACGTCCATGGGGAGCGTCATCGTCGCCCCCACGCCCACGGCCGGACCGTTGATCGCGGCGATCACCGGCTTACTGCAGTCGAACACGCGCAGGGTGAACTGGCCCCCGTTGTCGCGCGGCGGCTCGTCGGCGCGCTTGTGCTTGCGCCAGTCGAACGTGTCCCCGCCGCCGGCCAGATCCGCGCCGGCGCAAAAGCCACGGCCGGCGCCGGTGACCACGATGGCTCGAACCTGATCGTCGGCGTCGGCCCCATCAAAGGCCGCGATCAGCTCGCGGCCCATCGTCGCCGTCCAGGCGTTCAGACGATCGGGGCGGTTGAGCGTGATCGTGAGGACGCCGTCATCCACCCGCGTGAGAACCTGCTCGAACTCCATGCTGGACGTGTCCTTTGGCTCGGGAATCGCCATTGTCACTCACTCGCCGCTGAGCTCGGTGAGTCGTCGGGCCAGAAGCGGCGCTCGACGTCGGAACTGGCGAGCTCCAGAGCCCGACCGTAGGCGGCGGTAGCGTCATCCAGGAGGCAGTCCAGCCTGCGGGCAATTGGCAAACCGACGGGCGGGTAAAACCACAAACATGAGCGATTCAGACCCCAAGCCCACCAAGCCCGCGGTACCGCCCCCGACGGAGCTACCAGACGTGGATAGCCCTCCGCCCGAGCAGGTGCTCGAGGACGTCCCCTCCAAGGAGGAGGTAATCGAGCAGGCGCAGTCCGCGGAGGAGATCGTCAAGGAGCAGCCGAGCCCTGACGAGCTGCTGCGTCGCCGCCGCTGACAGCCGCGCGAAGCCGGTCAGGTGCTCAGCGCCACCGCCGCCTCGGGGGTGGCCACGTGGAAGCTGAAGCTCTGCTCGAGGTACAGACGCACCCCGTCGGCATCGTGATCCAGGTAGCCGATCGATAGGTCCTGGCCCGACTCGAACCGGAAGTCATCGCCTCGCTGGCTGATCACGACCGCACCGTCGACCCCGGGGGCCCAGACGAGCGGTCCCTCGATGATCTTGCGCAGGTGCTCGAGCAGCGGGTAGCCGCCGTTCTCGGCCGTCTGGACCACGCGCCGGTACTGATCTGAACCGAGCGCGAGGGCGTAGGGGCCGCTGATCCCGCTGTTGAGGAGCTCCTCGACCGCGGCCGCCACCGGGCGCGGGTACTTGTCCGGCGCGTCGCCGAGTGTGAGCTGATGCGGCGCGAGCTCGGCAATCCCTTGGATCGAGGCCTCGGACCAGCCGTGAAAGACGGCTTTGTTCTCGGCGATGGCAATCTGGCGAGCGGCGCGATCGAGGGGCTCGAGGTCGGCATCGGCCGCGCCCCGGTCGTCATCGCGCAGCTCGGAGCGCGAGATCGTGAACTCGGCCCGGACCTCGACGAGCGGGAGCGCCCGGCGCCGGAGCGCCGTGACGCCGTCGCAGGGAGCGGTCGCGATCGCCTCCACCCGGCCGAGATTGGTCGCCGAGTAGTCCCACCCGTGTGGGCCCGAGAAATCGACCAGCTTGCGCGCCGCCAGGGCGGGGGTGAGGCGTTCGCGGGCCTCGTCGTCGAGCAGCTGCCAGTTCCCATCGCTGATCGGCGCGTGCGGACGAAGGAGGTGGTTGCTCATGCGGCGCCCTTCATGCTGCCGATCCCCAGCGACCCGGTGCCGTCGGTGGTGCCAGCCGACGTGGCGGCTGCGCCGCCGCCATCACCGCCCTCGAGGGTCTCGCCCTCGGCTTCCTCGCCGTGCTCGACGACGTCGCCGGGTTGAAACAGCACGCCCTGGGCGATCGCTCGCCAGCTCGGCGTGCGCCGCAGAAGGAGCTCCAGGTCCATGCTGAAGTGCTTGAACTCCTCGCCTTGGGCGTCGAGCATCACCGCCCGCGCGGCTGGTTCGGTCTCGACGGCGAGTCGCTGCTCATACCACCCGATCGCCTCGGCCTCCTCGGTCAGCGATGCGCACAGGCGAGCGAACGTGCGCGTCGTCGAGGGGAGCTCCTGCGGTGGCTCGTGGTACTGGTCAAAACCCATGTGGTCTCCTTCTGGCCATGCCTCACCGGTCGAGTTCGCCACGCCCCACCGGTCGAGGTCACCATGCCTCACCGGTCGAGATCGGCTTCCTGTTACCCATTCTGGGGTGTGTGGGATCATCGGTTTTGTGCCGGACGGCTCCAGATCGTCGGATCGCCTGTCGGGGGTGCCCACGGCACCGCTGGCCGCGGCCGGGTTGATCGCCGGATTTGCCACCGCCATGGCCACCGGCTCGCGCCCGCTGGGCGGGGTGGTGCTGGCCGCGTTCGGGATCGCCTGCATCGCCGTGTGGATGCGCCGCGACGGCCCGCGGACGGCGATCGTGCTGACCGTGTGCGGGCTGGCCGCGTTCGCGATCTCGCATGGGCTCGGCCTCTTGATCGGCGCCTGGCCCGCGGTCCTGGTCGTCGCCGCCGGGACCGCGGGACTGTGCTGGCGGGTGTCTGACTCCAAGCGCCCCGAGACGGCCGCCGCCGCGCGAGCCCGAGTCGGGACGCCGGGAACGGTCAGCCCGGGAGCTGCAGCTGGCTCGCCGAGAACACCGCTCCGTACGGATCGGCCAGGACGGTCCGCCTGAAGCCGGCCATCTCGGATGGCGGCGCGACCACGCGGCCGCCGAGCTCGGGCGCGCTGGCCGCGGCGACGTCGGCATCGTCGATCCAGAAATCGACGCTCCAGCCGGGCACCGGAGCCTCGGCCGACGCCTTGCTCATGGCCGCGACCACATCGCGCGGGACCGGTTGCTCGGGCTCACCGCCCACGTAGCCCGGCAGCCGCCACAGCCACAGCTCGACGCCCGGACCGGCCTGGAAGGGCTCCGCGCGCCAGCCGAACAGGTCGCCGTAGAACGCTTGCGCGGCGTCGGGATCGTCAGTGTTGAGCGCGCTCATGGCCCACGCCGAGGGCTCGTTGACGAGCTGGGCGCCCTGTCGCACATCCGCCTCCCAGAGGCAGAAGCGGGCGCCCGAGGGATCGGCGACTACGGCCATGCGGCCGGCCGGCGGGGCGTCGAAGGGCTCGATCAACACGGGCCCGCCCAGGGCTTGCGCCTTGGCCGCTGCCTCGTCGGCGCGCTCCACGGCCACGTAGGTGTTCCAGGCGGGCGGGATTGATCCATTGCCCGCCGGCTGAGAGCCGAGCGCGGCCACGTCGTGGCCTCGCCGCCGGGCCACGAAGTACTGGCCGGGCGGCTCGCCGAGCACGGTCCCCGGTCCGGCGAACTCCCAGCCGAAGATCCCGCCGTAGAACCGCTTGGCGGCCTCGACATCGGGCATCAGCGTGTCGACAAAGCACGGGACCCCGGGGGGATAGTGATCGCGTCTACTCATCGAATGGCTCCCTTCGTTGGTACTCGTCGTGGCGGCCGCCACGCGAAACAGTTGTGCTACCATATCATGGAGTTGGAAATTCCAACTAATGTTCGAAATGGCGGACGGGCGGACATACGGAGACTCGTGCGGGATCGCCCGGGCGCTCGACGTCGCGGGCGATCGGTGGGCGCTGCTCGTCGTGCGCGAGCTGCTGCTCGGCCCCAAGCGGTTCACGGATCTGCGCGACGGTCTGCCGCACGTCAGTCCCGACGTGCTCGCCCAGCGCTTGCGCGAGCTCGAACGGGCCGGCGTGGTCCGCCGCGGCAAGCTGCCCCCGCCGGCCGGCGCGCGCATCTACGAGCTCACCGAGTGGGGATCGCAGCTCGAACCCGTGCTGCTGGCACTGGGGCGCTGGGGAAGCAGGGTTCCGTTGCCCGAGGCCGCCGCGATGCTCAGCCCCGACGCGCTCGCGATCGCGCTCAAGACGATGTTCGCCGCCCCGGCGGCTACCGACCTGACCGCCACCTACCAGTTGGTCCTGGGCGAGCACACGTTCTCGATCCACGTCGCCGACGGCAAGCTCGAAATCACGCGACCGGCCGGTCCGGCGCCCCCGCCGGCGCTCGTGATCGAGACCGACCCCGGCACCATGGCGGCACTGCTGTGGCACGGGGGGTCGATCGAGGACGCACTCGCTGAGGGCACGCTCAGGATCCAGGGCAGCGAGCCCGAGCTCGCGCGTTTCCTGACCCTGTTCGAGAAGCCGGTGGCGGCGGACGCGACCGCCTGAGCGCGGCCTTACCCCAGCTCCCGCGCCCGCTGGCGCAGCAGCTCGCGCTCGGACCGGTTGTGCACCATCGACATGGCCCGCACGAGCTCGAGGCGCGCCTCACCGTCGCGCCCCAGCCGGGCCAGCAGGTCCGCCCGCACGCTGGGCAGCAGGTGATAGCCGCTCAGCAACGGCTCGTCGCCGAGCGCGTCGATCAGGTGCAGGGCGGCGTCGGGTCCGTAGGCCATGGAGACCGCCACCGCCCGGTTGAGCTCGACGATCGGTGAAGGGGAGACCTCGGCGAGGGCGTCGTAGAGAGCCACGATCCGTTCCCAGTCGGTGTCCTGGGCGCGAGGGGCGCGCGCGTGACAGGCGGCGATCGCGGCCTGCAGGCCGTATGGGCCCAGCGCGCTCCCGAGCCGCTGGGCCCGCTCCAGCGCGGCCAGCCCCCGGGAGATCAGGACCGGGTCCCAGCGGGAACGATCCTGGTCGAGCAACAGGACCGGACGGCCGTGGGGCCCGACACGGGCGCGAGCGCGCGAGGCCTGGATCTCCATCAAGGCGACGAGCCCGTGGACCTCGGCCTCGCCCGGCAGCAAGCCGGCCAGGATGCGCCCGACGCGCAGCGCGTCCTGGCACAGCTCGGGGCGCATCCAGTCGTCGCCGGCGCTGGCCGCGTAACCCTCGTTGAAGATCAGGTAGATGACTTCGAGCACGGAGCCCAGCCGCTCGGCCAGCTCGGCGCCCTGAGGAATCGCGACCGGGACGTGGGCCTCGGCCAGCGTGCGCCTGGCGCGCACGATTCGCTGCGAGATCGTCGACTCGGAGACCAGGAACGCGCGCGCGATCTCCGACGTGGTCAGACCGCCGAACAGCCTCAAGGTGAGCGCGGCGCGGGCCTCGGTCGAGAGCAGCGGGTGGCAGGTGGCGAACAGCAGGCTGAGCAGGTCATCTCCGCTGTTGTCGTCGAGGTCCGACCCGAGGTCAGGGACTGCCGGCGCCCGGTCGAGCTCGAGCTGGCGCCCGAGCTGATCGTGCTTTCGCTCGGCGAGCTGGCTGCGGCGCAGCGCATCGACGGCACGATGCTTGGCGGTGGCCATCAGCCAGGCGCCCGGGTTATCGGGAATGCCCGACTGCGGCCACTGTTCGAGCGCGGCCACGAGCGCATCCTGGGCGAGGTCCTCGGCCAGACCCAGATCGCGGACGATTCTGGCCAGGCCCCCGATCAGGCGCGCGGACTCGATCCGCCACACGGCCTCGATCGTGCGGTCGACCCCGGGTGAGTTCACCGCGACGCCCACTCCCTCAGGCGGCGCCCGTGTCGAAGTCCGACATCTCGTACACCTGGCGCAGCTCGATCACGTCCCCGTCGGCGGCCGGGCACCGCGTCGCCCACTGGACCGCCTCTTCCTTGGACTTCGCCTGGATCAGCCAGTAGCCGCCGATCAGCTCCTTGGATTCGGTGAACGGGCCGTCGGTCACGGTCGGCTTGCCGCCGGCAAACGACACCCGTGCGCCCTTGGAGCTCGGCTGCAGGCCGTCCAGCGCCAGCAGCACGCCGGCCTGATTGAGCTGCTCGTTGTACTTTGACATCGAGGCCATGGCCTCGGGGGTCGGCGTCCAGTTGTCCTCGTCGACGTTGGGTTTCATGATCATCATGAATCGCATTGCTGTTGTAGCCCTCCTGATTGGACGTTCATGGCCTGCGCAACCTCGAAGGGTTGGTCAGTGCTTGTACATGCGTCGAATGAGCTGGCGCAATTTCGACACGCCACCCAATAACCTACGCGCGCGATGACGTACACGATGGTCGAAGGCCGTGAGAAGGTGCTCAGCGATGTGGCCGTCGCGGTGGAGCAGATCGCGGTCGCGCTGGCCGCTCTGGGCGAGGCTTACGAGCAGCTCGACGAGCACCACGCCGACGTGCTCGAGGAGCAGCTGTTCCGGCCCGTGCAGCTCGCCTACGGCCGGGCCAAGCGCACGCACGCCGAATTTGCCGCGCGGGCCTCACTTCCGGGACGCAAGTTCGAGTCGCACACGCCCGGCCCCCAGTCCCAGAGCGTGCAGGAGCTGATCGACCGCGCCGTGGTGGCCTCGGCCTACGCTGACCAGACGATCGCCGAGCTCCAGGATTCGATGCTGCCGGTCGAGGTCGGAGACACCGAGCTACGAGCCGGACTGGCCCAGGTGCGAGAGGCGCTGGGGAACGTCTCGGTCCGCGCCCGTAACCTGGTGCGGACGGTTGGGCGCTAGCCGCCGGCTGACGCTCGCGGCCTGTGTGGCGCTGCTGGCGCTGGCGCTGGGCGCCGCCGATGCGCAGGCGAGCCTGTCCGCCCACGGCAGCGCCGAGCAGGCCTACGCGACCGGCCTGCGCGCGAACCGTGGAGTTGGCCTCCTCAACGCACGCGGGAAGGTCGTGGCCGCCAAGAAGGCCGACTCGCGGGGCGGTGTGGTGTTCCGCGCCGTCAAGCCCGGGCGGGGTTACCGGATCCGCCAGGGCCGCGCCCGCTCGGGCAAGCTGACGGTGTTCAGCGACCGCTCGGCGCCGCCGAGCACCAAGCTCTACCACCAGCAGATCCCGGCCAGCGGCTACGGCTATCTGACCACGCGCGACGGGACCAAACTGGCGATCGACGTCCGCCTGCCCGGCGGCAGTGGACCGTACCCGACACTGGTCGAGTACGCGGGCTACGGCTATGCCGACCCGGCGGGGGCCCAGAGCGGCATCAGCCAGATCGCGAACCTGCTCGGTTTCGCAGTCGTGGATGTGAACATGCGCGGCACCGGGTGCTCGGGCGGCTCATTTGACTACTTCGAGCCGCTGCAGAGCCTCGACGGCTACGACGTGATCGAGACCGTCGCCCACCAGCCGTGGGTCCTGCACCACAAGGTCGGGATGCTGGGGATCTCCTACGGCGGGATCAGCCAGTTGTTCGTGGCCTCCACCGATCCTCCCGATCTGGCCGCCATCGCACCGCTGTCGACGATCGACAACACCGCCACGACGCTGTATCCGGGCGGGATCCTCAACACCGGGTTCGCTCTGCAGTGGGGCGAGCAGCGCGCCGCCGACGCCAAGCCGGCCTCGCCGACGACCGGCCAGCCGTGGGCCTGGCAGCGGATCGAGGGCGGGGATCAGACCTGCAAGGCCAACCAGGTCCTGCACGGCCAGGCGCCGAACCTGATCGCCCAGGTCCGCGCCAACTCCCATTACCGGCCTGCGATCGCCAACCCGCTGGCGCCGATCACGTTCGTGCACAAGATCCACGTGCCGACCTACCTCGCCTGCCAGTGGACCGACGAGCAGACCGGCGGCCACTGCGCCGACCTGGCCCAGCATTTCACGGGCACGCGGCGCAAGTGGTTCACGTTTACCAACGGTGTCCACATCGATTCGCTCGATCCCGACACGTTCACCCGCTGGTATGACTTCCTGGAGCTGTACGTGGCCCGCCAGGCGCCGCACATGACGGCGGCGCAGCGGGCGATCGCCCCAGTCCTCTACCAGCAGGCGATGGGCATCAGCGGGCTCACGCTCCCGCCCGACCCGATCCAGCAGATCCCCACCTACACGGGCGCGCTGGCGGCCTTCCAGGCCCTGCCCTCGATCCGGATCCTGTTCGACAACGGCGCCGGAGGGTCGGCGCCCGGCCAGCCCTACCCGGGGTTCGAGCGCTCGTTCTCACGCTTCCCCATCCCGGGCACGCGGGCACGATCGTGGTATCTGGGCAAGTCGGGCTCGCTGACCGCCGGCAGGCCGGTCAGTGGCGCCAGCGACCAGTTCACTCCGAGCAAGCACGCCCTGCCGGCGACCGACTTCACCGGCGACACGGGCTCGGGGCCCGGCGGGCTGTGGACCACGACGCCGGTCTATCAGTGGGAGCAGTACCCGCCGGGGACCGCCGCCTCCTACCTGACGGCGCCGCTGGCCTCGAACACGACTGTGATCGGGGGCGGGGCCGTGCACCTGTGGCTCAAGGCCTCGACGCCGAACGTGGATCTGCAGGTGACGATCTCCGAGGTGCGCCCCGACGGCCAGGAGACGTTCGTCCAGAACGGCTGGCTGCGGGTCAACGAGCGCAAGCTCGACGCCGCCCAGAGCACGCTCCTGGAGCCCGTCCCCAGTCTTCGCGCCGCCGACGTGGCACCGCTGCCCAGGGGGCGCTTCACCGAGGTGACCGTCCCGCTCTACTACGAGGGCCACGTGTACCGGCGGGGCTCGCGGATCCGCCTGACGGTCGCCGCTCCGGGCGGCACCCAGCCGGTGTGGGGGTTCGCGCAGACCCGCCCCCGGGGCACCGCCAAGGTGTCGATCGCCCACTCGCGCAGGTTCCCGTCGCGGCTGATCCTGCCGGTGGTGCCGAGCGTCGGCGTCCCCACCGGGCTGCCGCCGTGTCCGGGTCTGCGCGGCGAGCCGTGCCGGACGTACCAGCCCTACGTCAACCGCTCGCGGCCGCTGTCCTAGAGCTGTCCTGGAGCGCCAGCCCACGCGACGGGACGGGCGAGGACTGGATGATCGAGGTCGTGGTCTGCCCATAGGGGGCGAGCTGGTCGATCAGCTCCTCGAGGTGTGAGACGTCGCGGACGTGGGCCTTGATCAGGTAGCAGTCCTCGCCGGTGATCCGGTGGCACTCGACCACCTCGGGCAGAGCGCGCACGAGCTCGGCGACCTTGTGCAGCTGGCGCGGCGCGGGGCGGACGCGCACGATCGCGCTCAGCGCGTAACCGAGGGCGGCCGGGTCGACGTCGGCCCGGTAGCCGCGGATCACGCCCGCCGACTCGAGCCGGCTGAGGCGCTCGGCGACCGTGGGCGGGGAGATGTGCAGGCGCCGGGCGAGCTCGGCCAGGCTGACCCGCCCGTCGCGCTGAAGCTCGTCGAGCATTCTACGGTTGAGCCCGTCAAGCAGGCGCTCATTCGAAGGCAAAGCAGAAAAAATTATATATAAATAATATTGGTTTGGCTGCGGTTGCTCGCAATCATGCGGTATCCGTCAGCGCCAGCCCCCTCCACACCTGTACTTTGTCGTCAGCGCCGTGTTTCACTACCTGGGGCCGTCGTTCGCGGTGCTGCTGTTCGCCCGGGTGCCGGTGCTGGGAGTGGCCTGGCTGCGGATCGCCTCCGCGGCGCTGGTGTTCGCGTTGTGGCGGCGTCCCTGGCGGGCGCTGCGCGAACCGCTGGTGCTCGCCTGGGGCGTGACGCTGGCGGCCATGAACTGCTGCTTCTATGAGGCGATCGCGCGGCTGCCACTGGGGACGGTGGCGGCGATCGAGTTCGTGCCGGTGATCGCGCTGGCCGCGCTGGAGGCTCGCGCCGCACGCAACCTGCTGGCGCTGGCCCTCGCCGTCGGTGGGGTGGCGCTGCTCAGTGACGTGCAGCTGTCCGGTCAGCCGCTCGCCTTCGCCCTGGCGCTGGCCAATGCCGCCCTGTTCGCGCTCTACATCGTGCTCGCGCACCGTGCCTCGCGCCACCCGAGGATGAGCGGGCTGAGCGGGCTGGGGGCGGCGATGCTGATCGCCGCCTTGCTGGTGACGCCGGTCGCCGGCTGGCAGGTGGTGGGCGTGCTCGGAGCTCCGCTGGCGCTGCTGGCGGGCGTGGGCGTGGGGATCTGCTCGTCGGTGATCCCCTACGTCACTGACCAGCTCGCGATGGCACGCCTGCGCCGCGGGACCTACTCGCTGATGGTCGCCCTGCTGCCGGCCACGGCGGTCCTGGTCGGGGTGGTCGTGCTCGCCCAGTTGCCCACCGCGCTCGAGCTCGGGGCGGTCGCGCTGGTGATCGCAGGCGTCGCGCTACATCGCGACGCGGCAGCCGGTCAGGAGGGGGGCGTGGCCGTCTCGGCCGAGGCTTCGGCCTCCGGCGGAGACTCGGCGGGGGTCTCGGGCGCGGCCGCGGCTTCCGGGGCGGGGCCGGCCTGCGCGGCCGCGTGCGCACCCGCGGCGCCGGCCGCACCGAGCAGCAGCGCCAGCGCGGCCCACCGGGCACCGTGCTTCTCGATCCCCAGCGCCTCGTCGACCGACGGCGAGCCGGGGCCGGTTTCGGCCAGGGCGAGCACGGCAGTGATCAACACCACGTTGTACTCATAGCCGCCGTTCATGGCCCAGGGGCCCTTGCTGAGGTGGACGCGCTTGATCGCGGTCAGCATCACCGCGGTCAGCAGCGAGGCGGCGAGCGGGGTCGCGGCACCAAGCGCGATCAGCGTGCCGCCCCCGGCCTCGGCGCTGCCGGCGGCCAGGGCATGGCGCTTGCCGGGCCGCAGCCCCATTTGCTCAAAGCCTTGGCCGGTCGCCTCGAGACCGTGCCCGCCGAACCAGCCGAACAGCTTTTGGGTGCCGTGACCGAAGAAGAACCCGCCGACGGCCAGGCGGAGAAGAAGTCGTCCAAGTTTCATGGTTTGGATGATAACACAAATGTTGTGCGCACAACCACACCCCTGAGCCACTGCCTGCAACAGCCCGGGGCGCGCTCGACCACCGGTTGCGGAGCGGGCCATGAAGTGGCGTGCAGAGGGCTCATCACGTGCAGTATGGTCCGCTAAGGCTCAGAATAAACACAGGAGGAGCGGAATGAGCAGCACCGTGAACGTGCGCCTCAACGTAAACGGGGTAGAGCACGACCTCGAGGTCGAGCCCCGCCTGTTGCTGGTCCACGCGCTCAGGGATCGCCTTGGCCTGACCGGCACACACGTTGGATGCGACACCTCCAACTGCGGTGCCTGCACCGTTCATCTCAATGGCGAGGCCGTCAAGTCGTGCACGATCCTCGCCGTCCAGGCCGACGGCGAGCAGGTGACGACGATCGAGGGCCTCGGCACCGAGGACAACCTGCATCCGATGCAGGAGGCGTTTTGGAACAACCACGGCCTGCAGTGCGGCTACTGCACCCCGGGGATGATCATGGCGGCCTCGGCGCTGTTGACCGAGAATCCGGATCCGACCGAGGAGGAGGTGCGGCTCGCGCTCGAGGGCAACCTGTGTCGCTGCACCGGCTACCACAACATCGTCAAGGCGGTCCTCGACGCGGCGTCGAAGTCGGAGGGGGTGGCGGCATGAGTGAGATCGGCGAGGGCGGAGTCGCCGCCGAGATCACCGAGATCGCATCCGAGACTGCGCAGCAGCGTCAAGCGCCGGCGGCGAGCAATCAGGTCGGCCGCGCGCTGCGGCGCAAGGAGGACCCGCGGCTGATCACCGGCCGCGCGCGCTACGTCGATGACATCTCACTCCCGGGCACCTTGTGGGCTGCGTTCGTGCGCTCGCCCGAGGCGCACGCCAAGATCGTCTCGATCGACACCCAAGCGGCGCGCGAGCAGCCGGGGGTTCGTGCCGTGTTCACGTCCGCGGACATGGACGATCTCACCGGGCCGCTGCCGCTGGCCTGGGTTCCGCCCGGGGTCGACGTCAACAATCCCGAGCACTGGCCCCTGGCCCGCGAGACCGTCAAGCACGTCGGCGATCCCGTCGCCGTGGTGCTCGGCGAGGACCGCTACGGGGTCGTGGACGCGGCCGAGATGGTGGCGGTCGAGTACGAACCGCTGCCGGTCGTAACCGACCCGGAGGCGGCCCTGAAGGGCGCTCCGTTCGTGCACGACCAGTTCGGCTCAAACGAGACCCACCAGTGGTCGCTGGGGGGCGGTGATCTCGAGGCCGGCTTCGCCGACGCCGACGTGGTCGTCGAGCGGCGGGTGGTCAACCATCGCATGGCGGGGGCGCCGATCGAGCCGCGCGGCGTGCTCGCCGATTACCGCGCCGGTGCGCTGACCGTGTGGAGCGCGACGCAGGTGCCGCATTTCGTGCGCCTGTTCCTGGCCATCCTGCTCGGGATGAGCGAGGAGCGCGTGCGCGTGATCGCGCCCGAGGTCGGCGGCGGGTTCGGCGCCAAGCTGCAGGTCTACGGCGAGGAGGTGCTGGTCGCGTGGGCGTCGCGCAAGCTCGGCCACCCGGTGAAGTGGATCGAGACCCGGACCGAGAACATGGCCGTCACCCACCAGGGACGCGACCAGATCGCCTACATGAAGATGGGCGCCAAGCGCGACGGCACGCTGACCGCGCTCCACGTCAAGATCATCGCCGACCTGGGCGGTTACAACATGCTGCTGACGCCGTCGATCCCGTCGCTGGGGGCGTTCGTGATGAGCGGTTGTTACAAGATCCCGGCGATCCAGACCGACATCGTCGGGGTGTTCACCAACAAGTGCCCGACCGATGCCATCCGAGGCGCCGGCCGCCCGGAGGCCACGCACATGATCGAGGTGACGCTCGACCAGGTCGCCGCCGAGCTCGGCATGGACCCGCTCGAGATTCGCCGCAAGAACTTCATCCCCAAGGAGGACTTCCCGGCCGAGGTGGCGATGGGCATCGTGTACGACTCCGGCGATTACCAGAAGTCGCTCGACAAGCTGCTCGAGCACGTGGACATGGCCGCGTTTCGCCGCGAGCAGGAAGAGCTGCGCTCCAAGGGTGTCTACCGGGGGATCGGTTTCTCCACCTACACCGAGATCTGCGGCCTGGCGCCGACGCGGGTGGCCGGCCCGGAAGGGTTCGGCAACCAGGCCGGCTTCTGGGAGTCGTCGCTGGTCCGCGTCCACAACACCGGCGCCGTCACCGTCTACACCGGCTGCTCACCTCATGGCCAGGGCCACGAGACCGCGTTCGCGCAGATCGTCGCCGACAAGCTCGGCGTCGATCCGGCGGTCGTGGAGGTGATCCACGGCGATACGGGGACCGGGCCGGAGGGCCGCAACACATACGGCTCACGCTCGCTGTCCGTGGGCGGCGAGGCGGTGGCCAGGGGCGCGACGAAAATCGCCGACAAGGCCAAGGCGATCGTCGCCCATACCCTCGAGGCGGCGCCGGAGGACATCGAGGTGACCGGCGGCAAGTTCTCGATCAAGGGGTCGCCCGACAAGGGGATGACGCTCGCCGAGGTAGCGGGCGCCGCGTATCTCAACAACGTGCCCGACGGGATGGAGCCGGGGCTCGAGACGACCACGTTCTGGGAGCCCGAGAACTTCGTGTTCCCGTTCGGCGCCCACGCGTGCGTGGTCGACGTGGATCCCGAGACCGGCAAGGCCAAGGTCGTGCGCTACGTTGCGGTCGACGACTGCGGCAACCCGATCAACCCGCTGCTGATCGACGGCCAGGTCCACGGCGGCGTGGTGCACGCGATCGGGCAGGCGCTGTATGAGCGAGTCCACTACGACGAGGACGGACAGCTGGTGACCGGGACGTTCGTCGACTACTGCCTGCCGACAGCGGCCGAGGTGCCGAGCTTCGAGACCGACCGCACGGTCACGCCCTCGCCGGTCAACTCGCTCGGGGTCAAGGGCGTCGGCGAGGCCGGCACGATCGCGGCCAGCGCGGCCGTGACCAATGCCGTGATCGATGCCATCAGGCCGCTCGGAGTGACCTACATCAACATGCCGCTCAGCCCGATGCGGATCTGGGAGGCGATCTCTGCGGGCAAAGGCGACAACGGAGGTGCAGCATGATCCCGGCCGAGTTCGACTACACCGCGCCCGAGTCGCTCGACCAGGCGGTGTCCGAGCTCCAGGCCGGCGGCGAGGACGCCAAGCTGCTGGCCGGCGGTCACTCACTGCTGCCGCTGATGAAGCTGCGGCTGGCGACGCCCTCGCTGCTCGTCGACCTGCGCAAGGTCCCCGGCCTTGGCGGGGTGCAGAAGCAGGACGGCCACTGGCGGATCGGCGCGCTGACGCCCCACGCGGTGCTCGAGCGGACCCCGGAGCTCGGTCTCATGTCGCGGGTGGCGGGGACGATCGCCGACCCGCAGGTGCGCAACCGGGGCACGATCGGGGGATCGCTGGCCCACGGCGATCCGGCCTCCGATCTGCCTGCGGCGTTGCTGATCTGCGAGGGAGAGGTGACCCTCCAGGGGCCGGGCGGGCAGCGGACGGTGGCGGCCAGTGACCTGTTCCGCGACTACCTCGAGACGGCCGTCGGTCAGGACGAGGTTCTGACCGAGGTGCGCGCGCAGGCGCTCGATGGATGGGGCTACGGCTACCAGAAGTTCAACCGTCGCAGCGAGGACTGGGCGATGGTGGCCGTGAGCGCGGTGGTCAAGGCGTCGGGCGGCGTGTGCGAGGACGTTCGCATCGGCCTCACCAACATGGGGTCGGTGCCGCTGCGCGCCACCGCCGTCGAGGAGGCGCTGCGTGGCCAGGAGCTGAGCGCGGACAGCATCGCCCGAGCGGCGCAGAGCGCGGCCGATGGCACCGACCCGCCGGCCGACCTCAACGCCAGCGCCGACTACAAGCGCCATCTGGCGCGGGTGCTGTGCCAGCGGGCCCTGACCGAGGCGGCCGGCCAGGGGTGACGCTTTCCGTCGGCTAACTTAACCTAGGTGCCCCCACTCGCGGAGATCGATTCCGTCGAGTCCGCGAGCGCAGCTCTCGCCGAGCAGTCGTATCTCGCGGACCGGCCGCTCGCGCTCGCCGTGCACCTCGCGGTCGTGCTCGAGCAGCCGCTGCTGCTCGAGGGCGAGGCCGGGGTCGGCAAGACCGAGGTGGCGCGCGCCCTGTCGGCGGCGCTCGATGCCCGGCTGATCCGCCTGCAGTGCCACGAGGGGATCGACCTGCACCATGCCGTCTACGACTGGGACTATCCGCGCCAGCTGCTGGCGCTGCGCGCCGCCGAGGGCGGCGTCGACGAGGGCCAGCTGTTCGCGCGCCGCTTCTTACTGCGCCGGCCGCTGCTCGAGGCCCTGGAATCCGACCCGGCGCAGCCGGTGGTGCTGCTGATCGACGAGATCGACCGCGCCGATGACGAGTTCGAGGCCTTCCTGCTCGAGTTCCTGTCGGACTTCGCGGTCACCATCCCCGAGCTCGGGACGGTCAGCGCCCGGCGTCGACCGATCGTGTTTTTGACCTCCAACCGCACCCGCGAACTGCACGACGCGCTGAAGCGACGCTGCCTGTATCACTGGATCGACTATCCCGACCCCGAGCGCGAGCGGGCGATCGTGCAGGCGCGGCTGCCGGGGGTTCCCGAGCGGGTGGCCGAGCGCGTGGTCGAGGCGGTGGGCAGGCTGCGCGACCAGGGCGATCTGTACAAGCTGCCCGGGGTGGGGGAGACGATCGTGTGGGCCCAGGCGCTGCTCGCGCTCGGGGACGGCGTGGGGCTGGAGGAGACGCTCGGCGCCGCCTTGAAGGTTCACGAGGATGTGCTCAGAGTGCGCGAGCGGGGGGTGCTCGAAGGTGTCTGAGGCTTCGGTGGTGCTTGGAGGTGCGGTCGTCGAGCGGCTCGGGGAGCTGGCCCGGGCGATGCGGGCCCAGGGTTCGCGCGTGGGCGCCGGCGAGGTGCTCGCGGGGGTGCGGTGCCTGGACGCGGTGGATCCGGCTTCGCGCGAGGACGTCCGGCTGGCGCTGCGGACCGTGCTGTGCTCGCAGCGGATCGACCTCGAGCGCTTCGAGATCGCGTTCTTGTCGGTGTTCGGCGACGCCAGCGTGCCGGTTGGCGAGGACCCGCTGGCGGAGCTCGGGGGGATCGAGAAGGCGGCGCTGCCGCGCGTGGGGGTGCCCGACGATGCCGGCCGCCCGGCCGAGGGGGAGTTGACCCAGGTGCCGGCGGCCTGGAGCGAGATCGAGCTGCTGCGCGAGAAGGACTTCGCCCACTACACGATGAGCGAGATGATCGCCGCCCGTGAGCTGATCGCCCGGTTGGCGCGGCGGCACCCGGTGCGGTCGTCCCGGCGCACCCGGCCCTCGCGCCGGCGCGAGCACACGCCCGACCTGCGCCAGACCGTTCGGGCGTCGCTGCGCACCGGCGGCGAACCGGTGCACCGGCGCTGGCGAGCCCCGAGCACGCGCCCGCGACAGCTGGTGCTCGTGTGCGACGTGTCCGGTTCGATGGCCCCCTACGCGCGGATGCTGCTGCAGTACATGCACGCCTGCGTCGCCGCCCGCCGCCGGGTCGAGGCCTTCGCGTTCGGCACCCGCCTGACCCGGATCACCTACGAGCTGACCGGGCGCGACCATGACCGTGCCCTGGATCGCGCCGCCGCCGCGGTGACCGACTTCTCCGGGGGGACCCGGATCGGCGCCGCGCTGGCCGAGCTCAACCGGGTGCACGGCCGGCGACTGGGCCGCGGGGCGGCGGTGGTGATCCTGTCTGACGGCTGGGATCGCGGCGACCCGGAGCAGCTCGACGCCGAGATGGCCCGCCTGCGCCGTGCCGCCCACCGCCTGGTGTGGCTCAACCCCCTGGCCGCCCACCCCGACTACGAGCCGTTGACGCGCGGGATGCGCGCCGCGGTGCCCCATACCGACCAGCTGCTGGCGGGCAACTCGCTCGCCTCGCTCGAGCAGCTCGCTGCAATATTGGAGGAGATGTGAACGACGTACTGCCCGACCTGCAGAAGTGGATCGACCGCGGCGACCGGATCGCGCTCGCGACCGTGGTCGCGGTCAAGAAGTCGGCGCCGCGGCCGCCCGGCGCCAAGATGGCGGTCAACGAGGACGGGGAGATCATCGGTGCCGTATCGGGCGGCTGCGTCGAAGGCGCGGTGGTCGAGATCGCCGATCAGGTGCTGCGCGGGGGGGCGCCGCAACGGGTCAACTTCGGGATCGCCGACGAGCAGGCGTGGGACGTCGGTCTGCCCTGCGGAGGGGAGATCGAGGTGTGGGTCCAGGAGTACGCGCCGGGCCGCTTCACCGAGATCGCCAGTTTTGGCGGTCGTGCCGCCGAGGTGACTTTGCTCGAGGGCGACGAGGCGGGGGCGAAGGTGCTGTTCGAGGAGGACGGGACCCAGTCGGGCACGCTCGGGTCGCCGGAGCTCGACGCCCAGGCCAGGCGCTCGGCCGAGGAGCTGCTGTGGGCCGAGACCTCAGAGCTTCAGGGGCCGCTGTTTGTCGACGTGGTGGCGCCCGCGCCGCGCCTGATCATGTTCGGCGCGGTGCCGATCACGGCCGCGCTGTGCACGCTGTCGCGAGCCATCGGCTGGCGGCCGTTCGTGGTCGACCCGCGGACGCGGTTCGCGACCCGCGAGCGGTTCCCCGACGCCGACGAGGTGCTGGCGGCGTGGCCCGAGGAGGCGTTTGCGCAGCTGGGCGGGATCGACCCGGCGACCTCGATCGTGGTCCTCACCCACGACCCCAAGCTCGACGATGCGGCGCTGCTGATCGCGCTGCGCTCGCAGGCCCGGTTCGTAGGGGCGATGGGGTCGCGGCGCGCGCAGGAGGCGCGGCGCGAGCGGCTGCTCGGGCTCGGCTTCGGCGAGGAGGAGCTGGGACGGCTGTCGGCGCCGGTCGGTCTCGACCTGGGCGCGGTCAGCGCCGAGGAGACGGCGCTGTCCATCCTGGCCGAGGTGGTGGCTTGTCGTCACGGGCGTGACGGAGGCCGGCTGGCGGCCGCCCGCGGTCGGATCCACGAGGTCACCGCCTGAGGCCGGTGGGATGATCGCCGGGCTCGTGCTGGCGGCCGGGGCTGGAGTCCGCTTCGGCTCGGGCTCCGGCTCGGGCTCCGGCTCCGGCTCGGGCTCCGGTGGCAAGTTGCTGGCCGAGCTCGACGGGCGGCCGGTGCTGGAATGGGCGGTGGCCGCGGCGTGCGCCGTGCCTGCGCTGGAGCGGGTGGTGGTGGTGCTGGGGGCGCGCTCTTCGGAGGTGCTGGCCGCGGTGCGGTTCGGGCGGGCGGAGCCGGTGGTGTGCGGCGAGTGGTCTAGGGGCCAGGCGGCGTCGCTGCGCTGCGGCCTGCGCGCTCTGGACGGCTGTTCGAAGGTGGTCGTGACGCTGGGCGACGCGCCGCTGGTGACGTCGGATGTGATCTCCCGCTTTGTGGCGGAGCCCGGGGGCACACGCGCGGTGTACGGGGGCAAGCCCGGCCATCCGGTCGTGCTGGGGCGCGAGCAGATGTCCGCGCTGGCAGGTTTGAGCGGCGACCGAGGGGCCCGGGAACTGCTGCGCGGCGGACCCGTGGTCGAGGTCGGGCACCTGGGCTGCGGCCGCGATGTCGACACCCCTGACGATCTGGAGGCAATTCGCGATGAAGCTAGAGCAGTCATTTGAGGTCGACGCCCCGCTGGCGCGGGTGTGGGAGGCGCTGATCGACGTCGAGCGGGTGGCGCCGTGCCTTCCGGGAGCTTCGGTCACGGGGCGCAACGACGACGGCAGCTACAACGGCTCGTTCAAGGTCAAGATCGGTCCGACGTCGGCGGCTTACAGCGGCAAGCTGGCCATGGAGAACGTCGACGAGTCCGCCCACACCGCGACCATGCAGGCCCAAGGGACCGACAAGCGCGGCCAGGGCGGCGCCAAGGCCACGATCATCTCGTCGCTGTCGGAGGCGGGGGAGAGCTCGACCAAGGTGGAGGTCGTCACCGACTACCACATCACCGGGCGCCTGGCCCGGTTCGGGCGCGGCGGGATGATCGAGGACATCTCCAACCGGCTGCTGGGGGACTTCGCGAAGTGCCTGCAGAGCTCGCTGGCGGGGGGTGGGGGGGCCGGCAAGGGTGCCGAGGCTGGCCCCGAGGGTGCCGAAGAGGCTGTCGAGGCCGGGGCCGAGGGTGCCGAGGCCGGTGGCGCTGCGCCTGCGGTCGCGGGTGTGGCCGCGGGTGCGGGTGCGCAGGGCGCTGTGGACCCCCCGCCGCCGGCTCCGCCGGGCCCGGGCGAGCCTCCCTCGCCGCCGGGGCCACCCCCGCCCGTCGAGCCGCCGGGGCCACCCCCGCCCGTCGAGCCGCCGGGGCCACCCCCGCCCGTCGAGCCGCCGTCGCCACCGCAAGAGCCGCCGGCGCCCCCCGGCCCGCCGCCGCCGCAGCCGGAGCCGGCTCCCGGCCCCATGGTCGAGGAGAGCGAACCCGTTCAAGGCCTGTCACTGATCGGCTCGGTGCTGTGGGGCCAGGTCAAGCGCAACCCGATTCCCGTGGCCGCGCTGGTGATCGGGTTCCTGGTGGCGTTGCGCGTGCTCAGGCGCCGCGATTGAAGTTCGCGCCGGCCGCGAGGGTGGCGTCGGCGCGTCAGCCAGACGTGTAGGCAATCTGGTTGCGCATACGGGCACTCAGACGACACACGTCGTCAAGCCACGTAGGCTGGTCGCGTCTGCGCCGCGGTCGGGCTCGTGGTCGGCGCCAGCTGCGCGAGGATCGAAACCGCGCGCTCGAGCTGCTCGGGGGGGAGCGTGAACGGGAGCCGCAGGTAGCGCTCGAGCAGGCCGGCGGCGCCAAACCGTGGGCCGGGAGTGAGCTGCAGATCATGGTCGCGCGCCTGGATGGAGAGGCTGGTGCTGATCGGCTCGGGCAGCTGCGCCCACACGAACAGCCCGCCCGCGGGCCACGAGTAGCGCCAGCCGGGAAGCTGCTCGTCGAGGGCGGCGGTCAGCGTCGCCCGACGGAGGCTGATCATGGCTCGTCGCTCCTGCACGATCTCGTCGAGGACCTCGAGCGCCTGCACGGCGACGATCTGCTCGAGCACCGGGCTGGCCAGGTCGGCGGCGGCGCGGGTGGCGGCCAGGCGGTGGACCAGCTCGGGCGCAGCCCGCACCCAGCCGATGCGCAGCCCACCCCACAGCGACTTGCTCAGTGATCCGATGGTGATCGTCGCGTCATCGCCGCACCAGGCCGCCGGCGCAGGCATGGCGACCCCGTCGAGGTTGAGCTCGACGAACGTCTCGTCGATGACCACGTAGGTGCCGCGTAGGGCACGCAGGGCCCGCCGGCGGGCCGTTTCGTCCATCAGCTTGCCCGTCGGGTTGTGAAAGTCGGGCATCAGGTAGGTCAGGGCGGGCCCTTGGTGGCGCGCGACCGCCTCCAGTGACCGCAGATGCCACCCGTCGTCCCCCACCGGAACCGCGTCAAAGCGCGCGCCGGCAGCGTGGAGGGCGTCAAGCGCGGCCGGGTAGCTGGGGATCTCGACGAGCACCCGCCGGCCGCGGCGCAGGAGCGCTCTGAGCGTCAGATCAAGGCCCTGGAGGGCGCCATTGGTGACCAGGATCTGCTCGGGTCGGGTCGGTAGGCCGCGGCTGCCGAATCGGGCGGCGATCGCCGCACGGAGCGGGGGCAGCCCCAGCGGGTCATAGCCGTGGTGGTCAAGCCAGCGCGGAAGCTCGCGCACGGCCTCGGCGAACAGCTCGGCGATCGCCGGCGGCGCGGGCAGCGCCGCGATCCTCATGTCGATCCCGGGTCCACCGACGATCGCATCAGGCGCCCAGCGATGCCCGTCGGGGAGCGTCACCCAGCTCCCCGAGCCCTGCCGGCTGGCCAGGTATCCCTCGTCGCGCAGCTGGTTGTAGGCGCCCGTCACCGTGGCCCGGCTGATTGAAAGCGCGCCGGCCAGCGTCCGCTCGGCGGGAAGCCGACTTTGCACGGCAATGCGGCCGTCGAGCACGAGCGAGCGGATGGCCGCCGCCAGACGCTCCTGCCCGCCGCCGCTCTGGCGCCAGGCTCCCAGCAGCTCCGCGAGCCGGAAGGGAGAGGTGATGGTCACCGGCCACTAATAGCAAATTGGCCTGGCCATGCATAGGCCATTGCTGCCAGACTAAGCACTGTGGCCCCTCCTCGCCCACGACGTACCGTGGCCGACCCCCGCCCACGACGCCTGGTCGCGCTCTCTCGGCACGAGCTCGTTCCCCCTCCCCGCGCGCGGCGCCTGTGTCAGCTCTACGCGGGGCTCGTGCTGTACGGCGTCAGCGACGCGATGCTGCTCCTGGCCGGTCTCGGTGTCGACCCCTGGGACGTGCTGCATCAGGGCCTCTCGCGCCGCTTCGGCCTCGGGGTGGGGACCTGGGCGGTGATCGTCGGGGTGTTCGTGCTGCTGCTCTGGATCCCGCTGCGACAGCGGCCCGGGTTCGGAACGCTCAGCAACGTGATCGTGGTCGGGTTGGTGATCGACCTCGTGATGGCGTCGTTTGGCCCCGTGCACGGCCTGGCCGCCAGGGTCGTGGTCCTGGTCTCGGCAGTGGTCCTGAACGGGATTGCCACCGGCGCCTATATCGGAGCCGGCCTGGGTCCCGGACCCCGCGACGGGTTGATGACCGGACTGGCCGGGCGCGGCCATTCGATTCGCGTCGTGCGCACCTCGATCGAGCTCAGCGTTCTCGCCGGCGGCTGGCTGTTGGGGGGGACGGTGGGGATCGGGACCGTGGTGTACGCGCTGGGGATCGGCCCGATCGCCCACGTTTCGATTCCTCTGCTCAGGATCCGCCCGGTGGCGCCTCCGGCCACCGTGGATGCGGTCAGCGACTGATCGGCTCGGGTGTCTCAGCCGAGAGCCGCTCGCGGTTGGGCGGCGCCTCGAAGCTCGCGGCCGGCATCATGGCCACGATCCCGTTGGGGTTGAGACGCTCGTGCGTGCGGTAGTAGTGGTCGCGGATCTCGTCGAAGACGACGGTCTCGGCGATCCCGGGCCACTGGTACAGATCGCAGGCGTATGGCCATAGCTGCTCGTACTCGAGCAGCTTGCGGATCGAGCATTTGAAGTGGATCTGGTAGACGGCGTCGAACCGCACGAGCGTCGTGAACAGGCGCCAATCGGTTTCCAGCGGCTCGGCGCCGAACAGAAAGCGCTGGTCGGCCAAGCGCAGATCCAGCTCGTCGAGCATCTGAAACAGCCGCTGGACGGCGTGCTCGTAGGCGGCCTGAGTGGTCGCGAAGCCCGCTTTGTAGACGCCGTCGTTGACCCGGTCGTAGATCGCGGCGTTGAGCTCGCCGATCTCGTCTTCGAGGTGCGGCGGGCATAGCTGCACGGGGTGCTCGGCGAGCGGTGCGAACACCGTGCTGAGCATCCGCAGGATGTCGGCCGACTCGTTGTTGACAATCGTCTTTGCCTGCTTGTCCCACAGGACCGGGACGGTGACGCGGCCGTCGTAGCCGGCGTCGGTCCCGGTGTAGGCCTCGCGGAGATACCGAAATCCGTTGATCGGGTCCTCGTAGCCTCCGCCAGTGAACGCCCACCCCAGGCCCTCGTCGCGCAGTGGGTCGACGTAGGAGACGCGGATGGCGTCCTCGAGTCCCATCAGGCGCCGTCCGATCAGCGTCCGATGAGCCCAGGGGCAGGCTCGCGCCACGTACAGGTGGTAGCGGCCGCGCTGCACCGGGAAGCCGCTCGAGCCGTCGGCCGTGACCCAGTGGCGAAACGCGCTCTTGCTGCGCCTCCACGATCCGTCCTGCACGATTTCCGGCGCCAGCGAAGGAGTGTGCGCTTCGGCGCCCATCGATCAAGGCTAGCGGCCCCGAATCCGGGCAATCAAGCGAAGGCATATCGTGTGTCGGGATGACCGAATCCTCCTCGCTGGTGGAGCCCGCAGAGCGGGCCAGACGGGCCGAGCGCTTCCTGGCTCTGCATCGCCCCGGGCGACCCTTGTTGCTGCCCAATCCGTGGGATATCGGCTCGGCGCGGCTGCTGGCATCGCTGGGCTTCGAGGCGCTGGCCACGACCAGCAGCGGCTTCGCGGCAACGCTGGGGCGTCTGGACGGCTCGGTGACGCGCGACCAAGCACTCGGTCACGCAGCAGCGATCGCTGTCGCCACCGAGCTGCCGGTGTCCGCCGACCTCGAAAACGGGTTCGCCGACACCCCCGAAGGCGTCGCCGAGACGGCTGCGGGCGCGGTGGCGGTCGGCCTCTCGGGGTTCTCGATCGAGGACTTCAGCGGCAACGAAGCGGACCCCATCTATGAGCTCCGGTTGGCCGCCGAGCGCGTGGCCGCTGCCGCCCAGGCCGCTCATGCCGGTCGGGCGCACGTGGTTTTGACCGCTCGTAGCGAGAACCACCTGCACGGCCGCGACGACCTCGAGGACACGATCGCGCGCTTGCAGGCCTTCCAGGAGGCGGGCGCCGACGTGCTCTACGCCCCCGGCTTGACCACTGCCGACCAGATCCGACGCGTGATCTCGGCCGTGGACAGACCGGTCAATGTGCTCGCTCGACCCGGGGCGCCGACGATCGCGCAGCTGGCGGAGCTGGGCGTCAGCCGGGTGTCGGTCGGCGGGGCGTTCGCGTTTGCCGCGATCGGCGCCGTGGTCGAGGCGGCGCGGGAGCTGCGCGAGCAGGGTACCTACGGGTTCGCCGGCCCGGCCGCAACCGGAGTCAAGGCGGCGCGCGCCGCGTTCGGTCAGGCGGGCTGAGGGTGAGGCGGGCGGGGAGCAGGCGGGCTGAGCTCGGCCTGTCACGCGGCCGCCCGCATGGCCGCCAGCGGCGGGCGCTCGACCGGATCTGCGGCCAGTACCTGCAGCTCGTGATCGTCGGGCGACAGGAAGGTGAACGGCAGCGGCCCGGTCAGGCGACCGTCGCGCTCGAGCCGGGTGGCCACCGCGCGAAGCACCGAGAACGCCATCGGCGCGAGCTCGCGCAGCGGCTGGTGGGCGTTCTGGCGCACGTCGAGGTCGACCTGGGCGATCGCATCGAGGCCGGCTTCCCGGTGGGCGTCGAGCAGCAGCCCGATGTCCACGCCGTAGCCGGTCACGAACGGGAGGCGCTCGAGCAGTTGGCGGCGGGCCGCGACCTCGCCGGCCAGCGGCTGCTCGACGGCGGCGAGCTCGGGATAGAAGAGGTTCAACAGCGGCCTAGCGGTGAGCGCGGTGACGCGCCCGCCGCCGTCGGGCAGCGTCACCTCACCGACCTTGAAGGGGCGCCGGTAGTAGCCCTTGACGAACGAGATCTCCTCGCGGCACAGCAGCGGCCCGAGCAGTCCGCACGCGAAATGGGCGCCAAAGCGCTCCGTGTCGGCGTCCAAAAAGCAGATCACCTCGCCCGTGAGGACGCTCAGCGCCCGCCACATGGCGTCACCCTTGCCGAGCACCGGGCCCAACTCCGGCAGCAGCCGCTCCTGGTCGTGGACCTCGGCCCCGAGCCTGCGGGCGATGTCGGCGGTCCCGTCGGTCGAGTTGTCGACGACGACAACCTGATCGACGACTCCGAGCCCGCGCAGATCGAGCAGCACCTCGACGATCGCAGCGATGGTGCGCGCCTCGTCGCGCGCCGGCAGGCACACCGAAACACTGGCTTGCCGTTGGGCGGCAAGCCGCTGGGGCGGGAACTCGGTATGGGTGAAGGTGTTGCTGCGATGCCAGGAGCGAGCGCGGAGCGTCATGGGTCAGAGAGGATGACAGCCCCACCGGCCCGGCGAGCCCGGATTGGCCAGCGGCCGCAGATTCAGTTGTTGCATCGAGTTGCCCCTCAACCCGTTGCACAGCCTAACCTCCGCTGGTGCCAGAACGGCGCCGCTTGGCAGACTCGCGGTCACACTGCCCCGCTCTGGGCCGGTTCACTGCGGGCACGATGCCTGACCCGCCCATCTGTGCAGAACAGGAGCTCTGGATGCAAACCCGTCATGACGACCTGGCCGGGGGCGTGGGCCGGTGATGAAGCGCGTACTGGCTTTGCCGGCCTACCGGCGCCTGCTGACGGCCTACACGCTCAACGAGCTGGCCTGGTCAGTGGGGACGCTCGCCCTCGCCGTGCTCGTCTACCGGCGCACCGGGAGTGCGCTCGGATCGGCCGCGTTCTTTTTGACTTCGCAGTTCGCCCCCGCCTTCGTGTCGCCGTTCGTGGTGGCGCGACTGGACCAGCACGCGCCCGGGCGGTTGCTCCCCCTGCTGTACGGGATCGAGGCCGTGCTGTTCGCGGCGCTCGCCTGGATGACGTCTCGATTCTCGCTGGGCGCGGTGCTTGCGCTGGCCCTGTGCGACGGGATCGTGGCCATCGTGGCCCGCGCCCTGGCGCGGACGGCGACGGTGGACGTGCTGCGGCCCGCCGGGCTGCTGCGCGAGGGCAACGCGATCACCAACGGGTCGTTCTCCATCTGCTTCATGGCGGGCCCCTTGCTCGGCGGGATCATCGTCGCCGCCGGCGGGACCGTGGCCGCGCTGCTCGCCAACTGCGGCCTGTTCGCGGCCATCGCCGTCATCCTGGCCACGGCCACCGGCCTGCCCGGGGCGGTGCTCGAGCGGGAGCCGACCTCGGGGCGGCTGCGCGCGGCGCTGGCGCACGTACGCGGCCATCGCGCTCTGCGCTGGCTGCTGTTGTTGCAGGCCGGCGGGTTTGTCGTGTTCACGATCTCGATCCCGGTCGAGGTCGTGTTCGCCCAGCACACGCTGCATGCCGGAGCCGGGGGGTACGGAGCGCTGCTTTCCGGGTGGGGCACCGGCGCGGTGATCGGAAGCGCGGCCTACGCGCGCTGGCGAGGCCACACGGCTCGCAGGCTGTTGGCCCTGAGCGGGGCCGCGCTCGCCCTCGGGTTCGTGGTGATGGCCGGCGCGCCGTCGATTGCGGTGGCCGTCGTGGGCGCCGGCGTGGGCGGGTTTGGCAACGGGATCCAGGCGATCGCGGCCCAGACCGCGCTGCAGGAGTACACCTCGCAGCGGTGGATGGCCCTGGTCATGAGCCTGAACCAGTCGATCACCCAGGCCGCCCCCGGAATCGGAATCCTGCTTGGCGGCGTGATCACCTCGCTGGCCGATCCCCGCGTCGCGCTCGCCGCGGCCGGGGTCGGATCGCTGGCCTTCGCGATCACGGCCTGGATCCTGCTGCGCCCGTCGGCGATGCCGCCGCTGCCGGCGCAGCCCGAGCCCAGCCTGACGGCGGCGCCCGGCGCCAACGGCGCAACCGCTCCCACGGCGGCGCAGAATCGTGAAACGCTTGTCTAGCGGGCCTCACCGAGGCCTGCGGGTCCGACCCACCGGCGTGTGACGCGGGACATCAGCGTTTGCGGCTCGGCTGTATTGACATCGGCTCCAACACGACCCGCCTGCTCGTCGCCGACAGCGACGGTAAGCAGCTGCGATGGGTTCACCAGGAGCGTTCTTTTACCCGCCTCGGCCACGAGCTGTTCGAACACGGGCGGATCCGGCCGGCCAAGGTCGCCGAGGTCGTGGACGTGGTACGCGGCCAGCGCGATCGAGCCAACGCGCTGGGCGCGGTCCGGCTGCGCACGATCGCCACCGAAGCGATCCGGAGCGCGGCCAACGGACGCGAGCTGGTGGCCGCGATCGAGGAGGCGACCGGGCTCCCGGTTGAGGTCCTCAGTGCCGGCGAAGAGGCGCGGCTCGCCTTCGTGGGGGTCGCGGGGACGCTTGGCCAGACGCCGCCGCGCAAGCTGGGGGTCGTCGACGTGGGCGGTGGATCCTCCGAGCTCGTCGTGGGCGCACCCCCGGACCGTGTGCGCTGGTGGGCCTCGGTTTCGCTCGGTTCCGCCGACCTGGCGCGCGGCGTCCTGAGCTCGGATCCGCCGACCGGGGAAGAACTCGCGAGCGCGCGCGAGCAGATCAGCGCGGAGCTGCGGCGCCTCGAGGTGCCGCGACCGGAGACGGCCGTGGCCGTCGGTGGCAGCGCCACTTCGGTGAGCCGCGTGGCGGGTCTGGTGCTGGATGAGCAGGCGCTCAGGCGGGCCCTCGAGCTGCTGGCCCGCGAGGCCTGTGCGGAGATCGCGCGCCGCTTTGCCATCGACCCTGAGCGGGCCCGGCTGCTGCCCGGTGCGCTGCTGATCCTCGAAGGGGTGGCCCGGGTGTTCGACGCTCCGCTGGCCATCGGACGGGGTGGAATTCGCGAGGGCGTGCTGCTAGAAGCCTCGGGAACGTGACCGACGAACCTCCGATCCCGCCCCGGGAGGCGCTCGCCGAGGTCCGGGTTCGAGCGCCGACGCGGGGCAACAGACGCCTCGAGCGGCTGCTCGACGCCGCCAATGCCGATCCGCAGCTCAAGGCCTGGTGGCTGGTGTCGGCGGTGAACGCGACCCGTCGGCTGGGGATGTCAGATCACTCCTGGGTCCATGTGCAAATCGTGGTCAACATCGGCCTGCGGCTGGCGCGGCTGCTGTTTCGCCGCGGCGTTGTCCCCAGCGTGGTCGCCGACTTCGGCCTGTCCGAGCGCGACGCCGAGGTGGTTGTCGCGGCCGGGTGCCTGATGCACTGCGTCGGCATGTCGATCCACCGCGAGGATCACGAGCGCTACAGCCTGTTCTTGACGGCCGACAAGCTCGGCGCGCTGCTGGCCGAGGTCTACGACGAGCCGGAGCGGTCGATCATCGCGGCCGAGTCGCTGCACGCGATCATCGGTCATCGCCGCCACGGGGCGCCGTTCACGATCGAGGCCGGGATTGTGCGGGTCGCCGACGCCCTCGACATGGCCCGGGGCCGCTCCCGGATCCCGTTTGAGGCCGGCCATCAGAACATCCACTCGCTGTCGGCGTACGCGATCGAGGAGGTAAAAATCTCCCCAGGGCGCGACCGGGCGGTGCGGGTAGAGATCGAGATGTCCAACAGCGCGGGGATCTTCCAGGTCGACGAGCTGCTGGCCGAGAAACTGAGAGGCTCGGGCCTCGAGGAACACATCGAGGTGATCGCCAGGATCGACGCCGAGCATGAGCAGCGCCTTATCCCGGTGTTCAGAATCTGAGCCTATGGAATCGACGTCGGAGCGCACCTCGAGAGCTTGGGTCTGGGCGGTGGTGGCGGCGCTGGTGGTGACGGGGCTGGTGTTGTGGGGCGGCTACAGCCGTCACTGGTCGTGGACCGGGATCAACGGACACACCGCGACCCTGTGGGATTGGCTGCACCTGCTGCTGCTCCCCCTGGCGGTCGCGGTGCTGCCGATCTGGATGACGCGCGAGGCGCGGGTCGACCCGCTGATCAAGCATGCGGCGCTGGCCGGGGGCGGGGTGTTTGCGGTCATCGTGCTGTGCGGCTACCTGGTCCCCTGGGCCTGGACGGGCTTCGTCGGTAACAGTCTGTGGGACTGGCTGAACCTGGTCGCCCTGCCACTGGCCGTCGCGCTGGTGCCGCTGGCGGTGGAGATCCGCGAGGGGTGGACGGGGCGGCACACGGCGCTGACGCTCGCCTTCGGGGCTGTGTTCGCCGTGGTGGTCATCTGCGGCTATCTGATCCCGTGGGCCTGGACGGGCTTTACCGGCAACACCCTGTGGGACTGGCTGCATCTGCTGCTGTTGCCGTTGCTGATCCCGGTCGTGGTCGTGCCCGCGCTGGTGGCCAGGGCCCGGGCGAGGATGATCGTGCTCGCGCACGAGGAGGACGAGGCTCGCCATGCGCAGGACGAGGCTCGCCATGCCGAGGATGAGGCTCGCCATGCTCAGGACGAGGCTCGCCACGAGCGGGACGAGGCTCGCCATGCGCAAGACGCGGCGCGCGCGGAGGAGGCGATCGCGAAAGCTGAGCGGAGTCAGATATCCGGTATCTCCGAGCCGGTCAGGCCGCCGGGTGCCGGAGGGCCCGGGTCGCGGCCAGATGTAAAAGACACTTGACAACCGGAACCTGTCAAGCTAACTTGTCATGTCAAGGAAGCTTGATAGTGAAATGCGAAATCTGGTGCGTCAATTCAGGGCCGAGCGAGGGCTCTCCCAAGGGCAACTCGCCTCGGCGCTGTCGGTGTCGCGCCAGACGATCAACTCGATCGAGCAGGAGCGCTACACCCCGTCGCTGCCGCTGGCCATTGCCCTGGCGCGGTTCTTCGACAGCACGGTCGAGGAGGTATTCGATGCCGATGACTAGATCGAAGTGGTTGTTGCCGTTGTTCTCGGTCGCGCTCGGCGTGATCATGTTTGCGGCGATGGCCGTCGGCGGCTACGTGGGTCCGGCATTCCTCTCGCTGGGGATCATGGCCGCGTTTGGGGCGCTGGTCCTGGTCGGAGGCAGGAGGGAGACGATCAGCCGGTTTATCAGCGCCGGGTCAGTTGCCTACCAGCCGCCGCGCCAGTCGGCGTTGCGCTCACGCGCCTTGGCCGCATCCAGGCGGGCGTGCTTGCGCTTGTCCAGCCGCCACTGGATCAGCGACAGGATCAGGATCACGGTGGGGAAGAAGGCGAGGGTGATGAACATCACGTTGGTGATGTTCTGGTCAGTCGTCTCCCCGAACCAGCCTTCTCCGCCGTCGTCACGGGCCAGTGCCACCGGGGCGAACGTGAGCAGCAGCAGCCCGAACGTCGTCAGGGCGATCATGAAGCGGGCGCGGCGCACGGACCCCAAGATTATCTGAAACTCGCATTCAGACGGGCCGGATCGACGGCGGCGCCGAGGGGCATTCAGGCGGGCCGGATCGACGGCCAGCGCCGAGGGGGTCAGGCGGCTTGCGCGCGGTGGCCGGGGCTGACCGCGGAGAGAGCCTGGAGCAGCGCAAGGTTGTACTCGCGGCTGCGCGACACGACGTGGAGGTGGTCGATGGCAACCTCGAATACCGGTCCTCCGATCGCGGCCGCAAGCTCGGTCTGCTTGCGGGCCGAGACGCTGCGGTCCTCGGAGGTGACCACCGACGCCGCCGGCACGTCCACTGACCCCAGCCACGGGCGCGAGTCAAAGCGGCCCAGCTCACGCCCGGCCTCGGCGACGTCCCGCGAGGAGTTGCGCATCATCTCCGACAGCCACCAGGCGGTACGCGGCGACATCGGGATCTCGTAGTGGCGAAAGCCGGCGGTCCAGGCCGCCCGCGGCGCCACCGACAGCGTCAAACCCGTGACTCCCATCCACTTCCACAACCTGCGTGTCTCGGGATCCTGCCAGTGCTGCGCGGTGGCGCTGAGTATGAGCCCGCTCACGACCTCCCGGTGGTCGCGCGCGATCAACTGCGCGATCGCGCCGCCCATTGAGTAGCCGACGAAGATCGCGGGCGCTAGTCCGAGCTGCTCGATGGCCGCGGCCGCGTCAGCGGCGCAGTCGGTGAGCCGGAACGGCGTCATCGGCCGCAGCCCCCGGCCGTGCCCGCGGTGATCGATCGCCAGCACCCGGTAACCGGCGTGCGCCAGCGGCGCGTAGGCGGCCTGCCAGTTGAGGTCGGCGCTGACCATCCAGCCGTGCAGGAGCATCACGGGCGGCCCGTCGCCGCCGGTGTCGCGCAGAAACAGCTCGCCGCGGCCGGGAACGTTCAGGGTGCGCGCGGGCGGCATCTCGTGCGGCGGCATCGGGGGGTACGCGGGCGTACGCATGCTCGAGATCCTAGTCAGCGCTCGCTCGGCGTCGCCTCGCCGGGGCGTCGGCGGCGGCGGTCGCGCAGCGGTTCCCCGGCTCCTACCATCACAGAGGCCATGGCTGTGGTGATCGCATCGGATCTCGGCAAGGACATCGCCGGCGAGCCTCTGCTGCGCGGGATCTCGTTCAAGCTCGAGCGCAGGGATCGGATGACCCTGTCCGGACGCAATGGGTCCGGCAAGACGACCCTGCTGCGGATGCTGTCGGGCGAGGCCTCGATCGACGGGGGCGAGCTGGTGCTGGCCAAGGGCACCAAGGTCGCCCTGCACGACCAACGCCCACCCCGGGATCGTGGACTGTCGCTGCGTGACTACGTGCTGTCGGGGGCGCCGGAGCTGGTCGCGATCGAGGGCGAGCTGAGCAAGCTCGAGCAGGCGATGGCGGGCGGCGCCCACGACGAGGCGACGCTGGATCGATACTCGCGAGCCCAGGCACGACTCGAGCACGCCGGCGGCTACAACTGGCGCGACCGGGCGCTCAGCACCCTGCACGGGCTCGGCTTTCGCGACGGAGCTGATCTCGACCGCCAGCTCGATACGTTCTCGGGGGGCGAGCTGACGCGGGCGTCGCTGGGGCGGGCCCTGGCCGGAGATCCCGATCTGCTGCTGCTCGACGAGCCCACCAACCACCTCGACATCGCCGCGCTGGAATGGCTCGAGCAGCATCTGGTCAGCCTCGGCGCCGCGATCGTCCTGGTAGCTCACGACCGCTGGTTTTTGGAGGCGGTGGGGACCTCGGTGCTCGAGCTCGAGGCCGGTAAAGGCAGGTTCTTCGACGGCCGCTGGCACGCCTGGAGGCGCGAGAAGGCGGCGCGGGAGCTCAGCCTCGGCCGCGCCATCGAACGCCAGCAGGCCGAGATCGAACGCCTCGAGCGGTTCGTGACCAGGTTTCGCGCGGGAACCAGGGCGCGTCAGGCGCAGTCGCGCGTCAAGCGGCTGGAGAAGATCGAGCGGCTGTCGCGCGACACCACCGACGGCGCCGCCCTGCAGTTCTCGTTCAAGGCACCCGAGCGCAGCGGCCGGGTGGTGTTCGAACTCGACGACGCGTCGATCTCGGCGGGGGACAAACGGCTGCTCGAGAACGCCGAGATGTGGCTCGAGCGCGGCGAGCACGTGTCGATCGTAGGGGCGAACGGGACCGGCAAGACCACGCTGATCGAGACGCTCTCGGGTCGGCGCGAGCCGCTCCAGGGAAAGCTGCGGACCGGCCACAACGTCAAGATCGGCTATCTCTCGCAGCACGCCGACGAGCTTGCGCCCGGTTTGGACCCGGCTGGACGGCCCCAGAGGCATGGGACGGCGCGCACGGTGCTCGAGGCCGCCCAGCGGGCCACCGGGCTGACGCCCGGCAAGGCGCGCGCGCTGCTGGGCGGGTTTCTGTTCTCCGGCGAGGACGCCGAAAAGCCGCTCGAGGCACTCTCCGGCGGCGAGCGGCGGCGCTTGTCGCTCGCGATCCTGGTCCACTCGGGCGCCAACGTCCTGATCCTCGACGAGCCCACCAACCACCTCGATCTCGAGAGCCGCGAGGCGCTCGAGGGGGCGCTCAAGGCGTTCCCGGGCTCGCTGCTGCTCGTGTCTCACGACCGCGCGTTGCTGGACGCGATCGGCACGCGGACGATCGCGATCGAGGACGGGACGCTGCGCAGCTATGTCGGTGGCTGGCCGGAGTACCTGCGGGTGCGCGAGGAGCGGGCCCAGGCGCCGCGTGGCGGCGGGTCGCGTGGCGGGCGGCCGCGTGGCGGGGCGTCTGGCGGGGCGTCGGGTGGCGGGGCATCAGGAGGCGGGGCATCAGGTGGCGGGGCGTCACGTGGCCGAGGGTCGCGCGGCGGGGCGTCGCGCCAGAAGGCAAAGCGCAACCCCCCAGCGCGTCCGGCGCCCGCCGACGGCCAGCGGCGGCTCGAGCGGCAGATCGAGGCCGCCGAGGCGGCCCTGCGCGCGCTCGAGGACGAGCTCTCCGACCCGGCGGCGTGGTCGACGCCGGAGGCGAGCGCGCGCTCCAGCTCGCGTCACGAGCAGGCCCGGCGGGCGGTGGCCGAGCTCTATGAGCGCTGGGAGGCGGTCGCCGGGTAGACCGAACGAAGTTCCCGACCGAGAACTTCGGTTTAGATCCCGGACCGTGCGACGGTCACCCCGGCGCCTCAGGTGCCCAGGCTTGGCTGGGCGACGCGAACGTCCTCGCGACCCCAGCGCGCGATCGTGGCGCGAAATCCGGGAACCGCGGCGATCGCGATCGGCGTGGGCAGCCAGACGGCGACCGTGCGATAGGCCAGCACGGCCGGCAGCGCGAGCACGGCCGGGACGCCGAACGCGATCAGCACGCCCGCGATCCCTCCGCTCACCGATCCGGGGATCGGCAGCGTGGTTGCCGCTTGGCCCACGAAGTACGCGATCACCACGACCGGCACCGCGGGCGAAGAGCCGAAGGCGTGCAGCATCGCCCACAACACAGCGGCGTCAAACAGCCAATAGGCGGCCGCGCCGACCAACCGAACGTCACCCGACCGCAGCAGCCGGCAGGCCTCGCGGACCGCTTCCCCGACCGCCCCGGCGGCACTGCGAATCCGGGCGCGGACGGCCGTGCCATCGACGGCTGCGGGCGAGACGAGGGCCAGCACGAGGGCGAGCGCGATCGCCAGCACGGCTGCGGAGGCGGCGATCGTGCTCACCAGCACCGGACCGTGACTGCCGACCAGGCCGAAGGTCAGCGCGGCACCTGCGAACGCGATAGAGCCCAGAAACACCGAGTAGAGCAACACGAAGAAGACGAGCAGCGTTCTGGCCGCGACCAACGATCTGAGGCCGGCGCGGCGCAGGGTCCACAACGTCAGCGCCGCTCCGCCCGCGCCCGCGGTCGGCAGCAAGCGCGTCGCGGCCGCGCCGGCCAGCGTGATCTGCGCGCTCACGCGAGCGTTCACGCGAGGCGTGGCGCGGCCGGCGACCAGCGAGAGGAGCAGGACGTAGCCGGCCAGCGAGATGCACTCGAACACCGCTCCCGCGGCGGCCCACCCGCCGTTGAGACCGAGAATCCGTTTGAAGGCGGCGGTGACCGTGTGGATCTGACCACCGACCAGGAACACACCCGCCACCGCGGCCGCGGCGAACAGCGCTGGGAGCGCGAGCCGTCGCGCCAGCGAACGGACATCGAATGTCGGGAGTGTGAGTTCGGGAAGTGTCTGGTCCTGGGCGAGCATGAGTTGAGGTGGTTGCTAGTTCTACGGGCCGGGGATCCGTCTCGATGTGAGATTGCTCCACTTCACACCCGTTAAGACACCCGTAGAGGCGTGTAATCATCGGATCGGGCCAAAACGGTCGGTACGCTTAGTAGCCGGATGACGATCAACCACAACGTCCGCAACATCGCCATCGTGGCCGCGCTGGCCGCGATCGTCGCCTTCGTCCCCGGCGGCGGCACGGGCGCGGGCGTGCTCATCGGCGTCATTTCGCTGGCGTTCCTGGCGGCGATCGCGTGGGTGGGGGCGATGCTGTACCGCCAGCATCGGACGACGCTGTATTCGCTCGGGGACGCGCGCCGGGCGACGCTCTACGGAGCCTTCGTCGTGCTCGCCGTCACGTTGACGGCCACTCCCCGCCTGTGGGGCTCGCCCGGCGGCTCGGTGGCCTGGCTGGTGCTGGTAGGCGCGGGCCTGTATGTGAGCTGCGCCCTGCTCTGGTCGGCGCGCAAGTATTGACCCGCGGCTCGGTCGCGCCCCGGGCGAGTCGACGGGCGGCGGCGGCGTTGCTGACAGCACGAGCGCGTCCCCTGCCGGCAGCGGCGTTCCTGGCAGCCCCGGCGCGTACACTGCCCGCGGCCGTGACCAAGGGCAGGCGAGAGGCGATCGCAGATTGGCTGATGCTGCTCGGCGCGCCGATCCTGTTCTTGTCGCTGTTCTTGACCTGGAGTCATCAGTTCTCGCCGGCGTTCCTGGCCGAGTACGGTCACACGGCGGCGCTGCAGAGCGTCCCCCGCGACCCCACGGCGTGGCAGGTGTACTCGATTGTCGACGTCCTGATCGCGTTGCTCTCCCTGTGTCTTCTGGCGGCGGCGCTGCGCGGCTCTCGCCACTGGCGAATCGCCGTCCTGCTCGGGCTCCTGGTGGCGCTGGCGTTCACCATCCACGCGCTCGGGGCGCCGCCGACCCGGGGGGCCAACCTGTTCGACCCGAGCCTGAAACCGCCCGGGTATACGCCCGATCATCCGACCTCGGGGCCCGGGGAGGTGGTGGCGCTGGTGGGGCTGGGGCTCGGTATCGGGGGCGTGCTGCTGTCGTTCACCGCGGATTGAGCGGGTCGCTGGGAACGTTTCCTCCATTACGGAGGGATCGGTTCCAAGGGCGCCTCTATCCTCGGATCCTGATGTCGATCTTCCCCGCTGACAGGCGCCGCGAGCTCCCCGACGAGCCCGGTGTTTACCTGTTTCGCGATCAGCGCGGCAAGGTGGTCTACGTCGGCAAGGCGAAGTCAATCAAGAAGCGGGTGGCGTCGCATTTCTCCAACCCGAGCACGCGCGCGGGACGGGAGATCCTGGCCATGATCGACCAGATCGAGGCGCTGGTCGTCCAAACCGAGGCCGAGGCGCTGCTCGTGGAGCAGAACTTCATCAAGCAGTACAAGCCGCGGCTCAACATCCGCCTGCGCGACGACAAGTCATATCCGTACATCGCGATCTCGCTCGACGAGGACTTCCCGCGGGTCTACTTCACCCGCGAGCGCCACCGTCGCGATCGCGCCTACTTCGGGCCCTACAGCAACGCCAAACGGGTCCGCTCGACGCTCGAAGTGCTCGGGAAGGTGTTCATGTTCCGCTCCTGCGAGGGGCCCGAGCCGGGCCGGCGCAGCGGCTCTCCGTGCCTGGACTACTACATCAAGCGCTGCGAGGCCCCGTGCGTGGGCTACGTCGACCGCGAGCACTACCGCCGCTCGATCGACGGCGTGATCGACTTTCTCTCGGGCCGCTACAAGGAGATCGAGCGGGGGCTCGAGCAGGAGATGAGGGCCGCCGCCGCCGAGCAGCGCTTCGAGGACGCGGCCCGCGAGCGAAACCGGCTGCGGGCGATCCGCTCGCTGCTCGAGCGTCAGCGCGTGGCGCACGAGGGCGCCGGCTCGCTGGACGCGATCGCGGTGGCGGTCTCCGACGGCGAGGCCAACGCTCAGGTCTTCCAGGTCCGCGACGGCGTCCTCTCCGACCGCCAGAGCTTCTACCTCGACAACGCCGCCGGCGCCGGCATCGCCGAGGTGGCCGAGGCGTTCATTCTCCAGTACTACGCCAGTGCGATGTCGGTGCCGCCGCTGCTGGTCGTCCAGCGCGAGCTCGGCCATCCCCACGTGCTGGCCGAGGCCCTGAGCGCCCGGCGGGGCGGGACGGTCGAGATCCGGGCCGCCGAGCGTGGCGACAAGCGCCGCATCCTCGAGCTCGCCGAGCGCAACGCCCGGCTGGCCATCGACCAGGAGAAGCTGCGTTCCGAGCGTCGGCGCCAGCAGCGCGTCGAAGCGCTCGACGGGCTCCAGCAGGCGCTGGGACTGGACACGATCCCGCTGCGGATCGAGTGCTTTGACATCTCGACACTGATGGGGACCAACACGGTGGCCTCGATGGTGGTGTTCGAGGGCGGGGCGCCCAAGAAGTCCGACTACCGGCGCTTCCGGGTGTTCACGGTCGGCTCGAGCGGCGACGGGGCCAACGGTGGCGGCGCCAAGCCAGACGACTTCGCGGCCATGGAGGAGATCCTGGCGCGCCGCATGGCTCGCTGGGAGCGCCAGCGCGACGTCTCCCCCCACGACAAGGACTACGACCCGAGCTTCGCCGCGCTGCCCAACGTGGTCGTGATCGACGGCGGTAAGGGACAGCTGTCGGCGGGCCTGCGGGCGCTCCAGGGATTCCGCGAACGTGGGGTGCTGGTGATCTCGCTGGCCAAGCGGATCGAGGAGGTCTTCATCCCCGGCGCCGCGGCGCCGCTGGCGCTGGCCCACGACACCCCGGAACTACAGCTGCTCCAGCGCGTCCGCGACGAGGCCCACCGGTTCGCGATCACCCACCACCGGATCAGGCGCGACCGCGCCATGACCGCTTCGGTGCTCGACGACCTGCCGGGCGTGGGTCCGGCCCGCAAGCGCGCGCTGCTGGCCCACTTCGGATCGCCGGACGCGATCCTGGCCGCCTCGCGTGAGGAGCTCGAGTCGGTGCCGGGACTGCCGGGCAAGCTCGCGCGCGAGATGTACCGCGAGCTGCACAAGACGGGGGTCTGATCGGGTCGGAGGCCAGCCCGCGGCGCCCGCGGGCCGAACCGCCCTCAGCCGCCGCCGGGGGGAACGCCGCCCCCGCCGGGGGGAACGCCGCCCCCGCCGGGGGAACGCCGCCCCCACCGCTCGGCGGCGGGGGGCCGGCGACGGTCAGCAGCGCCGCGCTGGCCGGCGGCAGCGCCACCGTGTAGGTCTGGCCTACGGGGACGACGGGGGTGGTCGAGAGCGGCCCGGGAAGCGTGCCGGTGGTCGTCTGATCGCCGAACGACTGGCCGCCGATCGTCACGTCCGAGGTCGAGCTCACGCTCGGCGCCGAGAGCGTCTGGAGCGCTCCCGGGCCGGAGGCGCCGGCCAGCTGGAGTTGCACGTCGTGCTCGGCGCTGGGGTCCTTGTTGATCACGGTGGCGCGGATCGTCCCGTCGGGGCCCTGCGTGGCCCAGACCTTGACCGGCCCGCTGGGGGCGCTGACACCGAGCAGCCGCGCGCCCGGCGGAAATGCCTGGGAGAACATCAGCAGGCCGTAGTACTCGGGATGGACGAAGGCCTGCCAGGCCCCGCTCAAAGAGTGCGAGACCGTGAACAGCTCGTAGTGGGAGCCGGGCAGCATGTGGAAGTTGACCCCGTCGACGCCCACGCTGGCCAGGTTGAACAGGGTGTCGAGCGCCCACAGGGCCGAGGCGAACGTGTCACTGACCCCCGTGGCGCCCTGGCAGGAGGCCGAGTTCACCTCGGTCAGCCGGAACGGGAGCCGGTGCGCGTGAGCGACTGACACGAACGACGCTAGCCCGTGCGCGAGGCCGGCAGAGGAACTGTCGGCCAGGAGATTGGGGATAGACGGGAAGCCGGACGCGTTCGGGTCGGTGACGCAGGCGCGCAGCGCGTAGTGGTGGTAAGTGACCAGCTTCAGGCTGCCGCGCTGGGAGGAGATCAGCTTGCCGAGCTTGCCCATCCACGACGGCCCCGAGGTGGCCGGGCCGGCCAGCGGCACGTTGGGCAGCGCTCGTCGCCAGCGCGAGAACTCCTGGATGTAGTTGGTCGGGCCATAGCGGTGCGTCCGCGACCAGTGCAGGTGGCCGCGGCGATCCCGGTACCACGGGAAAACGCGGTACAGATCCGGTTCATTGCCGATCTCGAACGCCTGGATGTAGCGACGGCCGATTCCCTGCACCAGCGCCCGCCCCTCGGCGGCGGCGATCGTGGGCCGCCCCGCTTCGAGATTGATGCCGAAGATCATGCGCGCCTTGAGGTCGGCAGCCAGTGCCTGAGCGGTGCGCAGCCACCCGTCGGTGAGCCGGTAGTTGATCCCGCCCGGAGGGATCATGCCCCTGATCGGCCACCAGGTGGCGTCGGTGCTGTCGCCGCCGATCCGGATATTCGGGGATTGACCCGGGGCCAGTCCTTTCAGCAGCGCGACCAGCACGGGATCGACCGTGAGCGGGTCACGGCCGGTGTACTGGTGTAGCGCTCGGTACTCGAACGACACACCGACGAATCCGGGCGGCATAGCCTGCCCCTTCGGTGTGGCCGACACGCTCGCGGAGAGCAAGTCGGCCGCCTGAGCCCGCCGCGCGCCGTGCGCGGCCGCGGGACCCAGCGACGCGAGTGCGAGCGCCGCCACGATGACGATGCAAGCGCCGCGGCGAAGCACAGCGCCGCATACTGGCATACCGGCGGACGCGACCTAGCCACCCCCGTCCGCCACGGGCATCAGACTTGGAAGCCAATGGAAGCGTCAGCCCTCGCTGATCTGGTCGTGATCACGGGCTTGTCGGGCGCAGGCAAGTCGACCGCGATGGCTGCCTTCGAGGACGAGGGCTACTTCTGCGTCGACAACCTCCCGTCGGAGATGATCCGCTCGCTGGTCGAGTTGTTCAGGCACGCGGGCTCGAAGGTCGCCCACGCCGCGGTCGTGTGCGACGTGCGGGGCGGGAGCTACTTCGAGGGGCTGTCGGAGATCCTCGATTACCTGTCGAAGATCGGGCTTCACCACCGCGTGCTGTTCCTGGAGGCCGACGAGCAGACACTGCTGACGCGCTACAAGGAGACCCGCCGGCGCCATCCGCTGGCACCGCGGGGCAGCGTGGCCGAGGGAATTGTCCGCGAGCACGAGCTGCTGGCCCCGCTACGGGCGCGCGCCGACATGGTCATCGACACCGGTGGCCTGACCGCGGCGATGCTGCGGCGCAAGCTGGCCGAGGAGCTGCTTCCGACGCGCACCCCGGGGCGGCTGGCGGTCACGTTTGAGAGCTTCGGCTACAAGTACGGTCCCAGCCGCGACGCCGACGTGATGTTCGACGTGCGCTTTCTCCCCAATCCGCACTACGAGCCGGAGCTGCGGCCGTTGACCGGCAGCGATCCGAGCGTGGTGCAATTCATCAACGCCGACGGCGAGCTAGACCGGTTCTACGAGCGTCTGCACCCGATGCTCGACTACCTGCTGCCGCAGTACCTGGCCGAAGGCAAGGCGCATCTGGTGCTGGCCATCGGCTGTACCGGCGGCCGCCACCGCTCGGTGGCGATCGCCGAGCACCTCGCGCAACGCTACCGGGACTCCCCCGGCTACTTGGTGGAGGTGCTGCACCGCGATGTCACGAGGCCGGCGTGATCGACCACATCGGGTTCGAAGTCACCGAGATGCAGCCCTGTCGGCGGTTTTACGACGCAGTCTTCTTCGCGCTGGGCGCGCGGCGGATGCACGAATCCGAGCACGCCGTGGCCTACGGGATCAACGGGCCGCTGATCTGGTTTGTCGTGCGCGGGCGTGTCCCCGGCCCCGGCTACGGGCACCTCGCCCTCCAGGCCAGCGGCAAGGCGGCGGTCGACGCGGCCTACACCGCGGGGATCGCCAACGGCGGGCTCGACGACGGGCCGCCGGCCCAGCGGCCCCAGTACGGCCGGCGCTACTACGCCGGCTATCTGCGTGATCCCGAGGGGCTACGGGTAGAGGTCGTGTCGAGAAGATAGGGCGCCAGCGGGCCGGCAACCCGGTTAGGTAGCCTGTCGCGGGCCGGGCCCGGAGGCCCGGCGTGCCATCGACGGCGTCGATAGAGCCATTGGAGGTAGCGCGCATGGCGGTACGGGTCGGGATCAACGGCTTCGGGCGAATCGGCCGAAACGTTTTCCGCGCCGCCCACGAGGGGGGTGCCGAGATCGAATGGCTGGCCGTCAACGATCTCGTCGACCCCAGGACGATCGCCCACCTGCTCAAGTACGACTCGACCTACGGTCCATTCCCGGGCGAGGTCCGCCCCACCGAGTCCGGATTCTCTGTCGACGGCCAGGAGATCCGGGTGCTGGCCGAGCGCGATCCCGGCGCCCTGCCGTGGGGCGATCTCGGCGCCGACGTGGTCATCGAGTCCACCGGTCTGTTCACCGACCGCGAGAACGCGTCCAAGCACATCGACGCCGGCGCCAAGAAGGTCGTGATCTCCGCCCCGGCCACCAACCCCGACGTGACCGTGGCGCTGGGCGTCAACTTCGACGAGGTCTACGACCGCGACGCCCACCAGGTGATCTCCAACGCCTCGTGCACGACCAACTGCCTGGCGCCGGTGGCCAAGGTGCTCAACGACGCGCTCGGGATCCGGCACGGGCTGATGACCACGATCCACGCCTACACGGCCGATCAGCGGCTGCAGGACATGCCCCACCGCGACCTGCGCCGGGCCCGGGCCGCGGCCGTCAACCTGATCCCGGCCTCGACGGGCGCGGCCAAGGCGATCGGGCTCGTGGTCCCCGAGCTGCAGGGCAAGCTCCACGGCTTCGCCGTGCGCGCGCCCGTTCCCACCGGCAGCGTCGTCGACCTGACGGTCGAATGCAATCGCGAGACGACGATCGAGGAGGTCAACTCAACCCTGAAGGCGGCGGCCGACAGCGGGCCGCTGAAGGGGCTGATGGTCTACACCGAGGACCCGATCGTCTCCTCGGACATCATCAAGAACCCGGCCTCGTCGATCGTCGACTCACAGCTGACCGCGGTCATGGACGGGACGATGGTCAAGGTGATTGCGTGGTACGACAACGAGTGGGGATACTCCAACCGCGTCTCGGACCTCGTCCAGCGGCTGCTGTGAAAGCCATTGAGGACCTCGGCGAGCTACGAGGCACCAAGGCGCTCGTGCGGGTCGATTTCAACGTGCCACTCGAGGACGGCCGGGTCACCGACGACACCCGGATCCGGGCCGCGCTGCCGACGATCGAGGCGCTTCGCGAGCGCGGCGCGGCCGTGATCCTGGTCTCCCATCTCGGCCGTCCCCAGGGCGTCGACCCCAAGCTGTCGCTGGCCCCGGTGCGCGAGCGGTTGTCAGAGCTGCTCGGCCTCGAGGTCAAGCTCGCCCTCGCCGGCGTCGGTCCCGATGTGGCGGCGCTGGCCGAGCAGTTGCAAGCGGGTGATGTGCTGTTGCTGGAGAACATTCGCTTCGAGGCCGGGGAGACCGACAACGATCCCGAGCTGGCGCGGGCGCTGGCCGACCTGGCCGACGTATACGTGGATGACGCCTTCGGCTCGGCGCACCGGGCCCACGCTTCCACCGAGGGTGCGCCGCGGCTGATCGAAAACCGGGCCGCCGGTCTGCTGCTCCAGCGCGAAGTGGAGGTGCTCTCCGAGCTGCTGGAGAATCCGTCGCGACCGCTGGTCGCCGTCCTGGGCGGTGCCAAGGTGAGCGACAAGATCGGCGTGATCGAGTCCTTTCAGCGCTCCGCCGACACGATCCTGATCGGGGGCGCGATGTGCTTTCCGTTCCTGGCCGCCCAGGGCCACAGCGTGGGTGACTCGCTGTGCGCGTCAGAAGACGTGGAGCTGGCGGGCCAGGCGATCGCCGGCTCGGAGCAGGCACGGGCCGCGATCGCGCTGCCCAGCGACCTGGTGCTGGCCGATCATTTCGGCGACGACGCGACCCCCCGCCCGCTCGACGGCGTCGACATCCCTGACGGCCTGATGGGACTCGACATCGGCCCGCGCACCGCCAACGCCTACGCGCAGATCATCCTGACCGCGGGAACCGTGTTCTGGAACGGTCCGATGGGCGCCTTTGAGCTGGAGCCCTTCAGTGCCGGGACGCGCACCGTCGCGCACGCGGTGGCGGTCGCGCCCGGGGTCACCGTCGTCGGTGGCGGCGACTCCGCGGCCGCCCTCGTCCGCTACGGACTGGCCGACGAGGTCACCCACCTTTCGACCGGCGGCGGCGCGGCGCTGGAGCTGATCGAGGGCCGCACGCTTCCCGGCGTCGAGATCTTGCAATGAACGCGCAGCGCACACCGCTGATCGCGGGCAACTGGAAGATGCACAAGACCGTCGGCGAGGCCGAGGATCTGGTCGCGGCGCTGCTGCCTCGGGTCTCGTCGGTGCAGCGGACCGAGGTTGCCATCTGCCCTCCGTTCACCGCGCTGCCGGCGATGGTCGACTCGACCCGGGGGTCGCGCGTGGCCGTTTACGCGCAGAACATGCATCAGGCCCCCGACGGCGCCTTCACCGGCGAGGTGTCGGCGCCGATGCTGTCCGAGGTCGGGGTCGATGGGGTCGTGCTCGGCCACTCCGAGCGCCGGGAGCTGTTCGGCGAGACCGATCGTGCGCTGGCGCTCAAGGTCCCGGCGGCGCTGGAGGCGGGCTTGCTGGCCGTCCTGTGCGTCGGGGAGACCGAGGAGGAGCGCGAGCGAGGCGACACCGAGCGCAAGCTGCGCCATCAGGTCCAGGAGGATCTCGCTCGCATCGAGACCGAGCAGCTGAGCCAGGTGGTGATCGCCTACGAGCCGATCTGGGCGATCGGGACCGGAAAAGTTGCCACCCCCGAGCAGGCGCAGGAGGCCATCGCCTTCGTCCGCGCGTTGGTCGGTGACCGTTGCCCCGACCAGGCCGTGCTCACGCGGATCCTCTACGGCGGCAGCGTCAATGCCGACAACGCCGCCGAACTGCTCGCGCTGCCCGATGTCGACGGCGCGCTCGTGGGAGGAGCCAGCCTGGACGCCGATTCGTTCGCGGCCATCGTCGCCGCGGCGGAATAAGAGGCGCGCCCGATGGCGGTGCAGCCCGGAGCGAGCTTGCTGCCCGTACCCCGCGCGGCCCTGATCGTGCTCGACGGATGGGGTCTGGCCGAGCCCGGTCCCGGCAACGCCGTGGCCACCGCGCAAACCCCGACCTTCGACGAGCTTTGGGATCGCTACCCCACCACCACCCTGACCGCCTGTGGTCGCGCGGTCGGGTTGCCCGAGGGCCAGATGGGCAATTCCGAGGTGGGCCACCTCAATCTCGGCGCGGGCAGCATCGTGATGCAGGACCTGACCCGGATCGACATGGCGGTGCAGGATGGCGAGCTGGCCCGCAACGACGTTCTCCGCCAGATGCTGACGGGATCCGAGCGTGTTCACGTGATCGGCCTGGTGTCTGACGGCGGTGTGCACTCGAGCCTCGGTCACCTCGAGGCCGTGATCGACCTGGCCGCCGAGCTCGAGGTGCCCGATCTGGTCGTGCACGCCTTCACCGACGGGCGGGACACGCTGCCCACATCCGGCGCCGACTACCTGGAGCGCGTCGAGCAGCGCATGGCTGAGGTCGGCGCCGGGCGCGTTGGCTCGGTCGTGGGCCGCTATTACGCGATGGACCGCGACGGTCGCTGGGATCGGGTCCAGAAGGCCTACGACCTGCTCGTGCACGGACACGCCGAGCACCGGGCCAGCACCGCAGCCCAGGCGATCCGAGACGCGTATGACCGCGACGAGACCGACGAGTTCATCGCGCCCGTGCTCGTAGGTGAGGAGGCCCGGATCCGCTCCGGCGACTCGGTGCTCGGGCTCAACTTCCGGCCCGACCGGATGCGCGAGATCACCCGCGCGCTGGCCGAGCCCGGGTTTGATCAGATCGATCGCGGTGGCGCCGAGCCCGTGCGCCGCTACACGACGATGACCGAGTACGAGGAGGACTGGCCGTACCCGATCGCGTTCGGCCCCGAGCGACCCCGGTCCACGCTCGCCGGGGTGATCGCCGGCCGCGGCGAACGACAGTTGCACGTCGCCGAGACCGAGAAGTATCCGCACGTGACCTACTTCTTCAACGGCGGTGAGGAGGCGGCCTACGAGGGGGAGCGGCGCGAACTGGTCCCCTCGCCGCGCGATGTCCCCACCTACGACTTCAAGCCGGCGATGAGCGCCCCCGAGGCCTCGCAGGCGTTCGTCCGTGAGTGGCAGGCCGACCCGCCGAGGTTCGGGATCATCAACTTCGCCAATGCCGACATGGTCGGGCACACGGGGGTGATCGAGGCCGCGATCGAGGCCGTGGAGACCGTCGATCGGTGCCTGCGGACGGTCGTCGACACGGTCCACGCCTCAGGCGGGGCGTGTCTGATCACCGCCGACCACGGCAATGCCGATCACATGCTGGAGCCCGACGGCAGCCCGAACACGGCTCACTCGCTCAACCCGGTGCCGGTGATCGTCACCGTCTCCGGGCTCACGCTGCGGTCGGGCGGGGTGCTCGCCGATGTCGCGCCGACCCTGCTCGAGATGCTCGGGATCGAGCAGCCCGACCAGATGTCGGGGCGCTCCCTGATCGAGAGCTGAGCGGCGATCCAAACCCTCGGCCGCCGCCCAGTCAACAAGCATCTGCTGGCAGAGATTACATAAAACTTGATATTGCTAGACTGAGATTTCATAATGCGTCTGGCAGAAACGCCAACCTCTCAAAGGAGCAATCTATGGCACTTATCCGCTGGGAGCCGGCACGTGAACTGGGCACGATCCAGAACGAGATGAACCGGCTCTTCAACACTTTCTTCGACACCCCGACGTCCGCCGGCAGCGCCAACGCCCTGCGGCGCTGGATCCCGGCTATGGACCTGGTCGAAACCGGAGGCGAGTTCGTCCTGCGGGCCGACCTCCCCGGGCTTTCCGAGAGCGACGTCAACATCGAGCTCGAGGACAACGTGCTGACCGTCTCCGGGGAGCGCAAGTCCGAGCACGAGGAGCGCAACGAGGGCTATTACCGCATCGAGCGGAGCTTCGGTTCGTTCCGCCGCACGCTGACCCTGCCCGAGGGCGTCGACCCCGAGGCCGTCAAAGCGACGTTTGACCGCGGCGTGCTCGAGGTCCGGGTTCCCAAGCCCGAGCAGCGTAAGCCGCGCACGGTGGAGATTGCCGTCGGCTCTGAGTCGAAGACGATCGAGGCCTCACAGCCCACCGAGGAGCACGCCGGACAGGCGGCGTAAGCCCCGTTTCGCACTTCTCTGGCCGCCGGATCGGTTAGCGCAGAATTCCGGTGTGACCCAGTGAATAGCGTCCCGGCTGGGGCCACACGCACAGACCGTGTGGCCCCAGGCCTACGGGAATCGTGGCTCGCAACCTTCCCGTGCGCGTGTCGATCGCGTACACCACGGCGTCGTAGCGGCCGCTGAGCCACAAGGTGCGCCCGTCCGCCGAGACGCCGCCCATATCGGGGCTGGCCGGAAGCGGAAGCTGCCACGTTGTCAGCACGTGGCGAGTCCTGAAGCTGACGACCGAGATCGATCCGGCGGCGCGGTTGGAGACGTACATCACGCTCGCGTTGCGGCTCGGATAGAGCCCATGGGCCCCGGCTCCGGTGCGCAGGAAGCCGATCACGCGGAAGGTCTGTGGGTCGATCTCCCACAGTCCGCCGTTTGCCTGGTCGGCCGTGTAGAGCGTGCGCCCGTCGGGCGAGAGCTTGACGTCCTGGGGGCTGGCGCCGCCCCCGTCGAGCACCAGCGTCCGGATCACCCGCTGCGTGCGAAGGTCGATCTCGATCATCCGGCCGTCGAACTCGCAGCTGGCAAAGGCGTAGCGCCCGTCCGCCGAGAAGTCCATGTGGTCGACTCCGTAGCACATGGGCACCGACAGCGAGTGCACAAGGCGCATCGTGTTCGGGTCGCGGAAATCAAGCCGCTGCAGACGCTCGGCGACGACAATCGCATAGCGGCCATCGGGCGTGAAGTAGAGGTTGTAGGGATCCGCGACGGGGATGGGCCGGCCGGGACGTCCGGTCCGCGGGTCGATCGGCGTCAGGCTATTGCCGACGTCATTGTCCACGTACAGGGTCCTGAGGTTGTAGGACGGCGTCACGTGCTGGGGCAGCAGACCGGTCGGGAACTCTCTGATCACCTTCAGGGTGCGTTGGCTGATCTCGTCCACCGTGTTGCTCATGCTGTTGGGCACGTACACCAGCGCCGGGTCGCCGCGCACCGCGGGGCTGAAATCGCCGGCACCGTCGGCGCCGTAGACATTGCGGGTCAACCGTGTGTGCCTGGCCGGCGCCGGATTGAAGAGCGATGTGTCAGTTGTGCTCGACGCGGTCGTCGTCGCACTCTGATGGCGGGCCGCGCCGCAGGCTCCGAGCAGGAGCACGCAGATGACCGCCGCGCACGCGGCGCCGCGGTCTGATGTGCGGCGGCCCGATGGGCGCGCTCGCGAACCCTGTCCAATCGAGGTGCGCCAGGACACGCGGGGAGGCTGCCCGGGACCGATAGGAGCCGTATAAGCGATCGGTGAGAATCTCCACACGAGCCGGCGTCCGGGCGGTTGCGGACGACCCGGTTGGCTACGCTCGCGCGCATTCGCCGCCCGTACGCACCCGTCGGGTGCGCACCAGTCCGGTGCGCACCAATCCGGTCCGCGCCCGTCCGGTGCGCACCCATCCGCAGCGTGCCGCTGCGTCTCGTGGTCGCCGTCGCGTCTTTGGCCGCACTGCTGACGCTGGGTGGCTGTGGGACGGGTGACACGAGCACCAGCCCGGGCGCGCGAACGTCGCACCCGCCGCGCGGCGCGCAGCGGGCGTCCAGCGCGGCCGCACGGGTGCACCCCGTGAGGCTCACCTACCGGCGCCTGTTCTCGCTGCCCGCGCCCCTGCGCGATCCGGCGAGCGCGGCGACCGGACCCACGCGCTTCGTGTTGATCGGTGGACTCGACGTGAGCGACAGCTCGACCGCTGGGATTGAGGTGGCCAGCCTGCAGGGCATCGAGCACAGCTTCGAATTGCCCGTGGCCCAGCACGACGCTCAGGCCGCCGCCATCGGTCGGCAGGTCTACGTATTCGGGGGCGGATCGTTCTCGGAGCTCGATCACGTCATCGGCTTGAACCCCTCGACCGGCGCGGTTGCGCAAGTCGGGGTGTTGCCGCGGGCCCAGTCCGACGTCGCCGTCGCGCAGCTGGACGGGACCGCGTACGTGGTCGGAGGCTACGACGGCGCCAACTGGCTCAACACGATTCTCGCCTGGCGCCCCGGGTCGGCCGTGCATGTCGCCGGCCATCTCCCGGTCGGGCTGCGTTACTCGGCGGTCGCCGCCGCCGACGGACGGCTGCTGATCATCGGCGGCTCGACGCCGAGCCAAGCCAGCGACTCGGTCTACAGCTTCGATCCCGCGACCGGTTTGGTGCGCACGATCGGCCGGCTCCCGCGCCCGATCACCCACGGCAGCGCCGCCACGCTGGGGTCGAGCGTGTATCTGGTCGGGGGTCGCGGCGATCTGCTCGACGCTCAGACCGCGATCGTGTGGGCAATCGATCCCCGGTTGGGCACCGTCCGCGTCGCCGGACGGCTCCCGCGGGCGCTGTCGGACGCCGGCGTGCTCACGGTCGGGGATCGGATCGTGGTGGCCGGTGGACTCGACGCCGCCGGGGGGACCGTGGCCACGGTGGGCGAACTTGTTCTCGCCGGGGCCGGGTGAGCGCGGTCAACGGGAACGCTGCTGCAGCGCGAAGACGTAGCCGACGACAGTCGTGAACTGAGCTCGGGTGAGCCGACGGCGGACCGGCATCTCACGCGCGAACTGGAGCAGCACTGAGCGGCTGACGTGGAACCCGAGTAGGTCGCCCCCCTGGTGCGCGGGTGAGTTGACCCCGGACAGCGTGTGGCACGTGCCGCACGCGTCCGCGAACAGCGCCCGTCCGTCAGTCCGCGTGGCCGCGTGGCCGGCGCCGCAGGCCGCCGTCCCGCCGGCCAGCACGACGGTGACAAGCAGGCTGCACCACCGCATCGGCGAAGGCTACGACAACCCTGCGTGCGTGAAAGCCCGGGTAGGGTCAGGCCCGTGTTCACGGTTGACTCCCCAGCAACCGACGCCCGGGCTCGAGCGGGCACCCTGCACCTCGCCCACGGTGAGGTGGCCACGCCGGCGTTTGTCCCGCTCGCGACCCGCGGCGCGGTCAAGACGCTCGAGCCACGCGACCTCGAGGCGCTCGGCTACGAGATGGTGCTGGGCAACACCTTTCACCTGTTCCTCTCCCCGGGGCCGGAGCTGGTGGCCGCGCTGGGAGGGCTGAACCGGTTCATGAGCTGGAAGCGGCCGATCATCACCGACTCGGGCGGCTTTCAGGTGTTCTCGATGGGCCACGGCGGCGTCGCCGACGAGATCAAGGGCCGCCGCAACCCGCCCGGCGCCGGCGGCGGCGATCGTAACCCGCCCGGTGATGGCGGCGAGGACCGGGTCAGCGGCTCGATCCTCGGAGTCGACGAGCAGGGAGTGCGGTTTCGCTCGTATGTCGACGGCTCCGAGCGTTTCCTCGGGCCCGAGACCTCGATGGCCGTGCAGGCCGCGCTCGGCTCCGACATCGCACTGGTCCTCGACGAGTGCACGCCGTTTCACGCCACGCGCGACTACACGGCCCGCTCAATGGAACGCACGCACCGCTGGCTGCAGCGCTGTCTGGACTGGCATCAGCGCGATGGGCCCGCCCGGCAGGCCGTGTACGGCATCGTCCAGGGCGGGGTGGAGCGCGATCTGCGGGCCACCTCGGCCGAGGTTGTCGCGGCCAGCGCCTGCGACGGGATCGCGATCGGCGGCTCGCTGGGGCGCGACAAGGAGCAGATGTACGAGGTCGTCTCGTGGGCGGTGCGCGATGTTCACCGGCTGGCCCCGGAGCGACCGCGCCACCTGCTCGGGATCGGCGAGATCGACGATCTGATTGCGTTCGTCGAGCTCGGGATCGACACCTTCGACTGCGCGATGCCCACCCGGCTGGGCCGTCATGGCGTTGCGCTGGTGCCCGAACCCGAAGACCGCTGGCGCCTGGACCTCGCCAAATCGCGCTGGCGGCGCTCGCCGGAGCCGATCCTCGACGGCTGTCCGTGCCCGGCGTGCCGTTCGGGGCACTCCCGGGCGTACCTGCACTACCTGCTGCGCGCCCGGGAGGTAACCGGGCCGCGGCTCGTCACGCTCCACAACCTCAGCTTCGTGGCGAGGCTGATGGCCGATCTGCGCCGCGCGATCGCCCGCGGACGTCTGCCCGATGTCGCCGCGGGGTTGCGAGCGGGAGCGGCGCCGGGTACGAGCGCCACATAGGGTGGGGCCGCGACCCTACTTCGTGTATTTGTTGATCAGGTCGCTGACCTGGTTGATCGCCGACTGGGCGTCGTGGGCGATCACCTTTTGGTAATGCACGACGGTGCTCGACGAGCTATCGGCGATCACGACCGCGGCGATCACGATCAAGGCCAGCACCGCGAGCAGCGCCATCAGCACCATGAATCGCCTGAACCCGCGTCCACTGCGCGGCGGCGGTGGAGGCGCCGGGCGGCGGGCGAAGCCCGGGTCCGCCCGCCGTTGGGGGCGGCCTGGCGGAGGCTGGCGGGCGACCCGCGTCTCCGCGGTCCGCGACCGCTGCCGCGGCGTGACCCGCGTCGCCGCAGTGGCCTCCTGAGCGTCGTCCATGTAGGCGGTGGCGGGACTGGTGGCGAATTCGGCCGCCTCCGCGCCCGGGGGCGCGATCCCGCGCGCCCCGTCGCGGAGCACCTCGGCCAGCTCGAGCGCATCCCCGGGCCGCGCCCGCTGGTCGATGGCCAGCGACATCGCGACCGCCAGCGCGAGCGCGCGGGGGACGTGGTGATTGAGGTGGTCCAGGGGGGTGGGCGCTTCGCGTTGCTGCTTGAGCGCGAGCTCGGACAGCGAGTTGGCCTCGTAGGGGAGCCGGCCGGAGATCAGCTGATAGGTGACGACGGCAAGCGAGTAGAGGTCAGCCCGCGGGCCGGCCTCGTCACCCCGGGCCTGCTCGGGGGATAGGTAGGCGGCGGTGCCGAGCACCGAGCCGACCTGAGTGATGCTCGACTGGTCGGTGGCGCGGGCGATCCCGAAGTCGGCGAGCTTGACCACGTCGGTATCGGAGACGAGTAGGTTGCCCGGCTTGACGTCGCGGTGCACGACGCCGTTGCGGTGGGCGTAGTCCAGGCCGCGGCACGCCTGAGTGACGATCTCGATCGTCTCGGCCACGTCGAGGTGGCCCCGGTCGCGCAACAGCTCGGCGCAGGAGTTGCCCGGCACGTGCTCCATGACGATGAAGTGCTGGTGGTGGCCGGCGTCGAAGCCGAAGTCGAACACCTGGACGATGTTGGGGTGGACGAGCCGGGCGGCGGCCAGCGCCTCGCGCCGAAAACGCGACACGAACGCGGGATCGTCGGCGAGGTGCTCGGCGAGCAGCTTGATTGCCACGTAGCGTTCGAGCCGGCTGTCGAAGGCCAGGTTGACGGTCGACATCCCGCCGACTCCGAGGCGGCCTTCGATCCGGTACCTGCCTGCGATCGTCGTAGTTCCGGTCATTGTCCGTTCTTGCTGTCCCCGCCTGAGCCTTGTCCGTTAGCGCCGCCCCGGGAGCCCTGACCGGTCGTCAATCCGGCCCCTCCATTGGAAGTAGTACCCGTGCCGGCCGGATTGGTTGCGGTGCTGGTCGGCGACGACGTGGTGGTGGGGGTCGATGTGGGGGTGGTCGGGACCGTGGTGGTCGTGGTCACGGTGGCTGTCGTCGTCGGGGTTGAAGTTGGGGTGCTGGTCGCGGTCTTGGTGGGGGTCGTAGTCGCGTGCGTGCAGTCCCTCGCGGCAAGTTCGCTGACCGTCTCGGCGCCTTGCCCCAGATTCTGGATCAATGTGGTGTTGACATTGCGCGGCAGTCCGCCCACCAGATCGCTGAAGTGTTGGGCGGCCGCGGCGGCGGCGCCGCACTGCCCCGACTCCACCGCCGACGAGATTGACGTCAGCTGCGCGTTGAGGTTGCCGGCCTGATCGCCGGACAGCAGGCCGTTGTTGCCGCCGCACGCGACGACGAATGCGGCCGCAAAGCCCAGGCTTGCGGCCAGGAATGCTCGAGCGCCAAGACCCATCCGGCGCCTGACTTTAGAGGCTGCCCTGCTTGCTTGAAGTTAGGCGTCGCCCAGGAGCGAATCCTGCAATCGGCCTTGTCATCCGGGAGCTCACTGCCCGTAGAGCAGACGTTCGGCGAGTGAATCGGGCAATCTTGCGGCCCGGATGGCGGCGCCGGCACCGGCGATGTCGTACTCGCTGCGGCGGTACACGGCTCGCAGGTCATCGAGGTCGAGCTCCAGCCATGCGGCTCGCGGATCGCCGTCGCGAGGCTGACCCACGCTTCCGGGATTTATCAGCCATTCGCCTTGCGAGAGCTCGAGCTCCTCGTCGGCGGCCCGCACCTCGCCGGTGGCCGCCGACCCGGGAAAGCGCGAGAACGAGAGCGCGACGTGCGAATGACCTATCAGGGCCACCCGCTGCTGCTGGACGTCGAGGCACAGCTCGGCCTGCAAGGGGGAGAGGACGTACTCCCAGACCGGATCGCGCGGACTCGCGTGATAGAGCCCAACGCGCTCTTCGAGGTTGTAGGGCTCGAGCTGGTCGAGATACTCGCGCGTTTGCGTGGTGATCGTCTCCTGGGTCCAGGTAGCGGCGAGCGCCGCGCCGCGCGAGAACTGCTCCAGCGGCAGGGACCCCCGCACGCCGAGATCGTGATTGCCCGCGAGGCAGATCGCCGCATGAGTGCGCGCCAGTCTCACGCACGCGTCGGGATCGGCGCCGTAGCCGACCAGGTCGCCCAGGCACCAAAGCTCTTCGCAGTCGGAGGCCTCGATCTCGTCGAGCACCGCCTCGAACGCCTGGCGATTGCCGTGAATGTCGGACACGATCGCGACGCGCATCTCTACAGTCTCGCTGGTGACACGTTCCTCGCGCCCACCGATCGGCCCGCTCCTCCTGGCGACCGGGGTCGCCGACGTCGCCCGGCGACTGCTGGATCCCCGCGCCGAAGCGATCCTGCCGGCGCCGATCGACCTGCACGAGTACTTCACCAACGAGCAGATCAAGCGCGGCTCCCGGTACGCACGGCCGCAGCTGGCTCTGGCGCTGGCCCGGGCCGCGGTTGACCTGGGGGTCATGGGCGTCCTGGTCGGGCGTCCTTCAGGCCCCCTCGCTCGTGTCCTGAACGGACGACGCTGGCGGCGGCCGGTGGCGGGCGGGGCGGCCGTCGGCGCCGCCCTGGCCACGGGCCTCGTGGCCCCGACCTTGCCGCTCAGAATGCTCTCGCGCCGGCGCGCCATCGCTGCCGGGCTCGACACCCAATCCTGGCCAGGCTGGGCCGCCGACCTGGCCAAAGCCGGCGCCATCGAGGCGGTGTTCGCCGCGGCCGGGGGCGCCGCTGTGGTCGCCGCCACCCGGCGCTACCCGCAAAACTGGTGGGCACCGGTGGCGGCCGGCTCCGTGGCCGTGGGAGCGGCGCTGGCCGCGCTGGCGCCGGTGGCGCTGGACCCGCTGTTCAACGACTTTACGCCGCTGCCCGAGGGCGACACCCGGTCAGATGTGCTCGGGCTTGCACAAGCGGCCGGAGTCAAGGTCGGTGAGGTGTACTCCGTCGACGCCAGCCGCCGCACGACTGCGGCCAACGCCTACGTGACCGGGCTGGGGCCGACCAAGCGAGTGGTCCTGTTCGACACCCTGCTTGACCGCTACAACCGCGACGAGGTCAAGGTCGTGGTCGCCCACGAGCTCGGGCACGTCCGCCACAGAGACGTCCCGCGCAGCGTTCTGTACGCGGCGATCGTGGCTCCGGCGGGCGCGTGGGCGGTGCAGCGTCTCAGCTGGGCGCTGTCGCCCGAGCGCGGGACGCCCGCCACGCTTCCGGCCCTGGCGCTGGCCGCGGGGCTGGTGGGCGCCCCCGTGGGCCTGATCGGCAATCGGCTGTCGCGCGCGGTCGAACGACGGGCCGACGCCTACTCCCTCGAGCTGTCCGATGCACCCGAGGCCTTCGTGTCCTTCGAGCGCGCGATTGCGGTGCAGAATCTCGCCGATCTGCGGCCGCCGCGCTGGGTCACCCAGCTGCTGGCCACGCATCCCCCGACGGCTGAGCGGATCGGGGCCGCGGTCGCGTTCGCATCCCGCACGAGGGACGCGCTAGGGAGCGCGTAGCACGACGACGCAGTTCTGGCCGCCGAAGCCGAAGGCATTGGCCGCCGCCGTCCGCACCTCGGCGGAGCGGGCCTGCCGCGGAACGTAGTCGAGATCGCACTCGGGGTCGGGGGTCTCGAGATTGGTCGTCGGCGGCAGCACCCCGTCGCGCATGGCCAGTAGGCAGACCATCACCGACAGGGTCCCGGCGGCCCCGATCATGTGACCCACCATCGACTTCGGCGAGCTTGCCGGCACGCGGTCGGCGGCCCCGCCGAGCGCGATCCGGATGGCTTTGGTCTCGGCCCGGTCATTGGCCTTGGTGGCCGTCCCGTGGGCGCAGATGTAGTCAAGCTCCTCGGGCGCCACGCCGCCGCGCTCGAGCGCCAGCGAGATCGCCCGCGCCGCGCTGGCCCCCGACGGCTCCGGAGCGCTCATGTGAAAGGCGTCGCAGGTGAGCGCCGCGCCCGCGACCGTCCCGTATACCCGGGCGCCGCGCGCGGCCGCGTGCGCCGCCGACTCGACCACGACCACCACCGCTCCCTCGCCGAACACGAACCCGTCGCGGTCGGCGTCAAACGGCCGGCTGGCGCGCTCGGGCGCGTCGTTTCGCTCCGACAGGGGCCCCATCTTGGCCAGGCCGGCGAACATGAGCTCGGTGATCGCGGCATCTGTCCCGCCCGCGATGACCACATCGGCCTCGCCCGCGAGGATCCACCTCCTGGCCTCCTGGACGGCGTACGTGCCGCTGGCACAGGCCAGCGAGCTGGCCGAGACCGGACCTAGCGCCCCGAGGTCGATCGCGACCTCACAGGCCGGCATGTTGGCGATCATCGACGGCACGTAGTACGAGCTCACCTCCCGGGGACCGGCGGCGATCAGGACGCGCACGTTGTGCTCGGTCTCGGGCAGGGCGATGACCGCGTTGTTGATCAGCACCCCGGCTCGCTCGGGGTGCCGGCCGAGGTCGAGGCCGGCATCGGCGACCGCCTCACGGGCGGCCACGATGGCGAGCTGGCTGAAGCGAGCCGAGCGCCGCGCGCGCTTGGTCCCCAGCTCGGCTTCGGCGTCGAAGCCATCGACCTCGCCGGCGATCCGGACCGGCAGGTCAGAGGCATCGAACGATGTCACCGGCCCGATCCCGGAGCGTCCCCGCACGAGCCCCCGCCACGTCTCGGCCGCCGTCAGGCCGAGCGGCGTCAGCGCGCCGATCCCGGTCACGACCGGGTCATCTGGACGGTCGGCTGGATTCACGGTGCCTGTAGCCGACCGCTCAAGCGCTCACACCCGGGTGCAGCCCGCGCACGCGCAAACCGACCTCGGCCAGCCGCTCGTACTGTCGCAGCGGCTCGCGGCCCAGGGGCATCAGCACGAGCTCGTCCACGCCGGCCGCTACGTGCGCCTCGAGGTACGCCAGCACGCGCTCGATGCTACCCAGCGCGCTCCAGCGTTCCACGACCTCGAGCGGGAGGCGGTACTGCCCATGTATATGGGCAGCCGCCTCGCGGCGGGCGCGCCCGAGGTCGTCGTCGACGTGAACTCCGACCAGCAGGGCCAGCTCCGGAGTGGGGCGTCCTTGCTCTGCGGCCAGTTCCGCGAGTCGCCCGGCGCGCTGCGCGAGCCGCTCCGGGGTCAGCCACATCGGCAGCCAGGCGTCGCCGAAGCGAGCGGCGCGCCGCAGCGCGGCCTCTCCGCGGCCACCGACCAGGATTCGCGGGGGCGCCGCCATGGCCGGCTCCAGCGGCGGGATCCGCAGCGCGAGGGTGGCGCCGTCGTGGTCAACGGGCCGGCCGGTGAGCAGGTCGGGCAGCACCGACAGGGTCTCGTCAAGGCGGGCCCCCCGTTCGCGCAACGGGACGCCCGCGGCCTCGAACTCCTCGGGAAACTCCCCGCCGACGCCGACGCCGAGCACCAGGCGCCCGCCGGACAGCGCGTCGATCGAGATCAACTGCTTGGCGGTCCAGGCGGTGGCGCGAACCCCGAGCAGCATCACGCTGAATCCGAGCGAGATCCGCTCGGTGACGGCGGCCGCGGCGGCCAGGCAGGTCACGGCATCCAGCCCCGGGGCCGGGCAGGCCAGATGGTCGCCCACCCAGGCGGCGTCGAAGTCGAGCTCCTCGGCGAGGCGGGCGGCGGTGACGACCTGGGAAGGCTCCCCGGTCCGGAAAGGGTCAAAGCTCGGGAGCAGGACGCCGCAGCGTGTCATGGGGCGGCGGCCGCGGAGAGCTCAGTCGTCGTTGCGAGTCGAGTCGGTTCCGCCGGCCCGACCCCCGTACTCGGGCAGGTTCTTGATCCCCTCGCGCGTCTGCCACTTGGAGTAGTTGTCGTGCATGGCTTCGATCAGCTCGTGCATGAAGCGAGGGGAGAGATTGATCCGAGACACAACGACGCCCGGAATCTCATCCTCCTCCACCTCGTGATCTACGCGCGCGAAGGTGATCGTGAACTCGTAGTCGGAGTGGCTGACGTTGGCGAAGTTCGAGTAGACGCCGGCCATGATGTCCGGCGAGAAGTGGATGTTTATATGGCGCTCAGGCGTGTTGGGATCGTCCATTGTCTGCTTAGTATCCCATCGTGCGGATTGTCGTCGTCGCCGTGGGGAGGTTGCGTCCGCCGTTCGCCGACGACATTCAGCACTATCAGAAGCTGCTGGCGGGACACACCAGGCTCGAGCTCGTGGAGGTTCGCGAGGATGAGCACGTGCTCAGGCGCCTGCCGCCACGAGCCTTCGTCTCGCTCTTGCACCGCGACGGCGAGAGGCGCGATTCGCTCGCCTTCGCGGACTTCCTCGAGCAGCGCCGCCGCAGCGGACGGGACCTGTGCTTCGTGATCGGGGGCCCGTTCGGGCTCGAGCTGGAAAACGTCGATCACCGGCTGTCGCTGGGGGAGCTGACACTTCCCCACCAGCTCGCGCGGGTTGTGCTGCTCGAGCAGCTCTACCGGGCCCACAAGATCCTCGCCCGCGAGCCCTACCACTACTGACTCTCGCAGGACGCGGGTTGGAGCCGCTCGGTGTGGCTAGGCTCTTCGGCGGGCCGCTGAGAACCTCCGATGACTGACTCCTACCTACACAAGATTCTCGCCGCCGGGGTGGTCGACGGGCAATGACGCCGCCGCTGGTGGAGCTGAGAGATGCGGTGCAGGCGGCCGCCGCCGCGGTCAAGGGCGGCGACCGCGAGCCACCCGCCCAGGCGCGGGTCGAGCGCTCCAAACGGGCGAACCAGGGCGACTACTCGACCAACGTGGCCATGCTGTTGGCGCCGTCACTGGGCCAGGCGCCGCGGGAGATCTCCGAGCGTGTCGGGGCGTCCCTCACCAATATTCTCGGCGAAGAGCTCACCGCCTACGAGGTCGCGGGCCCGGGGTTCTTGAACATGACGCTGTCCGACTCGTGGTATCGCCGGGCCACGCGGAGCGTGCTCGACGCCGGTGATCGCTACGGTGCCGGCGGGGCCGATCCGGTGCGGCGCGTGCTGGTCGAGTTCGTGTCCTCGAACCCCACGGGGCCGCTGGTGGCCGCGGCCGGCCGGCACGCCGCTTATGGCGATGCGCTGTCGCGGATCCTCTCCCACCACGGCCACGACGTGTGGCGCGAGTACTACTTCAACGACGCCGGAAGCCAGATCCGGTTACTGGGCGAGTCCGTCCAGGCCCGGGCACGTGGTGCGGAGATCCCGCCGGGGGGCTATCAGGGCGAGTACGTGCGCGAGCTGGCCGGCGCGATTGAAGGCGTGGAGCGGATGACGACCGAGCAAGCGTCGGCGCGTGCCGTGCCACTGTTGCTGGCCCAGATCAAGGCGACGCTCGACCGCTACGGCGTTCATTTCGATCGCTTCTTCAGCGAGCGCGCCCTCCACGAGGGCTCGCCGAGCTATCTCGAGCGGGCGCTCGACGCGGTTGCGCAAGCCGGTCACAGCTACCGGTCGGAGGGGGCGCTATGGCTGCGCACCACGGCATTCGGCGACGACAAGGACCGGGTGCTGGAACGCTCCGACGGCGAACCGACCTACTTCGCGGCCGATCTCGCCTACCTGCTTGAGAAGCGCGAGCGCGGGATCGAGCTGCAGTTGCTGCCGGTCGGCTCCGACCATCACGGCTACGTGGGGCGGATCAAGGCGGCCTACGCCGCACTCGGCGGCGACCCGGACAGCGTCGAGATGCCGATCTTGCAGTTCGTGCACCTGATCGAGGGCAGTGAGCGCGCGGCGATGTCCAAGCGCCGCGGGGAGTTCATCACCCTCGACGATCTGCTCGACGAGATCGGTGTCGACGCGACCCGGTTCTTCATGCTGCAGCGCTCGCACGACCGGACGGTCGACCTCGATCTCGATCTGGCGCGCCGCGAGTCGGCCGAGAACCCCGTCTACTACGTCCAGTACGCGCACGCGCGGATCGTGTCCATGCTCGCCAAGCTTGACCAGGCGCGGGTTACGGATGCTCTGGGTGCCGACGCTTCCTGGGGCTCGGCGCCGCTTGAGCCGTCCGAACGCGCGCTGGTCAAGGCGCTGGCAGCGTTCCCCGACGAGGTCGCCGAGGCCGCCGAGCGCCGGGCCCCGCACCGGATCGCGTCCTACGCGTTGGAGCTGGCCCAGGAGTTCACCGCGTTCTACCGCGACTGCCGGGTGGTGGGAGCCCGGCCCGAGGAGGTCGAGTCGTTCCGGATCGCGCTGTCGCAGAGCGCCCGGCAGGGGATCGAGTTGGCGCTGGGGCTGCTCGGGGTTCGGGCGCCGGATTCGATGTAGCTCGAGGCCCGGTGTAGCTCGCGGTCAGCTACGCGCGGCGGCCGACGTTGTCATCGGGGCGGCTACGCATGGCGGGCGAGGTCCTCGTCGAGGCGGCGGGCCTCCTCCGGATCCAGCTCGGGCCCGGCGGCGGCCGGCGAGGATGCCGCGGAGCGAGATCGTCGACGCCACTTGGGAATCGTCACCGCGAGCGCGCCGACGGCGATCGCCAGCAGCACCGGGGGCAGGACGTAGATCACGAGGTTGAAGCCGTGCGCGGGTGGCTTGGCCAGGATCGCGGGCCCGTACTGCACCACCAACTGCTTCTCGATCTGCTGCTTGGTCAGGCCTTGGTGGATCAGCTGGCGGATGTAGGCGCGTTCGGAGAACGCCTCCGGCGACTGGGCGACCGCCAGCGGCTCGTGGCAGGCGATGCACATGACGTCTTGCTCGATCTCGGTGAACGAGGCCCGCGGTGTGGCCGCGGTGGCGGGCGCCGGGCCGAGCGCCGCAGCCAGGGAGCAGGCCGTGACAAGCAAGGCGGTGAGGCGGGCCCGGCTCATGACCGCTGCGCGAGGATCGGCGGTAGCGTGCGCTTCAGCCACCGCTTGGTCACCGGAAAGCGCTGCAGCGCCTGAATCCGCCCGGCACGATTGATGACGAAGGTCTCGGGCACTCCCGTGGTGCCAAACGAGTGCACGAAGCTGCCGCTGACGTCGCGCAGCACCGGGTAGGTGATGTGGTAGCGGCGGGCGAACTGCTCCGAGGCACTGGAATTGTCGAGGTAGGTCACCCCGACCATGGTCCCGCCGTTCTTGACCAGCGTGCGCTGCTCGCGCGAGAGCAGCGGCGCCTCGGAGGCGCACGGCGGGCACCAGGAGGCAAATACGTTGAGCACCACCACCTTGCCCCTGAAGTCGGCCAGGCTCTTCTTCGAGCCCGACGAGCCCAGCAGCGGCAGCGGCATGTTCGCGCTCGGAGCGACCGGGAACCTGCCGCTGGCCACCTGCGCGTCGATCGATGAGGTGTCGGTCTGGGTCGAGACGCCGAACGTCAGCAGGGCGAGCAGAGCCACGGCTGCGAGCACGATCAGGCCGGGAATAACGAACCGCCGCATTGCCAGGGCAAGGTTAGTACCAGCTCATTCTCGGCGGCGCGCCTCGCCCGCGCCGTCAGCGGCTCGGGCGGCGGCGTGATGGTCCAGACCCAGAGACGCGCTGCC
>CAVWQA010000005.1:0-109394 GCA_963757015.1 uncultured Solirubrobacterales bacterium
ATCAGCAGTGGAAACCAGCACAGCTTCATCGCGAACAGGAACTGCCCCACGAACTCGCTGCCGTACGGATAAGGGGGCCGCACCGCGGAAACCAGCGTCTTGCCCGTGAGGATCATCATGTTGCCGACCTCTTCGAGCAGGTTCTTGCAAGGCAGGAACGTTCGCTCGGCCACTGCTCTGATCAACGGATGGCTTCCTCCCGGAGTGGTTGAGCTTGCACGACGCTCCGGCGCGTAAGCCTACGGCACGGATAAGCCAAAAATCCAGTTGCAACCGTCCCCGTGGCGGCGCCAGACCGGCGTCCGCAGCGGCAGCTGCGTGGTATGTTGCAGCGGCGTTGCGGGCCTGCATTTGGAGGAGTTTCGGGATCGTCGCCGGCGTCGCAGCGGCTCTGTCGGTGACCGCCTGTGGCTCGGGCAAGCAGCAGGGAGCGAGCGAGCCGGCCGGCAAGTTCAGGGTCGCGATCAGCAGCGCGACGTTCCCGGCCTCACAGCGGCTGGCCCAGCACACGCACCTGGTGATCACGGTGCGCAACACGGGGACCAAGCCGATTCCGAACCTGGCGGTGACGATCTGCAACGTGACCTGCGCCTATCCGGCAGCCAACGGCGAGGGCACGAGTGCCCAGGCGTTCGCGCAAACGCTGCACCAGCCCTACCTGGCCAACCCGTCGCGTCCGATCTGGATCGTCGACCGCCCCCCGGGGCCGTGTCGCTACAGCTGCCGCAACGGCGGCGCCGGGGCATACGTGACCGCCTACTCGAACACGTGGGCGCTCGGCCACAAGCTGGCCCCCGGCCACTCGGCGACCTTCGCCTGGGGCGTCACCGCCGTCTCCGCCGGGCGGCACGTGGTCGCCTGGCAGGTGGCGGCGGGACTGAGCGGCAAGGCCCGGGCGGTGCTGGCCGACGGCTCCCAGCCGGGCGGGACGTTCGCGGTGCACATCAGCGCCAAGCCGCAGCAGGCCTACGTCAACAGCGCCGGCAAGGTGGTGGTCAAGGGCTCGGGCTAGCCGGCCGGCGCAGGTTGGAGCGCTCAAGCTTGCCGGCCGGGCGCGGCCCGGGGCGGCGCGCTCAGGCGCTGCTCGACGGCGCCCAGATGTTGAGAGCACCGTCGACGGCGTAGCGGTCGATCTGCTCCAGCTCGTCGGGGTCAAAGCCAAGGCTGGTCAGCGCGGCCACATTCTGCTCCAGCTGGGCGACGCTGCTGGCCCCGATCAGGGCCGAGGTCACGCGCTCGTCCCGCAGGACCCAGGCCAGCGCCAGCTGCGCCAGCGTCTGTCCGCGGTCCTGCGCGATCGCGGCCAGCGATCGTACGCGCTCCAGGTTCTGCTCGTTGACGATCGACTCCGAGAAGGAATCCCCCCGGCGCACGCGCGAGTCCTCGGGAATCCCGTTCAGATACTTGTCTGTCAACAGCCCCTGGGCGAGCGGCGAGAAGGCGATGCAACCGACGCCCTCCTCGCCGAGCACGTCGAGCAGGCCGTCCTCGATCCAGCGGTTGAACATCGAGTAGGACGGCTGGTGGATCAGCAGCGGCGTGCCCAGTTCGCGCAGGATCACGATCGCCTCCTCGGTGCGCTCCGCGCTGTAGGACGAGATGCCGACGTAGCGCGCCTTGCCCTGGCGCACGGCAAAGTCCAGCGCTCCGAGCGTCTCCTCCAGCGGCGTCTCGGGATCCAAGCGGTGCGAGTAGAAGATGTCCACGTAGTCGAGCCCCATCCTGGCCAGGCTCTGGTCCAGGCTCCCGAGCAGGTACTTGCGCGAACCCCACTCGCCATACGGGCCGGGCCACATGTCATAGCCGGCCTTGGTGGAGATCACGATCTCGTCGCGCAGCCGGGCAAAGTCCTCGGCGAAGATGCGCCCGAAGTTGAGCTCGGCGCTTCCGTAGGGCGGCCCGTAGTTGTTGGCCAGGTCGAAGTGCGTGATCCCGAGATCGAAGGCTCGCCGCAGGATGGCGCGGCTGGCGGCGAGCGGCCGGTCGTCGCCGAAGTTCTGCCACAACCCCAGCGAGATCAGCGGCAGCTGCAGGCCGCTGCGCCCGCAGCGGCGATACGGGACGTGCTCGTAGCGCTCGGCCGCGGGAACGTACACCGACATCGGTCCGAACTCCGTGTGCTCTGGCATCGCGCGAGGGAGTATCCCAATGACGTGCGGAATCTGAGTTGCGCCTAGCGCCACCAAGTCACATCACGTCCCGGTAGCGGCGCTACCAAGTCGCATCACGTCTCCCCTGCGCCGTGTGGACGACGCAGTTTGCGACGGTTTGGACATTGGGATAGTGACCAGCGCGGGACTCTGGCCTACATTTCACGCTCGACGTCTCACCAGAGACGGCTTACACACGCGCGCGTCTCCGTGCCGTCGGGAGCGCAGACTCGAAAAGGAACCAGCCAGAGCATGCCTATCCGCCAGCAGAACGTCCTTGCCGCACAGTGGGCCCCGAACGGTGGGAGTCTCGGGGCGCCGGATCTCACGATCCCCGACAACCAGATCTTCGGCGCCAACGTCTTCAGCTCGGCCGTCCAGCGCCAGCGTCTCCCCCGCGACGTGTTCAGCCGCTTGCAGCAGACGCTGGCCCGGGGCCAGGCGCTCGACATCTCGACGGCCGACGCCGTCGCGCTGGCCATGAAGGAGTGGGCGCTGGAGCGGGGCGCGACCCACTACACGCACTGGTTTCAGCCGCTGACCGGCATGACCGCCGAGAAGCACGACAGCTTCTACGCGCCCACGGGCGAAGGCACGGCGCTGGCCGAATTCACCGGCAACGAGCTGATCCAGGGCGAGCCCGACGCCTCCTCGTTCCCGACCGGCGGCATTCGCGCCACCTTCGAAGCCCGCGGCTACACCGCGTGGGACCCGACCTCGCCGGCCTTCCTGCTCGAGAACCCCAACGGGGCCCTGCTGTGCATCCCGACCGCGTTCGCTTCCTGGACCGGCGAGGCCCTTGACCACAAGATCCCGCTGCTGCGCTCGATGGACGCACTCTCCAAGTCGGCGGTCCGGGCGCTGAAGCTGTTCGGCAACAGCGCGGTGTCGCGCGTGTTCACGACGGTCGGCCCCGAGCAGGAGTACTTCCTGATCGACGAGCAGTACTACTTCGAGCGTCCCGATCTGGTGACGGTCGGTCGGACGCTGTTCGGGGCCAAGCCGCCCAAGGGCCACGAGCTCGACGATCACTACTTCGGCTCGATTCCGGAGCGGATCCTGGCCTGCATGCTCGACACCGAACGCGAGTTGCAGAAGCTCGGCGTGCCGGTCAAGACGCGCCACAACGAGGTGGCGCCCAACCAGTACGAGATCGCTCCGATCTTCGAGAACTCCAACGTCGGCTCTGACCACCAGCAGCTGACCATGCAGGTGATGCAGAACGTGGCCCGGCGCTACGGCCTGGTGTGCCTGCTGCACGAGAAGCCGTTCGCGGGCGTCAACGGCTCGGGCAAGCACAACAACTGGTCGATGAGCACCGACGGCGGCGAGAACCTGCTGGAGCCGGGCGACACGCCGCACGAGAACCTCCAGTTTCTGTTCTTCTGCGCCGCGGTGATCCAGGCGGTCAACAAGCACCAGGGACTGCTGCGGGCCTCGATCGCCTCGCCCGGCCAGGACCACCGCCTGGGCGCCAACGAGGCGCCGCCGGCGATCATCTCGATCTTCCTCGGGGCCGAGCTCGAGCGGGTGTTCGGGGCCATCGAGCGCGGTGAGGTCGGCGAGTCCACGCCCGAATCGTTCCTCGGTCTGGGCACCCACGTCCTGCCGCCGCTGCCCCTGCACGGCGGCGACCGCAACCGCACGAGCCCGTTCGCGTTCACCGGCAACAAGTTCGAGTTCCGGGCGCTGGGGTCGAGCCAGTCGCTGTCGCTGCCCAACACGGTGCTGAACACGATCGTCGCCGAGGCCATCGACGACCTCGCCGAGGAGCTCGAGGACACGGTCCAGGACGGCGCCGAGCTCGAGGCCGCGCTGCGTCCGATTCTGCAGCGCACCTATGCCGCCAACAAGCAGATCGTGTTCGGCGGCGACAACTACTCCGAGGAATGGCACGCCGAAGCGCAGCAGCGCGGGCTGCTCAACCTGCGCGCCACGCCGGACGCGCTGCCGTACCTGATCTCCGACGAGACCCAGGAGCTGTTCTCGAACTACGGCGTGCTCTCCGAGCGCGAGCTCGAGTCGCGCTACGAGGTGTTCCTCGAGCAGTACGTCACCAAGCTCAACATCGAGGCCGAGACGGCCGCCTCGATCGCGCGCACGATGCTCGTCCCGGCGTCCGCGCGGCACCTGGCGCTGCTGGTGAGCGCCCAGCTGCCGGAGCTGGCCAGCGAGGTCGAGACGGCGCTGAACACGCTCGTCGAGGCTCTGAGGTCGCTCGAGACGGCGAACCTGGCCGAGAACCAGCCCCACGACGACCTGATGGAGCACGCCGAGTACATGCGCGACACCACGATCCCGGCCATGGCGGCGGTGCGCGAGTCGGCCGACAAGCTCGAGAAGCTGGTCGCCGATGACCTGTGGCCGCTGCCGAAGTACTCGGAGATCCTGTTCATCAAGTAGTCGGGGGCGGGGGCGTCGCGGAGGCGAGGCTCCCCGCTTTCCCGCACCCTCAGAACGCTTTGCACGAATAGCGTGCACAGCGTTCCAAGCGCCCCGCAGCGCAACTTGCCGGCACCGTCCGGGTTATTCGCTACGGTGACTTTCCGTATGGTGGGAGGCCGCGGGGAGCGCGGTTACCGGGCATGTCGGATTCACACCTTCAGCGCCGTGCTGGCGGCGGTGATCAGTGTGGCTGTGCTGTCCGCGACCCCTGCGCTGTCCGCACCTCCTGCGCTGGCACGCTCGGGTGGCGCATCGGTCAGATCCGCCAACCACGCCCACTTTCAGCGCCACGGCAAGCGCCATCGATCGGGGCCCACCAACCCACTGACGCGCCGGGCGATGTGGATCTGGGAGCTGCAGTTCACCCAAGGCGGCAACATCGGGTCGATCATCTCTCAGGCACATCGGCGGGGAATGGGCACCCTGATGATCAAGAGCAGCGACGGGACCAGCTTCTGGACGTCCCAGTTCAGCTCACCGGTGCTGAGCGCCTTTCACCGGGCCGGCCTGAAGGTGTGCGCCTGGCAGTACGTGTACGGGAATCATCCGGTGACCGAGGCCTACAAGGGTGCGGAGGCGATCCGGGACGGTGCGGACTGCCTGCTGATCGACGCCGAGGCCCAGTACCAGGGCAAGTACGTCGCCGCTCAGACCTACATCAGACGCCTGCGTGACCTGATCGGTCCGCATTTCCCGGTCGCCCTGGCCGGCTTCCCGTATGTCGATTTCCACCCGTCGTTCCCGTACTCGGTGTTCCTGGGACCCGGCGGGGCCCAGTACAACATGCCGCAGATGTACTGGAAGGACATCGGCGTGGGCGTCGACGCCGTGTTCGCCCACACCTACATCTACAACATGCCCTACCGGCGAAAGATCTTCCCGCTCGGGCAGGTCGCGGGGTCTCCTCCGGGCCATCAGATCTTCCGCTTCCGGCAGATATCGCGTGCCTACGACGCGCACGGGGTCAGCTGGTGGGTGTGGCAGCAGGCCAGCCCGGCGGGCTGGACCGCGATCTCGCGGCCGGCCGGGTCGCTTCCCGGCTACACGGCCGACAAGGTGATGGTCAGCATCGGCAAGGGTGCCATCGGTGATCTGGTCGTGTGGGCCCAGGAGCATCTGATCTCGGCCGGCTATCGGCTCGGCGTCGACGGGGGATTCGGCCCCACCACCCAGAGCGTGGTGGAGAACTTCCAGCGGGCCCACGGCCTGACGCCCGACGGGATCGTCGGCCCGCAGACCTGGGGCGTGCTGCTCCGCTATCGCCCACCGGCGATCCGTTTTGTGGCGCGCGCCGCGGCCCGGCGCGTCGCGCTGGCCAGCACCGCCGCCGCCCGCCGGGGCCAGGTTCTGGTGCAGCCGGTCCCGAAATCGGCCTCGCGGCCCGAGAAGCGCGACGAGCTGCCCGGCGCTCCCGGGGCCGGCCGGCCCCGTCATCCCTGACGCGGCAGCCGTCGCTTTCCGGCACGCTCACCCGGCGCCGTCCAGCATCGCTCGGCCGGCCGCCGCCCGGCACGCTCACCCGGCCCCGTCGAGCACGGCTCCGGCGTCAACCCGAGCCGGCTCGCTCTCGTCAAGCTCCACGGCGCCGCGCACGATCACCCCGGCGCCGAAGGTCACATCGCCGTGCACGACCAGGCGCTGCGCCTCGCGCAGCGACGGGGGGCCGTCGGGGAAGCGCCGTTCGAACTCGTCGAGCAGCTTGTAGAAGCGCTTGTCGAGCTCGACGAAGGGAAGGTCGTCGGCGCGTTCGGGCGCCGCCTCGACCTCGAGCTCGCGGGTGAGCGCATACACGTCGGAGCGGAGCACGAGCAGGTCGTCGGTGGTCTTGACCGGCACAAAACGGGTGCGGGGCACGAGCAGCAGGCTGGCGCCACTGAAGCTCTCGATCGCGGCCCCCATGGCGCTCTCGAGCTGGATCACCTCGGTCGAGTCCGCGTCGCGGGGATCGACCGTCTTGCGGTTGACGATCAGCGGCAGCTCCAGTACGCCGTCGGCGCGCTCCAGGGCATCGGCAAGCACACGCAGGTCGACCCACAGGTTGTTGGTGTTGTAGTAGCGCCAGTGGCGGAAGTCGCGGAACGATTCCTCGTCCTCGGGCGGCGTCTGGGCCGTTTCGCGCAGGATCAGCTGGCCATCGGCCCGGCGGCGAGCGATGTGGCCGCCCTTGCGGTCGGCCTCGGTCCCCTCGACGACCTCCATCAAGAACGGGATCTGCTCCCGGTCGAGGTGAGCCACGATGCGCGGGTCGAGCGTCGCGCCGAGATTGTCCGAGTTGGAGATCATCGCGTAGCGAAACTCCTGGGCCAGCAGCACGTCGAGCATCCTCGACCGGCGGAGCGCGCCGTACACGTCGCCGTGTCCGGGCGGCGCCCATTCCAGCGCCGGGTTGGCCGGCCAGCTGACCGGCTCAAGCCGCTCGGCCTCGAGCTTGGGGATCATGCTCTGCATGAAGTCGGGCGCGATCCCCTCGTGCTCGATCTCGGGATAGTCAGACAGCACCCGCTCGGTGGCGCCGCGGGTGGCGTCGCTGTTCATCAGGATCAGCGGCAAGCGAACCCCGAGCCCGCGCCGCAGCCAGAGCGTCTGACCGATGATGATCTCCAGAAACGAGCGTCCCTCCCGCGCCTCCACGAGCGACTTGGGCTCCTGCAGGCCCATCGTGGTGGCCAGCCCGCCGTTGAGCTTGATCACCACCACGTGCTCGAGCGCCTGGGCGGCATCGGCCCGCGGCAGGTCGACGAGCGCCGGGACGTCGCCGGCCGGCTCCAGGTCGGCGCTCGGTATCTGCGCCTCCCCGCCCGACACCAGCCTGCGGTAGGCGCTTTCAAAGGCCCGGATCGCCTCTTCGTGGGCGCCCGCTTCCCGCATCTTCGCCGCCGCCGCCCGCATGCCGTCGTCGCTCATGTGGTTGGCATTGTGACTGTCCGCGCGCCACGCCGCCGCTCGGCCGGGGATCGGGGCCCATCGCCGCTGCGCCGGGATCGGCGCCCATCGCCTCCCGCCAAGGGCTGCCGGCTCAGCGCTGACCGTAGTACGCGCCCGGCCCGTGCTTGCGCTCGAAGTGCTTGGCGCGCAGCTCGGCTTGCAGGGGCCCCGCCTCCGGATCGAGCGCCACCGTCAGCAGGGCCAGTCGCGCGACCTCCTCGAGCGTGACCGCGTTTTGCACCGCGCCGGCCGGATCGCGGCCCCAGCAGAACGGCGCGTGGCCGCGGACCAGCGCGCAGGGGAGATCGTCCTGGCGCCCGGCGATCGCCTCCATCAGGACCGTACCGGTGGCCCCCTCGTAGTCGTGCTCGATCTCCTCGGCGGTGAGCGCGCGCGTCACCGGAACCGGTTCGGCGGTCAGGTCGGCGTGGGTGGTCCCCAGCACCGGGATCTCGCGCCCCGCCTGCGCCCAGGCCGTCGCCCACGTGGAGTGGGTATGGACGACCCCGCCGATGGCGTCAAATTCGCGGTACAGCGCCAGGTGCGTGGGCGTGTCAGTCGAGGGGCGGCGGTCGCCGTCCACGACCTCGCCGCCCTCCAGCTCGACGAGGACCACGTCGTCGGCGGTCATCTCGTCGTAGGCGACCCCGCTGGCCTTGATCGCCATCAGGCCCGCAGCGCGGTCGATCCCGCTGACGTTGCCCCACGTGAGCTTCACCAGCCCATGCTGCACGAGCGCCAGGTTGGCGGCCAGGACCTGTTCGCGCAGCTCGTCGAGCATCTCTTCCAATCAGATCTCCTCGTAGTCGAGCTCGAGCAGCTCCGCGAACCGGCGCCAGCTGCCGGCGTGCTCTCCCAGGTTGGTGACGAAATGGTGGGGGCCGGCGAACTGCAGCCACTGGTCCATGAACTCCTCCATCCCCCGATCCGGGCGAAAGTGGAAGTAGTGCATCTGCACGTTGGGAAGCTCGGGCGTGTCGAGCACCTGGCCGCGGCCGACGAGCAGCCGGTAGTACTCGCCTTCGATCGGGATCAGCGCGGCGGTGGTGGCCGGGCCGGGTACCGCCGAGAAGACGGGGGTCGGGGGGTTGTCGAGGCCCCCGATCCCCAGCGGCCGGTCGATCAGGCGGACCGGCCGGTCGGGGCGCGCGAGTTTCCAGTTGCCCTCTCCCATGTGGCTGATCAGGACCGAGTCGAGCTCCCAGTCCATGGCGTACATCTCGCTGAAGTGCGCGTCACCGATCAGCGTTTGCGCCGCGCACATCAGCATGGCCGTGTTCGTGTCCCCCTCGGCGGCGTAGCCGTAGCCGTCGGCCATCAGGTCAGACGCCGCCAACAGCGGCAGCTGCTCGAAGCGGCCGTCGCCGCCGATCGAGTCGAAGTGAAACGAGAAACCGGCATAGCCGCCCGCTTCGAGCATCGCCCGCAAGGCGATCTCGAACCGCGCCGCGTACGCGTGAGGCGCGCCGCTCAGCGCCGGGTCGACGTCGAAGCGCTCCTCGTGCTCGGCCACCAGCGCCTCGATAGCCCCGTCTGACACGGCCCGGACGCGCTCGTACAGAAAACCGAGATCCTCGTTGACGACCGTCGTCCCCAGACGCCGCATCATCGCCTCGGGGTCATAGCGGATGTCGCCCATGCCGTTCATCGGATAGCCGAGCAGCGCAACCTTCGCGCGCCGCAGCCCGGTCACCGCCTGGGCCGCCCGGGCCCAGTCGGAGAACGCGCGCTCAAACCGCTCCGATTGCCAGTCGCCGGTGATGATCGAGAACGGGATGTCTGCCCGCACGAGCGCGTTGGCCTGATCCTGAGCGCCGTGGATGCCCTGGTTATAGGTCAGGCTGTCCATGTCCCAGTCGGCGGTCACCGCCCGCTCGGGCTGGATGTTGGCCAGCAGCAGCGGCACGCGCAGACCCATCAGGGCCCTGATCGTGCGCATCGCCGGGCCGTAGGTGAGCATCACGACCATAACCCCGTCGACCCCGGCAGCGGCCAGCTCGGCGGTTATCGTCTCGATGTCGTGCTGATTGCGGGCCGGCCGGGGGAAGGTCACGGTGGCCACGTCCGCCAGGCGCTGGGCGACGCTCGTCGCATAGTGCGCCTGATGCTCGGTGATCCGAGGAATCATCTCGTCGTAGAGCTCCTGCATGATCCCGAGCAGGCCGATCCTGGGCAGCTCGTTCACGTCGCCCTCCTCGTCTCGGTCGCGATCCGCTTGAGCCCGGGCAGCAGCGCCACCTGGCTGCGGCCGAGCGTCTCGTATAGGCCGCGGTAGATCTCATCCACGCGGCCGGAGGTCTCAGAAGACGCCCGGTCCGGGGCGTAGGCGCGCGCGTCGGCGGGCCGGGTCGCGTGCACCGCCTCGCCGATCCCGTCCATCAGCAGCGCGCGGCCGGACTCGGTGCCGAAGTCGACACCGATGCTGCAGACGCGCTCGCTCAACGCGAGTCAGGAGCCACGGTCACGCGCCCGGTTCAGAGCTCTGGGCGCGCGTCTGGTCCGCCGGTTCCCCTGCCGGTTCGTTCGCGGGCGCCGCAGCCGAGGCGCCGTTGCCCGACTGCGCGGCCAAACGGGCCCGGCGGTACTCCTCGACCACGATCTCGGTCAACTCTTCGACCGACGTCTCGGCGGTCGGCTTGTCGAGCCCGATCACACCGTCCTGGATCAGGTTCACGCGGTCACACGCCGTCAAGACGTGGACGTAGTTGTGCAGGATCATGATGATCGAGACGTTGCCCTCGTCTTTGAGGCGCTGGATCAGGTCCAGGATCATGGCGCCTTCCTTGGCGCCCATCGCGGCCAGCGGCTCGTCGAGCAGGATGATGTCGGCGTCGCCGGAGATCGTCCGAGCCACGGCGATCGCCTGCCGCTGGCCTCCTGACAGCCGCGCCACCGGCACGTCGATGGTGGGGATGTTGATCCCGATCTGGTCCAGGGCCTTGCGGGCCTCGCGACGCATGAGCGCGTTGTGGAGGAACGGGATCGGGCGCCTGACCCGCTCGCGGTGAAGGAACAGGTTGTGGAAGACCGTGAGCTCGTCGATCAGCGCCAGATCCTGGAACACGGTGTCGATCCCATGATTGCGCGCGTCATCCACGCTCTTGGGGGCGAAGTCCTCGCCCTTGAGCCACATCGTTCCGGTGTCGGGCTTCTGAAAGCCGCATAGGATCTTGATCAGCGTCGACTTGCCGGCCCCGTTGTCGCCGAGCAGTCCGAGCACCTCGCCCTTGCGCAGGTGCAGGTTGATGTCGCGCAGCGCGATCGTGGGGCCAAAGCGCTTGGCGATGTGCTCGACCCGCAGCACGTCGTCCTCCGCCGAGGTCGGGGCGACGATCCGCTCGCCCAAAAACTCCTGCTCGGACTGGACCCGCTCCTGCTCGGTCTGAACCCGATCTTGCTCAGCCACGGCCCGACCGCAGGCGCACGCGCAGGATGTAGACGTTGACGGTCATCGCGATGATGATCGCGATCCCCAGGTACAGATCGACATAGTTGGCGCTGACGCTCTTGAGGACCAGCCCGTCGTTGAGGACGCCGAGGAACAACGCGCCGATCAGGGCGCCGACGACGGTTCCCGAGCCGCCGGTCATCAGCGTCCCGCCGATGATCACCGCCGCGACCGCCTCCAGCAGGATGGTGTTGGAGCCCGACGGATCCGGGGTCATGCTCGACGTCCGGATCGCCTCGAGGATCCCCGCGAAGCCCGCGGTGAGCGCGCACAGCACGAAGTTGCGGACCAGCACCAGCCGGACGTTGATGCCGGCCTCGGCGGAGGCGAGCCGATTTCCGCCCGCGGCCACCGTGTACATCCCCCAGCGGGTGAACGACAGCACCAACTGCAAGATGATCACGATCCCCACCGCCCAGATCAGCTCCGAGTAGGTGCCTGCACCAAAGACCTGGGCGAACGTCGGTACGCTGACGACCGACGTCCCCGGGGTGGTGATCTCCTGCGAGTGGGAGATGATCAGCGTCAGGCCGTCGAGGAAGAACAGCATGGCCAGCGTGGCCACGAACGAGGCAATCCCAACATAGGCGACGAAGAAGCCGTTGACCGCCCCCAGCAGCATGGCGACGATCAGCGCCACGATCACCGCCGGGACCAGCGGCAGACCGGCCTCGGTGAACTTCCAGTACATGAACGGCGTGAACAGCCACACCGCGCCGATCGACAGATCGATCTCCCCCAGCGTCATCACGAACACCTGGCCGGCCGCCATGACGGCCAGGAAGGTGAAGTACGGCAGCAGGTTCTTGAAGTTGCTGCCGGTCAGGAAGTTGCTGGTCGTGGCCGCGAAGTAGATGATCGTGATCAGCGTGACCACGATGATGCTGCCCTCGCGCAGGGTCAGAAACCGCTTGAGGATGCCCGCCGCGCCGCCTCCGCGGGCCCGGCTCGGTGCCGGGCCCGGCGGTGACGGAGCAGCCTGGGTGTCGGAGGTGACCGCCATCGCTTATTGGGGGACGCTACCCCTTGCTGTGAAGCCTAACCCTTCTCCGGCCGCTCCAAAAGCCCCTACGCCTTGGCGACGCCGGCGCTGGTGCCCGTGCCCTCGTAGCGGCTCTTGGTTGAGCTGTAGGGGAGGACCGTCGTCTTGTCCAGGAACTTCAGTCCGGTGTCGACGTCGGCGATGCCGGACAGGCCCTGCGAGGCGTTGTACATGTAGAGCTGGAGGATCGGCAAGAAGCCCTGCAGGTAGGGCTGCTGGTCGATCGTGAACTCGATGTAGCCGGCATGGAGCAACTGCTCGGTGATCGGGGTCAGGTCATACCCGCCTCCGACCCAGCCCTTTGTCTTCAGGCCCTGCTTCTGGATCGTCTGGGCCACGCCTTGCGTGCTGCCCGCGTCGACGGCAAACATGCCCTTGGCGCTCGAGTGAGCCTGGGCCCAGGAGTTGATCGCGGTCAGCTCCGCCGGCACCGCTGCGCCGGTGGCGACCACGTCGTACTTGATGTTCGAGTGGGTCTTGAGCGTGGCCTTGGCACCGTCGATGCGGGGCTGGATGTTGGCCGCGCCCGGGGTGGCGATGAACAGCGCAATTTCGCCTCCGGAGGGCAGCAGCGACACGATGCGCTGGCCCATCTCCTGCCCGGACACGAACAGGTCCTGTCCGATGTAGGACAGGCGGCCGCTCTTGGGCTCGTCGGCGTTGTAGGCGACCACCGGGATTCCGGCCTTGAGGGCGGTGGCGATCGGGGTGTTGAACGCGGTCGGTGAGATCAGCGAGGTCGCGATCCCCTGCACCTTCGAGGACACCGCGCTGTTGATGGAGTTGACCATCTCGCCCACGTTGCTGGTCGCCGACCCGGTCCACGTGTACGAGCAGCCGAGCAGCTTGCAGGCGTCGGCGGCGCCGTTCTGGGTCGGGGTGAAGAACACGTTGGTGGTCACGTGATTCACCATCGTGTACTTCTGCGCCTTGCTGAAGCCGAAGATGCTCGACGCCGCGCTCGAGCCGCCCGTGGCGGCCGTAGCGGTCGAGGTGGACTTCGAGCTCGATCCGCAGGCCTGGAGCATCATTCCTACGACCCCGGCCGCACCACCGGTGAGCGCGGCCCGCCGGGTCACCTGGTGCCACTTGTTCTCGCGCGACTCGCCGTGGGCGTACTTGCGCTCCTCGGTGTTCTCATCCCACTCGAGCCGTTCGACGGCGTCGTGGACGAGATCTTCAGGTCCGTCAGGCATATGGGGCTCCTCCTGTTTCTGGATAACCAGCGCTGCACGCGTACGGTCTCAGACGCCCGCGCCGCTGTCCAATCGACTTAACCGAGGGTAAATCTGGGGGCGCCGGTGGCTGCTGTGAGTCCGGCTGTGACTGGTGGCCATGCATCCGCTCAGGCCGCTGTATTCGACCCACGGGCCCAAAAACCTTGCCCCCCAGGGGGCCTGCCACCAGTCCCTCTCCCTCCTCTCTTCGGGCGTTCGCGTGCGCGATGTTAGCGATCACACGCGCTCCCTGTCAACGCGTGGCTGAGCCACGGCGGTACTTGCGCGAACCACCAGCTGCGGCTCCACCAGCGAGCGCGTGGGGGTGCCGTCGCCCGCCTCGATCGCGCGCACCAGCAGCCGCAGGCTGCGGCTGCCCACCTCGATGAAGTCCTGGCGGATGGTCGTCAGAGGCGGCATGAAGTAGGGGGCCTCGGGAATATCGTCAAAGCCGACCATGCTGACCTGGCCCGGGACCGCGCGGCCGGCCTCGTGCAGGGCGCGCAGGACGCCGAGCGCCATCTGGTCGTTGGCGGCGAAGATCGCGGTCACGGCCGGATCCGCGCTCAAACGCTGGCCGAGGTCGTAGCCGGCTCGCGCACTCCAGTCGCCGGCCAGCGGCGGTGGCGGCTCGACTCCGGCCGCCTCCAGCGTGGCGCGCCAGCCGTCGACGCGCTCGCGAGCTTCGAGGAAGTCACCCGGCCCGGAGATGTGCCACACCGTCCGGTGCCCGAGGTCGAGCAGGTGCTGGGTGGCGCTCACGGCGCCGGCGTGCTGATCGACGCCTATTACCGGCACCACGTCGACCGGACCCGCCTCGGCGGCCACGATGGGCACATCGGCCGGTGCGTGCCGGAGCGCGTTGGCCGCCTCCACGTACGGCGCGATGACGAGAATCCCGTCGACGCCGTGGAGGCGAAGGCGCTCCACGGCCTCGCTGACCGACGATCGGTTGAGCGCCTTGAGGCTGGCCACGATCATGAAATAGCCGGCCTCGTGGGCCGCGCGCTCGATCCCGAACAGCGTCGACGCCGGACCGTACAGCGTGGTGTCGAAGCTGACCACGCCCAGCGTGTTGGTCCGTCCGGTGACCAGGGCGCGCGCCACCGAGTTCGGGTGGTAGCCGAGCTCTTGCATCGCGGCCATGACCCGCCGGCGGGTCTCGGGGCGCACCTTGGGGCTGCCGTTGATCACCCTGGAGACGGTCTGGTGCGAGACGCCCGCGAGGCGGCCGACGTCGGACATCACCGCAGGACGGCGTGACCGACCGGGCGTCTTGGCGCCCTCGTCGACCTCCATTGACCCTCCTCTCCGCAAGGCCCTCTTAGCGCCCTCGCTCGCGGCCCATGTTAGCGCTAACGTTCCGCCGATGCTGAAAACCAGCCTCGGCATCTGGGCGTTTGGCCCGATGATCACCAGGTTTGTTCCCGGTGGCTATCAGCCCAGCCACGACTACACCGCCGAGCCGGTGGCCGACAAGGTGAACCGCGCGGTGCGGGGACTGGGCGACCTGATCGACGGCTACGAGTTTCACTACCCCGACGAGCTCTCGCCCGACAACCTCGACGCCGTCCGCAGCGCGCTCGACGGCCACGACATCTACTGCATCGCCGGCGGCCTGCACCTCGACCCCCGCTTCGCCCACGGCGGCCTCGTCAACCCCGACGACAAGCTGCGCGGCGAGGCCCGCCGGATCATCCGCGAGGCCGCCGAGTTCGCCGGCTCACTGGGGGCTCACCTGATCATCTGGCCCGGAGGCGAGGGCTACAACTATCCCTTCCAGTCTCCCTACGCCGATTCCTGGCGCTGGCTGGTCGAGGGGATGGGCGAGGCGGCGGCGGAGTGCCAGCGGCACGGGATCAAGCTGCTGCTCGAGCACAAGAACTCCGAGCCCGCGATGAAGATCCTGATGCGCAACATCGGCATGTGCCTGTATGTGGTGCACAAGCTGCGCGACCAGGGACTGGACAACGTGCAGGTCAACATGGATTGGCAGCACCTGATCATGAACGGCGAGCACCTGCCCGAGTACGCCGCCCTGCTCGCCTCGGAGGGCCTGCTCGGTCACCTGCACGCCAACTCCGGCTGGGGCAGCTTCGACGACGACAACATGGTCGGGGCGACGGCCTTCATGGAAACGCTCGAGCTGGCCCTCGAGCTGCGCCGCGCAGGCTACGGGGACGGAGGCGAGCGGCTCGGGTTCGACCTCTATCCCTACACCGAGGACCAGGTGGCGGCGGTCAGGCGGTCGGTGCTCCAGTGGCGCTTCATCGATTCGGTCGCCGCCCGGATCGACGACGCCGCCCTGCGCGAAGCCCAGCAGCGCAAGGACGCCGTCCGCGCCTACGAGCTCGTCTACGCCGCGCTGGGCGCGCCGGCCGGGTGAAGGCCGCGCTCGGCGGGTTCGCTCCGTGACCGCGGTCCTGGCCGGGATCGACGTCGGCACCACCGCCACCAAGGGCGTGGCCATCGACGAAGCCGGCTCGGTCCTCGCGCGGGCGCAGGTCGAGTATCCGTTGTCCACGCCACGCCCGGGCTGGGTCGAGCAGGATCCCGAGGACTGGTGGCGCGCCACCGAGGCGGTCCTCGAGCAGCTGCGGACCGCCGCCGGCCCGCCCGTGGGGATCGGGCTCTCGGGTCAGATGCACGGGCTCGTGGCGCTGGACGCCGCCGACCGAGTGCTGCGCCCGGCGATCCTCTGGAACGACCAGCGTACAGCGGCCCAGTGTGAGGAGATCGAGCACACGATCGGCCTGGAGCGGCTGGTCGAGTTGACCGGCAACCGGGCCCTGCCCGGCTTCACCGCCCCGAAGCTGCTGTGGCTGAGGGCCCGCGAACCCGACCTGTTCAAGCAGGTCGCCCACGTGATGCTGCCCAAGGACTACGTCCGGCTGCGGCTGTGCGGCGTGCATGCCACCGACGTCTCCGACGCCTCGGGGACGCTCCTGCTCGACGTCCCGGCGCGGCGCTGGAGCCACGAGGTGCTCGACGCGCTCGAGCTCGACGACCGGCCGCTCCCCGAGGTGCTCGAGAGCCCCGCCGTGTCGGGGACGCTGGCCGGCGGCGTGCCCGTGGCCGCGGGCGCCGGTGACCAGGCGGCGGGAGCGCTCGGAGTCGGAGTCGCCCGACCGGGCCCGCTGTCGATCGTGCTCGGCACCTCGGGCGTGGTGTTTGCCGCCTGCGAGCAGTTCCGCAGCGACGCGCTCGGCCGGCTGCACGCGTTCTGCCACGCCAGGCCGTCCTCGTGGCATGTCATGGGCGTGATGCTGTCGGCCGCGGGCTCGCTCGGATGGGCCCGCGACGTGCTCGCTCCCGGCACTGACTTCGAGCAGCTGCTGGCGGGCGCCGAGCGCTGGTCGCCCGGGGTTGAGGGGCTGACCTTCCTGCCCTATCTGGCCGGCGAGCGTACCCCCCACGTCGATCCCGACGCCCGGGCGGCGTTCGCGGGGCTGGGGCTCCGTCACGACCGCTCCGCGCTCGTCCGAGCGGTGCTCGAGGGCGTGGCTTTCGGGCTGCGCGACTCGCTTGACCTGATCGGCGAGCTGGGGATCCCGGCCGAGCTCGGGCGGGTCTCGGGCGGCGGCGCACGCAGCGACCTGTGGCTGCAGATCGTGGCCTCGGTGCTCGAGCTGCCGCTCGAGCGGATGCCGGTGCAGGAGGGCGCGGCGTTCGGCGCGGCGCTCCTCGGCGGTGTCGCCGGTGGCGTGTTCGAGGATGTCGACACGGCTGTCGCGGCCACCGTCCGGGGCGGTTCCCGGATCGAGCCCGAAGCCCGCTGGGTGCAGCCCTACCGCGAAGCCCGGGCGCGCTTTCAGGCGCTGTATCCAGCCCTTCGCGACGCTAATTGACCACGTGAGCCCCGGGACCGGGCTCCACGCTGATCGATTCGGCCGGCGGTGTGGCGCCCGGCGGAAACAGCCCCAGCACGTAACCGCCGAAGCCTCCCCCCATGATCCGGGCTCCCACCGCGCCCTCATCGCGTAGGCGCGCCCTGGTCGCCTCGACCGCCGGCGTCGAGACCTCATAGCAGTCACGCAGGCTGGCGTGCGAGGCGTCGAGCAGCTCGCCGACGCGTGGCAGGTCGTTGGCCCCGAGCGCGGCCACCGTCTCCTCGACACGCTCGTTCTCGCAGATCACGTGGCGAGCCCGCGCCGCCAGCGGGTCAGGCAGACGCTCGGCCATCTCGAGCGTGGCCTCACGAAGGCTGGGCACGCCGAGCAGCTCGCAGGCGCGAGCGCATTCGGCGCGACGCTGGTTATAGCCCTCGCCCTCGTCCTCGCCGGCGCCGCCCGGACCGGCGTTGGCGTGCCGCTCGCCGGAATCGAGCGTGACCAGCCGATACTCACCGAGCCCCAGCGCAACCCTGCTTACGTCCAGCGATTGGAAGTCGATCCGCAGCGCCCGGTCGCGCTCCCCGCACAGCGAGGCGATCTGATCGAGCAGTCCGGTGCGCGCGCCCACCCACTCGTTCTCGACCCGCGAGCAGATCCGCGCGAGCTCGATCCGGTCAGACACCTGGGCGCCGCTGACGCCGAGCAGAGCCAGGCACACGGCCACCTCGAGTGCGGCCGACGAGGAGAGACCAGAACCACGCGGAACGGTCCCGCTGATCTCCAGCTTGCAGCCGGCCAGCTCATGGCCGGCGGCCTGCAGCTCGGCGGCGACGCCGCGTACGAACGCCCTCCAGCCTCGGACCCGCCCGGGATTGTCGAGCGCAAACGAATCGTGCCCATCGAGGTCGTAGGCGGCCACCTCCACTCGCCCTCGAGTCCCCCGATTGGCCTTCACCGTCACCCCTTCGCCGATCGCGAAGGGCAGCGCCAGCCCCTCGTTGTAGTCGGTGTGCTCCCCGATCAGGTTCACTCGCCCGGGGCCAAATGTCGTCACGCTGTCAGGCACCGTGTAGTCTCCAGGTCATGATCGGCGACATTCTCCAGCCAACGCACCTACTCCTGATTCTGGTCGTCGCACTGCTGGTGCTCGGACCGAAGCGTCTGCCCGAGGTGGGGCGGGCCGTGGGCCGTAGCATCCACGACTTCAAGGGCGCGATCAACGGCGAGCACCACGACGAGCCCGAACCTGCGATCAACCCCGAGACCACCAAGCCGGCCAGCGAGCCGGCCGATCACGTCGCCTGACGCCGCCCGGCGCGAGCCCCGACGTGGCGGTCCAGTGGGGCATCCTTTCCACCGCGGACATCAACCGCAAGTTCCTCGCCGGCTGCGCGCAGTCTGACGCGGTCGCGGTCACCGCGGTAGCCAGCCGCGACGCCCAGCGGGCGCGGGCGTACGCCGATCGGCACGGGATCGAGCGTGCCCACGGCAGCTACGAGGCGCTGCTGGCCGACCCCGAGGTCCAGGCCGTGTACATCTCGTTGCCCAACTCGATGCACCTGGAATGGACCGAGCGGGCGCTCCGGGCGGGCAAGCACGTGCTGTGCGAGAAGCCGCTGGCTCGCCACCCCGAGCCGGTCGCCGCGGCCTTCGACCTCGCCGAGCGCGAAGGCCTCGTGCTCATGGAGGCCTTCATGTATCGCCACAACCCGCAGACGCGACGCCTGCAGGAACTGGTCGGTGCGGGAGCGATCGGCCGCCTGCGGCTGATCCGGGGCACCTTCAGCTTCTTCGCCGCCGATCCCGACAACGTCCGGCTGGCCGCCGATCTCGATGGGGGCGCGCTGATGGACGTCGGCTGCTACTGCGTCCACGCTGCCCGCATGCTCGCCGGGGAGCCCGAGCACGTGACCGCACAACAGGCGCTCGGCGGCCACGGCGTCGACGTTGTCTTTGCCGCGACGATGGCCTTTGCCGATGACGTGATCGCTCACTTCGACAGCGGTCTCGCGCTCCCTGAACGCGACGAGCTCGAGGTCGTCGGCGAGCGGGGAGCGCTGTTTCTCGACGACCCCTGGCATTGTCTGACGCCGAGCATCGAGCTCCGCACCGACGAGGCCGTGCAGCAGATCGAGATCCCGCTCGTCAACTCCTACATGCTCGAGGCCGAGAACCTGTCAGCCGCGATCACCGGCCAAGCGGCCCCGCTGCTCGGCCGCGACGACGCGGTCGGGCAGGCGGCCACGCTGCAAGCGCTCTATGACGCTGCGGCCAGCGGGGCCAAGCTGCAGGTGGGCGCGGGATGATCGGCTCGGGCTCGAGCTGACGCTGGGCGAGCCACTCGAGCTGACGCCCACCGGCGGGTCAACTAGGCGAGCGACTGGCGGTGACATGCCCGCCGCATCCGCCATCGCGTGTCTCGCGATCTGACGGTCACCGAAGCCCGGCGTCGGGAGTGTGCGGCGTCGTGGAGCTTGAAGCGTATTCGCACCTCGGTGCCGCCGCTGGCCCGGGGCGCGATCGTCAGCTCGTCGCTGACCTGCGAGATCAATCCCAGTCCCAGACCGAGACCGGGACGGTCGGTTCGCGGCTGAAGGCCGCACCCGTCGTCGGCGATCTGGATGCAGAGCTCGGCGCAGCTCAGAGCCGCGGTCACGTAGACGTTGCCCGGCGCCTCTCGGTACGCATGGACGACGGCGTTGGTAACCGCTTCAGAGCCGGCCAGGCGAACCGCGTCGACCTGCCGCTGATCCGCCCCCGCCTGCACCGCGAAATGCCTGAGCGCCTCCCGGGCCCGCGAAACTGACTCCGGCTCGGCCGGGTAGGTCAAACACAGCGTTTTCGCGGGACCGCACATACCGATCGTGTACCCGCTGCCCGAGCAGGCTATGCGCGATGTGAAAAGTGGGTAGCCCTTTACCCAGGGCCGGTGCAGAGATCGTTCGGCTTGCACCGGATCGCCGCGGAGCGTAGCCTCGATCGGCGGTCCGGGATTCAGTCGAGCAGATGTTGCTCCGGCCGCCTTAAGCGAGCATTCCAAGAAGGAGCAGGCGCGATGGCAGACCGCAGGCAAGCTGAGACTTCGTCCAGCGGCGACAAGCGACGCGATACGACCGACGGGGAGACCGCGCGGTCCAAGGCGGCCGCGGCCGGGACTGGCAAAGCCGATGACTCCTCCCCGGAGGACCAGGTCCGGGCGATGTACGAGCGGGCCGAGTCCACCAGTGCCCGCGCGTTCGAAGAGCTCGTGGGCAAGCCGAGCTTTGGAGCGCTGATGGCGCGCAGCGCCGAGAACGTCGCCGCGCTGGCCAGGATCGGCTCGGAGGCCGTCGACCTCGTGTGGCGCAACTTGAGGCTCGCCGGACGCACGGACATCACCCGCCTGGCGCGACAGCTGCACCGAAGCGAAGACAAGCTCGAGCGCGTTCTGCAAGAGGTCGAGCAGCTCCGCGACGAACTCGGCGAATGGCGCCAGTCGGGTCAGTCCAACGGCCGTGATCCCAGCACCGACGAGCGGGCGAAGGCTGAGCGTTGAGCGCGCTCGGCCGGATCGCCAGTACCCCTCGGCAAGCGTTCGAATTCTCGAACATCGTGCTGACCACCGATGACGCGGTCGTCGGGGCCTCGCCCCGCGACGTCGTGTGGACGCACCGCGCCACGACCCTGTATCGCTATCGCTCCGACCGCCGCGAATACCCGGTCCCCTTGCTGCTCGTGTTCGCGCTGATCAACCGGCCCGACATCTTCGATCTGCGCCCCGGAGGCTCGCTGATCGAATACCTGCTCGCCGAGGGCTTCGACGTGTTCCTGGTCGACTGGGGCTACCCGGACGAGGAGGACGCCGAGATGGGTCTCGACGAGTACGTCTGCGACGAGCTGCACTGGGCGATTCGCGAGACGCTGCGGGCCACCGGCGCCGACGAGCTGTCGCTGATGGGATGGTGCATCGGCGCGACGTTGTGCGCGATGTACTGCGGGCTGGACACCGTCCCCCAGAGCGCCACGATGCGCGCCGGGCGTGCCCGAGGGGCCGCCGGAGGTGACGGCGGGGGCGGCGGGGGCGCCGGGGGTGACGGAGGGGGCGCCGGGCGTGATGGCGGGGGCGCCGGGGGGAGCGCCGGACCCGGTGCGGTCCGCAACCTGGCCCTGCTGACGATGCCCATCGACGCGCGCGAATCCACGTATGCGACCTGGATCGGCGATCCCGAGCTCGACGTCGAGCGCCTCGCCGAGCAGTGGCGGGTGATCCCGGGCCGGGCCGTCGATTTCGCCAACAAGATGCTCAAACCGGTCACGAACTTCGTGACCACCTACCGTCGCCTGTGGCAATCGGTCCAGGACGGCGCGGCCCGGCGCGACGCCTACCAGCCGATGGCCAAATGGGTGGCCGACAACCCGGCCTTCCCCGGCCGGGCCTGGTCGCAATGGATCGCCATGATGTATCGCGACGGCACCCTGGTCGGCGGCCGAGCGCGCCTCCGGGGAAGGCGGGTCGACCTGGGCCGGATCGATCAGAACCTGCTCGTCGTCACGGCCGGGGCCGACCACATCGCGCCCCGCCCCGGAACGATGCCGATCTTCGACCTCGTCTCCAGCGAGGACGTCACCCACATCGACCGGCCCGGGGGCCACATCGGTCTGATCGCCGGCTCCGCCGCGCGCAAGGAGATCTGGCCCGAGATGGCGGATTGGCTTCGCGAGCGCTCCGAGCGGTGATCGCGAGCCCAACGAGAGAGGAGAAACGATGAGTACAGAAACCAGCACCGAGCGCACGCCGCAGCCGGCTGATACTGCGGGAGGTGTGCGCCGGCCTCGCATGCATGGTCGGGTCGCGTTCGTGACCGGCGGCACGCGCGGGATCGGCGGGGCGATTTCCAGGAGCCTCGGCGATCAGGGAGCGGCGGTGGCGGCCGGCTACGGCCGTGACAGCGAGCACGCCAACAAGTTCCTCAGCGAGCTCTATGACGCCGGCATCGAGGCCAGCGTCCATCAGGGCAACGTCGGTTCGGCCGACGACTGCCGGCGGACCGTGGCCGAGGTGATCGAGCGCCACGGCCGGCTCGACGTGCTCGTCAACAACGCCGGGATCACGATCGACAAGACCGTGCTCAAGATGACCGACGATGACTGGTCCCGCGTCATTGCCGTCAATTTGTCTGGCGCGTTCTTCATGTCCCAGGCGGCGCTGCCCCACATGATCGAGCGCGGCTCGGGGCGGATCATCAACATCTCGTCGATCATCGGCGAGACCGGCAACATCGGTCAGGCGAACTACGCCGCCTCGAAGTCGGGGCTGTTCGGGCTCACCAAGACGCTCGCGCTCGAGACCGCGCATCAGCTCAAGCGGGCCGGCAAGCTCGAGAACAACCCGATCGGCGTCACCGTGAACACGGTGGCACCCGGGTTCATCGCCACCGAGATGCTCGACAGCGTTCCCGAGAAGGTGCTCGAGGGGATCAAGGCCAAGATCCCCCTCGGACGGCTCGGGGAGCCGGATGAGATCGCCCGCGTGGTCCACTTCCTGGCCGCCGATCAGTCCTCGTTCATCACCGGGGCCGTCTGGGCGGTCAACGGAGGCATGGATATGTAGCCTGGCCGGGCGCGGCTATATTCAGCCGCGATGGCGAATCGTTCCGCGGCCGCGCTTGGCGAGATCATCCGTCAACAGCGAGAGCTCGCCGAGCTGTCGATGCGCCAGTTCGCGCAGCTGGCCGGGATCTCGAACCCGTATCTGTCGCAGATCGAGCGTGGCCTGCGGGCGCCCTCCGAGCACGTGCTGGAAGGGATCGCGAGCGCCCTCAAGGTATCGGCTGAGGCGCTGTATGACCAGGCCGGGGTGGCGCGGCCGGGCGAGCCGGACCAGTCCAGCGCCGTGCTCGACGCGATCGCCGCCGACCCGCACTTGACCGCCCGTCAGCGCAGCGCGCTGCGGGAGGTCTATGAGGCGTTCGCTGCGACCTCGCCGCGCCCGCCGCGCCGTAGCGCCGACGGCGAGAGCGGCCCCGGCGACGGCGAGTCCGGCATCGGGGACTCGGGCGACGGCGGGTCCGGCGCATGAGCGATGGCAGGGCCGCGCTGGTGACCGGCGCGGCCAGCGGGATCGGCCGCGCCGTGGCCACGCGACTCTCAGACGACGGGATGGACGTCCTGGCCGTCGACCTCGAGCCCGACCCCGACGGCCCCGGGATCGCCTTCCGAGCCGACCTGACGTCCCCGGCGGAGAATGCCGCCGCGGTGGACGCCGCGCTCGAGCGCTTCGGCCGGCTTGACCTGGTGGTTCCCAACGCCGGCGTCCAGCACGTGGCGCCGATCGAGGAGTTCCCGCTCGAGCGCTGGGAGACGATCGTCTCGCTGCTGTTGACGAGCCCCTTCGCGCTCGCCAAGCACGCCTGGCCGGCGCTGAAGGCGTCGGGAGCGGGCCGGCTGATCGTGATCGCCTCGGTCCACGGGCTGGTGGCGTCGCCGTACAAGGCCGCGTACGTATCGGCCAAGCACGGCGTGCTCGGACTGGTCAAGACGCTCGCGCTCGAGGGCGCCGACGCCGGCGTGACCGCCACCGCGGTCTGCCCGGGCTACGTTCGAACGCCGCTGGTAGAAAAGCAGATCGCCGACCAGGCGCGGGTGCACTCGCTGTCAGAGGATCAGGTGCTCGAGCAGGTGATCCTGGCCCCGCACGCGGTCAAGGAGCTGATCGAGCCGGCCGAGGTCGCCGACGTGGTCGCATTCCTGGCCGGTCCCGCGGGGCGGGCGTTCACGGGCGTGCCGGTGACGATGGACCAGGGCTGGAGCGCCCGCTGAGCGGCCCGCGCAGTGCCCGCTCACTCCTCGAGCTCTTCGATCACCTCGTAGACGCCGGACACGTGGTCGTTCTCCACAAACGCCGATAGCGCATCCATGCGCTGGTTCTCCTGAGCGTCGGCCTCCTCGCGCCAGCGGTGGTAGTCGTCCTCGGTCATGTCAAACAGCCCGAACGAGATGATCTCGTCCTCGTCTCGAATGTTTCGTGCGTGGTAGACGCGCTGCAAGCCGGGCGGCCGGTCGTCCGGGCCCGAATCCCAGGCACGCCGGAACTGGTCCCAGGAACCCGGCTTCAGACGCCGGGCGGAGAACATCACGATCATCTGCGACCTCCCATTCGGTGACTCGGCGCTCGCTGCACCGCGCGCCGTAGCCGCCGGTGCACGAGCCTGCAGCCGACCCTACTGCTTCGCCCGCGCCCCCGACAAGACCGGCGCCGACGCCCGGGAGTGCACCAGGATGTCGGCCAGCAGCGGCGGCCAATGGTCGGCCAGCGCCTCGTGGCCCATGAACAGGCCGAGGTGGCCGCCGGAACACAGACGGGAGCGCACCTGATCGGCGGGCGTGGAGGCATGGTCGGCAATTGCGAACACCTGCCCGGGCGGGGTGATGTGGTCGGCGGCGCCGGCCAGCAGATAAAGCGGCATCTCGAGCTTGTCGAGCTTGACCAGGCGCCCGCCGATGCCCAGCGTGCCACCGATCAGCTCGTTGCCCAAGAACAGGTGTCGCACGATCCACAAGAAGAACTTCCCGGGGATGTCCTGAGTGTGCTTGAACCAGTCTTCGAACTCGCGATAGCGCGCGACGTGCTGGGCGTCGCTGACATGGCAGAGCAGCTCCAGCTGGCGTGAGATCTCGGCCCCGGGCTGGATCATGATGAACCCCGACAGCATGTGCCGGCCCTTGAGTACGCCCCCGCCAAACGCCACCAGGGCTTCGTAGAAGCGCATCTGGCCGCCCGGCGCCAGCCACCGCAGAACCTCGTGGATCACCGGCTCGCCGGCATGGAAGTCGATCGGTGCGCCGGCGATCGTGAGCGTGTTGACCCGTTCGGGTGCGAGGGCCGCGTAGATGGTGGCCAACCAGCCGCCCTGGCAGTCGCCCACCAGGTTCACGCGCCCGCCGCAGTGCTCGACCGCCCGATCGACGACATCCAGGTAATCCTCGATCGAGGCGCCCGCGGTCTGGCTCGTGGCCGCGACCCAGTCAAGCGTGTAGGCGCGCCGCAGGCCGGAGTCGACGATCGTGCGCATCTGACTCTGCTCGCGGGAGTAGTCGACGATGCAGGAGTCATGGCCCGCCTGCGGGGGCAGCACGAGCGTGGGCACGAGTCCCCGACCGGGCCCGGCCGAGAAGTCACGCAACCTGGCCAGCGGTGACTCGTAGACGATCCGATGCGGCGATGCCCAGCCCGGGCGCCCTCTCCGGCTGGCCACCGTAACCCACCGACCGACATCGAGCGGCCACGGGGCGGTCCGCAAGCCAGCCGCGACACAGTCGGTGACGCCGCCGGCGGTGGCCATCCAAGCGTCCACCCAGCTGCCGACGAGTCCCCCAGATGCGCCCACAACTTCCCCAGATGCTGGCGAGCACGACGATGAAGCAGTCATCCTGACCTCCTCACAAAAGAAAATGGCACCGGTTGGATAACCAACCGGTGCCACTAATACTTTCATTTCGGGCCGACGGCTTGTCCGGAGCCGGCGAACCCGGTTGAGGGAGCTGCTTACTTCAGCAGCGTGCGAGCGGTGCTCGTGTACGAGCTGGTGAGCTCACGGGCGAAGTCGGCCTGCGCCTCGATCAGGTTCTTGAGCCACTCCTGCTGGGTCGCGTTCGCGACCTGGAGCTCGAGCTCGATGGCGCGGTCGACGGCCTTCTCGTAGGAGTCGAGGTACAGGTTGCCCGCCTTGCGACTGGCGGCAACAAACTGCTCGCCGGCCTCGGTGGCGCGCTCAAACGCCGACTCAATCGACGGATTCGTGTGCTTGCTCTGCGTGGTTGCCATTATGTGTTGCTCCTGAATCGGATCGTGTTCTTGGCTGGCTGTGCTTGCAGATTAGCACAAAGCTAGCAAGCTTGCAAGCGGAGTGAGAGGACGACCACCCGCCGCGAACGCCAGCCCGCCGATCAGATCGCCCAGCTGCCCCGCGCCCAGGCGCTGGTCATGATCGGCCCCCACTGGCAGCTGCTCCCCACGCTGCCCTATAACCGCCACCCCAGCTTCATCCAGCTCACCGCTCCCGCCGCCACGATCCTCACCCACGACACAGGTCCAGCACGGCGCCGCGCCACCTGACCGCACTACCGCGGCTCCCCCTCCCCTGGACCTCCCAAGCAAACGGCGCCGGCCGGCACGGGCGGTCACCGAGCCGCGAAAGCGGCGAGGGCAAGGGAGCAAAGCGACCTTGACCCCCCGCCGGCGCCACCATCCTCCAGGTCCAGGGGAGGGGGCATCTAAACCACACGCTGTGGCCGATCCTCCGCCGCTCTACAGCCCGTCCACACCCATCCGAGCACGCTCATCGGCGCGCCGTTGCCGATCGGCGCCTCACCCATCCCAACGGCGCCGCCCCTGAGGCGCTGTAAGACCGTGTAAGCGCCTGCCAGCACCCGCCGCGAGCGATCCACCGAGCAGGAGAGCCTTGATCGACGTTTGGTCGCAGTCGCGGGTAGGCGCGGCCCCGGGGCAGCACGCGGGCGACCTGGATCACCCGCTGCTGCTGGTCGAGCAACACCAGCGCGCGCCAGTCGCCGATCCGCAACCGCCACTCGGGCGCACCGAGAGCTTGCGCAGGTGGCCAGCGCGGTGAGGATCGGCTTCGAGCTCGCGCAGCGCCCGGTGCACGCGCTGGCGGATCGGAGGGTCAAGACGGCGAAGATCGCGCAGCGCGGTGCGGGTCAGCTCAACCCGCCACGGCGCGTGGCTCACCCATGCTCGCGCATCGCCTCATCCAGCGACACGGTCTGGCCCGCGGCGAGGTCCGCGCGGCGCCCTCCGCGGCGGGCGCCTCGTCCTCCTCTCTCCAGGGCTCTCGTCCACTGGGGCGTCGCGGAACGCGCGCAGCACCGGGTCCTCGCGCTCGTCAAGGAGCCGCAACGCTATGGCGGCGTCCTCCTCTGAGAGCGCTCCGATCCACGCAGCTTCTCCTTGGCGGTCATCATCCTCCTAGACGGTGCGGTCAGACGGACAACCTCGAGGGCTCGCGACCGCCGGTCATACTATGTGTCGCCCGAGCGCAGCGAGGCGACAGGGCACATCCGGGTTGGGTTTTACGTTGCTCCCGGCTCGGCGGGATCGCTGCGCTTGGCTTGTTCGCGCTCCTCGGCGAGGACCTGTGCGCAGAGCTCGACGCACTCGTTACAGATGTACACGCCGCCGGGTCCCGCGATCAGTCTCTCGACCTGCTCCTGGGTTTTGCCGCAGAACGAGCACAGCAAATACTTCCGGCCCGTCTCGCGGTTGATAGTCGGCCGGGTCGCATCCTTGACCTCCTGTGCTCCCCCGGGGCTGACCGCAGATCTCGAGACCAGCGCGATCGTGCTGGCGCGGATCTTCTCGGCGTCGGCGTTGAGGTCGAGCAGGATCCGGACCGCGACACCCTCGCTCTCGCGCAGCAGGCCGAGCAGGACGTGCTCGGTGCCGATGTAGTGGCCCAGGCTGAGTGCCTCGCGGTTCGCCAGCTCGAGCACCTTCTTGGCCCGTGGTGTGAACGGGATCTGACCCGTGGTGGCCTCTTCACCGGGACCGACGATCTGCACCACCTGCTCCCGGACGCGTTCGACCGTGATGTCCAGCGACTCGAGCACCCGGGCTGCCAGCCCCTCCTGTTCGCGCAGCAGGCCGAGCAGGATGTGCTCGGTGCCGATGTAGTTGTGCTTGAGGCCGCGCGCCTCCTCGTGGGCTAAGACGACGACCCGGCGGCCCCGCTCTGTGAAGCGCTCAAACAGGCCCCAAGCATCCCACGCGCGCGACGGCCCCTCTCCCGTTTGAGTCACGCTTGCGTCTAACCGCCCCTAAATCCCGGTCATACAGTCACCTTATTGCCCTTCATGGATGACTATTCGTGTTCATATGGTCGGTGGCGCTTCGGTCTAGAGTCTCCCTCGCCAGATGCCGATCAAGCGCCTGCTCGTTGGTTACCTGTGGACCGTCGTCGTAACCGAGCTCGAGCGGAGTCCTCGCGTTTCTGACGAAGCCAAGCTCACCGGCGTAATGCTCCTGGGCGCATTCGTCATCGGTCCTGTAGTCATCGGGGCCTACGTCTGGTGGCTGATCACTGGAAAGCGCCTTCCAGGTCCAGTCGGGAGCTGGGTTGGATCGCCAGCCAGGCTGTCCTTCGGTTCAATCCCGAGGCGGCCGCCGCCGAAAGAGATGCGCGAAGCGGTGGAGCGGCTTCGCGCCAGAAGCCACGACCCCACTGCCCCGCGCGCTGACAGTGACTAAAGGCGGGTTTTGGCACTGCGGTAGCGTTTCGCGACTGGGATCAGGGCCAAAAACAGGACTCAAGGCGCGGATAGCGATCATGAGCGCAAGTGGGCGTGACCCGTCTAAACGATCCTTGGACGGGGCCGCTCCCGAGGTCGCTCGGCCGCTTAGCTGGCCGAGTAGGTCACCGACAAGGTCGTGTAGGCAAACGGCGGCGCAAAGCAGCGATGCACCTTCCTGAACCTTGGCTTCTTGCCCTTCTGCGGCTTGCCGATCAGCCGCTGCACGGTGCCGCAATACCGGCCAGGACCGAACGGCCCGATAGACTCGCCCGGTCCGATGTATCCGTTCGCCTGCGCGTCGGAGATCGAGACCACGCTGCCGAGCGTCATGCCGGCGGCCCGGGCGTAGTCGAGCGCGTACTCGCGCGCCTCACTGAGCGCGCCACCGATCGAGGCCTTGCGCGCTGCATCGACCGCGGCGGCGATCGACGCATTGCTGTGGCGGTTCTTGGGGTGCACTCGCGTCTGCCCTGTGCCGGTCGCTGTGATCGTCTGCACCGGCTGGGATGACGCCGACTGGGCGAATGCCGGGCCCGCTAGCAGCAGCACCCCAACAATCGGAGCAACCAACATCACACGTGGCGCCATCTGGGCGCCTCCTCTACTGGTCGCCCCGGGATGGGGCGAGGGCGCCGAAGTCTGGCAGGGACTGAGCCGGGGTGCTCCGCTCAAAGTTGCTTTCCGGCGCCCCGCGCTGGTGGCCGAGGTCGCGCTGCAGCCCGAGCGCGGCCCGCCACAGGACCCAACGAGCGCGGCACCGACCGGACCCAAGACACGACACGGGAGGGACACTGGACGGCCCGTGCCAACCTTGCCACAACTATGTCAAGGTTTAGTACCATGCCGCGGATGCGCGACTTCCTTGCCGCCGCCGAGCAGCGAACCATCGTCTACGACGGAGGGATGGGCGCGACGCTGGAGCAGTTCGAGCTGAGCCTCGAACACGACTACAAGCTGCCGGGTCGCTGTCATGAGGTCCTGGTGCTCAACCGGCCCGACGTGATCGAGGGCGTTCACGCCTCGATGCTGGACGCCGGCGCCGACGTGCTCGAGACCGACAGCTTCCAGGCCTCGAGGCTGAAGCTCGCCGAATGGGGGCTCGAGGAGCACACCCACGAGATCAACCTCAGAGCGGCGCAGATCGCGCGCCAGGCCGCGGGCGAGCACCGGTTCGTGGCCGGGGCGATCGGGCCGACGGGGTTTCTGCCCGCCAGCGACGACCCCACGCTCGGCAAGATCACGTTCTCCGAGCTCGTGACCGTGTTCGCCGAGCAGGCCAGCGGGCTGCTGGCCGGGGGCGTCGATCTGGTCATCATCGAGACCACCCAGGACATCCTCGAGCTCAAGGCCGCGGTCTTCGGGGTGCGGCGAGCCTGCGCCGAGCTCGGCCGGGGCATCCCCATCCAATGCAGCATCTCGCTGCTGCCCCAGGGCGGCAAGATGCTCCTGGGGACTGACATCAGCTCGGCCCTGGCCACGATCGAGGCGCTCGACGTCGACGCGATCGGCCTCAACTGCTCGACCGGCCCGGAGGACATGCGCGACGCGATCCGCTTCCTGGGCGAATACAGCTCGGTGCCCGTGCACTGCATCCCCAACGCCGGCCTCCCGATCCAGGGGCCCAACGGCGAGACGATCTTCCCCGAGCAGCCCGAGCCGCTGGCCGACGCCCTGGGGGAGTTCGTCGATCGCTACGGCGTCAGCATCGTCGGTGGCTGCTGCGGGACCACCCCCGATCACATCCGGGCGATCGCCGAGCGCGTCAAGCGCAGCATCCCGGAGCCCCGCCCCGCAAAGAGACCTCCCCACGCCAGCTCGATGATCGCGGCCACGCCGCTGGTCCAGGATCCACGTCCCACCTTGGTCGGTGAGCGGGTCAACGCGCAGGGGTCGCGCAAGGCCAAGGAGCTGCTGCTGGCCGATGATTACGACGGGCTGCTTATCGTGGCCGAGGACCAGGTCGCCGGCGGAGCGCACGTGCTCGACGTGTGCGTCGCGCTCACCGAGCGCCAGGACGAGGCCGACCAGATGCAAGAGATCGTCAAGAAGATCTCGTTGTCCCTACCTGCCCCGATCCAGATCGATTCCACCGAGCCCGAGGTGATCGAGGCCGCGCTGGAGCAGATCCCCGGTCGTGCGATCGTCAACTCGGTCAACCTGGAGGCCGGACGGGCCAAGCTTGACCGGGTGGTCCCGCTGGCCAGGTCGCATGGCGCGGCCCTGATCGCGCTCACCATCGACGAGGCCGGAATGGCCAAGACCGCGGCCCGCAAGCTCGAGGTCGCCCAGCGAATCACGGGACTGTGCTGCGACGAGCACGGACTCGATCCCGAGGTGCTGATCTTCGACTGCCTGACGTTCACGCTCACCACCGGCGATCCGGAATGGCGGCGCAGCGCGGTCGAGACGATCGAGGGCATCCGACTGGTCAAGCAACAGCTGCCCGGCGTCAAGACCTCGCTTGGCGTCAGCAACGTCAGCTTCGGCGTCAGCCTGACCGCCCGCGCCGTCCTCAACAGCGTGTTCCTGCACCACTGCGTGGAGGCGGGGCTCGATTTGGCGATGGTCAACCCGAACCACATCACCCCCTACGCCGAGATTCCCGAGGCCGAGCGCGAGCTGGCCGACGATCTGGTGTTCGACCGCCGCGACGACGCGCTCGAGCGCTTCATCGCCCACTTCGAGGCCAAGGGTCCGGAGGCCTCGGAGGCCGGCGCCGGCGCCGCCGACCCGACGCAGGGAATGGAGCCCGAGGAAGCGCTGCACTTCCACATTCTGCGGCGCAAGAAAGAGGGCGTCGAGGACTGGATCGACTCGAGCGTCGAGAAGATCGGGGCCGTCGAGACCCTCAACCAGGTCCTGCTCCCGGCGATGAAGGAGGTCGGTGACAAGTTCGGCGCCGGCGAGCTGATTCTCCCCTTCGTGCTGCAGTCGGCCGAGGTCATGAAGCGGGCCGTGGCCCGGCTCGAGCGCTACCTGGACAAGCTCGAGGGCTACACCAAGGGCACGGTGGTGATCGCCACCGTGTTCGGTGACGTGCACGACATCGGCAAGTCGCTCGTCAACACGATCCTGACCAACAACGGTTACACGGTCGTCGACCTCGGAAAGCAGGTCCCGATCTCGAACATCCTCGACGCCGCGGTGGAGCACGACGCGACCGCGATCGGCCTCTCGGCGCTGCTGGTCTCGACCTCCAAGCAGATGCCGGCCTGTGTCCAGGAGCTGCACGAGCGCAAATTGCCCTTCCCGGTGCTGATCGGGGGCGCGGCCATCAATCGCAACTTCGGGCTGCGGATCCTCTACCCCCACGGGACCGAATCGGAGGACACCTACGAGCCGGGGGTGTTCTACTGCAAGGACGCCTTCGAGGGGCTGGCCAAGATGGACCAACTGGTCGATCCCGAGACTCGAGACGACCTCATCGCCGAGACGCGGACGGCCGCTCAGCGTTTGCGGGACCAGCCTGACGCCGAGCCCGATGACGGACCACCGGTCACGGACGCGTCGGTGCGCAGTGCTGCCCGGGCCGACAACCCGATCCCGGAACCGCCGTTCTGGGGCGTGCGCGAGCTCGAGGTCCCCTTGGACGAGGTCTACCGCCATCTCGACACCCACGTGCTGTTCAAGCTGCACTGGGGCGGTCGCGGCGTCAAGGGCGAGGCCTGGACCCGGCTGCTGCGCGACGACTTCCAGCCGCGGCTGGAGCGGATGTGGAGCGAGCAGACCTACCTGCACCCGCGCGCGCTGCTGGGCTACTTCCCCTGCAACTCCGACGGCAACGAGCTGATCGTGTGGGATCCGAGGGCCCCGGGCTCCCGAGAACTGGACCGTCTCGTCTTTCCCAGGCAGCCGCGCCACGACCGTCTGTGCCTGGCCGACTTCTACCGCCCGCTCGGTTCTGAGCCCGACGTGGTCGCGCTCCAGGCCGTGACCGTCGGCAGCCAGGTCACCGAGCTGATGGCCTCGCTGGAAGCCGAGGGGGAGTTCGCCGAGCAGCTGTTCGTGCACGGTCTCGGCGTCCAGGCGGCCGAGGGGATGGCCGAATGGCTGCACGCGCACGTGCGCTCGGAGCTGGCGATCTCCCCCGCCCAGGGCCGGCGCTACTCCTGGGGCTACCCGTCGTGTCCCGAGCAGTCCGAGTTGACCAAGGTGTTCGCGCTGCTCGATGCACCGGCGATCGGGCTGCGGCTGTCGGGCGGGTACGCGATCGAGCCCGAGCAGTCCACGCTGGCCATCGTCGCCCACCACCCCCAGGCCGTCTACTTCGGGATGCGTTCGGGGATGCTGCCACGCACCGCCGCGCAGGCCGGCGACGAGCTGATCGCCGGCACTGACAAGGATCCCTCCCGGCTGGGGGCGCTCAGCGACGACGAGCCTGCCCGGACGCGGGACCGCACGCCGGCGATGGCCGAAACCTAGCGCGGTGGCAGGATCGCCAACTGTACTGAAAAGCAACCGCGAGCCGCGCCCGCCGTTTCGGCGCCCCGCAGACGATGGTCTAGGAGCTCTCGACCTTGACGCTCGAGCCTCGTCGCGAGCTCGAGCGGGGCGAGGAGCGCACCGGCAGCTTGACCGGCGCCGCGTGCATCGCCCGCAGCCGCACCTCGCGCCAGGACATGCCCTCCTTGACCAGCGCGGGGGCGCCCATCAGGATCGCGGTCGAGACCTCCACCGCCTGGAGGATCACGCCGAAGGCGACCCCGGTCCCGAAACCGACATGCCAGCCGGCGTGCAGGACCGCGGCGCAGGCGGCCTGGAAGACGCCCAGGTTGGCCGGGGTGGCCGGCAGCACGGCGGTGATGTTGACCGCGAACAGGACCGCGGCGGCGCCCGCCAGCCCCGCCTGCTGGTCGAGGCCGAGCGCCACCAGCAAGACGTAGCAGGACAGCCACTGCAGCGCCCAGGCACCGAGCTGGCACAGCGTTGCCGTCGCGCCCAGCCGGGGGCGGCGGAACACGGCCAGGCCGGCCCGGACCCGGGTCATGGCCCGCCGCGCCTGCGCCAGCAGCGTGTGCAGGCGCCCCAGCCGCGAGCCGGGAGCGCCTTGGCGCAGGATCACCGGAGCGAGCAGCACGATCGCGAGCAGCGCCAGCGGTGCGATCGCGGCCGCCACCAGCGCGTCCTGATGGCCGCTGAAGATGTCCACCGACGAGAACATGACCGCGCCCAGGACCGCGAGCGCGACGATGTTCAGCAGCGTCTGGGAGACGAGCGTTCCCAACACGACCGGCAGGTTCTCGCGCGGCCGGCCGGTCCGTCGCGCGACGACCAGCGCACGTGAGGGCTCCCCCAGCCGTGCCGGCAGCGTGGATGACATCAGCACGCCGATGAACGTTCCCTGCATGGCGTCGGCGAGCCTGATCCTCGACTTGGGCAGCGCGGCGTGCAGGATCGCGTTCCAGGAGAACGCCCGCATCGCCATCGCTGAGCACATGATGGCCAGACCGAGCAGCACGAACGACGGGCTGGAGTTGATCAGCGCCGCGGCGATGTTCTCGAGCCCGATCTTGTTCAGCGCCAGCACCCCGAGCACGAGCGCGCCCACCGACACGGCGGCCATCGCCGTCCGGCGTACGGCCGTGACCAGCGGCCCACGCCGCGCGTCGAGCTGCGGCTCCAGCGACGGCAAGCGCTTCGCCTTCACGTGCGGCTTGAGGTCGGCGGCTCGGGCTCCGCTGGCCACCGCGGCGCGCTGCGCGAGGCCCGCCGGCTTGGGGGTCGCGATCGCGTCCTCGTAGGCCTCCATGACCTGTTCGGCGACCCGCGGCCAGGCGAAACGCTCGACGTCGCGGGCCGCGGCCCGGGCCATGTGGATCCGGCGAGCCGGCTCCTCGTAAAGATCTCGTAGCGCCTCGGCGAGCGCTTGGGGATTGGCCGGCGGCACCAGCACGCCATCAACGCCGTCGCGGACGACGTCGCGGTAGCCGGCGATGTCGGACGCTACGACGGGCGTGCCGGCGGCGAAGGCCTCGGTCAGCACCATGCCGAAGCTCTCGCCGCGCAGCGAGGGCGCGCACAGGACATCCGCCCGCTGTAGCTCCTCGTGCTTGCGCTGATCGTCGACGTTGCCCAGAACGCGGACCCCGCGGTCGTCGAGCATCATCGGCGCCAGCACGTCCGGCGCCGGACCGATGACCGTCAGCTCGGTGGGGATATGCTCGCGCAGCGCCTCAAACGAACGCAGCAGCAGCGGCAGGCCCTTGCGCTCCACGGCCTGCCCCACGAACAGGATGCGCAGGGCCTCGGAGGGCTCGCCGGCGCCGGCTCGGCTGAGCACGTCGGGGTCGACGCGAACGCCGTTCGGGATCACACGGTAATGGCCACCGAACCAGCGCTTCCCCGTCCACGCGGCGGCCTCGGAGACAGCGATCCGCACGTGCAGGTGGTTGAGCATCCGCCGGGCGCCGATCAGGTTCGCGACACCGTTGACGAACCAGCTGTCCGAATAGGAGTGGAAGGTGCCGACGAGCGGCAGCCGGGTCCAGTCGGTGGCGACCCAGCCGGCCAGCGGAGCGACCGGCTCGTGGATGTGGACCACGTTGTAGCCACCGGTTCGCAACTCGCGGTGCAGCGCGGCCACGCCGTGCGCGGTGATCGTCACGTTGGAGACGGCGCCGTTGGCCTTGAAGCCCACCGTCCGGCCCAGCGACACCAGGTAATCGGGCGCCGCCAGGTGCTGTGGACGCGCGCCGCGATGCAGGACGGACGCAAACGTGTCCGGGGGGTCGTAGGGCGCGAGCACCCGCACGTGGTGCCCGTCGGCCAGGAAACGCTCCGCGAGGGCCTCGATATGCCTGGTCACCCCTCCCGGATACGTCCAGGAATACGGCGAAACCAGGGCGATCCGCATCGTCCTCATTCTAGTCTTACCCCGTGACCGCGGCCGGGTTTCGGTCGCCTATCATCGTCTCCTGATGCCCGTCAGACAGTTCGTCAAGTACACGTTTTTGAGGGTCGATCCGGCCTGGCGGCGGCTCGACGACGAGCGACGCGCCGCCGACAAGCGCGAGTTCACCGCCGCCTGCGAGGACTTCGCCGACGGGCACTTCCTGCGGTCGTTCTCGCTCGTCGGCACCCGCGGGGATGCCGACATGATGCTGCTCAGTCAGGCCCAGAACCTGGAGCGTATTCACGAGTTTCACGTTGTCCTGGCGCAAAGCGGCCTCATGAAATGGTGCTCGGTCCCCTACTCGCTGCTGGCGATGACCAAGCCGTCGGAGTACTCAGATGAATCCCGGCTTGAGGTTCGACCAGCCCACGGCAAATACCTGTTCGTGTATCCGTTCGTCAAGACGCGCAGCTGGTATCTGCTGGCGGCCGATGAGCGCTGGCGCATCATGCAGGAGCACATCAAGATCGGCCGCGAGTACCCGTCGGTGGACCTCAATACCAGCTACTCCTTCGGACTCGACGACCAGGAGTTCGTGGTCGCCTTCGAGACCGACAACCCGGCCGACTTCCTGGACCTGGTCCAACGCCTGCGCACCAGCGAGTCGAGCGCCTACACGCTTCGCGACACCCCGACGTTCACCTGCATCTCGTGCTCGGTCGAGCGCGCCCTGGGAGCGCTCGACGGGGCGGCCATGTCGCTGTCGGCGAGCCTCTAGACACGGTGCCCGCCGCGGCAACAGCGCAGTCGCGCGAGCAGGCGGCTGCCGCGCTGCACGCCGCCGATCCCGAGCTGGCCAAGCTGATCGACGCCTACGGGATCAATGGACTCCGCGACCGGCGTGTTGATCGCCCAGATGATCACTACGGCATGCTCGTGCGCGCGATCGTCGGTCAGCAGCTCTCGATCCGGGCCGCGGCGGCGATCTACGCCCGCCTGGTGGAGCGTTACGGGGGTCGCCCGCCAACCCCCGAGGAGGTGCTGGCCGAGGATCCCGACGAGCTGCGGCGGGCCGCCGGTCTCTCGCACGCCAAGGTCGTCTACCTGCGGTCCCTGGCCGAACATGTCGTCGACGGCTCGCTCGAGCTGCCCAGGCTCGACCGGCTGTCGGACGAGCAGGTGATCGCCGAGCTGATCGCCGTCAAGGGCCTGGGCCTGTGGACGGCGCACATCTTTCTGATGTTCCACCTCGGGCGGCCCGACGTCCTGCCGGTGGGCGACCTCGGAATCCGCCGCGCCATGATGCTCACCTACGGGCTCTCGGAGCTGCCAAAAGCCGCCGAGATGGAGCGCATCGCGCAGCCGTGGCGTCCCCACCGCACGCTCGCCTGCGAATTCCTGTGGCGCTCCCTGTACAACACGCCGGTCTAGCCGGGCTGTGCGGACAGGACACCGGTGTAGGCAGGCTCCGCGGACCACACGCCGGTCCAGCCGGGCTCCCCGGCTACACCGGGGCAGCCCCTCACCTCGGGCCGTGGAGCAGCGCCAGGAGGCTCGTGGTGTGGCTCGGTGGCGGGATCCGCGGCTTGGGCTGCGGACCGTAGTCGACGAAGTCCATCCGCAGCGAAACCCTGGCCGATTGACTGATCGACGCCACCCGCTGGGTGTACTTCATGGCCAGCCGGCGCACCAGGTGCGCGCCGTCGATCCAGGCATCAACCGGGATCCTGGTCTCGGCGCGCTGCTTTTGCAGCGCGGCCACCAGCTGCGCCACGCCCGGGCGCGCGCTGGCCGGGACGGCGTGAATCAACTTCGAGAGCTCGATCTCGGCGTGGTAGTGCGTGGTCTTGACGCCGTCGATCGTCGCCGGGCCGAGGTTCTTGACGCTCTGCGACGAGGTCGCGCGCAGGTAGGCCAGGTACCGCCCGGGGTCATTGAGCGACGATGTTCCACTGAGAAGCGAGGACAGGCCCGGGATTCCCTCGGCCTTGGCGAGTTTTGACACTTGGAGCGACACCCACGGCTTGCCGGTCGGCAGCTTGGTGGTCAGAGCGGGTACCTTGAAGTAGACGTTGGTCCCGGAATAGACCGCCTTCATCCGAACCGGGTGCCGGATCGGCGAGCCCACCGCCGCGGGCGCGTTCAGCTTGTAGATCAGCGAACCCGTGTGATCGGCCGGAGTGAAGGAGCCGGTTCCGGTCATCACGATCCGCAGCGAGCCGACCGTCTCGCGCAGCCGCATAGCCGCCTTGTATCCCGTGGCCGCCGACGACACGTAGGCGGCGCGGGTGAGTGCGGTCGAGGTCTCGGTCGTGGAAGACGAGCCTCCACAGGCAGCCAGCAGCAACGCCGCCGATACCAGCATGGCAAGCGTCCCCGCCGCCGTACTTCCCCACTTCATTTGGCCGGAGCCTACCGCGAGGCGCCGGCGGCTAAACCGCCGAGACCTCTTCTTCGTCGGCAACGCGGAACGACGAGCCGCAGCCGCAGGCGGCGATGACGTTCGGGTTATCGACCTTAAAGCCCGCCCCCTGGAGACCATCGACGAAGTCGATCACCGAGCCGCGCACGTAGGGCACGCTGGGGGCGTCAACCAAAAGCCGGATGCCCTTGTCCTGGAACACCTCGTCGCCGGCCCGCTGCTCATCAAAGGCAAGCGCATACTGGAAACCCGAACAGCCGCCGCCCCGCACTCCGACCCGCAGCCCGGCCGTCTCGGCGAGGGCGTTCTGCGCCGCCAGGAACTCGCGGACCTTCTCGGCACCTTTATCGGTGAGCGTGATCATGCTTCATTCAGTATAGCGATAGCACCTCGGTACGCTAGGGGGTGTGTCCGCGACTCCAGATGAGCTGAAATCACGGATCGAGGCCGGAATTCCCGGCGCCGAGGCCGACGTCACCGGCGACGGTCATCACTTCAACGCGGTTGTCACGGCCGCCGCATTCGAGGGCATGCCCAGAATCGCTCAGCACCGCTTGGTCTACGACGTTTTCGGCTCCGAGCTGGGCGACCGCATCCATGCGCTCTCAATCCAAACGCGAACCTCTCAAACGGAGGACACTGCATGACTGACACGGCTGCAAACCCGATGCGAGCGGCGATCCAGGAGGCGATCTCCGAAAACCCGGTGCTCCTGTTCATGAAGGGCACGCCGGAAGCGCCCGCGTGCGGCTTCTCGGCGCGCACGGTGGCGATCCTGCAGTCGCTCGGCGCCCAATTTGCCGCGGTCGACATCCTGCCCGATCCTCGTATCCGCCAGGAGCTCTCGGCGCTTTCGAATTGGCCCACGATCCCGCAGCTGTTCGCCGACGGCGAGCTCGTCGGCGGGTGCGACATCGTCACCGAGATGTATCAGTCGGGCGAGCTCGCGCACACGCTCGGGCTCGAGCCGGCCCCGACGACCGAGCAGCCGCCGCCCGACGCGGCCGCCGTCGAGTCGGCACCGCTCTCGATCGAGAATCGCCTCTAGGAGGCGAGGGCCGCTGGGACGCGAGGGCCTCTCGGACGGAGGGACTCTAGGAGGCGACGCCTACCTGACCAGAGCGCCTGAACTGGCCGGCACCCCACTCGCGCGCGAAGCGGCCCCCGTGGTCGCGCTGCGGTTCGCCGACGGGGCGCTGTGGGCCCTGGACCAGACGCTGCTGCCCTGGCGCGAGGTCGAGCTCGAGCTCCGCAGCGCCGAGGATGTGGCCGCCGCGATCCGGCGCCTGGCCATCCGCGGCGCCCCCCTGATCGGGGTGGCCGCCGCCTACGGGGTCGCCCTCGAGCTCGAGCGCGCTCCCGATGGGCTGGAGCGCGCCTATGAGACGCTGGTCCGCGCCCGGCCCACGGCCGTCAATCTCGCCCACGCCGTCGACCGGGTCCGTGCGGCGGTTCTGGCCGCGGTCCGCGCGCGCTCTCCGGCCCCGCCCGCGGCCGTCGCTCTGGCCGAGGCCCACGCGATCCATGCCGAGGAGGAGTCCGCCAGCGATTCGCTGGCCCGCCACGGAGCCGACGAGCTGGCCGACCACTCGCGGATCCTGACCCACTGCAACACCGGCGCCCTGGCCGCGCCCGGGCGAGGCACGGCACTGGCGGTGGTCGCCGAGCTCGCGCAGCGGGGCTCGCTCGAGCTCGTGCTCGCGTCCGAGTCGCGGCCACTGCTTCAGGGGGCCAGGCTGACCGTCTACGAGCTGCGCCGGCTGGGCATCGCGCACGAGCTGCTGGTCGACGGTGCGGCCGCCGGGCTGATCGCCGCCGGCGAGGTGGATGCGGTGCTCGTCGGCTGCGACCGGGTGGCGGCCAACGGGGACGTGGCCAACAAGGTCGGTACCTATGGGCATGCCCTGGCCGCCGCGGCGGCCGGCATTCCGTTCGTGGTCGCCGGGCCAACCTCCACGATCGACCCCGCGTGCGCGTGCGGCGCCGACATCGAGATCGAGGAGCGCGATGACGAAGAGGTCCGTGGAGTCCGCACCGGTCCCGACGGCGACCTGCATCGCTTGACCCTCGAGGGGACGCCGTGCCGCAACCCGGCGTTCGATGTGACCCCGGCGTCGTTGGTGGCTGCGCTGATCACCGAACGGGGCGTCGCCCACCCCGCCCAGGGTGGGTCCGTGCTGGAGCTGTTGCCAGACCGTTAGGGGCCGCCCGCGGACCGCGGCCGCGTCACGGCGCGGGCTTGTCGGCGCCGCCCGAGCTCCTCGACGATCCGCCGCGAGTCGCAGATCACCTCGCCATCGAGGATCAGCAGCGGCACGCGCTTCTGCCCGCTGAGCGCCACCACCTCCGGACGCCGCGAGCGCCGCTGCGGCACCACCACCGCATCGAACTCGATCCCCTCGCGGCGCAGCGCGCGGGCCACCCTTCCGCAGGGGCACAGCCAGTCGGTGGGGGTGCTACAGCGGTACAGCGTGGCCATGCCCGGAGACGATACGAGCCCGCTGCCCGCCCGAGCGACGATCGCCCTTCTTGACAAAGCATCAGTTCTGATGTATCAATACTGATATGAATGCTGTTGAGCTCTACCTCCTCGGCCGCAAGCTCATGAAGATCGCCGACGACGCGCTCCCCAAGCCGCCCACGGGCGGCCCGCCGACGAGCGTGCGGATGATCCTGATCGACGTGGCCGAGCACCCCCACAGCTCGATCGGTGAGATCACCGCCCGCACCGGCTTTCCCCAAAGTCACGTGTCGACCTCGGTGGCGCGGTTGCGCGAGCTCGGGGTGCTGACGACAACCGCTGACCCGCGCGATGGCAGGCGGACACTCGCCCAGCTGGCTCCCGGGCTCGCAGACCGGGCCCAACGAGCCGCCGTGCCCATCGATGCGGCGCTCGCCGCCGCGCTTGACGGCTCTGACCCCGAGATCGTCGAGGACGTGATCTGTGCCCTGGACTCGCTCGCGGAGCACCTGATACCGGCGGCGCGCGGGCGCCTCGAGCCCCAAGCTGCCCTTCAAGAGAGGAGTTCGTAGATGTTGTTTTCACTCATGTCCGGCCACGCTCGTTCCGGCAAGCTGATGCTGCTTCAGCTCGGCCTGCTGGGGGTCATGCTCTTGGCCACGTTCGCACTCCACGTCAGCGGAACGACGCTGGTGGAGCTTCGCATCGCACGTCTGGTCCTTGTCGCCGCGCTCGTGGTGGGTTTCGGCTGGTTCTCCCGGCGTCGCGGACGCGGCGATGTGGCGAACCCGGCGCACGGTGCCGGTGACGGCCCTCGCCAGGTCCCCGGCCCCGCCCGCGCGGACGACTGACGGGCGACGCGGCAGCGCCCCGCCACGCTAGTGGGGCCGGCTCATCCCGCTGGTAGGGTGGCGCGTCCATGGGCGTCGCGATCGTGTCCGACACGTGTCACTACCTGCCGCGCCCGCTGGCCTCCGAGCTCGGGATCCACGAGGTCAGCCTGTACATCCGGTGGCCCGAAGGGCCGCAGCGCGAGAGCGAGATCGCCGACTACGCCGCCTACTACGAGCGGCTGCGCTCCGAGGACGAGCTACCAACCACCTCGCAGCCGTCGATCGACGATTTCCTCGCCGTCTACGAGCCTTTGCTCGAGGCCGGCGATGAGGTCGTCTCGATCCACCTCGCGGCCGGAATGTCGGGCACCGTGACCGCAGCCCAGCAAGCCCGCGCGCAGCTGGGCGAGCGCGCTTCGCGCGTACACGTACTCGACTCGGAGACGGCCTGCGGGGGCCAGGGGTTGGTGATCCTGGCCGCGGTGGCCAAGGTCCGAACCGGAGCCGGCGGCCCAGACGTCGTCGAGCACGCCCGTCTCGCCAGGTCGGCGCTCAAGATGTGGTTCTCGATCGACTCGCTCGAATACCTGCGGCGCGGTGGGCGGATCGCGGGCGCTCAGGCGTGGCTCGGCTCGGCGCTGAAGATCAAGCCGATCCTTACCGTCGAGTCCGAGATCACGCCCGTCGAGCGAGTGCGCACCTCTCGCCGGGCGTTCGAACGAATGGTCGATCTGCTGCGCACCTGCAGCCACGCCGGAGCCGACGCATGGATGGTGCAGCACATCCAGGCGCCCCAGGAGGCCCGGGAACTGGCGGCGGCAGGCACCGAGATCTTCGGCGTGCCGCCGCGCGTGGTATCCGAGATCGGGCCGGTGATCGGGGCCCATGTGGGGCCAGGCCTGCTCGGCACGGGCGGGCTTCCCAGCTCGTTTTTGAGCTAGTTCGACTTGTGCACCGTCCGCTAATGAGGGCTAAGTGAGCCGCTTGCGGCGCCGGCGCCCGAAGGTGAGCGCCCCGATCGCCGCCAGTCCTCCACCGAGCACGAATCCGGCCACGCCGGCCGCGATCAGTACCTGAGGCTCGGCCTTGCGCAGCTGGGCGCGCCAGTCGGTCAGCCTGGCGACCTCGACGCGGAGCTTCTCGACCGCGCTGCCGAGCTCGACTCGGTTCTCCTCGATCGAAGCGCGTATCTGCTCGGGGGTGCGCTTGGCCGGCGCCCCGGTCGCCATCAGCTTTCACCGCCGGAGACGACCGTGGCTCGGATCTTCTTGGCCTCGTCAATGGCGAGGTCCGGAGTTGGCGCCCCGACCTTGAGCTTGCGCCACGCGAACAGGAAGGCGCCCGCGGTCAGGATGACGAGCAGCACGAAAACGATGGCAAAGCCAAGCCAGAGGCTGCTGAGCGCGGAGTTGAGCCCCCACGCGAGCGTTAGCAGCCCGAACACAATTGCGAATACTCCGAATACGGCACCGGCCGCGGCCGCAGCGGCGCCGCGGGCCATGCTCATCGCTTTTTGGGTGACCTCGGCCTTGGCGAGCTCGATCTCCTCGCGCACGAGGACCGTGACTCGCTCGGAGACCTCGGTTACGGCGGTCGCGAGGTTGTCGTTGTCAGCGGGCAAGGCGCTTGAGGATCAGGGCCAGGACGAGACCGCCGGCGAATGCTCCGCCGACCGCGATCTCCGGACGTTTCTCGAGCAGGCTCTCCCCCTCGGGCTCGGCCGCCGCCGGTGGCGTCCACGGCCGGGGCGGCTCCGGAGGTGCCGTGTCGACCACGGGGATGGGGGCGGACTCGGCCACCGGCTCGTCCGGCGTAGAGACCACGGCCGGCTCGACGGGTGCCGGCGGTTCGAGTGGTCCACCCGGGCTGGCCGGCGCGACCGGCGTGGCCGGCGGGATGGTCTGCGACGGCGGTGTCTGTGTGGGCGGCTCGACCGCTGCCGGCTGGTCGACGGGCTCGACTGACTCGACCGATGCCGGCGGCTCGACCGCTTCGACCGGCTGGGACGGCTCGACCGATTCCGGATGCTCGACCGGTGCGGCCGGCTCGACCGGTGCGGCCGGCTCGACCGGCTCGACCGCGGCCTGCGTCTGGGTAGGCGGGGCATCGTCAGCCGGCTCGACGACCGTCGGGGCGTCGGGACTCACCGCCGCCGGCTCCTCGCTGGGGTCGGGATCGTCCGGCGGTTCGGTGTTCTCTGGCTGCTCGCTCACTCGGGCGGCTCTTCGCCGAACACGCGCGTCCAGATCAGTGCCGCCAGCCGAGTCGCGGCGATGCTCGCCAGGGCACCGATCCCGGCGAGCAAGCCCGACCACATGAGGCGCTTGACCAGGGGGCTCTCCGACATCGGGGGGATTCAATCAGACTCGCGCGTCGGGCCACCTTGGCGTGCGTCGCGGGCGTCTTGCGCGGGCCGCCGGAGGCGTGTTGCGCGCTGCTCGGGTGGCAGTCCCTCCAGGAGGAGCGTGGCCGTGGGCTCGGCCCCGGCCAGTTGCTCCACGCGCTCGAGGTCTGAGTCCTCGAGCGTCAGCGGCGCCATCCCCAAGCGGCGACGGGCGCGATCCTCGACGACCCCGCGCCGGCGGCTCTTGGCGAGCTTGTGCTGAGCGATCCCGAACAGCCACGCGCTCGCGGGCGCCCTACCCGGTCGATAGCGCGACGCCCCGGCCAGCGCGGCGGCGAACACCTCGGCGGTCAAATCGGCGGCCAGCTCCGGGTCACCGACGCGATGGAGAAAGAAGGCCAGCACAGGGCGCTCGTAGCGTCGATAGAAGGCTCCGAAGGCGTCGGCGTCGCTGGTGGCCGCGAGCAGCAGGCGATCGTCGCTCTCTGACTCCCAGCCACTCACCTCAACCCTTAACTCCCGCTCGCCATCATCTTGTGACCGCCAGGTCAGCGAGGAGGCTCCGCCGGCGCGCGACCCCTAACGCTCGATCCCTCTGCAGATCGTCTCCACGATCAGCTCCTTGGCCTGCTCGAGCTCGGCCTCACCCACCGGCCCGCTGTCGAAGATCCAGCCGGTCAGCACCTGTTCGACCGAGCCGTAGAACGCCTGGGCGGCGAACTCGGCCGTCACCTCGGGCCGAAAGCTGCCTTCCGCCTGGGCCCGCGAGACGATCGCGGCGATCCCCGCGTAGGCCTCCCTGATCTTCGCCAGGTGGGTCAGACCGAACGTGTTCGCCGCCCGGGTGACCTCGACAATGATCACCTTCATGAGCTCCGGGTCGTGACGGTAGGAGTCGATGATGAAGGCGGCGATCGCGGCCAGCTTGTCGCGCGGCGAGCGATGCGACGCGTCGGCGGCGGCGATCGCCGCGAGCATCACGTCCCAGCGCTCGAGGAACAGCGTGTCGAGGATCTCCTCCTTGGAGGAGAAGTAGTGATAGACGAGGCCGTAGGCCACGCCGGCCTCGTCGGCGATATCAGACACGCGGCAGGTGTGGAAGCCCTGCCGGGCGAACACACGAACGGCGGCATCGAGGATCACCCGCCGCTTGTCGATGGCGGCCGTGGTCATCCAGCTCCCCAGTCATACGCCTTCGGCCGGCGATGGGCGAGCGCCGGCACTCGCTCGCGCACCTCATCCACGCGCTCGAGCTCGAGGTCGGCCACGATCGCGGTCTCGGTGTCGGTGGCGCCCGCCAGCACCAGGCCCCAGGGATCGACGATCAGCGAGCGCCCGCCCGATCGCAGGCCACCGGGGTGGTGTCCGATCTGGTTCGGGGCGATCACGAAGCACTGGTTCTCGATCGCCCGGGCGCGGACCAGCGTCTCCCAGTGATCGCGGGTGGTGGGGAGCGTGAACGCCGCCGGCACCGAAACGACGGTCGCCCCCCGCATGGCCAGGATCCGATACAGCTCGGGGAAGCGGAGGTCGTAGCAGATGCTGAGCCCCAGCTTGGTCCCGTCTTGCAGGTCGGAGACCACGATCTCGTCACCAGGCTCCTCGGTCGAGGACTCCGCGTAGCGAGCACCGTCGATCTCCACGTCGAACAGGTGGATCTTCCGGTACACCGCCTTCAGCTCACCGTCGGGACCTACGTGGACGCTCGTGTTGGCGCCCAGCTCGCGGCCGTCGACGCGCTCGAAGATCGAACCCACGACGAGGTCGAGCCCCAGTGCCGCCGCGGTCTCCCGGGCCCAGCCGATGGCACGGCCGTCGAGCCCCTCGGCGCCGGCCTGCATGTGCTCGCGGGTCCCGAGCACGGTCCACTTCTCCGGCAGCACGGCGAGCTCGGCCCCCAGCGACGCCGCCTGGCGGACCAGGCGATCGGCGGTCTCGAGGTTGCGATCGGTGTCGTCGGTCGCGTTGAGTTGGATCGCTGCAGCACGCACGGAGTCTCGTCCTTCCCGATTGACTGATCAGTCAGATTGTTGCTGGCCGTCGCGGGGATGTCTTGTGCGGCCCCGGCACGGCAATATCAAGCCTACCTCTGAGATGAGCGCTCTCGACCTCTTGCCCCTCCCCTATCGCGGCGCCTTCGGCGACGTGCTCCCAGAGGCGTTGCAGGATCTCCCGCTGCCACCCAGGCCGATGCCTTCCCACCACGCTTCCCGGCCCCTGAAGGCATGGCGTTATGTCGGCATGTTCGGCCCCGAGGTGATGCTGTGCGTCGCGGCCGTGCGGATCGGCCGGGCCCGCCAGTGCTTCTGGGCCGTGTGGGACCGCGTCGGTCGGCGTCTGTACGAGCGCACGCGAAGAGGCTGGGGCGGGGTCTCCCTGGGCCCGGGCTACGTCCGCGTCCGCGACGGCGCGATCGAGTTCACGCTCGAGTTGTCAGAGACAGCCGGGATCGAGACCGTGTGCCGCAGCGGCGCCAGCTACGCCTGGACTCGCAAGCAGGGCGGCATCCCGGCTCACGGCATGATCACGATCCACGGCGCCCGGCACACCCTGAACGAGCGGGCGGTGATCGACGACACCGCCGCCTACTACGAGCGGCATACGAGCTGGCGCTGGTGTGCCGGCGTAGGCCGCGCCCTCGACGGGCGCGAGCTGGCGTGGAGTCTCGTGCAGGGCGTCAACGACCCGCCGCGCCACAGCGAGCGGACGGTCTGGGTCGACGGGATCCCGGTCGAGGCACCGCCGGTCCGCTTTGCGGGTGACCTCTCACACGTGGATGCACTGCTGTTCAGCGCCGAGGCAGAGCGCCGGCGGCGCGACAACCTGCTGCTGGTGCGCAGCAGCTATCGCCAGCCCTTCGGCACCTTTTCCGGCGACCTGCCTGGCGGTGCGGCCGCGGTCGCGGAGGGGTTTGGCGTCATGGAGGAGCACGACGCCCGCTGGTAGCCGGTCGCCCACTGGTAGCCGGTCATCGTCTCATTCGGCCATTGCGGCCAGCCCACCTACGAGCACGTCGAGCCCGAACTCGAACCGCTCGTCGCCGCTGCCGCTGGTCAGCGGAACCGCGAGCGCTGCCATGGTGGGGAACCGCTCACTAGGCAGAGCGGCGAAGTAGGCGCGCATCGAGGCGATGTACTCGTCCATCTGCTCGGGCGTGTTGCGCTCGTTGGCGTACAGCCCCTCCTCGTAGGCCACCGCCATCACGTAGAGCGGCAGCAGGTCGGCAGCGTAGGCGACCACCTGATCAGGCAGCCCGCCGGCCCGCAGTAGGCCGAGCATCCAGTCCATCCCGCGCAGCGCGTTCTCACCCAGCGGGATGCGCGCGAACGACGCCCGCGCCAGGTCCCGGTGCGCGGCAAAAGCTGCCCGCATCGCCCGTAGTGCCTCCTTGAGCTGATCCTGCCAGTGCGCGGGGTCCGGCTCGCCCGGAATCTCCATCTCGGCGATCACCCGCTCGACCACCAGCTCGACCAGCTCCTCCTTGCTGGCGACGTGCGCGTACAGCGAGGCCGCCCCGGTGCCGAGCGCCTCGGCCACGCGGCGCATGGTCATCGCGTCCAGCCCCTCGTCGTCGACGATCTGGAGCGCGGCCGCGGCGATCGTCTCCCGCGACAGCGTTCGCTCGCGAGGCGCGCGGCGCTTCACCGGCGTCGTGCGCGAGGGCAGACGGGGAACGGGCGGAAGCTCGGTCGAACTCATGAAGGCGACCTTACTTGACAGAGCGGACATTGTTATGGAACACTGTTCGAACTCGAGAACAACGTTCGCGAATGACGTTCTCCATCATCGACCATTGTTCCAGACAATCTAGGAGACGGCAATGCAGCTCCCCCACCCCAAGCGATGGCTGATCCTGTTCGTGATCCTCGCCGCCGAATGCATGGACCTGCTCGATGGGACGGTCGTCAACGTGGCCGCACCGACAATCCACCACGACCTCCATGCCTCGTCCACGGCGCTGCAGTGGATCGTCGGCGGCTATGCCCTCGCGCTGGCAGTCGGGCTTTTGACCGGCGGTCGGCTCGGAGACCTGTTCGGCCGCCGCCGGATGTTCCTGATCGGCGCGGCCGGCTTCACGGCGGCCTCGACGGTGTGCGGCTTTGCCCCCACAACCGGGGTCTTGATCGCCGCGCGGCTCGTTCAGGGTCTGGCCGGCGCGATGATGATCCCGCAGGGCCTGGGCGTGATCCGCGAGGTGTTCCCGGCCGACGAGCTGCCCAAGGCCTTTGGGCTGTTTGGCCCGGTGATGGGCTCGGCGGCGATGATCGGTCCGATCCTCGGCGGCGGTCTGATCGCGCTCAACCTGTTCGGTTCGGGCTGGCGTCTGGTGTTCCTGATCAACCTCCCGCTGGGCACATTGGCCGTCCTCGGCGCGGCGAGCCTTCTGCCGGCCACCCGGGGACGGCATGCCCAGAGCCTCGACCTGGGCGGCGCCGTGCTCGCCGGTGTGGCGGCGCTGGCAATCGTGTACCCGCTGATTGAGGGACGGGTGCGGGGCTGGCCCGCGTGGACCTATGCCTCGATCGGCGCCGGCATCCTCATGTTCGTCCTGTTGGCGGTCCACCTGCGCCGGCGCAAGCGGGCCGGTCTCGATCCGCTGGTCGAGCCGAGCATCTTTGCCCACCGCGGCTACTCCGCCGGCGCGCTGGTGCTGATGCTCTATTTCGCCGGGATGGTGGGATCGATGCTCACGCTCACCCTGTTCCTCCAGCTCGGCGAGGGTTTCAGCGCGATCCACGCCGGGCTCACACTGGCTCCGTTCGCGCTCGGAACCGCGATCACGGCCCCGGTCGCGGCGCAGAAGATGGCCACGACCTCGGGGCGGGCGCTGATCCAGGTCGGCGGGGTGGTGTCGCTGGCGGGCTACGTCGCTGTGGCGCTGATCGTGGCCTCGGCGGGTCACGCCTCGACCTGGGCCCTGATCGGACCGCTGCTGGTGATCGGCATGGGCATGGGCCTGTTCGTCGTGCCGGTGTTCGACACGATCATCTCGGCCGTGAGCGATGCCGAGACCGGGTCGGCGTCGGGTGTCCTGAACGCGATCCAGCAGCTCGGCGGCGGAATCGGCGTGGCCGTACTCGGGACGGTGTTCTTCAGCGTCCTCGGACACCACGGCTTCGCCCCCGCGCTGACCCACGCGATCTGGTGGCAGGTCGGGTTGCTGGCTGCGATGCTGGCCATCTCGCCGCTGCTGCCGCGGCAGGCGCGCCAGCCCGAGGCCGCCCCGATCCCGGTCGACGGCGACCCCGAGCGCGGGCTCGCAGGGTCAGCCGCCTAGCCACCACCTCGGCGTCCCGGCCGCGGCCTATCCCTCGCGGCCGGGACGCATGCCGCGAGCCTGCCCGCTTACGGCCGCTACGTCAGCCTCCCATGAACGAGCCCGGGACCATCTCCCCCGCCCCCGCCACGGCGCCCGCCTCGTACAGGGCGGCGATCTCGTGTTCGCTGTAGCCGGCCCGCGCGAGGACCTCTTCGGTGTGCTCACCGAGCGCCGGCCCCGGCCGGCTCCCCGGCTGGGCGGGGGTGCGGCTCAGCTTGATCGGGGCCCCCAGCTGCCGGACCGGCGTCTGCGCGCCCGGCTGGTCGATCGAGACGATCATCTCGCGCGCGCGCACGAGCTCTGAGTCCAACACCTCGTCGAGGTCGAGGATCGGCTCCAGGCAGCAATCGTGCTCGGAGGCGAACGCGCGCCACTGCTCGCGGGTGCGCTGGGCGAAGATCTCGCTCACCGTGTGATGGGTCTCGGATCCGGGCGCGTCGAACTGGCTGCCGATCAGGTCCGGGCGCCCGACCCCCTCGCACCAGGACTGCCAGAACTTCGGCTCCAGGGCGCCGAGCGAGACATAGCCGTCGGCGCACCGGTAGGGGCGGTAGCAGATCAAGCGGCCCGCGAGTCCGAGCTCGCCGCGGCGCGGCGCGGGGGCGGTGGCGAGCGCCTCCGCGGCCACCATGGCCAGCCACGCCAGCGAGCCGTCGAACATCGAGCAGTCGACCAGCTGGCCCTGGCCCGAGCGCTCGCGCTCGCGCAGGGCCACGAGGATCCCGATCGCGGCCATCAACGCGCCGCCCCCGAGGTCGGCGATCTGGCCCGCCGACTGCACCGGGGGGCCGTCGCGCTCGCCGGTCAGGCCCAGGAGCCCGTTGAGCCCCAGGTAGTTGATGTCGTGCCCGGAGCGGTCGCGGTTGGGTCCGTCCTGGCCGTAGCCGCTGATCGCGCAGTAGACGAGCCCCGGGTTCTGTGCCCGCAGTCGCTCGTAACCCACCCCGAGGCGGTCGAGGACCCCCGGTCTGAAGGACTCGATCAGGACGTCGGCCTCACCGGCCAGGCGCAGCAGCACCTCCCGGCCGAGCGGCGACTTGAGGTTGATGCGCGCCGAGCGCTTGCCCCGGTTGAGCGCGAGGAACAGGGCGCTGCGCGCGGTTTCGTCGGCTCCCTCGTAGTAGGGCGCCGACCACCGGACGTAGTCGCCCATCCCCATGTCCTCGACCTTGATCACGTCGGCGCCGAAATCGGCCAGCAGCAGCGAGCAGAACGGCCCCGGCAGCAGCCTGCTCAGATCGAGCACGGTCAGGCCCTGCAGTGGCAGCGCACTCACGCCGCTACGCGCGGCTCGATACCCAGCAGCTCGCGCGCCTCGTCCACCGTGGCCGCTCTGCGCCCGGCATCCTCGGTCATCTGGCGCGCCTTGGCCACCAAATCACCGTTGGAGCGCGCCATCTCCCCGTCGGGCAGATAGAAGTTGTCCTCGAGTCCGACCCGGACCGAGCCGCCCAGCGTGAGCGCCGCGGCGACCAGCATCCACTGCTCGCGTCCGATGCCGATCACGCCCCAGTGGTGGCGCCCGGCAGGCAGGTTGTCGGCCATCGCCGCCAGGTTGCGGGCGCTGGCCGGCACACCACCCACGACGCCCATGACAAAGTCCGCGTGCAGCGGCGCCTGGAGCAGACCCATGTCGACCAGCGGCGCCAGCGAACCGACGTGCCCGAGATCGAAGCACTCGTGCTCGGGCTTGATGTGGAGCCTGCGCATCGCCTCCAGCAGCTCGATGATCTCCTCGAACGGGTTCGCGAACACGAACTTGAACACGAACTCCTTGCGCGAGCGCGAGTACTTGGCGTAGTTCATCGACCCCATGTTGAGCGCGGCCACGGCCGGGCGGCAGGCCTCGAGGTAGGCGATCCGCTTGCCCACCGGGACACCCACGGTGCCGGTGGAGAAGTTGATGATGGCCGCCTCGCCGACCTCCTCGGCGATCGCGTCGCGGATCGCGCGGAAGTCCTCCACCTCATAGCTGGGCGTCCCGTCGGGCCGGCGAGCGTGGATGTGGATGTGGACGCCGCCCTCGTCGACGATGCGCCGCGCCTCGGAGGCGTACTCCTCCGGCGTGTAGGGGATCGCCGGGCACTGGTCGCGGTTGGCGATCGCGCCCGAGATCGCGCAGGTGATGATGACCGGACTCGGCTCTTCGCCGCCGCTCGCCATCCGGGGCTCGCCTGTAAGGCGGCGGCCTCGTTCGTCCGGCTCGACGCTCACGCGCGACGCCCCAGAGCACTCATACCGGCACGACCCCCGACCGCTTGAACGGCCGCTCGACGCGCTTGCCGGCCGACATCTCGAGCGCGCGGCAGATCGTCTGCCGGGTCTCGCGCGGATCGATCACGTCGTCGATCATGTCGTTGCCGGCGGCCACGTAGACGTCGATGATCTGGCGGAAGTTCTCGATCAGCTCGCGGCGCTTGGCCTCGGGGTCCTCGGCCTCCTGCACCTGCTTGCGGAAGATGATCTCCACCGCCCCTTCGGCGCCCATCACGCTGATCTCGGCGCTGGGCCAGGCGACGATCAGGTCGGGCTCATAGGCACGACCGCACATCACGTAGTAGCCGGCCCCGTAGGCCTTGCGCAGGACGACGGTGATCTTGGGGACGGTGGCATTGGCGGTGGCGTAGAGCATCTTGGCGCCGTGGCGGATGATGCCGGCCTGCTCGACCTTGGTCCCGACCATGAACCCGGGAACGTCCATCAGGTAGACGAGCGGAATCCCGTAGGCGTTGACCAGGTTGATGAACCGCGCCGCCTTATCGGCCGCGTCGTTGTCGAGGATCCCGCCCAGTTGCTTGGGCTGGCTGGCCACGATCCCGACCGGGCGCCCGCCGAACCTGGCCAGGCAGGTGATGATCGTCTTAGCGAACTGGGGCTTGAGCTCGAAGTAGACGCCGTCGTCGACGATCCGCCGGATCACCTCGTACATGTCGTACGGCTTGCGGTTTGAGTCCGGGAGCACGTCGAGCAGCTGCTCGTCGGCGCGGTCGATCGGGTCGTCGCTTGGCTTGATCGGAGCCGGCTGCTCGCAGTTGGGGGGAAAGAAGCTCAGGTACTGCTTGATCGCCTCGATGCACTCGCGGTCATCGGCGACCTCGAGATCGCCGACCCCGGACTTGCGGCAATGGACGCGCGAGCCCCCGAGCTCCTCCTGGGTGACGTCCTCACCGACCGCCGCCCGAACCAGGTGCGGCCCCGCCAGCGCCATCGATCCCCGCCCGCGAACCATGGGCACGAAGTCGGCCAGCCCCGGGATGTAGGCGGTGCCGGCGGCGCACGGGCCCATCAGCGCCGCCACCTGCGGGATCACCCCGGAGTTGATCACCTCTTCGCGGAACAGGTGCCCGGTGCCCGCGAACAGCGAGCCCACGGCCTCCTGAATCCGGGCCCCGGCCGAGTCCAGCAGCCACACGAACGGGATCCGCTTGGTCAGCGCGAGCTCGCGCAGGCGCGTGACCTTGAGCTCGCCGGTCATTCCCATCGAGCCGGCCATCACCGTGAAGTCGTAGGCGGCGACCGCCGTCAGCCGCCCGTCGACCTTGCCGTAGCCGGTGATCACCCCGTCGGCGGGGGCCTCCCGGCCCTCCATGGCTCGCTGGGAGAAGTGCGGCCGGCCGTGGATTCCGAGCTCCACGAACGTACCCTCGTCGATCAGCAGCGCGAGGCGCTCACGGGCGGTGAGCTTGTCGGCGGCGTGCTGGGCGGCGATCTTCTCCGCGCCCCCGCCTTGCTTGACCTTCTCCCGCCGGGCCTGGAGATCTGCGGCTAGGGGGCGCAGGAGGCTCGAGGGAGGGGCGTCTGTGGCCAAAGAACGCGCGATCAGGTTGTCGGAACGATCAGCACCCCGCACTTGGCATGGTGCGAGACGCTGTTGGGCACCGACCCGAGGACTCGCCTCGCGCCGCTCATGCCGCGGTTTCCGACGACGATCATCTCGGCGTTCTGATCCTCGGCGACGGTCATCAGCGCCTCCGCGGGATCGCCGGCGCACACGTGCGCGTGGGCCTCGACGCCCAGCGAGATCAGTCGGTCGCGGGCGCGGGTGACGATCTGCTCGGCCTGGATCCGGGCATCCTCGTCGCTGATCGGCTCGCCCACCGGGAACCCGCCCGCGGCGGCCATCCAGGAAGCGGCGGTTGTGTCCCGGTACGCGTTGACGACGTGCACGGTCGCGCCCAGCGCCAGCGCCAGCTTGCCGGCATGGTCTACGGCCATTTCGGCGGTCGCCGAGCCGTCGGTGCCGGCAACGATGCACTGCGTCGACATTGGCTTGTCCCTCTCTCTCGTCCTCGATCCCGGGGCGGATCGCTGGCCCCGGAGCCCTGATGTCACGGCCGGATTTGCCCTCCGGACGATACCTCACTCAAGACAGCCCGGTCCTGGAATGGCGGCCCTTCAGCGTCCCTTCCATTCCGGTTCGCGCTTCTCGAAGAAGGCCTTGACTCCCTCCTGGATGTCGTCGGTGGAGAAGGCGATCGTGAGCTGGGAGCGCAGGTAGTCGACCGCGTCGGCGTAGCCCATGTCCTGCTGGCGAAAGATTGCATCCTTGCCGAGCTTCATCAGCGCCGGCGACTTGGCGGCCAGCTTGCGCGACCATTCGTCGACGAGCGCCTCGAACTCGCCGGCCGGGGCGACGCGGTTGACGATCCCGATCCGCTCGGCCTCGGCGGCCGAGATCTGCTCGCCGAGCAGCATCAGCTCGGCGGTCTTCTTGCGCGGGACGTTGCGGTAGATCAGGGCCATGATCATGAACGGGAACACCCCGACGTTGATCTCGGGCGTCCCGAACCGCGCTCCCTCCTTGGCGATGATCAGGTCGCAGGCCAGCGCCAGGCCGAGCGCGCCGGCGAGCACGTGGCCGTTGGCGGCGCAGATCGACGGCTTGCCGAGCTCTCCCAGCAGCCGGAACACGCGCGGGAAGCGCTCGGTGGCGAAATGCTTGTGCACGAGCGCGGCGTCGGCGGCAAAGCCGCCCAGGTCGGCGCCGCTGGAGAAGACGCGGTCATGAGTCGAGGTCAACACCACGCACCGGACCTGCGGGTCGTCGCGGGCCTGCTCCAGCGCCGCGATCAGCTCCGACAGGAGCTGGTCGGAGAGCGCGTTGCGGGTTTGCGGTTGATCGAGCGCAACCGTTGCGACGCCCGTCGGCGCGACGGTGTAGCGAAGCGTTTCATATGCCATCAGCGTCGAAGGCTACGCCGCACCTCGGTGTCTAACCGGCCATATGTTCCGGTTAGACACCGAGGCTCGGTAGCGTCTGCACCAGACCTACCCCAGGAGGCCCGTTGTGATGGCCATCGCAGACGTCATCAAGCCCGATTTCGCCGCCGAGCGCAAGCACTTCATCTTCACCGACGAGCACCAGCAGCTGCGCGAGTCGATCCGCCGCTTCGTGATCTCAGAGCTCCAGCCGCACGCCGAGGAGTGGGAGCAGGAGACGTTCCCCGACTGGGTCTTCACCCGCATGGGCGAGCTCGGCCTGTTGGGACTCGACAAGCCCGAGCGCTACGGCGGCCAGGGCGGCGACTACTACACGAGCCTGGTGCTGGCCGAGGAGATGGCCCACGCCCAGTGCGGTGGGCTGGCTATGGGGATCGCGGTCCAGACTGACATGGCCATACCGCCGATCCTCGCCTTCGGGACCGAGGAGCAAAAGCAGCAGTGGGCGGCGCCGGCCATCAAGGGCACGGCGATCCTCTGCCTCGGGATCACCGAGCCCGACGCCGGCTCCGATGTGTCCGGGATCAAGACCCGCGCGGTCCGCGACGAGGCCACCGGCGAGTACGTGATCAACGGGTCCAAGACCTACATCACCAACGGCCACCGCGCGCACGCGATCGTGCTCGTGACCAAGACCGATCCCGACAAAGGCTACGACGGGTTCACGCTGTTCCTGGTCCCGATGGACACGCCCGGCGTGATCCGCGAAAAGCGGCTGAAGAAGCTCGGCATGCACGCGTCCGATACGGCGCTGCTGGCCTTCCAGGACGTTCGCGTCCCCGAGTCCGCCGTGCTGGGAACCGCGGGCAAGGGCTTCTACCACATCATGTGGGAGCTCCAGGGCGAGCGGCTGATCGGGGCCGCGGGCGCCGTGGCCGGCGCCCAGCACGTGTTCGACCGCACGCTCCAGTACGCCAAGGAGCGCAAGGCGTTCGGCCGCTCAATCGGTCACTTCCAGGTCATCCGCCACAAGTTCGCCGAGATGGCGACCAAGATCGAGACCGCACGTCAGATGGTCTACACGACCGCCTGGCGCTTTCAGAACGGCGAGTATCCGGTGCGCGAGATCACGATGGCCAAGCTCTACTGCGCGCGGATCGCGGTCGAGGTCGCCGACGAGTGCATCCAGATCCACGGCGGCGCGGGCTACATGCAGGAGTACGGGATCGAGCGCTCCTGGCGCGACCTGCGCCTGAACCGGATCGGCGCGGGGACCGATGAGATCATGCTCGATGTGATCGGGCGCTCGTACGGTCTCTAGCCAGCCGCCGCGGCGCGCCGAACATTGACGCTGTGCTAACCGCACGCGGTTGCCGTTGACAGTCAAATAGCTGGACGGTATGTTGCAGCTGCCTGCAAACGATTGCAGATACGACCCCTGGCTGTGTCGTGCCTGCCCGGAGCGGAGGGGAAGGAAATGAGGAGGAGTGCGACCCTTGCGAAGTGCCTTTTGACGACCGTGCTGGCGCTCGGTGCCGGCGGCGTGCTCGCGGCCTGCGGGAGCTCGAGCAGCAGCAGCGCCACCGGCGGCGCGAGCTCGAGCTCGAAGTCGCCGATCACGGTCGGAACATCGCTGTCGCTGTCGGGCGACTTCGCCGCCGACGGACAGGCGTTCGAGCGCGGCTACAAGCTGTGGGTGGCCGACCAGAACCGCGCCGGCGGGCTGCTCGGGCACCCGATAAAGCTCAGCGTCGTGTCTGACTCCTCGAGCCCGGCTCAGGTTGTCACCAACTACCAGAAGCTGATCGGCTCAGATCATGACCAGCTCGTGTTCGGACCGTTCTCGAGCCTGCTCACCGGCCCCGCGGCTCGCGTGGCGGCGCGCTACGGATACGCATTCGTGGAGGGCGCTGGCGGCGCTCCGAGCGTGTTCGGCGAGGGCCTGCACAACGTCTACGACGTCTCCATTCCGGTCAAGGACAACCTCGTCACCTTTGCCCAGTGGGTGGCTTCCCTGCCCGCCTCACAGCGGCCCAAGACCGCCGCCTATGCGACCGTGAACGACCCGTTCACCCAGCCCCAGATCCCGGTGGCACAGAAGATCCTGCAGTCGGCGGGGGTGAAGACCGTTCTCTCCAAGGTGTTCCCGGCCGAGGTCGCCGACTACACGCCGATCGCCAGCCAGGTCGCCTCCACGCACGCCGACCTCGTCGTGCTCGGCTCGGTCGACGTCCCGACCGTGTCGGCCTTCGTTCACGCCTTCATCCAGCAGCACTTCAATCCCAAGGCGTTCATCGCCACCGCCGGCCCCGACCAGGGCGCCCAGTTCGTCAAGGCCGTAGGCGCCGGCAACGAGAACGGGATCTTCGTCCCCAACGGATGGTTCGGCGGCTTCAAGAAGACCGACAGTCAGAAGATGGTCCGGGAGTACATCGCCAAGTACGGCGGCACCCCCTCAGACGTCAACGCCGACGTCGCCGAGGCCTACTCGGTGGGACAGGTGCTGGCCCAGGCGGTGCAGGCGACGCATGGCTTCGACCAGCAGAAGATCATCAACTACCTCCACAGCGGCGCGACCCTCAACAGCGTCCAGGGCCCGGTGAAGTTCGATTCGCTGGGCGAGAACCTGGCTCAGAAGACACTCACCTTCCAGTGGCAGAACGGCGCCCTGGTGCAGTCGATCCCGACCTCGGTTGCCGGCTCCCACGCGCCCCAGTTCCCGAAGCCCGCCTGGAAGGGGTAGCGTCACGGAATGTCGTCAACCGCTCTGCTGCAGGCGATCGTCGACGGCATCCTCACCGGTGGCGTGTATGCCCTGATGGCGGCGGGGCTGACGCTGATCTTCGGCGTCATGGACATCATCAACATCGCCCAGGGCGTGATGGTCGTGCTCGGCGCCTACCTCAGCTACGCGCTGTCCGTCCATCTGGGAATCGGCCTCCTCCCCGGGCTGCTCATCACCGTGCCGGCCATGTTCCTGCTCGGGGTGGCGATCGAGTTCTGCTTCATGCGGCGGCTGCGCGAGCAGGACCGCACGGCCATGTCGGTGCTGGTCACCTACGCGGTGGCGATCGTGATCGAGGGGATCCTGACCGCGATCTTCGGGGTCGACTACCAGCAGCTCCAGGCCTCCTACGTCAACAGCTCGGTCCACCTGCTCGGCTTCTACCTCCCGTACATCTATCTGATCGGCTTCGGGCTGGCCGTCGCGGTGCTGGCCGTCCTCTATGTCGTGCTCTACCGGACCAAGTTCGGCCGCGCCGTCCGGGCCTCGCTGCAGAACCGCACCGCCGCGGACCTGATCGGGATCGAGGTCAACCGGGTGCGCGCGATCTCGGTGGGGATCGGCGTGTCGGTCACCGCCATCGGCGGGATGGTCTTCGGAGCGACCAACTCGTTCAACCCCAACAGCGGCTACGACCTGATCTCGCGGCTGCTGGCGATCGTGATCCTTGGCGGTATGGGCTCGATTGGGGGGGCGATGGGAGCGGCGGTCTTCATGCTCGTGATCTACGACGTGGTCTCGGTGGCGTGGTCGCCGACGTGGGCGCCGGTGGTGTTCTTCGCCGCGCTGGTCGTGGTGCTGTCAGTCAGGCCCCAGGGGCTCTTCGGTAAAACGGCAACGCGCGTCCAATGAGCGGCGCGCTCCGGGGCAACGGCCTCAGGGCGCCGGGCGGCGCCGAGGCTCACCGGACCGTCCTGGTTCGCGTGCTGGCCGCGCTGGCGCTGGCGATCGCGGTGGCCGTGTTCGCCGGCTTCCCGCTCGCGGTGACCGACCCGACCGCGACCTCGATCGCGGTCTTCACGCTGATCTTCATGGTCGCCGCCTCGAGCTGGAACATCTTCAGCGGCTACAGCGGCTATCTCGCCCTCGGTCACGCCGTGTTCTTCGGCAGCGGCGGCTACGCGGTCGCGCTGGCCGCGCGCGATTGGCACGTTGCCGGGGGCTGGCCGGTGTTCATCCTGCTGCCGTTCGGCGGGCTCGTGGCCGCTTTGGTCGCCATCCCGGTCGGCCTGATCGCGCTGCGCACGCGCCGGCACACCTTCGTGGTGGTCACGATCGCGATCTTCTTCATCTTCCAGCTGGCCGCCGTCAACCTCGCCTTCACCGGCGGCACCTCGGGGCTGTTCTTCCCGTTCGCCCCCTTTGCGGCGTCCAGCTACAACCAGCCGTTCTACTACGTGGCGCTGGTGATCCTGGTCCTGACCGTGCTCGTCTCGTGGGCCGTCCGCCGCTCGCGTTTCGGGCTCCAGCTGCTGGCCATCCGCGACGACGAGGATCGCGCGCTGGGACTCGGGGTCAAGACCCGCCGCGTGAAGCTCACCGCGTTCGTGATCTCCGCGTTTCCGATCGGAATGGTCGGTGGTCTGTACTTCTACTTCGTCGGCCAGATCTTTCCCCAGTTCGCCTTCGACCCGCTGTTTGACCTCTCGATCGCGCTGATGGCGTTCTTCGGCGGCCTGGGCACGATCTCCGGACCGCTGCTGGGCGCGCTCGTGCTCGAGTCCCTGCAGCAGTACCTGACGCAGACCTTCTCGAGCAGCGCTACCTACCTGATCGCCTATGGGGTCCTGTTCCTGGCCGTCATCCTGCTGCTCCCGCAGGGGGTCATCCCCGGACTCGGCCAGCTCTGGCAACGGCTCGGTGTGCGGGCGGCCCGCAAGAGCATGGAAGAGCGCGAGGCGGCGGTGGGCGGCCGCGTACCGGGGGCGGTGTGATGGACAGGGCGATCGAGGTCAAGTCGGTGTCGAAGTCCTTCGGGGGGATCCATGCCCTCTCGCAATGCGATCTCGAGGTGCAGGCGGGGGCGATCAACGGACTGATCGGGCCCAACGGGTCGGGCAAGACGACGCTGTTCAACGTGATCACCGGCTATGAGCGCATCCAGCAGGGAGCGGTTCACTTCAACGGCACCGAGATCACCAATGCCCCGCCCGATCGGGTGTTCAAGCTCGGGATCGGACGCACCTTCCAGCTCACCCGGCTGTTCTTGCGCCTGTCGGTGCTCGAGAACATGCTCGTCGCCACCCAGCGCCAGGAGAGCTGGCTGCGCGGGGTGCTGCGCCTGGCGGGTTCGGCGAGCGAGAAGCGCCACGCGATGGAATTGCTGGACTTCGTCGGCATCGCCAGGCTGGCCCACGAGCCCGCGGGGAATCTGTCCTACGGGCAGCGCAAGCTCCTCGAGCTCGCCTCGCTGCTGGTGGCCGACCCGGCCATCCTGCTGCTCGACGAACCGGCCGGCGGCGTCAACCCGACCCTGATCACGCACCTCGGCGACCGCATCACCGACCTCAACAGGGCCGGCAAGACGATCCTCGTCGTCGAGCACAACATGGAGTTCGTGATGGGCCTGTGCGCGCGGATAACCGTCCTCAGCCAGGGCACCACGCTCGTTTCGGGAACGCCCGCGGAGGTGCGCTCGGACCCGGCCGTGCTCGACGCCTACCTCGGTGGGCGGCCCGACCCGCTGACCGAAAACCAGGGCGCCCGCGACGCCTCGCGCAAGCCCCGCGTCTCGGTGACGCCGGTGGCGGCGTCGCGAGGCCAGCGGCTGGGCAACCACCGGGCGCTGCTCAGCGTGCGCGGGGTCAGCGCCGGCTACGGCGGCGGCGACATCCTCAAACAGGTGTCGCTCGAGGTGCCGCGGGGAGGCATCACCTGCGTCGTCGGGCCCAACGGCGCCGGCAAGTCGACGCTACTGGCCACGATCAGCGGTCTGCTGCGCACGCGGCAGGGGGAGATCCGGCTCGACGAGCAGGTCGTCTCGGGCCGGACGCCCAGACAGATCCTGGAGCTAGGGATTTCGCAGGTCCCCCAGGCCCACAGCCTGTTTTCAGAAATGACCGTGCGCGAGAACGTGGAGATGGGTGCCTTCACCCTGTCGGACGCAAAGCTCGTGCGCCAGCGGCTCAAAGCGGTCCACGAGCTCTATCCGATCGTCTACGACCGGGCCCACGAGAAGGCGGGGAGTCTCTCGGGCGGCCAGCAGCGACTGGTCGAGTTCGCCCGCTGCCTGATGCTCGACCCGGCACTGATCATGCTCGACGAGCCCTCGATGGGCCTGGACCCGCCGACGCGACGGATGGTGTTCGAGATGATCGAGCTGATGAACCGCGAGGGCAAGACGATCCTGCTCGTCGAGCAGAATGCCCGCGCCGGGCTGAAGTTGAGCTCGCACGGGGTGGTGCTCGAAAACGGCATGGTCCGCTTGACGGGCTCCGGGCGCGAGGTGCTCGAACACCCCGAGATCGGCGCCCTGTACCTCGGCGGGGCGATCGCACCGGAGACTCGGTGAAGCCGCTTCACCGGAGACGCGGTGAAGCGGTCAGCGCCCACGCCCCGATGAAGCGGCAAACGACTGCATAATTGTGCGATGGGGACATCCGTGACGATCCGGGACGTCGCTCGCCTCGCCGATGTTCATCCCGGCACCGTCTCGAGGGCCCTCAACGAGCAGACCCGCGCGCTTGTCAACCCGGAGACGGCCGAGCGGGTGATTCGCGCCGCCGCGGAGCTCGGCTACCGGCCCAATCCGATCGCGCGTGGACTGAAGACCAACCGCTCGTTCACGGTCGGTGTCCTGATCCCGGACCTCACCAACCCGCTGTTTCCGCCGATCATGCGCGGGATCGAAGACCGGCTCACCGACGCGGGCTACACGTTGCTGACCGTCAATACTGACAACGACCCCGAGCGAGAGCGCAGCCACGTCGAGGCACTTCGCGCCCGTCAGGTGGACGGGTTCATCGCGGCCACGGCTCGCCTCCACGTCGACCTGCTGGCCGAGGTGGCGGCCGGCGGCACCCCGGTTGTGCTCGTCAACCGCAGCCTCGAAGACGGCTCGCTCCCGGCGGTCACCATCGACGATCGTCAGGGGATCCAGCTGGCCGTCGACCATGTCGTAGCCCTCGGCCATCGGCGGATCGGGCATGTCGGCGGCCCGCAGAACGTCTCCACCGGCCATCGCCGGCATCTCGGCTTCCTCGAGGCGATGCGGGCCGCCGACCTCGAGGCTCCGCCTGAACGGATCAGCTTTTCCACTGCGTTCACCGAGCACGAGGGCGCCCGCGCGTGCCAAGAGCTGCTCGCCCAGGAGCCGAGCATCAGCGCGATCGTGGCCGCGAACGACCGCCTGGCGCTCGGCTGCTACGACACGCTCGAGGCCCATGGGCTCAGCTGCCCGGAGGATGTGTCAATCGTCGGCTTCAACGACATGCCGTTCGTCGACCGGCTCCGTCCGCCGCTCACCACCGTGCGTGTACCGCAGCGCGAGATCGGGACGGTCGCCGCCGATCTCCTGCTCGACCGGTTGACCGACGGTACCGAGACGGCTCGCGAGATCCTGCTCGAACCGCAGCTGATCATCCGGGGCTCGACCAACGCACCACGGGGCCGCCTCGGGCGGGCCGAGCCGGAGGCGAGCCCGAGCTCGGTGTCCGGGCGCGGAGCTGAGGGCGATGGCTGACGAACGCCTGCAAGCCGCGGTCGAGAACTGGGCGCCTCGCTTGATCGCCAACGGGATTGACTACAACGACTTCGTGCGCACCACGAATTCGATCTCCCGCTGGGAACAATGGCTCGACGCCTGGACTGACACGGCGCAGCGGCACGTAAGGCTTGCCGAGCAGGCGAGCGAGCTGGGTAGGCAGCAGACCGCCGGCGAGGCATATCTGCGCGCGGCCGTGAGCTATCACTTCTCGAAGTTCGTCTGGGTGCTGGACCCTGAACGTAATCGCCGCAATACCCTCGCCGCGGTGCAGGCGCTGACCGCGGCCCATGCCCTGCTCGATCCAACCGCCGAGCGCGTCCAGGCGCCGCTCGGCACCGGCAGGGTGGTCGCCAACCTGCGCCGGCCCGACATCAGCGGCCCGGCCCCGCTCGTGATCCTGATCCCAGGTCTCGATTCGACCAAGGAGGAGTTCTTCATCTGGGAGTCGATTTTCCTACGCCGCGGCATGGCGACCCTGTCGCTCGACGGTCCCGGCCAGGGCGAGACGGGGTTCACGATGCCGATCCGGGCCGACTACGAGGTCGCCGTGGCCGCCGCGCTGGACGTGCTCGGGGGTCGGCCCGGGCTCGATCTCGAGCGCATTGGCGCGACCGGCGTCAGCCTCGGGGGGTACTACGCCGCGCGCAGCGCCGCGTTCGAGCCTCGGATCAAGGCCGTGGCCGGCGTCAGCGGGCTCTACTCCGCCGCCGCCTGGTGGCACGTGATGCCCGCGCTCTCGCGCGAGGCGTTCATGCACTACAGCGGCTCGGACAACGAAGCCCAGGGGCTGGCGCGCGCCGAGGAGATGAACCTCGAGGGCGTGGCGGAACGGATCGAGCAGCCCTGCCTGGTCGTCACCGGCAAGCTCGACCGGGTGGTGCCGTGGGAGCAGACCAAGCGGATCTCCGACGAGGCCCCGCACAGTGAATGGCACCTCTACGAGGACGGGAGCCACGTCTGCAACAACATCCCGTTCAAGTACCGTCCGCTCGTCGCGGACTGGATGCGCGAGCAGCTCGGCTGAGCAGAGCCCGGCCCGGCCGACCTCCGCCGCTGCGCCGCTGTCAGGGCGTTGCCGCGGCCAAGCGGGGGTCCAAGCGGCCGCCCGGCAACAGCCGGGATGGTCGCAATCACAGCGCCCGCCCGCCCACAGCCGGGCTAGCAGCGTCGCGGGTCCCGGGAACCGCCTCCCTGGCGTCGGCATCGAGCTCGGTGTTGAGGTTCGACTGCGGGTCGCGCTCCAGAGGCAGGCGACCACCCGGCGTGAAGTAGGGGCTGCCCGCAATCACCAGGTCCTCGGCCGGGAAGCGGGTGATGACCTCGCAGCCGTCCTGGGTCACGACCAGCTGCTCCTCGATCCGGGCCGCCGACCAGCCGTCGCTCGCCGGCCAGAAGGTCTCGAGCGCGAACACCATGCCTGCTTGGATCTCCTCGGGGTGATCGAGGGACACAAGGCGGCTGAAGATCGGCTTCTCCCAGATCGACAGCCCGACCCCGTGCCCGAACTGCAGGGCGAACGCCGCCTCCTCATCCGGGAACCCGAACTCCGGGGCCGCCGGCCAGATCGCAGCGACTTCGCCGGTTGTCGCCCCGGGCCTGATCAGGTCGATGGCGGCGTCGAGGTAATAACGGCAGCGCTTGTAGGCGTCGACCAGCGCCCGCGACGCGCTGGCCACCGCGAACGTGCGGTAGTAGCAGGTGCGGTAGCCCATGTAGCTGTGCAGGATGTCGAAGTAGGCCGGGTCGCCGGGACGCAATGCGCGGTCTGTGAACACGTGCGGATGCGGACTGCAACGCTCGCCGGAGATGGCGTTCACACCCTCGACGAACTCCGAGCCCATCTCGTACAAAACCCGGTTGACCAGCGCCACGCACTCGTTCTCGCGGATCCCGGCCCGCATCGTCCGGTAGAGCTCCTCATAGGCGGCGTCGACCATCGAGCAGGCCATGTTCAGGAGCGTGATCTCGTCGCGGGTCTTGATCACGCGCGCCTGCTGCATCAGCTGCTGACCGTCCGCCACCTGGATGCCCTCGTTCTGCAGCGCGAACAGGACCTGGGGCTCGATGGCATCGATCCCGACCGGCTCGCCGAGCAGACCTCGCTGCTCGAGCTCGACGCGGATCTTGCGGGCAACGTCCTCGGCGCGGCCGGACTCCGGCGACATCGCGCCGCGCAGCGTCGATATGCCAGCCCGTGAGCGGCCGTCACCCAGCCACGGGTTGTAGAGCTGGTGGTGTCGTGCCGCGGAGCCGAAGTCCCACATGATCGGCTCATCGCCCTGCGCCAGCAGGCAGAAGCGGTTGAGCTTGTCGGCCGCCCAGGTGCCGATGTGGGTGGCCGTCACGTAGCGGATGTTCCCCATGTCGAAGCACAACAGCGCGCCCAGTTCGGACTCGGCCAGCACTGCCTTGATGCGCGCCAGGCGTTCCTCGCGGAGCCGGTCGTAGCGGACCCGCTCCTCCCAATCGACGCCCATGGCGCCGTAGCTGTGCAAACCCATCGTTCCCCTCTCTCTGTGTTGCAAACGATTGCCGAAGTGGCTGTGGCGTTCCTGAGTCCCGATCTTGACAGGCCACAGGCGGTTGGGTACATTGCTGCAATCGATTGCAAGCGGGAGGGCCTGGAGGAAGATTGGCGGCCGATGAGGTGATACGCCTCGGGTGGGTTGGCGTGGGGCGCATGGGACGCGCCCTCGTCACCAGGCTCCTCGCCGCCGGCCACGACGTCGGCGTCTACAACCGGACTCGCGAGAAGGCGGCCGCGCTGGAGGAGCTCGGCGCCACCGTCGTGAGCTCCCCCGCTGAGCTGGCCGATCGAGACATCGTGTTCACGATGGTGGCCGGCACCGGCGACGTCGAGGAGATCGTCAGGGGCGACGCCGGTCTTTTGTCGCGCAGTGACGTCACACCCGGGCTGATCGTCGACTCGACCACGATCTCACCGAACGCGGCGGAGCAGATTCGCGCCTCCGCCAAGGCCCGGGGCACCGAAATGCTGGCGGCGCCGGTCAGCGGCAACCCCAAGGTCGCCGCGAGCGGACGGCTGACGATCGTCACCTCCGGCCCCCGCGACGCGTGGGAGCGCGCCCGTCCCTACCTCGAGCTGCTTGGCCGGAGCGTCATCTACGTCGGGGAGGGCGAACGCGCCCGGCTTGTCAAGATCTGCCACAACCTGATGCTCGGCGTGGTTGCGCAGTGCATGGCCGAGGTCACGGTCCTGGCCGAGAAGGGTGGGATCGCCCGCGCCGACTTCCTCGAGTTCCTCAACGACAGCGTGATGGGATCGACCTTCACCCGCTACAAGACCCCGGCGTACGTCAACCTCGACTTCACTCCCACCTTCACTCCGGAACTGCTGCTCAAGGACTTCCATCTGGGCTTCGAAGCCGCCCGCGAGCTGAACGTGTCGATGCCGCTGGCGGCGGTGACCGAGCAGATCGTCCAGGGGCTGATGGGAATCAGCGGCAACGACGTCGACTTCGCGGCCCTGCTCGAGCTCGTCGGCGATGCCTCCGGGCTCGAGCTCCAGGCCGAGAACGTCGAGGTCGACGACGGCCTGAGCACGCTCGACGGCGGCGCCAACGGCGACGAGCCCGACACGGCGCCTCGAATCCGCCAAGGCCTGACCGCCCCTCGTTCCGAGGCAGGCTGAGCTCGGCTCGGAGCCGCGCGCGGACGGAGGCGCGCGCCGTCGTGTGGCGCGGGGCCGTCAGCTACGCTCGCCAGGCATGGACTCCACGCGAGGGCAGCTGCTGATCGCCGGCCCGGGCCTCGTGGACGCCAATTTCTTCAGGACCGTGGTGCTCGTGATCGAGCACAGTGACGAGGGTGCGCTTGGTCTGGTCCTCAACCGTCCGTCCCAGACCAGCGTCGGCGAAGCCGTGGCCGAGCTCGAGGACTTGCTCGACCTCGACGATCCGCTGTTCATCGGTGGGCCGGTGCAGCCGTCGGCGCTGATTGTGCTGGCCGAGTTTGAGGACGCCACCGATGCGGCCTTGATCGCCTTCGACGACATCGGCGTGCTGGCCACCAGCGCGTCGGTGCAGGAGCCGCCCCAGGTGCGGCGCAGCCGCGGGTTCGTGGGCCATGCCGGCTGGGGTCCCGGCCAGCTCGACGCAGAGCTCGAGCGTGGCGATTGGATCCTCGATCCGGCCCTTCCCGAGGATGCCTTCGCCGAGGATCCGCTGGCGCTGTGGGAGACGGTTCTGACCCGCAAGGGAGGCAGCTACAAGCTCGTGGCGAGGATGCCCACGGACCCGTCGGTCAACTAAGCGCGCAGCGCAGGCGATGGCCCAAGATCACGCCCACTCCCACACGCCGAGTCGCTCTGCCGAGCGCGGGGCTCTCAAAACGGCGCTGATTCTGATCGTGGCCTTCATGCTCGCCGAGGTCACGGTCGGGGTGCTGGCCAGGTCCCTGGCGCTGCTCTCGGACGCCGCGCACATGCTGACCGACGCGGTCGCGCTCGCGATCGCGCTGGTGGCCGCCCGCCTGGCCAGCCGCCCGGCCAGCGGCGCGATGACCTATGGCCTGGGCCGGGCCGAGATCCTCAGCGCGCAGGCGAACGGGGTGACGCTGCTGGTGCTGTCTGTGCTGATCGTGATCGACGCGATCTCACGGCTGATCTCGCCCCCGCACGTGCGCGGTGGCCCGGTCCTGATCGTCGCCATCGCCGGCGTCGCCGTCAACCTCCTGGCGGCGCGGATCCTGGCCCGTGGATCCGGAGCCGGCCGCAGCCTCAACGTCGAGGGCTCCTACCGCCACATCATCACCGACCTCTATGGGTTCATCGCCACCGCGGTGGCCGCGATCGTGATCCTGACCACGGGCTTCTCGCGGGCCGACGCGATCGCGTCGCTGGTGATCGCGGCGATCCTGCTGCACGCTTCCTACCGGCTGCTGCTGGCGTCCGGCCGGGTGTTCATGGAGGCCGCCCCGGCTGGGCTCGACCCCGAGCGGATCGGACGCGAGCTCGCCGCCGAGCCGGGGGTGGTCGAGGTCCATGACCTTCATGTCTGGGAGGTCACCTCCGGCTTCCCGGCGCTGTCGGCTCACGTCGTCGTGCGCGCCGGTGATGACTGCCACGAGCGCCGCCGCAGCCTGCAGCGGGTCGTCCAGGAGCGCTTCGGAGTCAGCCACACCACGCTGCAGGTCGACCACGAGGCGGCGGCCCAGCCACCACTTCAGATCGAGGTGCCACAGCGCGAGTAGACTCGCCCGGATGACGTGCCCCAGCGCGAGTAGACTCGCGCGGGATGAGGGTGATCAAGCCGGGCGAGGATCGAGCCGTCCCTCGGGGAGTGGTGGGCGGTGCGGAGATCTCCCAGACGACCGCGGACGCGCACAACATCTACATGGGCCGGTTTCGGGTCCCGCCCGGCGCGCGTTCGATGCCGCACTACCACGAGGGATGCGAGAGCGCCGTCTACATGCTGTCGGGCGGCCTGCTCGTCCGCTGGGGCGACAAGCTCGACCACGAGCTCGAGCTCGAGCCGGGTGACATGGTCTACGTCCCCCCGCGCGAGACCCACGTGCTTGTCAACACCTCGGAAACCGAGGCGGCCGAGTACGTCGTCGCGCGCGACTCGCCGCATGAGGACGCGGTGATCGTCCCCTGGGCGACGGAGTCGCCGTGACGCATCCGCCCCGTGGGGCGGCGGCCTTGGCGGTGGGCTCGAGCACCTCGTAGCTGCCGTCGTCGCGCACGAACATCCCGCCGTGCCTGAGCCAGGCCGAGGCGCGGGCGGGGCCGCCGAGAACGGCGGCCTTGGCGAGCACCTCCGCCTCGGCCGCGGTAGGTGCGAGCGCCGTGGCCTGCACCACGCCGGTGAACGCCGGTCGCCCGGTGCCGGGGTCGAGCAGATGGTGCGCCGGCCGGCCGTCGCCGTCGATCCAGCTGCGGCGCCCGATCCCGCTGGTGGCGATCCCGCCGGCGGCGAGACGGAAGGTGTGCAGCTCGCGCTCGTCGAACGGGCTTGCCACGTGGACCTCGCGGACGATTCCGGCGCGGCCACCGAGCCTGACGTCGCCGGCGCAGTCGATCGCGAAGGCATCCAGGCCACCGAGCGTTGCCGCCAGCTCGTCGGCGAACACGCCCTTGGCGATCCCGCCCGGATCGAAGATCGTGCCGAGCCTGCGCCTGGCCACCGACGCCGCCGGGTCGACCGCGATCTCGGCGCAATCGGTGGCCGGGCTCGGGCCGGCGGGCGACCGCGGCGGCGCGAGCGACAGCGCCTCCCGCAGCCCGACCCCCGGGCCCTCGAAGTGGGACTCGTACCCGGCGCGGACAATCTGCGCCCCGAGGGTCGCATCGACGAGGCCGCCGGTGTTGCGCGACGCGGCACGCGCGACCTCGATCAACCGGCCGAGCATCGGACTCACCGCAACCTCGGGGCGCGGGTCCTCGTTGAACCGCATCAGCTCACTCGCGGGGTCAAAGCGCGAGAAGCGCCGATGCCAGCCGAGCAGCGTGCGCATGGCGCTCGCGGCCGCCTGCGCGGCCCGCTGGGGACAGTGCGCGTCGGCGGCGATCACCGTGCAGGTCCCGCCGAAGCACGGAAACGTGTGGCAGTACTCGACCGGCGCCCGGGGCACGGTGAGCTGCACCCTGCGAGCGTTCATGACTGGCGCGAGGTGACAGCGGTCGGAGAGGAGCTGCCGCCGGTGCTCGACGAGGTGGCGTTCGAGCCCGACGAGCCGCCCTCCGAGTCCGACGAGCCGCCCTCCGAGTCCGACGAGCCGGCGTCGCTCCCCGATGACGTCACGCTCGCGTGGGCGGCGCTCGAGCGGGCGAGAGCCGGATCGTGCCCGGTGACGAGCACCACCGTGATCAGCAGCCAGGTGGCGACGAACAGCGCGACGGTGGCGCTCACCACGCGCCGGCGAATCGTGCGTACTCGGGCATGACGTGCTCGCCTGATTGCGATCGCGTCTGCTTGGGTCATGATCGCGATCTTGCCCCCCGCGCGTAGCAGATGGGTGAGAGATCGCTAAGAAGCAGATATGAAGCTGCGCGCCCGGGCCGCCCGCGATGCTCGCGCGTAAGCGCCTCGCTGTAGCTCGGAGTGAAGCTCGCGGATCCGCTCCAGGATGTAATCGGCCGCCTCCTGCTGGCGCTCTCGGCTCGGCCGCGGCTCGGCCTCGAACCGAAACGGCTGGCCGTAGCAGACGGTCACGCGCGGAAACTGCAGACGCTTCCAGTTGCGCACCTGGTGGGAGCCGAGGATCGCCACCGGCACCACGGGGGCGCCGGACTCAAGCGCCAGCCGCCCGATCCCCGGTCTGGCCTGATCGGCGAGGCGGCCGGTGCGCGAGCGGCCGCCTTCGCAGTACATCCCGATCGCGCCGCCCCGCTCGAGGATCTTGTAGGCGCTCGCGAACGCCTCCTCGTCGTGATAGCCGCGGCGGACCGGGAACACGCCGCCGTGGCTGAAGATCCACGAGGCCAGGCCGCCGCTGAACAGCTGCGATTTGGCCATGAACTGGATCCGGCGCCGGATGAAGGCACCGGTGAAGAAGTGATCCATGAACGATGCGTGGTTGGGGGCCAGGATCACCGGGCCGCCCGGGACCCGCTCGCTGGCGATGCCCCGCGCCCGGAAGACCGTGATCGCGTACATCACGGTTGTGACCCTTACGACCTCATAGACCTTGGCGTCGGGCTCGCGCGAGCGCACGAGCGCGTGGAACTGGTCGAAGTGCTCCTTGGGACGCGCGTCCTTATAGCGCTGCGGCTTGAGCTCGACGTCGTCCATCGCTAACCGATACCCGTCAGGAGGCGAGACGTTGCGCGAGCGCCTCCAGGCCTTGGGGCCAGCCGCCGGGAGACCCGACGGCATCGCGCATGTTCTCCCACCCCGGACCGTGACGCTCGAGCCCGCGATGCTCGAGCTCGACACGGGTGCGCTCAGGGCCCTCGGCCACGAACGTGACCTCGACTTCGCTTGTGCGCTCGGGATCGGTCTCGAGCTTCCACTGCGCGTTGATGTCCCAGCTGAACACCACCCGCGTGGGCGGCTCATAGACCAGCACCCGGGCCCAGCGGCATTCGCTTCCATCGACACCCCGGTCGTAGATATGGCCGCCGGCGCGGGGCTCGAACACCATCTCGGCCAGCTCGGATTCGAGGATGTGGTGGTCTGAAGACCACCAGCTGCCGATGTCGTCGGTGAAGACCGAGAAGGCACGCTCGATCGGGGCCTCGACGATGACCGAGGCATGAACTGGTGTGGTGGCCGACTGGGTGCTCATCTGTTCTCCCGTTCGTGTTGTTCGGCGGTTGTCTTGAACGCCGCCAAGGCTTCATTCCAGAACTGGTCGAGGTAGGCGCGCAGCTCGTGCACCCCCGCCGGGTCGACCTCGTAGATCCGGCGGCTGCCGGCGGGACGGTCGCATACCAGGCGGGCCTCCTTGAGGATCCTGAGATGCTGAGAGACCGCCGGGCGGCTGACCGGCAGCCCTGCGGCCAGGTCATTCACGCACTGCGGCTGCTCGGCGATCCGCTCGAAGATGCGGCGGCGGGTGGAGTCGCCGAGCGCGGTCAGAGCTGCCTCGTAAGTCCTCACTTACGGTAAGTCTACACTTACACGTATTAGCCTGTCAAGACCCGGCTTGCAGCCCGTTACGGCTATAAGCGTTTCAAGGGGCTTCGCTGCCCGACGAGTGCGGCTCAGCCCTGCAGCGGCAAGACCAGCGCCGGCTTGTCGATCTGGTGGTCGGGGCTGGTGGAGACGACGGCGGTCCCGATCGCGAAGAACTCGATCACGTGCGACCCCCAGCCGTGGCTGCGCTCGATGATCCGCGCGCCGACGATTCCCTCGGATTGCAGCTCGTCGGCTTCGTTCTGCATCCGCTCCATGGCCAGCTCGCGCGCCTCGTACAGGGCCTGGGTGAAGTTCGGCATCTCGACGTTGCGCCCGATCTGGCGCAGCGACTGAAGCATCCCCTGGCGAGCCACGTGGTAGACGCAGTTGCCCATCACCAGCCCGGCCGGCCGGTAGCCGGCGCGCAGCAGCGTGGCGAACTCCTGCCCGCTCATGTCCGACGTGAACGGACGCCCGTTCGGGGCTCGGTGAAGCTCACCGCCGGCGTGTTTGACCGCCGTCCCCACCGCGATGAATTCGGCCAGGTCGGCACCCCAGTCGTAGCGTCCGATGTCGAGGCGCACGCCGACCACACCGTCGGCGCCGAGCGCGTCGGCCTCCTCCTCCATGCGGGTCATGGCGAGCTCGCGCGCGTGGTACATGGCCTGGGTGAGAACCCCCATCTCCTGGTTCTGGTTCCACATCGACTGCTGAAAGCCGATGTGGTAGATCGAGCTACCGAGCACCAATCCCAGCGGCTCAAACCCGGACTGCTTGACGAGCAGGAACTCGTTCACCGACAGGTCGCTGGTGAAGAAACCGCGCGCCACCTCCTGCTTCATGCGAGCGATCCGCTCCAGGCCGGAGTCGGGGATTCCGGCAAGCGAGCCCGCCTCATAGGTCGCTGGCTGCGGCGCCTCCTCGGTCGCAGCGGCTTGTTCGACCTTTGCCTGGCGCCGGGCCTCTGGCTCGCCGTCGTCGCGCTTGAGGAAACCCATCTCTCTCCTATCCGTTGAGCAGGCGCTCCAGCGCCCGTCTGGTTATCTCACTGCGTCTGGCCTGGGCCGCCAGCGCGTGCCCAAGCGCGGTCAGCCACGCGTCGGTGTCGATGGTCTCGCTCTTGAGGACGATCCCGCCCGAGAGTCGCAACCATCGCGTCTCGACACCCGCGCCGGAGCGACGCAGCTCGAGGCGGAGCCCGCCGGCGTCGAGTGAGATCCGCCGCACCAGCTTGGGCCCCAGCAGGCCCTCGCGGCGGCGCTCGACCTGCACGGCTCCGGGCACGGTCTGCTCGAGCTTGGTGGCAAGCGCCTCCACGAACGCTCCGATATCGCTGATGTCCGCGCGCAGCGAGGCGGTGATCAGATCGATGTCGAGAGTTTCAGCCTGGTCTGCGTCGTCAAGGGCCATAGCTCCGTCAGTCAGCCTACGCCTCGTCCCCTGCCTGCGTGCGCTCAGAGGGCCCTGCCGGCCCTGGGGACGCCTACGCCAACGGGTCCCTCAGCGGATCCGAAACGCCACCCGGCGGCTGGCCATCACCCTCCGGGACCGTGCCCCGATCAGGTACGCGCACGCGTGGTCAACTCCGGCCGCGGACGAGTTCCACCCAGACACCTTGGTAAACGCTCCCTTGACGGCGTATTTCCTCCGGGACTTGCCGGCGCGCCGGCGCTCGGTGGCAAACGACTTGGCGCAGCCGCTGTAGTCCAAGAACAGATACGCGGTTGCAGGCCGTCGGGCGAAGCCTTGGATCGTGACGTCGTAGACGGTCTGTTTCTTGACCTGCGCGGGGACGGTTATCGTGATCCGGTTGCCGCCAGCCGCCAACGCGGGGGGCGCTATCCACAAGGCCCCCACCAACGCCACCAGACAAGCCCCGGCTGTGCGCATCAGGCAAGCAATTATGGGCCGCCCCCCGCTGGGCGTAAAGGCATGCCGGTGGCGACCGCCTCTATTCTCAGCCACGTTTCTGCGCCGAACACGAGGAGTGCCGAGTTGCCAGACGTCGAAGCGCACATCACGGGCACCGTTTGGAAGATCGAGGTCGAGATCGGCGACAGCGTCCAGGAGGGCGATGCGGTCGTGATCCTCGAGTCGATGAAGATGGAGATGCCCGTCGAGGCGGAGGACCCTGGCGTGGTCACGGAGATCCGCTGCAGCGAGGGCCAGTCGGTGTCCGAAGGCGAAACACTCGTTGTCCTCGAATAACCCAGAGGGCGAGCTGCTGATCGACGAGCCCGCGCCGCACGTGGCGCGGCTGGTGATCTCCAACCCCGCCAAGCGGGGCGCACTGAACCGCGCGATCCTCGATCGCTTCGCCGAGGTGATGCCCGCGCTGAAGGCGCGCTGCGTGCTGATCACCGGCCAGGAGAAGATCTTCTCGGCCGGCTATGACATCGCTGATCTCCCCGAGCGCGTGCCCGCCGAAGAGGCGCACGAGCTCGTCGCGCACCCGTTCGCCGCCGCCCTGACCGCGATCGAGACCTACCCGTACCCGACCGTCGCGGCGCTCAACGGCCACGCCATCGGCGGCGGTCTCGAGCTGGCGTTGTCATGCGATCTGCGGATCGCCTCGAGCGCGATCAAGCTCGGCATGCCGCCCGCGAAACTGGGCCTCGTCTACTCGCACACCGGGATCAAGAAATTCATCGATGCCATCGGGGCACCCCGGACGCGCGAGCTGTTCTTCCAGGGCGGCCGAATCGACGCCGCCACCGCACACCGCTGGGGGCTGGTCAACTCGGTTGCCGCACCCGAGCGCCTCGCCGACGAGGCCCTGTCGCTGGCGCGCGAGATCGCCGCCAACGCGCCGCTCTCCCAACTGGGCAACAAGCGCGTGATCGCGGCGCTGCTGGCCGCGCCGGGCGCACTGGCGCCCGGGATCGAGCGCGAGCTCATGCGGCTGCGGCGCGACAGCCTGTCCTCCGAGGATTTCCGCGAAGGCGTTCGAGCCTTTGCCGAGAAGCGGCCTCCCCGCTGGGAGGGGCACTGAAGCTAGGCGCGCGCCCGCTCCTGGGTCCACTCAGCCTTGTGGGCTCGCTTGGCGGCCTGGTAATCGGCCAGCGCCTGCGATGAGTCGACGTCGCCTAGCGTCGGATGCGACGGCACCAGGTCGGCCGCCGCCGCGACGCCGAAGTGCTTGGCGAGCACGGACCCGAGCGCCTTGACCTTCATCTCGCCGAATCCGGGCAGCGAGGCCAGGTTGGCCCGCAGCTGCTCGGAGTCGGCGGCGGTGGTCCAGACGCGCGCCGCATCGCCGTCGTATTCGTCGCGCACGTAGAGCGCCAGCTCTTGAACCCGCTTGGCCATCGAGCCCGGGAAGCGGTGGATCGCCGGCCGGGCCCGGAAGACGGGCTCGAGGTCGGCCTCGGCCAGAGTCAGCGCGTCGATCGACCCGAGCCGCTCGCGCAGCACGAGCGGCCCGGAGAACGCCTTCTGCACGGACACCTGCTGGTCAAGCGCGAACCCGATGAGGAGCGCCATCGGGTCGGTGGCGATCAGCTCGTTGGCCTCGTCGGAGTCGGTGAAGTACAGGCGGTCGGGCATCGGGAGGATCATAGTCACGCGCGGAACCCTCCGAGCTGGCCTCGACACGGAACCGTCCGAGCCGGCCTCTAGCTTCCCGGCTGGCATGATCGACATCGAGGCGCGGTTGGATGAGCTGCGGTTGGTGGGAATGCAGCGTCGCACGCGTCTCGTCAGCGGGCCCCAGGGGCCTCGCGTGTTGCTCGACGGCAATCCGGTCCTGCTGCTGTGCTCGAGCAACTACCTGGGACTGGCCGACCATCCGGCCGTCCGGGAGGCCGCCGCCGAGGCGGCCATGCGCTGGGGCGTGGGCGCCGGTTCCTCCCGGCTGGTGTGCGGCACGATGACGATCCACCGCCGGCTCGAGGAGCGCTTGGCGGCGTTCCAGCGGCGTGCGGCCGCGCTCGTGTTCGGCTCCGGATACCTCGCCAACGTCGGCTGTATCCGCACGCTGGCCAGACCCGGCGAGGTCATCTTCTGCGACGAGCACAGCCACCCGTCGATCGTGGATGGCTGCCGGCTGTCGGGCGCGGAGGTATTCGGCTACCAGCATTGCGACGTCGAGCATCTGCAGTGGGGCGTTGAGCAGGCAGAGGGTCGCGGCGCGCTGATCGTCACCGACAGCGTGTTCTCGATCGACGGCGACGTGGCGCCACTGGCGGAGATCGTCGGACTCGCGCAGCGCTTCCGTCTGCGCACGCTGGTCGACGAGGCGCAGGCCACGGGAGTGCTGGGTCCCGGGGGGCGCGGGGCGCTGGCCGAGGCCGGCCTGGCGGACCAGGTCGACCTGATCGTCGGGACGCTGGGCACGGCGCTGGGTTCATACGGTGCGTTCGTCGCCTGTGACGCGACGATGGCTCGCTATCTGATCAACGCCGCGCGGACGTGGCAATCCTCGAGCGCGCTCCCACCGTCGGCCGCGGCGGCGGCGCTGGCCGCCTTCGACCTGCTGCAGGAGCGCCCACACCGGATCAGCCGGCTCGCCGCCAACGCCGCCGCGCTCCGCGATGCCCTCGGGCACGAGGGCTTTGCGGTACCGCCCGCGCGGACACCGATCCTGTCGTTGGTGATCGGCGACCCCCAGCTGGCGCTGCGGATCTGCGAGGCAGCATTCGCGGGTGGCGTGGTGGCGCAGGCGATCGGTCCTCCGACCGTGGCGCCGACGACCTCGCGCCTGCGGCTGACCGTGATGGCCACCCACCGCGAGGAGGAGCTTCGCGCCGCCGCGCGGACGCTCGGCGCGGCCTGCCGCGCGGCCGGTCTGGACCCTCGCGCCCGGCTCGCTGCCGTGCAAGAGCCAGTCGACGACCGGCCGCAAGGCGGCGACGAACCCACGGCCGTCCGCGGCCCGGGACATGTTCAAGCGCCGCCGGCGCGGGCGGGCGTGTTCGACTTCGAAGCGCCCGAGCCGATCGAGCGAGCCGCTTAAGGCTGAGATCGCCCTCCGGGCAGCTCCGGCCCACGTCCGATTCGCCTACTGGGCGGCATTCCGACCGGCCTCGGGTCTAGCTTTTCGTCATGGCCACAACGGCTGAGTTGATCGAATCCGATCATCGCCATCTGTGGCATCCGTCAACTCAGCAGCGGGCCCGGTGCGAGGACGAGCCGCTGCTGCTGATCGATCACGCGCAGGGCACGAATCTCTACGACGCAGCTGGAACCGCCTACATCGACGGCGTGTCCTCGTGGTGCAACGTCCACGGCCATCGCCACCCGGCGATCGACGCCGCGATCAGGGCCCAGCTCGACCGGGTTGCCCACTCGGCACTGCTCGGCCTCTCGCACGAGCCGGCAATCGAGCTCGCGCAGCGTTTGATCGCCACAACCCCGGCCGGGCTTGAGCGCGTGTTCTATTCAGACAGCGGCTCGTCGGCGGTCGAGATCGCCCTCAAGATGGCGTTCCAGTGGTGGGCACAGCGCGGCGAGAGTCACCGCACTCGGTTCATCTGCCTGCAAGACGCCTACCACGGTGACACCCTGGGGGCGCTGTCCGTGGGCGGAGTCGATGGGCTCAATTCGCTCTACCGGCCGCTGCTGTTTGATCCCCTCCAGGCGCGTGCCGGCGACGCCGCCGATCTGCAAGCGCTGCTATCGGCGCACGGCGACCAGGTGGCCGCGGTGATCGTCGAGCCGCTCGTGCAGGCGACCGCCGGAATCAAGCTCCAGCCACCTGGATATCTGCGGCGAGTGCGCGAGTTGTGTGATCAGCATCGCGTGCTCTTGATCTGCGACGAGGTCACGACCGCCTTTGGTCGCACCGGGCGGATGTTCGCCTGTGATCACGAGAACGTCTCCCCGGATCTGCTGTGCCTCGGCAACGGGCTGACCGGCGGTTACCTGCCCTTGGCGGCGACGGTCACCACCGACCGTGTCTACGAGGGATTCTGGGGGCGCCTGGAGCAGTTCGGGACCTTCTGGCACGGGCAGACGCTCACCGGGAACCCGCTCGCCTGTGCGGCCGCGATCGCCACCCTGCAGACGTTCGAGAGCGAGCGCACGCTCGAGTTTCTACAGCCGAAGATCGACCTCCTGTCACGGCTGCTCGAGCACCGGATCGCGGCGCTGCCCGCGGTGGCCGAGGTGAGGCATCGCGGCATGATGGTCGGGATCGAGCTCGTGCGAGCGTCGGTGGGCGAGCGCCTGGGCTACATCGTGGCGCTGGCGGCGCGGCAGCGGGGAGCCGTCGTTCGCCCGCTCGGCGACGTGATCGTGCTCATGCCGCCGCTTTCGATCTCAGACCATGACCTGCGCCGGCTGGTGGCGATCACCGCCTCGTCGATCGCGGAGGCCAGCGTCGGCCGGCTCGGCCACGTGGCTGCATAACACCCCCCGGAGGGGTTGGATGTGTCACTCCTCGTATGGCGCGAAGTCCTGCTTGCGAGCGCCGCACACCGGGCAGAACCAGGTGTCGGGAATGTCCGCGAACTCGGTTCCGGGCGGGATCCCGCCGTCGGGATCTCCCTCCGCCGGGTCGTAGATGAACCCGCAGGATTCACACATGTACTTCACCTGGCCAAGCGTATCGGCAGCAACTCAAGGTAGTGTCGCGTGGTGTCGACCGATCGGCCCGAGCCCGGAGCTGAGCTCCACACCGGCCCCGCCACGGTGCCGCGACTCGCGGCCACCGTGATCCTGCTGCGGGGCGGAGATCAGGAGCTCGAGGTGCTGCTCGCGCAGCGCACGCCGAAGGCGCGCTTCATGGGTGGGGCGTGGGTGTTTCCGGGCGGCGCGGTCAGCGAGCAGGACGGGCACGGCGAGGCGGCGCTGAAAGCGGCGGCGGCGCGAGAGCTCCGCGAGGAGGCCGGGATCGAACTGACCGACCCCGGCGAGCTGGTCGCGTTCTCGCGCTGGATCACCCCGGCGGTGGTCAAGATCCGCTACGACACGTGGTTCTTCTTGGCCAGCGTGCCGGAGGGCGCCGAGCCCACGATCGACGGCCAGGAGGTGGTCGACGCACGCTGGTACACGCCTGACGCGGCGCTGGCGGCCTCGCACGGCGGTCAGATCCTGCTCGTCTTCCCGACGATCAAGCATCTGGAGCAGCTGGCGTTCTTCGGCTCGGCCGACCAGCTGCTTCGGCACGCTCGAGCGAGCACGGTCAGCGCCGTGCAGCCCCGCGTCGTCGGTCAGGGCGAGACGGCCCGGATCGTCCTGCCCGGCGAGCCGGGCTACGACGCGTGATGAGGCTCGCTACGTATCGGAATTGAAGTTCGGCAGGCCCAGGGTCTGCAGCCAGTTGCTGACCGTGATGTTGAGCTGGGTGAACTCGCCGGTCCAAATCAGCACCCCCATGGCGATCAGCACCGCGCCGCCGATCCCGATCACGATCGGGTAATGCCGCTTGATGACGGCAAAGGCAGACGTGGCCCGTCCGAAGGCGAGTCCGGTGACCAGGAACGGCACCCCCAGTCCCGCGCAGTACACGGCCAGCAGGACCGCTCCATGGGACGCTGAGCTCGAGGTTCCCGCCGCGGTCACGATGGCTCCCAGGGTCGGCCCGGTGCACGGGGTCCAGGCGAGCGCGAACGCCGCCCCCGCCAACGCCGGTCCGCCCCGGCCGGCACGCGCCATCAGCTTGTCGACGTGCCATTCGCGGCTCAGCGCCGGCACGAACGGGGCGAGGACGAACACGACTCCCATGGCAATGATCAGCGCGCCCGAGACCTTCAACGCCGCCGGACCGGTCAGCGCGGTCCGCAACGCCCTCTGGCCCAGTAGCCCGAGGGCGATGAAGATGAACGAGAAGCTGCCCACAAAGGCGAGGCTGGGAAGAATCACCCGACTGGGTGTGACCCGATCCGGCGCCACTCCGGCCACCGCCGAGATGTAGCCGGGGACCAACGGCAGCACACAGGGAGACAGGAACGAGATCAGGCCCGCCCCGAATGCCACGGGGATCCCGATGCCCGACGCCGCGTCCATTTCAGGTTCGAGAGTATCGCCGGGCCGTATCGGCCGATCCAGAGCCTTCGCCGTCATCACCCGTTAGGATGTCCACGGGTCGTTTAGTGGAAGCCTCCGCACTCCCAGCATCGGTAGGCCTCAGGCACAGTCGGATCGGGGTCGGTGCGTCCCTGCTTCGGATCCGCTCCGACGAGCAACTCGTGACGCTGTTTCGCGAGGGCAACGACGACGCCTTCCGCGTGATCCACGATCGTTATCGCCCGCGGCTGTTCGCCTACACGCGCCAGATGCTGGCCGGAACCGCCCAGGACCCCGAGGACGCGGTCCAGGAGATCTTCGTGCGGGCCTACTACGGGCTCCGCGCCAACGATCGCCGGCTCGCGCTGCGAGCCTGGCTGTACCGGATCGCCCACAACCGCTGCGTCGACGATCTCCGCCGTCGCCAGCCGATCGCCGTCAGAGAGATCGACGCGCTCGCGCCCGACGTCCAGGACCCGGTGGCCAAGGTGGAGGAGCGAGACGCGCTCCGCCGCCTGATCGCCGATGTCCAGCGCCTCCCCGACCAGCAGCGGTCGGCGCTGCTGATGCGGGAATTGAGCGGCATGGCCTACACGGACGTGTCCGGCGCGTTGGGCGTGTCGGTTCCGGCGGTCAAGTCGCTCCTGGTGCGGGCCAGAGTGAGCCTCGCGCAGGCCAGCGAGGCCCGCGACACGGCGTGCGCCAGGATCCGCGAGGACCTGATCTTCGCTCACGATCGCGGCGTGCGCACCAGCGGACTGGCGCGTCGCCACATGCGCGACTGCACCGAGTGCCGCCAGTTTCGCGCCGAGGTGCGAGGGGTCACGCGTAACCTCGGCGTGCTGGCGCCCACGCTGGGTCCGCTCGGCGTGATCGCCAACCTGCTCGGCTGGGGCAGCGGCGCCGGAGGCAGCGCCGCCGCGAGCAGCAGCGCCGTGGGCGGGGCGGCCGGCGGCGGGGCGGCAGCGGCGGGCGGTGCGGCCGGGACCGGCGCGGCCGCTTCCGCGGGCCTGCTGGCCGGGAGCGCCAGCCACGTCGTCACTTTGATCGCCGCGGCGGTGGTGACCGCCGGCGGCGCAGTCGAACTTCAGAAAAGCCTCACGGCCCCTTCTCACCGTGCCCACCACCACGCGGCGGCGATCGCTCCGGCCACCGCTGCGGCGCCCAGCTCGTCCGCGGGCTCGACATCGTCGGCCCCGGCTCTGGCGTCGCGCGCGTCCGCGAGCACCGGCCATGCTGCCGCTGCGGCTGCGAGCCCTTCAACCGCCGTCCGATCAAGGTCATCGGCGCCGGCCGCCGGCGGTGCGCAAGCCGCCCGTGGCGTGCGCAGGCCTAATGCCAGCTCGACTCCCGGGAGCTCGTCGTCCGGGCGCGTTCCCATCAGCGAAACGCTCGACCCCGACAACCTGCTCTACGCCACCAACAGCCCGCCCTTCCAGTCCGGCGCAGACACTCAAGCGGCCACCGGAAGCACCGCCGCGACCGGCGCCACGGGCTCAAGCGGCACGGCCCCCGGCGCTACCGATCAGAGCCCGGCGGCGAGCACCGGCGCTACCGGGACCGGCGCCAACGGGACCGGCACGGCCACCGGCACCGGCACGGGCCCCGGGACGACAACCCCGACGGGGACGGGCACGGGGACTCCGGCCAGCACTCAGACGGGGGTGCAACCCGACCCTTCGAGCACGACTGGGGCAACCGGTGACGGTACCGCCACAGGCTCGACGACGGTCAACCAGAGCGGCCCGGCCTCGGTCGGTGCCAGTACGACGAACGCCAGCAAGGGGAAGGTCGTCAACTTCATCTCGAAGCGGCATCCGCGGCACGGAACGGTCGTGGGTGGACTGACCTCGTCGCTAGGCTGATCTGACATAGAGCGTTACGTCGAGAACCTCGATCACGAGGAGTTGTACGTTCGCCGGGGACGGCGGTCGGGCGTCTACACGATCATCGCGGTGCACTCGACGGTGCGCGGCCCCTCGCTCGGCGGGTGCCGGATGTGGTACTACGCCGATTCGCGCGCGGCGGTGCGCGATGCGCTGCGCCTGTCGCGGGCGATGACGCTCAAGGCGGCGGTGGCAAACCTCGGTCTCGGCGGCGGCAAGGGGGTGATCATGCTGCCCACCGGCGGTCGGCTGGCCCCCGAACGCCGCCATGCCGCGCTGCTTGATTTCGCCGATGCCGTGCAGACCCTCCAGGGGCGCTACATCACCGCCGAGGATGTCGGGACTTCGAGCCGCGACATGAGCGTGATCGCGCAGCGCACCGGCTATGTCGCGGGCCTCGCCCGCAGCCGTGGCGGCTCGGGCGATCCGAGCCCGCTGACCGCGCTCGGCGTCGAGACGGCGATCCTCGCCTCATGCCAGCGCACCTTCGCCGAGCGCTCTTTGCGCGATCGCACGATCTGCATCATCGGGCTCGGGCACGTGGGTTCGAGGGTCGCCAAGCGATGCGCGCGCGCCGGAGCCAGGCTGCAGGTCGCAGATCTCGATCCACACAAGCGCGCCTTCGCCGAGCAGATCGGGGCGCGCTGGAGCAGCCCCGACGAGGCCCTGGTCAGCGAGGTCGACGTGCTGGTTCCTTGCGCGCTGGGCGGGATTTTCGACGACGAGACGGTTCCGCGCCTGCGTTGTCGGGTGGTTGCGGGCGCCGCCAACAACCAGCTTGCCCACGACCGCATCGCCGAGCTCCTGCAGACCCATGGCGTCCTGTGGGCGCCGGACTTCGTCGTCAACGCGGGCGGGTTGATCAATATCGCCGAGGAGATCGGCGGCTATGACCCGGTGCGCGCCCGGCGCCGGGTCAGATCGATCGGCGACACGCTGCGCGAGATCTACGAGCACGCCGACGCCGACCACACCACGCCGCTGGCCGCCGCCATGAAGCTCGCCGCCCAGCGGCTCGCGGGTTCGGACGGACGGCCTCTGATTCCGGCCTGATCACGGCTGTCTTAGGCCAGGCGGCGCCGGGTGCTCGACCCCGCCGGGCAGCCTGCCTTCGGCGGCGAGCTTGTCCAGGTGCGCGGCCAACGTCACCGCCGCGGCGGGCCGCAAGGGCACGGGGACGTCGTTCCAGGCGGCGTCGAGCAGCTCATCCACCGAGCGCGCGCCGGCCTCGAGGCCGGCCACAAGCCGACGCTCGCGATCGAGCCGGTGGGCCACGTACTCGTCAAGTTTGGCGTCCGGATCGGACACCGGTGGTCCGTGGCCCGGGCACAGCAGCTTCAGCGACCGGCGTCGGAGCTTGGCCAGACCGTCCAGGTAGCCGGACAGCGCACCGGGGTCGGGAGCGATGAAGACGCTTCCCTGACCGAGCACGGCATCGCCCGTGAAGGCGATGTCGGCGGTGACGAACGCGAAGTGGTCGGGCGCGTGCCCGGGCGTCGCCACAGCCTCCCAGGGGCCAAAGCGGGCCCCCTCGGACAGCAGCACGTCCACCGGGCCGCGGCCGCCGGCGAGGGGCGCGTCAGGGAAGCGCTGGCGCAACGGCGCGACCGCCTGGCTGTGGTCTGGATGATCGTGGGTCAGGGCGATGCCGCCGAGACCACCTCGGCGTCTTATCTCACCGACCAGCGCCTCGACGTGCTCGTTTAGGTCGGGCCCCGGATCCACCACCCACGCCGGCGTGCTCGACACGATCCACGAATTGGTTCCGGTCAACGTGAACGGCCCCGGGTTGTCGGCCCGGATACCGACCACGTCCACGCCCTCAAGCTCGACTCGCCGCACTGCTTGAATAGTCAACCATGGCCGCCGCCGACGAACGCACGCGCCGGGGCCGGAAAGCAGCCGCGGGGGACGACGCGCTGCTGCCACGAACTCGCGAGCCCAGTCGCAGCCTCTGGCGCGGCTTGATCTCACTGGCGATTCTGGTCGCCATCGTCGTCGGCCTGCTGTTGGCCGTCCCGGGGCTCAACGGCGTCGCCGACGCCGTCGGCGAGATGAGCGCCGGCTGGCTGGCCGTCGCCGTGGTGCTGGAGATCCTGTCGTGCGTCGGGTATGTGGTCGCCTTCCTGCAGGTGTTCGACCGCGCTCCGGTGCGCTTTGGGGCGCGCGTGGCGCTGAGCGAGCTCGCCTTCGGTGCCGCCGTGTCGCTGGGAGGCGCCGGCAGCGTCGCGGTGGGGGCGTGGCTGCTGGTCGAGCGGGGCGGCGAGCCGACCCGGATCGCGGAGCGATCGGCGGTCCTGTTCCTGCTCACCAGCGCGATCAACGTGATCACGCTGGCGCTCGCCGGGCTCGCGCTGTGGGTGGGGATCCTGCCGGGACCCAGCGATCCGCTGCTCAGCCTGGCTCCGGGGGTCGTGGGGGTGGTTGTGTTCGTGTTCTTTCTGCTGCTGCCGCACTTCAGCGAGCGGCTCGCCGCCGCTCGCTCACCGGGGAAGATCAGAACGCTCCTGGTCGAGGTCGCCTCGACGATCCGGCTCACCGAGCAGGTCATGTTCACCGGCGACTGGCGAATCCTCGGAGCGATCGCGTTTCTGTGGTGTGACATCGGCGTGCTTGCGGCGTGCTTCGCCGCCGCCGGCACCGTTCCCCCGCTGGCCACGATCGTGCTGGCCTACCAGATCGGCTATCTCTCGAACCTGATTCCCGTCCCCGGCAACATCGGTGTGCTTGACGGGAGCCTGGTCGGGATGTTCGTTCTGTACGGCGTGTCGGCGACCTTGGCCACGGCCGCCACGGTCGTCTATCACGCGATCGCGCTCTGGATTCCGGCCATGTGGGGCACGGTCGCCTTCCTGGTCCTGCGCCACCAGCGTGATCGCCCAATCAGCCTGCGCCCGCCCCGAGAGGTCCGCCGGCAGCGCCGCCGAGAGGCGCGCCGACGGCGGCTTGGTCGCAAGTGACCCGCTCGAGCTCATGGGGCTTCGGGTGAGCCGTTCGACTTCATGGGGCATCGGTGCGCCGCTCGGCTTGCTTAGACGTCGAGCGGGCCGGCGAGTCGCACCGGGTTCACGCGCCCCCAGGCTCAGGTTGAGGTGCTGTGGGGACGGGTGGTCCGCCGTCGGCGTTTAGCCCGCCGCAGCTGCGTCGCCAACAGCACCATCAGCGGGCGGCTCGAGGAAAGCTCAAGGCGCCGCTCGGCCTGAGGCAGTTTGCGGGCCCACCCAAACCAGTCATCTTCGATTCGAAACTGCGTGAAGTTTGGGTGCTGCATCACCAGCAGCTCGAAAACCGCCCGTAGGTGCGGCTGCTCGCGCTCACGTGGAGACAGCGGCCCCAGCGGCTTTCCGTCGCCGTCGTAGAGGTGGCCCCACTCGTGATCGGCATAGCGCCACTGCAGATCGTCTATGAGCAGCCAACCGCCCGGCCGCAAAAGCTTCTCGATGAGCACCACAGCCAGCCCATCGACAGTCCAGTTCTTGCAACCGTCGAGGTACGCGAAGTCATACCGCGGCTCGCAGTTGCCGTTGCCGTTGGACCGCTCCTCGATCTCCTCCTTGAGGAACCAGGTGTAGGAGGAGAAGTCGCGCACTAGCTTCACGCGATGCATCAACCCGGCTTCCGTCAACAGCGTCTCTGGGCGTGGCTCAAACCGCGCCAGCGAATAGTCGACGGTTGTCACATCTCCGTGCCCGTTGGCCTGGAGGGCCGCCGCCATGTACGCCGTGCCGACGCCGTAGGCGGTTCCCAGCTCGAGCACGTGCTCGGGCTGTGTCTCACGCAGGTGGTCGTATATCCGACGACCGAGGTCCGGCGACATGTAGGGAAGCCCCTCGACGGCCCGCGCGACTTCGTCGTAGCGCATCGAAAAATCCTGCCACATCCCCCGCGCGCTCTGGCCCGACCGGCGCGCCGCGCTCACCGGGGCCGCGAAGCGAGCGCCAACTCCAGGCCAATCTCCGCTCCCTGGCTCGTCCGGGCCTGGAAACCGAGGCGCCGCAGGAGCGCCCGCGCTGGCCGGTTCTCCCACAGCGTCGTCGCCTCGAGGAGCTCGAAGCCGTTTGCGTACGCGCGCTCGATCAGGCGTCGAGCCAGCAGCGTGCCGATGCCCCTCCCCTGCAGCTCATCGGCCACCTCGAAGGCCACGTCGGCGACGTCCGGCCGGTCGCGGTAACAGACGTACCGGGCCACCCCGATAATCGAGCCGTCGCGCTCGTCGACCGCCACCAGCGCCTCGTGGGCAACGTGATCGACAGTCGTGAGGAACGTGAGGTCACGTGGGCTCAACTCGGGCTTCGGCGTAAGGAACCGCTGGTGGCGCGACTGGGGGCTCATCCGGGCAAACAGCCCGGCCAGCCCCTCTCGGTCTCCGGCCCTGAGAGGCCGGATCCGGAGCTGGCTGCCGTCGGCCAGCGCCTGCGTGTCACGCACCGGGACCAGCGCCGCCCGGCCGCCCTGCCGCGGACCGACACCCGGCTGGGCCCGGCCGCCCTGCGGTGGGCCGACACCCGGCTGGGCCCGGCCGCCCTGCGGTGGGCCGACACCCGGCTGGGCCCGGCCGCCCTGCGGTGGGCCGACACCCGGCTGGGCCCGGCCGCCCTGCTGCGTGCCGACACCCGGCTGGGCTTGGATGTCCTGTTGCTCCCCGGGACCCTGCGGCCAGGCTGGCCCCCCGGGCGGATCGCCCGCCGCGGGGGGCCAGGCTGGCCCCCCGGGCGGATCGCCCGGAGGTTCAACCGCGCGGAGGTGGCGGCGCCGCCCCCGAATGTCAGACGTCTGATTACTTCGATGCATACCTCCTGAGACGCCGCTCGCCTCCCGTTCCTTCCAGTGTGGGCCAGGCGGGCTCCCGTCAAGCGTGGGCTTCGCCGCACCCGAGGATCATCATGTCTCAGGCGCGGAGGCTGGCTGCTCGGTTGGCAGCCGGAGGCTGAAGAGCAGAGCGATCAGGGCGATGAGCGCCATCACCGACAGTGCTGTGCGAAGGCCGTCAAGGCGTGCCGTGGTGTTCTCGTCGACGACGGCGTCGGCGGCTTGGCTGGGCACGCCGGCCTTGGCGAGAGCGGTTTTCAGGTCGGCGTCGGAGACGAACGGGACGCCGCTGGCGAGTTGCACCTTGGCCCTGGACTTGAGATCGGCGGGGACCGCGGGGTTGTTCTGGATGCCGGTCATGAACGAGGTGGTGAGGATCGAGATCAGAACAGCGCCGGCGAGCGCCGTGCCGATCGACGCGCCGAGGTTCGTGACCGTGTTCTGGAGCCCACCGACCTCCCCGCTCTGCTCATCGGGAACCGCTGAGACTGTGACGCTGCCCAGTTGCGAGGCCAGCGCTCCGATGCCAAGGCCTGCGAGCAGCATCGGCCAGGTGACGATCTCGGGTCCAGCGCCGGCGTCGAGCGCTGCCACCATGACGACGATGCCGGCGAACAGGGCCAGGAAGCCGAGCTCGACGACCCGCCGGGGTGAGACGTGGGGAAACAGCTTCGGGATACCCACGGCTGCGAGCAGGAGCGTGATCGAGAGCGGCAGTAGCCGGACTCCGGTCGCGATCGCGGACAGTCCCAGCGCGACCGAAAGAAACAGCGGCACGGCGAAGAACAGCCCGGCCTGCAGCAGGTATTGGAAGAAGAACGATGTCAGCCCGGCGCGCAGGCTCCGGTTGCGCAGGATCGCGGGGTCGACGAGCGGTTCGGCGCCTTTGTGCAGCCGTTGGTTCTCCCACGCGAGGAACAGGTAGAGGCCCACGCCACCGGCGAGTGTCAGCCAGATGGCGGGCGATAGCCCGAGCCATTCGGGGGCTCCTGGTTTGGATCTGACGAACCCCCAGGCGCCCGCACGGAGGATCCCGAACACGATCAGGGCGAGTCCGAGCGCTGAGAGCGCCGTCCCCACGAGGTCGAGCGCCACACGCTCCTCGGGTACGGCATCGCCGATGCGGCGGGCCAGGGCGAGGATCGTCAACACGATCAGGACCTCGCCGACGAAAACCCAGCGCCACGAGAGATAGGTGGTGAACAGCCCGCCGATGAGGGGGCCGGCGGCGACCGCGATCGCGCCTGCCGACGCGACCAGCCCGTAAGCCCGCGGTCGTCCGGCCCGGTCGAAGTTGGACGCGACCAGCGCGACGATCGCCGGAAGGATCAGCGCCGCGCCAACGCCCTCGAGAAACGACCATCCGACCATCAGCACGGCGAGGTTCGGCGAGATCGCGGTGGTGAACGAGCCGCAACCGTAGATCACACATCCGATCGCGAAGGCTCGTTTGCGACCGAGGATCTGCCCGAGCTTGCCGCCGGTGATCATCAGCGACGCCATCACCAGCGTATAGAGCGTAATCGCGGTCTGGATCCCGGTCACGGTCGTGTGCACGTCTTTCGCGACCGTGGCGATCGACACGTTCATCACCGAGCTGTCGAGCGTCATCAGAAACTGTCCCGCGGCCAACGTCAGGAGGACAACGCCGCTCGCGCCGGCCCGGCCATTCCCGACTGTCCGTCGCATTTCGCGTTTAGCCGCTTTCGTCTTCAGGTCATGGATGCGCGACCTGGGCACCATCATCGTCGCGCATGTAATCCAAGCGATGACGTCCCAGTGGAGTGGAGTTCACCCGGGCGATTGATGCTCGCGTGGGTAATGTCCACCGTGACCCCGACCACTTCGCCAAGCGGCTCACGCTGGACGCGATCGACCGGCTCGGCGATGCCTCGCGCCGAGGCTCAGGTCGTCTCAGGCGCTAACACCCTCACGCCTTCTCGAACACGAGCCGATAGTGGTCCAGCAACTCGCGCTCGAAGCAGGCGCTGTTGGAGCTGACGCCCGAGGTGAAGGCGAAGCGGAAGTCGGAGCTGGTGAGCCAGCGCGGAACAAGTCGTAGCTTGAGCATCGCCATCCTGGGGTTCCAGGACTCGGTCCGCATATCCCACTGTCGAATCGTCTCGATGTAATCGAGACGGCCGCTCTGGGCGGACACCAGACGGAAGTAGGGGTCGGCGCAGCGCGTGACCTGCTCTCGACCGAAGGGGAGAAACGAGCCCGGGAACGCCGCTCCCATCATGGCGAGATACCACGCGTCGGACTCACGCGGGGCCTGACGGTCGACTTTGTCCACGTCGATCATGTTGCGCCCGAACACCATCGTCTGCAGGTAGAACCGGCCCCTGTCGGGCAGCAGGCTCGCGACCCGCTCGAAGAAGCGGCGATAGATCTCCTCCTGACGGCCGACCCGGTAATCGCCGGGAGAGCAGAAGTGCTCAAAGGCCCCCAGGCTCGCGACCGCGTCGAATGGGCCGAAGCTGTCGCGGGTCACTTCGCGCGCGTCATAGAGGTGGACGTCGAGGCCGTGGCGACGGCAGGCGGCCACCTGTGCCGAGGACAAGGTCACACCGACTCCAGTAGCGCCGATGCGCCGGACGTAGTCGAGCAGGCCTCCCCAGCCACAGCCGAGGTCGAGCACTCGTCGTCCTGACTCGATCCCGATCTGCTCGGCCACATAGTCGTGCTTGCGTCGCTGAGCCTGCTCGAGGGTCAGTGAGAAGTCGCCGTCGTACTTAGCTCCGCTGAAGTCCGCGAGTTCCCCCAGGGCGAGGCGGATCACGCGATCGGTCACCGAATAGGTGAAATCGAGCTCCTTGCGGCCGGCCATGACGAGTCGACCCTAGGCCCCGACGCTCGCCCCGAGCTCAGGCCTGCGCATCGCCTGCCTCCGACGAGGGAGGATCGACCAGCTCGAGGGCGCCGAAACCAGGCACCGGTCCATCCATCAGGAAGACCTCGATGGTCAGATCGGGCTCGACGTGGGCCTGGCTGAGGAAAGCCAGCACCTTGCGTCCGGTGAGCGTCTCGATCATGTCGGTGTAGCGCTCTTTCATCATCCGCTGAAAGCCCCGACGCATCTCCAGCACCTGGTGTGACTCGCCGCCTTCCATCATCGTGCGCTCAATCGCCGTGAACCCGTCGCTGAGCACGCACATGATCAGGTTGTCGAGCACATAGGTCTTGGCCTTGATCGGTCCCCGACCGTAGTGCTCGCGCATCAAGGCGACGATCCGATTGGTGATCTCCGCCAGCAGCCGGCCGCCGGCAAGCGACGGAGCTCCCTGCTCTTGCCGGCCGCCCGCGCTCACGTCCGGCTCCTGGATGGTTGGCCCTGTTTGCTCCTCACTCGTTTTCCGCAGACGCCTCGTCACCTCGGCTTGGCCGCTCCCACCCGACCCGGAACCGAGCCCACACTCGCAAGTCCCGCTGATCGTACTTGTCAACGCGGCCGGCTGCGCTCCGGGCTGAAACGGAGTAGAGTCGTCGGCGCTGGACGCTGGTGCGATTGCCGTGCTGCGGCGGCGCGGCCGGGCCCAGCCGATCAATACGAGCAAATGGCGCGCGTCCGCTGCGGCCTTTGGGCGGCACGCGGGGGCGTTGCAAAGGCAACGTATCCCTGTTAGGAGCGACCGTGCTACAGGCATCGCGCGCCGATCTGAACCAAATTGAAGCGCTGGGGCCGTCGTTCTGGCGCGAACATCTAGCGCAGTACGCCGAGCCACGCGTCCGGCGCGGGGTGCTGGACCTGGCCACCTCCGTCGTTCCGTACCTCGCGCTGACCGCAGCGACATATGCGCTGCTACCGGTGTCCTATCTGTTCGTGCTGGTGTTCGCCCTGCCCTCTGCCGGCTTCCTCCTGCGCACCTTCATCGTCTTCCACGACTGCACGCACGGCTCGTTTCTCCCCAGCCGCGTTGCCAACAGGTGGGTCGGAATCGTGTGCGGCGTGATCGTGTTCACGCCGTTTCACAGCTGGCGCCACGAGCACGCCGTCCACCACGCCACCGCCGGCGATCTCGACCATCGCGGGATGGGGGACGTCGACACCCTCACGGTGGCGGAATACCTGGGGCTCTCGCGGCCGGGCCGGCTCGGCTACCGGCTGATGCGCAACCCGTTCGTGTTGCTCGTCCTCGGGCCGTTGTGGGCCATGATGCTGGAACCCCGGCTCGTGCCCGGATGGGCCCGGCGGCGGTTCTGGAGCAAGATCCTGGCCACCGATGTGGCGCTCGTCGTCCTCATCGGGGCGCTGTGCGCGCTCTTCGGCTGGAGGACGGTTCTGCTCGTGCAATTGCCACCCGCCATGCTCGCCGGCGCGGCGGGCATCTGGCTCTTCTACGTGCAACACCAGTTCGAGGACGTCTACTGGCAGCGCCACGACAGCTGGACCTACCCGGCCTCGGCCCTGCGAGGCAGCTCATACCTGAAGCTGCCAAAGGTTCTCCAGTTCTTCACCGGCAACATCGGGCTCCACCACATCCATCACCTGAGCCCCCGCATCCCTAACTACAACCTCCAGCGCGCGCACGACGAGAATCCGCTCTTCCAGGATGTCCCGACCCTGAACCTGTGGGACGGGGTTCGCACGCTGCGCCTCAAGCTCTACGACGAGCACCGGGGTCGGCTGGTCACCTTCTCGGCGGCCAAGAGCAGCGTTCAGACCGGCGCTGAGTCACCCGCTTAGCGCGCCAACCTGCTCCGCACCCGGAGCGTCGGTTCCGCCTGCCTGACCAATCACTGGAGCCAGTGGATGAAGCCCTCGTAGCGAGGCCCCGCGACGATCAGCTCCTCCAGCGAGGCCACCAGGGGACCGATCGACGACGCGCCTTGGGGAAAGCGCCGGGGGTTGAGAATGATGATCCCGGTGTGGGCGCGCCCCTGGCTGCGGTAGCTCCGGTCGAGCTCGAGGAAGTCGTCCCAGTTGTAGGTGACCAGCGAACGCTCGACTGATTGGGCGTACTCGAACACCTCCGCGTCAGCCAGCCCTCGAAGCTCGCGGCGCTCGTTGACCGCTTCCACGTCACGGTTGCGCGCGCGTAGCTGCTCGGCCACCACCGACGAGACCATCTCGTCGAGCAGCAGCTTCACCGCATGAGGCTCTGCCGACGCCAGCGCCGCTCGGCAGCGTCCACCCCGTCGTCGTTAAGACGGATCCTCTCATCGGTCTCAGCCGGATAGTCGGTGTAGTAGCCGACTGCGTCACGCACCTGGCGAACCGTCAGCCCCGACCACTCGGCGGTCGCGGTGAGTGCTTCATCCCCATCAAGGCCGCTCGACCGCAGGGAACTGATGACTTCCGACACGTCCGGGCCCCCGGCCAGCCCGGCGCGGCGGCCGGTCGGACCGTCACGGAACACGATCCCCGGATGGTCCTCCATCCGCATCCCCTCATCGATGTAACGCTCCGCAAGCCGCGACTTGTTCAGGCCCGAGCGAGCGCCTCGGCGCTCCAGACGATCCACCACGCTGGCGTCCAATCTGGCCGAGAATTGACGTGCCCGAGACATGTCCTACATTGTAAGTCACTGTAGGACCGTGCCCGATCCCGGCGATCCCTGAGTGGCATCCAGAAGAGCGCCCTTCGGACTACTTCGCGCGCCTGGTCGGCCGTCGCCGCTTTGCTGGTGGTTGGGAGCCGGCTTCAACGGCGCGAGCTTCCTCGATTACAACCGCGCCACCAGCTCACTCGTCATGGCGCTGCTGGCTTTCGCGGCGATCGCCTGCTACTCGGTCATGCTGTTCCTGCTCGCCAACGTCCTCGACAGCGGCCCATAGGCAGCCAGGCGTGGCCGGGGCTGGCGCTTCTGGGTATCGGCGTTATGCTCGTCGTGATGCGATGGCCGGCTCGATGGGGGCAGGCCGCATGGGGGCAGGCCGCCCGAGACCATTATCGGCCGTGACACCGCGGGCGGCAGCCCGCCCGGGAGACGACCGGCTGAACCGTGATCGCGCCTCAACCACGCTGCTCGCGATCGGGCTCGGGCCGCATAGCGCCGCGATATCCGAGTGTCTGACCAAATCACAGCACAAGGAGACACCATGAGCACAGTCCGATCCCAGGCGCGTTGGAAGGTCGATCCCGCTGCCTCGAGCGCCGAGTTCCGGGTTCCCCATTTCTGGGGCTTGGTCAAGGTCAAGGGCCGCTTCGAGTCGATCGAGGGGTGGCTCGAGACCGACGAGACCGGTCCGCGTCAGCTCGAGCTCGTGATCGAAGCGGCCACCGTCACCACTGGAAATCGCAAGCGCGACGAGCACCTTCGCTCGGCCGACTTCTTCGACGCCGAACGCCATCCTCAGGTGAGCTTTCACTCGAGCGCGGTCAGCGAGGCTGGCGACGGGCGGCTGCGCGTCGAAGGCGAGCTGGTCGCCGCCGGCCACCGCGTGCCGCTCGAGCTCGAGCCCACCATCGTGCAATCCGGCGACGAGATGCAGATCGATGCCAGCACCACCGTCGACCAGCGCCAGCTCGGCATGACCTGGAGCCCGCTCAGGGTGGCGAGGACACCCACCACTCTCACCGTCCACGCTCAACTAAGAAAAGAGCACTGACTCGGAAACACCACCGAGCTCTCGCCCGCCTGTGGGGCCGCCGCTGAGCGGATCACAGCCGATGTGCGAGCGCGACCCGCCGTGCCCTGAGAGGCAGGCGGCGGGCGTCCGTCAGCTGGCCGGAAGCTCCCGCTGACGATCCTGCAGGTGGCGGAAGATCTCGCCGTAGTCCCCCCGCATGTCGGGAGGTACGCGCCACATGTCAACGGTGCCGAACAGCGAGAAGGCACGAACGCGGATCATCGGGTCCTCGGCGCGAGCCGCGTCACGACCCCAATCGCGCCGGTGCCCAAATGCACCACCCCCTCCGAGCGTGGTGTTGACGCCCTCGGGGACGTAGACGTCGGCATTGGCGAATACGACGACGACCGTCACCGTGGTGGTCGGCGCATCAAGCTGTGCCTCGCGCAGATCGAGGTCCAGATCCGAGAACGCGCTGACGGCGACCGTCCAGCGGCGCAGCTGTAGCCGGCCGCGTCTGACCACCCTGCCGAAAAGAGCCGTCGTCAAACGAGTCGGCTTACGCCATGGGCTCAGCGCGGTCGCGCCGCTTGACTCGGGCAGGCCCTCCTGAGCATGGGCCAGCTCGCGGCCGATGCGCGCGGAGTAGGCGGTTTCGATTCGCTCGGAGAACTCCTCCAGGGTCAGTCGTCCGGCCAGCAAATGGTCGCGCAGCGACGTGACTGCTCGCTCGCGCTCGGCGTCGGACACGTAGTGATCGGGATCTTCCATGCGGCGGCCGAGGCATATGGTCCCCGACCACGCGCCTCAAGCCAAACCGCGGCCTCAGCCCTCCTCGGCCAGCAGGTCGGCGTACCGCTGAAGGTATAGAGGCCAGCCGCCCTCGCCACCAATCGCGTCGCGGACCCCAGGCCAGCCCTCACCGTGGCGGTCCAGGTTGCGATGCTCGAGCTCGACCCGCGTCCGCCCTGGTGTCTCGGCGATGAAGCGCACCTCGACCTCGCTGGTCTTCTCGGGGTCGGGCTCAAGCTGCCACTGCGGGCTGATATCCCAGCTGAACACAACCCGGTTGGGCGGCTCGTAGGCCAGGACCCGGGCCCAGGGGAACTCACTGCCGTCGACGCCGCGGTCGAAAATCCGCCCGCCCGCGCGGGGTTCGAACACGGTCTCGGCGATCTCGACGCTCAGCATGTTGTGCTCACGCGGCTTGACGCGGTCGAAGTCCTCGGTGAACACCCGGAAGGCGCGCTCAAGCGGCGCCTCGACGACGATCTCCATCCGGATCGAGGTCTGCTCGGTCTGGGTACTCATGGGTCCTCCTCGCTTGGTTGCTCGACGACCGCTTTGTAGGCGGCCAGCGCCTTTCCCCAGAACCGCTCGAGATCCGCGCGAAGCGTGGCGAGCCCGTCCGGGTCGACCCGGTAGATGCGGCGGGTGCCGACTGGCTGGGCGATCACCAACCCGGCGTCCCTGAGCACCCTCAGGTGCTGTGACACCGCGGGCCGGCTGACCGGCAGTTCGTTGGCCAGCTCGACGACCGCCCGGGGACGATCCGCGAGCCGCTCGAAGATCACCTTCCGGGTGGGATCGCCGAGTGCCGTCCACACATCTACTTGGTAAGTTGGCACGAACCGTAAGACTAGGCTTACGGCTGGTGCCTGTCAACGTCTTGGTCTCCCGCTTGGCGTAATCGACATCGCCTCGAGGCGGATGCCCTCGCCCACGCGCAGCCGCTCGCACGCCTGATCTTCACCACCGACCGCCAGTTCCCCCGAGGCGACCCAGCGACCGTCCGTCGTCTCGTCACCGCGCTCGCCGAGCTGCTCGCCGCAGAACCCGACCTGGCCACAGCACTGTTTCTCAAGCCCGCTTGACCGGCGCCCCAGTCCTCGCCGAGCAGATCCGCCACCGGCTGCCCGGCAAGCCCGGCGTGGCGGGATTCGCACCAGTGGGACGCCCCCCGCGCTCGCGCCGGGCCTTGACAACAGAGCCAGCGGACCGGTCCGTTCTCTGCGCGGGCGGTGTCTCGTTGTGCAAAGGCAACCGGAGGGCTGAAGTGCACAAGCACCAAGGAAAAGGAGAACCGGCATGGGAAAGATCGTGATCAGTGGCCCGCAGAACATCTCCCTCGATGGCGTAATCCAGGACCCGGACGGTCAGGAGGGCTTCAGGCTCGGCGGCTGGTTCATCGAGTTTGGGGGCAAGGACCTCGAAGCGTGGAACAAGGTCGCGCTCGACGAGGCGCTACATGCCGAGGCATGGCTGCTGGGTCGCAGAAGCTACGAGTTCTTCGGGGAGCGGTGGCGACCTCGGACGGGCGAGCTTGCCGACCGGTTGAACAGCATGCCCAAGTACGTCGTGTCCTCGACCCTCGAAGATCCCGAGTGGAACAACACGACGGTCATCAAGGGCGACGTGGTGACCGAGGTCTCGAAGCTCAAGCAGGAGCTGAACGGCGAAATCGTCGTCCCTGCCAGCATTGCGCTCGGGCGCACGCTGATCGAGCACGACCTTGTCGATGAGCTGCGGCTGGTTGTCTTCCCGGTCGTGCTCGGGGCCGGCGAGCGGCTGTTCGGCGAGACGAGCGACAAGAAGCCCATGCGCCTCGTCGACAGCCGGACCATCGGTGAGGGCCTCGCCTACCTCACCTACGAGCTCGTCCACGACAACTCGGCGGGCACGGCGCCGGCCACCGCGAGCGCGCCCGCCGGCTAGTGCGCCGTCCGGCGATGAGCAGTCCACGGTCTTAACCAGCCGCTACTCCTCGTCGGGGACCGCGGAGGTCGCCTGCGTGGTGATCAGGCGAGTACCGCGGCCGCGCGTGAAGAAGCTGATGGCCCAGTCGGTGAACACGAGCACGCGGTTGCGGAACCCGACCAGGTACCACAGGTGGACGACGAGCCACGTGATCCACGCGATGAACCCACTGAGCTTGAGTCCCTTGATGTCGGCGACGGCGGCGGCGCGCCCGATCGTGGCCAGGTTGCCCTTGTCGAGATAGTGGAAGGGTCGCGTCGTCCGCGAGTCGAGGCGGGCTCCCACCACCCGTCCGGCGTAGCGGCCCTGCTGCATCGCCACCGGCGCCACGCCGGGCATGGTCTGTACCGAGCCGTCTGGCCGTCGCACCCGCACCATGTCGCCGATCGCGAACACCTCGGGATGCCCGGGCAGCGTCAGGTCTGGCTCAACCGCCACCCGACCCGACCGATCGACCTCGGCTCGGGTGAGCTCGCCCAGCTTCCCGGCCAGCGTCGATGCGGTCACGCCGGCGGCCCAGATGACCGTGCGCGCAGGGATGCGCTCGAGCTTGCCCCCACCCGAGTCCACCGTGATCGATTCGCCGTCGATCCCGACCACCGTCGAACTCAGCAGCGTGGTCACGCCGAGTCGCTCCAGGGAGCGCACGGCCTTGGCTGACAGCGATCGCGGAAAGCTGGTCAGGATGCGATCCAGGGCCTCGATGAGGAGGATGCGACCACTCGCGCGCGGATCGATCGTGTCGAAGTCACGCCGCAGCGTATCCCGAGCCAGCTCGGCGATCTGGCCGGCCATCTCGACGCCGGTCGGCCCTCCCCCGACCACCGCAAACGTCAGCCAGGCCGATCGCCGTTCCGGGTCGAGCTCGGTTTCCGCCGCCTCGAAGGCGCTGAGGATCCAGCTGCGGACGTGCAGCGCGCTCTCCAGCGACTTGACCTCGGCCGCGAACGCGCGCCAGTCGTCGTGGCCGAAGTAGGAGTAGCGCGATCCCCCGGCGACGATCAGGGTGTCGTACGGAACCGACGCCGGAGCCGGGATGTCGCCAACCGGACGGAGGTGCACCTCGTGAGCGTCGAGATCGAAGTCGGTGACTTCGGCCAGCAGGACGTGGATGTTGGGATCGCGCTTGAAGATCGCTCGCAGGGGATAGGTGACCTCGCCCGGCGACAGTGCGCCCGTCGCTACCTGGTAGGTGAGCGGCTGGAACAGGTGGAAGTTGCGCCGGTCGATGAGCGTGACCTCCACCGGGGCGTGGCGGAGCTTGAGCACAGCCTCGAGACCGCCGAAGCCGCCGCCGATCACCACCACGCGATGGGGGTCCGCGCCGCTCATGTCCGGGAGACCCTACCTGTGGCGTGAGCGCCACCGCCGCCTCGGGCCTGGACACGTGGAAGCTGAGCTCTCCGCGCGCGGCCAGCGCCGGCGCCAGCCGTTGTTTGGCCTCGTCGTCGAGCAGCTGCCAGCCCGAGTCGCTGATCGGCGCCAGCCCACGAAGCAGATGGTTCATCGCACGGTCTCCCTCAGACTTCCGATCGAAAGCGAACCGTCGGTGGACTCGCCCGCGGCCCGCGACGCATCCTCGACCCCCGGCGCAATCTCGGACGCAGACGCGACCGCCGCAGCCGGGCTGGGCGGATCGTCGAGGAACTCGACGGTGGGCACGAAGAACAGGTTGCCGGTGACCGCCGTGGAGAAGTCGAGGATCCGGTCGGTGTTGCCCGGCGGCTTGCCGATGAACATGTTCTCCAGCATCTGCTCGATCACCTCCGGAGTGCCGACATAGCCTATGAAGTAGGTGCCGAATTCCTTGGCCCCGACGTGGCCAAACGGCATGTTGAAGCGCATGATCTGGTGCTGGTCGCCGTTCTCGTCGACGATCGTGTTCAGTGCGAGGTGGGAGTCGGGGGCCTTCTCGTCGTCGGGGAACTCGACGTCTGAGAGCTTGGTCCGGCCGAAGGCCTGCTCTTGTTCCTCGACCGTCAGCGCATTCCACGCCTGGAGGTCGTGGAGGTACTTCTGAGGGACTACGTAGCTGCCGCCCGCGAACGCCGGGTCCTCGTCGCCGACCAGGACCGAGGCGGGCGCGGCCAGCCCTTCCGGGTTCTCGGTGCCGTCGACGAAGCCCAACAGGTCGCGATCGTCGAAGGACCTGAACCCGTGCACCTCGTCGACCACCCGCGCGCACCCGTTGAACCGTTCGGTGAGCAGTTGCGCGAGCTCGAAGCACAGATCCAGTCGATGAGCCCGGATGTGAAAGAACAGGTCGCCGGGCGTGGCCGGCGCGCGGTGCCTCGGGCCGATCAACTCGCGAAACGGGTGCAGCCCGGCTGGCCGCGGCCGGCCGAACAGCTGATCCCAGACGGCAGCGCCGACACCGGTCACACACGTCAGCTGCGCCTCCGGGATCCGGAAGCCCACCGAACGCTTGCGCCCGCTTACGTCCGACAGCGCGTCGCGGACCTCGTCCTCGGCTCCGGGGTCGACCGTCAGCGTGAGGAAGATCGCGGCCTGGGTGATCGGAGTCAGGATCGCCTGGGGCTCACCGGCGGGCATGGGCTCTAAGTCTTACCGGGTGGAGTCGCTGCATGCAGTGGTGGTCGCCGTAGGCCGGTTGGCGCCGAAGCTCACCGACGCCCAGGGCCACACTGTTGACTTTCACACTACGGTCATCATCATGACCTCCAACATCGGCTCGGTGTACCTGCTCGACGGCGTCGGTGCCGATGATGAAATAACCAAGCAGGCCCGCGACAAGGTGATGGGCGAGCTGCGAGCGCACTTCCGCCCGAGTTCCTCAACCGGGTCGACGACATCGTCATGTTCAAGCCGCTGACGCTCCCCGAGATCGAGCAGATCGTCGACCTGCAGATCGCCGATGTGCGCCGCCGCCTGGCCGACCACCGGCTGGCCCTGGGGCTCACCCCCGCCGGGCGCGCACTGATTGCCCGCGAAGGCTACGACCCCGTCTACGGCGCCCGGCCGCTGCGGCGCTTCATCTCCGACGAGGTCAAGACCCAGATCGGCCGTGCGATGCTGTCGGGCGAGATCCACCACGGCGCCACCATCACCCTCCGCGCCGACGACGGCGAGCTCGTGGTGCGCTGGGCCAACCACGCGCCGCCCACCGAGCCCCAGCCCGAGCTGGCCGGCACCCCACGCTGAGAACGATGAGCGCTCCGTCCGACGCCACCATCATCCGCTGTCCAAACTGCCAGAAGGCCAACCGCGTGCGCCCCGTGGCCCAGGGCATCCCGAGCTGCGCGAACTGCCACCGGCCGCTGCCCTGGGTGGTCGCCACTAACGACACCGGCTACGAGGCCGAGATCACCGCCTCGGTGCCGGTGCTGGTCGACTTCTGGGCTCCATGGTGCGGACCCTGCCGGATGGTCAGCCCGGTCCTCGAGCGCCTCGCCGCCGGCCACGCCGGCCAGATGAAGCTGGTCAAGGTCAACGTCGACGAGAATCCCGCGACGGCCGCCCGCTACGGCGCGATGAGCATCCCCCTGCTCGTGCTCATCGACCACGGCCGCGAGGTCGACCGCCAGGTCGGCGCCGCGCCCGAGGGACAGCTCGCCGCCTGGATCGAGCCGTGGCTGCGGGCGGGAGCGCCTCGGGCGAGCCCATAGCGAACTCCGTTGCCGGATAGACCGGCCAGAGATCCATTTCGAGCATTGGAGGACTGATGTGGCACAACATGTTCGCGTTGGGCGTGAGCTTGGGCGAGAAGGTCATCCGCAGCGTGCTGATCTACCTGTTCCTGCTGGTGGCCTTCCGCGTGTTCGGCAAGCGGGAGCTGGGTCAGGCCAGCACGCTTGACCTCGCCGTGCTGGTGCTGGTGGCCAACGCGGTCCAGAACGGGATCATCGGCAACGATCTCTCGGTCACCGGCGCGGTGATCGGCGCAGTGGTGCTGTTCGGGCTCAACGCCGTGTTCGCGCGGGCCGCGTTCCGGTATCAGTGGATGAGCTGGCTGCTGGAGGGCGATCCGAGCACGCTGATCTCAGACGGGCGGCTCAATCGCGGCGCACTACGGCACGCCCAGATCTCGTTACCCGAGCTGCGCTCGATGGCCCGCCGACAGGGCTTTGCCGACCTCGGCGAGGTATACACGGCGATTCTCGAGACCAACGGCGTCATCTCGATGTTCCGCAAGGGTGAGGGGCGCCACTATCACCCCGACGCGACGCCCCGGGGGCTGCGGTTCGGAAAGCACCGGGGGCAGCCCGCCAGTTAGCGCTGCCTTGCGCTCGCCGCGTCGCGCGCCCTCGCGGGCCTTCGACAGGGAGACGCGTCAGCTCGCGACGAGCAACGTCTGTACACCGATCCGGCGTGCTCGGGTTCGCAACCGCCGCCATTCCGGGCGACGCGGCGGAGTGGGCGGTCGGCGGTAGGATCGAGGCGAGCGCTCGTGTCATCGCACAGCGTCGCCCAACCACGCGACGTGCAACCGCCGGCTCCAGCCACGGTGCAAGCTGTGCTGAACCGGCTTGCCGACGCGATCGACCCGGAGGCCCTGGGGTCGAGATCGGCGGCCTGGCGGTCGGGGAGATCCCAGAGCTCCCGGGCCGGCGACACCGTCAGCTGCCCGTGGCACGGCTCGCGCTTTGACCTACGCACCGGCGCGGTCGCCGAAGGGCCCGCGGTGTTCACGCAGCCGCGGCTGCAGACGCGCGAGCGCGACGGAAAGATCGATGTCGGGTTCCCGAACGATCCCGGTGCCGAGCTGCCCGAGCTCAACACGTTCGACGGTACCTGGCACGGGGCTGAGTCCGCCGGATGAGCCTCGACATCTGCACCAAGCGCGTCTATGACCCGGCCGAGCCGGACGACGGCTACCGCGTCCTGACCGACCACATCTGGCCGCGCGGGGTCTCGCGCGAGCGCGCCAAGCTCGATGAGTGGGCACGCGAGCTCGCCCCCAGCGACGGGCTGCGCCGTTGGTTCAACCACATTCCAGACCGCTTCGAGGAGTTCCGCTCCCGCTATCGCACGGAGCTCGGCGCGCATCGCGACAATCTCGAGGAGCTGGGGTCCCGTGCCCGAGGACGCCGGCTCACGATCGTGTACGCCGCTCGCGACCGCGAGCACAACAACGCGGTCGTGCTTGCCGAGCTGCTCCGCGAAGGGTGAGCGCCGAATGGGCTACGGTTGCTGAGCGATGGCTTCGGTCTTCACCCGCATCATCGCGCGCGAGATTCCGGCCCACATCTTGCGTGAGGATGACGACTTCCTGGCCTTCCTCGATGTCCGTCCGATTCGCGAGGGCCACACCCTGGTGATTCCGAAGGCCGAGGTTGCGGACATGTTCGACCTGCCCGGGCCGCTGCTGGCCGGGTTGCTGCCGTTCGCCAGGCCGGTCGCGAAGGCGATCCAGGAGGTGACCGGAGCGGCGCGCGTCGGGATCGCCGTGGTCGGGCTCGAGGTTCCCCACACCCATATCCATCTGGTCCCGATCGACGGGCTCTACGACCTCGACTTCCATCGCGCCGCTCCCGCAGAGGATGAACAGCTTGCGGCGACGGCAGAGCGCATCCGGGCGGCGCTGGCAAGCTGAGCAGGGACCTTCGAGACCCGGAGCTACGGGCTGGGAGCGCCGCCCGTCGGGCGTCGGAACAGCCGCTCGAGCGCGAGGCTCGCGCGCCGGACAGCTGCGGCGTACGGCCTGCCAGGATCCGGAAGCGGCAAGTTGGCAGTGCAGCTCGATCCGGAAATGCCGCGCTGTCCCGGTGGAAGGGTCACGCCGTGGCGCCTGACGTGTCCCGACCTCGGTCGCGCCAGTCGCGTTCGACCTGCCGGAGCATCGGCGGATAGACGATCAGGTGCCGGAACGGCCGGATGGCGGCCATGTACGCGTCTCCGAACAGGCCGTTGGGCTTTACCAGGACGGCCATCTGTCCTCTGTAGCGGCCGAGTGCGTCCGGGACCCAGCCCAGATGCATGATGCCGTGCATCGTCCGGTTGGCGATCTCCGCGGCGAACTCGTCCTGCAGCAGGTACAGCGATTTGAAGGGGAGCCTTGCGAACGGCGGAGCGGGAGTGGCCTGGAGATCCGCCGGCAGGCGATCCCGCAGGGTCGGGACCCTGGCGCCGAGGCCATCCTCGGGATCGTCCCATCCGAGGATGTGCCCGAGCCGCCACCGCAGCGCCCACAGCACACGGGCGGCACAGGAGGGGCTGCGCGACGGATCGCCGGCCAGGAACCCATCGACGACGCGCGGGAACTCATCTGAATCGCCGACCGTCGGCAGCGCCCACACGTCCTCCAACCGGAAGTCGCGCGTGAACTCGTGGATGCGCCAGGGTAGGGAGGTGTGGGCGACGTTCGGGAGGGAGCTATGGGCGACGTTCGGGAGCCTCATTGCGGGACCTCGATCCACACGGTGATGTATCTATACAGTACTGTATACATAGGTCCAGCATTGTGCGATTCAAGCTCGGGGCGGCGTGACCTCGAGTTGTGCGAGACGCTCGGGGTCGAGGAGAGCATCGATCGCGACGATCTTCCCGTCCTTGACCGTGAACGCCATGACCGAGAACGGTCGCCCGCGCGGGGAAATCACGGCTCCCGCGGCGCCGTTGACCAACGCCGGCCGCACGAATGGATAGAGCTTGGAGTAGGTGGCCGCGTGCGCGGCTACCGCGTCCGCGCTGCGAAGCACGAGCGAGGCGTCTGCGCGCAGGAGACCGCCATCGATGCGGAGCTCCACGTCGGGATCGAGCACCGCCACGAGCGCCTCGAAATCGCCATCGCGGGAGGCGGCAAAAAACGCCTGGACCACCGCTCTCTGCCGCGTCAGGTCAGCGTCCGGTTCCGGGGCTCCGTGTACGCGGCGCCGCGCTCGGCTGGCGAGCTGCCGCGCCGCGGCCGGGGACCGGTCAAGGAGGGTGGCGATGTCATCGAATGGGACGGCGAACATGTCGTGCAGCACGAACGCCAGCCGCTCGGCGGGGGCAAGCCTGTCGAGCACCACGAGCAGCGCCAGCCCTACGGAGTCGGCCAGCAGCGCCTCGTGTTCGGGGTCGACATGATCGTCAAAGCTCACCACCGGGTCCGGGACCCGCAACGAGTAATCCTCGCGTCGCGACCTGCGCGAGCGCAACATGTTCAGGCAGACACGCGCCACGATCGTGGTCAGCCATTCGCGCATGTTCTCGATGCCGCTCGTTTCTGCAGGGAAGGCTCGAAGCCACGCCTCCTGCAGTGCGTCCTCGGCCTCGTTCACCGATCCGAGCATCCGATAGGCGACGGCCTGCAGGTGGGATCTGTGCTCCTCGAAGCGGTGCGCCAACCATTCGCGCTCGTCGATCGTCAGCACCACGCTGTTATCCGTTGAGATCGGAAGGATCCCGTGACCATGCTCGATTGAGGTTCGCGTGCTGGCAGCGCCCCCGGGAAGAGTGTCATGGTCACCAGTGGTTGCGGTAAGCGAGATCCGCGGTCAGAGCGGCCGCGACGATCACCAGGAAGCTGACCGCCCCGACGATCCCGGGGTCGCGCACCCGGATGTGCGCGCTGACCGCGCACATGAAGTAAAGGACCAGGCCGATCCCGGCGGCGGTGCCGAGCACTGGGACGGCGAAGCCGATCAGCAGACCAAGCGCGCCTGCGGCCAGCAGGATGCCGAACGGGATCATCCATTTCTGCGACACCTGCACTCGGTTCGCGACAACCTTCACCGACTCGGTGCCGACGAAGTTCATCGAGGCGGCGTAACCGTTCGCGAGCGCCGCCATCATCGTGGTCACGATGTACGCGAGGTGCACGGTCGCGGCTCAGGGCCGACGGGTGGTCGATTGCATACCTCTTAAGACACGCGTTTTCCGAAGAATGTGACCGGCGGGCGCGCGAGTTTCGGACTGCGGTGAAAGTCCGTGCGAGGGGCGATACTGCGCGCATGCCCGCACAGACGCGAACCCCGCGCAGCAGCTGGATCGACGCCGGCTTGCGCGCCCTGGCCGTCGGAGGTCCCGATGCCGTCAAGATCGAGCCCCTCGCGCAGGAGCTCGAGGTCACGCGTGGAGGGTTCTACTGGAACTTCGAGGATCGAGAGGCGCTGCTCGAGGCGATGCTCGACACCTGGGAGCGGCGCGCGACCGACGAGGTATTGGAGAGGGTTGAACGCGAGGGCGGTGAGGCTCAGGCTAAGGTCCGGCGCGCCGGCATGCTGACCTTCTCACGAGCGCTGCTGCCGATCGATCTTGCCGTGCGGGACTGGGCGCGTCGCGACAAGGCGGTGGCGGCGCGCCTACGTCATGTCGACGACCGGCGCATGGACTACCTGCGCTCGCTGATCGCCACATTCTGCTCCGATCCCGACGAGGTCGAGGCGCGCAGCATGCTCGCTTTCTCGCTGGCAATCGGCAGCCACTTCATCGCCGCCCGGCACCCTGGTCGCAGCCGCGCCGAGGTGATCGAGCTCGCCCTCCAGCATGTCCTGGACTAGCTACCGTCTATCCATGCACTCCTTTAGCACGATCGCCTCGGAGGAGCGACTGCGGGCGATCCTCGGCGAGCCGACGGAGCTTGTCAAGGCGAAGCTGGCCGACCGACTGAACGCGCTGACGGCGCAGTTCGTCGAGCGCTCGCCGTTCGTCTGTGTCGCGACCGGGCACACCACCGGAGGTATCGACGTCTCGCCGCGCGGCGACCCCGCGGGGTTCGTCAGAGTGATCGACGAGCGGACGCTCCTTCTGCCCGAGCGACCCGGCAACCGCCTCGCCGACACGTTGACCAACCTCCTGTCGGACCCACGGATCGCGTTGCTGTTTCTGATTCCCGGCATCGGCGACACGTTCCGCATCAATGGGACAGCGGTCATCACCGACGACGAGGAGCTGCTGGCCAAGAGCGCCGTGGAGGGCAAGGCGCCGCGGCTCGGAATCGTCGTTTCGGTCCGCGAGGCGTACACCCAGTGCGCGAAGGCACTGATCCGCTCCGACCTGTGGAACCCCGAGCGCCGCGTCGAGCGCACTGAGCTCCCGAGCCACGGGGAAATCCTCAAGGCCATCAGCCTGCCCGACCTCGACGTGGACGAGCACGAGCGCGCGCGCGCCGAGCGCTACGCCCGCCGCGAGGGCCTCTACTGACAGCGGGTCGTGCACCTCAGGCTCATCCTCAACACGCCATCAAGCACGCGTCTCGCGCGGAAACCCTAGTCGAACCGGCGTTTCAGCTTTGACCGGCCCGACCCGCAAACGGGCGCAGCTCACTCGGGTTGCTCGGAGATGTCACAGACGGGGCTGCTGTTTTGTCTTGTGGAGTGCAGGTGATCTCGATCAAGGAGTTGACGATGAGAGTGTTTGTGGCAGGTGCGACGGGTGCGATTGGGAGGCAGCTGGTACCGCGCCTGATTGGCGCGGGTCATGAGGTTCATGGGATGACGCGGAGTGAGTCAAAACAGGCGTTGCTGTATGAGCTGGGCGCTGTGCCGGTGGTCGCGGACGCGCTTGATCCCGATCAGGTCGCGGAGGTCGTGGCGCGGGCGAGGCCCGACGTGATCGTCCATGAGCTGACCGCCATCGGTCCGCTTGATATGCGTCATTTCGATCGTGATTTCGCGCTCACCAATCGTCTGCGAACCGTGGGCACTGATCATCTGCTGTCGGCCGGCCACGCGGTCGGGGTGCGACGGTTTGTGGCCCAGGGGATCTCGGGCTATGGCGCCTACGGGCGCAGCGGCGGGCCGGTCAAGAGCGAGGATGAGCCGCTGGATCCGACGCCGGTGAGCGATATGCGCGAGACGATCGCTGCGGCCCGTCATCTCGAGGAGTCGGTTTTGGGGGCTGAGTGGACGGAGGGGATAGTGCTGCGCTACGGCGCCTTCTACGGGCCCGGCACCGGGCTGGCGCCGGGCGAGGCGCAGTTTGAGCTGGTGCGCAGGCGCAAATTCCCGCTGGTCGGCGACGGCGCCGGGGTGTGGTCTTTCGTCCACGTCGCCGACGCCGCCGAAGCGACGCTGGCGGCGGTCGAGCACGGCAGTCGCGGTGTCTATAACGTGGTCGACGATGACCCGGCCGCGGTCGCGGAGTGGTTGCCGGCGCTGGCTCAGGAGCTGGGCGCCAAGACGCCGATGCGCGTGCCCCGCCTGATCGGACGGCTGTTCGCCGGGGAGGCCGGCGTGGTGATGATGACCGAGATCCGCGGTGCGTCGAACGCCAAGGCCAAGCGCGAGCTGGGGTGGAGCCCGGCCCACCCGAGCTGGCGGCAGGGGTTCGCCGAGACAGCCGGACGACGCACGCGGCCGTCGTCAGGCGAGCGGCGAGTGGAGGCCACAGCGTGACCGATCGGGAGCAACTGCTGGACGAGCTGCGGCCGACCGCGTTTGCGATCGCCTACCGGATGCTCGGCAGCGTGTCCGAGGCCGAGGACGTGGTCCAGGAAGCGCTGCTGCGCGTCCACCAGGCACTTGACGGCGGCGAGCAGATCGCCTCGCCGCGCGCGTTCGTCGCCACCGTGACCACCCGCCTGGCGATCAACGAGCTGCGCTCCGCCCGCGCCCGTCGCGAGCGGTACGTCGGCGAATGGCTGCCGGAGCCGATCATCACCGACAGCACCGACGACCCCGCCCAACACGCGGAGATGGCCGACTCGCTGTCGCTGGCCATGCTGGTGTTGCTGGAGAGCCTCTCGCCCGAGCAACGCGCGGTGCTGCTGCTGCACGACGTGTTCGACTACGACCACGCGCAGATCGCCCAGATCGTCGGCAAGAGCGAGACCAACGTCCGCCAGCTCGCCACCCGCGCCCGAAAGCATCTCGAGCAGCGCCGGCCCCGCTTCCAAACCACCCGTGAGCAGCAAGCGGCGCTGGCAGCCCGGTTCTTTGCGGCCACCGAGCAAGGCGATCTCGCCGGGCTCGAAGCGCTGCTCGCTTCAGACGTCCAGCTGACCGGCGACGGCGGCGGCAAGGCTCCGGCGCTCGCCCGGACGCTTCGCGGACGCAACCGTGTCGCACGCGCGGTGATCAACTGGGTCCGCCGGGCCGCCCGCGCTCCAGGTGTGTCCGTGCAGCCGGTCGAGATCAACGGCGGTCCGGGAGCGCTGTATCTCGACGGACAGCAGCGGCTGATCGGCGTGGTGGCGCTCGATATCGCCGCCGGTCAGATCACAAGCATCAGCGGGATCGTCAACCCCGACAAGCTCGCGCACCTCGGGCCGGTCGGCGACCTCGCATCCCTACTGAGGTCTACGAGCTGACCCCGGCGGTCGTTGCCAGTGCGGGCTGGGCATCGCGGATCGCGGTCTTGGTCGCGCCCGGTGAGAGCGCGCTGCGGCGGATGAGGGCAAAGATCGCCGGCAGGGCGAACAGGGCGATCGCACCGAGCACCCAGAACGCGCGCTGGTAGCCGCCGGTGAGCGCGGCGGGTGCGGCGGTGCCGACATGCAGCAGCGCGTTGGTGTGACTCGCGCCCACGCTTGAGGCGATCGCGACCCCGATCGCCCCTCCGAGTTGCTGGGAGGTGTTCAGCAGTCCGGACGCGAGCCCGGCCTGCTGCTCCGCCACGCCCGCGAGCGCGGCGATCGAGATCGGGATGAACGCGAATGCCGTCCCGGCGCCGGCGACCAGAAACGGACCCGCCAGGTTCGCCAGGAAGTGCCCGTGGACCGGCACCTGGGTCGCCCAGATGATCCCGGCCCCGATCAAGGTCATCCCGATCGCCATGACGACCTTGGCCCCGCTGCGGGTGACCAGCCACTGTGAAAGGCCGGCCAAGCCCAGCGAGGTCACCGACGCCGCCAGCCACGCCGCCCCGGTCTGCAGCGCGTTGTAGTGCAGGACGTCCTGCATGTACAGGGTGCCGACGAACACGAACGCGAAGAAGCTGCCGCCCAACAGCAGCCCCGCCACGTTCGCGCCCGCGACCGTGCGCAGCCGGAAGATCGACAGCGGCAACAGCGGCGAGGTGGCCCGATCCTCGATCACCACGAAGGCCACGAGCAGAGCGGTGGCTGCCGCGAACACCGCGATCGTTCTCGCGGCGCCCCAGCCGTACTGCGGTGCTTGGGAGATCGCGTCGACCAGCAGCACCAGCCCGCCCGTGCCGACGCTTGCGCCCAGGACATCGAACCGGCGGCGCGTCATCGCGAGGCGGCTGTCCGGAATCAGTCGCGGCGCGAGCGCCAGCGCCACCGCCCCGATCGGGACGTTCAGGAAGAAGATGGACTGCCACCCGGCGTACCGGGTGAGGACGCCACCGGCGATCAGCCCGGTTGTCCCGGCGGCGGCCCCGAGCCCGCCCCAGATCCCGAGCGCCTTGTTGCGCTCGGCGCCCTCGTCGAACATGTTCATCACGATTGACAGGGCGGCCGGCAGCATGATCGCGCCACCTACGCCCTGCACCGCCCGGCCGGCGATCAGGAACGCGTCCCGGTTGGCAAGCCCACACGCCAGCGACGCGCCGGTGAACAGGGCCAGCCCGAGCATCAGCATCCGGCGACGGCCGAGCAGATCCGCGGCCCGCCCGCCGAGCAGCAAGAAGCCGCCGAGCGTGAGCGCGTAGGCGGTCACCACCCACTGCAGGCCGGTGGCGGTCAGGTGGAGATCGCGTCCGATCGTCGGCAGCGAGACGTTGACGATCGTGAAGTCAACGATCGTCATGAAGTACGACACCGCCAACAGCGCGAAGGCCCGCCAGCGGTTGGTGTTTCCTTGTGTGGATGTCATGCGGTTCTCCAGTGGCCGTTTTGCCGTTGCGCTCGTTGAGACACCGCCGTGGTCAGGAACGGCACGGTCACCTCTGGAGCCGAGCGAGCGTTCCGTTTCGCCACCGACTGGTGTCGTTAGAGGTGATGCGACCGAAACGTGACGGCCAGATCGACGTGGGCGCGTGACCGAGGACCTGCTCAGCGGCGCCCGCGCGGGCGACGAGCACGCCTTCCGGGAGCTCGTCGACCCCTACCGGCGAGAGCTGCAGCTGCACTGCTACCGGATGCTTGGCTCCGTCCAGGATGCCGAGGACCTGTTGCAGGAGACGCTGCTGGCGGCGTGGCGGGGGCTTGACCGCTTCGAGGGCCGGGCGTCGCTGCGCGCCTGGCTGTACCGGATCGCGACCAATCGCTGTCTGAACGCGCTTCGCGACCGCAAGCGCCGCCCCCAGGAGGTGTCTTCGATGGTCGAGCCGCCCGAGCCCACCCGCATGGCCGAGCCGACGTGGCTCGAGCCTTACCCCGATGCACTGCTCGAGGGAGTCGCGGACACCGCGGCGGGCCCCGCGGCCCGATACGAGACCAGAGAGTCGGTCGGGCTCGCGTTCGTGGCGGCGCTGCAACACCTGCCGCCGCGCCAGCGAGCCGCGCTCGTGCTCCGTGACGCGCTCGGCTTTGACACAACCGAAGCGGCCGCGATGCTCGGCAGCAGCGAGGGCTCGGTCAAAGGGGCGCTCCAGCGGGCCCGCGCGACGCTCGACGAGCGCCGGCCTCGCGGTCTCGAGCGCGCACCCCTGCCGAATTCCGCGCGCGAGCGGGAACTAGTGGGTCATTTCGCCGCCGCCGTCGAGCGCGGCGACACCGAAGGCATCGTGTCCCTGCTCACCGACGACGCCTGGCTCACGATGCCCCCCGAGCCCTACGAATACCAAGGCGCGGAGGCGATCGCCAGGTTCCTCGAGGACCGCGCCGCGCGGCGGGGGGCGCACTACCGGCTGGTGTCAACCCGCGCCAACGGCCAGCCCGCCTTCGGCTGCTACCTCCCCGATCCCCACGCGCCGATCGCACGCGCCTACGGAGTGATGGTGCTCACGCTCACCGAAGACCGGGTCTCGGCGATCACCTGGTTCGGCGAGCGCAGCCTCTTCTCCCACTTCGGGCTGCCGCGCACGCAAGCCAGGTAGGCACCGTCGTGTCGCTGGTCCTCGTCCCTGGGTGCGATCTCGCGACCCAGCCATCAGCCCGGTGCCGGACGATCACGGTTGACGCGTCTCACGTTACCTCCGCGTTATGTGCGGTCAAGTACAACGAGAAGGGTGCATGGGGCGCGTTCCAGCCGTCCAACGAGACCGCGGACTCGCACGCTGCTGATCGCGGCGCTCGCAACCAGCAGCGCGGTCATCCTCGCGGGCTGCGGCAGCTCGGGCTCCAAGCCACGCGCGTCCGCTGGTCGCTACGGCCCGGCGAGCTCGCCGGCCGCCCTCTCGAGGTGCATGCGCGCCAACGGGGTCTCCGGGTTCCCCGACCCGATCGCTGGGCCCGGCGGCGAAGGTTTGACCCTGACCGTGAGCACCGACGGCTCCCTGACGGCCGAAGGTAAGACCTTCGCGGGACCTGCGCTGCGGTCCGCCGAGCGGGCGTGCAAGGTATATCTGCCCCCCGCGGGCGGCCCACCGCCACAGGTCGCCGCCGAGCAGCGGCGCCAGGCGCTGGCCTTCGCGCGCTGCATGCGCGCACACGGTGTGCCGAGCTTCCCCGACCCGACGTTCTCCGGCGGCGCTCCGGCCGGACTACCGGCCGGGGTCGACCCGCAGTCCCCGGCGTTTCGATCCGCTGCGCGCGGGTGCGGTGCTGGCGGCAGCGGCAACGTCGCGATCGGGGGCTGAGCATGCAACAGCCCAGAGAGCCGCCCGGTAACTGACGATGGAGTTCATTGCCAACCGCATGGCGAAACCGGATCGCGCCGCAGTCCGTGCCCGCCGTGCGTCCCCGTTTGTCGCAGCCGCGATCGCGACCGGTCTGCTCGCGGCCGGATGCGGAGGCAGCTCCCCAACCCGCACCGCGGCCTCGCGGACGGCCACCGCCCTGAAGTTTTCGAAGTGCATGCGCGCACACGGGGTGCCCAACTTCCCCGACCCGGGGTCAAGCATCAGCGGTCCGTATAACTCGATCGGGGCCATCGAGATCCCGACCGCGATCGACACGAAGTCACCGGCGTTCCAGACCGCCCAAAACGCGTGCCACGGGCTGCTTTCAGCAGCCCTCTCACGGCAAGGCAGGCCGGCCATCAGCGCGAGCATGAAGGGAGCGCTGATCGCCCACGCCCAGTGCAGGAGCCACGGAGCGGCGGGCTAGGACCCGACGTCCGGCCAGCGGGGGATCGCGACACGGACGCCGGCACCGACCCGCAGTCGCCCGCCTATAAGCGGGCAGAGTCGGTGTGCGGGACACGTTGACCCGGCAGGCGTCAGTAGTTCGTGTGCATGGCGGCGGTCACCTGCCTGAGCGTTTCCTGGGCGATACTCCGAGCCCGGGTGCTTCCGTCGCGCAGGATCGTTCTGAGATAGCCGCGGTCACGCATGAGGTCGGCCCGGCGATCTCGGATGGGGCGTAGACGCTCGTTGACAGCCTCGATGGCCCGGCGTTTGAGCTCCGCGGCTCCGCGGCTACCGATCTGCTCTGCGAGCTCGCACGGGTCGAGCTCCTCGCACAATGCGGTGAGCAAGACCAGGTTGGAGACTTCGGGTCGGGTTACGGGGTGATAGGTGATGTTCGGATCAGAGTCGGTCTTCGCCCGGCGCAGCAGGCGTGCGGTCTCATCAGCGGTGGCGGCGAGTGGGATCGCGTTGTGGCGGCTCTTGCTCATCTTGCGCCCGTCGATCCCCAGGAGGATGGGCGCGTCGCTGAGCATCGCCTCGGGCTCGGGAAACACGGGATGCTCCGGCGCGTATCGCCGGTTGAACCGTCGCGCGATCGCGCGGGTCTGCTCGACATGCGGGAGCTGGTCGGCCCCGACGGGCACGATCGTGGCTTGGCAGAACAGGATGTC
>CAVWQA010000006.1:0-237339 GCA_963757015.1 uncultured Solirubrobacterales bacterium
TTCCGCACCGTCCGCAAGCTGGCCCACGACGCCGACGCCGCCAGTCGCGGGGCCATGTAGCGGAATTGCTCTAGACAAACCGAGGGGACGACACCTTGCTGACCTCAATCCTTGAACCAACCCACCTGATCCTGATCCTGGTCGTGGTCCTCGTGGTCCTCGGACCCAAGCGCCTCCCCGATGCCGGTCGGGCGCTCGGCCAAGGCCTGAAGGAGCTCAGGTCCTCGATCGGCGGCCACGAAGGCGATGAGAGCTCATGACATGGCCGACCGGTGATACCCGCGCGGCCGAGCACGTCACTCCTAGCAAGCCCGTTGAACTCCGAGGGATACGTGGCGTTCCTCCGCCGGGACGCGCCGCGTAGGGTCTTGAACAAATGAGACATCGCTGCGCCGGGCATCGCCGGGTTCTGGCGAGCTGCCCGCAAGCTCTTCTCGTCGCCGTTCTGGTGGCGGCTTGCGGTAGCCAGGCCGCGGGCAGGATCGCCGCACCGCGGTCGCCCACCCCAGCTAGATGGCATGCATTTGCGCGTCTGCGCAGACCGCTCGACGTCGTGGCCGGCAAGGATGGCCGGCGCATCGTGGCGGCGGCCGGCGGACGGCTCTGGCTGCTCGGCGCAAGCGGCGTTCCGGAGCCGTTTGCCCAGGGGCCAGATGGGTACCGGAGTCCGGGCGGAGAGGAGCCATACATCGCCCTCTCGCCCGGCGGCTGCTACGGGACCGGGTCTGTGTATGCGCTTCGGCTGGAGGCGGGCCGCGGCGTGGTCGCGGTCTCGCTGGGCGGACGGGTACGGCGATTCGCCGCCATTCGCGGCCCGGGCTTAATCGACGGGATCGCGTTTGACACGACGGGCGACTTTGGGCACAGATTGCTCGTTACCATCAACGCGGGCTCCAGGACCACGGTTGATGCGATCGACTGCGCCGGAGGCGTGCACACCATCACCCGCACCGCGCCCCGAGTGGAAGGCGGTATCGCGGTGGCACCGGCGACCTTTGGGCACTTCGCGGGCGACCTCATAGCTTCCGGGGAGGCGTCCGGACGGGTGTTTGCGATCACCCCCCAAGGGACCACACGTCTGGTGGCCGACTCCGGGCTGCCCCACGGAAACGACATCGGAGTGGAGAGCGAGGCGTTCATCCCTCGTCGTCGAAGTCTCGATGCGCTACTCGCGGACCGCCTGACGCCCGGCAACCCCCATCCCGGAGACGACCTGGTGCTGAGGATCCCCGCGGGCGCACTCCGCACCGCCGGGGCGCGTCCGGGTGACCTGCTCGTGGCCACCGAGGGAGGCGCGCTGACGGACGCGATCAGCTGCACCGTCACCGGCTGCCACGTCCGACTCGTCGCCGTGGGGCCCGCTATCGCACACGGCGAGGGCCACATCGGCTTTGCCAAAACCCGCTGACGACACGGCCGAAGCAATCGCCGTCCCGCCGTATTGCATCGTCCCACCGCGCGAGGCCGGCGGCGTGAGCCTCGCCAAGTCAGCAAGGAGCCCAATTCTCAACCGCGCTACTACGCGAGATCCTCGGCAGCAGGGCGTTCCTCGCCCCAGACCGAAAGAAACCTCTACAAGTTGCGCGACCGCCCCGCGCTCATCATCTGGCCAACCAAAGACATCGCCTTTAAACAAGCCGACCGCAGACGCTGGGAGCAGACCTTTCCCAACCACCGCACGGTCATGCTCGACGGAGCCGGACACTACATCCAAGAAGACGCCCCGGAGGAGATCGTCAATGCGATCCGCGCCTGGGAGACCCGCCCGATTCCTGACGCCTGCGTCAAGCGCCCCCTAACCGGAGCCGATCACCCACGCTCGCGTCCACGGCGCTTGACACGCCGGGCTCGCCCGCCAGTCAGACCACCAACCCGGGGAGAGCCCAGAACCAACGATCCCCGGGCGTCGCCGGCTCCGACCTCCCGCGCACGCGCCTGCAGGTCAACAACCCTCAACCACCCCTTGACAACACCAGGTCCCTGTGGATGACTGTATGGCAGGGTGCAGGGGCGGTTGTGCACAAACGTGACCCGATTGCTAGACGACGAATGCTTGATGGCCAGAGCCCGCCGCCCGGACCTGGTCGACGCCGAGACGGTGGCCGTGCTGCGCCGGCGGTGCCTCGCGAGCGCGCCCCGAAGGCCGCTGCCCGGTACGGGTGCTCCGATAAAGCGCCTGCATGTCTAACCTTGCTGGGGCAATGGCATTGCGGATGCTGAGGATGTTTGCGCTTGGGGCGGTGACAGCGACCCCTTCGCTGTCTGGTCCGATTCTGGCTAGGCCGCCGGTCTGTGTCGCCGTGAAAAACCATCGGCAGACCTGGGCGGCGTTGGGTTTCCGGACGGCTACTTCCGCACCCCGCTGAGGAGCATCGAAGCCGTGCCTCACGCACCCCACCTCCGCACGCTGATCGGCTTAGCGGGTGCGACTCTCGCTGTGATCGTTGGCGGGTTGATCGTCTGGCTTGGCACGGGAGACGCTGCTCGCGCGAAGGCGTGCCTGCATTACGAGGTCAGACAGGATGAGTACGCCGCCATGACGCCCAATACGGGGACGACCCGCGTACCGGACTTCTCGCACATCGTCGTCATCATGATGGAGAACAAGGAGTGCTCGCAGGTGGTAGGCAGCCCGCAGGCGCCCTACCTCAACCGCCTCGGACGTCAATACTCGATCCTACGCAACCTCTACGCGACCGCGCACCCGTCGTTTCCGAACTACCTCGCGCTAACGTCGGGATCCACGCTGGGAACGACCTCTGACTGTCCCCAGTGCCGCTATAGCCACCGAAACCTCGTCGACCAGCTTCAGGCCGCCCACATCAGCTGGAAGGTGTATGCGGAGGGCATGCCCTCGCCCTGTTATCGAGGCTCGCGCGCTGGCCTCTACGCCAAACGCCACGTCCCGTTTTTGTCCTATACCGACATCCTCAACGACCCACGACGCTGTGACAACGTCGTTCCCCTCACCCAGCTCCGCCCCGACATCCAAGACCATGCGCTCGCTCGCTTTGTCTGGATCACCCCGAACCTCTGCGACGACATGCACAACTGCGGCGTCGCCTCCGGTGACGCCTTCCTGAAACGCACGCTCCCGTCGCTGTTGCAAGCCGTCGGTCCTCGCGGCGCGATCATCATCACCTGGGACGAGGGAACCACCAACCGCGGCTGCTGTGGCGGTCATGCGAAGGGCGGGAATATCCCAACGTTCATTCTCGGTGGGGCAGTGCGGCCGCACGCGGCGCCCATGAACGTTTATGACAGCTACTCCATCCTGCGCACGATCGAAGACGCCTGGCGGCTACCCCACCTCGGCCAGGCGGGCTGCTCATGCACGCCCACGATCGGCGACGTCTGGCGTCGGGAGACGCGCGATGCACGTCGATGAGCGCCTCTCCAAGCCGCTCCGGTATTTGCTCAATCGGTGTGTCGCCCCCCAAAGCGCTGCAAACCGTGCAGCCACCGCCTCGCAGCCCTCATCGACGCCTCAACTCCGCTGAGCCACTTCCCCACGGTGGCCCGGGCGATCGTGACCGCGGTACCGCTGCAGGAGGCCGGGATCGCGTCGGCGCCAACTCAGCGATGCATGAGCTCGGCGCGTCATCGCCATCCCGTGCTGGCCAGCTGTTCATCCACACCGGCGGCTATCACAGCCCGCAGGCGTTTCGTCAACGGATTCACCCCCACCGATGGGGACTTTCGTGGCCACCATTGGGGATGAGTCGCCGGGGGAATTTCCCCCGGCGCTCGCAGATCCCGGCGTGAGCCTCTCGACTCAGCGGGTTCTTGTCATCCAAACGTAGGCCGCGCCCGATCGTCAACAGCGGCTCGACGTGGCTGCGGCGCCTACCACTCAGCCGCGCAGCGGCCAGGGCGACACGCCGCTTACTGCCGCTCAGTAGGGGATCTCGCCTCCGCCGGTCCATGCGGCGAGACGTAGCAGGGTGCTGACCGGGATGTTTGCGCCGGAGAGCAAGCAGGTGTGGCCGCGGCGCAGCCAGGTGACGACGAGCCGTCCGTGCTCGCTGAAGCTGCGCAGAACGGTTGCAGCTCTGACGGTCGTGCGAGTGGCCGAGCCGAGGGTGAGCGGCCGACCGGAGACGATGGTCTAGGCGAGTCGCCGCCGGGCGCGGCTGTAGTAGACAGTGGTCGCGACGCGACCGCCGATTCGGTCGCGCCGGACGCCGACGGCCTTGAAGCCGAAGTGGTCCTCCCAGTAGGGGTAGGGCAATCCGGCGGCGCGGAGCCGGTGAAGCAGTGCGCTATTGCCCTGCTGGCTGGGGGCGGGCGCTAGTGGCGCTCGCGTGGCCAGCACCGCGGCCTCGGCGACGTTCGGCTCGCCAGCCGTGCCGCCGCCGACGACCAGCACCGCGACGATCGCGAGCGCGGCCAGCGCGAGCGTAGCCGGCCCGAATGCTCTCAATGCAAGCCGCGGCGCACGAGCCCGGCGAGGGGGGTGCGCGAGGGCGAGCCGCGCGCGCAGAGCGGCTGGCGCGCTCTCCGCGCGGGCGACGGCGATCGCGCCCAGCGCCCGCCGCTGCGCCGAGACGCTCGCTCGCAGCTGCGGCGAGGCGGCGACTGTGCGCTCCACCGGCACGCGGCGGGCCGCGGGCAGCGACCCGTCGGCGAGCGCGACCAGGTCGCGCTCAGTGGGCCTGTGCTGAGAGTCGTGGTGATTCATGGCTCTGTGGGGGTGAGGACTCCGCCGGCGACAGGGTCCTTCCCGTCCAGGGCGCGGGCGAGCCGCCGCCGGGCGCGGTGAAGCCGGGTCGTGATGGTTGCTTCGCGCACACGCAGGGCCCGCCCCGCTTCGCGGTAGGAGAGGCCGAGCAGATCGACGGCGACGAGCGCGTCACGGAAGCCGTCGGGCAGTTGTGCGATCAGCGCGTACAGCTCGCTGGCGTCAAGCGCATCCTGCGGCCCGACGACGGAGTTATCGGCGAGGTGGTCGAGGTCGTCGGGCAGCGGCTCGGGGCGAAGCCGTCGTCCGGCCGCCCTGTGATTGGAGAAGTGAGTGTTGCGAAGCACCCGGAGCAAGTAGCCGAGATCGTCGTCGGAGCGCAGCAGGCGCGGGCGGCGGAGGACCTTCGCGTAGGTCTCCTGGACCAGGTCCTCGGCATCCTCGGGCGAGCCGCACACGCCCCACGCCGCACGATAGAGCCGGTCGAGATGATCACCCAAGCGTTCGGGGTCGAGCTCGCGGGAGCCAGCTGAGGTAATGGTCCCGACGTGGGCCGTGGTCGCTGACGCCGTCAGCTGGCCGCGAATGCCGCGATCGCATGCTCGATGGTCGGTCCCTGGCGACTCCAGTCGCTCGGTGGCGCGGCGCCGACCGGCACCGTCGCCGCGGCCGAGCCGACGATCAGACATGCGACCTCGCGGTAGCGACTCAGCGACGTTCGGTAGTCGTCGATGACACATGAGACGCGCGACCTCCTGACGCTCAACCGCCGGGGGAAGGATCGGCGCGGGCGTGGGGTCCTTGCGCTAAAAGCGTCGAGCGTCGAGGTGCTGCGGATCGTCGTTGCGATCGGCGGAGTCGAGACCAATCACTTCTCGCTATGGCACGACAAGGCCGGCAACGCCGTCGCGCAGCCGCTGGCCGGGGTCACCGACCCCGAGACGGGGCTTCGCTTCCCCGACCTCAACGCCCTGCACACAGAGGCGCTGCAGACGAACCTGATCCTGCCCGAGCCGACCGAGTTCATCCGCGGACTGCCGCAGGTCTCGATCGTGCGCCCCACCTCCGATCAGCTCGCCGGTGCTCGCGCCGCGATCAAGGGCCTCACCGCGGACCGCTTGTTCGCGGGCCAGTCCCCGGAGTTCTTCCGGTTCGTGACCAGGCTCGCCGACGAGGCGGACGCCGCCCAACGGCGGGTGCGCTGACGACTCACAACGGCCACCCCCAGCGCAGGCGACGCCGGCGGTGGCCACATCGAAAACACCGACAAGAACCCCAAACCAGGAGACCACCATGTCCGGATTGACAAGCCCCACCCACGTCGCCCTATTGCTCGTCGTGCTGCTGCTCGTGTTCGGCGCCAAGCGCCTGCCCGAGCTCGGTCGCTCGCTCGGGCACGGCATGCGCGAGTTCAAGGACTCGATCGGCGGCGCGAGCCCGCTCGAGCATCCAAATCCTGGCGCGCACCTTGCCGAGGCGCCCGTCCCAGTTGACACTCGCGTCGCCGAGACGTCAGTGCTCGCCGCCGACAAGACCCCGGCTGCGAAGGCCGGGGCTGCCGCCGCGTCGTCACAGCCCTCAAACGACCGACTGTAAGCCGTCATGGCCCGGCTCAGACCGATCCGCCACGACGCACAGCTGAGCGTCATCGATCATCTCGACGAGCTGCGCTCCCGCCTGATCGCGAGCCCGGTCACGTTCGGTGCGGCGCTTGCGCTCTGCTTCTGGCAGAACCACGCGCTGCTGCGCATCGTCGACGCGCCGCTGCAGGGAAGACGACCCGTCACCTTCGGCGTCGCGGAACCGTTCACCGCGACGCTGACCGTGGCCGCCTATGCCGCGGTCGCGCTGACCCTGCCGATCCTCCTCTACCAGCTGTACGCCTACCTGCTGCCGGCGCTTCGGCCGCACGAGCGGCGAATCGCCATGCCGTTGCTCCTGCTGATACCGCTTCTGTTCATCGCCGGCGTCGCGTTTGGTTACTTCGTCGTGCTGCCAGCGGCGCTTCACTTCCTGCTGCACTTCAACCAGCAGCAGTTCAACGTCCAGCTGCGCGCCCGCGACTGGTACTCGTTCTTCGGCACGACCGTGCTCGCCAGCGGACTGGTTTTCCAGATCCCTGTCGCCATCCTCGCCGCCACGAGCGTTGGGATCACCACCCCAGCGGCGCTACGCCGCAAGCGCCGCTACGCGATCGCGATCTGCGCAGTCATCGCCGCGGCCCTCCCAGGCGTGGACCCGATCTCGATGCTGGTCGAGATGATCCCGCTGGTCGCCCTCTACGAGCTCAGCATCCTGATCGCGAGCGCCCTCCCAGCCCCGCCCCCGATCGCGATTCGCGAACCGGCATGACGCCGGTCTCTCAACACACGCAGCAGCGATGTCTTCCCAATGGCAGGCACACGCCGACGCATCCCGCCACCTCTGTTCGGCGAGAGGCGAGTCGCTGCTGCACGGGGTCGCGCATAGACTCGCAGGGTCATGACAGTCCACGAGCGATCGGGCGCGACCGTCACGGATCCCGCCGCACGTCCCGCTTCGCTCGGCTGGCTGCGCGCGGCCGTAGCCGATCGGCAGTCGCTCCGATCCTGGACCCAAGTCGCGAACGACGGGATCATCGCAACCGCCGGCATCCTCGAGGGGTTCGCGGGCGCCGGAGCCAGCAACCGGACCCTCATCACGGCGGCCACCGTGGCCACCATCACGGGCACGCTCAGCGTCGGCGGCGCGGAATGGGCCGAGGCGGCCGGGGAGCGCGAGGCACAGCTCACGGCCGCCGACGAGGAGGCGGCCGAGATCGCGCGACAGCCCCACGTCGAGCATGCGGAAATCGTCGCGTACTAGAGGCGAAGGGTCTCACGCCGCAGCTCGCACGCGACGTGGCCGGCCAGCTCATGGCGCACGACGCCGTCGACGCGCAGCTGGAGAGCGAGCATGGAATCCTCGAAATCATGTCGCGTGCCGAGACGGTGCGGGCGGGGATCGGATCGGCGATCGCGTACCTACTCGGGGCGGCCATTCCGCTCATCGTTACCGTGGTGGTGCCGGTGGCCGTCGAGAGCTTGTTGATCCTTGCCGCGGTCTTCGTCTCGCTGATCGTAACGTCGGCGATCGGCGCGCGTACCGGGCAGATGAAAGTGCGGCGCACCCTCGCCCGCGCGCTCGCCGTCGGTCTCGGGACGATGGCCGTCAGTTACCTCGTCGGGAGCTTGATCTTCTGACGGGACGGCGGGATTCTAAAGCCGCGCCACCGCCCAGCGACCGAGCAGGTGATGCTCGGTCTCCAGCGTGGCAGCATCCTTGAGCGCCGGGAAGTTCCGCGTCATCACTTACTGGTAGCTCGTCGGGCGTGCGGCGGACCGGACTGACCTTTGCGACACTCTCGTGCCATGGAAGCGAGCGCAACAGGTCAAATCATCGAAGGGCTGTGGCGATTCGAGGCGCTACATCCTGAGTGGACAGAACACGAGGGCGGCGAAGATGGTTGGGACCAAAACGTCTCGTGGTGGGCCGTGGCTGCGGCGGGCGGGATCGTCTTGATCGATCCGCTGGTCGATGACTGGGACGCGCTCGATCGACTCATGGCCGAGCGGGGGGCCTGTACCGGCGTGGTGCGCACCTGCCATTGGCATCAGCGCAGCATTGTTGACGCCGTGCGCCGGTATGACGTCGATGTCTGGGCGAGACGCCATCCGGATGGTCACGTGAATTACGAGCTTGACCGGGCGGTGAGCGATGGTGAGGAGCTCTTTGGCGGAGTGCGGGTAATCGATGTCGAGCGCGCCGACGAGATTGGGCTATGGCTACCGCGGCAGCGGGCGCTTGTCTTCGGCGACGCGATGATTCGGACTCGTGTCGGCGAGCTTAGAGTTTGCCCGGAGTCCTGGACACAACCTGAGGGCGGGTCCGCGCGTCTCCGCTCCTTGCTCGGCGCTCTCGCGGGCCTCCCCATTGAGCACGTTTTCGTGTCTCACGGCCCGCTGGTCTTGGGTGACGGACTCGCGTCCCTGCGCAGTGCCACAAGCTGACACCGGCAACCCGGTGCCGACCGCCGGTCATTCCTCAACTGGGAGGCGCTTGACCTGCTCAAATGGCGGGCCCGACGCGCCCGTCTCGGCCGCGTCGATTGACTACCGATTGCACGCCAATCCGAAAGGCTTGACCGTGATGTCACGACAACTCATGATTCCTGCCGCAGACACTCGACTTCACGCCGTCGATGCCCCGGGCGGCACGCCTGCCCTGCTCTTCCTCAGCGGCGGCTTCGGCACCGTGCAGAACTGGAGCCACGTGATCCGCCGTCTCGACGGGAAGTACCGCACGGTGCGGTTCGACGCGCGGGCGCGCGGGAAGTCGGGGCGATCGGCCGACTACTCCGTAGCGGCAGCCGTCGACGACGTCGGACGGGTCATCGACGCGACCGGTATCGAACGCCCGATCCTCGTCGGGTGGTCTTACGGCGCCACGATCGCGGTGCGATACGCGGCTCAAAATCCCGGGCGGGTCGGCGGTCTGGTGCTCATCGATGGTGCCTACCCGATCGCCATGCTCGAGGAGGCCGGAGAGCAGAAGGTCCGCACCCAGTTCCGTCGGTTGGGGTGGATCATGCGCATCCTGGCGGCGCTCGGCCGCTCGGCCCGGATGTCTCCCGCCGACTCCGCCGACGTCGTGATCGAGATGGACGCCGTCAACGGCGAACTCGGACCCGACTTCGCGGCCCTGGAATGCCCGACCGTGTTCGTGGTTGGCACCGGAGCCCACTCGGGCGCCACCGAGGACGAGATGCGCACGGTGCGCGCTGCCGCCGCCGACGCCGAGGAGAGCAACAAGCTCGTGTCCGTATTCGCAACGACGCCCCACAAGCACACGCAGATTCTCAACAAGGCCCCCGACACCGTGGTCGCCGCGATCGAGGACGTCGTCCACCGCGGTCATGTTTGTAAACAAGCGTGACCGCGTGCGTTGCCTTACATGGGTCGGCAGGCGACCCGCGAGGGTGTCACGATTGCCGCGATACGTTGTCAACTGGAGGGTGTTTCGGGCGCGAGGTTCGCGGTCAGGCGACGGCGCGTCCGGGTGGAGGGGGTGGCGTTATCGTCGTTGGCGGTGGCGGCCGAGGGGGTGGTCTTGGGCATGGCCAGGGCGATGAGAGTCGAGGCGAGGCTCACGGCGGCGCAGATGAGCAGAGCGCTGTGGTAGCCGTGCACGGTGGCCGCGGCGGGGGTGCTGTGGTGGCTGTGTCGGGTGGCGGTAGCGGCGATGGTGACGAGCACGGCGAGGCCGATGGCGCCGCCCAGTTGGCGGCCTACGTTGAGCAGGCCCGAGGCCAGGCCGGCGAGTTCGGGTCCGAGCCCGGTCGTGCCGGCCACGGTGACTGGAAACATCATGATGCTGAAGCCGGCCGCCGCGACCAGGGTGGGGCCGAGGATGTGGACCGCATAGGCGGAGTGGACCGGTAGGCGTGACAGCCAGGCTAGGCCGATGGCGCCGGTGATCGCTCCGGCGACGAGCACCGCCCTGGGACCGACCAGCGGGGTCAGTCGCTTGGACGCAAACGCCCCGATCACGATGAAGACGCCCATCGGCAGCAGGGCGAGGCCGGTCCGCACGGGGCTGTAGCCAAGGACCTGCTGGAGGTAGAGGGAGACGAAGAACAGGCTCGAGGTGAAGCACACGCCCAGGCAGGCCATGAGCCCGTTTGCGCCGGTCAGGCTGCGGTGCGCGAAGACGCCGAGCGGCACGAGCGGGGAGGGGCTGCGATGCTCGATCATCGCGAACCCGGCGAGCAGGGCGACGGAGGCGGCCAGAGAGGCGATGACCGAGGTGGATCCCCATCCCGCGGTCGTGGCCTCAGAGACGCCGTACACGAGCAGCGCGACGCCGGCGGTGACCGTGAGCGCGCCGGGAATGTCGAGGTGACCCCGCCGGCCTGCGCGCGGCGAGGGGAGCAGCGTGACCGTCGTCGCGGCGAGCAGGGCGACGCCGATCGGGACGTTGACGAACATCACGTAGCGCCACGACAGCACGGAGGTCAGCACCCCGCCCAACATCATCCCGACCGGTCCCGCCGCGGCGCCGACGGCGGCCCAGATGGCCAGGGCCCGGTGGCGCAGGTCGCCCTCGGGGTGGCTGGCGGTGATCAGGCTCAGGCCGGAGGGAGCCAGGGCAGCGGCGCCGATTCCTTGCGCGACCCGGGCGCCGAGCAGCAGCGCGGGGTCTCGGGCCAGGCCGCCGGCCAGGCTGGCGGCGGAGAAGACCACCAGGCCGGCCTGGAAGACCCACCTGCGGCCGAACAGATCACCGGTTCGGGCGGCGAGCAGCAGGAGCCCGCCGAAGGCGACCAGGTAGCCGTCCACCACCCACTGCTGGTCGGTGCTCGACAGCCCGAGCCCGGCTTTCATCGCCGGCAGCGCGACGTTCACGATCGACGTGTCGAGGATGACCATGAACTGGGCTGCGCAGGCGATCGCGACGACGACCCACAGGGAGACGTGCGGCCGGGCGACCCGCTCGACCGACGCCGAGGGGGCACGGGCGGGGGCTGGTTGGGGGCGGGACATGGCGACCTCCTAGTAGTGAACGATGCTCACCGTGAACTTAGTTCACGTGAACGATGTTCACGGTACTGCTAGGATCGGCCGCTGTCAACTACAAAGATCGACGGATGCTGCTGCGAAAGGCCAACGTGGTAGACGGAGCGCTCGCACTGCTCGATGCCGAAGGGCTCGACGGGCTCACGATGCGCAAGCTCGGCGCTGCTCTCAACGTGCAAGCCGGCGCGCTGTACCGGCACTTCCCCAGCAAGGAAGCGTTGCTCGATGCGATGGCGGAGAAACTGGTCGAAGGGGTTGGAGAGCCGGTGCCCGAGAGACCGTGGGACGAGCAGCTCACAGTTCTCGCCCACCGGTTCCGGGCCGCGCTGCTCGCCCATCGCGACGGGGCCCGGCTGTTCGCCGGAACCTTCGTCTCCGAACCCAACACCACCGCCGCCACGAGCGCGGCGGTGGCCGTGCTCTGCGCCGCGGGCATCCCCGCGGAGCGGGCGGGGTGGATCACGTTCGCCGCCATGTACTACGTGCTGGGCCACACCATCGAGGAGCAGGCACAACTGCGGCTGAGCGAGCACGGCGACGACTGGCAGGCACGCCAGGCCCACGCACCTCAAGACGACCCCGTTTACGCCCGAGCCCTGGGCTCGGTCATCGCCGCCGATCCGGCCGAACGCTTCGCCTACGGACTCCAGCTGCTCATCGACGGCGTCCGACACCAACTCCCAAGCAGTCCACAGCGCACTCGTCGCCCCGGCACTACCCCGGCACCCGCCGGACCGAGATCATCCGGTGATGGTTCGTCGACGCGTCCGGCCCACGGGCGTGGCCGCCGTCGGCCAGCTCGCTGAAGATTCCGCGCTTGCGCTTGACGTCAGGATTCCGGGATCTCGCGGCCGAAGGCCTCCAGGGTGATTGTTTCGGGCTCTGGGCCGCCCCGACGGCCGGTGTCGAGGCCGTCGATCGCGGCCATCTCGTCGGCGGACAGTTCAAAGTCGAACACGTTGATGTTCTCTGCGATGCGACTGGGCTTGGTGGACTTCGGAATGACCGAGCGTCCGTGCTGCAGACCCCAGCGCAGCATCACTTGCGCCGGAGTCTTGCCGTGGGCCCTGGCGATGTCTCCGATGACCGGGTCGTCGAGCGTGCTGCCGTGGCTGCCGTCGCGGTAGAAGGTGATACCACCGATCGGTGACCAAGCTTGCGTGAGGATGCCGTGCTCGGCGCCGAACTCCTGCACGTCTTGCTGCTGGAAGTAAGGGTGGAGCTCTATCTGGTTGACCGCCGGCATTACGGTGGCGCGATCGAGGAGCGTCGTGAGGTGCTCGACCATGAAGTTGCTGACGCCGATTGCGCGGACCTTGTCGTCAGCGAGCAGCGTCTCCAGGGCACGGTAGGCCTCCAGGGTGCGATCGAACGCCGACGGCAGCGCCTGGTGCAGGATCAGCAGGTCGATCTGCTCGACGCCGAGCTTACCCGCGCTCTTCTCGAAGCCGTGCAGTGTCTGGTCGGATCCGTAGTCGCTGATCCAGATCTTGGTCTCGAGGAAGATCTCCGAGCGGTCCAGGCCGGAGCTGTGCACCGCTTCGCCAACCTGACGCTCGTTGCTGTAGGCGGCGGCGGTGTCGATATGCCGGTAGCCGACCTCGAGGGCGGCGCGGACGGCATCTCGGGTCTCGTCGGGGGGCGTCTGAAAGACGCCGAGCCCGAGGGCGGGCATCTGTACGCCGTTGTTCAGTTCCAGGGTCGGGGTGGAGGCTTGGGCCATGGTCGGTTCGTTCCTCTGGTGTTGGGTCGTTGTAGGCACAGATGCACCACCGCCGGCGAGGGTGGTGGATCTCGATCATCGTGACGGTTGTCTACTTGACTTGGACCGCGGTGTTGGGGAGCGCGTTTTCGCGCACCAGCAAGATGACACTGCTCACGAGCACAAAGATAAGGAAGAGCACGAACCCGATGAGGTCGAGAACCAGGCCGAACGAGGCGATGACGCCGCCAAGGCCGAAGCCTTGAAACAAGAACATGATCCCGACGATCATCACAACCCAGCCAAGCCAGCGCGGTAGGACGCCGCTCCTGAGCACGATCAAGCCCGTTGCGAAAGCAAAGAGACTGCCGAACACGTCGCCGACGCTGTCCAGCGCAAACGTAATCAGGTACAGCGAGTAGGAGAGGCCATGATCGTGCTGAGACCCGAACGACGCAAGCTTAGCGCCGAGCAAGCCCGTGATGCCGATGTCGCTGACGGCATGCAAGGCGACAAAGAGCACTCCGCCAATCAGCACCAAGGAGCCGAGGAACCTCGGCCCGTCGATGTTCTCGCGCAACAGGTTGTACAGACTGCACAGGTAGATCACAAACATGGCGGCGTAGACGACGGACAGGTATGCGATCACCAACGACCGCTCTCGGTGCTCGTGGAGTCCACGCGCAATCTTCCCCGCCGAGTCGTCCTGGGTCAGTCCGACTCCGGTCGAGATCACAGACTCCACCACGAGCGCGATCACGAAGACGATGCCCGCCACCCAGACATACCGCTCCCACCCTCCCGATCGAGAGCGTGGGACGGACTCCGACGAACGAGCAGGCTCCGCCAAGTCCACGAGCGACATCTTAGTCAGTGTGAAAAGACACGTACGTCTGGGCAGCCGATCGGCGTTCGGTGAATGCGACAGCGCGGAACCTCGGAGTTCCATCGGGCGCGTCAATGGGGTCCACCACCCATCTTCGGCTTCCCTCGAAGCAGCGGCGACGGCGGGGACGACCAGCGAGTCCGATGTGAGACACGGGCTACGGAAGCTCGACTGGTTCCGCAAACGTCGACTTCATCTGATGGGGCGCAACACGTACCAGGAGATGGCCGAGTTCTGGCCCGTGTCCGACGACCCGTACGCCGCCCCGATGAACAACATCCTCGAGGTCGTCTTGTCCAATACGCTGGAGCGGGCCGAGTGGGCTGACACGCGGATCGCGTGTACCACCCCGTAGCTGCCAGGTGCAGATAGTTCGCTTTGCAATCCCGGCGCCGGAGCGTTTATCTTGTGGTTGGCGTTGGAGGACGCCTCCGGGTCCGCGGGAAGAACTGAGTTCGCCTCCGATGTGGGCTGTCGATCGTGACGATCTCCTGGGGCCTGATGCGCGGACCTCGGGCCGGTGAAAGGAGACGTCATGCCGGCACTCCCGGCAAACCCGAACCTCGATCAGCTGCGCCGTCAGGCCAAGGAGTTGGTCCGTGCCGCCCGCAGGGGTGACAGGGCGGCGCTCGAGCGGATTGAGTCCGTGTCAGGCGCGGTGACGCTCGCGGCCGCGCAGCTGGCGATCGCGCGCGACTACGGGATGGCGAGCTGGCCGGCGCTGAGGGCGGAGGTGGAGGCGCGCAGCCGCAGCTTTGAGGAGGTGGTGGGGGCGTTTCTGGCCGCGAGCGTCGGCTATCGGGTGGGTCGCGCGGCGCGGCTGCTGGGCGAGCATCCCGAGATCGCCGGGCACAGCCTGGCCACGGCAGTCGTGCTCGGCGATGCAGAACGTGTCGGGCGCGCCCTGGCCGCCGACTCCGGGCTGGTGAGCAGACGCGATCCGGTCAGGGGCTGGACGGCGCTGCACGCTGTGTGCGCGTCGCGCTGGCATCTGGATCCGGCTCGTGCCCAGGGTCTGTACACGATCGCGAAGTTGTTGCTCGACGGTGGCGCCGACGTCAACGGCTTGAGCGGCGATGGTCGTTGGGCGCCGTTGGAGTGCGCTGTGACGAGTGCGAATGCCGAGGCGAGAAACGAGTCGATCATCGAGTTGCTGCTCGATCGTGGTGCGGTCGTGAAGGACGGCGATCTGTACGCCGCGGGATTTGCGGGCACCTGGTGCGTGCGAAAGCTGCTCGGCTATGTCGCGGATGCCGGAGATGTGGCTGAGATGGCGCTCGGCGCGCCGATCAGCACGGGGGACGTGAAGACGGTGCGGCTGCTGCTCGACGCCGGTGCCGACCCGGCCCGCTATCGGGACGGCAACCGCCGCAGGGTCTCGGTGGTCTGTGAGGCGCTCGCCGCCAAGGCTCCGAGTGAGCTGATCGAGCTGCTGCTCTCCCATGGCGCCAGTGCGACAGCGCCGGGGCCGGACGGTCGCTCCCCGTACCGAGTCGCCACGGCGCTGGATCGCCAGGACGTCGCCGAGCTACTGGTGGGCTATGGAGCCCACGACGACCGGACTGTGGTCGACCGGCTGCTCGGCGCCTGCCGTCAGGGTGACCGCGAGACCGCGATGCGTTTAGTGGATGGGCATCCTGGGCTGATCGGCGAGCTCACCGCCGAGGAGGCCGCCGCGATCGTGACGGCCGCGGAGGCGGGCGACGCCGTCGCGGTCGGGCTGATGCTCGATGTAGGCGTCCCGATCGACACGCGCAACGAGGGGCATGGCGCCACCGCGCTGCACGTCGCGGCGCACTCCGGCAGTGTGTCGACCGTGAGACTGCTGTTGGCCCGCGGCGCGGACATCGATGCCCGCGACCGCGTATTTCACGGCAGCCCGCTGGCGTGGGCGGCCGTCGGCAGCGGCGAGCAACCCTCAGGCGCGCCGGATCCCGACTGGGCAGAGGTCGTGCGTACCCTCCTTGACGCCGGGGCTGGCACTGACGGAATCGTCCTCGAGGCCGGAGAGGTCAGTCAGCCAAGTCCCGACGTGGCGAGCCTCCTGCTCGCCCAGGGCGTCCCCAGCCGGTGATCCGTTCGCGGAGCGCGGTATTGCCGCGCGGTCGTAGTTGGTCAGCGCGACCATCGACACCAGCGCCGAGAGGCCGGGCTCGTCATAGTGCTCGGCCGTCTCGGCCCAGATCTCGTCGGTCACCACATCGGGGTGGTCGGCCAGGCGAGTCATGGCTTCGGTCCGTGGCAGATGCGGGCGCGGGAAGGACTTCGTGGTCGCACCGTGCTTTTGTGGGAGGCCGACCCGGTTAGGCTCGCCTGGATGCGCGTGCTCGTGTTCCATGGCTATCTGCTGCGTGGCACCGGTTCCAACGTGTACACCGCGAACCTTGCCCGGGCGCTGGTGCGCCTGGGGCATCAGGTGGATCTGGTCTGTCAGGAGCGTCACGCCGACGAGTTTGGGTTCGTGGGGGCGGTGGGGGACTGGGACACGGGGCGGCTGGTGGTGAGGCGGATTCGAGAAACGTCGTGCACGGTGTATCGGCCGAATATCGGCGGTGTTCTGCCCGTCTACGTGTCGGACCGCTATGACGGGATCGAAGCGCGTCCGTTCCCGGAGCTGAGCGATCTCGAGCTCGAGAGGTATCTGTGGGCCAACGTTGAGGCCGTGAGAGAGGTCGCGCGGCTTTCGTCGTGCGACATCGCCCTCGCGAACCATCTCGTGATGGGCCCGGCGATTCTGGCGCGGGCGATGTGTGGCTCCCGCGTTCCCTACGCGGTGAAGGTTCATGGCAGTGCGCTCGAGTACACCGTGAAGCCCCATCCGCGATTCCTGCCGTACGCGCGAGAGGGAATCGCCGCCGCGAACGCTGTGTTAGTGGGCTCCCGCCACACCGCCGAGAGCCTCTGGGCCGTGCTCGGGGAACCTTGGTTGCCAGCGCGCACGCGTCTCGGCCCGCCGGGAGTCGACGTCAGGCGGTTCCGTCCGACCGACCGTGAGGCGGCGCTCACAAACTTGACCGGATTGAGTGATCGGATCGCCGCTCGGGCGCACCGGCCGGCGCCGTTGAACGGAGGCGAGAGTCCAGCTGATGCCGCGAGGGAGTCTTCCTTCACTCGCGACGTCACAGCGACGTCGATGGCCTTGGCGGACCTCGCAGAATCGGTGCAGGCCGGGCCAGTGGTGGCGTTTGTCGGCAAGTTGATCATCTCAAAGGGAATCGATTTGCTGTTGGTCGCCTGGCCGCTTGTGCTCGCGGCGAAGCCGGCGACGAGGCTGGCGATAGTCGGATTCGGTGCCTACCGTGTCGCCGCCGAGCGGTTGGTCGATGCGCTGTCGGCCGGTGATCTCGGGATTGTGCGAGAGCTAGCTCTCAGAGGACGTGCTGCCGAGGACGGACCGATCTCGACGCTCAGATTCATCATCTCGTTCCTCGATTGGCTCGAGCAAGCAGGCGAGCGTGCCGCCTATGTCACGGCCGCAGCGCACATGCGCGACCGCGTCATCTTCATCGGTCGGCTCGAACACGAGGAACTGGCCACGGTTCTCCCGCTGTGCGAGGCGATCGTGGTACCAAGCACATTCCCCGAGTCCTTCGGGATGGTGGCCGTTGAAGCAGCCGCCTGCGGTGTGCTGCCGATCAGCGCCGCCCATTCCGGGCTTGCCGAGGTGTCCCGCACACTGGCCACGCGGCTCCCCGAGCAGGCGCGCCCGCTCGCGTCTTTCCCGCTCGGGCCGGACGTAGTCCAATCGATCGCCAAACGTGTCATCGATTGGCTGCTTGTGCACCCAGAGCTTCGGGTCGTGACCCGGACCGCGTTGGTGGAGGCGGTTACCGCGCGCTACTCGTGGGAGGGCGTGGCGCGTGGGGTGCTCGCAGCCGGCCGCGGCGAACTTGCCATGCTCGATGCGCCGGACTAACGACCCTGCGAGCTGGCCGCCCGGCAGCGATGGCATGCGGCGCCGTGCCCGCGCTAGGACGCCGCGGGCACGAGATCCTCGACGTCCCCGGGGCCGGGAATCGCTTTGACCTCTCGCGCTTCAATCGGCTCACCGCAGGCCGAGCAGACCAGCCGCGGCTCTGAGATCTGGCCGCATCGCTCGTGGATCAGCCGCAGCGGCGGGCCTTCGGGCGCGGCGTGCTTGTCTCCCCACTGCCGCATGGCGTTGATCACCGGCCACAGGTCGCGGCCTCGCTCGGTCAGCCGGTAGTCGAATCGCGGCGGGTGCTCGCTGTAGGGGACCTTGGTGAGCACGCCGGCTGCGGTCAGGCGAGCCAGGCGCTGGCCCAGCACGTTGCGGGAGATCCCGAGTCGCTCCTGGAACTCGTCGAAACGGGTGACACCGAGGAAGGCGTCGCGGACGATCAACAGCGTCCACCACTCGCCGACGACTTCCAGACACTGCGCGACCGAGCAGTGCATATCGGAAAAACTCTTGCGTTCCATGCCTTCAGGATAGTGGGTTGCATGATAGGACGCAATACGGTAGCTTGTGCGTCCTTTGAAAGAACTCACTTTCTGGGAGGACTCCATGTCCGGCACCGCTGATCGTCTGCCAGCAAAGCCAAGCGGGCTGCCCACCGATCTCTCGGGTCGTGCCGCGTCCCCGCGGCTGGTCTTGGTGATCGTGTGCGCGGGCGTCGTGCTGGCCAGCCTCGACCTGTTCATCGTCAACGTCGCGTTGCCCCAGATGGGCAGGGATTTCCATCTGCACGGCGGGGCTCTGGGGGACCTGTCGTGGGTGCTGAACGGGTACGCGATCGTCTACGCGTCGTTGCTGGTGCTGTTCGGCCGGTTGGCGGAGCGCTATCGCCGCGACCGCGCCTTCCTGCTTGGTGTGGCGGTGTTCGTGGCTGCGTCGGCGGCGTGTGGGGCGGCGAGCAGCCTGGCGATGCTGGTCGCGTTCCGGGTCGTGCAGGCGGCCGGCGCGGCGCTGTTGACGCCGACCTCGCTGGGGCTGATCCTCGCGAGCTTCCAGCCCGAGCGTCGCCATGGCGCGGTTCGCGCCTGGACCGCGGTCGGGGGGTTCGCGGCCGCGCTCGGGCCGGTAATCGGCGGTCTGCTGGTCGCCGCAAGTTGGCGCTGGGTGTTCTTCGTCAACGTTCCGATCGGGTTGATCGCGCTGGCGGTCGGCTGGCGCCGCCTCCCGCACGTCGCCGGCCACCCGGCGCCGGCGCCGGACGCGTTCGGGGCGCTGCTGGTCACCGGCGGCGTCGGCCTGCTCTCGCTCGGCCTGGTCAAGGGCGGCGCTTGGGGATGGACCGACGCAAGGACGATCGGCTCGCTCGCGCTCGCCCTAGTCGCGCTCGGATCGTTCACAGCCCACCTCGCGCGGCACCCCAACCCGCTGATCGACCGTGCCTTGTTCCGCCTGCGACCGTTCACCGGCGCGTCCGGCGTGGCGCTGCTGTTCTCGGCCGCATTCGGCGCGATGTTGCTATCGCGGGTCCTCTGGGCCCAGGACGTCTGGCACTGGTCGCCGCTCGTCACGGGGCTGTCGATCGCCCCAGGCCCGCTGATGGTGCCGCTGTTCTCGTTCCTGGTCGCCGGCCGGCTCACCTCCCGGCTCGGGCCCGGACCGGTGATCGCCGCCGGATCGACGATCTTCGCCGCCGGCGCCGCATGGTGGGCCCTCGCGATAGGGCTGCGACCCGACTATGTCGGCGAGTTACTCGGCGGGATGCTGCTGACCGGGATCGGCGTCGGGCTCACCCTGCCGACGCTGATGGCGACCGGCGCTTCCTCGCTGCCCCCGCACGCGTTCGCGACCGGCTCGGCGGTCGTCAACATGCTCCGCCAGGTCGGGCTCGCCATCGGCGTGGCCGCGCTGATCGCCGTGCTCGGAACCCCGCACTCCCCGCTCGCGGCCCTCGGCGCCTATCAGCGCGCATCGTGGATGGTCGCGGCAGTCGCAGTCGTGGGCGGGATGGTCGGCCTCCGGTTGCTGGCGGTCAGGCGCCGGCCGCCTGCGATCACGGCCGCCGGCGACTCGGTCGCTCCGACGGTGGTGGTGGCCGTATCGGGCGAGGCCCGTCGAACCCCAGCAGCCGGCGGCACGGCCGGGCATTGGTGAACGTGGTGGCTCGTCATTGTGATCAGTCGTGGCCGCGGCCGCCGGCGCGGGCGAGTGTCTGGTTGCTGGTCGGGGCAACTGATCAGTTCTGGGGCTCGTTACTTCGCCGATGGTGATCGGCCCATTGCAGGGCGTGTACGACGACGGGGCGGGTGAGCCCTTGGGCGGGGTCGATGCCGATGAGCAGGGTTGGTGTGCGGCGTTTGGCAGCCCATGCGTGCGCCTCGGCGGGGAGCGCGTCGTCAATCCAGGTCAGGGGGCGGCGTCCGGCGAATCTGATCACCGCCGGCAGCTTGTCGCGGGGCTGAAAAGGGATCGGCGGGAACCGGATCACGGGAAGCTCTGGGAGCTGGAGCAGGGGGGCAAGGAGCCGGTTGGCGTCGGCTCCCCATGCCGTGGCCCACACGATCTGGAACCGCATGCTCAGTTCCTGTAGCCATGGTCCGTGCGCCGCGCACAGCCATACCGGGTCTTCGCCGGGGAAGAGCTCGTGTTCGGTGTAGCCCAGCGGGCGGGCGGGCGCCGCGAACGGATTCAAGACCCCGTCCACGTCGAGCAGGAGTAGCGGGAGAGTGGAGGTCACCGCGCGCCGATAGTGCCAACCACCGCGAGTCCACTGCTTCGGGCCGGATCTGGTGAGCGCGGGAATCTGGCGGCCGTCCCCTTAGGCCGTGTCGAGGCCTTCGTCTCTGGCGGCGTTGAGGAGCTTGTGGTCAAACGAGACCAGACTGGACTTCGCGTGCTTGGCAGTCGCCAGGCAGTAGGCATCGGGGAGACTGATGGGGTGGCGCTGTCTGAGCCTGGCCGCTTCGATGCCGATGGCCACATTGGGGAGGTGCACCTCGACACCGAGTGCGGCGATTGCCTGCGCGCCGTGGCTAGACGCGCCGGATCGGCCGCTGGCGCGATCAGCACCTCGCTGAGATTGACCACGCTGATGCTCAGCGCATCGCGCCCCCGGCGCCACTTGGTCAGCAGGCGACGCGCGCGGGCGTGGTAGGCGTCACTGCCGTCCAACGCACCGATGAGAACGTCGGCTCAAGCAGCCGCCTCAACGCCGCGCGTCCTCGGCGTCCAGCTGATCGAGATAGCCGGGCGGGTAGGCGCCCGTGAGGGCGCCGAATGCGTCGCTGAAGGTGAGGGCTGCCCGGCGGACCCGCAGCTCGCCCTCGCCGACCCGGCTCGATTGTCACGGCCTCGCCGGCGCGAAGCCCGGCCTCCTCGAGGGCCGCGATTGGAATCGTGATCTGGTTCTTGGACGAGATTCTCGCCATGCCTTTACCTTATTAGTAAAGGCAGGCCGCTCGCCTCGGGCGCGCGGTTCAGCCGATGCCGTATTTGCCCGGCGCGATCACACCACCCGGGTCGAGCGCGTGCTTGACCGCGCCGCACGCCCGGCGCAGCTCAGGCAGCCGGGTGATCGCGCGCTCCTGCCAGTCAGTCGGCGCCCGGCCGATTGGATAGCCGGCCTTGTCGTAGCTGTCGACCAGCGCCTGATAACAACGCCGGGCCCGGGCGCGTTCGGCCTTGTCGGACCGGTCGAAGACGATCAGGTGCAGCCCGCGGGCCGCCCGCGGACCGCAGACGAACTCGACGATGTAGTCAAAGCCATGCTCGGCAAGGATGCGCCGGGACAGGTCGTGATGCTGCTGGGCGATCGCGCCGACCATGGGGGTGGCCGGCAGAAACCAGGTGGCGCCCCCGCCGGGCAGCCAGTTGAGCAGGTTCAGCTCGTGCGCGGTGGGTTCGCCGCTGAACGTGGCCAGGTGGATGCGGAACATCGGACTGTCGGCGATCCGCTCGGGCGGCAAATAGGTCGCCCGACCGGATCGTTCGATGTGCGTCCGGACTCGGTCGATCACCGGCTGCACGGCGTCCTGGGTCGGGCCATAGCACGCCCCGGTCACCGTCCAGGCCCCGGTGCCGTGCTCGTGCTCTAGCTCGTGTCGCACGTCGTCGGGCAGCGGCCGGACACCGCCCGTGCGCTCAAACGGATACGACGTCTCGGTGGCCAGCCCGTATAACCCGCTGGTCACCTTGATCAGGGTGGGCACCACGTTCGTCTGCTTCAGCGGGCGGACCAAGTCGATGATCGGGGCCAGGTCACTGTCGTCGGGGAACGTGAACCCGAACGCCCGGATCACCGGCGGGCGCGGCATGAGCCACATCGCCGCCCGGGTCACGATGCCCAGATTGGACTGGCTAAACAACCCGTCCAGCAGCGGGCCAAAGCCTGATTTGTTGATCCAGCGCGTCTTGGCCCCGGCCAGCGCGCCGTCACCGGTGCACAGCACAGTGCCATCGGCGAGCACCACCTCCAGCCCGCAGAGCATTCCGAAGTGGTCAAAGTACGGGGTGTATCCGGCGCCTCGGTCCAGCGCGTTGCCCAACACGCTGCCGTGTGGAGGCCCGGACGTGGTGCTCAGCATCAGCGTGTCGCCGCGCGCGGCCAGTTCGGCGCGCAGTTGCTCAAAGGTGACCCCCGGCTCGATCACGGCATAGCCCAGCACGTGGTCGACCTCGACGATCCGGTTCATCCGCCGGCCGAGGTCGACCACCACCTGCCCGGCACGCACCGGGCTGTACTCGCCCAGGCCCTGGTTTTGCCCGGCGCTAGTCGGCCACAGCGAGATGCCGTGCTCGCCCGCCAGCTCGACCAGGATCTGCACGTCGTCGGTGTTGCCGGGAAACACCACCGCGGCTGGGCGACAGTCCCCGCCCGGTAACCGGTTGAACCCGTACGCGGCCAGCGTGTCTTCGGCGGTGTCAACCGCCTCCGCACCCATGGCCGCGCGCACGGCCGACACGAACGTCTCGGTCATCCAGCTCACCCTAACTCACAGGATCAAACCCCGGACCGCGGTTCAGTTCGACCTCGAATAGCGCCCGCCCGGAATGTCTTGGAGGCGCCGCCAAGGGCCGCTCGAATGATGTGAGTCGCCTGATGGTCCACCGTGGCTGCGCGCGCCATGTACTCGGCGATATCTTCCGGTCGCGTGATCGCCACCTCCTTCGCAGGGGCACCGCGTCCACGATCGACTGAATGTGGCCGGGAGCAGTGTCACCTGCCTCAATTATGGATGCCGCGCCGTGAGCGGCTCGCAGGCATGTTGAGCGAAGATAGGCGGGGCGGCGTCGACTGCGGGCTCTAGGGCTCGAAGAGCGGATGACTAAGGCGATCGTCTACATGCTCTGCGGGTTTGTTGGCTCAGGCAAGACGACATACAGCCACGAGCTCGAGCTAAGCGGCGCGACGCGGCTGTCGATCGATGAGGCCGTACCACCTGTTCAAGGGCCCCTCGTCGCTCGGGAGGTGCTCGTGGGCGCTCACCGACGATGGAGTCCCCAACCAGCTGTCCAACTTCGGAGGAGAGGTGGCTGGTTGGGGTCCGCTCGAACTGACCAACTACGGCTTCGACAAGCGCTACCACAATTACGCACGAACCATCATCAACCCCTGTCCGTAGGAGGTGAGGACTGCGTTGGCCTGCGCGCGCATGAGCGCGCGCGGGCCCTCGCCTATGTCTTGATGGCTGAGCGTCGAGCAGCGGCTCAGACCGCGGCGGCGGCGCTCAGCGCTCGGCTCCCTGGTTGGCGCCGCTGGTCCCCGAGGCATGATCGGCCTCGTCGTCTGGCGTGGAGGGGCGGTAGGGGTCTGAATCGGCGTCGGGCGAGGGCTCACCGACCGGTGTATTGAGCCGGTGGTGGGGGTCGCCCGACTGAGCGGCGGCGTCGGGCTCGTCGGCGGGTGTCTTTGGCTCGAGCGGCCGGTCTACCGCCTCGGCGGGGTCAGCGGCGCGCTCGTGCACGCGCTCGGGCTGGTGGCGCGGCCCGGTTCGGGGGTGGTGGCCTGACATCAACGCCTCCTTATCCGCGTTGGAAGACTCCACCCTTGGTTACCCGCGTGGCGGCGCACACAACCACCGCCGTCTAGACCGGTCGCGGCTCGACACCCGGACGGGCGCGACCAGCAGCAACCGTCAGCAGCGCCCCTGGGGCAAAACGTAAGGCCACGAACCGATCCCGACTCAGACGAGCGGATCGAATTCCGTCGCACCGTCGACCGGCCCACGTCGCCGCCGCGGCCTGATCTTGCGCCCGACCAGGCCGCCTGACACGAGCCGGCGCTCACAAGGGCGAAGGCGAACCGGGCATCAGGATCCTCGCGAAGAAGTCGGTCAGCGCCTCGTACCCGTGCAGCGGGAGGATGTGTGACACATACTGGTCCGGGCGGACGACGACCATACACCCCGTCTCGCGGTTCACGCCGCGCAGCTCGAAGATGTCGTCAGCCTGCGGGGCCGAGCAGAACATCTTCTCGTAGTCGATAAGGCCGAACCTGCCCTTCCTGGGCAGCAGGACCGACGGCATGTTGTCGACAGCCAGGTCACGATGGCTCTGCTGGAAGATCGCCCGGACATCGATCACGGAATCGGGATCGGCACCCTCCGGCGTAAAGCGTTTGATCGGGGAGGCATCCGACTCCAGAAACGCACACAGCTCCCGGGCGCGGGAGCTTGCGCTGGTCGGGTCGGTGCGGTCGGCAAAGACGTAGACGCGCCAGGCGCCGTCCACCCGGGCGATGTGGCCCAGGTGGAGCGGTTTGGCATCGGTCAACCGGACGACCCGGGCAGAGTGGAAGCGCATCCCCACCGGAAAGCCCTCGGCGAGATGCTGGAAGGTCGCTTCGGCGGTGATCATCGAGGGGGCGTACCTGGTGGCAACTCCCGCCGTGAACCGGCCTTGCGCGGTGAAGTACTGCTGGAATTCCTCCGCTTCGACACCCGCTCCATCGACGCCACCGGATTGCGTCCGGCGGCCGCTGAATATGTTGGAGAACTCGCGGTCGAAATCGATGAGCTGTTTGGCGACCGCCTGACGTTCCTCGGAGTAGGTGTGCAGGAGTTCCGGCTTGGCCGTTCCCCTGAGTACGGAACACAGCTTCCACCCGAGGTTCCAGGTATCGGCCATGGACACGTTCATGCCCTGGCCGGCCTTGGCGCTATGGGTGTGGCAGGCATCGCCGGCGATGAAGACCCTCGGGAGGCGGGTGCTCATCTCCTGCACGGGCACGTCGTCGAACTTCTCGCACAGACGCTGGCCGATCTCGTACACCGACCACCATCCGACGTCTTTGACCTCGATCCTGTACGGGTGCAGAATCCGATTCGCGGCCCTGACCAGCTTCTCTGGGGTGACGCTCCGCTTGTCGAGCTTCTCCTGGCCGCTGACCTCGTCCAGCTCGACATAGAACCGGACCAGGTATCCGCCCTCCCGCGGGATGATGAGGATGTTGCCCTGGTGTGCGGAGTAGATCGCACACTTGATCCGGATGTCAGGGAAGTCGGTGACAGCCAGGACGTCCATCACGCCCCAGGACTCGTCCGTCACGTCGCCGGCCAGCTCGCGGCCGAGCGCGGTTCGGGTGCCGCTGCGTGCGCCGTCACAGCCGACGACATACTTGGCCCGGACCGTCGAGGTGTCCCCGGTCTCTTCGAGCTCCTTCATGTGCTGCAGAGTGACTGTCACCGGGTACTCCGACGCGCCGCTGGTGTCAACCTCGACGTCACTCGCGTGGAGGCCGTAGTACGGCACCAACCGGCTGGGAGACCGCTCCATGTGATCCAGAAGGTAGGCGAGCATTCGCGCCTGGTTGACGATCACATGGGGAAACTCCGACAAGTCCTCTTCGCTGTCCTGGATGCGACCGGTGCGCTTGATCTTGGTTCGGTCTTCGGGGTCCGGGCGCCAGAAGCAGACCTCGTTGACCCAATAGGCCTCGTTGACCAGACGATCGGCCAGACCGAACGCCTGGAACATCTCGACGGTGCGGCAGGCGACCCCGTCGGCTTGGCCCACCTCGAGCGGACCGTCCTTGCGGTCGATGACCGCGGTCCTGAGGTCGGGAAAGTTGGCCATCTGCGCGGCCAGGAGCAGACCGGCCGGACCGCACCCGATGATCAGGACATCGACATCCTCGGGCAGGCCTCCCGGCCGCTCGGCGACCGACGGATGCGGATCCTCGATCAACGGATCGCCAGGCCTGTAACCGTTGAGATAGAACTGCATCGTTCATGCCCTCCTCGACGATTGCACCGCTGCCTCTTCGGGGCGTGACTAGTCAGGCCGACCGCGATCTGTGGTGCGCCTGCCAGGTTAGAGGGAGGGCGTCACGCTCACATGCGCGTAACGTAACCGGCGCGCCATTGCGGCGACCGATCCGAACCCGGGCTCGTCCAGTACTCCCGGCCGCGGACGATCTTTCCGTTCCGCACCGTCCAGAACGATGCGGCGCGGAACACACCCATGGTCTCGTGGGGGACCTCCACTTCGGAGACGACTTCGTGGCCGTCGGCCACGATCCGCAAGACCCGGATCGACCAGCCCTCGGGATAGTGCGAGTTGACGGAAACGAAGTTGGCGCGACCCTCGATGTGCTCGGCGCTGACCGGCCATTCGACGACGAGGTGCTCGTCAAGCAGGTCGCTCATGGCGTGCCAATCTCGGGCCTGGATGCGGTCCCACAATGACTGGATAACCGCCCTCGGCTCCATTGCCTGCCTTTTCTCGCCAGCGCCTCGATACGCCAAACTAGGTAACGCCCGGGATCTGCAGCTCCGAGATCGCGAGGTTGCCGGTGGTGGGGTCATACGGCGCGGCGCTGGTCATGTCGAGCTTCAGCCTGGTCGTGGTCACGGGACTGAAGGTGATCGTCGACGGCGAGTTCGATGCGCCGGCGAACGTCACCTGCTGATGGTTGACGGGCGCCCAACCGACCCCGGTCCAGTAGTACACGGTCACCGTCGCGGGCAGCTCGTCGTTGGCGTCCACGATGAACGAGGGCCGCAGCGAGTCGACGTGCTTGGCCGGCGCCCAGGTGACGCTGACCCAGTCCTCAGGCCGGGCGTTGGTGACGTCGTTCAGCGTCTGGGTGGCCACCTTGGTGTAGCGATTTGACCAGTAGGTGGAGGGGTCGCCGTCGAGCATCGTGGCCGGCAGCGTGTTGCTCACCCCGAAGTCGGAGCCGTAGCCGGAGAAGACGCCGCCGGAGAAGCTCGCGTCGGCCGTCGGGGGAAGATGGCTCGGGGGCGGTGTCGCGGGGCTGCGCGGCAGCTGCAGCGAGTGCGTGACGGGGCCGGGGCCCGGGTGCCGGCTCGAGCGCAGCGTGATCTCGGCGCCCCGCAGGCCGGGCGAAGTGATCCTGACGTGGATGGGCCCGGTTCGCGTCCTGGCCTGCAAGATGGCCAGCATCAGGCCATTGAAGGCGTCGTGGGTGGTGGATTTGTAGCCCTCGGCGTCGTCCTCCTTGCCGTTGTCGGCGCCCTGGAAAGTGCCGGCACCAGTGACCGAGACGTGGATTGGATTGTCGGCATCGGGAACCTGGACGCCGTGGGCATCGACGACGTGGACCGTCACGTAGGACAGCGCCTTGCCGTCGGCCAGCAGGGACGCCTTGTCGGCGGTGAGACGGAGGGCGTCTGAACGTCCTGCCGTATCGACCTGGTCGCGGGCGACGACGTGGCCGCTGGCGTCACGGGCCACCGCTACCAGCCGCCCGGGCTGGAACGGCACGTTCCAGGTCAGGTGCAGCTTGCCCGAGCTTCCGTTCGGGCTCTCATAGCTGCCGGGGCATGTGCCGTCGGTGTAGTTCTTGTCGTCTCCGGGGCACTCGGTGGTCTCCAGGTAGGGCTGGCCGAACGTCGTCGTCTTACGCGTGAACGACTTGGTGCCCAGCGAGACCCCGTTGAGGAACAACTCCACGGTCGGCTCGTTGGCGTAGGTCCACACCTGGACGACCTGCCCGCGCTTGTAGTCGGTCCAGTTCATGGGCACGATGTGGACCATCGGAGCCGGGTTCCACTGGGATTTGAACAGGTAGTACTGGTCCTTGGGGAAGCCGGCGGTGTCCTCGAGGCCGAAGAAGGAGGTCTTAACCGGGAAGGTGGAGTACGGGGTGGGCTCGCCGATGTAGTCCCAGCCCGACCACACGAACTCGCCCGCGAAGAAATTCCGGTCGCGGTCGACCTTGAGGCTGTAGTCGCCGCTCAGCGTCCAGTCGTCGAGGTTGTTGTCATATGAGGAGAGTTCCTCCTTGCCCGGCGTGAAGTTCTGGCCGGTGTTGAGCAAGCTCGGATCCTGGTAGTAGCCGCGCGTCGAGGTCTCAGAGGAGGACTCGGAGGCGAAGAAGAACTTCGTCGGATACTGGGCATGGAGACCGTCGATGGCCTGGGCGGTGTCGTAGTTGACGCCGAGGCCGTCGAGCTTGCGCAGCATCTGGTCGGCGACCGAGCCAGGGGCGGGCACGCTCCGGTAGCGGTCAGAGCCGGCCACGATCGGCCGCGTGGTGTCGATCGAGCGGATGTCGGCGATCAGCCGCTGCTCGATCGGGAGCGCCTGGGGCTCGGTCCAGTCCGGGATCTCGTTGCCGATCGACCACATGATCACCGCCGGCGAGTTCTTGGCCTCGTTGACCATCTCCTTGATGTCGTAGTCGCTCCACTGGTTGAAGTACAGGTGGTAGTCAGCGCTCAGCTTGCCGACATCCCAGGCGTCAAACGCCTCCACCATCATCACGATCCCCAGCCGCTGGCAGATGTCAATCAGCTCGGGCGAGGGTGGGTTGTGGGAGGTGCGAAACGCGTTGACCCCCATCGCCTTCAGCGCGCTCATCTGCCGCCACATCGCGTCGTAGTTGTCGACTGACCCGAGCGCCCCTTCGTCGTTGTGGAGGTCGACCCCCTGGAGCTTGAGGTGGTGTCCATTCAGGAACACGCCCCCGTTTGGGTCAAACACCAGCCAGCGCACGCCGAAGGTGACGGTGCCGGAGTCCACCGTACGGTGGTGGCGGATGACCTCCGTCCGCAGCCGGTACAGGTAGGGATGGGTCGTCGACCACAGATTCGGGTGGGCAAGACGCAGGTCGGTGGTCGTGCTGGCCCCGTCCTGCCCGACGGCGGTCGGACCCGAGCTGCCCCGCCCGACCACCTTGCCCTGGGCGTTGATGATCGCGTAGCGCAGGCGCACGGTGGCGTCCTTGGCGCTGTCGTTGGCGAGGTTGGTGGCCACGTGCACCTTCGCGTAGCCATGGTGGATCGTGCTGGCAAGGTCGGGCGTGGTCACAAACGAGCCCCAGCGCGCGATATGGACGGGGTTGACGACCGTCAGGTGGACATGCCGCGTGATGCCGCTGCCCGAGTACCAGCGGCTGCTCGGTTCGAGGTTCTGGACGACGACGGCGATCACGTTCGGGGTGTGGCCATCGGTGTGCACGAGCCCGGTGACGTCATAGCTGTAGCCGGTGTAGCCATAGGGGTGGTTGCCCACCAGCCGGCCGTTGACGTACACGTAGGAGTTCTCAAATACGCCGTCGAAGTCGATCGAGATGCGCTTGCCCGTCATCGAGCGCGGGAGGATGAACGTCTTGCGATACCAGCCCAGGCCGCCGGGGAAGAAGCCGGTCGCGTTGCTCTGGTCGGGCTGGGGGTTCAGGGTGATGCTCCAGTCGTGCGGGAGCGTCAGCCGCGGCCAGGACGCGTCCGGGAAGCCGGGCGCCGCCGCCCGCGGATCCGACGAGTTGCCATAGGTGCCGGAGGGGTCGCTGGTGTTCTCGGTGTTGACGAGCTTGAAGCGCCAGCCCTTGTCGAAGTTGAGCGTCCGCGCGCCCTCGTTGAGAACGCCGAGATTGGGATCGCCGCTACCCGTGCTCCAGCCCACCGGACCGACGTCGCTGAGCGATGCCGCCCGTGCCCCCGCGGGAGCGAGGAAGATCAATGCCGCGACTGCCGCCAACGCCAGGACCACGCGGCGCATCGATACCAACTCCATCCCTCCGCCTCTCTTTCTCGATCTCGACCGCGGCTCAATAATCCCCTCGCGACCGATTCGCAAAACACGAATGTGAGCGTTCTCAAAACGTCTGGCCCAGGCGGGTGGACAGACCTCCTGGTTCGCTCGGGGACGTCCGCGCGCGGACACGCCGGCTGGAGCTTACGGCTGCGGCCCCGTACGTTGATCGCGAGCGCTCCCATGTCCTACCTGACCTGCCCATCGTGCGGATTGAGCCTTCGGCTTCGCGCCTCCTACCTGACGCTGGATTTTTGTCCGAGGTGCCTGGGCCGGCGCGGGCTCGTTTCCCATATGCGCGTCGCTGCCCAGCCGCCGCCGTCGTCGCCGACCGGCGAACCGAGTCCGGCCAAACCACCCGATCCGCCCCGATCGGCGGAGGCTAGGGCCGAGCGCCCACGCCCGTGATCAGCTCTCTCACTCGCGCCGGCCCGCTTGCCCCGCGGGCCAGTGGCGGAGTTTGATCGTCGCTGCCTCGCCGCATCCCCTCCAACAGTTCGCACAACGTCTCGATCGCGCCGTGCCGGGGAGTCCAGCCAAGCTCGGCGCGCGCCCGCGAACTGTCCATCAGCGGAACCGCCAGAGCCATGTCGAGCCACCCCGGCTCCGACGGTTGCAGCCGGAGCGCGAAAGTCGCCGCCGCTGCCGCTCTCAAGGCCCGGGCGGGGACCTTGAGCCGCCGCGCGTGCAAGGTCTCGGCCAGCTCCTCGGGGCCGAGCGGCGGCTCGGCGGCGAGATTGAAGGCGCCGCGGGAGTCACTCAGCACGGCCAGACGATAAGCGTCTCCTACATCGGCTGAATGCACGATCTGAAACCGAAGTCGCTCGACGTCGGGCACCACCGGGATCAGGCGCCGGTCGACCGCGACGCCAGGTAGCAGCGGCCCGGCGAACAGGCGCCGGATCTCCGTGGCCGCCTGGGCCTTGAAGATCAACGCCGGGCGCATCCGCACTACCTGCAACTCCGGATGCTCCTGTTCGAGGGAATCCAGCTGGCGCTCCACCGCCACCTTGTGGCGGGCGTAGAACGAGCTGGCGATCCCCTCGGTGGGCCACGCTTCATCGACCAGCCTGTCTTTGGGGCCGGGCGAGTAGGCGCCGACCGACGAGGCGTAGACCAGCTTTGACACCTTGCTCTGCACGATCGCCTCGAACACCCGGCGGCTGCCGTGCACGTTCACGGCGTGGGTCAGCGACTCATCCCGGCCAGGCTGGATCAACCACGCCAGATGCACGACCACGTCGGCACCCCGCACGATCGGCTCGAGCGGATCTCTGGCGATATCGCCGGCCATGAAGGTCGTTCGCGGCCAGCTTCGCTCCGGTGAGCGACGGGCCACGGCGATCACCTCCGAGATCGCCGGCTCGCCGGCCAGCGACGCGAGCACACTCGTGCCGACATTGCCGGTGGCACCGAAGACGACAACTCGCATAGAGCGCCTGCTACCCGTTACCGGCGGATGCATGCGCCGCCTCCGATGCGGCTAGGAGGCCGCCCGCCGCTAGGAGGCCGCCCGCCGGGCCGCTTTGCCAGGAGCGCGCCTGGAGGCCAGATCGCGAGCTCCCGATCTGGCCTCGGACCGGCGGAGCGGCTCTCCCGCTTTTTGAACCCGTCGATTAGGCGGAGAGCCTTTTGCGCAGCTGCTCTTTACCCTGCTCGCCGCCCTTTCGGCTCTCCTTCTGAGCACGCCTGAAGAAGTCGGCGAGCTCGTTATCACCGTCGCGCTCGGCGTCCTGGACGTAGCTCTCCAACCGCAGCGCGTTGCTCAGACACTGCTCGGTGAACCAGATCAGGTTGTAGTCCTTGTCCTTTGTGCCGGTGACCTGCCCGGTCTCCTCGGTGCTACTCACGGGACCTCCTTCTTGGGGATTTCCCCTCCGACTACCCCGTTGCCAGGCGGTGTACCGCCCTTTCAGAGACGATGCGGAGCTTCCCGGAGCGGCTCCGTCCGCCGCGTTCACGCTGCCCACGATCGGAGCCGGCGCCGCGCACGCCCGGCGCCCGATCAGCCGAACGTATCCTCCGCAGTGACGATCGCCGCCCGCATGTTTCTCTCCATCATCCTGAGGGCGGCGTCGGCCAGGTCGGAGTGAATGTGCGCCACGGCATCGCGCGCGACCACGACTTCATAGTGGCGCACGTAGGCGTCGAGGGCGGAATAGAGGATGCACTGCTCGGTGACCTGGCCGGCGAGCACAAGCCGATCGACCTCGTTCTGACGCAGCAGGTAGTCAAGCTGGGTCTGGTAGAAGGCCGAGTGCCGCGCCTTGACGACGAACGGTAGATCGCCACCGGGGAGGATCGGCTCCACCAGCGAGGGATCCGCGCCCGCCATCGCCCATTCGATCAGTTCCGCCCGGGCGGCGCTCCAATCACCGTGGTTGTCGTTGACATACACGATCAGCACATCACGCTCCCGTGCCCGCGCCACGAGCTCGCACAGTCCCGGAAGGGCCGCGCGAACGGACTCCATCAGCGATTCGGCGTCCTCATGCTCGTAGCGGTTGAGCATGTCGGTAACCACCAGTGCCAAAGCCACCCAGGGCTTCTACCCCTCATGCCGTGGGTTACTCGACAATTGGTGGCCGTGAATCGGGAGACGCGATTAGCCTTCTCCCCGTCCCCAGCGACCGCCTGCGGCATTGACACCGCTCGTGCACACGAGGCTGCGTTTGCTCCGGTGGTCAACGGGTAGGCGCAAACCAATTCGCGATGCGTCGTCGGCGACGAGGCGCTGCAAGCCACTGACAACACGTCCTTCGAGCCAGGAGAGACCATGGAGATCCCCAAGGAGCAGATTCTGCAGATGCTGCGCGATCGCGGAAAGGACGATCAAGCCCAGCAGGCTGACCAGCAGCTCCCTGACAAGGTTGACCCCGAAAAGCACGGAGATCTGCTCAGCCGGTTCGGAATCGATCCGAGCGAGTTGCTCGGCGGCCTCGGCGGCAAACTTGGCCTCTAGAACACGCGGAGCGGCATCGGCCTGATCACGCGTGGCTGCTGCCCGTAGCTAGCTCGTCACTTCGTCCCGGTGATGAGCCGTTCGCGGTCAAACAGCGCCGAGACGAGCTGCCAGCCAAGCCTGTTGGCGAGCAGCAGCGCGGCGCCGAGGGCGACGGCCAGGCCGACCGTGGCGTGGATCACGTTCAAGCTGATCAGGGTGGTCAATGCGATCGTGGGCAGGCTGGCCACGATGCTGAGCTGCTGTGCGACGCGGATGTCGCTCGCGCGGGTGGAGATTGCGATTGCGATCCAGATCGACCACGCGGCCAGCAGCGGCGTGAAGATTACCTGGACCAGGATGTCCGGGCCTCGGATGATGGCGGCCGCCACCCCCGAGTGGGCAAACAGCGCCACCAGGGCGAGGAAGATGCCGAACACGGTATAGGCGATCCCCACCGCCGGCACGAGCACCGCGAGCGCCTTGGCCAGCAGGAGCTCCTGGCCGCGAGTCGGCGTGCTCAGGACCGGCTCGAGCGTGCCCTGCTGACGCTCGCCGACCACCGCGTAGGACGCGAGCGCGGCCGGCACCAACGCTGGAATGGCAAGCATGTACAGGAGCTCATGCCTGTGGCTGAGCTGGGCCGACACGGACGAGGAGAGCGCGAACACCGATACCAGGGGCTGGATCAGGAAGACCACCGGGATGATCGCCATCGCCGCCACGATCGAGGCGTTGCGCCGGTAGGAGCGCAGCTCCTTGCGGACGATGGCGCGGATGCGCCGCCGGCTCAGGCTCATACCCGGCTGGCCTCCTGGTCCTCGGTGATCAGCTCGAGATACACGTCCTCGAGCGAGTGGTAGGACTCACCGATCGACAGCACGTCGGCACCGGCCGCCACCAGGGCGCGGATGATGGCCGGGGCGGCGCGGGCAGCGTCCGCTACGGCCACGACGTAGGTGCCGCCGCCGTCCTCGCGCCAGTCCTCGACGGTCGGGACCCCACCGAAGACGGTTGCCGGATCCGGGAGAGCGTTGACGACCCTGACCGTCAGGGCCTTGGCGAACAGCTTGTCTCGAAGCTCGTCTGGGCGACCGATCGTCCGCAGGGTGGTGTTCAGGATGGCCACCCGGTCGCAGAGCTTCTCGGCCTCCTCGAGGCGATGCGTGGTGAGAAAGATCGTTACCCCCCGGCGCCCGAGCGCGGCGATCAGCTCATGGACATCTCGGCTGGCGGCAGGATCGAGTCCGGCGGTCGGCTCGTCGAGGAACAGCACCTCGGGGTCGCTCAGCAAGGCCCGGGCCACGGCGACGCGCTGGCGCAGACCCTTGGACAGGGTGCCGCAGGCATCCCCCGCCCGCTCGGTCAGGTTGACCGCCCGCAGCGCCCGCTCGATGCGAGCGTGGGGGTCGGGGACCTCGTACAGGTCGGCGAAACATTCGAGGTTCTCGGCCACGGTCAGCCGCTCATAGAGACCCGGCGTCTCCGGCATGATCGCGACGCGCCGCCGGATCTCGACTCCGTTCTCAGGCGCGAGCGGGATCCCGGCCACCGTGGCCGACCCGGAGGTGGGCGCCATCAGGGTGCCCAGCGTCCGCACGGTCGTCGTCTTCCCTGCGCCGTTGGGCCCGAGGAAACCGAACACCTCGCCGTAGGCGATCTCAAACGAGACGTCCTCAAAGGCAACCCGGTCACCGAACCGCTTGCCCAGGCCGTGCACGGACAGCGCCGGTCCGCCCGTCGCTCTGTCCGAGGGTGCAGACCTCGCTCCGCTCACGACGCCCTCACCTCGCGTTCACTGCCGGTGTCGGCGGTTGACGGAGGCTGTTCCTCCTCTTCCGGCGGGGTGATGTCCGGGCGCGGGGGCCTGTTGCGGCGGTGAGGGAGGCGTCCGGCGCGGCGCGCCTGGTCGGTGAGCAGGTATTCGATCTGGGCGTTGATGCTGCGCAGATCGTCGTTGGCCCAGCGCCGCAAAGCCTCAAACAGGCGAGGGTCGAGTCGGAGCAGAAAGCGCTTGCTGGCAGCCATGTGGACTCGCGGTCAGCTGTAGAGCGAGCCTGTGTTGATGACAGGCGTGGGTGAATGGTCGCCTGAGAGCACCACCATCAGGTTTGCCACCATCGTCGCCTTGCGCTCGGGATCAAGCTCGACCAGGTCTGAGTCGGCCAGTTGGGCAAGCGCCATCTGCACGAGGCCGACCGCGCCGGTCACCATCGTCCGGCGGGCGGCCAGAATCGCTTCGGCTTGCTGGCGACGAAGCATTACCTCCGCGATCTCTGACGCGTAGGCGAGGTGTGTCAATCGCGTCTCCAGGATCTCGATACCGGCGGTTTGCAGACGTGTCTGCAGCTCGGCCTCGAGGCTGGTGCGGAGCTCGTCGGTATTGCCGCGCAACGAGGTTGTCTCCCGCGAGTAATCGTCGTAGGGGTACTGGCTGGCCAGGTGGCGCAGCGCGGTCTCGCTCTGCACGGTGACGAACTGTTCGAAGTCCTGGACGTCGAACACCGCCTTGGCCGTGTCGACCACGCGCCAGACGACCACCGCGGCGATCTCGATCGGGTTGCCGCTCGAGTCGTTGACCTTGATCCGCTCGCTTTGGAAGTTGTGCACGCGCAGCGAGATGCGCTGGCGTCCGAAGATCGTGAACGGGTTCACCCACCACAACCGGGCATCGATCAGCGTGCCGACGTAGCGGCCAAACAGGATCAGCACCCGTGACTCGTTGGGCTGCCACGACCACGAACCCGGGACCGACGACCACAAGCGCGACCGCCACCGCCCCTGCCACCGCCCTCGGCGCCGCGCCCAGAGCGCCCACGCCCAGCGCAATCAATGCGGCGACCACCCCGAGCACAGTGGCAGCCACGGCCACTGCGGGTGAGCACTCCCACGCCTGCGCGGGCCGCTGCTCATGTGTCTGACGGGGCGCGAAGGCCTCGGGAAGGGCCGCGGCATGCTCATCAAGTCGCTCGGTCATGATATCACGAGAATATTTCCGCGATAACGGTGGAATGTCAAGCGTGTGTGGCGCCGTCCTGGTCGCGCAGGTGGGCGAGGAGCCCACCGGCAAGCAGGATCATGCGCTCGTGCTCTGAGAAGTCGTGCTCCAGCGTGAGCTGGTCGTCGAGCTCTTCGATCGTCAAGGTGATCGTGTCCGCCCCGTCGCTGAGCTCCTGTCGAATGCCGGGCAGCACCCAGGTCTGTGCCACCTCGGCCTTGTCGTAGTCGTCCTCATGGCTGAACGTCAGCGCTGGGATTCCCTGAGCGATCAGGTTCCGCCGGTGAATCCGGGCAAAGGACTTGGCGATCACCGCCTTGATGCCAAGTTGCAGCGGCGCGAGGGCGGCATGCTCACGGGATGAGCCCTGACCGTAGTTGTGGCCCGCGACGATCAGCCCGCTGCCCCAGTCCTTCAGACGCCGGCGGAATCCAGGGTCGCGATGGCGGAAGGTGAATTCTGCGATCGCGGGCACGTTGGAGCGGTAGGCCATTACCTCCACTCCGTCGGGCGCGAGATCGCCGGTCGAGATGTCATCGCCCTGGACGGTCGCGACCTTGGCCTTGATCGAGTCGTCGATCGGCGTGTGCTCGGGGGGTCGCTTGATGTTCGGTCCGCGTGGGATCTCGACCTTCTCGGCCTCCTGCTCGTCGACCGGGGCGAAGATGTGCACGTCGTCGACGTAGGGGCGCAGCCCCGGCAGCGGCAGCAGCTCGGGCGGCTCTCCGTACTGGCGCGGGTCTTCGATCCGGCCGCTCAGCAGCGATACCGCGGCCACGGCCGGCGAGCACAGATAGACGGAATCCTCGGCCGTTCCCGAGCGGCCGGGGAAGTTGCGGTTAAACGTGCGCAGCGAGTTGGCGCCGGAGGGCGGCGCCTGGCCCATGCCCACGCACGGGCCGCAGACCGGCTCGAGCATCCGCACGCCTCCATCCGAGAGCTGGCTATAGACGCCCGATTCGGTGATCGCGGTCAGGATCTGCCGCGAGCCGGGCGTGGCCGTGGCGCTGATCTCGGGGGTCACGATCTGTCCGCCGCGGTCGGCCAGGACGGCGCCGGCGATGGCCAGGTCGTTGTACCCGGAGTTGACCGATGAGCCGATGCACACCTGCGCCACGGGCGTGCCCGCGACCTCCTCCACTGCGACGACGTTGTCGGGGTTGTGCGGCTTGGCCACCAACGGTCCGAGCCGGCTCAGGTCGATCTCGACGCGGTCGTCGTACTCCGCGTTCTCGTCGGGCCGCAGCTCGACGAAATCGTCCTCGCGATGCTGGCGCTCGAGCCACTCCTTTGCGTTCCGGTCAGGCGGGAACAGGCCGGCGGTGGCGCCGAGGTCGGCGATCATATTGGCGATCGTGGCGCGCTCGGGGACGCTGAGATCAGCGGTGCCGGGCCCCGTGAACTCGAACACTTTGTCTCTGCCGCCACTGGCGCTCAGCCGCCGCAAGAGCTCGAGGATGATGTCCTTCGCCTGCACCCAGGGCCGTGGGAGCGTTCCCTCGAGGTTCACCTCCACCACCTCGGGGCAGGTGATCTCGTACGGGTGGCCGCCGAGGACCACCGCCACGTCAAGACCCCCGGCGCCGATCGCGATCATCCCCAGGCACCCGCCCTGAGTGGTGTGCGAGTCGGCACCGAGCATCGTCTGGCCCGGCTTGCCGAACCGCTCCATATGGATGTAGTGGCTGATGCCGTTCCCGGGCCGGGAGAAATGCAGCCCGTGCTTTCGCGCCAGCGCCTGCAGCATGCGGTGGTCATCGGGATTCTTGTGATCGAGCGCGATGACGTTGTGATCGACGTACTGGACAGCCCGGGCCACCTTGACCCGAGGCTCCCCGAGCTGCTCGAACTGCATCAGCGCCATCGTGCCGGTGGCGTCCTGCAGCAGCGCCTGGTCGATCCGCAGCGAGATTGGCGTCCCCGCGTTGAGGGCGCCTTCAACCAGATGTTCTTGCAGAATCTGGTGGGTCAGGCTGCGCGCCATCAGCGTGCGATTCTAGAGTCATGCGGATCGGGTTCGCGGCGAAGGTGTGGGCGGCGGTCGCGGTGGCCGGCGGCTCGGTGGGATGCGGCGGCTCGGGTGAAAAGGCCGGCTCGGCGGGGACTCTGCGGCCGGCCAGCAGCACCCCGGCCAGCTCAGCGAATTGCCAGACGAGCTTGAACCAATCGACGGGGAAGCCGGCTCGGCCCTGTGTGTTTGTTCTCAGCGACGGTGCGCGCTTCAGTTGCCCGCAGACGTTTGGGCATGTGGCATCGGGCACCGAGACGCTCGAGCTCGCCGGCGACTGTCGGCGTTTGCTCCCGCTGGCGATCCCGCTGTCGTGGCGACAGGTGTTCACGGCGCTCGACAAGGCTCGATCCTGTCTGACCAACGAGGGCCTGGAAGTGGCTGGTGGTCCCAGCCTGGGCCTGCCGCGTGACAGCCCCGAGACGCCGATCGGAGAGCTGTCGATCGCGGACGGAGACGCTCTCACCGTGATCGGGTTCTATGTGAACAGCCGCGCAGCGCGACAGTCAGAGTCCACGGCGCTGCGCAAGGTCAAGCCGCTCGGGCAGGTCGCCCGACGCCACGAAGCGATCATCCTCTGGACTCGCCGGCCCACGCCCGCGCAGCGCACCGTGGCTGAATCATGTGCGTTCGGGCGCAGCGGGCGACCCTGAGGGCCGCGCAGGCTGACGGCCCGATAGGACGTCCACGAGCGCGTGAGGAGCCGCGTCGATCTGGATGCAAACATGGCCGCCGTGCGCCTGTGGCTTCGATCAGCGGTCAGGCGGATCCTCGGCGAGACGCGGCGGACCTGGTTGCGCCGCCAGCTGGTCGAAGCCCGCTGGACCGTCCAGCTGATCGCTCTGCCCCCGGCCGTGGCGCTGTTTCAGCTGCGCGCACGGCGGCTGGCCTGGCAGACCGACGACTACATGAGCCTCACCTCGGCGACCCGCCCCCGGGCGCTGCGTACGCTGCTGAAGTTGGCGAGCGGCTCTCAGCAGGTGGTCGAGTTGGGCACGGCCACGGGGTGGACCGCGATCTCGCTGGCGCTGGCCTCGGGCGGGCGACGAGTGGTCAGCTACGACGTGGTGCCGCGACCAGAACCGATGCGCTATCTGGAACTGGTGGACGCGTCGGTGCGTGCCCGTGTGCAACTCGTCATCGGGCCCGGCTCCCAGGGACCGCGCGATACCACCCCGGTGGGCATGCTCTACATCGACAGCTCTCACGACCGCGAGCAAACCGTCGCCGAGGTACGCGCCTGGCGCGCGGTTCTGTGTCCTGGAGCCCCGGTCGTATTCGACGACTACCGGCACCCCGACTATCCGGGCGTCGCCGAGGCGATCGCTGAGCTGGGTCTTGAGGGGGAGCAGCACGGCGTCCTGTTCGTCCACCGGGCGCAGTGACGTCCCCTTGCTCAACGCGTTCCGGCATAGCCGCGCTCATCCGCGTCTGGCTGCGGTGCGCAGCACGGCGTTTCGGGTAACGAGAGCACGAGACGGTTTCCGCCCCCCGGCAGCGCAAGCTGAGAACCACCCCGCGCAACCGAGTCATGGCTCAGGCGAGCTCGCAGTGATCGTCGAGGCGCTTGCCTCCGAGGGTGGCGATCCCATGCGCTTGTGGGAGGTCGTACGCCGCAGTCCGCCTCTGGTCAAGGCTCTGCACGCCGCCCACCAGGTGGATGCGCCGCAGTGGCTGATCACCGCAGGCGCGATCCGGGACGCCGTCTGGGATGCGCTGCATGACCGCCCGCTTCAGACCCTGCCCCGCGATCTGGATTTCGCTTTCTTTGACCGAGACGATCTGGCCCCGGAAGGCGAGGACTTCATCGAAAGACAACTGCGCCTTCACGCCCCCGACCTGCCCTGGGACGTCAAGAACCAGGCGAGCGTGCACCTCTGGTACCCGGACGTGTTCGGATCCGCCGTTCAGCCGTTCACGTCCTGCGCAGAAGCGGTGGCCACATTTCCCGAGACGGCAACATGCGTGGGTGTCAGGCTGATAGCCGACGGCGACCTGCTCGTCGTCGCCCCGCACGGGCTCGCCGATCTCCTGGGCGGCGTCTGCCGCCACAACCCCACCCGGGTGTCGGAAGGCTTCTACCGGCGGCGTATCCGCGACAAGGGATGGCGCGCCCGCTGGCCGAAGGTCGAGTTCGTGGGCCCGCCGGCGACGGAAGCCGCCGGCGAAACCCACTCTCGAAGCTGCCCCGGGTCCCCGGACCCATGGTGAGCTCCGGCTTCGTTTACCCGACTGCAGCCGGCTCGGGCTCGCGCTCTGGTTCGATCGCCGCCGGACGGTCACGAGCCTCGAAGTACTCCGCGCCCTCGATACTGAGCCGCGGCACCAGTCGCTCCATCCATCCCGGCATGTACCAGTTGATCTTGCCCATGATGATCATCAGCGCCGGCACCAGCAGGCAGCGGACGACGGTGGCATCGAGGATCACCGCGACCGCCAGCCCAACGCCGAACTGCTTGACCGTGGGGTCGCCGTTGAGCACGAAGCTGCCGAACACGAACACCATGATGGCGGCGGCGGCTGTGATCACGCGGGCGCTGGTGACAAGTCCCGAGACGACCGAGGTCTTGTTGTCCTCACCCGCGTGCACGTGCTCCTCGATCTGGCTGACCAGGAACACCTCGTAGTCCATGGACAGGCCGAACAGGATCGCGAACATGAACAGCGGCACGTAGGACACGATCGGGACGGCGCCCGGGAGGCCGATCAGTCCGCTCAACCAGCCGAACTGGAAGATCGCGGTGAGCACCCCGTAGGAAGCGCCGATCGAGAGGATGTTCATGAGTGCCGCTTGGGGCGGGATGACCACGGTCCGGAAGGCCAGGACCAGCAGGAGGAAGCTGAGCCCGATGACGACCAGGATCTGCAACGGCAGCTTGTTGGAGATGTTCGTGGCCAGGTCTTCGTAGGCCGCGGTCGTGCCGCCGACCTCGGCGGTCATGTCGGTGCCCTTCTCGGCTTTTGGAATCACCGTGTTGCGGAGGGTGTTGACCAGCGTCGTGGTCGCGTCCTCCGCGGGGCCCTTGGTAGGTACCGCGGTGAAGAACGCGGTCGTTCCCGCATTGTCGATCTGCATCGGAGTGACCGCGGCTACGCCGGAGGTCGCCGAGACGTCCTTCTGGAGCGTTTGCAGACGCGGGTCGGTCGTGCGCGGATCGCTCTGTGAGCTCGACGACGAGCTCGACGAGGAGCTCGACGAGGAGCTCGACGAGGAGCTTGACGAGCCTCCGCTGCCCGACGAGCTCGACGAGCTGCTGCCGGAGGATGCCGGCTGTGCCGGCGACTTCAGCGACACCGCGATCAGCAGCGGCCCGTTGACCCCCGGTCCGAAGTTCTTCGAGATCAGGTCGTAGGCCTGGCGTGCGGTGGTCGAGGTCGAGAGCGCCGCGGTGTCCTGCTGGCCCAGCGAGAGCGAGAACACCGGGATCATCAGTGGGATCAGGATCGCCAGCGCTGCGAGTCCGGCGACGATCGGTTGCTTGGCAATGTCGTTCGCCCACTTCGCCCACACGCCGCTCTTGGCCTCGGGGTGAACGTCGCGGACCCGCAGCGAGTTGATCCGCGGGCCCAGGAGGGCCAGTTCCGCCGGCAACAGGGTCAGCGCGGCGACCACCGCGACCACCACGGCCACCGCGGCCATCAGGCCCATCGTCGTGACCAGCGGAATGTTGGCGATCGCCAGCGAGACCAGTGCGATCGTGACCGTGCTGCCCGCGAAGAACACGGCGCCGCCTGAGGTGGCCGCCGCTCTGGCGATTGACTCGTGCATGCCGAGCCCGTTGCGCAGCCCTCGGAAATGGCGCGTGACGATGAACAGCGCATAGTCGATCCCGACCCCGAGCCCGATCATCGTGGCCAGCGTCGGCGCCACCGTGGGGACGGTCAGCACATGGCCCAGGATGCGAATGATCGCCAGCGTGGACACGAGCGCGAAGATCGCGGTGAGGATCGGCAGCAGCATCGCCGTGAGCGTCCCGAAGGTGAAGGTCAGGATCACCATCGCGGCGATGATTCCGATCAGCTCGCTCGATTCCGTAGCCGGCTTTGACACCTTCTGCCCAAGCTGACCGCCGGTCTGAACTTCGAGCCCGGCCGCCTTGGCCGGCGTGGCGGCAGCGTCGATGATCGTCTGCGCATCGTCCACTGACAAAGAGCCGGGGCTGACCTTGAGTCCGACCGTCAGATATCCCGTCGACTTGTCCTTGCTGAGCGCCGAGGCCCCTTCCGAGGTCAGCGGGTTAACCACCGACGCGACCTCCGGTGCCTTGGCCACGTCCGCCGCCGCCTGGTTGACGGCGTCGGCGTACTTGGAGTCCGTCAGCTTGCCGCTCGGGGCATGGATGACGATCGGGCTCGTGCCGTTGGCCTGGACCGGGAACGGCTTGGTGAGGATGTCAGTGGCGTGCTGGCTGCCGGTTCCCGGCAGCGACAGGTTGTCGTTGGTGTTGTCGCCCATCTGGTGGGACACGGCAAACAGCGCCACCGCGACCACCAGCCACACGCCGACCACGACGAACCGCCTTCGGACGCACAACTGCGCAATTCGATACAGCACACCAGTCATGTTTGACCCCTCTTCTCGCTACGTGGACTGAGCGAGCGCGATGCTCCCACGGCCGTGCGCATTGCGCACTAGGGCGATCCCTAGATAAGTCCCTAAGGAGGCACCCAGTCAGGGCGGGGAGGGGGTAATCGCTCCGGTATCCTGGGCCAACACGGCGGGCGGATCGTGCCAAGCGCGCTCGCGACGCGGGGGCGTGCTGTGAGCGTTTAGAGCGCGCGCCAGATCAAGCTAAAGCGATGGCAGAGAGGCTGCGTGATTGACGATCTAGCGCCTGGAGGTGTGTTCGTTGGTCGCCAGGCCGAGTTGGAGATCGTCTTGCAGGCGATGGAGGCTGCCCGGGCCGGACGACCGCAGATCGTCTGGATCGAGGGTGAACCGGGGATCGGCAAGACGGCGTTCGCGCGCCGCTGTCTGGCGACCCTCGAGGATGTGGTCATCCTCGAAGCCAGCGGCGAGGAATCCGAAACCACGCTCGATTACGGGGTGGTGCTGCAACTGGTGGCGCGGGCGAGGCCGGATTCGAGCTGGACTGCACTGGAGGAGCAGATCGGCAGGCGATCCCCCGCCAGCTCGTTCGCCGTCGGCGCGGACCTGCTGGCCATCCTGGGACCGCTTCAGGACCGCGCGCCGGTGGTGATCGCCCTCGACGATGCGCACTGGACCGACTCATCATCGGCCGGGGCGCTGCTGTTCGCGCTTCGCCGCCTCCACGGCGATCGTGTGCTGGTTCTGATCGTCAGCCGCCCCGATGGCATCGAGCACCTGGGACCGGGCTGGTCGAGATTGATGGCCGATCCAGACCGCGTTCGCCGCCTCAGGCTATCGGGCCTCACCGCGCCCGAGGTCAAGCAGCTGTCTAACTCGCTCGGGCTCGGGGCGCTGACCACGGCCGCCGGTGAGCGACTCAGGGAGCACACCAGTGGCCACCCCCTGTATGTGAAGGCGCTCCTCAACGAACTGCCTCCAGACCGACTGAACCTCAGCGACGGCGGCCTGCCGGCGCCACGCTCGTTCTCGGCCACGGTCCTGGCCCGGATGACCAAGATGTCGGTGGAGGCGCGAAATCTCGTATCGGCGGCGGCGGTCGCCGGCGCCCGCTGCCCGCTCACGTTCGCCGCCTCGGTCGTGGGCCTCGAAGACCCGCTGGCGGCCCTGGAAGAGGCGGTTGGGGAAGAGCTACTGGTACTCGATCCGGTGCGGGTCCCGGAGGAGATCGCGTTCCCCCATCCGCTCGTGCGGGCGGCCGTCTACGACGACCTGTCACCGACGCGTCGGCGTGCGCTGCACCTTGCCTGCGCCGAGCGCGCTTCGGGGGCGGCCTCCCTGGCCCACCGGGTCGCCGCCAGCCAAGGTAGCGACGATGATCTCGCCCGCGAGTTGCAGACCAAGGCCGAGGAGGAGATCTCGGCTGGCCACCTCCCCGCGGGAGTGGAGCGGCTGTTGTGGGCCTCCCGCATCGCCGAGTCGACGGAGATCCGCGAGGACGCGCTCTTGCGCGCGGTCGAAAGCCTGGTGCTGGCCGGAGAGATTCCCAGTGCCAACAGCCAACTCGACGCGGTGCTGGCCTGCTCGGATAGCCCTCGCCGCAGTTTCACGATCGCCATGGTGACCGCGGCCACTGGACGCCTGCCAGAAGGCGAAGCTGCCTTTCGCGAGGTCATAGCGCGTCCCGACTATGCCGAGCATCCAGAGCTCGAAGGCCCGGTCGATGCCACCCTGGCGGTTATCTGCGCGCTGTCGGGTCGCGGTCCTGAGGCGACCGACTGGGCGCAGCGGGCGATGGCCAACCCACGAACCCCCGCGACCGCTCAAACCACGGCCCGACAGGCGCGCGCGCTGGGGCTGCTGATGAGCGGACGTGCCGACGAGGGCATCGCACAGCTGGACGGGTTGTCGCCCTCCCGAATCGAGCCGGAGCCGTTTGAAGCCGAGCTGCTGACCGCGCGCGCCAACATCAAGGCCTGGTGGGGAGACCTGCGGGGCGCCGCCGACGACCTCGCGGCGGTGATCCGGTGGTCTCGCGCCGGCGAGCCGTTCCGCGGTCTGCCCAACGCCTACGGCGGGCTGGCCGAGGTCGAGTATCGCCTGGGACACTGGAACGACGGCCTGTCGCATGCCGACTTGGCGGTGTCGCTGGGCGAGGACAGCTACCGCGCCTGGGATCTGCCGTTCGTGCACGCGGTGGCCAGTTACCTCAACGCTGCCCGGGGGAACTGGAGCACGGCCAGCAGGCACGTCGGTTCGGCCCGCCGCGCCGCCGAGGCCACGCCGCTTCCGATGTGCATCTACAACGCGTCGGCGGCAGCCGCCCACCTGGCGTGGGTGAGGGCGGAATGGGATGCCGTCCTGGATGCGCTCACGCCAGTGGCTTTCGCTTTCCTGTTGGGCGGAGAGGCTCGCGCGGTCGGTTTCGGGCAGCGATTCGTGCAGGCGATGGCCGCCGAGGCGATGCTGTTCACCGACCGGCTGGATGACGCCGAGGCGTTGCTCGAGCTCGTTGCGGGCACGATCGACGAATCGCTGCAGGAGCCAACTCGGATCGAACTCTGGCGGCTGCGCGGTCTGCTCGCGCAGGCGCGTCGTCGGCCGGCGGAGGCGCGCGCGGCGTTTGAGCGGGGAAGGACCGTGGCCGGATCGATCGAAGCGCCGCTGGCGACGGCGCTGCTGGAGGTTGCCCAGGGACAGTTCGAGCGCAAGTCGGGAAGTCGCCGGGCGGCGATTGCCACCTTGCGCGTTGCGCGTGACCGGTTCACCCAGCTCGGCGCGGCACCGTTTCTGGCCCGGTGTGAGGCGGAGCTCACGGCCTGCGGTGTGCGATCACGCGATCAAGCCGGCGAGAATCGCTATGGCCTGACGCCAAGAGAGGACGTCGTGGCCCGGCTCGTGGCCTCGGGCAAGTCCAACCGCGAGGTCGCCGACGAGCTCTATCTGTCGACCAAGGCGATCGAGTATCACCTGGGCAACGTGTTCGCCAAGGTCAACATCCGCTCCCGCCACGAGCTGGCCGGCCGGCTGGCCGCATCGACGACGGACACGTCGTAGGGCGCTCGTGCGGCTTGTGGTCGGAGGCACTCGCGCGGTGCCACGCCCCCACTCGGCCGGGTGCCCGGGCGGCTAGGGGCTCTCCTAGGGATTAATTCAGGGAGCGCCCCAGTGCGCGAGGCCCCGGTGCATGGAATGCTCGCCGCCGATGTCGAAAACAGTCAGGAGTGGCGCCCCGTGGATCTTTGGTTGCAGGTATCGCGCAGTGCTGACAATCGTCTCAGTGGCACCGTCCGCAGGGACGGCGCGGGTGACGTTCGCGACTTCTCGGGCACGCTGGAGCTGATGCGCGTGTTCGAAGAACTCGTGCCCGTCGCTCCCGATCGCCAATGAATCGGCGAGCTCTGAACCCGAGCAACCCGCGGCTCTGGACTCCGGCTGACCCGCTCCGGTCCAGGCGCAGCTCTGGACTCCGGCTGACGCGCCGATCCGGCCGCGCAACTCACGCGGCGCGGTTGGCTCACGGCGGCGGCTGGTAGGTTCGCACGTGAGACAGGCGACGTGGGCGCCGTAACGCCGGGGGAGGCTGCGAGGTGAGCGAGACGAGGCTGGAGAATGGTGTCCCCGAGGCGAGGCTGGAGAACGGCGTCCCGGTGACCGCAGGCTGGTTTGTCATCAACGCGCGCGATGCTGGTTGGCGGCACGACAAGATGCGAACCGTGTGCCGTTTTGGGGGGCAGGGGGAGGCCCACTTCGATGACCTCGGCATCGGGCTCTACTGGCTTGCGCCGGGCAAGCCGATGGCGCTCTATCACCACGAAGCCGGCCAGGAGGATTTCCTGGTCCTGCGCGGCAGCTGCATCCTGATCGTCGAGGGCCAAGAGCGGGCGCTCAACAGCTGGGATTTCGTCCACTGCCCACCGAGAACCGCCCATACGATCGTGGCCTCCGGATCCGAGCCCGCCCTGGTCCTGGCGGTGGGTGCTCGCAAGCAGAAGGGGAGCGCCCGGTATCCGGTCGAGCCGGCCGCGATCCGCCATGGCGCCGGTATCCCCGACGAGTCGACCTCGCCCGATCAAGCCTACGCGCGCTTTGGCGATCGGCGCCCCGGGCCGGCGCCCGAGCTCTTCTCGCCGCGCTCCTGACCGGCGGCACCGGGCCGGCGCCCGAGCTCTTCTCGCCGCGCTCCTGACCGGCGGCGACCGGCTCGACCTGCAGTGATCGCCTTCGGCGATGGCCGGCAGGCGGTTGGCGGCTACTGTCCCCTGAGGCTGACCTCGTTCGTCTCAGGAGCAACACAAGCTCCCAAAGGAGGCCCCATGAAGTACGCACTGCTGGTCTACGCGACGCCGGGTACCCACGACCTGCCAGAGGATGAGATGGCCACCGTGCTCAGCGAGTACGAAGCCTTGCGCGACGAGCCCGGATACATCGCCAGCGCGCAACTGCACCCGCCGGAGATGGCGACGACAATCCGGCGCAGCAACGGCCAGACGCTCACCACCGACGGTCCATTCGCCGACACCAAAGAGGTGTTCGGCGGCTACTACCTGTTCGAGGTCGCTGACGTCGACGCAGCGCTGAGCGTCGCCGAGCGCATCCCGGCGGTTCGCCTCGGGGGATCTGTGGAGGTGCGCCCGGTCGTGGAGCCGCGCTCCTGATCGAGCGTGTCTTCCGCGACGAGTGGGGTCGCGTCCTCGCCTCTCTGATCGGCTTCTTCGGCGACTTTGACCTGGCCGAGGAAGCCGCCCAGGAGGCGTTTGCGATCGCGGCCGAACGGTGGCCCCGAGACGGCGAGCCCGCCAACCCGAGCGCGTGGCTCATAGCCACCGCACGCAACCGGGCCATCGATCGGATCCGCCGGGAGCGCACGTTTGCCGCCAAAGCGCCCCTGCTGGCAGATCAAGACACCGTCGAGGACGAGATGGATGAGACCTGGATCCCGGACGAGCGCCTCGAGCTGCTGTTCGCCTGTTGCCATCCGGCGCTGGCCACAGACGCCCAGGTGGCGCTCACCCTGCGGGCCCTCGGTGGCCTCAGCACCGATGACATAGCGCGCGCGTTCATCGTCGCGCCCGAAACGATGAAGCGGCGCCTGTCGCGGGCCAAGGCCAAGATCAAGGTCGCGGGGATCCCCTTCAGCGTCCCGTCCGAGGCCCTGCTACCTGAACGTCTGGCGGCAGTGCTCGCGGTGGTTTATCTGATCTTCAACGAGGGCTACGGCGGCCGGGTGGACCTGGCCTCAGAGGCGATCCGGCTCGGCCGGGTGCTCGCGGAGCTGATGCCCGACGAATCGGAGGTCCAGGGACTGCTCGCACTGATGCTGCTGCACGATTCCCGGCGCAGCGCCCGCGTGGTGGGCGGCGAGCTGGTGCTGCTGGCAGACCAGGACCGATCGCTGTGGGACTACGAGCAACTAGCCGCCGGGCGCGCCGCGCTCGATCGCGGCCTGGCCTTGCGGGGCCGGGGCCAGTACGTCCTGCAGGCCGCGATCGCCTCGCTGCAGGCCGAGGACGAGCCCGACTGGCCACAGATCGTCCTGCTCTACGGCGAGCTGGCAGCTCTGACCGGCTCTCCGGTGGTCGAGCTCAACCGAGCCGCCGCCATCGCCCAGGCAGATTCAGCTGACGCCGCGCTGAAGATCGTCGATTCGCTCGAGCTCGAGCTCGGGCCGTATCGATACCTGCATTCCACGCGAGCCGAGCTCCTGCGAAGGCTCGGTCGCGCCGCCGAAGCGGCGGCCGCCTACCGGCGCGCGCTCGAGCTGACCGACGACCAGCGAGAGCGGCGCTTTCTCGAGCGCCGGCTGGCCGAGCTCGACGTCGGAGCGAGGGGTCCGGCTTCAGTCGGGTAACCGAGGCACCCCAGGTCGGGGTCGGGCTTCAGTCGGGTAACAATGGCACCCACGGGCCCTCGGCTCGACCCACCAGCGCACCGCGGGAGATGGCCTCGGTCCCGAAGCGGTCACGCAGCGAGTCCAGCGTGCGGTCGAGCTCGCGCACGCGGTCGAAGGGCAGCGCCAGCTGGATTGCATGCTGGTCGCAGAGGCTGGTCAGCGCCACTCCGATCAGGGTCAGGCCACGCCGCCGGATCAGGGGCTGGGCCCCCGCGAGCAGGCTCCGGGCGATGCTCAGCAGCGTCGCCGTGCGGGTGGTGGCCTCAGCCATCGTATGCGAGCGCGTGGCGCGCGAGAAGTCGTCGAAGCGAAGCCGCAGCACGACCGTGCGACAGGCTCGCCGGGCCGCCCTGAGCCGCCGCGAGACACGATCGATGAGGGTCATCAGCGTCGCCTGAATCTCCCCTGGCGACCGCGCGCGCCGGCCCAGCGCGCGCTGAGCCCCGATCGACCGGCGTCTGGCCCGAGCACGCACCGCACGGGAATCGCGGTTGTTGGCCAGCGCAAACAACTGACGCCCGACGGCCCTTCCGAGCATCTTCACGAGCGCTTCCTCGCCGAGCGCGGCCACCTGGCTGACCGTCGCAATTCCGTGGCTGCGGAGCTTGCCTGAGGTCACCCGACCCACTCCCCACAGGCGCTCGACCGGAAGCGGGTGCAGGAACGACAGCTCCGATCCTGCCGGGATGACGAGCATCCCGTCCGGCTTGGCGACCCCGCTCGCCACCTTGGCCAAAAACTTGGTGCCGGCGAGCCCCACCGTGATCGGCAGCCCGACCTCTTCCCGGACCTCGGCGCGCAGGCGCGCGGCAATCTGGGTCGGCGTCCCCGAAATCCGCTCGAGGCCCCGGACGTCGAGGAACGCCTCGTCGATTGACAGCCCCTCGACCAGCGGCGAGGTGCGCTCGAAGATCGCGAAGACGGCCTTGCTGGCCTCGGCGTAGGCGGACATCCGCGGCGGCACCACCACTGCGCGAGGGCACAGCGCCCGCGCTCGTGCGCCTCCCATCGCCGTCCTCACCCCGCAGGCCTTGGCCTCGTAGCTCGCCGCGAGCACGACGCCTCCGCCGACTATCACCGGCCGCCCTCGCAGCGCCGGGTCGTCGCGCTGCTCGACTGACGCGTAGAACGAGTCGAGGTCGGCATGTAGTATCGTCGGCGCTACGTACACGAACATATGTTCGCACGCGTGTCGGACGGACGATACGACACGCCACGCCCACGGCGGGGTGCGTACCACCACGTGTAGGGTCACCCACAGAGCACACCAACGGCAGGAAGGAGAACTCGATGACAACCACCGACGAGCTCGTGACCGGGGTCGACTTCGTGGGCGTGCCGACGACTGACCTCGACCGGACGGTCGAGTTCTACGGCACGACGCTGGGCCTACGACGCTCGGCCTACCACCCAGACCGCAACTACGCCGAATTTGAGCCCGGCAACGTCACGCTCAGCGTCTACAACCCCAAGGAGATGGGGATGGAGCACCACGCCAACCGCAACCCCATCGCGCTTCACGTCGCCGACATCGAGGCCGCTCGGGCCCAGCTCGAGCAGGCCGGCGTCGAGTTCGCCGGGGACACGTTCGATACCGGCGTATGCCACATGGCCTTCTTCACCGACCCTGACGGCAACGCGCTGATGTTGCACCACCGGTACGCGCCTCGAACCCCCGAGGGGTGAAGTCAAAGGACCCGGGGAGTCGCCGCGGTGCCCCCATCAGGGTCAACGTTCGCGCCCCTTGTTCGGCTCCGATCCTGGCCGCCTCCAGCATCGGCAGCCCAGCGGCGAGGCCAAACGTCAGCCCCGCGGCGAATGAATCACCGCAGCCGTAGTCGTCCTGGGGTGCTCCGGGCGGCGAGACCGCCTGCCAGCGGCCCTCCGATGCGCCCCACCAGTGCCCCCCGGCGGCTCCCTCGGTGCCGACCATGAGTCTCGTCCTGGGTCCGAGCCGCTCCGCCCAGCGGCGCTCGTCGTCGTCACTGGCACTGAACACGAGCGCGTCGATCGGATCGCCGTCATGCTCGAGGGCCTCTCGCGCGCGCGGCGTGCTGACCAGCACCCGGGCGAGGCGGGCCCGACTCGCTGCGGCTGAGTCACCGGCGGTGAAGTAGACCCCGTCGGCGTGCTGCAGACGAGCCCAGTCGAGGTCGTCGACTCCGTCTGGCTCCAGTCGGTCGCCAATGGTCACGATCGTGCGGGGGCCATCCAGCTCCAGCATCGTGACCACCCTCCGCGTCGGCTGCTCACGCCAGGCTGCGTGAACGGTGATACCGCGCTGTGCCAGCTCGGCGGCCGCAGCCCGTCCGTTGGCGTCCTGGCCCAGCGCGCAGAAGAAGTCGACCTCGGCGCCGAGCTCGGCCAGCACGGCCGCGGCCACAACCCCACCGCCGCCCGCGTGAGTGAACCCGTCGAGCGCGTGTGACACGGCGCCTCGTGCCGGATAGCTCTGTACCCGAACGAAATCGACCCACTCAACGTGGCCCACCACCGCCACCCGTGTCACAGCGCATCAGGCTACTTGGAGCCTGCCCGGCGTGCTCGCGATGTGCCGGGCTACGCGCTGGGCGGCGCTCCCGGCGTGGCCGGTCCACCCGGTCGGGCGCCACGGGGGATGAGCAGCCGGGCGCAGGTACGGCTCGCCGAACGGAACTTGGGATCTGACTGGATCTTGGCCGGGAACACCGACCCCTTGCCCGAGAAGTTCGGTTTGGGCAGGTTGTAGCCGTGCTGGCGCACGCAGATCACGAACTTGGTGATCGCGGCCTGCCGCGCCGCGCCTGCGAACGCGGGGCCGCGACGCGGCAGGTCGGCCGCGCACGCCTTGAACGCCGCCCGGAGCTTGGGGTTGGCGCTAAAGCGACCACCGAAGAAGCCGCCCCGCGGAAAGCCGCCGGCGGGCGGGCTGCCGCTCGCCGCGGCGCTGTTGGGCCGGTAGTGGCGCCCCCGGAACCCGCCTGGCCGCGCCGGCAGCGTCACCCCGTGCTGCTTGAGGCAGGTCACCAGCTTGGCGCGAGCGGCGGCGAAGCCGGCCGACCCGGCGCTCGCGACAGCGCTCGACGTTGCCGTCGCGCTTGCACCAGAGCTCGAACTCGAGCTCGAGCTACCACACGCGGCGAGCCCGCCGCAGGCCGCGATGCAGGCGACCAGACCGGCCGCCGTTCGGTTGGTGTTCATCGATCCAGCCCTTTCCTTGTTCTTGGTCGCTGAGCCGTTTGGGTCGCCTGGTGGAGCCCACTAGCCGCCCGAGCCACCGGCGCCAGCCGTGTTGCCGGACCCGCCGCTGCCGCCGGAGCCTCCGGGTGAGAACAGCGAGCCGAGCGCCGAGCTCGCGCTGGTGCCGGAGCCCGCGCCACGACTGCCGGAACCACTACCGCCAGCGCCGAACAAGCCGCCGGCACCGCCACCACTGCCCGAGTCGGTGACCGAGCTGGCGGTGATCGTGCCCTTGGAGTTGGTCAGCCCGCGGATCACAACGGCATCTCCGGGATGCAGCGACGATCGTTTGACGGCGAGACTCTTGGACAGCTTGGCCGCCGAGGAGAGCTTGACCTTGACCACGTTGCCGGTCGCGGTGGTGACGTACAGCGTGTTGCCGTCGACGTTGCTGATCGTTCCGAACGAGGCGTTGCCGCCGGCACTGCCCCCGAACCCGCCGCGGTGCGACAGCGCGCCGAGGCCACCGGCCGTACCGGCCGCGGCGCCGGGCGAAGCCGCGTTCGCCGACCCTGCTCCAGCGCCCGACCGCGTGGCATCGCTCCCGCTGCGTGCCGCCGCCAGCGCTGCCGCGAGCGATGATCCGCCCGAGCCGGAGCTGCTCACCTGTCCCTTCTCGACCCGCACGCCGGCGTAGAAGCCGGCCGCGCAGGTGAGCAGCGCCGCCAATGCCGCGCTGCGCTTGTTGAAGAATTGGCGCCGGGGACGCCGCGGCACTCGCCCGGCGTCTCGCTGCTCGTCGTCCCCTTCCCAGCTCTCGTCGCGCCGGTCATAGGTGATGGCGTTCATGGTCTTTGCACTGCTCCTGATAGGTGGGGGGAGGCGACGTTTCATTCGAACCGCAGCGCCTCGATCGGTCGAAGGGAGGCGGCTCTCCCCGCGGGATAGGTGCCGAAGAAGAGCCCGGTCAGCACGGCCGCGCTGAAGGCGAGGAAGATCGAGTAGGGCGCGATCACCGGGTGCACGCCGGCGATCGTGAACTGGCTCCCGATGATCCCCGCGGTCACCCCGGCCACGCCACCGAACAGCGATACCAGCATTGCCTCCACCAGGAACTGGATCAGGATGTCGCTGCGCCGGGCGCCCACCGCCTTGCGAATCCCGATCTCCCGGGTCCGCTCGGTGACGGACACGAGCATGATGTTCATCACCCCGATCCCGCCGACCAGCAGCGAAATCGCCGCCACCTCACCGAGCAGCGTTGTGAACACGCTGCTGGTGGAGCTCGAGGCCTGCAGGATCGAGCCCTGATTGATGACGTCGAAATTGCTGGTGGTCGAGCCGGCCGAGGGTGGGTCCAGCTGATTGAGGATGTCGGTGACCTCGGTCTGGGCGGCGTTGAGCCGCTGGCGAGACTTCGCCTGGACGGTGATCGAGCTGATCGAGCCGTAGCCCGTCAGCGTGTCCTGCACGGCGGTCAGGGGAGCGAAGGCAACATCGTCCTGGTCAGTTGTCCCGTTGGCGCCCTTCGGGTCCGTGACCCCGATCACCTCGAAGTTGGTCCCGTTGACCGCAATCGTCTGTCCGACCGGGTTTTGACCGTCAAACAACTCGCTGACCACGGTGGGGCCGACGATCAGGACACGGTCGTGCGCGCGCTCCTGGGCGCCGGTGAACCACGCTCCGGTGGCCACCGAGTAGTCGTGGGCCGTGGCGTAGCTCGGCGTGGTGCCCACGAACGTGGACGGCGTGTACGACGTGCTCCCGAACGTCAAGGTGACCCCGTTCGCGTCTGACGAGCGGAGCGACGTCCTGCACGTCAGGCGCCGTGAAGCGGTTCTGCAGGGCGTTGGCGTCGGCGAGCGTGAGCGAGTTGGAGACCACCGGACCGCCTCGCAGCCCGCCCAGCGTCGGGGTCGAAGTGACGAGCAGGACGTTGCTTCCGAGCGCGTCAATCTGTTTCTGGACGGCGGCTGATGAGCCGGTCCCGACCGCGACCAGCACGATCACTGAGCCGACCCCGATCATCAAGCCCAGGATCGTCAGGCCCGACCGCACCTTGTTGGCGACGAGCCCGGCAAACGCCACCCTGACCGTCTCGCTCACGACGCCGGCTCCGCGAAGGCGCTCAGCTCATCTGACACGACCTCGCCATCGCTGAGCCGGATTATGCGGTCAGCATGCTCCGCGACCTCGCGCTCGTGTGAGATCAGCACGATCGTGCGTCCCTGATCGCTGAGCTGATCCATGATCGAGAGCACCTCTCGGGTCGACGTGGTGTCCAGATTGCCGGTCGGCTCGTCGGCGAGGATCATCGCCGGGTTGGTGACCAGCGCACGGGCGATCGCGACGCGTTGCTGTTGGCCGCCTGAGAGCTCGGAGGGAAGGTGGTCGACGCGGTCGGCGAGGCCGACCTGGCGCATCGCCCACAGTGCTCGTTGGCGGCGGTCCGCGCGACCGAGCCCGGCATAGGCCAGCGGCAGTTCGACATTCGACACCGCGCGCGTGCGCGGGATCAGATTGAAGCTCTGGAAGACGAATCCGATCTCGCGGTTGCGCAGGTCGGCAAGCTCGTCCTCATCGGCGGAGCGCACATCGAGGCCGTTCAGTCGGTACACGCCGGCGCTGGGCGTGTCCAGGCAACCGAGGATGTTCATCAGCGTCGTCTTGCCGCTGCCAGACATGCCCATGATCGCCACGAACTCGCCGCGCTGGACGCGGAGCGTGACTCCGCGTAGGGCTCGCACGGATATCTCTCCGACCCGATACGTCTTGTCGACGTCATCGAGGTCGATTACCGGAGGGATGACCATCACCCGCCGCCAGAGGACCGTGCGGCGCCGCCAAACGCACCGCCACCACCACCGAATCCTCCGCCACCGAACGCTGCGCCGCCGAACGCGCCCGCACCCCCGCCGCCCAGACCGAGTCGTGCCCGCAAACCGCCGAGCGCCCCGGTCGACGATGAGGATGTCGGGGTCGAGCTCAATGACGGCAACGTCGTGGTCACGACCACCTGCTGTCCGGCCTTCAGTCCGCTGACCACCTGCGTGCGCGAGTCACCCTTCAGACCGACCACAACGGGAGTGGAGACCGACTTGCCGTTTCTGAGTACGTCCACGGTGCTGAGCGAGCCGCCGCCGGTGATCGCGCTGTTGGGAAGCGTGACTCCCTGCGCTTGATTGGTCACGACCGCGGCCGATGCGCTCATCCCGGGCCGCACGCTGGCATTGCGCTGATCGAGCGTCAGGGTGGCGTCATAGCTGACGACGCCGTCGTTATCCGTTCCCAGTGTCGAGATCGAGCTCACGTGGGCGGCCAGCTTCACCCCGCTGAGCGCGTCGAGCGTAGCTGTGGCCGGCTGACCGACCTTCACCTTGGCGATGTCAGATTCGCTGAAGGCGACCGTCATCGTCATCGTCTTGGTGTTGACGATCTCGGCAAAGCCCGAGCCGCTGGTTGACGAGGAGCCCGAGCTCGAGCTCGAGCTCGACGCGCCCAGGCTCCCGGCGGTGCTCGTCCCCGTCCCCGAGGCCGTCGATCCCGCCGAGGTCGAACCCGACCCCGACCCCGATCCAGTCGAGCTGGACGCCGAGGAGCCGGTAGCCGAGATCTCGGCGCCCGGACTAGTGGTCTGCAGTGAGACGATCGTGCCGCTCGTCGGCGCGTACAGCCTCGTTTCGTCAAGCGCGTTCTGGGCACTGCGCAGGTTGAGCTCGGCGCTGTCGACGGCGGCCTGGGCGGACGCAATTGAAGCTGGTGAAGAGCTGGCGCTGGCGCTGCTGGCGCCACCGGAGCCCGACGAGCTCGAGCTTCCGTCCTGTGCCGCGGTCAGCTGGTCCTGGGCTGCGTCGACGCTCAGCTGGGCCTCACTTACCGCCAGCTCCGCCGAGCTGGAATCGAGCTTGGCCAACAGCTGACCTTGGTTTACGTGCTGGCCGACCTTGACGAAGACATTCGACAGCGTCCCGCTGGTCTTGAAATTGGCGAACACTTCGGTCCCGGGCTCGACGTTTCCCGAGCCCGTAACCGTCGACTGCACGATCCCTTTCTCGGCGGTGACGATCTCCCGCGAGGTTCTGGCCGCGCTGCTCGGTGGTCCGATCTCCAGCATCGCGGCCACGAGCACACCGGCGGCCACGAGCGCTAAGGCGATTAGATGCCACGATCCCCGGGGGCGGGAGATCATTTTCGTGGCGCGGTTTGTCCGATCATCGGTTGTTGAATGTGCGTGACTCGGATAAGAATCGGCCTTGAGAATGCTGAGGATTTGCTGAGACCACCGTCAGCCGGTCGCCGCCCTCGGGCGCGTTCGGCGAGTTCGGAGACGGGGTCTGCGCGACGGGAAGCGTCACCCGAAACAGTGCCCCGCCCCCGGGCGCGTTCTCGGCACTGACCCCTCCCCCGTGGGCGGCGACGATCGCACGCACGATTGCCAGCCCCAGCCCGGCCCCTCCACGGCCACGGCTGCGCCCTCCCTCCGCGCGCCAGAACCGCTCAAACACCTTGGCCGTGCCCTCGGGCGGCAATCCGGGCCCATGGTCGCGGACTTCCAGCACCGCTCGGTCGTGATCGCGGCGCAGCGTCAATTCGATTGGCGATTGCGGCGGGGTATGGATGATCGCGTTGCGGATCAGGTTCGCCAGCAGCTGGCGCAGCCGGTCGGGATCCCCCACGACTTCGACGTGCTCACCGGCATGCAGGGTGATGTCGCGCTGAGACTCCACGACCCGAGCGTCGTCGGCCGCATGCTGGGCCAGCTCCCGGAGATCGACCGGTGCCTGACGGCCCTGCGGTGCCTGGTCCAATGCGGCCAGCAGCAGCAGATCCTCGACCAGCACCCCCATCCGTTTTGCCTCGGATTCGATCCGCGACATCGCCCGCTCGAGCGTCGCCGGGTCCTCCGCCGCACCCAAGCGGAACAGCTCCGCATAGCCCCGGATCGAGGACAGTGGAGTGCGCAGCTCGTGTGAGGCGTCGGCGAGGAAATGGCGCAGACGTTCCTCGCTCTCGCTTCGGTCCCTGAACGCCTGCTCGATCTGCGCCAGCATCTCGTTCAACGACAGCCCCAGGCGGCCTACTTCGGTGCGTGAATCGGACGGCGTGACCCGGCGCGTGAGATCACCGCCCGCGATCTCGCTGGCCACGCGTCCGATCCTCTCCAGCGGTCGCAGCCCGAGACGGATGACGAACCGCCCGAGCAGGATCAGGGCCAGGATCACCCCGGCGCCGACCAGCACCTCGACGACCACGAGGCGGTGCAGGGTGTCCTGCGCCTCTCGCAGGGGGACGGCCACGATCGCCGTGTCGCTGCCCACCTTGAACGCGATCGCGCGATAGCTGGTCCCGTCGCGACCGGTCGACCGGATCGTGAACAGATGCTGATCGCCGAAGCGGCTCGAAATCGGAACCGACGCCGGGACCTGCGGGCTGGGTCCGACGGCTCCTCCGTAACTGAACGTGCGGCGCCGCAGCACGGTTCCGCTCACATCACGCAGCTCCCCGAAGGTCCCCGGTGGCAGGAGGTTGAGCCTCCTGCCCGTCGGCGGCTTGCCCCCGAAGAATCTCAGCAGCGGATGGCCGTGGGGGGATACACCGCGGCGCTCGAACCGGTTTACGCGCAGCTGTGCGGCGATGGGCACAACCGCCGAAAGCGCCTGCTGGTCGACCCGAGTGAGGAGGAACGACCGCTGTTCCTCATAGGTCACGAACGCCGTGACCGTCAGTCCCGCGGCCACGAGCGCCACCATGCCGGCGAGCAGCCTGGTGCGCAGCGACACAGTCAATCCCTGGGGAGCCGGAGGGCATAGCCGACACCCCGGACCGTGTGCAACAAGGGCGGCCCCTCGCGGTCGATCTTCTTGCGCAGGTAACTGACATACGTCTCGAGCACCCGGGCGTCGCCGCCGAAGTCATAGCTCCACACGTGATCGAGCAGCTGTGCGCGGGTCAGTACCCGGCGAGGGTTCATCAGGAGATAGCGCAGCAGCCGGTACTCGGTTGCGGTGAGCTCGATTGGCCGGCCGCCTCGCGAGACCTCGCGGGTGTCCTCGTCGAGCTCGAGATCGGCGAAGGTGAGCCGACTCGAGCGCTGATCGAACGCGCCGCTGCGCCGCAGGATGTTTCGCAACCTGGCCAGCAGCTCCTCGAGGCTGAACGGCTTGGTGACGTAGTCGTCACCGCCCGTAGTGAGACCTCTGACCTTATCGGCGGCGTTGTCACGCGCGCTGAGGAACAGGATCGGAACATCCGCGCGCTCGGCGGACAGACGTCTGGCTACCTCAAAGCCCTCCATATCGGGCAGCATCACGTCGAGCACCATCGCGTGTGGCCGCCAATCTCGTGCCTCGCTCAGAGCGCGTGTGCCGGTATCGGCGACCGCCACCTCGAAACCCTGGTGGCGCAGGGCCATCGAGATCACGTCGACGATGCTGGGCTCGTCGTCGACGACCAGAACACGGAGAGGCTCAGAGCGTGTCTGCACGCAACATGAATCCTCCGCCGCGAAACTGGGATTCTGCTTAGAGCTTCATCAGAGAATCGTGAGAGGAAATGAGGGTTCGGGACACGGGGCGCTTGCTTGAGATCCCCCCAACCGGGGTAAGTCAATGCCAATGGCGGCTTCAGCCCCCACTTCGCCTTCGGGCCGTAAGTCGCCCCGGACCAGGGCCCCAGGACCACTCACGCAGCGCCAGACCGAGGCGCTGTTTCGCCGCTGGCAGCAACACCACGAGAAGGCTGCCCGCGACGAGCTGGTAGAGCGGTTTCTCCCGCTCGCCCGCAAGCTTGCCCGTCGCTACAACGTCGGCCACGAGCCGTTCGACGACCTAGTCCAGGTGGCGAGTTTGGGCTTGGTCAAGGCCGTCGATCGATTCGACTGTAGCCGCGGCAACACCTTCTCCTCCTTCGCCGTGCCGACCATTCTGGGAGAACTCAAGCGCTACTTCCGAGACCACGGGTGGGCGGTGCACGTCCCACGCGGGGCCCAGGAGCGAGCCATCAAGGTCGAGGACGCCCAGCAGTATCTGAGCGCCAGGTCAAGCCGTGCCCCCACGGTGCCGGAACTCGCCGAGTATCTCGAGCTCGGCATCGAGGAGGTGCTCGAGTCGCTCGAGACCGCCCGTGCCCATCACGCCACCTCGCTCGACGCTCCACAAGACGATGGTGAGGGCGAGGGGACAAAGCTCGTTGACACGTTTGGCGACGAGGATCCGAGTCTCGGGCTTGCGGACGCGCGCATAACCGTGCGCATGGTCGCGGCTCGGCTGTCGCCCCGCGAACGCCAGGTGCTTGCCCTGCGATTCGTCGACGACATGACCCAGACTCAGATCGCTGAGCTGATCGGTGTCTCACAGATGCAGGTTTCCCGCATTCTTAGACGATCGATCGCGCGGCTAGCCGAGTTGACCGAGGTTCAGCCGCCGACCAGCTAACTCCCGTGCGGTAGTTTGCGTGGGCGCGATGCAGGGCATCTGGTGAAGTCGCGTGACCACCGACTCGCCCACGGTTCGCCTGGACCTCGAGAGCAAGCCCCAGACCCTGACGATTGTACGGGGCATGCTGGCAGGCGTGGCCGAGCTGCTGGCGATCGATCCCGAGTTGCTCGACGATCTCAAGACCGCGGTCAGCGAGGCCTGCAACAACGTGGTCCTGCACGCCTACGGTGGAGACGCGGGTCCGATGGGCGTGCGCCTGTTCGTCGACGAGCAATGGATCCGGGTGACGGTTGACGATCGCGGTGTCGGGGTGCCACCCGACACCACCGATCGCAGCGAGGGAATCGGCCTGTCGGTCATCCGGGCCCTGGCGCAGGAGGTGAGCCTGCTCGAATGCGAAGATGGCGGCACCCGAGTGGAAATGACGTTCCCGGCGCAGCGCGCCGGCCAGGCGCTGTTGCAGAGGCCGGCCACCGCGGGTCCCGATCAGGGCTGGGTGCGTCGCGAGGATGACGACATCGTCGTGTCTCTGTCTCCGGTGGCCCTGCTGACCGGCGTGCTCGGCCGGCTGGCGCGGACGCTCGCCGCCACCGCCCACTTCTCACTCGACCGTTTCTCCGACGTCTATCTGGTCACCGACACGATCGCCGCCCATGCGGCCAAGGCGGCGGCCGGTCTGCGCATCGACGCTCGCCTGTCGGCCGCCGAGCGGCGGCTCGAGTTGGCCGTCGGACCATTTCGCCGGGGTGCCAGCGAGGTCCTGTGCTCCCCCCGCGAGGATCCCTCGCCATCGCCGCTGGTGCTCCTCAGCGATGAGGTCTCAGTGCGGCCCGACGGCGACGGCGAGCTGCTTCACGTCGTGGTGATCGATCACCGTCATTAGCGGTGAAGTTCCTCGGACTAGCGGTGAGATTTCCGGGCGCGAGCTAGCCGATCGGCCGCAGCGCCAGGGCCGCGACGTCGTCTGTGGCGGCGCCCGCGCGGAACTCGTCGAGCGCGGCGGCGAGCGCGTCGAGGAGCTCGCTGGGTTCGCCCCCGGCGTGCTCGACGAGCAGGCGGCGCAAGCGCACTCGCCCGAAGCGCTCCTGTGACCCGGCGGTCTCGGTGACCCCGTCGGTGTAGAACAGAGCCATTCCGCCGGGCGCCACCGACACCACCTCCTCGCGCCACCGGGCGTCGTCAAAGGCCCCCAACAGCGGCCCCGAGGCCGGCGCCTCGGTCACGTTCCCGTCAGCGTCGACGAGCAGCGCGGCCGGGTGGCCGGCCGAGCTCAACGCCAGCACGCCGGCGCCGAGCCGGGCGCACAGGGCGGTGCACAACGCGCCGCCCGTGCGCTGGCGCAGCTCCTCGTCGAGCCGGTGCAGAATCGCCGCCGGCTGGGGCTCGAGCCGGCTCGCGAAGCGCGCCCCATGCCGCATCAGCGCGGTCAGCGTGGCGGCGGCCACGCCGTGGCCGGTGACATCGCCAATCAGCGCAATCGCGCCCGAGCCGGCGTTGAACACCTCATAGAAGTCGCCCCCGACCTCGATCCGCTGCTCGACGCCGGCCGGACGGTACAGCGCCGCCAGCTTCCACCCCGGGACCTCGGGCGGAACGGTGGGGACCAGGCTCTGGGCAAGCGTCTCGGCCACGCCGGTCAGGGTCGTGTGCAGCCGGGCGGTCTCGACGGCGATGGCGGCACGACCGGCGAGCTGCTCGGCGAGGTCCAGGTCGTCGTCGGTCAGCCGGCGCTGCGACTCCGCGGTGCAGAAGGTCATCGCCCCAACCGTCCCTGATCGCACCCGCAGCGGCACCACGATCACCGAGCGGATCTCGAGCGCACGCAGGATGGCAAGGTCCTCCGGATCGCCAGCGGCGCTGGCCAGCTGCTCGCCGCTGACCTCGAAGAAGCGCTCCGGCTGGCCCGACCGCACGACGCGGCCCAATGTCGATCCCGGGTCAAGCTCGCGCGCTTGAAACTGCTTGAGCCGGGCCACCAGCGCCCGCCGCGCGGGATCGCGATGGGCCATGGCCAGCCGGTCACGCGTGAGCGCCTGATCGACGAGGTCCACCACGCACCAGTCGGCGAATTCGGGGACGGCCAGCTGGGCTACGTTCTGGAGCGTCGCCTGCAGGTCCAGCGTGGAGCCAAGGACGCGTCCGGCCTCGGACAGGATCCTCATCTGCACCTCCGCGGTCTTGACCGCGGTCAGGTCCTCGATCACCGTCACGGCGGCGGTCAGGTTCCCCTCGGCGTCGTGCAGACCGGCGGTCTTGAGCCACTGCCAGCGCGATTGCCCGGTTCGCCGGCTGACGGTATGGATCAGCAGCGGCTCGGCGGACTGGCCGCGCAGCAGCTTTACCGACGGGATGTCGCTCATCGCCAACGGCCGGCCGTGCTCGTCGTGGACGACGTATTCGTCCATGATCGCGTCCAGGGGGCAGCGCAGCAGCTCCTCCAGCGTCTCGAAGCCGAGATGCTCGATCGCGGCGCGATTTGCGTAGATCAGCTTGTCCTGGGGATCACGAATCGTGATCGCTTCGCCCAACGTCTCCAACAGCTCGGCGAACTCCGGTCCGCGGCCGCTCAGGATTTGCTCGACCAGTGCCCCGGCGCCAGCCAGTTCAGCCTCCGGTCAGAACCTCTTCTGGCGTGTCCACGAGCTGGAGGCGCTCGGACACCCCAGTCAGATCCAGCAGCCGTTGCACCTGCTGGGGTCCCTTGACGACGCTGAGCTTGCGTCCGGAGTCGCCCAGGCGCTGGTGGGCGCTGACGATGATGCTGAGCCCGGTCGAGTCCATGAACTCGAGTTCTCGCAGGTCGATCACCAGCAGCTCGGCATCCGAGGCCCAGACCTCGTCGAGCTGCTGTTCCAGCTCCGGGCTCGACGCGAGATCAAGCTCCCCGGTGACCACGATGATCGCGGCACGCCCCTCAACACGCACGTCTACACGAAAATCGCTCTGCACGTTGGCCCGAGCCTACTGATAACTGAGGCCTCGTGCAGTTGATGGGAAGTCATCCAGGCAACAGTGGGCGGCCTCCGCCCCCGTCTGCCCGCAAACGATTGTGGTCGGGGCCGCACCAGGACCACGCCGCGGCGCCGGTTTGCCGGTCCTCCGGGTGGGTATGACGCTGCGGTGAGCAAGTTGGCCTTCCTGGGGACCGGGACCATGGGCCTGCCGATGGCGCGCAATCTCCTGTCGGCCGGGTATTCGGTTCAGGCGTGGAATCGGTCAGGGGAGCGGGCCCGTCCGCTGGTGCAGGAGGGCGCCACGGTGTTCGCCGACCCAGGCGCGGCCACCGACGGTTGCCCCACGGTGATCACCATGCTCAGCGACGCCGAGGCCGTGCTCGACGTCGCCCACCAGGCGTTGCCCCGATTGGCGCGCTCGGGCACCTGGATCCAGATGAGCACGATCGGAATCAGCGCCACCGAGCAATGCGCTGAGTTGGCCGATCGTGGTGGCGTGACGCTCGTCGATGCCCCCGTTCTGGGGACGAAAGATCCGGCCGAAAAGGGGCGGCTGGTGATCCTCGCAGCTGGCCCCGAAGCCGCGCGCGCCGTCTGTCAGCCGGTGTTCGATGCGCTCGGGTCGCGCACACTCTGGCTGGGTGGCGCCGGAGCCGCCACCCGCGCCAAGGTCGTCATCAACGGGTGGATCGTGGGTTTGGTGGCAATCCTGGCCGAGACCCTCAACCTGGCCGAGGCGCTCGAGGTCGATCCGGCGGTCTTCTTCGAGGCGGTCCAGGATGGTCCCCTCGATCTGCCCTATGCCCGCACGAAAGGTTTCGCGATGATGGCCAGGGCGTTTGACGACGCATCGTTTCGACTGGCTCTGTCGCGCAAGGATGGCGAGCTCCTGCTGGCCGCGGCCGCCGACGCCGGAATCGAGCTGCCGGTGATGGATGCCGTGGTCAAGCGGCTGCGCGCGGTCGAGGAGGCCGGCCACGGCGACGAGGACATGGCGGCGGTCTACTGGGCGAGCGCTCCCCGCCGCGAGGCGACGGCCCGAACTCGATAGCCGGCACTGCGGGGTGCGGCTCAGTTGCAGATCTCTCTGAGTCGCAGCAGTGAGCGGCGCAGCAGTCGCGAGACCTGCATCTGAGACACGCCCACGCGGCCGGCGATCTCAGTCTGGGTCAGGTCGGCGTTGAAGCGCAGGTACAGGATCTGGCGTTCACGCTTGGTCAGGTGCTGAGCGGCGGCGAAGATCGTCGCCTGGTCATCGACCAGACCAAAGCGTTCGTCGTCGTCGCCGATCACATCGAGCCGGGTGCTGGAGACGTCGTGGTCAACCGGGCGGGGGGCATCGAGGGACACCGTGTCGAAAGCCTCGGCTGTCTGCAGGCCGTCGAGCACCTCCTCGTTGCTGCACTCCAAATACTCGGCGAGCTCGACGACGGTCGGCGAGCGGCCACGTCGGGCGCCGATCTCCCGCCGGGCCTCGGCGATCTTGCGGGCCCGCTCCTGGGCGCCGCGATCGACGTGCAGAGCCCAAGCGGTGTCGCGGAAATAGCGCTTCAGCTCCCCCACGATCGTCGGCACGGCGAACGACGTGAACGCGAATCCCCGATCGGGATCAAACCGTTCCACGGCCTTGACGAGCCCGAGGCTGGCCACCTGGACGAGGTCGTCGAACGGCTCGTTGGACGCGGCATATCGCCGCGCCAGCTTGCGGGCCAAGGGCAGGAACCGCTCGACCAGCATCTCCCGGGCGCGACGATCGCGCTTATCGCGCCAACGCCGGAACAGCTCCTTCGAGCTGACGGTCACCCCCAATGGCTCGGTGGTCTGAATCACCGCCATCGCTGACCTCCCAATGTCGCAGACACCGCCCTTCTATCAATATCACAGGCCCGGGGTGAATCGGCGGCTGGCCAGAACATACTGCAAGATCACGCCCGCGTTTCGGCGGCCACGTGTTGGACGGCCGGCGAGGCGCGATCGTCGTGCAACAGCTCGAGCACGGCTCGCTCCAGGCGCTCCCGCTGGCGGTCGTCGGGACCGTTCAGATCCCCGATTCGATCCAACGCGCCACCGATCGTCCAGCCCGACAGGTAGCGGTCGAAGACTCGCGGGTCGATGTAGGCACGTCGCGCCACCGCGGGCGTGTTGCCCAGCACTTCGGCCACGCCCCGCACGGCCCCGTCGATCGCGCGCCGCCGCGCTCGCTGGCTGGTGCACTCGCGACCGTCGGCGGCGAGGGCCACGGCCGCCAGCACGGTCGCGTTCCAGGTCCGGAAGTCCTTGGCGCTGAACTGATCGCCGATCTGGGCCTTGAGATACTCGCTGATCTGCTCGGAGTGCAACGGCTGCCAATGCTTCCCGTTGCGATATGCGAGCAGTTGATCTCCGCCTCCGCGGCGGCGTTTGAGCGCACTCACCACCTCGCGACAGCGCTCGTCGCTCACCGCCTGGACGCGCCGAATCCCGCCCTTGGCCGGATAGTCGAACACGATCTCGCTGTTTTGGAGCGTGACGTGTTCCTTGGCCACGGTGGCCAGGCCCAGGCCGCCGTCTTCGTCGGCGTACTGCTCGCTCCCGATCCGGAACAGGCCGACGTCGAGCAGGCGAACCGAGCACGCGAGCACGCGCCGCTCGTCGAGGCCCTCGCGGGCCAGGTCCGATGACAGGCGGCGGCGCAGCCGGGGCAGGGCCTCCGCGAACGTGATCATCCGCGCGAACTTCTCCCGGTCGCGAAGCTCGCGCCAACGCGAGTGGTAGAGATACTGCTTGCGCCCGGCGGCGTCGATCCCGGTGGCCTGCAGGTGGCCGAGCGGATCCAGGCAGATCCACACGTCCTTCCAGGCCGGCGGGATGGCCAGCTCTTTGATGCGAAGGATCTCGTCGGGGTCCTTGACCGGGCTCCCGGCACTGTCGAGGTAGGAGAAGCCTCGTCCCCGACGCAGCCGGCGCAGGCCTCTGCCGGAGCAGTCTGAGCGTCTCAGCCTGGGCGTTCGCGCGGCCGGGCTTTTCACGCGGGAGGAGGAGGTCATCGGGTAATGAATTCCATACCCGGTTTGCCCTGCAGCAAGCCACGGACGGGACACACCAAAGCCAGCCAGTCGGGCGCAGACTAAAGCCGGTCGGAGCCTGAAATACTGAAAGTCGATGCCCGATAACGGCTATACGTCAGAGCTGGCCAGGTCGCTGGCCGGGGACGTGCTCGAGCGCTTTCTCCGCTACGTGCGGATCGACACTCAGTCCCAACGCGATCGCGATGGCTCCCCCAGCACCCCCGGTCAGCTCGAGCTCGGGCGCGTGCTGGTCGACGACCTGCGGGATGCGGGACTTACCGACGCGTCCCTGGACGAGAACGGGCACGTGACCGCCACCCTGCCGGGCCGTGACGGCGCGCAGCCCGTGATCGGGCTGATCGCTCACATGGACACCACGCCGGACGCCCCCGGCGCCGGGGTGGAGCCGATCGTTCACCGCAGCTACGACGGGCGGGTGATCGAGCTCCCCCGCGGCGGCACGCGGCTCGATCCCGAGACGATGCCCGAGCTCTTGACCAAGCTTGGCCACGACATCGTGACCTCGAGCGGAGACACGCTGTTGGGCGCCGACGACAAGGCCGGGGTGGCGGAGATCGTCGCCGCGGTCGCCTATCTGGCCGCCCATCCAGAGCTGCCGCGGCCCACGCTCCGGGTGGCGTTCACGCCCGACGAGGAGATCGGCGAGGGCGCCACGTTGTTCGACATCGAGCGGTTTGGCGCCTCGTGTGCGTACACACTGGATGGCTCTGACACCGGCGAGCTCCAGGATGAGACCTTTTCGGCCTTCGAGCTGACGGCGACGATCCGCGGCGTCGATGTCCATCCTGGCCAGGCCACCGGCAAGCTCGTCAACGCGTTGCGCATCGCCGCCGAACTGCTCGTCGCGCTGCCCTCAGACGGTCTTTCCCCCGAGACCACATCCGGTCGGGACGGATTTATCCATCCCTATTGGCTGCAGGGGACTCCGGGCCAAGCTGGCCTTCGCGCCATCGCTCGCGACTTCGACGAACAACGTCTCTCAGAGCACGTGGAGCTGTTCGAGCGCACCGCGCGGGAGGTGCTCGACCGGCATCCACGGGCCAGCGTCGAGGTCGACGTCCGCCGGCAGTACCGAAACATGCGCGAATACATCGACGCCGTCCCCCACATCGTGGAGGCGGCCGAGAAGGCCATCCAAGCCGAGGGCATCACGCCGGTTCGCACGCCCATCCGGGGCGGGACCGACGGCTCTCGACTGAGCGAGAGGGGGCTTCCGACCCCCAACCTGTTCACCGGAGGCCACGAGTTTCACTCGGTTCGCGAGTGGGCGTCGGTCAATGACATGGCCTCTGCGGCGGCGATGATCGTCCGCCTGGCAGACGTCTGGACCCAGGTCGGCGAAGTGGTCTCCGCGGGGTGAGCCCCCCGGGCGTCAGCTCGCTGGCTTCGCTGGACGGCGAGATCATGCCCGTGGCCGAGGCGATGATCCCGGCCACCGACGAGGGGCTGATCCGCGGCGACGGAGTATTCGAGGTGGTGCGCGTCTACGACGGGCAGCCGTTCGCGCTCGAGCCCCACCTGGCGCGGCTGGGACGCTCGGCCGAGAACCTGCGGCTGGCCATCGACGTCGAGGCGGTACGCGCCGATGCGCACCGGTTGCTCGCCCACGCCGGCCCCGGCCCCGACCACGAGGAGTTGCGGATCGTGCTCACGCGCGGCGGTCGGCGGCTGCTGATGACCGAGCCGCTGGTGGAGACTCCGGACCGGCTTCGGCTGAAGTCGATCACCTACTCACCGACGCGGATCCTCGACGGGGTCAAGTCGCTCTCGTATGCGGCCAACATGCTGGCCGGCCGGCTGGCCCGCGAACAGGGTTATGACGAGGCGCTGCTGGTGACGCCCCATGGACGCGTCCTGGAGGCGCCCACGAGTTCGATCTTCTGGGTGCAGAACGGCCAGCTCCTCACCCCGCCTCTGGACGAGCACATCCTGGCCTCGATCACCCGCTCGATCGTGCTCGAGGTCGCGGGTGCGCAGGAGCGCATCTGCCCGCTTGAGGAGCTGCTGGCCGCCGACGAGGTGTTCATCGCCTCGACCACGCGAGAGGTACAGCCCGTGGTGGCCGTCGACGAGCAATCGTTCGACGGCGACGGCGCGGTGACGGCCGCCGCCGCGACTGCTGTCAGCGCGCGCATCCGGGCCGAGCTCTCCGGGTGAAGGTCCTCACCGTAATCGGAAACCGTCCGCAGTTCATCAAGGCGGCGGCGGTGTCGCCGCGGCTGCGCCAGAGCCACCAGGAGCTGTTGGTGCACACCGGTCAGCATTTCGACGACCAGCTGTCGGCGATCTTCTTCGCCGAGCTCGGGCTGCCCGCACCCGACGAGCAGCTGAGCGTGGCCCTCGGGAGCAGCACTTCCCAGATTGCCCGTATGCTGACCGCGCTCGAGCCCGTGCTGGCACGCGCGGAGCCCGACGTCGTGCTCGTCTACGGCGACACCAACTCGACGCTGGCCGGCGCGCTGGCCGCCGCCCAGGCGGCGATCCCCGTCGCTCACGTCGAGGCCGGGATGCGCTCGTTTGATCGCTCGATGCCCGAGGAGCTCAACCGCGTGCTCGTCGATCATGTCAGCGCCCTGCTGCTGTGCTCGAGCGAGGTGGCGGTGTCCAACCTCAGCCACGAGGGAGTCTCCGGCCTCACCGAGCTCGTCGGCGATGTGATGATCGACGTGGCCGGGCAAGCCCAGCTCCGCGCTCGCGATCGCACCGACCTGGTCCGCGCCCGCGCTCTCGAGCCGGCCGGCTACGTGCTGGCCACCGCCCATCGGGCCGGCAACGTCGACCCCCCAGCGCGGCTGGCGCGCCTGGTCGCCCTGTTGTGCGCGCTGCCGCTGCCGGTGCTGCTGCCGCTTCATCCCCGAACCGAGGCACGCCTGCGCGCCGCGGGGATGCTCGATCAGCTGCGCCGAGCACCGTGGGTGACGCTGACCGAGCCGCTCGGGTACTTCGAGCTGAGCGCGCTGCTGTGCCACGCCCAGGCCGTGGTCACCGACTCGGGAGGGCTGCAGAAGGAGGCCTATCTGGCCCGCGTCCCCTGCGTCACGCTGCGGTCGAGCACCGAGTGGACGGAGACCGTGGAGCAGGGCTGGAACGTGCTCGTGGACCTCGACGCCGCGGCGGCGGCGGCGGCGCTCGAGCGCCGACCCCCGGCCACCCATCCCCAGCTCTACGGCGACGGCCGGGCCGGGGAACGCGTCGTGGCGGCGCTTACACTGCTGTCGCCATGAGGGTCGTGTCCTGGTGGACGAGATGAGTCCGGCCGTGCGGGTCGGCGTCGCCGGCCTGGGTTATTGGGGCCCGAACCTGGCGCGCAACTTCGCCGCCATCGAGGAGTGTGAGCTGGCCGGCTGCTGCGACCCCTCCGAGCTGGCGCGTGCGCGCGTGGGGTCGATGTTCCCGGGGGTGCCGATGGTGGCCGAATTCGGCGAGCTGCTCGCCGACCCGGCGCTCGACGCGATCGCGCTGGCAACGCCCGTGCCCACCCACGCCGAGCTGGCCATCGCCGTGCTCGGAGCCGGCAAGCACTGCTTCGTCGAGAAGCCGCTGGCCCAATCGGTCGCCGACGCCGAGCTGGCGGTGGCGGCGGCGCAGGAGGCCGAGCGCGTGTTGATGGTCGGTCATCTGCTCGAGTACCACCCGGGCGTGGCCAAGCTCAAGGAGCTGACCGATTCCGGCGAGCTCGGCGACGAGATCTTCTACATCTACGGCAACCGTCTCAACCTGGGCAAGCTGCGCGCCGACGAGAACGCGCTCTGGAGCCTCGGCGCCCATGACGTGTCGGTCGTGCTGTACCTCGCGGGCGAGGAGCCGACCGAGGTCGTGGCCCACGGCCAGGCCTACGTTCGCGAAGGCGTCGAGGATGTCGTCTTCTGTTTCATGCGCTTTGCCTCCGGGCTGGCCGCGCACCTGCACCTGTCGTGGCTTGACCCCCACAAGGAGCGGCGGTTCACCGTGGTGGGCTCGCGCCGGATGGCCACCTTTGACGACATGGAGCTCGAGCGCAAGCTGACCGTGTACGACAAGGGGTTCGACGAGGACGCCCGCACCTACGGCGAATACATCACCCGCAGCGGGGACATCTTCTCGCCGCGGATCGCCAACGCCGAGCCGCTGCGGATCGAGTGCGAGCACTTCGTCGATTGTGTGCTCACCGGAGCACGACCGCGCTCGGACGGGGTCAGCGGCCTGCGCGTGGTGCGCGTGCTCGAGGCGCTGGAGCGCTCGCTGGAGAGCTCTCGCCGCGGCTCGCTGGAGAGCTCTCGCCGCGGCAGTGGAGTCACTGGTGGCTGAGCCGGCCCGATCGAAGGCGCACATCGGTGGCTGAGCCGACCCGATCGCAAGCGCACATCTCTTCCGGAGCCGCGCTGGCCGGCGATGTCGCCGTCGCTCCCGGAGCGGTCATCTACGACGGCGTCAGCATCGGGCCGGGATCGAGCGTCGGCGCCCGAGCCGTCATCCACGCCGGTACGCAGATCGGCTCGGGCTGCCTGATCGAGGACGGGACCGTGCTCGGCAAGGGGGCGCGGCTGCGCCCCGGCTCGAGTGCTGCCGGTCCCCAGGCCGGCGGCCTGAAGGTGGCCGACGGCGTCACCATCTGTGCCGGTGCGGTGATCTACGCGTCGGCGGCCGTCGGTGCCGGTGCCATCATCGGTGACCAGACGCAGATCCGCGAGCGCTCGGTCATCGGTGCCCGGACGGTGGTGGGGCGGGGTTCGACCGTCGATAACGATGTGTCGATCGGCGAGCGCGTGCTGATCCAGACATTGGTGTACGTGACCGGCGGCTCGGTGGTCGAGGACGATGTGTTCCTGGGCCCGGGGGTGATCACCACCAACGATCACGCGATGGGGCGTCACCCTCCCGGTGAGCCGTTGCGGGGAGTGACGCTGCGGCGCGCCTGTCGCATCGGGGGCGGCGTGGTCCTGACCCCCGGGGTCGAGATCGGCGAGGAGGCGTTCGTGGCCGCCGGCGCGGTGGTCACCCGTGACGTCGGGCCGCGCGAGGTCGTGATGGGCGTGCCGGCGCGGGTGGTGCGGCGGGTGTCCGACGAGGACCTGATCGAGCGCTTCTCCGAGGACCAGTAAACCGTCTAGTTCTGCCGGCGGTTGGCGTCTTGGGTCCAGATCACCTGCTCGCGCCCGGGACCGACCCCTACCAGCGCGATCGGCACGCCCACGAACTCAGAGATGAAGCGCAGATAGTCACGCGCCGCCGTGGGCAGGTCGGATTCGGTCCGGCACTGGCTCAGATCCTCGTCGAAGCCGGGCAGCTCGACGTACTCGCCCGCGGCGTGATGCAGCACGCTCTGGTGATAGGGGAAGTGCTCGAGCTCGGCGCCCTCATCGCTGCGGTAGCTGGTGCAGACCAGGATCGGGTGCAGGCCCGAGAGCACGTCGAGCTTGGTGATGGCCAGCGCGGTCAGGGAGTTGAGCCGCGCGGCGTACCGCAGCGCGACCAGGTCCAGCCAGCCCACGCGTCGCGAGCGGCCGGTCGTGGTCCCGTATTCGCCGCCGCGCTCGCGGATCTCATCGGCGAGCGAGCCGTCGAGCTCGGTCGGAAACGGTCCGGCGCCAACCCGCGTCACGTAGGCCTTGGCCACGCCCCAGACCTCGTCGATGTCCTTGGGGCCCACGCCGGCGCCGATGCAGGCGGCGCCCGCGACCGGGTTCGAGGAGGTGACGAACGGATAGGTGCCGTGGTCGATATCGAGCAGCGCCCCCTGGGCCCCTTCGAACACCACCGTCTCGTGGCTGTCGAGCCGTTCGAGGACCAGCCTCGAGGTGTCGGCGATGTAGGGCTCGAGGACGTGGCCATAGGTCAGGTACTCGTCGGTCATCGACTGCAGGTCCAGCGCCGGGTCCTTGGCGTACGGGCGCAGCGAAAGCCGCTTGGGCTCGAGCGCCACCAGGATCTTCTTCTTGAGGATCTTCTCGTCGAGGAGGTCTTGCATGCGGATCCCCAGGCGGGCCGCCTTGTCGGCATAGCAGGGGCCGATCCCGCGCCGCGTGGTGCCGATCTCGAGCTTGCCGAGCTTTGCCTCGCCGGCATGGTCGAGCATCAGGTGGTAGGGCATGATCAGGTGGGCGTTGGCCGAGATCCGCAGTGCCTGGATGTCGATCCGGCGGCGGCGAAGCTCATCGATCTCGTCGGTCAGCACCTTGGGATCGATCACCACCCCGTTGCCGATCACGCACAGCTTTCCCGGGTGCAGAATCCCCGAGGGCATCAGGTGCAGCTTCCAGGTCTGGCCGTTGCGGACGATCGTATGCCCGGCGTTGTTGCCCCCCTGGAAGCGCACGACCGCGTCGGCCCGGTCGGCGAGCATATCCGTCACTTTCCCTTTTCCCTCGTCGCCCCATTGGGCGCCGACGATCACGATTCCTGGCATCGCCGGTCAGTGTACGTGGGGGATTGGCGCGCTCGGACCGTGCCGGGTGGGGGATTGGCGCGCTCGGACCGTGGGCGGGTGGGGGGATTGGGCCACGCGACTGGGTCGGGCCCCAGGGCCACGGGGATCCGTGACAAGCTCAGGCGGTGCACGGACATCCTGCTCCCGGGTCTATCGACGCCGTCGTGTTCGACGTCGGCGGCGTGCTGCTCGACTGGGATCCGCGCTACCTGTATCGCAAGCTGTTTGACGATGAGCGGGAGATGGAGCGCTTTCTGGCCGAGGTCTGCACGCTTGAGTGGCATGCGGCCCACGACCGCGGCATACCCGTCGGCCAATCGTGCGCCCGCCTGGCGGCCGCCCACCCCGAGCAGGCCGAGCTGATCATGGCCTGGGGATCGCGCAGCGAGGAGATGATCGCCGGAGAGATTCCCGAGGCGGTGGCGATCCTGGCCGCGCTCAAGCGGGCCGGGGTTCCGTGTTATGCGCTGACCAACATGGAGGCCGAGACCTACCCGCTGCGCCGCCGGCGATTTGAATTTATGCGCTGGTTCAACGGCACCGTGGTCTCAGCTCACGAGGGCATCGTCAAACCCGACCCGGAGATCTTCCGCCGCCTGCTGCGCCGCTTTGGCCTCTGGGCACAACGGACCGTGATGATCGACGACTCGCCGCCGAACCTGGACGCCGCCCGCAGCGTGGGAATGCAGACCGTCCAGTTTCGCTCGGCCGCCGACCTGCGGCGCTGGCTGGTCGGCGCGGGGGTGCTGGTGCCCGACGGCAGACGGGATGCGGTTGTGCCGTCCTGACGGGTCGGTCCGGAGGTCCTTGCTTCATCGCCGGGCTACGGCAGTCCGGCGAGGCGCACGGCCTGCAGCTGACCCGAGGTGAAATCGGTCACCAGCAGCGTTTGTCCATCCGGGGTGATGGCCATCTGCCTGGGGAAACCGCCGGCTGCCAGCGCGCCCTCGATGCTCGGTCGCCCGGCGAGCATCGATGCCGTATTGACGACCGTTAGACCCGCTCTCACCCCGCCCGCCCCGAATCGGTTCGAGTCCGCCACGACGATGTGCCGACCCGCATCGACCGGCTCGAGGCCGACCGGCGCCTCCCCAACCCGGACGGCGGCCAGCAATGCGTCGCGTGAGCCCTGACGGAGTTTCGCGGCCGAGAACGCGAGCAGCTCATCGCTCGCCCGCGCGGTGACCCAGACGATGCTGCCGTCCGGCGACGTCGCGACACGGACCGGGTTGCAGCCCGCGGGCAGGCTGGCGATCACCGAGCCGGCCGGGCCGTGGACGGCGCGCAGGACGTCGATCGTGCTCACGCTCCCGATTCCGTTGTGCAGCGAGAGGCCGGGACCCCCGAACTCGCTGGTCGCATACAGCCAGCGCCCGTCGGGCGATACGGCCAGGCCGACTGGTGCCACCCCCAGCCGGATCAGGCCGACCAGGTGTGAGCCTCTGAAGCGGTCGGCGATCGCCGCGCCAAGATCGAAGACGGCAACGCTGCCCTGGTCCTCGAGTGACACGAACGCGTAGCGCCCGTCCGCCGCGGTCGTCACCTCGATCGCGCCGCCCCCGGCGACCCCGCCGCCGGTGCGGTTGGGCTCTGACAGCGACCCCAGTTCGGCGTCGCGCTCACCCCGCTCGACGCGGGCGACGCTCAGCACGACGACGCCGGCGTTGCTGGCTACGAGTAGATAGTGCCCGTTCGGCGTCAGCGCCAAGCCCAGTGGCGTCGCGCCGTGGGCCAGCCGGATGGCGTGCACGATCGAGGGCGTGGCCGATCGGAGCAAGACGACGTCGATGACGCTTCCGGACGGGCTCGAGACGATGGCAAAGCGACCGTTGCTCGTGGTTACGACACCGAACGGAGTGCCCGGCATCGAAAGAAACGAGTTGCTCACGCCCTTTAGTCGTGGCTGCTCGGAGACCGTGGTCGAGCAAGCGTCGGCCGCGGTTGGTGACACCACCGGCGTCCCGGGGGTCACGCGGGCCGCGCGCGACGGTGGTAACCCCGGTGTCGTTGGCGGCCCCGAGGCCACCGGGTTCGTCGAGTGTCCAGTCGAGCTGGCGGAGCTACTCGAGGCCTTGCCGCCACCGCACCCCGCTGCCAACAGGGCCAGCACCAGGGTCCCGGCGATGGCGACCCGACTCACGCGGTTCGCAGGTCCATCCGGTGATCTTCGCCATCCAGCGGCAGCGGGTCGCACATCTCGGTCAGCCGTGAGACCGTACGCGCTGTGATCTGCTCTCGGAGCTCGTCAGGGTTTGTGATGTTCGTGGTGATCACGATCGAGCGCTCATCTTCGTAGCGTCCGTTGACGATCGAGTAAAGCTCTTCGAGGACCCAGTCGGTCGTGCGCTCGGCGCCCACGTCGTCGATGTGCAGCAGGTCGACTGCGGTCAAGCGGTCGAGCAGATCGACATGCGAGCGCTCGGCGCGGTGGGTGTCGCGGATCTCGTTCAGCAGCCGCGGCAGCGAGTAGATCGCAACCGAGCGTCCGGCCTTGAGCGCTGCCTTGGAGACCAGCATCGCCAGCGTCGTCTTGCCGGTGCCGGGTGGGCCCATGAACCACAGCCCGCGTCCGGCGTCGAGCTGATCCTCGATCGTGTTCGCATATCGCCGGGTCGCCGCCACGATGGCCGGCTCGATCTCACTCACCGGCGGGCGGTCGAAGGAGACGTCGCGGTAGCGACGCGGAATCATCGCCGACAGGCTCCGCGCCTTCGCGCGCGCCACCCGCTGGCGACGGCACTGGCAGTCGTAGGCGGTGTTGGTCTGCTCGTCGTAGCGGAACCCGGTTCCGTCGCAGAGCTCGAACGGACACTGCTCGCTCACGGGGCAAACCGCTCCCCGGCGTAGTTCATGAACTTCGGGTACTCCTTCTGGAACGTGAGCACCACATCACCGACCGGTCCGTTGCGGTGCTTGGCGATGATGATGTCGGCCTCGCCGGGGCGCTCGGAGTCCTTGTCGTAGTACTCCTCGCGGTAGATGAACATCACCAGGTCCGAATCCTGCTCTATTTGGCCGCTGTTGTGAGACACGATTCCATCCGCGAGCCACGAAGCCGGGCCCGGAACCGTGAGGTCGAACACATCCTCCTTGCCGACGTCCTCGACGGCGGTGATCGCGTCCCAGAGGAGATCGCTTTCGGCCGCCCCGTGCAGCTCGGCTGAGCCGTGGGCGGTCGCGTACCTGGTCACGCGGGCGCCACATTCACGCGCCGCGGCTTGCGCCACCGCCGCGCTGTTCTCCTCGGAGGCGGTCGTATAACGCATCGGCTGGCCCGACAGGTAACTCCCGTCACCGATCAACTGCCCCAGCAGGATCACCCGATCCTCGGGCCAGCGCTCAGGTTCGGGCGGCTCGGGAATGCGGCGCGCCAGCGCGACGCGATCATCAACCCGCAGATCTGCCAACCGCCGCCATCCGGGGCCGGCCAGGACGCGGTGATCGGCCGTGGCCCGGAGCGCCCGTCCGGAAGCGAGCGAGAGCTTGAGGACGCGACGGCGCCCGACACGCCACACGGCGTCGCCCCGCGCCGTGACCACCCGCTGTCGCTCGTCGACGGCCAGGACCTCGGGCCTGGTGCCCACCAGATCGGCGACGGGCGCGCGGCGGCCGTCGGCGAGTAGCACGAGGGTATCCCCGGTGACGCACTCGCGCAGATCCGACAGGATGGGCTTCTTCTCGCCGCCGCGCTGCTCGACCGCGCGGCTGAGCTGGGACAGCGCGATCACCGGCACGTTGAGCTCGCGCGCCAGGCCCTTGAGGCCGCGGCTGATCTGCCCCACCTGCTCGACCCGGCTTTCGACTCGTCCTTCGTGGCGCATCAGCTGCAGGTAGTCGACGATGATCAGCCCCAGCCCGCCCTCGACCCGACCGTGCAGGCGGCGCGACTTGGCCCGCACTTCGAGTACGCCGGTGTCGCTCGAATCGTCGACGTACAGAGGCGCCTGCGACAGACGCTGGCAGGCCTCGAGGATCTTCGGCCAGCGCTGCTCGGCCACCTTGCCTCGCCGCAGATCCTCGCCCTTGATTCGCGCCTGCGAGGCGACGAAGCGCTGGGCGAGCTCGGACTCGGACATCTCGAGCGAGAACAGGACGACCGGGTGGCCGCCGAGCACAGCGTTCTCGGCGATGTTGGCCACCAGCGCCGACTTGCCCATCGACGGTCTGGCCGCGATCACGATCAGGTTGCCGGGCTGAAAGCCCCCGGTCTTCTCATCCAGATCCTTGAAGCCCGAGGGTGTGCCGGTCAGCGGCGTCTTGGCGATCGAGAGGCGGTGGAGCTTGTCAGTCTCCTCGTGCAGGATGTCCCCGATCGAGCGGATCTTCTTCTGGTGGTCGTCGTGGGCCACCTCGAGTACCGAGCGCTCGGCCCGCTCGACGAGGTCGCGGGCGGGCGCCTCGCGCGACAGCACGCTCGCCTGGATCTCGTAGCTGGTGGTCAACAGCGCTCGCATCTGCGCGTTGTCGCGGACGATCCGTCCGTACTCGCGTGCGTGGCCCGCGGCCGGGACCCAGCCCGCGAGCTCGTCGATCGCCTCGACGCCCCCGACCTCCTCGAGCTTGCCGTTCTGCTTGAGCGTCTCGGCGACGGTCAGGTGGTCGATCTTGCGATCGCCCTCGTACAGCGACAGCATGGCCGCGAACACCGCACCGTACTGCTCACGGTAGAAGTGCTCGGGCCGCAGCTGCTCTTCGACGAGCAGCGCGTGCAGATGGCGCTCGTCGAGCAGCACCGCGCCCAGCACCGACTTCTCGGCTTCGAGGTTGTGCGGCGGGACGGCGATGTTCTGGACGGCGCTCATGGAGGGAAAGCGAGTCTAGGTTTGGCGGCGGCGTCTGTGACACTTCGACCCCGCACGGTGCGAGGTTTGCGAATTCCGCTTACCGCGCCACGCGCGACGAGCGTCATCGTCAGCCGATCAGATCCCAGCCCCCGCGCTCAACCAGACGTGTCGGAGGCCAGGCGTAGCTGCCCCGAGCATGCAGGGCGAGCAAGGTCGCGGTCACGCGCGGGTCGCTTCGCTCGCGCCATCACAAACACGCCGCGCCCCCCCGCATCCTGCGTGTGAACCGCGGGCCTTGCTCGGCCCAAAAAGCGACTAAGACGCAGCGACGACCATGGTCTTGACCGTCGCCATCACCTCGTCGGCGACCTCAACCACCACCATGTAGGTGCCGACGTGACGGATCGGCTCCTCGAGGTGGATCTTGCGCCGATCCACGCGGATCCCGCGGGCGTCGCGGATGGCGTCGGCGATGTCCTGCGTGGTCACCGAGCCGAACAGCCGCCCGTCGTCGCCGGCCTGCTGGGGGATCGTGAGCACCGTCCGCCCGAGCACGGCCGCGCTCTCCCGGGAGCGTTCCTCGGCGTCACGGACGGCTCGCTCGGCGTCCTCGCGGCGCTTCTGGGCAACCTTGATCGACGAGCTCGTGGCCGGCTCGGCGAGCTTTCGCGGCACCAGGTAGTTGCGCAGATAGCCGGCCGACACGTCGATGACCGTCCCTCGCTCGCCGAGCGCCTCCACATCTTCGAGCAGGATCGCCTGGGGCATCTCCGACCGGTCCTCGGCTCAGCGATCGCGGTCGCGGTCGCGGTCGCCGCGGCCGCCCCGATGGTCGCTTCCCTCAGCGACGTAGGGGAGCAGAGCGAGTTCGCGAGCACGCTTGACCGCGCGGGCGACCTGGCTCTGGTGGCGCCGGCACGCCCCGGTGATCCGCCGGGAGCGGATCTTGCCGCGCTCGGATATGAACCGGCGCAGCATCGACACGTCCTTATAGTCGACCTGATCGATCTTGTCGCGGCAATACGGGCACGACTTCCGGCGGGTCGAAGTCGGCCCGCCTTTTCGATCGCGCCGGCGCACCGGTCGTCTGCGTTGCTTTGCCACTTGGATTCAGCCTAGCTGGTTGTCTGTCGCGCGCGCTTCTTGGCTCTAGAACGGAATGTCTTCGTCTGCTCCCGCGCTCACCGGAGTGCGTTCGAAGTCGCCGGTGTCGATCGGGACATCGCTCTCCGTCGCGCGAGCGCTGCTCGAGAACCCGTTCCCGTTACCAGCCTCGTCACGCCCGCCGAGAAACTGCACGGATTCAGCGATGATATCCACCGCTTGGCGCTTCTGCCCCTCAGGGCTGGTCCACTCGCGCCACCGCAGTCGACCGTCGATCGCGACCGGGCGTCCCTTGCTCAGATACTTGGCGCAGTTCTCGCCCTGCGCACCCCAGACGGTGACGTCGAAGTAGTTAGGCTGATCCTCCCACTGGCCGGTCTCGTTGTTCCTGCGCCGGCCGTTGCACGCGACCCGCAGCGAGCACACCGACGTGCCCGTCGACGAGACCGAGCTCAAGTCCGGATCCTTGGTCAGATTTCCGGTGATGATGACCCGATTTATGTTGGTGCCTGCCATTGCTTGTGGCTCCTTTCCCGAACCGATGAAAACTCGCTGCCGAGTCTATGGTGAGGTCAGGCGGCTACCGGGTCTGTGGGCGGAAAATGGTCAGAAACGTTTGCTTTGGCACCGAACTGACCCAGTTTTCAACCGGCGCAGGTGGCCCAGTATTCACCCGGCGCCCACAGCGGTTTGGTTGCACTAGCCGACGTAGACCGCCGCCTCGAGGCGCGCCTCGTGGGGACCCGACCCTCCGGGACCCGACTCTCCAAGAATCGGCTGCGAGCCTAGGACTCGACGGCCGCCGGCGCCGGCGCCGCCACCGGCGGAGCCGTCTCAGGTGGGGGCGGCGTGCCCGGCAGGACCTTGATGATCCGGAAGCGGAGCACCGCGTCGTCGATCCGCAGGTTGTGCGACAGGGCCTCGATCAAGCTGGCGGCACCGGTGAACTGGATCAGGTGGTACTCGCCCTCGCGCTGATGCCTGATCTCGTACGCCAGTGCGCGCGTTCGCCAGTTGTCGTTGCGTTCCACGGTGCCCCCCGGGGCGGTGATCTGGGACTCGACGTCGGCGAGGATCTTCGCCCGGCGATCGTCCTCGACGTCAGTCGAGAGGACGATCATCAGGTCGTATAGCGGAGCTTGCGCGGGCATTAGCAATACGCCCGTTGGCGGGCGGCGGACGACTATAGCGGGTGCAAACATGGCCTTTATCGCAGCCAAGCCTTCAGCTCCGCCCGAGCGCGACATCGTGCATTGCCTCACGCTGGCCGACTGGGAGCAGTGGCTACATGAGCACCACGCTGATTCGGATGGCGTCTGGCTCAAGCTCGCCAAGAAGGGGTCGAGACACCCCACGGTCGACTATCAGGACCTGCTCGATGCCGCCATCTGCCACGGCTGGATCGACGCCCGCCGCAACGGTTACGACGAGTCGTTCTATTTGCAGCGCTTCACTCCTCGCGGGCCCCGGAGCAAGTGGTCGCAGGTCAACCGCGCCAAGGCGACCAAGCTGATGAAGGAGGGCCGCATGCGTGAGGCCGGGCTCGCCCAGGTCAGGGCGGCGCAGGCCGACGGGCGCTGGAAGGCGGCCTACGAGCCGCAGAGCCGGGCAACGGTTCCGCAAGACTTTCAGGAAGCCCTCGACGCCCACCCCGCGGCACGGGAGTTCTTCGCCACGCTCACCGGCAGCCGGCGCTACGCGTTCCTGTACCGCCTGCACAACGTCCGCACGCCCGCGGGGCGGGCACGGCGGATCGCCCACTACGTCACGCTGCTGAGCGAGGGCCAGACCCTCAACTAAACGGCGCCGGCCCGCTCGCTGGTCAGGTTGCGAGCCTGCGCGGTGCGCCCCGGGGAGGAGAAAGGGTCTTGTGGGTCTCGCCGGGACGATAGGGCCCCGCACGGCCCCCGCTGGGCCTAGCCCCGCCCTGCCGAGCCTAGTCCCGCCCCTTGGCCCGGATATCCGACAGCTGCTCGTCGATCCAGTCTCCCGGGTCGCGCGCGGTCACGATCGACTTCAGCCCCTCATGCCGGCGCCGGCGCTCCCGCATCGGCATCGTCAGCGCGGCGTGAATCGAGTCGGCCAGGGCCTGGATGTCGAACGGGTTGACCGACAGCGCAAATTCCCCCAGCTCTTCGTGGGCGCCGGTGTTCTCCGAGAGCACGGAAACGCCGGCGCGCTCGTTGACCATCGGGCCCTCCTTGGCGACCAGGTTCATCCCGTCGAACATGGCGTTGACCATCAGCATGTCGTAGTGCTTGTAGGCGGCCACCGCCTCCTCGAGGTCGTCGCGCAGCTTGAGCTGGATCGGCATCCAGTCAGGCGAGCCGTGACGGTGGTTGACGACCGCCACCACGGCCTCGATCCGCTCAAGGTACTCGGCGTACTCGGGCACATCGGTCCGGGAGGGCATCAGCTGGGCGATGAAGGTCACCTTCTCGTGGAACTCGGGGTGCTGTTCCAGGAACACGTCGAAGGCGCTGAAGCCACGCAGCACGTTCTTGCTCAAGTCGGCGCGATCCACGCGCAGGATGAGATGGTCGCGGCGGCGGCGCAGGAGCTCACCCTCGAACTCGTGCACCCGGGGACGGTTGGCCACCGCCTGGACCGCGCTGGAGTCGATCGGCAACGGATAGGAGCGCACCCACACTTCGCGGTCGCCGACGCGCACCACGCCGGCGTCGAAGTCCACGTTGCAGTCGGTCAAATCGCGGCAGCACTGCAGGAAGTTGTGGCGATAGGAGCGCGTGTGAAAGCCGATGATGTCGTTGGAGAGGATGCCCTCGTAAATCTCGTTGCGGATCACGGTCGGCAGCACCCGCCAGGAGTCCGACTGGCTCCAGGGGATATGGACGAAGTGGTGCAGGAACACGTCGGGCCGCTGCCGGCGAATCAGCCCCGGAAGTGTGTACAGGTGGTAGTCGTGGACCATCACGATCGGCTTCTCCACGTCCTCCACCTCTTCGAGCACAGCCCGCGCCAGGTCCTCGTTGACGGCGTTGTAGCCGAACTCGAACGCCTCGGTCTCGTTGCGACGGATGTCCGGCGCGTTTGAGAGATCCCACAGGTAGTGCTGGATGAACCACAGCATCGGGTTGGCGATGATGTTGTAGAAGGCTTCGTAGGCGGCCGCTTCGGAGGCCACCAGCTTGACCCGGTACTCGTCGCCGTCTGGCGAGGTGACCGGAAACGGGCGCCCGTCGTGATGCTCGGCCGCGGTGACGTCCTCGGCGGTCATCGCCGACGCGACCCAGGTGACCGGGCGGTGCGAGGCGAGCCCGATCAGGGCGGTGACCAGCCCGCCGGTGCCCCGCTTGATCTGGCCGTCGGGCTGGAAGGTGACCGGGCCGCGGTTGGAGACCAGCACCAGAGGGGTGTCAGTCGACATCGCGTCTCACTCGGTCACGCCTCGAGCCCCTCGAACAGCTCGAGCCAGTCGCGCAGGAGCCGAGGCGTCAGAAAGCGCCGCCGCGCGCTCTCCTTGCCCGCCAGCCCAAGCCGCTTGCCGAGCCGAGGATCAGAAAGGATCTCCAGCGAGCGCTGCGCGGTTTGCTCCACGTTTGACACCAGAAAGCCGCTTTCGCCGTCTTGTACCTGCAGCGGGATCCCGCCCACGGCACCACCCACGAACGGCCTCGCCTTCCAGATCGCCTCGGTCACCGTGAGCCCGAAGCCTTCTCGCTTGGACTTCTGGATCACCACGTCGCAATGGGACTGGAAGGCGTTTACCTCGATGGCCCCGACGTTGTTGAGGTTGTTGAGGATGTGGATGTCGGGGTCACCGTCGGCGTGGGCCACGGTGGCGTTGAAGTAGTCCCAGCCCTCGGGGTCGTCGGTCGCCATCGAGCCCACCAGGGCCAGCTGGATCTCGGGCATCTGCTCCTTGACTAGCCGATAGGCATCGATCACCCCCAGCGGGTCCTTCCAGGGATCGAAGCGCGACACCTGGCACAGCAGCGGCCGGTCGACGTCGAGCCCGAACTGCTGGCAGATGTAGACCGCGTCCTCGGGCGAGAAGGCCATGTTCTTGGGAGCCAGCGGGTCGATCGCCGGCGGCACGATGTGGGCCCGCCCGTCGACACTGGGAGGAACGTAGTCGGGCATGTGGAACACCGCTGCCTGATACGAATCCAGGTAGGGGACAAACCGTCCCAGCGTCGCCTCGTTGGGAGTCGAGAGGTCGATGTGGCAGCGCCACACCCAGTGACGGCCTCGTTCGCCGACCAGGGCCGCGATCGCCGCCGGCTGGGGGTCGTGGACGATGCACACGTCCCAGTCGCCGGTCAGCTCCCGGGCGTTGATCTCGTTGTAGCGCAGCCAGGTGTCCCAATCCTCGTCGCTGAGCGCTTGGGGGGCGCCCTGGAGCGCGTTGTGCATCAGCTTGGTGGCGTTGAAGAACTCCTCGCGTCCGTAGATGACCTGCCACTCACACTCCAGGCCGACGTCGATCATCAGCGGGATCAGCGTGTAGAGGATCTCCGACACGCCGCCGCCGAAGGCGGTTGCCGACAGGTGCAGGATCCGCTTGCCCGACAGCCGGTCTGCGCGGGCGCGGATTTCGTCCACGAGCGGACGACCGACGATGCTCGCGTAATCGGAGAGGTGCTTCTGGGCGACGGAGACGGGCTGCAGCATTGCCAGATAGGCGCGTTCGACCGAGAAGATAAACGTCTTGTCAGCCGCGCAGCGTGCGCAGCCGCCGAACGCCGGCGTCGATGGCCTGCACGAGCGCTCGATGCAGCCCGACGTTCGCGGCCGAGATCGACGACATCTGGTACTCGTGACCCGAGCCCAGCAGCCGGTGGCCGTCCAACGGCCGCCCCCAGCCGTCGCTGACAATTCCGCCCGCCTCACACAGGCACAACCACGGAGCCGCCAGGTCATACGGGGAGTTGTTGAGCACCTCGCCGCCGCCGATGCGCTCAAACTCCGCGCGCATGCCGGGGATCTCGTCGATCAGCCGCGAACCCACCTCGATCACGGCGTCGAGCTGTCCGGTCACGACCCGAGTCATCGAGAAGGCCTGGGAACCCAGCTCGAACGTGCCACCACGAACCGATGAGCCGTCGATCAGCTCGGCCAGGACCTCGACCGTCGGGCGCACCGGTCGACCGCGGAAGCCGTAGCTCCAGAACATCCGCCGCGGATCTTCGTTGGCGCTCAGGCGCACGTGCCCGCGCGAACGCGCCACCCCCGCACCGCGGCTCGCGACGAACCAGTCCCCCGATTTGATCTCGACCACGCAGGCGGTGCTGACGTCGGCCATCGTCGGCTCGCCCTCGCCGAGCGGCGCGAGCGCCACGGCCACACACGCCGACTCGAGCCCGGCCATCGCCGGGCGGGTTCCGTCGATCGGATCGACGACCAGCACCTCGGTGGCGTCGCCGGTGGCCACCAGACCGCGGTCCTCGGAGTAATACGCGACCCGCGGCGCACGTTGCTCCAGGAACTCGACCAACGCCGCCTCGGCGACCTCGTCGACGGCAAAGGTGATGTCCCCACCGGCGCCGTCACCTGCCCACGCCCGGCCGGCGTGCGCGCCGAGCTCGGGCAGGACCCGCTCGCGCAGGCGCCGCGCCAGGTCAAGCACCAGCCGGCGCCTATCCGCGGAGGAGGAGGTCATCTGGCGAGAGTGCACCCGGGAACCGTAGCCTGAGCCCACCGGCAACAGGCCAGGCCGCCGGGCGCGGCAAAACCAAACCGAGGCGTTCGATGAGCTCGATCACGAGGTGCGCCAGTCGATGGCCAGGATCAAGGCATCGCCGTTCGTCCCCCACAAGGGCGGGATCCGGGGCTTTATCTGCGAGGTCGAAAGCGGGCGCTTGCGCGAAGTGACCTGAGCGCCGAGCCGCCGTCGACTACGGTTCGCGTCCGATGGCTGACTATGACGCGATCGTGATCGGAGCGGGACCCGCGGGCGAGGTCTGTGCCGGACAGCTCGCCGCCGAGGGCCTCGAGGTTGCCCTCGTGGAGCGCGAGCTCGTCGGCGGCGAGTGCGCCTTCTGGGCCTGCATGCCCTCCAAGGCGCTGCTGCGCCCGGCCGAACTGCTGGCCGAGGTCCAGCGAGTTCCCGGTGCCCGGGAGGCCGCCACCGGCGAGCTCGACCCGGAGACCGTCCTGAAAAGGCGCGACCAGGTGATCCACGACCTGGACGACTCGGTCCAGCTGCCGTGGATCGAAAAGCGCGGGATCGCGCTCGTTCGCGGCCACGCCCGGCTCGAGGGCGAGCGGACCGTGCGCGTCGGCGATGAGCTGCTCAGAGCGCGGCGGGCCGTTGTGCTGGCGGTCGGGAGCGGGGCGGCGATGCCGCCAATCGAAGGGCTCGAGCAGCTCGCGCCCTGGACCAACCGCGTCGGGACGACGGCCAAGGAGGTCCCCGCGCGACTGTCGGTGCTCGGCGGCGGCGTCGTCGGCTGTGAGCTGGCGCAGGCCTGGGCCTCACTGGGCTCCAAGGTCGCCCTCGTGGAAGCGGCCCCGCGGCTGATCGCCGCCGAGGAGCCGTTCGCCTCCGAGCAGCTCGCCGAATCCCTGCGCGCGCACGGCGTCGATGTCCGGCTGGGGACCGAGGCAACCCAGGCGAGCCGCGATGGCGACGGGACCTTCACGCTGACGCTCGACGCAACAACCGAGCTGCACAGCGACGAGCTGCTAGTGGCCGTGGGTCGCAAGCCGCACACCACCGACCTGGGCCTGGAGACGGTGGGGCTCGCCAACGCCGACGGCGCTACGGTGACGGTCGACGACCGGATGCGGGTCCCGGGCCGCGACTGGCTGTACGCGGTCGGAGACGTCAACGGCCGCGCCCTGCTCACCCACGCCGGCAAGTACCAGGCCAGGGTGGCGGTGGCGACGATCATGAATCGCGACCTGCGAGCTCGATGGGACGGCCCGCTGTCGCCGCGGGTGGTGTTCACCGACCCTCAGATCGCGGCCGTGGGCGCGACGCTCGAGTCAGCGCTCGCCGACGGGATCCCGGCCCATGCTGTCGATGCCGAGATCGGCTCCACCGCCGGGGCCAGTTTCGTCGGCAAAGGCGCCCCCTCGAGCGCCCGCCTGGTCATCGACTCAAGCCGCGACGTGATCGTGGGAGCGACCTTCACCGGTCCCCAGATCGCCGACCTGCTGCACGCGGCGACGATCGCGGTCGTCGGCGAGGTGCCGCGCGAGCGCCTGCTGCACGCGATCCCCGCCTTCCCCACCCGCACCGAGGTGTGGCTGAGGCTGCTCGAGGGCTGGACCGGCTGAGGCTGGGAGCGCGGGAGCGCGGGAGCGCGTGCCGGGACTCGGCCGACGGAAGCGCAGGACGCATCCCCGCGCTCGGCCAGGCTCAGGCCGGGATCTCGAGCGTGAACTCGGTCGTCCCCGGTACCGACCGCACCGACAGCGCACCCTCCATCCGGTCGGCGAGCTCGCTGGCGATGGCCAGCCCGAGCCCCGAGCCCTGAACGTCGTCGGCGGTGTAGAAGGGCTCGAAGATCCGCTGCTGAAGCTGATCGTCGATCCCGTCGCCGTCGTCGCGGACGACCAGCTGCACGCGGCCGTTCTCGCGCCCTGCGGTGACCACGATCTGCGTCCCCGGCGGGGTGTGGGTGAGCGCGTTGTCGATCAGGATCCGCATGATCTGAGCCACCCGCACCGGATCGCACTGGGCGGCGACCCGCCGCGTCGGCAAGCGCAGCTCCAGGCGCGAGTCGTGCTGGGCCAGGGTCGGTTCGAACTCCCCCGAGACCGAGCGGGTCAGCTCACCGAGGTCCACCTCTTCGGGACGCAGCTCGAGCGAGCCGGCCTCGAGCTTTGACAGATCGAGGAGATTGAGCGACAGCTTGCCGAGCCGCTGAACCTGGTCGCGCACCTGCTCGAGAAAGCGGCGGCGGGTCTCGGCGTCGAGATCCTCGTCCTCGAGCAGCTCGACGAAGCCGCCCAGCGAGAAGACCGGCGTACGAAGCTCGTGCGAGGCGGTGGCGATGAACTTCTTGCGCGCCAGGTCCATCTGGGCGAGCTGGTGTTGCATCTCGTTGAAGGCCAGCGCCAGCTGGCCGAGCTCGTCGGCGGAGTCGACCGGGATCGGGTGCCGGAAGTCGCCGGCCGCCACCTGCTTGGCCGCCAGCTCGAGCCGCTTGACGCGCTGCGCCAGCGCCCGGGCGATCAGGTAGCCGGCGATCAGGGCCAGCAGCAGCGCGATCCCCCCGGCGACCAGGATCTCGTGCCTGACCGTGGCCACGTTACGGGCGATGTCGGAGACCTGGGCCGAATAGACGATCACCGCCGTGACCAGCCGTTCGAAGCTGATCGGGTACGCCGCTTCGGCGACCAGGCCCGACCGCGTCTGCTCGGTGCCGGTGACGACCTGGTTGGTGGAGATCGCCCTGTAGGCGATCGGGAAGGTGAGCCGGCCGGCGGTAGCCGGGCTGCTCGAATCGGCCTGGGTGAAGAGCTGCACGCCGCCCAGCACCCGGTTGACGGCCAGCAGGGTGACGCGGCTGCCGGAGATCAGCGCCGCGCGCTGGACCGTGGCCTTGACCACCCGGGCCGGTTCGGCGGTCCCGACGGTCCTACGGATCGGACCGGAGTGAAGCTTGGCCGAGGTCGACAGCTCGGTCAGCTTTTCGTTGAGCAGACGGCTCTGAAGGCCGGGCGCGACGTACAGGTAAAGGACGCCGATGGCCAGCAGCGTGATCGCGAAGAACACGAGCGCGAGCCGGTTTCGCAGCGACAGCGTCATCTAACCAGCGCCTGACCAGCCACTCCACTACGGCTCGGTGTCACGGAACCGGTAACCAACCCCGCGGACCGTGAACAGGTATTCGGGATCTTTGGGGTCACGCTCGACCTTCTCGCGCAGATGCCGGATGTGCACGTCGATCGTGCGCGGATCCCGGTAGGCGGAGTCGCCCCAGATCCGGGCCAGCAGCATGTCGCGGGTGAACACCCGCCCCGGCGCCCGCGCCAACGCCGACAGGATCTCGAACTCGACGTAGGTGAGCTGCACCTCCTCGCCCCTGACCCTGACCGAACGCTTGGGGAAGTCCACTCGCAGCTCGCGAATCTCGAGCGGCGCCTCGTCGGGCGCGGTCTGCACCGGGCGGATCATCTCGGCCCGTCGCAGCGCGGCCTTGATGCGGCTCGAGAACTCCCTCAGCGAGAAGGGCTTGGTGATGTAGTCGTCGGCTCCGAGCTCCAGGCCGACAACCTTGTCGATCTCCTCTGACTTGGCCGTCAGGATGATGATCGGCACCGAGCTCTGGCTGCGCAGCCGGCGGCAGACCTCGAGACCGTCGATCTGGGGCAGCATCAGGTCGAGCACGACCAGATCGAACGACTGCTCCTCGAACCGCTCCAGCGCCTGGCGACCATCGGTCGCCTGCACGACGTCGTAGCCCTCCTTGCGCAGCGGATAGGAGAGCAGCGTCTGAATCGACTGCTCGTCGTCCACGAGCAGGATGCGCGCTGATCGATCGGCCACGACTTTCTCCTCTAGAGAGAGTAGACGCCCCCGCCAGCAAGGCCGCTATAAAGTCGTTGATGTTCGATCCGCGGATGTACCGCAGCGGCCTGGTGGTGGTGGCGCTGGCCGCGCTCGTGCTGGCCTTCTCGCTCGGAAACCAGCAGGGCGCGCTGTCCTCGTCGCTGGCCCCGGATGCGTTCAACGGACAGAACGTGGCCACGGCCATGACCCGGCTCGCCGGCCAGTACCCCGACCGCGGCCCGGGCTCATTCGGCGACCGCGACATCGCGACGCTGGTTGCGCACAGGCTCAAGCGGTACGGCTTCGCACCCACCAAAGACACGTTCTCGGCCCGCACCGCGGATGGCGTGCGCACGCTCGAGAACGTGGTCGGGATCAGGCCCGGGATGGAGAGCGGGAGCGTCGTGATCGTCGCCCACCGCGACGCCCGCGGCTCGCTGGCCACGGCCAGCCTCTCGGGGACGGCGACGCTGATCGAGCTGGCGCGCGACCTCGAAGGCGAGACCCTTCACCGCTCGGTGGTGCTGGCCTCGACCAGCGGCTCGCAAGGCACCGCGGGAGCGATCCGTCTCGCCCAGCAGCTCGCCGGCCCGATCGATGCGGTGATCGTGCTCGGTGATGTGGCCAGCACCCATGTCCGCCAGCCGATCGTCATCCCCTGGTCCGACGGCCAGCGGGTGGCGCCGCCGATGCTGCGCAACACGATCTCGGCGACGCTGAACCAGCAGGCGGCGATCCTTTCGCGCGGCACCAGCCTGTTCGGTCAGTTCGTGCACCTGGCCTTGCCGCTCACGCTGTCCGAGCAGGGCCCCTTCGGAGCTCGCGGCATCCCGGCGGTTGCGCTCTCGCTGTCGGGCGAGCGGGGCCCGGCACCCGATGCGGAGGTCGGCGGGCCCGACCAGCTCACATCGGTCGGGCGGGCGGTGCTGTCGGCGATCTCGGCGCTCGACGCCGGTCCTACGGTTCCTGCCGCATCGGCATATGTGCTGTTCGACAGCAAGGTCGTGCCCGGGTGGGCCATCTCGGTGTTCGTGCTGTCGTTGGTCGTTCCGGTGCTGCTGACGACGATCGACGCTATCGCCCGAGCCTTCCGTCGCGGCTACGCGGTGTGGCGCTGGCTCGCGGTCGTGCTCGTGGCGGCGGTCCCATTCGCGCTTGGGGTGCTGGTGGTCCTGGGCGCGAGGCTGCTGGGTGCGCTGGCGATCGCGCCGCCGGGCCTGGTGCCGGCCGGGGCGGTGCCTCTGCATGCGTCGGGGACCGTGGTCTTGCTGCTGGCGGCCGTGCTCGCGCTCGGGTCGCTCTGCGTCCTGTGCCCGCTGGGGGTCCGGTTTGCGGCGGGCCCCGCTCGCCTGGGCGATGCCGAGAGTTCGCTGGGGGGCGCGACGGCGGCGCTGCTGTTGGTCATGTGCGCCGTCACGGTGGCGATCTGGCTCGACGACCCGTTCGCCGCGGCGCTCCTGGTGCCGGCGCTGCATCTGTGGCTGGTGGCGGTGAACTCCGACTTCCGCCTGCGCTTCTCGATCCGGCTGGTGCTGATGCTCGTGGGTCTCTTGCCGGTGGCGGGCGTGGTCGCCTACTACGCGGTCACGCTCGGCTTCGGTCCGCTCGACGTGATCTGGGCGGCCACGCTGCTGATCGCCGGCCACGTGATCACCCCGCTGATGGCGCTGCTGTGGAGCGTGTTCTTCGGCTGCATCGTCACCGCGGCCGGGATTCTCTTCGTCCTGGCGCGTCTGCCGCGTCCCGAGGAGGTGCCGGTGACCGTCCGCGGACCGGTCAATTACGCGGGACCGGGCTCCCTCGGGGGCACCAAGTCGGCACTGCGCCGCTGAGGCTGGGATGCCCTACGGCGTGCTGACGACAACCGGCGCCCCGCGGCCGCGCCGGCCGCTGCGCCGGCTGATGGTCGACCTCTCGTCGGTTCTGATCCTGACCGGATTGCTGCTGTTGCTCGATGCTGGGATCACGCTCGTCTGGCAGGAGCCGGTGACCGCGGCCATCGGCCTCGTGGCCCGCAGCCACGTCGACAAGCGTTACCTGAGCTACCACACCGCGCCGCTGTCGGAGGTCGACAGTGACGCGCTGGCCGCGCTTCGCTCGCGGGGCCAGCGGATCGCGTATCTCGCGCGCCGCGAGCAGCGCCAGATTCGCCCCGGTGACGCCGTCGGGCACATCGAGATTCCCAAGATCGGGGCGGGCTACCCGATCGTTCAGGGGACCGATACCCAGTCGCTGGAGCGCGGTCCGGGCCACTATCCGGCGACCGCGCTGCCGGGGATGGGCCAGACCGTCGCGATAGCGGGCCACCGGACCACCTATCTGGCTCCGTTTCGGGAGATCAACGAGCTCGTCCGGGGCGACCCGATCGTGATCACGATGCCCTACGGAAGATTCACCTACCGGGTGCAGTACCAGCGGATCGTCGAGCCGACGGCGCTGTGGGTGGTCCGAAACGTTGGCTATGACCGGCTGGTCCTGTCCGCCTGCACCCCGCTCTTCAGCGCGGCGCAACGGATCATCGTGTTCGCGCGGCTGAAGTCGGTGCGGCCGCTTGGTCCGGCATGAGGCCTCGGCCGGCCGCCTCGGCGGGCCTGAGGCCTCGCCGCGGCCACCTGGTCCTGCTCGAGTCCTGGCCGTGCCATCCTTGCCTTACCGTGTCCAGCCCTGTGGGCAGAGATTCAAATCGTGCTCGGCGCTTGAGCCACATCCGCCGGCAGATCAGCCGTGGTGAGTATCAGGTCGACTGCGAAGCCGTCGCCGACGCCATCGTTCGCCGGATGCTGCGGCGGCGCCAGCTGATGGCTGCCGCCAACCACAAGCGCGGTCAGACGGAGTGTTCGTAGCCGGCCAGGGGCCGGTCGGCGCCGATCACATCCAGCCCCGGGGACCCCTCGACCACGCGCCCGATCCAGGTGACCCCCAGGGCCCGGGAGGTCTCGGCGAGCTCGGCATTCGAGGCGCTGGCCGCGGGCAGGCACACGCATAGCTCGTAGTCCTCGCCGGCGCAGGCGGCAAAGCCGGCCGGGTCTTCGCCGAGCTGCGCCGCCACTTCGGCCACCCCCGGACACAGGGGCAGCTTTGGCAACTCCAGCTCGATCCGCACCCCGCTGCCATCGGCGAGATGCCGGGCGTCGGTGGCGATCCCATCCGAGATGTCGATCATCGCCGTGGCACCCAGCTCGCTCAGCGCCAGGCCCTCGGCCAGGCGCGGCTGAGGGTTGGCGTAGCGCTCGCGCAGCCGCGCGGCGACCTCGGCCGACATCCCGGAGTCCGCCGCTCGTCCTTGCCGCAGCGCCAGCCCGGCACCGGCCCCGCCGAGCGTCCCCGTGACCGCGACCAGATCCCCGGGCCTTGCCCCGTCCCGACCGACCAGCCCCCCAGGGTCGTCGGCCCACCCGATGACCGTGACCGAGACCGTCAGCGCGTCGGCGGTGGTGACGTCGCCGCCGGCGATGGTGACGCCCAACGGACCCGCCAGTGCCTGGGCCCCCCGCGCCAGCGCCAGCGCGTCGTCGAGCTCGGTGCCGGCCGGGAGACCGAGTGACAGAAACGCCTCGCCCGGATCGGCGGCCATCGCGGCCAGGTCCGATAAAGCGGCGGCGAGGGCGCGCCGGCCGATCTCGTCGTGGCTCAGCTCGCCGCTGCGAAAGTGGACCCGATCGACCATGGTGTCGATCGAGGTCACCGCATAGCGCCGCGCTCGTATGACGGCCGCGTCGTCGCCGAGCCAGCGCAGCACGCGGGGACCGCCCGGCGCCAGGACGCGCCCCAGCGATTCGATCAGCTCGAGCTCGCGCATCGCGCGCCCGCGACGTCAGCGGTGTCGGTAGACGATACGAGCCCGGTCGAGGTCGTAGGGCGAGAGCTCGACCCTGACCCGGTCACCGGGCAGGATCCGGATCCGGAAGCGACGCATCTTGCCGGCCACGTGCCCGAGTACGACCCGATCCATGTTGTCGAGCTTGACGCGAAACATCGCGTTGGGCAGCGCCTCGACCACCTCGCCTTCGAGCTCGACCTTTTCCTCCTTGGGCATCGCGACAACGCTACCAGCAGGCGGCGTGCCGGGGGCCGGGCCGCTCCCCCTCAGGGCTGCTGCCGCTCTCTGATGCCGCTGGCGCTCGCGACTCAGTGATGGCTGACGCTGGCGCCGCCCGACGGCGCACTCTGGGGCGGCTGCGCGAACAGCGTGGGGTTGGTGGGGCTCGGAGTTCCGCTCGCCGTGGTCGCGCCGGGAATCGTGGTCGACCCCCCGCTGACCGAGAAGTGTCCAAAGAAGGGGGTGCCGTGGAAGGGCACCGTGGGCGCCGGGAAATCGCCGCAGTAGCCACCGCTCGCGGCTGACATGTAGTCATGCCAGATCGGTGCCGCCAGCGCCCCGCCGAAGCCGTCGGACATGGGGATGTTGCCCTGTGGGTAACCGACCCACACCGCAGTCGACATCCGCGGCGTGTAGCCGACGAACCACGCGTTCTCGAGGTTGTTGGCGGTGCCGGTCTTACCGGCCGCCGGGCAGCCGTAGTTGGCGGCGGTGCCCGTGCCGCTGGTGATCACCTGCTTGAGCACGTTGGTGGCCGTGGCCGTCTCTCCGTCCGAAAACACTCGCGTGCGATGGGGATCGCCGAAGTTGCGATAGCTGCCATCCGGGAACCGGACCTTGCCGATGATCGTGGCCGGGATGTGGGTGCCGCCGTTGGCGATCGTCCCGTAGGCGTCGGCCATCTCCAGCGGAGTGACGCCGACGCGCAGGCCGCCGATCACCTCGGCCGGATTTGCATCCAAGGGCGAAGTGATGCCCATCGCGTGGGCCATCTTGTCGAGCTTGGTCCAGCCGAGGTCGGCCGCGAGCTGCGCGAACACCGTGTTGTCGGACAGGACCGTGGCCTTGGTGATGCTGATGTCGCCCTGGTAGCTGTCCTCGGCGGTGTGGACCTCCCAGGTCGGGTCCGCGGCCAGCCAGCCGGGAGTCAGGAGATGTGAGTTGTAGAAGGTGTCGTTCGGGTCGCCGTGGTAGTCGTGGATCAGGGTCATCAACGCGAACACCTTGAACGAGGACCCCGGCTGGCGATGGGCCTGGGTGGCATAGTCGAACTTGGTCTGGTCGTAGTTGCCCGAGGTGGCGATCGCCTCGATATGGCCGTCGAGGGGGTCGACGCTGGCCAGACCGGCGGCGGCCACTCCTGGTCCCCCCTGCTCGGCCCGGGTCGTGTAGTTGTTGGCGATGGCCTGGTCGGCGAGCGCCTGCTTGCGCAGGTCGATCGTCGTGTAGATCTTCAGGCCGCCCTTGTTCAGCGTCGGACAGTTGGTGGGGCTGTGCGGACACAGGTCCTGGGCGACCTGGTCCTCGATGAAGTTGAACACGTAGGGCTGGCGGCGCAGCAGATAGGTGTCGTCCTGCTTGAGACGCAGCGGCTGGTGGCTGGCCCGGCGCGCCTGCGCCGCGGTGATGTCGTCGGCTCCGACCATCGCCTTGAGCACCTCGGCGCGCCGGGCACGGGCGGCCGCCTTGTCGATGAACGGGTTGTACTGAGAGGGCGCCTGGGGTAGGCCCGCGAGCTGGGCCGACTGCGCCAGCGTGAGCTTCCAGACGGGCTTGTCGAAGAACATCTTCGAGGCGGCCTCGACGCCATACGCGGTCTGGCCGCCGACCGTCCCGTAGGGCACGTCGTTGAGGTAGCTGGTCAGGATCCAGTTCTTGGAGTGCATGCCCTCCAGCTGCTCGGCCAGCTTGGCCTGGATGATCTTGTAGCGGAGGTCGTGGTTGGCCTTGAGCCTCGGGGGCAGGTAGACGTTGTCGACCAGCTGCATGGTCAGCGTCGAGGCTCCCTGGAGGCTGCTGCCACCGTTGAAGGCGTCCTTGATCGCGGCGCGCAGGATGCCCTGGTAGTCGAGCGCACCGTGCTGATAGAAGCGCCGGTCCTCGATGGCGATCGTGGCCTGCTTGAGCCGCCTCGGGATCTGGTTCCAGCGCACCGGGGTGCGGATCGTGGGCGAATAGATATAGCCCAGCGACTCGCCGTCGGCGGCGAACACCTGCGACGGCGACCCCGGAATCTGAGGATGCAGCGATTTCAGACTCGGCGCCGAGTGCGCGACGTTGACGACCCAGCCGGCGACCGCCAGCCCGGCGACGGCCAGGGCGCACACCGCCAGCACCGCGCCCACGCCGAGTACCCGAAGGATCGGCGATCCGTGATTGCGCCGGCGGCGCCGCTGTCGTTCGCGTCTGCTCATTGAGTCAGCGTGACTACCGGGCGTCGCTTGCGTGCTAGGCGTGCGCTCGGGACGCCGGATCTACGCGCCAGTGTAGCCGTCAGGCTTTTTCGTCCTGGCGGTTCTGTGTCCTTCAGGCTGGGAAGATCGCACGCACTGATGCAGGCCCGGGCCTCTGACCGACGCTGTCTGCTGCTCGACGCGATGGGAACGCTGGTGTGGCTGCGGCCGCCCGCGCCGCGACTGCGGATCGAGCTCGCGCGCCGGTTCGGGATCGAGATCTCGCTTGATGAGGCCGAGCAGGCAATTGCCGCCGAGATCCGCTACTACCGCGCTCACATGCAGGACGGTCGCGACGGCCCCAGCGTGCGCGCGCTGCGCGCCCGGTGCGCCGAGGCGCTGCGCAGCGCCCTTCCGGGCGGCGAGCGACTCGACGGAGTCGACGGCGCTGGCATGACCGCGGCCCTGCTCGCCTCGCTGGAGTTCTCGGTCTTCGACGACGCCCCTGGGGCGCTGCAAGCTGCGGCAGCCCGGCGCTGGCCGGTGGTGGTGGTCAGCAATTGGGATCAGTCGCTCTCGGAGGTGCTGGGACGGCTGGGATTGGCGCCGCTGCTCGATCGCGTGGTCACCTCAGCCGCGGCCGGCGCCGGCAAGCCCGACCCGGCGATCTTCGAGTTCGCGCTCGAGGCCGTGGGCGCCACCGCCGAGCATGCGTTACATGTCGGTGACAGCCTCGAGGAGGACGTGGCTGGCGCGCGGGCGGCGGGGATCAGAGCCCGTGTGGCTCAACCGCCTCGCTGGCCCGACCGACGCCGTGCCGGCTGGCGTTGTCACGATCTCCAGCCTGGACGAGCTCGGCGTGCGGCTGTGACGCCCGGTCCACCCCCCTAACCTCCATCCCAGAACCATGCCCAGCAGGCCTCCCTCCTCCGCCCAGCCGCCGGCGCCGGCACCGGCACCCGAGACCGGGCCCAGCTCGCCACCAGCCCAGCCCGACTCTCGCGACGTGCCCCCGTGGAGCGTCTGGATGGCCCCGGCCGCCGTCGTCATCGGCCTGGCCCTCGGGACCCTGGGCTCGCTCGTGGTCGAGCTCGTCGGCGAGGCGGGCGGTTCGTCGGTCGCGCATCCGACGCCGGCGGTCAGCATCATCGCCGACATCGTCTTCGATCTCGGCTTCGTCATCGCCGCGCTCTACCTGTGCACGCTGCGCGGACGCGTGAGAGCGGTCGACTTCGGCTTCCGGCGGGTCAGCCCGCGTTTGGCGCTCAAAGCGATGGTGCTCGCCGCCATCGCCTACTACGGAGTGACGACGATCTACGCCTCGCTCCTGCGACTGCACGGCACCGACAAGCTCCCGAGCGAGCTCGGAGCCACCCACAGCACCGCGGCCCTGGTGGCGGCCGCGATCTTCGTCTGCGTGATCGCCCCGATCGCCGAGGAGTTCTTCTTCCGCGGCTTCTTCTTCGGCGCGCTGCGCAAGTGGAAGATCGTGATCGGCGGGCACGACATCGGTACCTGGCTGGCCGCCGCCGTCACCGGGCTGCTGTTCGGACTGGCCCACACCGGTTCGGCCGCCTCTCAGTACCTGATCCCGCTCGGCTTTCTGGGGTTCGTTCTGTGCATCGTCCGCTGGAAGACCGGCTCCCTGTATCCCTGCATCGCGCTGCACAGCGCCAACAACGCGCTCGCGCTGGGGATCAACCAGCTCAACTGGAGCGCGCTCGAGATCCTCGGGCTGGTCCTGGCCTCGTGGTTCGTGGTCGCCGCGGTCACGGTCCCGCTGGGCGCTCGCTCGCCGCGCATCGCCTGACTGAAGCTCCCGCCGCGCGGCGCCTGACGCCCCGCCGCGCCTGGCCCCGCCGCCGCAGGACTTTTCTCACGTAGCCGATCGTTGAGTGATTTACTTTCCGGCCCGTGCGCCGTCATCTGGCTCGATCCGCTGCGACTCTGGCGGCCGCAATCGTCGCCTTGGGGACGGCTGCCGCCGGGGCCAGCGCCGCCGGTTCATCCACCGCCACGACCACCTCGGCGGGGTCGTCCACGTCCGCCGGGTCGACCACGGCTGCCACCACCCTGTCCACGACGTCCACGTCGAGCGCCCCCCCGGCCACTGGGTCCACGACATCCAGGTCGAGCGCCCGCCCGGCCACGGGGTCCACGACATACACGTCGAGCGCCACCACCGGCCGCGACGACCACGAAGCCAACCCCGACCACACCGACCACGACCACACCGACCACCACCACAACCCCGACCCCGACCCCCAAGCCTGCGCCGGCCAAGGCCTCGATCACGCTCTCGCTGCCCGACGCCTTTGTCGTCCACGGCGATACGGTCACCGTCCCCGGGCGCCTGCTGCAGGCCACCGGGGTGGTCAAGCCCTACGCGCCCGGCCAGTGGGTGGTCGTCAAATCGTTTTTGGGCCACAAGCAGATCAAGCGCGCCCGCCTGCGCCTCAAGCCCTCCAGCGACCAGCGCAGCGGCCAGTTCACCGAGCAGCTGCGCAGCCCCGGCGTCGGGATCGTGCGCATCCAGGTCACGCACAGGGCCACGCCCCAGATGGCCGGGTTCTCCGCGCAGCGGGCCGTCGCGGCGCTCAACGAGCACGCCGGCTTCGGCTCGCACACGACGCTGGTCTCCCTCGTCCAGCAGCGGCTGGCCGATCTGCACTTCTACATTCCCCAGACCGGCGTCTATGACCAGAAGACGGGGCTGGCGCTCGATGCCTACCACCGGCTGCTGCACCGGGACGTCTCGCAGGGGCTCGACCCCCGCACGATCAACTCGTTGCTCACCGGCCAGGGCGCGTTCCACGTCCGTTTCCCGAAGGACGGCAAGCACGTCGAGGGCGATCTGGGCAACCAGCTGCTGGCGCTGATCTACGGCTCCAAGGTCTACCGGATCTACCCCATCAGCTCGGGCAAGCCGTCGACGCCGACGATCGTCGGTCATTTCCACGTGTATCTGCGTACCCCGGGCTACCTGCCCGACGGGATGTACTACTCGGACTTCTTCTACCGGGGCTACGCGATCCACGGCTACGACCCGGCGCCCGACTACCCGGCTAGCCACGGCTGCATGCGGCTGCCGATCGTCGACGCGATCTCGGTCTGGAACTGGCTGACCTACGGAGTCGTCGTCGACACCTATCTGTGACCGCCGCTGATCCACGCGAGCGCCTGCTCGTCGAACTGCGGACACATGCGCTCGTGATCGGCGAGGTCGTTCTCACCAGCGGCGCCACCGCGCACTATCTGATCGACGCCAAGCGGGCCATCCTGCGACCGGCGGGCTTTGCCGCGCTGGCCGAGCTGGTGGCGGCGCAGGCCCGGGCGTGGTCAGCGACCGCCGTTGGCGGGATGACCATGGGTGCCGATCCGATCGCCTGCGCCGCGCTCGCCGGCGGGGCCGACGTGAAGGCGTTCTTCGTCCGCAAGGAGGTCAAGCAGCACGGGCTGGCGCGGCGGATCGAGGGGCCGCTGCTGGACTCCGACGATCGCTGCATGCTGGTCGAGGACGTGGTCACCACCGGCGGCTCGACGATCACGGCGCTGGAGGCGCTGCGCGCCGAGGGGCATCAGGTCTGCGGCGTGCTCGCCATCTGCGATCGGCTCGCCGGGGGCGCGGAGGCGATCGAGCGCGCCGCCGGCGCGCCGTACGTGGCGCTGACCACGATCGACGAGGTGTATCCGGAACGGCCGGACCGGCTCAGGGCGCCTTCGGCAGCGACTGACACGCCGGATTGAGCTGGTGCATGGCTTGCACCACCCAGCCGACGCCGTTGGGGAACGGCGTGAACATCACGACCGGATTGCCGTGCGCGATGGCCTGGCCATATTTGAAGCCGACCCTGCTGACGTTGAGCCTGAGCGCGTAGGCGAGCGTCGTCTGGTACTCGAGCCGGGTCAGCGGCTCACCGCAGGCGCGCAGTCTGGCCGCCCCGCCGAGCTGGCCGATGACCGTCGCGAGGTCGTTGATCTCGGCGGTGCGGGCATGCTGCTCGACGAGGTCCTTGTGCTCGGCGCGCGCGTGCGAGAGCACGGCCGGCAGGAGACTGACGAGCAGCCCGGCGACGAGCGCGGCGCCCACCCACCCCGGCACGCGGGGCCACAACGGGCGATCGATCAGCAGCCTTCCGACGGCGACGCCCGCGAGCACCACGACCACGCCTCCGGCCTCGAACATGTAGCGCGCGAGCCCGGGCCAGCCATGCAGCGCGAACGCGATCTCCACCAGCACCCAGAGCACCGCGCCGGCGGCCAGGGCCAGCGTCACCCGATCGCGACGGAACGCCGCCAGGACGACCGCGAGCAGCGCCGCCAGCAGCACCGGCGGCTCGTTGAGGCCGAGGAAGCGCCCCACCGTCCCAAACACCTTGTCGCTGGTCAGTCGCCGGCCGGACCCGAGCGCGTTGGTGGCGGCCACGAACGGGCTGCGCGAGGTCAGCGCCGGGATGCCGAACCACAGCAGCGCGATCGCCACCCAGCCCCCTGATACCAGGATCCGGGTCCGGGGCAGCCTGATCCACATCCAGATCGAGTAGGCGGCCAGAAACGGCCACACCTCGGGCCGGCCGAGCGCCGCGAGCACGCCCAGCAGGAACGCCGCGCGCGGGCGCCGGTAGAGGTGGCAGTCGATCGCCCCCAGGCACAGCGAGACGATCATCGGATCCGACTGCGAGCTCAGGATGTAGTGCGCGTAGTCCTCGAGCCCCAGCAGAGCGGCGCCCGCGAACACGGCCGCACAGAGGCCCGCCCAGCGCCGCTCGGGCGGCGGGTCGACCAGGCGATAGGCGATCCGGCCCGCGAACACGACTCCGGCCAGGGCGACCGCCACCGCGGTGATCATCCACAGCCGCAGCTCGTAGTGGCCGGCCAGCGCATAGGGGACCGTGAACAGATACGGCAGCGGTTTCCACGAGGGCGCCGCGTTGGTATCCAACGAGCCCGTCAGCGTCTGATGACCCCAGACCAGCCAGCCGTAAGGATCGAATCCCGGACGGGTGCGGGCCCAGAAGACCAGCAGCGCCGATAGCAGCGTGATGCCGATCCCGGTGCTCCACCAGGGATGGCGGCGCATGAACAGCCGCAGCGTCCAGGCCTCGGGTACGGCCTGTGTAGAGGCCGTCGATGAGGGCGCGGTTACGCTGCGCTGCGCTTCTAGCGTGCTCTGGGACACGAGGCCGGGCGGACCGTAGCACGGGCATCCGCGGCCAGCCGCATCGGCTGAGCACCAGCATCCGGACACCCGATCACCGTCGGCAAATGCCGCAAACCAAGTGCGGTTGCCTCCGCGCGAATCGGATAGGTTGCCCCCGGCAGGAATCGAACCTGCATCCCGCGCTTAGGAGGCGCGTGCTCTATCCATTGAGCTACGAGGGCCAGGTGTTTTCCAGCGTATCCGGCGATCGCTTCGTTGAGGAAGCGTTAATGTTGGGTGACAGGCGGACCGCCATATGGTTCGATCTGCGCATGGAGGATGCTGAGGTGCGACTGGGGACGTGCCTATGAGTGTCGGTGCCGAGCTACTCGTCGAGTCTGAACCGACCGTCGAGAGCGTCGAGCTAGTCCCGGCCGAGGTGGCCGCCCGCTCGCCGCGGCAGCTCTTCTGGCGGCGCTTCAAAGCCGATCGCGTGGCCATGGGGTCGGCGATCTTCATCCTCTTCTTGATCCTCGTGGCGATCTTCGCGCCCCTGGTCGTCTCGATCCTGGGGCTGCAGAGCCCCTACCAGAACAACTCCAACGCGCTCGACATCTTCGGCAGTCCCACGGGCCCGAGCTCCACACACCCGTTCGGCGTCGACGAGCTCGGCCGGGACGTGCTCTCGCGGGTGATCTACGGCTCTCGCGTCTCGCTCATCGTGGGGATCTTCGGGACCGCGATCGCGGCGGTCATCGGGACGTTCTTCGGTTTGCTGGCCGGCTACTACCGCGGCTGGGCCGACACGCTGATCTCGCGCATGATTGACGTGTTCCTGGCCTTCCCGGTCCTCGTCCTGGGCCTCGGGATCGGCGCGGCGTGCGGCGTGCGCGGCTGCGCCGGCGGGCTGATCCAACCAGGACTCGGGACGGTGATTTTCATCATCGTGCTCAGCAACTTCACTTACCTCGCGCGCATTGCCCGCGGGCAGGTGCTGTCCCTGCGCGAGAAGGAATTCATCGAAGCATCGCGATCGCTGGGGGCGTCAAACAGGCGAATCCTGTTCCGGGAGATCCTGCCCAATCTGATGGCGCCGCTGATCGTCTACTCGAGCCTGCTGATCCCCGTCAACATCCTGTTCGAGGCCGGGCTGTCGTTCCTGGGTGTGGGAATCCGCCCACCTCAGGCCAGCTGGGGGCAGATGATCTCCGACGCTGCGCCGATCTTCAACACCGCTTGGTGGTACATGGTCTTTCCGGGAGTGGCGCTGCTGCTCACGGTGCTCGCGTTCAACCTGGTCGGCGACGGCCTGCTGGACGCACTCAACCCACGTGGGGAGTCGCGATGAAGGGACCGCTTCGTAACTCTGCGCGTCTGTCAATCATCAGAGGAGGAATCTATGAGGAGTAGTCCAGGCAACCTGGTCGCCTTGGCGGCCACAGGGTTGCTGGCCGTTGGCGTCGCAGCTTGCGGCGGCAGCAGCTCCAACACCGCGACTGGGGGCGGAGGGAACTCGTCTTCGTCCGCCGTACCATCAATCCCGCTCAAGGCGGGCGAGAATCCCAACAACCAGGTCCTGACCGGGTCGACCAAGAAGCGGGGCGGCACGTTGACCGTGTACTCGAGCGAGGACTTCGAGCACCTCGATCCGGGCGAGTCCTACTTCACCCAGGACTATGGGGTCGACTTCGTAACGCAGCGGCCGCTGTTCTCCTACAGGCCAAACACGGCCAGCACGGTCAGCGCGGACCTGGCCACCGAGGTCCCGACGACCGCCAACGGCGGCATCACCGACGGTGGGAAGACCGTCACCGTCCACATCCGCAAGGGTGTGTTCTTCAGCCCGCCGGTCAACCGCGAGGTGACCTCGGCTGACGTCGCCTACGCGATCGAGCGTGGCGCCAACCCGAACGTCGCCAACCCGTACTTCAACTCCTACTTCGGGGCCGGCGCGCCGGCGCCGCTGGTCGGGACGACGGCGAAGTACGCGGGTGGCCCGATCCCAGGAATCCAGACACCGAACAAGTTCACGATCGTGTTCCACACTGAGAAGCCGAGCGGTTCGTTCCTGGTCTCGGCGCTCAGCCTGCCGCTGTCGGCGCCCGTGCCGCAGAGCTTCGCCGGGCCGATGGACAAGCAGTCGCCGACAACCTACGGGACCAAGTACCTGGTGGCCACGGGCCCGTACATGATCCAGTCCAACCCCAAGACCGGACTGTTTCAGGGGATCGGCTATCAGACCGGCAAGTCGCTGACGCTGGTCCGTAACCCGAGGTGGAACCCGAAGACCGATTTCCGGCCCGCGTATCTGAACCAGATCAACTTCAAGATCGGCGGCGATGCGACGGTGATCGGCCAGCAGGTGCTCAAGGGCTCTGACTCGGTCCAGTTCGACACGCCGGCGCAGTCGGTCGTCAAGCTGGCCTATGAGTCCTATCCGGCTCAGATCACGTTCACGACCGGTTCGGGTGACCACTACGTGGCCCTCAACAACCACGCCGGGCCGTTCAAGAACGTCAATCTCCGTCGTGCGGTGTGGGCGAACCTCGATCGCGCCGCGATCGTCAAGTTGCGCGGCGGCTCGCTGACCTCTGAGCCGGCGACGCACTTCATCTACCCGGGCGTCCAGGGCTTCTCGCAGTCCGGTGGCTATCCTGGCCCCCAGACACCGTGGAACAAGGACGTCAACGGCAACCTCAAGGTCGCCGAGCAGTACATGAAGGCGGCTGGATACAAGTCCGGCAAGTACACCGGTAACGCAACGGTGCAGATCGTCGGCGCCAACAACGGCAACGACCCGGCGATCATCCAGAACCTGAACTCGGACTTCACCCAGTTGGGCTTCAAGACCCATGTCAGTGAAGTCGACCAGTCGGTCATGTACTCCAAGTACTGCGGCGTGCCAAAGCAGGAGATCGATGCCTGCCCCACTGTGGGGTGGGTGCGTGACTTCGCCGATCCGCTGACGGTGCTGTACGTGCCGTTCTACGGCCCGGCGATCGTGCCGACCAACAACTCCAACTGGGGTCAGGTCAACGATCCGCAGATCAACGCCGCGATGCAGAAGGCGGCGCTGGTCACGGATCCAACGGCTCGCGCGCAGGCTTGGGCGAACGTCGACAAGACGCTCGTCAATCAGGCCGTCGCGATCCCTGAGGATTTCGACAATCAGGCAAACATCGAGAGCAAGGACGTCGCCGGCGTCAACATGCTCTGGAACACAGGCACCTGGGATCTCGACTACACGTCACTGAAGAACCCATAGCAAGCAAGGCGCTGAGGGGTTCCGCTGCATTGGCGGCGGGACCCCTCTCAGTGCATACTTCCACTCGGACCTCGAGATATGGGCCGCTACATCATCCGCCGCATCCTCTGGGGCATCGTGCTGATCATCCTGGTCAGCGCGCTCACGTTCTTGTTGTTCAACGTGCTGCCGGGGGCCAACCCCGCGCAGCTGCGCGCCGGGCGCAACGCCAGTCCGAGAATCATCGCGCACATCACGAAGGAGCTGGGACTCGACCAGCCGGTCTACACCCAGTTCTACGACTACATGAAGGGGATCATCCTCCACTTCAACTTTGGCACCAGCTACTACACGGGCGCCTCGGTCCTGAGCCTGATCAAAGACCGGCTCCCGGCGACCCTCTCGCTGACCGTGGGTGCCGCGGTGCTCTGGCTGTCTGGCGGGGATCCCGGTGGGGATCATCTCGGCGATCAAGCGGGGAAGCCTGCTCGACCGCAGCGCGATGGGGATCGCACTCGTGTTCGTGTCAATGCCGGTGTTCTGGTTTGGCCTGGTGATGCTGTTCCTGTTCGCCGACGACATCGGCCGCTTCCCGTTTCTCCCGGGCGCGAGCAGCTACGTTGGCCTCACGGTCAGCCCGGTGGACTGGTTTACGTCGCTGATCATGCCCTGGATCGTGCTCGCGGCGACGTCGGCCGCGATCTACTCGCGGCTGCTTCGCGGCAGCCTGCTCGAAGTGATGGGCGAGGACTACATTCGCACGGCTCGGGCCAAGGGATTGCCCGAACGTCGGGTGATCTGGCACCACGGAGTGCGCTCGGCGATCACCCCGATCGTGACCATCTTCGGGCTCGACGTCGGCACCCTGCTGGGCGGAGCCGTTATCACCGAGACGGTCTTCGACATCCCCGGGATCGGGCGCCTGAACTACGATGCGATCGTCCATTCCGACTTTCCCATCGTCCAGGGAACGGTGCTGCTCGCCGCGTTCTTCATCGTGTTCGCGAACATCGTCGTGGACATCTCCTACGCCTATCTCGATCCGCGGGTGCGCTACTCGTGACCCCGGGCCGGTCGGGACCGCTTGAGATGACCGACCCGCTGCTGAGCGTCGAGGATCTGCGGGTCTCATTTCGGACCGACGACGGGATCGTCCACGCCGTCGACGGGATCAGCTACACGGTGCAACAGGGCAAGACGCTCGGGATCGTGGGCGAGTCGGGATCGGGCAAGACGGTCTCGTCGCTGACCACGCTGGGGCTGACCCGAGCGCCTAACGCGCTGATCGACGGAAAGATCATCTTCCAGGGCCACGACGTCGTGGCCATGTCCGACGATCAGCTGCGGCGCATCCGCGGCAACGACGTGGCCATGATCTTCCAGGACCCGCTGTCGTCGCTTCACCCCTTCTACAAGGTCGGCGCCCAGCTCGTGGAGGCGATGCAGATCCACCGCAAGGTGTCGCGCTCGGCCGCGCGCGCCCGGGCCGCCGAGCTGCTCGAGCTGGTCGGGATCCCGGATCCCAAACGGCGTGTCGACCAATATCCGCACGAGTTCTCGGGCGGCATGCGCCAGCGCGCCATGATCGCGATGGCGCTCGCCAACGAGCCGACCCTGCTGATCGCCGACGAGCCGACGACCGCGCTCGACGTCACCGTGCAGGCGCAGATTCTCCACCTGCTCGAGGACCTGCAGAGACGGCTGGGGATGGCGATCATCATCATCACCCACGATCTCGGGGTGGTCGCCGAGATCGCCGACGACATCGCGGTCATGTACGCGGGACGAATCGTCGAGCGCGGCACCACGCGAGGAGATCTTCAAGGCGCCCCAGCACCCCTACACCTGGGGGCTGCTGAAGTCGATCCCGCGGCTCGACGTTCCCCGCAACGAGGAGCTGGTGCCGATCTCAGGGCGGCCGCCGAGCCTGATCAACCGTCCCTCCGGATGCCACTTTCACCCGCGCTGCCCGTACGCCCAGGAGTCCCACCGGCGCATCGATCCGCGGCTCCAGGCAACCGACGACAAGGGCGGCCATGCCGTCGCCTGCCTGCTTCAGCAATCGATTCGCAAACGCATCTGGGAGGGTCTGCAGGAAGGCCGCGATCCGAGTTCGCTGCAGCGGATTGCGTCGAGCGGGAACGGCGCCCCGGCCGTGGGGGGCGGAAAGGACGTCCCGGCCACGGCGAGCGCAAACGACGCACCGGCTGTTGCGGGTGACGCCGAGGCACCGGCTCTGGCCAGCGAGCCGGGCCCATCGATTCCCGCGTCGGAAACCCGCAGGCCCGCGCAGGAGGCCGATTCGTGACCGCCCTGGTCGAGGTCAAGGACCTCGTCAAGCACTTCCCGATCAAGCGCGGGATCGTCTTTCAGAAGCAGATCGGGGCCGTCAAGGCCGTCGACGGGGTGTCGTTCGATGTCGAGCGGGGCGAGGCATTGGGGATCGTGGGTGAGACAGGGTGCGGCAAGAGCACGACCGCCCGTCTTTTGTGCCGGCTGATGGATCCGACCTCCGGCTCGATCAAGGTCGACGGAAACGAGATCGCCGACCGCAAGGGCGACGACCTCAAAGCGCTGCATCGCGACATGCAGATGGTCTTTCAAGATCCCTACTCGTCGCTGAACCCGCGCAAGACGGTGGGCTCGATCATCTCTGATCCCTTCGTGATCCACGGGCTGTACACGGAACGTGGCGAGCGCAAGCGCCGGGTCCAGGACCTGATGGACCACGTCGGTCTCAACCCCGAGCACTACAACCGCTACCCGCACGAGTTCTCCGGCGGCCAGCGACAGCGCATCGGGGTCGCGCGGGCGATCGCCTTGGAGCCCAAGCTGTTGATCGCCGATGAGCCGGTCTCGGCCCTGGACGTCTCAATCCAGGCTCAGGTGCTCAACCTGCTTCGCGAGCTGCAGCGCGACCTCGGCCTGACCCTGATCTTCATCGCTCATGATCTGTCAGTCGTGCGCCACATGTGCGACCGGGTGGCGGTCATGTACCTGGGCAAGATCGTCGAGCTGGCGCCCGGCGATGTCCTCTACCACCGCCCCCGTCACCCCTACACCGGCGCGCTGCTGTCGGCGGTCCCGGTCCCCGATCCGACCGGTGGCAAGCGTGAGCGCCAGCTGCTCACCGGAGACGTGCCCAGCCCCGCCAACCCCCCGGCGGCATGCCGGTTTCACACCCGCTGCCCCAAGGCCCAGGCAATCTGCTCGCAGGAGGAACCGCCGCTGGAGCGCAAGGCGGGCGGCGGGATAGCCGCGTGTCACTTCCCCTTGACCGATGAGGAGATCACCGCCCGGCTGCCGCTGGCGCTGAGCGGTGGCGGCGATCACTCCGCGCCGGTCGCTTCTTCCTCGTCGTCGGCTTCTTCGCCGTCTGCCTCGTCCTCGACGTAGAGCGACTCGACGGCGAGCTCGGTCCCGCGCTTGTCCCACAGCTTGACCTCGAGAAAGTCCGAGCGGTAGTTGTCGGGCGCCAGCAACGTGAAGCGCTCTTCGACGAGCTCGCACTGATCGACGGCCAGGTTGGCGAGCTCGGCGGTGACCACAGCGCCGCCGGGGATCAGCGGCGTGCCCCAGACGAGCGTCATGTCGGCGGACTTGCCCTGCTCGCCCCGCCACATGGCAACCACGTCATCGTTGAGGTCCAGCTTCCAATCTGGATTGCTCTCGGCGAGCTCTGAGGTGAAATCGGCCCGGGCTTCGAAGTCGCTGGGGCCGCCCGAGCCCTCGCTGAAGGACACGAACCCGAACAGCTCAAAGCCGCCCGTCGTGCGCGCGACTGCGGGCACGTAGGTACGACCGCCAAAGCTGCGATCGGGAAACCAGGCGATGTCCCCTGGCGTACCGAGGTCTTCGCCCTCGGCGTCGATCTCCCGCACGGCGGCCAGGAAATACTCGCGCAGCGTGTCCGCCCACCGACCGTAGGGAAGCGGCTCCTGCGGGGGCTCGGCGGCGTAGCTGATCACAAACCGGTCGGTCGGGGGCATGCGAGGCGAGAGCCTACAGGCGTCCGGCGTTGGCAAGTGCCCGGGGAGGGCGGCGAGTCAGAAGGCTCCCCGCCTGGTGAGCACGGCGGGGATCGTCTTGAGCAGGATCGACAGGTCCAGGAACACCGACCAGTGCTCCAGGTACAGGAAGTCCAGGCGCACGAGATCGTCGAAGTCGAGCTCGGCGCGGCCCGACACCTGCCACAGGCCGGTGATCCCGGGCAGCACGAGGTAGCGCTTCTTGTGCCACTCCTCGAGCCGCGTGAAGTCGCGCATCGGCAACGGACGCGGGCCCACCAGCGACATCTCGCCCCGGATCACGTTGACCAGCTGCGGCAGCTCGTCGAGCGAGAACCTCCGCAGCAGGCGGCCCACCGACGTCAGCCGGGGGTCCCGTCGGATCTTGAACAGGGCCCCCGAGGACTCGTTGAGCGGCTCGAGATCGTCCTGGATCTGGTCGGCGTGTTCGCGCATCGTGCGGAACTTGAAGCATTCAAAGGGGACACCGGCCATCCCGGGGCGGATCGAGCGGTAGACGATCGGGCCGCGAGAGCTGAGCTTGATGGCCGCGGCGATCGCGAGCAGCACGGGCGACAGCACGAACAGCAGCACGGAGGCAAGCACTAGATCGAAGGTGCGCTTGAGCGCGTAGTCGACGCCCTCGAACACCGGCGGACGCAGGGTGAACAGCGGCACCGACTCGCCGGCGACGAACTCAGCGCGATCGATCAGGATCTCCATCGTCGAAGGCGCGACGACGACGGTCACGCCCCGCTGGTGACAGCGGTCGACGAGATCCAGCGCGCGCTCCTGCGGAAAGTCGGGATCGGCGATGATCACCTCCTGGATCCGCTCGCGGGCGAGGATCTCGGTCAGCTGGTCGAGGTTGCCCAGCGAGCGCATCCCGTTCTCGGGACGGGGGGTGAGCGAAACGAAGCCGATCAGGTCAACGCGCTGACGCGACCCGCCCAGCGCATGCGCTACGGCCTCGATGTGGCTGCCTGAACCCACCAGCATGGCGCGACGCCGCAGACCGGCGCGCTCGAGGAGCACGCCGGTGACGCGCGTGAACAGCGCCCGCAGGGTACCGATGTAGACGACGGCGAAGAACAGGGAGCCATAGAAGATGTAGTAGCTGTTGAAGTGATCGCCGTTGGCGAGCGTGAACACCAGCGCGATGACCGTGACCCAGAACAGCGCCGAGGCGATCTTGGCCAGCCCGGGGCGGCGCGGCCGGTCTGCATACAGGTCCACGCGGGCGAACATCAGGACGGTCACCAGGTAGGCGAAGGCCAGCGTGGGACGGGTGTCGTCCCAGGCCGCCTGGAGGGAGGGCGTGCCGTGCAGGGCGAGCTTGAGGAGCAGCGCGGTGAACAGCGCCGCCGTGACGCCGATGAAGTCGAGCGCCAGCAGGAGCACCACGCGGGTCAGCCGCCGCAGCGTCTCCACCCGGAGCAGGAAGGTCAACAGCGGCGGGCGCTTGCGCCTGACATCGCGGTCGGGAAAATAACCCGCCGGCGAGTCGCCCTGCGAGCCGTTGGTCCGGCGTTCGATGACCTCGTTTTGGTCGATCACTTCCCGTCCAGGGGCAGGCGCATCCCGCCTCCCATTGCTAACGGTATCTGTCCCACGAAGTTACGGCTAAGCTCAGGCGCGCCTGGGCCCTGCCGACCAGGCTCAGCGCGCCGGCCCGACCAGACCCTCGGGTCCCGAGCGCTCGATCGTGCGCCGCAAGCCCTCGGGCAGCGCCACCTCGGGCTCCCAGCCGAGCACCTCCCGGGCGAGCGAGATATCTGGCTGTCGCACCTGGGGATCGTCGGTGGGCAGCGCCTCGAACACGATCTGCGAGCTCGAGCCAGTGGCAGAGATCACCTCCTTGGCCAGTTCCAGCAGCGTGAATTCGTTCGGATTGCCGATGTTGACCGGGTCGTGATACCCCGATTCGGCCAGCGCGATGATGCCTCGGATCAGATCGTCGACATAGCAGAACGAGCGCGTCTGCGACCCGTCGCCGAACACCGTGATCGGACGATCCTGCAGCGCCTGGCGCAGGAAAGTGGGGATCGCCCGGCCATCGTAAGGCCTCATTCGACTCCCATAGGTGTTTTTGGCCCACACGCCGGTCCCGGCCCAGAAGTTCTCGGGGCCGGGGACTGAGAAGTCATACACGAGCTCGGTCGCGGGCACCTCCTCGATCGTCCGGATCGGCGCCCACACCAGGTCGCCGGTGACGCGAGCGGCGAGGCGCTGGACGACGCCCCGGTCCCATTCGAGCGGGCTCCAAGGAGAGACGCTCCCGATCTGGAGAGCCCAGAACGGATAGCGACGCTCCCCGGTCTTGCGCTTAAAGGTCGTCTCGTGATGCCCGACTGACGGAACGAGCCCGAACCGGGCCAGCGCGACGATCAGATCGTCCTTGAGCTCGTCGTGCACGGTCACGAACTGATGCTTGACGCCGGCCGCCAGGACCTTGCCCGAATGCACCCCATCGCCTTTCCGGTATCCCTCGATGAACCACTTCAGGCGGCTCAGCGGCAGTCCCAGGATCCAGCCCGGGATCCGCTTGCGATTGCCCGCGAAGCCGAGGAAGTCCATCAGCCTGAGCAGCAGCTTGGAGTGCACGAACAGCGACGCGGCGCGTGCCTGCGAGGCTCGAGAGCGTATGTCGTGCAATCCGAACGCGCGCTCGATGATCGCCGCCGCGCGGTCGAGCGTGGCGTCGTCACAGCTGAGCGTTAGGTACGCATCGTTGACACGCTCATGCCAGGAACCCTCGGCGACCCACAGGCCGAGCAGCCACAGCACATCATCGGTGATCTCGACGTGGGCGGGCATGGCGACGTGGCGCCCGGCGAGACGTCTGCGAATCTTCGCTCCCTCGGGCATGTCGAGGCCCAGCCGCCAGAAGCACGGCAGCGGAAGCCGGTCGGACTGGCGCATGCGGATGATCTTCGTCCACGCTCCGTTGCGCCAGTTGGGGCCCGCGTTGCGGCGCTCGGAGACCAGCTTTCCGAACAGGTCGAACCGCCGCTCCCAAGCGCATTCGCCGAGTCCAGAGGCCTCGACGCTCAGCTCCCAGGGGTCGCCCTCGTGCCAGCGCCAGACCTCGAGCATCGAGATCCAGCGCCGGTCGCGCTCGGGCACCTCCAGACGGCGGGCGATCGCAATCCGGTCACCGACCTCGAGCTCGCCGGCGGGCTTGGCGACGGGCTCGCTGTCAGCCCCTTCGGCGAAAACGGAGTGATGGCCGGTCACCCGGATCGAACGTCCGTAGCGCGTGCGGATCTCGTAACAGCGCTCGTCGGTGGGATGGGCGATGAGCGCCTGCGCGGGCGCCGCGATCGACCGGCCGTCGGCGTTGAAGGCGGGCACGGTGACGTACTCGAGCGGATACTCCATCGCCGGAGAGAAGCCGGCGTCGAGCAAGGCCGTGCGGCCCGCTCGAGGACGCGACTTCGGCACGTAGCCCGCGGCGACGGCGTAGCTCGCCAGGCGGGCGGCGACGTCTGAGACCTTCTCGCGCCGTAGCTCGCGGCCGTCGTCATAGACCACCTGCTCGTCGGCCAGGATCGAGTTGAAGATGCGCACGATCGCCGTGTCCACGCCCTGCTGGCGGTGGTAGGCCATCGTAAGGGCCTCGGCATAGCGCTTGGCCTCGTCGTAGACCCCGCGCGGCCCGATCGGGTTGACGTGGCCCCAGTAGCTCTCGGGCTGCGGGTGGACCTGCGGGTCGCCGTAGACCTCGCTCGTCGAGGCGGTGAGAAAGCGCGCCCGGTGCAGCTTGGCCAGCCCCAGCGTGTGATGGGTGCCATAGGAACCAACCTTGAGCGTGTGCAGCGGCAGCCGCAGATAGTCGATCGGAGAGGCCGGCGAGGCCAGGTGGTAGACGAAATCGATCCGCTCGTCGACGTAGTAGGCCTCGATGATGTCGAGGTTGCGATGGACGAAGTTCTCGCTCCGGATGTGCTCGATGTTGGCCAGCGACCCGGTCTCGAAGTTGTCGACGCAGATCACCCGGTTGCCGCGGGCCAGGAGCTCGTCGCAGAGGTGAGAGCCGAGGAAACCGGCGCCCCCAGTGACCAGGCAGGTTGCCATCGGCCCGAAATCTAGCGAGCTGTGGGAGGGCGCGCTGTCCCGGCAGCGTGTGCGAACCGCCGCCAGCGCCCCATCAGCCGGGCCGATGGTGCCATGTAGCATTCCACATTGCACATGAGCAGCCATATCGCCGCGATCAGCGCGGGGAGCCTTCGAGACCAGGTCAGGCGCTCGCTCGAAGCGGCGATGGTCGCTGGCGAGCTCGCGCCCGGGCAGCTCTACTCCGCGCCCGCCCTCGGCGCGCGCTTCGGGGTCTCGGCCACACCTGTGCGCGAGGCGATGCTCGATCTCGCCAAGGACGGTTTCGTGGTTGCCGAGCGCAACCGGGGGTTCCGGGTGGTCGAGATGTCCGAGGTCGACCTCGACGAGATTTGCCAGATTCGCCTGCTGCTCGAGGTGCCGACCACGGTTGCGGTGGCCAAGATCATCACGCCCGAGGTGCTCGACCAGTTGGCCGCGATCGCCGACGAGATCGTCGCTGCCGCCGCCCGAGCCGACCTGATCGAGTACCTGGATTCCGATCGGCGCTTCCACGGTCTGCTCATCTCCCAGCTGGGCAACGACCACCTGACTGACCTGGTCGATCGCATGCGCCGCCAGACGCGGCTGTCTGGCCTGCAAGCGCTCGCCGTGTCGGGGCGCTTGGTCGCCTCGGCACAGGAGCACCACGCGCTCGTCGAGTCGATGCGAGCGCGAGATGGGGCTGCCACTCAGGAGGCTGATCGACTCGCACATCAGGCACATCCGCGGCCTGTGGGTGGGCCGCGACGAGAGGTAGGCCGCATCGCCTGACACGCTCGCGAACGCGGCCTGTGCTACTCAGGCGCCGTGTGGAGCGATCGCGATCGTGCGGGTCGACGAGTAGAACTGCAACGCGGCCGTGCCCTGTTCGCGCAGGCCGTAGCTGGAATCCTTCTCGCCGCCGAACGGGGCATAGAAGTCGACGCCGGTCGTGGGGGCGTTGACCTTGATCAGTCCGGTATCGAGGCGGTGGGTGGCCGCCAGCAGCCGGTCGAGATCCCGGCCGTGAACGCTGGTCACCAGCCCGTAGCGAACGCCGTTGGCGATCCGCACGGCCTCGTCGGTATCGGCTGCGGTCATGATCGTGACCAGCGGCCCGAAGGTCTCCTCCTGAGTCAGGCGATGCTCGGGGCCGAGGCCATCGACGAGCGTTGGCTGGATGAACCAGCCGTCTAGCTCCGGGACCTCTCCGCCGGCCAGAATCCGGGCTCCCGCGGAGCGCCCGAGGGAGATCGCCTCGACCACGTCCTTGCGCGCGTACTCGGTGATGACCGGGCCCACGGTGGTGTCGGGCGCCTCGGGCGCCGCGGGACGCAGGCCGCGTACCGTGGCCACAAAGGCTTCGACGAAGTCGTGATGGGAACCGACGACGATCACGCGACGGGTTGCCGTGCACTTCTGGCCCGCGTATCCCATCGCGGCGCCGGCCACGATCGCCGCCGTAAGGGAAGGATCGGCGTCGTCGAACACGATCGCCGCGTTCTGGCCTCCCATCTCACACTGGGCGGGAATCCCGCGCTGCCCGGCGTGCGCCGCCACCGAGCGCCCGACGGCATCAGAGCCGGTGAACGAGACGCCGTCGACGCCGTCCATCAAGGTTCGAGCCACCTCGCCGCCACCGTAGACAACGCTGAACACGTGCTCGCCCACGTGCGGAGCGAGGATGCGCTCGAGCAGCGCGGCACAGGCGGGCGCCTCGGACGATGGCTTGAGCAGCACCGCATTCCCGCAGGCGAGCGCGGGCGCGGTCTTCCAGAGCGGGATCGCGAGCGGAAAGTTCCACGGGGTGATCATGGCCACCACCCCCAACGGCATGCGTTTGGTGAACAACAAGCCGCCCAGGGACGGCGGATACTGCTCGCCTACGGCGGCGAAGCACGCCTGCGCGTAGTAATCGAGGATCGAGATCGCGCGAGCCACCTCGCCGGCTGCCTCGCCGGCCGGCTTGCCCACTTCGCGCACCACCAGCGCCGTCGCCTCTTCCCGTCGGGAGCGCAGCTCGTCGGCCGCGGCCGCGAGCGCTCCGGCGCGACCCGCGGCGCCCCGGCTCCACCATTCGCGCTGGGCCGACCGCGCGGCGGCCACCGCCTGCTCGGTCTCGGCCGTCGAGGCGATGCCGAACTCACCCACGAGCTCGCTGGGAGCCTGGGGCGAGAAGGATTCCAGCCGCTCAGCGCTGACCGCCGCCATCTCGCCTCAGTTCAGCCCCGAGGCCAGCGCCTGCTCGGTGAGGCGGCGCACCTCGGCCTCCTGTGCGGGGGCGAGCGGGAGCCGCGGTGGGCGGCAACGGCCTCCATCACGACCGACTATGTCCATCGAAAGCTTGATCGCCTGCACGAACTCGGTCTTCGAATCCCATCTCAGCAACGGGTGCAGTAAACGATAGAGAGGTAGCGCGGTTTTGACGTCCGCGGCCACCGAGGCGCGGTAGAGATCAACGCACGAGCGCGGGAAGGCGCTGGTGAAGCCCGAGATCCACCCCTTGGCTCCGGCCAGCGCGATCTCCAGCACGGTGTCGTCGGAGCCGATCAGCACATCGAGCTCGGGCGCCAGTTCGCGAACCGCGTAGGCTCGGCGCGGGTCCCCGGCGAACTCCTTGACGGCCACGATCAGGCCCTCGCCGTGCAGTCGCGAGAGCACTGCGGGCCCCAGGTCGACCTTGGTATCGAACGGATTGTTGTAGGCCACGACCGGCATTCCTACGGCCGCGAGCGACCGGTAGTGCTCGACGACGCTGCGCTCGTCGGCGCGATAGGAGTTTGGCGGCAGCGCCATCACCGCGGCGGCGCCGGCCTCGGCTGCCTGCTCGGCCCAGCGGACGGATTCGCCCGAGCCGTAGGCCCCCACCGCAGGGATGACGTCGAATCCCTCCGGTGCTGCCTCCATGGCGGTGGTTACGACTCGGGCTCGCTCCTCGTCGGTCAGGGTCTGGTACTCGCCGAGCGAGCCGTTGGGAGTCACACCGTCACAACCGGATGAGGCCAGCCAGGCGATGTGTTCCCCGTAGCGATCGAAATCGATCTCGAGGTTCTCATCAAGGGTCACCGGGTTGGCGACCAGGACCCCGTGCCAGGGCTTGCCGTTCACAGCCATCCGAGCCGGTAGTATTTCACATGGCACAGGATGCGGCGGGGAGCGCTGGCTCCGCGTTAGGTTGGGCCGATGCGGATCGCGGTGCTGGCCGACGTGCACGGGAACCTCCCGGCGCTGCGGGCGGTGCTGGCGGACGTCGATCGTGAGGGCGTGGAGGCGATCGTGAGTGCGGGTGATCTGGTCGCTGGTCCCCTGGTCCGCGAATCGCTCGAGCTCCTGGCGGCACGGCCGGAGCCGATCTGGTGGGTGCGGGGAAACGCTGAGCGCGAGGCGGTGGATGCCTTCGATGGCCAGCCGGTGACAGACGATGCCGTCGGACGGGCCGCCACCTGGAGCGCGCAGGCGCTAGACCAGCGGTGGCGCGACGAGCTGGCCGCGTGGCCGATCAGCCTCGAGCTCGACGGCGTGGTGTTCTGCCACGGCACGCCGCGCAGCGAGGACGAGATGATCACTTCGGCGACGCCCGACGCGGTGGTGCTGGATGCTCTTGCCGGTGTCGGAGCGCGACTGGTCGTGGGCGGGCACACCCACCGGCAGTTCATTCGTCCGCTGCGCGGGGGGATGGTATATGCCAACGCCGGCAGCGTCGGACTGCCGTACGAGGGACGCCAAGGCGCTTTCTGGATGATCGTCGACGCCGCTGGGCCCGAACTGCGCACGACCGGCTATGACCTCGACGTGGCGCTGAGCGAGCTCCGAGCCTCGGGCTTTCCAGACCTCGACGGTCATCTTGCCGATTCGCTGGTAGAGCCGGTGGATCCCGATTGGGTGGCGGCGTTCTTCGAGCACCGCGTGGGTCGGGGCGAGGATCCGGGGGAGCCGAGCCGGGCCGGCCGCGAGTGACGAGCGTCTACCGCCGCTACGCCCGCGCCTAAAGCGAGCCAGCGAAAAGCACCTCCGCCAGCGCGCCACCACCCGGCGAGCACGAGCAGAAGACGGCGACGGGCGGGTGTCGCGAGCGCCGCCAGCACAAGTCGCGTCGCATGCGCCCGACCCAGCGCCTCACACCCACGATCAGCGCTCCTTGTGCTGGGGGCCGCTCGCGATCACCCGGCCGCCCGACGTATGAAATGCTGGTCGCCTCGCCGAATCGTCACGCGCTCGGCGTCGAGGTGCTCGAGCAGTGCCTGGGCGAACTTGCGCGAGGTCCCAAGCTCATCCCGCAACTGCGCGATCGTGATCGCGCCGTCGTGCCGGGCGGCGGACTCGATGACCAGCCGCCTGACGGTCGCGAGCGTATCCGGGTGGTAGTGCAGCGAGCGCGTGACCCGGACCGCCCGGCCCGCCTCGCGCAGCGCGGCCAGATCGCCGGCGTCGAGCTCTGAGTCAAGCGGGGGTTCAAAGCCAGCCGTGCGCAGCCGGGCTTCGAGCTCGAGCGCCGATGCGCCCAGCACCGGCGCCGGCCTGGCCGGCGCGGCCGTCACGGCATCTACCTCGGGCGCCGCCGCCGTCTCGAGCTCGCCCTCCCCGGCAGCCAGACGCGTCAACCGCGCGACCAGCTCGCGGCTTGCCCGGTGCTTGCCCGGGTGGGCGTCCAGCACCCGCCCGCCGCCGAGCGTGTCCGGCGGGGCGATCCTGCGGATGACCACACGATCTCCGGCAGCGGCGATCAGGGGCCGCTCGAGCCGGATCTGCCAGAAGCGCTCGCCCAGCCCGACCATCCGCGCGGGCGACTCGCGGGTGCCGTGGTGAACCTGGACTCGCGTACCGGTCTCGACCTCCATGCCCCCCGCGAACTCCAGCTCGGCGTCGAGCAGGTAGGTCTGGCGCACGTCGCCGCCGGGCCCGACGACAACGTCTCCGCGCGCGACCTCGTCGACCGACAGGCCGCTGAGGTTGACCGCCACGCGCTGGCCCGCCGCCGCCCGGTCAACGTGCACGTCGTGCACCTGCACTTCTCGGGCCCGCGCGCGCCGTGTCCCCGGCAGCACCGCCAAGGCGTCGGCGCGCGCGATGGAGCCCGACCACAGGGTTCCCGTGACCACCGTCCCGGCGCCCCTGATCGTGAACACGCGATCGACATGAAGTCGGGCCGCACCCGGCAGCGCTGCCCGGCTGGCCAGCGTGGAAGCGACTCGATCAAGGGCCGCCCTCAGCTCGTCCAGGCCGGCCCCGGTGCGCCCGGAAACGGCAACCACCTCCGCCTCCGGCAGCAGCTCGCTCGCCTCGAGCATGGCCAGCTCGGGATCGGCGATGTCGCTCTTGGTCACGGCCACGACGCCGCGACTGACGTCGAGCGCGCGCAGCACGGCGGCGTGCTCGCGCGTCTGGGGCATGACGCCGTCGTCGGCGGCGATGACCATCAGATACAGGTCGATGCCGGTGGCGCCGGCGACCATCGTGCGCACGTAGCGCTCGTGGCCGGGCACGTCGACGATCGACAGCCGTGTCCCGCTGGGAAGCGACAGGCTCGCGTAGCCCAGCTCGATCGAGATTCCGCGCTCGTGCTCCTCGGGCAGGCGGTCGGTGTCGACTCCGGTCAGGGCGCCGATCAGCGCCGTCTTGCCGTGATCGATGTGACCCGCCGTGCCGAGCGTCAGCGGCGCGTCGCTCATGGCGGCGCGAGTGCGTCTGCGACCGCGTGCACGACAAGCTCCAGTTCGTCGTCGGTGAGCGTGCGCGGGTCGAGCACCACCCGGCCATCGTGGATTCGCGCGATCACCGGTGGATTGCATTCCCGCAGACGGGCGGCGATCAGCTCCGGGGCCGCCGCGGACTCGAGCGCCACGGCCGGTCCCTCGAGCTCGGTCAGCGGCAGCGAACCGCCACCGGCCCGGGCCACGGTCCGGATCAGCTGCGCCGCGTCCCCGATCCCGTCGCGCAGGCGTTGCGCGCGGGTCGCGAGCACCTGCTCGGGTTGATCGAGCATGGCCAGGACCGGGATCTCGGTCCGCGCCCGGGCCGGGTCGCGGTACAGCAAAAGAGTGGCCTCGAGTGCCGCCAATGACAGCTTGTCAATCCGCAGCGCGCGGGCCAGCGGGTGCGCCCGAGCGGCCGCGATGGCCTCGGGGGTGCCGAGCATCAGACCGGCCTGCGGGCCGCCGAGCAGCTTGTCCCCCGAGCAGCACACCAGGGCGACGCCGGCGGCGAGCGAGCGGGCCAGGTCGGGCTCGTCGCCAAGCGCAGCGACCGCCCCGCCCGACAGCACGCCAGAGCCGAGGTCGTCGATCACCGGCACGCCCAGCTCGCACAGCGCCTCGATCGAGACCTCGGCGACGAACCCCAGCGTCCGGAAATTCGACTGGTGCACGCGCAGGATCGCCCCCACCGGCGGACTCGCTCCCACCAGCGCCCGCTCGTAGTCGCGGCGGTTGGTGCGATTGGTGGTGCCTACCTCGATCATCGCGGAGCCCGACTGGGCGATGACCTCGGGAATCCTGAACCCGCCCCCGATCTCGACCAGCTGGCCCCGCGAGATGACGACCCCGCGACCGGGTCCGGCGAGCGCGGCCGTGGCCAGCAACACCGCGCCCGCGCCGTTGTTGACCGCGATCGCCGCCGGCGCGCCCGTCAGCTCGCTCAGCAGCGTCTCCACGTGCGCATGACGCGAGCCCCGCGCGCCGGACTTCAGATCGAGCTCGACGTTGCAGTAGCCCTCGGCGGCGCGCGTCACCGCTTGGCGCGCGGACTCCGACAGCGGCGCCCGGCCCAGGTTGGTGTGCACGATCACGCCGGTGGCATTGATCACGCGCCGCAAAGATGGGGATGAGAGCGCGGCCAAGTGACCGCGGGCGCGTTGCAAGAGGCTCCCCTCGGCGTCGGCCTCGGCAAATAACAAAGACCGCTGCTCCTCGATCGCCCGCCGGGCGGCAGCCACGGCGAGCACGTGCGGCGCGTCGAGCTCGGCGGCCAGCTCGTGGACCGCCGGCAGCGTCCTCAACTCGGCGTCACGCCGTCGACCCACGCGCCCTCTTCCTGCTTCCAGATCGGAGCCTGGGACTTGATCCGGTCGATGATCTCGCGCCCGCCGGCGAATGCGGCATCGCGATGGGGAGCCGAGACCGCGATCGCCACCGAGGGCTCAGACAGCGGCACGATCCCAGTGCGGTGCTCGGCGGCCGCCGCGCACAGGCCGTGGCGCTCGATGGCGGCGACGACGATCTCTTCGATCTTGCGTTCGGCCATGGCAACGTAAGCCTCGTAGCGCAGCTCCGGCACCTCGCGCGTCACCCCGAGGAACGTCACCACCGCCCCCGCCCGGGGGTCGCGGACGCGCTGCACCAGCGGGTCCAGAGCGAGGGGTTCCGCTGTCACCCGCACGTGGGCGACCCCGACCGAGCCGCCCGACACGGGTGGAATCAACGCCAACTCGTCGCCGGAGCCGAGCGGCTGGTCCTCGTCGGCGTATTCGTGATTGACGGCCATGACCACGGGAATGCCTCCGGTCAGGTCGTGCATCCGCGCAAGCGCTTCCCCGACGCTCGCGCCCTCGGGCAACTCGAGCTCCACTTCGTCGGCGCCCGCCCGCTGGCGCAGCCCCGCGAACAGACGTACCCGTACGTGCATTGAACTGAAGGCTATCTGGCCGCTATCGGACATGTTTACGGAGGATTAAGCATCGTCTGCTTGGCGACGATGTTGCATATCCTCGCCTGACTCAGCCGGAATTCGATTCAGAAGGAGCGCTATGCGCACACGGAAGAGCTGGCTCTCCGTCGCGGTCTCGCTGCTGGGCGCGGCGGCAATCGTCGGGTGTGGGAGCAGCAGCAAGACAACCACGTCGGCCGCGACGACGACGTCGGCCGCCACCAGCGCGGCGGCGGGCGGCAGCAATGCGGCGATCGCTGCGCTGGTGCCGAGCTCAATCAAGTCCAAGGGCACGATCACCGTCGCCGCCGACGCGAGCTACGCGCCGAACGAGTTCATCGGTCCCGACGGGCACACCGTGGTCGGGATGGACGCCGACCTGAGCAAGGCGATCGCGGCGCTGATGGGCCTCAAGGCGAACGTGGTCAACGCGACCTTCGACACGATCATCCCCGGCCTGGCCGCCGGCAAGTACGACATGGGCGCCTCCTCGTTCACCGACACCAAGGCGCGCGAGAAGGTCGTCAACTTCGTCGACTACTTCAAGGCCGGAACCTCGTTCTTCACCAAGACCTCGGGCGGCGCCTCGATCAAGGGGCTGGCCGACCTGTGCGGCAAGTCAGTCTCGGTCGAGAGCGGCACGACCGAGGAGGCCGACGCCAAGGCCCAGAGCGCCAAGTGCAAGTCCGCCGGCAAGCCGGCCGTCAACGTGCTCGTGTTCCCCACCCAGACGGCCGCCAACCTGGCGCTGTCGAGCGGCCGGGCCCAGGTCTCGATGGCCGACTCCCCGGTCGCCGACTACCAGGTCAAGCAGTCGCATGGCACCTTCAAGCTCATCGGGATCACCTACGGGACCGCTCCCTACGGCCTGGCCATTCCGAAGAGCAGCGGACTCGACAAAGCCGTACTGGCCGCGGTCAAGGAGCTGATCAAGAACGGGACCTACAGCAAGATCATGACCAAGTGGGGGATCCAGAGCGGGGCGATCCCGTCCTCCGAGGCGAAAATCAACGGCGCCACGAGCTAATAGCAGGCAAACTACAGCTCTGAGGTGAGTACCTCCGAGCTTTCACAACAAGCACCGGAACGGCCGGAAGAGATCAAGGCCGTTCCGGTCCGCCGACCGGGGCGGTGGATCGCGGCCGCGATCGTGCTGCTGATCGCCGCCTCGATCGTTCGCTCGATCGTCACCGCCAAGGGGTTCGAGTGGAGCGTTGTCGGTCAGTACCTGTTCGACCCGCGGATCCTGCGCGGCGCGTGGACGACCATCTACCTGACTTTCCTGTGCATGGTGATCGGGATCGTGCTCGGGATCATCTCCGCGGTCATGCGCCTGTCGCCCAACCCGATCGTGTCCGGCGCCAGCTGGCTCTACATCTGGTTCTTCCGCGGCACGCCGCTGCTCGTTCAGGTTCTGTTCTGGTACAACATCGCGGCGCTGTTCCCGGTGATCTCGCTGGGGGTGCCGTTCGGGGGCCCGGCGATCATCCACGAGTCGTCCAACTCGTTGATCACCCCGTTGGCCGCCGCGCTGCTGGCCCTCGGCCTCAACGAGGGGGCTTACATGGCCGAGATCGTGCGCGCGGGGATCATCTCGGTCGACGAAGGGCAGATCCAGGCCTCGCAGTCGCTGGGGATGAGCCGGCTGCAGACGATGCGGCTGATCGTGCTGCCGCAGGCGATGCGGGTGATCATCCCGCCGACCGGCAACGAGACGATCTCGATGCTCAAGAACACCTCACTTCTGTACGTGGCCGCCTACACCGAGCTGCTGTATTCGGTCACGCAGATCTACAACGTCAATTACCAAACGATTCCGCTGTTGATCGTCGCCAGCATCTGGTACCTGGTGATGACCAGCATCCTGTACGTCGGCCAGTACTTCATCGAGCGTCGCTACGGCCGCGGCTTCACGCGCGCCCAGCGAGCGACGATGGCGGGGCGCTGGCTGGCCTTCGGTAACCGTGGGGCGGGAGCGACATGACCGCGATGGTCAAGGCCGAGGCCGTCCACAAGCGCTTCGGGCGCCTCGAGGTGCTCAAGGGCATCGACCTCGAGGTCGCACGCGGCGAGGTGATGTGCATGCTCGGCCCATCGGGGTCAGGCAAGTCGACGTTCCTGCGCTGCATCAACCACCTGGAGAAGATCAACGCGGGGCGCCTGTCAGTCGACGGAGATCTGGTCGGCTACCGCGAAGCCGGCGGCAAGCTTCACGAGCTGCACGAGAACGAGGTCGCGCGTAAGCGGGCCGAGATCGGGATGGTGTTCCAGAGCTTCAATCTGTTCCCGCACATGACCGCGCTCGAAAACGTGATGCTGGCGCCGGTCAAGGTCAGCGGGGTGTCGCGCGGCGAGGCCCGCAAACGGGCGGTAGACCTGCTGGCCAAGGTGGGGCTGTCCGACAAGCTCGATGTCTATCCGGTCGCCCTCTCGGGCGGCCAGCAGCAGCGGGTGGCCATCGCCCGCGCGCTGGCCATGCAGCCCAAGCTGATGCTGTTCGACGAGCCCACCTCGGCGCTCGATCCCGAGCTGGTCGGCGACGTGCTCGACGCGATGCGCCAGCTGGCCCACGACGGGATGACGATGATCGTGGTCACCCACGAGATCGGCTTCGCGCGTGAGGTCGCCGACACCGTGGTGTTCATCGACGAGGGCATCGTGGTCGAGCTGGGCAAGCCGCGCGATGTGCTCGACAACCCCCGGCATCAGCGCACCAGGGAATTTCTCTGGAAGGTGCTGTAGCGGGCCTGGAGCCTGACCCCCGGTAACCTCCGGGGCGATGGCCACCGCCGACGAGCACCGCACGATCGCGCCGATCGTCGGTCCCGACGATCCGCGCCGGTTCACCGATTCGGGGATCGAGATCCGGCCGTCTTACGACGAGCACGATCCGCCGCCGGATCTCAAAAGCCGGCTCGGCGAGCCCGGCCAATACCCGTACACGCGCGGGATCCATCCCGACATGTACCGAAAGCAGCTGTGGACGATGCGCCAGTACGCCGGCTACGCGAGCGCCAAAGAGTCCAACGAGCGGTATCGGTACCTGTTGTCGAAGGGCTCGACCGGGCTGTCGATGGCCTTCGACCTGCCGACGCAGCTCGGGCTGGACTCAGATGACCCTCGCTGCCTGGGGGAGGTGGGGCGGACCGGTGTGGCGATCGACACGATCGACGACATGCGGACCGCCTTTGACCAGATCCCGCTCGATCAGGTCTCGACCTCCATGACCATCAATGCGCCGGCGAGCGTGCTGCTGCTCTTGTATGAGCTGGTCGCAGAGGAGCAGGGCGTGGCCTCGGAGCAGCTGCGCGGCACGACGCAGAACGACGTCCTCAAGGAGTACATCGCGCGCGGCAACTACATCTATCCGCCCGAGGGCGCGATCCGCCTGACCACCGACCTGTTCGCCTACTGCAACGAGCATGTCCCGAAGTGGAACACGGTCTCGATCAGCGGCTACCACTTCCGCGAAAAAGGGTGCTCGGCGGTGCAGGAGGTCGCGTTCACGCTCGCCAACGGGATCGCCTATGTGCAGGCGGCGCTCGATGCGGGGCTGTCAGTTGACCAATTCGCGCCGCGGCTGGCCTTCTTCTTCAACGGGCACAACAACGTCTTCCAGGAGGTCGCGAAGTTTCGCGCGGCGCGCCGGATGTGGGCGACGATCATGCGAGACAGGTTCGACGCGCATGACGAGCGGTCGTGGCGGCTGCGCTTCCACACCCAGACCGGCGGCGTCACGCTGACCGCGCAGCAGCCCGAGAACAACATCGTCCGGGTGGCCCTTCAGGGGTTTGCCGCGGTCTGTGGCGGCACGCAGTCGCTGCACACCAACGGGTTCGACGAGGCGCTCGCGCTACCCACCGAACGCGCGGCCAAGCTCGCGCTGCGCACCCAGCAGATCATCGGCTACGAGTCCGGCGCCGCGGACACCGTCGACCCCTTCGCCGGCTCGTACTACGTCGAGGCCCTGACCGACGAGATCGAGGCCCGGGCCGGCGAGCTGATCGCCAAGATCGACGAGCTCGGCGGCTCGGTGCAGGCGATCGACTTCATGACCAACGAGATCGAGGAGTCGGCGTTTGGCTATCACGAGCGCTACCGGATCGGGCAGGACATCGTGGTCGGAGTCAACAAGTTCGTCGAGGAGTCGGTGGAGGTGCCCGACATCCTGCGTGTCGATCCCGAGTCCGAGCGCCTGCAGCTCGAGCGCCTGGCGGCCTTCAAGGCCGATCGCGACGGGGCGCTGGTCAAGCGGCGGCTGGAGGAGGTTCGCGAGGGCGCTCGGGCTAGCCACAATCTGCTGCCGGTGCTGCGCAGCGCGCTTGCGGACCGCTGCTCTCTGGGGGAAGTTTGCGGCGCGATGCGCGACGTGTTCGGCGACTACCGCCCGTCGTTTTAGACCTTGCCCGTGCTCGTTACCGCCGCCTCGTTCAACGACTTCGTCCTGGGCGTGCACATCCTGGGCGTGGTGGTCGGTTTCGGGGTCACGTTCACCTACCCGGTGTTCCTCCTGGTGGGAGCCAGGCTCGATCCGGCGGCGATTCCGTGGTTTCACCGGATGCGGCAGCAGCTCGGGCGGCGGATCATCAACCCGGGGCTGCTCGTGGTCGTCATCGCCGGCGTGTATCTGGCCAGCAGCGAGCACGTCTGGCACCGCCTGTTCGTCAAGTGGGGGGTGGGCGCGGCGCTGCTGATCGGGGCGATCGAGGGCTCGATCATCATCCCCCGGGAAGGCCGGCTCGCGGAATTGGCGCAGCGAGACGTGGCGGCGGCCGGCGTGGCGGTAGGCGAGCGCGGAAATCGCTCGCGCGTGGTCTGGAGCGCAGAATACGACTCCGTCTTGAGGCAGGTGGCCATCTTCGCCGGCCTGCTCGATGCGATCGTCGTGGTGACCGTGTTCGTGATGGTCGTCCACGCCTGAGCGTGACAGTCGGGAGGGCGGCTGCGCCCGGACCGACCTGCCCGATTGAGGTGCTGGACGGTCGGTAGCGGGCGGGTTATTTCTCGCTGTCCAGCTCCGCCATCTGGGCAGCGCCATAGCGCGACCCCGCGGCCGCTCCCGGAGGCACGGCGCGCTCGATTGCCTCGAGCTGTTCGGCGGTCAGGTGAAGCGCCAGGCCGGCAAGCGCCTGCTCGAGCTGGTCGCGCCGCCGCGCGCCGATCAGCGGCATGATGTCCTCGCCGCGAGAGCGGACCCAGGCGATCGCGAGCTGCTGCACCGAGGCCCCGCGCTCGGAGGCGATTTCCCGCAGACGCCGCACGAGCTCGAGGTTGCGCTGGGCGTTGTCACCGCTGAAGCGCGGAAACCTGCCGCGCAAGTCACCGGGCGCGGGCTCGCGGTCGGGGCTGAAGCTGTCACTGAGCAGCCCTCGCGAGAGGATCCCGTAGGCGGTGATCGCGATCCCCAGCTCGCGGCAGGTGGGGAGGATCTCGCGTTCGATTCCGCGCGAGATGATCGAGTACTCGATCTGCAGGTCGGCGATCTGGTGCGTTGCCGCCGCCCGGCGGACGGTCTGCGCGCCGACCTCGGAGAGGCCGATCGCGCGCACGTAGCCGGCCTGGACGAGCTCGGCGATGGCTCCGATCGTCTCCTCGATCGGCACCTTGGTGTCGAGCCGGGCTGGACGGTAGATGTCGATGTGGTCGGTGCGCAACCGCTGCAGCGAGTATGCGGCCGCCGTCTTGAGCGCGGCCGGGCTGGCGTCATAGCCGAGCCAGCTTCCGTCTGGCCCGCGCTGGGCGCCGAACTTGACGCTCAGCCGGTATGAATCCCGGGGCGTCTGCGCGAGCGCGCGCCCGATCAGCATCTCGTTGTGACCCATCCCGTAGAAGTCGCCGGTGTCGATCAGGGTGAGGCCGGCATCCAGTGCGGCCCGGATCGTGGCCATGCTCTCCGCCTCGTCGGCGGGACCGTAGATGCCCGACATGCCCATGCAGCCCAGACCGGCTCGATCAACGCTCATTTGTTACCCACTTTCATCGCCGTTTGGGGGCGTACCCATGATGACCGCTGCAAGCTGTCAAACCGCGGCAGGAGTCGCGGGCCAACCTGCGAAACCTGGACTCATGACAATTCACACAGCGAGCCGGACGCTGCTCAAGTCGCCGCCCGAGCTGTGGGCCGAGTGCAGCGAAGCGCAGTCTCTGCACCGCCACCTGGACAAGTTTGGGGAGATCAAGATCACGAGGCTCGAGCCTGAGACGACGGTAGCCTGGGAGGGCGAGCGCGCGAGCGGCACCGTTAGGCTCGAGCCGTCCGGGTGGGGTACGCGGGTGATCCTGACCGCCGAGGAGTGCGAGATGCCCGGCGTGTCAGGCGGGCCGCCCCGGGCCCCCGAGGTAGTGCCGTCGTCGCCTGCGGTCGTGGAGCCCGACGTGCCCGTGGCCGGGGAGTCCGCGCCGGAGGAGCCTGCGACCGAGCAGCCCGCGGCCGAGCAGCCCGCGGTGAAGGAGCCGGCGGCGGAGGAGCCTGCGGCGGAGCAGCCCGCGCCCGAGCAGCCCGCGGTGAAGGAGCCGGCGCCGGAGGAGCCCACTCGCCCCGTTGGGCGTTTCGATCCCACGCCGGGCGAGCCGGCCCTAGAGCCCGGGCGGCCGGCTACCGCTCCGCAGCCCGAGCCCCGCAAGGGCCTGTTCGCGCGGCTGCTGGCGCGGATGCGCGCCCCTGCGGCAGTGCCCGTCCAACCGCCAGCGCCGAACCCGTCGGCACCCAAGGTCGTGCCAGTCGCCCCCGAGCCGCGGGCGACGGCGAAGATCGGCACCGCGCCATCACCGGCGGTGCGCCGGGTTTACACCGCAGCCTCGCCGGAGGGACCCCGGGCTGACGCCGGACCCGCGCCGAGCGTGCGTCCGCGCGACGCCGCGCCCTCGACGAGCGTTTCTCCACGCGACTTCGCGGCCTCGACGAGCGTGCGTCCGCGCGACGCCGCGCCCGAGCCAGACGCCGGGCCCGAGCCCGCTGAAGGGCCCAAACCCGATGCCCAGCCCGATCCGGCCAAGTCCCCCGAAGCAGTGGCCACCGAGACCGCCCTGACCGACGCGCTCGACAGTCTCGGCATGGCCCATCACCGGCCGTTCTCTCGCGCCTGAGCGGCTGTCAGTTAGTTCCTGTGGGAGGCCAGTGATTGCGCCGCGCTGGGGATGATGGCGGCGCCGGCTCCGTTGGTGACAAACGCATAGCCGGCCGACCAGTCGGGGTTGTTGATCGTCCTCGTGCCCTCGTTCTGGACGCACATGCCGATGTTCCAGGTCCCGGCTCCGGGCGTCCCGGTCCAGGAGCTGGCATACGTGAGGCGTGTGCTCACCACCGTGACGTCTTGAAAGTCCAGCGGGTTGCCGCCCAGTGGGGTGATTGCGCCTCCCGCAGCCGACTGTGTACAGATGCTCACTCTGACCGCCGACGAGCTGGAGGCGGTGGCCAGGGCCACCGATCCCGTGGCGCTGACCAGCTGCGTCGCCGTGGTGGCCATCGTCGCTTGCGGCCCGGCGAACACGAACGTGCTCGAAGGTCCGGCGCCGATATCGGCGACCTGTCCGCCCCAGCTCGCGATCTGCACGAACCCGCTCGGCCCGGGGGCACCCGGGGCCCCCGGAGCACCCGGGGCACCGGCCGATCCACGGGGGCCGGTCTTGCCCCGCGGGCCGGTCTTGGCCCAGCTGATCTTGCTGTCGCCCTTGTGGCATGGGGCCTTGTAGAGCGTGCGGCTGTGCTTCGTGACGCACGCGTTGACCTTGTTCTGGCCGCCACTGGCCAGCGCGTAGCCGCCACCGGCGATCAGGACCATGGCCATCCCCACAAGCGCCGCCGGAGTTGCTCGCCCTCCCAGCAGTCGTCTCATCGTCTGTTGTCCTCCATCCAGTTGCGTATTTGCGCACGCACCGGGCAGCGCGCGATGGTTGCGCGCGCACCCTCGCGACGAGCGTTCGATTTCTTTCGATCCCGGTTCAACGCCGATCAGTCCGATCCGTCGGCCAGCGGATCGGTCCCAGCGTCTGACTTACGTGTGAACGCGGCCCAACTTGCTCTCGCGAGGTTCCTGGTTCGTGATTGGCCCTCGCGGCAAAAGTAGCCAACCCCCGTCGGCCCGTCAAATCTGAACTCGCCGCCGTCCCCAGAGCGCATAAACTCGCCTGCCGAACGGTGCGTGAGAAGGCCCCCGAGACCCACGAGGAGAAGCTCGCCCAGCTGCAGGAGTTGCGCGACGAGATGATCCATCACGGCACGGCGGCCGCAGTCTCCAAGCAGCACGAGAAGGGCAAGTACACCGCGCGCGAGCGAATCGAGAAGCTGCTCGACCCCGGGTCCTTCCAGGAGCTCGACACGTTCGTACGTCACCGTACGGCCGACTTCGACATGCAGAAGAACCGTCCCTGGGGTGACGCGGTGGTCACCGGCCACGGCACGATCGACGGCCGCCGGGTGTGCGTATTCAGTCAGGACTTCACGGTCTTCGGCGGCTCGCTGGGCGAAGTCATGGCCGAGAAGATGTGCAAGGTGATGGACCTGGCGGCCAAGATCGGCTGTCCGGTGATCGGGATCAACGACTCGGGCGGGGCCCGGATCCAGGAGGGCGTGGTCTCGCTCGGGGCCTACGGCGACGTGTTCGTCCGCAACGTCATGTGCAGCGGCGTGATCCCCCAGATCAGCCTGATCATGGGTCCCTGCGCGGGCGGGGCCGTCTACTCCCCGGCGATGACCGACTTCATCTTCATGGTCAAGCAGACCTCGCACATGTTCATCACCGGCCCCGACGTGGTCAAGACGGTCACCGGCGAGGAGCCCACCTTCGAGGAGCTGGGCGGCGCCATGAGCCACTCGAGCAAGTCAGGCGTGGCCCATTTCGCCGCCGATGACGAGGACGCGTGCATCGAGGATACGCGTTATCTGCTCTCGTTCCTGCCCCAGAACAACCTCGAGACCCCGCCCCGCGTCCAGCCCACCGACGACCCTGACAGGCAGGACCCGGAGCTCGACACGGTAGTCCCCGACAGTCCCAACAAGCCATACGACATGCGCGAGGTCGTGCGGCGGATCGTCGACGACGGGGAGTTCTTCGAGGTTCACGAGCACTATGCCCGCAACATCGTGTGCGGCTTCGCACGTCTGGACGGCTACGCGGTCGGCGTGGTCGGCAACCAGCCGTCGCAGCTCGCGGGCGTGCTCGACATCGACTCCTCGTGCAAGGCGGCCCGGTTCGTGCGCACCTGCGATGCGTTCAACATCCCGCTCGTCACCTTCTGTGACGTGCCCGGCTTTTTGCCGGGGACCGCTCAGGAGTGGGGCGGGATCATCCGCCACGGGGCCAAGCTGCTGTTCGCCTACACCGAGGCGACCGTGCCCAAGATCACGATCGTCACCCGCAAGGCCTACGGCGGCGCCTACGACGTCATGGCCTCAAAGCACATGCTGGCCGACTTCAACTTCGCCTGGCCGGGCGCCGAGGTGGCGGTGATGGGACCCGAGGGCGCGGTCAACATCATCTACCGGCGCGACATCGCCGCCTCGCCGACGCCCGATACGCGCCGCGGAAAGCTGATCGAGGACTACAAAGCGCACTTCGCCAACCCCTACGTGGCCGCCGAGCGCGGCTACATCGACGACGTGATCATCCCCCACGAGACGCGCCCCAAGGTGATCACCGCACTGCAAACGCTTCAGACCAAGCGTCAGGCCGGGCCTCGGCGCAAGCACGGCAACATTCCGCTGTAGGAGAGGCGCCAACCTCGGTGTCTAACCGGCCATATTTTCCGCTCAGACACCGAGGTCGGGCTAGAGCGTGATCGTCTGCGCCGAGACCGACCCGGAGCGCCAGGCGTCGTAGGCGCCCGAGGCGACTGCGAGGTCCTGGATCGCTAACCCCGTGGAGTCGAACAGCGTCACCGCCTCGGGCCCAGAGCGTCCGGGCGCCGCACCCGCCAGCACGGCGCCCAGCTCCGTCACCCGCTCGCGCCCAACCAGCCCCGCCTGGACCGCGCCGGTGAGCTCGCCGCCATGCCAGGCCTGCTCCCACTCGTCGCAGAACAGCGCGCAGGAGGCGACGGCATCCACGGTCGCCTCGGCCTTGCCTGGCCCGTCGGCGCCGAGCATGTTGAGATGCAGGCCGGGGTGCAGGTCGCCGACGTCGACCACCACCTCGGTTCCGGGAGTGACGAAGCAGACGATCTCACAGCGCACGGCCTCCTGGCGCGAGCCTACCGTCCAGCCGAGCTCGTCGGCCAGCGAGCGCGCGGCATCGACCGCCGGATCGCAGCAGACCCCCGGGCCGTAGCCGGCGGCCGCCAGGCAGCGTGCGGTCCAGGCCCCGTGCAACCCGCAGCCCACAAGTCCGACGCGCCGCGCACCCTCGGCAGCCAGCGCCTGGGTGGCCACCGCGGCCACCGCGCCGGTGCGAAGCGCGGTCACCGAGCGCGCGTCGAGCAGCATCAGCGGCTGCCCGGTGCTGGCGTCCGAGAGGCAGATGACGCCGGTGACGGTCGGTAGGCCCCGCGCCGGGTTGCCCGGGAACGAGGTGATCCACTTCAGCAACGCGAGCCCGGCGCCGCGCGCGGGCATCGCGCGAAAATCGCCATACGGCGGGCTCTGGAGGTACACCTTGGGCGGCATCACCCAGTCGCCGGCATGAAAGCTGAGAAACGCGTCGCGGACGCGGTCGATGGCAGCCGCCGGCGAGACGGCCCGCAGCACCGCGTTGTGGTCGAGGACCGGAAGCTCTGGCACCGGCGGGCACGATACCCTCGCCGCGAACATGAACCGCCGCCCGAAGCTGACGATTGTCGCTCCCGACGCCTCCCCGGAAGAGGCCGCCGCCGTCGTGGCCGCGCTCGAACGGTTCATGCGCGATACGGCCCCGCCGCGGGCAGCGCCGCCACCGCCGCCCAGCCCTTGGCTGCTGGCCGCGCTGCAGGAGGGCGTAAGCCGCCAGCCCGCCTTTCCGCCACCCTGGATGTAGACCGGCCCCACGCTAGACTCATCCGCCACAGCGAGGGCGGGAACTGCCCTGCTCGATGGGCGAACGTATGGCTATGAGCCGAGCTAGAGCTGGCGTGATCCGCGGAGCGGTGCTGTTGGCGGCGCTGGCTGCGCTGTGCGCGCTCGCGCCCAGTGCCGGTGCGGTACTGGTCCGTGTCAGCAAGCACCACATCGCCGGGGTGACCCTGGCCAAGGGTGTGCGGCCGACATCGGTGCCCGGCAGCCTCGCCCCAGGCGCGGCCGCGCCCACCGACGAGGGCACCGTCAACTACCACGGGGGCCCGGTGCTGCACGGCTCGTCTCCGTATCTGATCTTCTGGGATCCCCACAACGAGCTGACCTCGAGCGACAGGGCGCTGTTTCAGCGCTATTTCGCCGATGTCGCCGCCGACAGCGGCGATTCGACCGATGTCTTCGGGACGGACCGCCAATACACGGACTCGAGCGGCTTTGCCAACTACGCCCAGTCGTGGTCGTCATCGCACGCGATCATCGACAAGCAGCCTTATCCGACCTCCGGTCAGTGCACGGACAACGCCGGCTATACCGAGACGGCGTGCCTGTTCGATAGTCAGCTACAGGCCGAGCTCAGCCGGCTGATCTCGGCCGACGACCTACCGACCGGGACAACCGGCGATGCCCCCATCTACTTCATCGTCACCCCCCCGGACGTCAACAGCTGCATACCGGGGGGCGGTGTTCCCGACCAGTGCGCCGACAGCACGTTCTGCGCCTTTCACTCGTCTTACTCCGACGGCGACAGCAACGTCCTCTATGCCGACATTCCCACGGTGCTCGCGGCAAACAGTCCCAAGCTGTGTCAGATGGACGGAAACTCGGGGGTCCAGAGTCCCAATGCCAACCCACTCGTGGACGTGACACTCAAGTACATCAGCCATGAGGACACCGAGACGATCACCGATCCGCTCTTGTCCGCCTGGTGGGACAGCAGTTCTGGCAACGAGGTCGCCGACAACTGCAATGCCACCGGGGCGTTCGATCCGCCTGGCCAGACCAATCCCAATGCGTTTGGCCCCACGCTGGGGGGCTCGGCCTCGGCGGGGACGCTGTTCGACCAAAAGATCAACAGCCACCATTACTACACCCAGAGCGTGTGGAGCAACGGCGACGAAGACTGTGTCATGCATCCGACCAGCAGCGCGCTCAGCGCCGTCTTCACTGCTCCCGCCAGCGGGTCGACCGGCCACATGGTCGGCTTTGATCCCTCGGCCAGCTCCAGCGCGGGCGGCTACTCGAGCACGACCTGGGATTTCGGCGACGGCACCTCAGCCTTCTCGCGCGGCGCGCCGGGCCCGACGAGCCACACCTACACAGCGACGGGCACCTACCAGGTCACGCTCACGCTCGTCGACGTGTACGGCAACCTGTCCACGACCTCTCAGTCGGTGACGATCCTTCCCGCGCCCAGGGCAGCATTCACGAGCAGCTCGGGGAACCCTCAAGTCAACACCCTGGTGTCGTTCGATGGCTCGGCGTCGAGCGAGCCCGCCCCCGGCAAGATCTCGTCCTACAGCTGGAACTTCGGCGACGGCTCGAGCGGGTCGGGTCAAACCGTCTTCCACGCCTACGCATCACCCGGCGTCTACACCGTATCCCTGACGGTCAGCGACGGCACCAACAATGACACCGTCTCACAGCCCTTGATCGTGCACGGCTTGCCATCGGCGGCGTTTGGCGTCGCCACCGTCAACCGGGTGGCCGGCTCGCCGATCTCGTTCGACGGTTCGTCGTCAAGTGAGCCGAATGGCTCGATCTCGACCTACAGCTGGAACTTCGGCGACGGGTCGCCGGCCGCCGGCGGGGCAAAACCAAGCCACGCCTATGCCCGGGCCGGGACGTATACGGTCAGGCTGACCGTGGCCGACCCATTTGGCAACACCGCAACCTCCGCGCACACGGTGACCGTGACCAGCATGCTGACGCCCCGGATAGCGCTCGGCAGAGCGCGACCCGTGGCGGGCGCCGCGGACTCGTTCGGGGGGGCGGGCTCAACCGACGTGGGCGCGTCGATCTCGTCCTACACCTGGAACTTCGGCGACGGCTCGCGGGGCTCGGGGGCGTCCGTCTCGCACAGGTACAAAAAGCCCGGCAGCTACAAGGTGACGCTGACGACTACCGACTCGGCCGGCGCGTCATCGGCGACGAGCACGATCCTGAGCGTCAGAAATCCGGCGATCACCGCTGTCTCGATCAAGAAGGCCAGCAAGGTGGAGCGGATCACGCTGACGTTCAGCGGCTCCGGGACGTTGAAGGTGGGCCACAAGAAGTTCAAGGTCCGCAAGGCGGGGAACTTCGTCCTGAAGGTCAGACTGACGCCGGCGCAGATCGCGGCGCATCGGGCGCATCGCTCGCTGACGATCAAGGTCAAGCTGCGATTTGCACCCACGTTCGGCAATCCGTCGCGCCGGACCGTGACGATCAGGCTGAGGGGCTAGCCGCAAAACATCTATATCCGGATTGCCTTTTGGTAGATTCTGGCGGAGCCCTGATTGTGGGCGCAACCGACCCCGACCGGAAGGACGCCGATGGAGCCCGCATCGCTGGAGACGCAGACCGCAGCACGCGCGGGAACGCTCGACAACCCGGAGGTGATCGAGAACGTCCCGGGGCACGTGATCCCGATCCTCGTTAACGAATTCGACGACTTCGACACCGAGTCGACCCGCTACCTGAAGGGCGAGCTGGCCGAGGAGGACTTCATCAAGTTCCGCCTCAAGCAGGGCGTATACGGCCAGCGCCAGCCCGACGTTCAGATGGTGCGCGTCAAGCTCCCGCTGGGCGGCGTCACTCCCGAACAGCTCGAGGCCTTCGCCGACGGGATCGCACGCCACGTCCCGCTGCGCAAGGGCCACATCACCACCCGGCAGAACATCCAGATGCACCACGTGCCGCTGGCCGCCGCCGCCGAGCTGATCCGCGAGCTCGGCGACGCCGGGCTGTCCTCGCGGGAGGGGTGCGGGAACACGATGCGCAACGTGACCGGAGATCCACGCGCGGGGGTGCTCGAGGGCGAGCTGTTCGACATCACCCCCTTCGCAGGCGCCTACGTGCGCTACTTCGTGCGTCATCCGACGACCCAGTCGATGCCGCGCAAGTTCAAGACCGCGTTCGCAGCCACCGACGAGGACAACGCGATCACCCAGATCCACGACATGGCCTTCCTGCCGCGCATCCGCGACGGGGTGCGCGGAGTCGAGGTGCGTGTCGGCGGCGGCACCTCGATCATGCCCCGGATCGCCCCGACGCTGTATGAGTTCGTCGAACTCGACAACGGCGACTACCTCAAGGTCACCGAGGCCGTGGTGCGGATCTTCGACCGTCAGGAGTTCCTGCGCGTAAACCGCGCCCGCGCCAGGATCAAGGTGCTGATCGACAAGATCGGGATCGACGCCTTCCGCGAGCAGGTCGAGGAGGAGCTGCAAGGCGAGTGGGTCTCAGAGCGCGACTTCTCGCCGGACACGATCCTGTTCGATCACGACGAGCAGGCCAACGCGCCGACCGCCCGACCGTCGTACGCAAACCCCAACGGCGACGGCCGGGAATTCGACCGCTTTGTGCAATCCAACGTGCAGGCTCAGCGCCAGCCCGGCTTCAGCACGGTCGAGGTCAAGGTCAGGCGGGGCGATCTGACCGTCGAGCAGCTCCGGGGGCTGGCCGACGTGGTGCGCCGCTACAGCGGCGGCTACGCGCGTACCACCGTGCACCAGAACCTCGTCCTGCGCTGGGTCCGGGACGAGTCCGTTTACGAGGTCTGGCGCGCGCTGAGCGCGCTCGAGCTCGGGGAAGCCGGCGCCGACGAGATCTCCGACGTCGTCAGCTGCCCCGGGACTGACTCGTGCAAGCTCGGGATCACGAGCTCGATGGGCCTCAACCAGGCGATCCAGGACCGGCTCGTGCAGATGGACATCGACGATCCGCTGGCCCGGCGGATCCACATCAAGATGAGCGGCTGCCCCAACGGCTGTGGCCAGCACCACATCGCCGACATCGGCTTCTATGGAGCGTCGATCAAGATCGGCCAACGCACGATCCCGGCCTACATTCCGCACGTGGGCGGCGTCTACGAGGGCGGGGAAGTTCGCTACGGACAACGGCTCAAGGCGCGTCTACCGGCCAAGCGGGTGCCCGAGGCCGTCGAACGCTGGGTACGCTTCTACGAGTCCGAGCGAGCCGAGGGCGAGCCTTTTCAGGGGTTTGTGGACCGCGTCGGTGCCCAGGAGTTTGAGCTGCAGGTGAAGGATCTGACGATGCCGATCGAATTCAACCTCGAGAACATGGACCACTTCATCGATTACAACCGCAATCGGCCTTTCGCGGTCGAGCGCGGCGAAGGCGAGTGCGCGGTCTGATGTCGGTCACCGTCCCCGACCTCGAGCAGGCGACCGCCGAGCAGATCCTGGCCTATGGCGTCGAGCGCTTCGCGCCCCGGCTGACCATGGCCTGCTCGTTTCAGAAGGAGGAGTCGGTCCTGCTGCACATGCTGAGCGCGATCACGCCTGAGGTGCGTGCCTTCACGATCGACACCGGGGTCCTGTTCCCCGAGACGCTGGCGACCTGGAGGGCGTTCGAGGATCGCTTCGCCGTCAAGCTCGACGTGCTTGACGCCACCAGCCCGGGTGAGCCCTGGACCGCCGAGCGCTGCTGCAGCGCGGCCAAGGTCCAGGCGCTGGCGCTGGCGCTCTCAGACGTCGACGCCTGGGTGACCGGCATCCGCCGCGAGCAGGCGACCACCCGCGTGGGCGCGCGCAAACTCGAGCACGACGCGCAAAGGGGTATCTACAAGCTGAACCCGCTCGCCGACTGGAGCGAGAAGGACCTGTGGCGCTACATCTTCGAGCACGATCTTCCTTACAATCCCCTGCACGACCAGGGATACGCGTCGATTGGCTGCGCGCCCTGCACGCAGCCCGGCACGGGGCGCAAAGGTCGTTGGGCCGGGCAGGACAAAACCGAGTGCGGAATCCATCTCTAGCTTGACGGGAGTCTGACACCCTCCCGCTAATGTGCCGCTAACAAGTCCCCAACAGTAGGCCCTTACTTGAACCCGTTCCAATACGAGCTTTCGCACCTCGAGACCCTCGAAGCCGAGTCGATCCACATCTTCAGGGAGGTCGCCGCGGAATTGGAGCGGCCGGTGCTCCTGTTCAGCGGCGGCAAGGACTCGATCGTCCTGCTGCGCCTGGCCGAGAAGGCGTTTCGCCCCGGGAAGTTCCCGTTCCCGGTGATGCACGTCGACACCGGGCACAACTTCCCGGAGGTGCTCGAATTCCGCGACCGGCTCATTTCGGGGCTCGGCGAGCGGTTGATCGTGGCCCACGTCCAGGACTCGATCGATTCGGGGCGGGTGGTCGAGGAGACCGGCCCGCGCGCGTCACGCAACCGGCTGCAGACCACGACCCTGCTCGACGCGATCGAGGAGCACGGCTTCGACGCCGCCTTCGGGGGCGCTCGCCGCGACGAGGAACGCGCTCGGGCCAAGGAGCGCGTGTTCTCCTTCCGTGACGATTTCGGTCAGTGGGATCCCAAGCGCCAGCGCCCCGAGCTGTGGGCGCTCTACAACGGCCGGATCCGCAAGGGCGAGCACGTGCGCGTGTTCCCGATCTCCAACTGGACCGAGCTCGACGTCTGGCAGTACATCGCCACCGAACGTCTCGAGGTGCCGTCGATCTACTTCGCCCACTCCCGTCAGGTGTTCGAACGCGACGGGATGCTCTACGCCCACAACGAGTTCGTGGAGCTGATCGACGGCGAGACGCCATTTGAGGAGTCGGTCCGCTACCGGACCGTCGGCGACATGACCTGTACCGGCGCGGTCCGCTCGCTGGCGGTCACGCTCGACGAAGTCGTGACCGAGATCTCGGCGACCCGGATCACCGAGCGCGGCGAGACCCGCGCCGACGACCGGGTGACCGAGGCCGCCATGGAGGACCGCAAGCGCGAGGGCTACTTCTAGTTCATCGCGATGGGCGCCACCGCGAAAAGCAACGGCTACTCCATCCGCCGCCGCACCAGCGAGCTGCTGCGGATCGCCACCGCCGGATCGGTCGACGACGGCAAGTCGACCCTGATCGGGCGCCTGCTGCACGACTCCAAGGCGATCTTCGAAGACCAGCTCGAGCACGTCCAGCAGACCTCGGAGCGCCGCGGTGACGGCTACCTCAACCTGGCCCTGCTGACCGACGGGCTGCGGGCCGAGCGCGAGCAGGGGATCACGATTGACGTGGCCTACCGCTACTTCCAGACCCCCCGGCGCAAGTTCATCATCGCCGATACGCCCGGGCACGAGCAGTACACCCGCAACATGGTCACCGGCGCCTCGACCGCCGACCTGTCGATCGTGCTCGTGGACGCGCGCAATGGCGTCTCCGAGCAAACCCGCCGCCACGCCTTCATCTCCTCGCTGTTGCGGATCCCCCACGTGGTGGTGTGCGTGAACAAGATGGACCTGGTGGGCTATGACGAGGACGTCTTCTACTCGATCCTCGACGAGATGATGGACTGGGCCGCGCGCCTGCAGATCCCCGACATGACCTTCATCCCGATCTCGGCCCTGCACGGAGACAACGTCGTCGATCGCTCTCAGGCCATGGGTTGGTATGGCGCCGCCCCGCTGCTCTACCACCTCGAACACGTCGTGATCGCGCCCGACCGCAATCTCGAGGACGTTCGCTTTCCGGTCCAGTGGGTGATCCGCCCGATGACCGACGAGCACCACGACTATCGCGGCTACGCCGGCCAGGTCGCGGGCGGCGTGCTGTGCCCCGGTAGCGAGGTGGTGGTCCTTCCCGGCGGTCAGCGGACCAAGATCGCCGCCGTCGACGCCTTCTCGCGCCAGCTCGACGCGGCCTTCCCGACGATGTCAGTCGCCCTGCGGCTCGAGGACCAGATCGACGTGTCCCGCGGCGACATGATCGTCGAGGCCGACGATCAGCCGGTCAGCGCGCGCGAGCTCGAGGCCACGATCTGCTGGATGAGCGAACAGGCGATGCAGCCGCGCGGGCGCTACGTGATCAAGCACACCACCCGCACGGCCCGCGCCGTCGTCGAGCAGGTCGATTACCGGGTCGATGTCAACACGCTTGATCACGTTCCCGCCACGCAGCTCGCCCTCAACGAGATCGGCCGCGTCCGTCTGCGCTGCAGCTCACCGCTGGTCGTCGATCCGTACGCGCGCAACCGGACCACCGGCAGCTTCATCCTGGTCGACGAGGCCACCAACGACACGGTCGCCGGCGGGATGGTGATCAGCGCGCAGTAAGTTCGGCTCGCCCGCCGGTAAAGTGGCCGCCGCATGTTCTCGAAGGTCCTGATCGCCAACCGCGGCGAGATCGCGGTCAGAATCATCCGCGCGTGCGAGGAACTCGGGATCGCCACGGTGGCCGTCTACTCCGAGCTCGACCGCGATGCCCTGCATGTCAGGCGCGCCGACGAGGCCTACCTGCTGGGGCCCGGCCCGGCCAGCGAGAGCTACCTGGCGATCGAGAAGCTGATCGAAGCGGTGCAGCGGTCCGGCGCCGAGGCCGTCCATCCCGGGTACGGCTTCCTGGCCGAGAACGCCGCCTTCGCGCGGGCGTTGGAGGATCACGGCACCGTGTTCATCGGCCCGCCCGCCTCGGCGATCGAGGCCATGGGCTCCAAGACCCGGGCACGCGAGCTGATGCGCAAGGCCGGCGTTCCGATCGTCCCGGGGACGACCGAGCCGGTGCCGACGATCGATGATGCCCGCGCCCTGATCGCGGACACGATCGGCTATCCGGTGGCGATCAAGGCCGCCGGGGGAGGCGGGGGGAAGGGGTTCCGGGTCGCATTGTCAGAAGACCAGCTGGAGGCGGCGTTTGAGGGAGCGGCCCGCGAGGGCGAGAAGTTCTTCTCTGACCCGACCGTGTACCTCGAGCGCTATCTGCCCGACCCGCGCCACGTCGAGGTCCAGGTGCTGGCCGACACCCACGGCAGCGTGATCCATCTCGGAGAGCGGGACTGCTCGCTGCAGCGCCGCCACCAGAAGCTGATCGAGGAGGCGCCGGCGCCCGCCGTCGATCCAGAGCTGCGCGCGCGAATTGGATCTTTCGCGACCGAGGCGGCGGCCGCCGTCAACTACACCGGCGCCGGGACGGTCGAGGGACTGCTCCAGGACGGCGAGTACTACTTCCTCGAGATGAACACGCGCGTCCAGGTCGAGCACTGCGTGACCGAGATGGTGACCGGGATCGACATCGTCAAGGAAGGGATCAAGATCGCCACCGGAGCCCCGCTGTCGATCGCCCAGAGCGAGGTCCAGCTGCGCGGCCACGCCATCGAATGCCGGATCAACGCCGAGGACGCCAGCCGCAACTTCGCCCCCGCTCCGGGCGTGATCGGCGCCTACCGCGAGCCCACCGGGCCCGGGGTCCGCGTCGATTCCGGGGTGGGCCCGGGATCTGAGATCTCCCCGATGTACGACCCGATGGTGGCCAAGCTGATCGTCTCAGACGTCGACCGCGAGCAGGCCACGGCACGCATGCTGCGCGCGCTGTCGGAATATGAGATCGGGGGGCTCAAGACCCTGATCCCGTTTCACCGGGCGATTCTGGCCACCCAGCAATGGGCCAACGCGGAGACCTGTCGGGACCTGATCGAGGATCGCAACTGGCTCAAGCAGCTGGCCTTCGAACCCGTGCCCGCGCCGGAGTCCGAGGAGGAGCCGGCCGTCGAGCAGAGCTACACGGTCGAGGTCTCGGGCAAGCGCTTTGACGTCAAGGTGATCGGGCCGCCGCCCCAGCCGGGGGCGGCCGTCAACGGCGCCGGCCCGCCGCTCGCCGCGCCGGGCGCGCGCAAGCCGCCGCGTCGTGCGGAGCGGGCCGCGGGCGGGGGCGGTGGCAGCGGCGACACGCTGTCGTCGCCGATCCAGGGCACCGTCCTCAAGGTGGCCGTGCAGGCCGGCGCCGAGGTGCAGGAGGGTGCGCTCGTGTGCGTGATCGAGGCCATGAAGATGGAGAACGAGATCGCGGCGCACAAGTCGGGGAAGATCGCGCAGCTGCCGATTGCCGTGGGTGCGTCGGTGGCCAGCGGCGACACGATCGCGGTGATCAGCTCGGCCGGCGAGTAGCGGCCAGGCGCGGATCGCGGAGCCGTGACCCCCAGGCGGACTGTGCTCAGCTCAGCCGTGGAGCCGTGACCCCCAGGCGGGCCAGGTTGGCTTCGTGGATCTGCTTTTGCGCCGCCGTCATGCGCGACCTCGGGATCTCCGCCGTGGCGGCGTCCCCGGTCAGCTGGGCCACGTAGGCGGCGTCCTCCTCGAGCAGCTCGAGCGCTTGCTCGCCCTCGAGCGGCGCACCGTGACCGGGGATCACCCATGTGGCGGCTCTGACCAGCGCGCGGAGGCGCTCGAGCGTGCTCCGGTAGGCGATCACCGAACCGCCGTCTGACAGCATCGGGATCTCGACCGGCGACAGGTAGTCGCCGCACACGAGCACCTCCAGCCAGTCAAGCCAGTAGGCGGCGCCGTCGGCCGTGTGTCCCCCGGCCTCGTACAGCTCCAGCTCGTGCGACCGCCCCAGCTCCAGCTTGCCCGGAACCGGCAGCGACTGCACCGCTCCCAGCGACAGTGGCCGCGGACGTTCCACATAGTGCTCGGCGTCGAAGTCGCGCAACTTGCGCTGCGCCGCGCCGGGCTCTCGCGCCAGACGCTGCCCGGTCGACTCCGCGCACCCCAGTGACGCCTCCGGAAACGCCAAACGCCCCAGGAGGTGATCCCAGTCCCCGTGCGTGGCGAGCAGTCCCGAGACCGGGAACCCGGCCTGTTGCAGGACGTCGGGGAGGGCGCGCAGCTCCTCGGGATAGATCGGCGAGTCGATCACGAACCCTTCGTCACCGGCGCGCACCGCGGTACACGTCGTCTGCCAGACGTCGGAGACGAACACGATCACGTCGGCATGCAGCGCGACGACGCGCACCGCGATCGATCAGCTGACGCCGATCAGCTTGGCCGCTTCGCGCAGGTTGGCGACCTCGGCGTCGGGCTTCTTCTGCCCCGGCTCGAGCTGTTGCTTTGAGCGGTTTACCCAGATCACCGGGATCTTCTTCTTCAGGCAGGGCTCGACGTCGTGGTAATAGCTGGCGGCGATGTGGACCCAGCCCTTCTTGGAGCCGATCCGGCGCTCGCATTCGGTGAAGTGCGCGGGATCGGGCTTGTAGGAGCGGACCTGTTGGGCGGTGACCACGAGATCGAAGTCGAGCGGAATGTGGCGCCGTGTCTGGCCCAACAGCTTGTCGTCGATGTTCGAGATGAGGCCGATCTTGTGGCTCTTGGCGATCTTGGCCAGCACCGCGTTGGTCTCCTTGAACGGCTGCCAGCGCTGCACCGAGTCGGGCAAAAACCCCGAGCGTGAGGGCTCGAGCGGCCACCCCAGCCGCTTGGCGATCTGAACCGCGGTGCGCCGCAGGACCTCGGCGTAGAGCTCATAGGAGCCGGCCTGGATCTGCTGCTGGATCTCGTGGAACAGCGGGATCAGCTCTTCGCGCTCGATCGTGAACCCGTCTCGCTGCGCCTCTGCGCTGAACGCGTCGAATGCGCCGCTCTCCCAGTCGATCAGCGTTCCGTAGACATCAAAGGTGACGAAGGTAACGGTCTTGGGGATCGCCATTCGGTCGCGCATGATGCCATGGCGGCCGAGCGCGCTGCGGTCTGGGCTCAATCAATAGAGTGAAATCGCCGCCATGGATCTGCTCGAATACCAGGGCAAGCAGCTGTTCGCGCGTCACGACGTGCCGGTCCCCGACGGGCGGCCGGCCGCCACCGTGCCCGATGCCGTCGCCGCCGCCGATGCGATCGGGTATCCGTGCGTGATCAAGGCCCAGGTCCAGATCGGCGGGCGCGGCAAGCTCGGCGGAATCAAGCTCGCGCACGACCGCGCCGAGGCCGAGCAGCACGCCGGGGCGATCCTCGGGATGGACATCCGGGGGCTCACCGTTCACGAGCTGTGGATCGAGCGCGCCTCGGAGATCGCCGCCGAGTACTACGCCGCGGTGGTGTTCGATCGCTCGGCCAAGGCGCCGCTGGTGATGCTCTCGACGAGGGGCGGGATGGACATCGAGCAGGTGGCCGACGAGGACCCCGAGGCGATCGCCCACCTCCACGTCGATCCGCTGCTCGGCTTTCAGGACTTCCACGGCCGGCGACTCGCCTACGAGGCGCGTGTCGACGATGACGTGGTGCGGCCGGTGGGGGCGATGCTGACCAAGCTCTACGAGGTGTTCACCAGAGAGGAGGCCACGCTGGTCGAGGTCAACCCTCTGATCGTGACCCCCGATCGTGGGGTCCGGGCGCTCGACGCCAAGGTGACGCTGGACGGCAACGCGCTCTTTCGCCACGGCGACAACGCCCAGCTGCGCGATCTCTCCGGCGAGGATCCCCAGGAGCGGATGGCCAAGGATCGCGGCCTCACCTACGTCAAGCTCGACGGCGACATCGGGATCCTCGGCAACGGCGCGGGGCTGGTCATGTCGACGCTCGACGTGGTCGCCCAGGCCGGCGGCGCCCCCGCCAACTTCCTCGACGCCGGCGGCGGCTCGCGCGCGGACGCGATCACCAGCGCCGTCGAGGTGATCCTGTCCGACCCCAAGGTCAGGGCGGTGCTGTTCAACATCTTCGGCGGCATCACCCGCTGCGATGAGGTGGCCAAGGGCCTGATCGAGGCCTTCGCGCAGATCGAGCCGACCGTCCCCTTCGTGGTTCGCCTCGACGGCACCAACGACGTCCAGGGGCGCGAGCTGCTGGCGGAGGCGGCACTGCCCAACGTGTACACGGAATCCACCATGGACGCGGCGGCCGAGAAGGTCGTCGAGCTGGCGCGGCCGAGAGGGTCGTAGAGCTGAGCGTCACCGTGAGATGAGCATCCTGGTCGACACCGAGACGCGCCTGTGCACGTCGGGGATCACGGGCCGCGAGGGCACCTTCCACACGCTTCGCAACCGCGACTACGGCACCCAGGTCGTAGCCGGGGTGACGCCGGGCAAGGGCGGCCAGGACGTCGACGGAATCCCTGTCTTCAACACCTTCCACGACGCGGTGCAGACGGCCGGCGCCAATACCGCGATGGTGTTCGTGCCGCCGCGGTTCGCCGCCGACTCGATCCTCGAGGCCGAGGACGCCGGCATCGAGCTGATCATCTGCATCACCGAGGGAATTCCCGCCCACGACGAGCTGCGCGTCTACAACACGCTGGCCAAGAACGGGCGCGCTCGCCTGGTGGGGCCCAACTGTCCCGGCATCCTGTCGCCGGGTAAGGCCAATGTCGGCATCATTCCGGCCGCGTTCTTTGGCCAGGGCAACGTGGGTGTGGTCTCGCGATCGGGCACCCTGACCTACCAGATCGGAAACGTCGTCGCCCAGAGCGGCTTTGGCAACTCGACGATCGTGGGGATCGGCGGCGACCCGGTCCCCGGGACGGACTTCATCGACGTGATCGAGATGTTCGAGGACGACCCCGAGACCGAGCTGATCGTGATGTGCGGCGAGATCGGCGGCGATGCCGAGGAGCAGGCGGCCGAGTTCATCGCCGCCCACGTGACCAAGCCGGTGGTCGCCTACATCGCGGGCTTCACCGCGCCTCCCGGTAAGACAATGGGCCATGCCGGCGCGATCGTGTCCGGTTCCCGGGGCACGGCCGCGGCCAAGGCGCAGGCCCTCGAGAGCCAGGGCGTACGCGTGGGGCGAACCCCCACTCAGGTCGCCGAGCTGGCCGTGACCCTGCTCGGCAGCGCGGCGTAAAGCGTCGCCCAGGAAGGGTCAGCGGGCGTATTCTCAGCCCAGTGGCCTACGACCATGTGCTGGCGGTGACCGACGGGAGCCGGGAGGCTGACCGCGCCATCCAGGCGGCGTCGGAGCTGGCCCGCGAACATCGAGCGCGCCTGACCGTGGCCGCGGTGGTCGAGCTCGAGCACCCGGGGCGCCGCTGCGCGTCCTGGAGCAATTCCTGGAACGAGGTGCTCCGCGACGCCGCCCGTGCGGACCTGAGGCACGCCTGGCATCTGGTCGAGGTGCCCGCCGACCTCGAGATCTTGTACGGCAAGCCGACCGAGGCGGTGGCCAGGGGCGCCAGGGTGCTCGGCTGCGACCTGATCGTCGTCCCCCGCCACGCTCACCGGCTGCTTCGCCGCGACCGGACGCCGGCGCTGGCGCGGCTGGCCGCGTGCGAGGTGATCGAGCCCGACTGACGATTGGCGGCCCTGGCGAGCCGCCGGCCTCGCACGAAGCTGCGCCCGAGCTCGTGCTTCCGCCTCAGATCGAGGTCGTCGACGTGCACCTCGAGCCCAGTCCGTACTCTTCTCAGCGTGGAGAGTTCGATCTCCTTCGCTCGCGGCGCGCCCTCGCTCGACATCGTCGACGTCGATGGTCTCCGGGCAGCCGCGGAGCAGGCCTTCGCATCCGATCCCGGCGGGATGGCGGCATATGGAACCGCGGTCGGATATCTGCCGTTGCGCGAATGGATCGCCGAGCAGCACGGGGTGCGACCGACGCAGGTGCTGGTCACCAACGGGTCGATGCAGGCCGACGCGTTCCTGTTCGACGCGCTGGTGCAAGCCGGTGATGCGGTTGTGGTCGAGCGCCCGACCTACGACCGCACGCTGCTCGCGCTGCGCAACCGGGGCGCCGACGTGCGGATGGTCGAGCTCGAGCCCGACGGGATCGACACCACGGCGCTTGAGAGCCTGCTCGACGAGGGGCTGCGGCCAAAGCTCGCCCACATCATCCCCAACTTCCAGAATCCCGCCGGCTACACGCTTTCGGCGGCCAAGCGCCAGCGGCTGCTCGAGCTGGCTCAGTCCTTCCAGTTCACGATCTTCGAGGACGACCCCTATGTGGCGTTGCGGTTCTCGGGCCAGTCGCTACCCACGATGGCGTCGATGAACCCAGCCCTCGTCGTCTATGCGTCCTCGTTCTCGAAGACCGTGTGTCCGGGAATCCGCGTCGGCTACCTGGTCGGTTCCGAGGAGCTGATCACCAGGATCGTGAAGATCGCGACCAGCACCTACATCTCGCCGAACATGGTGGCGCAGGCGATTGTGAACCAGTTCTGCCGCTCGGGCCGGATCGAGCACTCGATCGAGACCGTGCGAGAGGCGCTGCGGGAGCGCGCGCAGACGCTGTGTGAGGCGTTGTCCGAGCACCTGCCCGACGCCAGCTTCGTCGCGCCCGAAGGGGGCTACTTCGTGTGGGTCGACCTCCCCGAAGGCAGCGACGTGGCCGCGCTGTTCGAGGTGGCCGCCGAGCGGGGCGTGCATTTCGTCAAGGGCTCGGACTTCCTGCTCGAGGGCGGCCAGTCGTCGCTGCGGCTGGCCTATTCGGGGGTCACGCCGGAGGAGATCGAGGAGGGCATCAGGCGGCTCGCCGACGCGTACGTGGAGGTCGGCGCACCGACGCATGCGGCGTGAGGAGGTGAGCGCGCTCGGTGCCCTAGCGCGGATCGTCGGTGATCTGCTGGTGCTGCGCTCGAGCGCCTGGGCTCAGGGCCGGCGGGGGGAGCGGAGGCGCTTCGAGATCGACCGCTACCGCCATATCGGCGGCGCCACCCATTTCGATCTGCTCAACCACCCCGCGGTCTACGAGCAGATCAGAACGTGGCTGACGGCTGGGGGTGGGCGGGAGGCTGCTTGACGCGCTCAGCGTCGGCGTCGACGGAGCGGGCCGCCGCCGGCAGGCCGCTCAGCGGCCGTAGCGCTCCTTGCCGATCACCAGTTGCTCGGGCAGCGCGGTGCGCGGCGGCGGCGACGGGTCGGCCAGCACCGACACGGTCTCGGCGACGCTGGCCGTGACTGTCGCGGTGGTCTCGCCCGAGCTCACCTGGACCTGGTCGCCGTCGTTGGCGACCACCGTCCCCTCCATGCCCGGTTGCACTCCGGCCGCCTTGAGATAGTGCAGCAGGTCCTCGGCCTCGTTCTCGAGGCGCACGATCTTGACCTCGGCTCCTACTTCACAGTCGGCCAGGGGGACCCCATCGATCCGCTCGCCGACGCGAATCGGGTGCCCGTGGGGGCAGGTGAGAGCATCACCGACGGCGCCACGCACGTAGGCCTCGAAGCGGGGCGTCATCGCATACTCGAGCTTCTCGGCCTCCTCGTGCACGTCGTCCCAGGGCACGCCGACGACATCGGTCAAGAAGCGCTCGATCATCCGATGACGACCGACGATTCGCTCGGCGTGCTCGCGCCCCGCGGGCGTGAACTCGATCGCGCGCCCGGAGTTGCGCTCCACGTAGCCGTCGCGCTCGAGGCGGCCCATCATCTCGTGCACCGTCGGTGCCGACAGTCGCATGGCACGGGCCAGGTTGGCACCGGTCATCGGCAGTCCGGCCTCATACAGCCAGAACAGCGACTCCAGGTACTCCTGCTCGGCGGCGGTCGCGGACTCCGTGCTCATGGTCCCGATCGTAGCGAGCGCCCCCTGCGCACGCGGTTGGAGCACGCGCAGGGGTAGGATCGGGGCACCATGACCCTGCCGCTCAAGCCGCCGATCGAGCCCCAGCTCGCCCGTTCGGGCAAAGAGCTCCCACTCGGCGAGAACTGGAGCTATGAGCCGAAGTTCGATGGCTTCAGGGCGATCGCGTTCGTCGACGGCAGCGAGCTCTTGCTGCAATCGCGGGGCTCCAAGCCGCTCGGGCGCTACTTCCCCGAGATTTCGTTTCCGTCCGGGCGTTATGTGATCGACGGCGAGATCGTGATCGACGCCGCCGACGGCCAGCAGGATTTCGGCGCTCTGCAGCAGCGCATCCACCCGGCGCTGTCCCGGATCACGATGCTGGCCGAGCAGACCCCGGCCCGCTATGTCGCCTTCGATGTGCTCGCGCTCGAGGATCGTGAGCTGATGGACCGGCCGTTCAGCGAGCGGCGGTCGATGCTCGAAGAGCTGACCCAGAAGGGGATCGGGCTGACGCCGCTGACGCGCGACCCGGCGCAGACCGAGCCCTGGTTTGCCGACGGCGAGGGGGTGGTGGCCAAGGATCTGAGCGCGCCTTACCTGCCGGGGCAGCGCACGGGCATGGTCAAGGTCAAGCGGGTGCGGACGATCGATGCCGTGGTGGCCGGCTACCGCCCCGGCAAGGAGCCCGACACCGTCGGCTCGCTGATCCTGGGTCTGTACGACGAGCGCGGTGAGCTGCACGTGGTCGGCCACTCCTCGGGGCTGCGTGCGGCCGAGAAACGAGCGCTGGTGGGCAAGCTCGCGCCCTATGAGACCGGGGAGCGCGGTCACGGCGACCCGAGCCGCTGGAAGAGCGAGAAGGAGCTCGAGTGGATCTCGCTGCGCCCCGAGCTGGTCGTCGAGGTCACCTTCGACCACGTCAGCGACGGTCGTATCCGGCACGGCACGAGGATCCTGCGCTGGCGCGATGACAAGCAGCCGGACGAGTGCCGGATCGAGCAGATGCAGTCCTAGGGGAATGACGATACTCGTGGCGTGAGCTCGATCGTCGGCGTCCCTCACACGGTGCTCGTCGCTCCAGACTCGTTCAAGGGTACGCTCGCCGCGGCCGAGGTCGCGGCCGCAATCGGCGAGGGCCTCGAGCAGGGCGGGCGCCCGGTCGATCTGTGCCCGGTGGCCGACGGCGGGGAGGGCACGCTGGCCGCGCTCGAGGGCCCGCTCGGGGCCGAGTCGCGCAGCGCATTCGTCACTGATCCGCTGGGCCGCGAGATCGAAGCGCGGTTCGCGATCGGCGCCTCGGAGGCGATCCTGGAGACGGCCGCGGCCAGCGGCCTGAACCTGGTCAGTGAATCCGAGCGCGACGCGTGGGCCGCGAGCACGGCCGGAACGGGCCAGCTGATCCTGGGCGCCGTGCAAGCCGGGGCCAAGGTCGTCTATCTGGGCGTCGGTGGGAGCGCCACCAGCGACGGCGGCGCCGGCGCCATCCGGGCGATCGAGCGCGGTGGCGGGCTGCACGGGGCCAGGATCATCGTGCTGTGCGACGTGCGGACGCCCTTCGAGGAGGCCGCACGTGTGTTCGGGCCCCAGAAAGGCGCGTCGCCCGACGACGTCCGGCGGCTCACCGGGCGGCTGAACGCTCTCGCCCGCCGTCTGCCTCGCGACCCGCGCGGGATCCCGATGACCGGTGCGGCCGGTGGCCTGTCCGGTGGCCTGTGGGCCGCCTTCGGCGCCGAGCTGGTGGCGGGCGCATCGTTCGTGCTCGACGCGGTCGGCTTTGACGCCCGCATGCGCAGCGCCCGCGCCGTGGTCACCGGAGAGGGGAAGCTGGACCGCCAGAGCCTGGCCGGCAAGGCGGTGTCCGAGGTCGCCATCCGGGCTCGCCAGGCCGGAGTTCCCTGCCATGCCGTCGTCGGGACCAGTGAGCTTGACGCCTTCGGGGCGCGGATGCTCGACCTGGAAACGGTGACCGAGGCCGGGACGATCGCCGAGCTCGGCGCGGCGGGGCGCCGGCTCGCGACCGCGATCTAGCCGGGACGGCGGGGCGCGGGTCGCCTGAGCGCCGGCGGGGGCGGCGGCTGCAATGGTTTGGGCGTGGCCGATGGCCAACTCATCCTCGCTGCCGGCGCGCTGCTGGCCGCCGGACTCGTGGCGTCGTTCTTGGCTGCGCGGCTGCGCGTCCCGAGCCTGGTGCTGTTTCTCGGCGTCGGGATGCTGCTCGGCTCAAATGCGCTGGGCTGGATCACGTTCAACGACTACCGCCTGGCGCGCACGATCGGGGTAATCGCGCTCGCCCTGGTGCTGTTCGAGGGCGGGCTCACGAGCGGTCTGTTGCAGATCCGCCCCGTGCTGGGCGGAGCCGTGTCCCTGGCGACGGTTGGGACCGTGATCACGGCCGCCGTCGTCGGCTTCGCCGCGGCGGGGCTGTTCGGACTTCCGATCAAGGAGGGGCTGCTGCTCGGAGCGATCGTGTCCTCGACTGACGGCGCCGCGATCTTCGCGCTGCTGCGCGGCTCCACGCTGTCACGCAAGCTCGCACGCACGCTCGAGGGCGAGTCCGGCTTCAATGACCCAGTCGCGGTGCTGCTCACGCTCGGGTTCATCGACCTGCTGATCAAGCCCGGCTACGGCGCCGCCGATTTCGTCGTGCTATTCGTCCGCGAGGTCGGGATCGGGCTTGCCATCGGAGCGCTGGTCGGCGTGGTCTCCGTGTACGCGTTGCGCCATGTCCGCCTCGCGACGGCCGGGCTGTATCCGGTCGCCTCGCTGACGGTCGCCGCCTTGGCCTACGGCGGCGCAGACACGCTGCACGGGTCGGGCTTTCTCGCCGTCTACCTCGCGGGATTGATGGTGGGCTCCGCGGACGTTCCGGCCGAGCGGACGATCGTCAACTTTCACGAGGGCCTGGGATGGGTCGCGCAGGTGGCGATGTTCCTTACCCTCGGGCTGCTCGTATTCCCGTCTCGACTCCCCTCGGTTGCGCTCAAAGGCACCGTGCTCGCGGTCGTGCTGGTACTCGTCGCACGGCCGCTCGCCGTCGCGGTCGCCACGCTCCCGTTGCGTTACAGCTGGCGCGAGCGGGTGGTCCTCGGCTGGGCCGGGCTGCGCGGTGCCGTCCCGGTTGTGCTGGCGACCTTCGCGGTGATCGACCACGTCGAGCACAGCGTCGAGTACTTCGACCTCGTGTTCTTCGCGGTCCTTGTCTCGACTCTCATTCAGGGGTCGACTTTCGAAGGCCTCGCCCGCCGCCTAAGGGTGACGACGACCGAGCCCGCCCTGCCGCGCCCAATCACCGAGTCGGGGACAATCCAGCGGCTGGGCGCCGAAGTGCTCGAGTACCCGGTTGCTCCCGGCGACGCGATTGACGGCGCGCACATACGCGACCTCGGTCTGCCGAGGGATGCCGTGGTCAACGTCATCGTCCGGGGTGACAAGGCCATACCGCCGCGCGGATCGACCCGCCTTCTGGCCGGCGACGAGCTTCACGTGTTGATCAGCGAGGAGTCCGCGCACCTGGTGCGGGCGCTTATCAGCCGCTGGCGGACGGGGCCGATCGGGCCACCGCCCCGGCCGCCCCGGCCGCTGGCCGGGCGACGGGCGATCTTCTCGGTGTGGTCCTGGAACGAGGATCGCGACGGGGACGTCGCGCGCCCCCACGCGGTGGCGGGTCAGGAGGTCATCGAGCAGCTGCGCATTCGCCGCGACCACCCAGGGGGCCTGTGGGTGCTCGCCGACGGCCGCTACGCGGTCACCGGGCCCCTGGCGGCGGTCGGATCCCGCCGCGATCTGGCCGCCTGGGCGCGGCGCCGGATGCACGATGCACCCGAGGATGAGCGAGCCTGGCTGCAGACGGTGATCGGGGCCGTGGCCGCCGACCAGTTCGAGCCGGGGCCGCCGGGGGCGCGCCACCGGCCGCCGCCGTGACCGCCGCCCCGGCGGTAGGGCCGGCCAGTGCGCAACGCCGTCGGTAGCCACGACGGCGGTCGCAAGGCGGGTGCGGCCGGTCAGTGCGCGAACGCCTTCCTGGGTCCGGACGGGGGCTGCGGCAGGGGCGCCGTCAGGGACTGCAGCTCCTCGGTCTGCTCGTCCAGGAAGGCCAGCAGCTTGTCGGCCATCTCCATGTGCATGCCGGCGCGTACGACGATGCGCAGCACGCTCAGGTCCTGACGGTTCTCCGGGAACGTGTAGGCCGGCACCAGCCAGCCGCGCTCCCGCAGCCGGTCGGACACGTCGAACACGGTGTAGTTCTCGATCTCCGGGTTCAGGGCAAACGCGAACACGGGCAGCTCGTCGCCCTTTGAGATCAGGCGGTACGGACTGAGCTCGGAGACGCCCTGCGACGTGTACACGGCGATCTCCTGGAGGGTCCGCATCGTGTCGGTGAAGCCCTGGCGCCCGAGCGCCATGAACATGAAGTACTGCGCGATGACCTCGCTGCCGGGCCGCGAGAAGTTCAGCGAGAAGGTGGGCATGTGCCCGCCCAGGTAATTGACATCGAACACGAGCTCGCGCGGCAGCGCCGCCTGGTCCCGCCAGATCGCCCAGCCGACGCCCGGGTAGACGAGTCCGTACTTGTGACCGGAGGCGTTGATCGACTGCACGCGCGGGATCCGGAAGTCCCACTCGAGCTCGGGGGCCAGAAACGGCGCCACGAAGCCGCCCGAGGCAGCGTCGACGTGCAGCGGCACATTGATCCCCCGCTCTGACTCCAGCTGGTCGAGCGCATCGGCGATCTCCTTGACCGGCTCATAGCTGCCGTCGAACGTGGAGCCCAGGATCGCAACCACGCCGATCGTGTTCTCATCGCAGTGCGCGATGGCCCGGTCGGGGGTCAGGTGAAACGTGTCGCCCTCCATGGGCACCAGCCGCGGCTCCACCTCCCAGTAGCGACAGAACTTCTCCCAGCAGACCTGGACATCGACGCCCATCACCATGTTGGGCCGGTCGGTGGCTTTGTCTGCGGCGCGCATCCGCTCGCGCCAGCGCCATTTGAGCGCCATCCCGGCGAGCATCGCGGCCTCGCTGGACCCGGTGGTCGAGCACCCGGTGGCGCTTTCGTGCTCGGGTGAGTTCCAGAGGTCGGCCAGGATGTTGACGCAGCGCTCCTCGATCTCGGCCGTGACCGGGTATTCGTCCTTGTCGATCATGTTCTTGTCGGCCGTCTCGGCCATCAGCAGCGCCCCGGTTTTCGGCATCCAGGTGGTGACGAACGTGGCCAGGTTCAGTCGCGCCTGGCCGTCCAGGAGCAGCTCGCTGCTGATCCACTCGTAGGCGGTGTCGACACCCGTGCCGCTGTCGGGCAGCCGGTCGATTGGCATCTCGTTCTCGCCGGCGAGATGCGTGACCAGCTTGATTGGTCGGTTGTGGCGGCGATCCTGCTGGCGTGCGCTGAGGGCCATGCGAGCGTTCTCCTTCAGTCGGTGGCGACGATCACGTCGGACGCCTTGATGATCGCGGTCACTCTGCTTCCCTCGGCCAGGCCGAGCTCCTCGACGGCTTCGACGGTGATCGAGGCGACCAGACGCTGGCCAGAGACATCGATCGTGACGTTGGCGATCGCCTCGCCGCGGCGGATGTCAGACACGGTTCCAGCAAGTTTGTTGCGGGCGCTCAGCTTCATCGGCGGCTCCTCGGGGTGGGGTTCGCGGTAACGCTATTGCAGAGCGCGCCTCACCACAGGGCATCAAGGCGCGGGGGCTTTCGGAACACCAGCCCCCGGATCTCGGCGTGACGCTCGGGATCGAGGCGCAGGTGCGGCAGGCGCGAGAGCAGCGTCGCCAACGCCGTGCGCGCCTCCAGTCGGGCGAGGTGGACCCCCACGCACACGTGCGGCCCCTGGGCGAAGGCGAGGTGGCGCCGGTTGGAGCGGTCCAGATCGAACCTGTCGGGAGCGGTGAACACGGCCGGGTCACGGTTGGCGCCCGCGAGTGAGAGCCGCACGAGCTCCCCGGATCCGATCTGCGCTTTGCCGAGCCGCACCGCTTTGGTCGCATAGCGGTCGATCACGGCCGCGGCCGGCTCGAGCCTCAGCGACTCTTCGATCGCGGCGTCGAGGCTGGCCGGGTCGGTCCGGGCTCGGGCGAGCTCGGCCGGGCGCTGCATCAGCATCAGGGCGGCGTTGGCGATCATGCCCTCGGTGGTCTCGATCCCGCCGAACAGCAGGACGGCGGCGTCGGAGATGATCTGGGTGTGGTTGAGGGTCGCCTCCGCGGCCGCGGCGCCGAGCAGCGAGCTTTGACCGCCGGTGACGATCACACGCTCGAGGCGCTCCGCCAGGGCCGTGAATGCGAGCTGGCCGTCTTGGGTGGGCCCGCGCCCGGCGGTTATCTCGGTCACCGAGGCGACGATCGCGTCATACCAGCCCAGCACCTGGTTGACCTCGTCTCGGTCCAGACCCAGTGCGCGGGTCACGATCGCCGCCGAGATCGGGCCGGCGAACCCGCGGCGCAGCTCTCCGCCCCCGGACGGTTCGAGCTCGTCGACCAGCCGCTCGGTCTCCAGCGCCGTGGCGGCGGCGAATCGCTCCTTGACCGCGGAGGGCCTGAACGGTCCCGTAAACGGAGCTCGGTGACGGGCGTGCTCCTTGCCGTCGAGGCTCAGCATGCTCGGCCCGATCACCTGTGCGGTCGAGAAGCGCGGATCATCGACCGTGAATGTCTCGTGGTCGCGCATCGCCGCCAGCACGAGCTCGTGGCGGGTCACGAGCCAGCCGTCGAGGCTGGGCAGCCAGGACACGGGCTCGTGCTCACGCAGGCGGGCAAGCGTCGGATGGGGGTCGTGTTCGAGCTCTGCGAGGGTGACCCCCGCGCCGAGCGGGAAGAGTGTCACCCGCTCATTCTGACGGCGGCGGTTGGCAGCCGAGCGCGCTCAGGTGGCGCACGAAGGCGCTGCGATCCCGCTCGGGGTGGAACGGATCGAGCCCGTCGCGCAGCAGCGAGGCGACGCGCTCGAGGTCGCACAGCAGGGCCAGCTTGCCCGGCGGGTCATCCCATTCGCCCGAGTCGTAGCGCTCCACCCAGGCAGCCAGCGCCGCCAGCGTCTCCACCTGAACCTCGTCCTCCCACCAGCCCGAGCGCAGCGCGAGCCGGTAGCGCTCGCGCAGCGAACACACATCGCTCCACAGCCGCTCGAACCACAGCCAGCGCTCGCGGGGGTACAGGCCGCGCCAGGTCATCGGCCAGCGGACCCCGTCGTCCTCGTCCCAATCGTCGTCGGGGTGGGGGTCTTCGGGCGCGTCGCCGGAGTCGTGCCAGCTCATGGTGACGCAGACTCGTGCTGGCTCATGATGACGCGGACGCGTGGCAGCTCATGATGACGGGGACGCGAGCTTGCGCAGCCGGCGGTCCTCGAACCACATCCGCAGCCGCACCTGGACGGGGGCGAGACGGCCGTAGAGCAGCAGGGCGTGCCCGTTGGGCAGCTGGCGCAGGGCCTCGGGGGCGATCAGCGGCCGGCGCCGTACCGAGCTCGTGCGGGTGCCACCGCCCGCGCCGGCCCCCGTGGTCCGGGACAGATCGCGCGCCTCTTCCTCGCCGGCCAGGCCGGCGAAGTAGCGCAGCGTGTCGAGATCGGCGACCCCCGGGAGCAGCATCCGGGCGCGATGGCTGTTGACGACGGTCTCGGCTTGACGGCCGTAACGGCTGCGGGCCTGGGCCAGGTCGTGGAAGATCGACACCAGCTGGATGTTGTGGCTGGGCGCGGTCGACGCGATCTCGGCCAGGTTGGGCAGGGGAGCGACGTTGCCGGCCTCGTCCAGACAGAGCAGCAGCGGCAGTTCGAGCCGCCCCCCGGCGAGTGTCGCGCGCTCGTAGGCTCGATCGATGATCTCCGACACGAGCGCGAGGAAGATCGGCCTCAGCAGCTTGGAGGCCTTGGCGTCACCGATCAGGTACAGCGTGCAGCGCTCGCTGAGCAGCGCGTCGGGGACGATCTCGTCGCCGGGTCGCGTGGAGGAGAGCACGCGACTGAACCGGTAGGCACGCAGCAGCCCCTGCGCGGTGGCCTCGATCGAGGTCCTGGTGCGGTCGGCCTGGGCCTCGAACGCGCGCAGGGCGTCGTAGGCGGCATGCGCGCTTTCGAGCTGCTCGCGGTCGTGTGCCGAGCCCGTCAGCCCGGCGACGGTCTCGTCGAGCTCGCGGCCGCCCTGGCCGTAGGCCCAGCGGACGACGGCGTCCATCCCGAGGCCGCCGGCGGCGGCCACGAACAGCAGCGGCGCGAGCCGCTGTTCGGCGGCCACGGCCCAGAAGTCGCCGCCCTCGACGCCGCGCTGGTCCAGCTCGGCGGCGGCGGCCAGCCTCCACGCGGACTCGAGCGCGCCGTCCCAGGACCGCGCGCAGCGCAGCGGTGACCAACTGTGCGACTCGCCACCGGCGAGGCCGAACGGGTCGAACACCAGCACCGGTCCGAGGGCCCGTCTGCGTTTGACGGTGGCGGCCAGCAGATCGGTCTTGATCGAGGAGGCGATCGCCGGCCCGTCCCATTCCAGCAGCGCCGGAACCGCGAGCCCCGCCGACTTTCCCGATTGCGGTGGACCGAACGCCACCAGTGCGTGGCGCTCCTCGGCGTACAGCAGCCGTCCGCGATGGCGCCCGAGCGTCAGACGACCGGTGCGCCGCGAGCCGCGCAGCGCACGCAGCTCGGTTCCCTGGGCCCAGCGGGCCCCGGGCCGTCTGCGGGCGGCGTGGCCCGCGAGGCCCAGCCGCGCCGCGGCCGCGAGCACGGCTCCGCCGCCGGCGACGAGTATCCCCAGCGCGGCGTAGAACTCGGCTGCTGGCGGGAGCCGTGACCGCGCGCCCGACGGCCACGCGCCGGCCGGATCAGACAGCCGGCTGGGCAGCCGGACGAGCACGGCCAGCAGCTGCCCGGGGGCGATTCGGGGCCACCCGCCGCCGAACAGGGTGCCGGCCAGGCCTCCCCACAGCCACACCGCGACGGCGAGCCCCACCACGCCACCGACCAGCGCCAGCATCACCGCATCGGAGATCCCGCCGCTGGTCTGGGCGCGATTCATCGCCGCCCCAACGTGGTCACGGTCGCGTTCATCCCGGTGTCGGTGTTGGTCATCTGCGACTCGATCCGCGAGCGGTAGTGCTGGACGACGAACGAACGGGCGCCCACGCGCCACAGCGCCTGACCGGCGGACAGCATCGCGATCAGCTCGGCCTCGCTCCGGGACAGGCCGAGCAGCGAGCGGGTGAGCGGGATCTGGCTCTCGTCCTGGTGGTAGACGACACGTGTCGAGGCGTCGGCGATCAATCCTTCGGCGATCCGGGCCGCGCGCGAACCGGCGTCGCCGGCGGCGTGGAGATCCGCGAGCTTGTGGAGCACGACCAGGTTCATCACGCCGAACTGGCGGGCGAGCTTGAAGTTGGACTGAAACCACTCGCCGAGCCCGGTGTGCTGGACGATCTTCCACGACTCGTCAGCCACGTTGATCAATCGCTCCCGGCCCGGTCGCTCGGCCGTGCGTGCCAGCAGAGCACTGATCCAAGCCGTCGCGCACGCCATCAGAATGCCGACCGCCGGCGAGTCGCGGACCGCGTGCAGATCGAGCACCAGCAGCTTGGCCGCCAGGTGCTCGCGCACCGCGGGCGTGGTGGGTCCGTCGAACATTCCCTTCAGCGGCCCCTCGCACAGATCCTGGATCGCCAGCGCCGCGCGGCGGGCGTCGGCGGCCAGCCGGTGGGGCGTGGTCTGCAGTCGCTGGGCCATTTCGGCGACCGGCGCGAAGAGGATCGCTGCGATCTCGGGGAGAGTCGGTTCGGAGCCGCCACGCGTGCGCACCGTCCGCAGCGCCTCGCGCAGCGCGCCGGCCTCGAGCTGGGTCAGGGGACCGCCGAGCGCGGTCACGGTGACCGCCCGCAGGAGCTCGAGCTGAGCGTGCTCCTCGGGGCGCGAGGCCAGCGGGTTCAGCCTCACGCTCCCGCCCGGCACGAGCGAGATCGGCTGCACCCCGACCGCGGCGCACAGCGGTCCGTACTCGCGCTTGACGTCGAGCACGAACGCCCGGCGCCCGAACAGCAGCATCCGCCACAGCAGCGTCTTGACCAGGGCGCTCTTGCCCTGGCCGAGCTTGCCGAGCACGATCACGTTGGGGTCGTCCAGCACACCCTCGCCGTACAGGACCCAGGGGTCGTAACAGAACGCAGCCCCGCTGGCGTCGCGACCCACGAACACGCCCCGGCCGCTGAGTCCACCTGCGGTGATGAACGGGTACACCGCCTGGGCATGGCGAGTGGTGCAGCGGTGACCGGGGCGCTCGCTTGCGCGCACGCTCATCTCATCCGCTCGCTTGCGCGGACGCTCATCGCAGCCCCCGACACAGCGGCAGCGTAAACGTGAACGCATCGGCCTGCTGCCCGTACAGCCGGCGCAATTCGAGATGCGCCCGGGCGGCGTGGTCGAGGACCTCGGCACACGATCGCCGCAGGTCGTCTGAGTCGCGGCCGGAGACGGTGACAAAGCCGCTCAGGCGGACCTCCCCGTGGCCGGCGGCGAGCTCGGCTTCCCGGCGTGCCGTCGACTCGCGGGCCTGGCGCTGGCGTGCGGTCTCGGATTGACCGAAGCGGGTGCGGAGCTCGCGATCGGCTCTGTCTTTGGTGATGGCGGCCTCGATCTCCCGAATCGAGCGCTGGGTCGGCAACGGCTCGAATGTGACCGCCACCGAGCGCACCGCGCTCGAACTGCCCAGCAACGCACTCATGAACATCGGTGAGACTTCGGTCCGCGGCCAGGCCGCGATCCAGTAGGTGGCGTGCAAAGCGCCGTCGGTACGGTGGTGATCCCAGCCCTCGTGGGTACCCAGCGGCCAGGCGCCGTGCTCGGCGAGGCCGTCGCGTTCGAGGTCGGCGGCGTCGAGGCTGGCCAGCTCGGTACGCGCGTAGGGATCGAAGGCGGTTCGCAGAGCCCGCGCGATCTGGCCGGCGCTGAGCGCCCCGAGAACGGTGACCTCGGCGGCTTCCAGTCCCTTGGCCACCCGCTCGGTCTCCTCCACGAGCGCGGTGGCAGGGCCGCTGTGTCCGTGATCCCGCACCCGGCGCGCATCGACCTGAACCGCGACCAGGATCTCGTGCTCCTGCGTGACCCTGGCCGTGGTCCCGATCAGCTCGAGATAGGACTCGATCATCGGCGTGCCGCGAGGCGGGACCGCGGGATCGCGCTCGGCGTGGACCCAGCGGGCGAGCTCGTCGCCCTGCGCCGGGGCGGTCCGCTCGATCCACTGCAGGCGCCTGACCGCAGATCCGCCCGCGCCCGACAGGACAACGCCCCAGCGGGCCAGGCGGCGCTCCTGGGCCTCGGAATCGAGCAGCGAGAAGGCCACCACGCGGCACGCCAGCACAGCGGTCAGCCGTCGTCCGGATTGTTCTGAGAGCGCGCCGATCGCGCGCTCCCGATACGAGGCCTCGACGATCCGGACGCCGCGCAACTGGACGGGAGCATCCGGGGCCGGATCCGATAGCTGCACGAGCGGCGCCGGCGTCCCGTCCAGCCGCGGTGTCTTTCTATGTCCCAGCCCGCGCGTGAGGCTGCCGAGCATCGGCGCGGAGGACCGGAAGCGCAGCCGGCCGCTCACTGATCGCGTCGCGAACGAGCCCGCGATCGGCGCCCACTCCTGGGCGGTTCGCCCGGCGAGCGGAGCAAAGCTCGCCGCGGCCGCGATCGCGCCCACCAGCAGCGCGATCAGAGCTCCAGCGGCCGTCGGCGCGCGATCGATGAGGACGATCGCAACCAGCATGCCGCTGGCCAGCAGGAGGGCCTGACCGCCCCGCACCGGTCCGAAGATCCCCCGCCGCTCAAGCGGGCCGAAGGCATAGGTGAGGCGCCGCTCGGTCACAGGTGGCCCTCGGGTGGCTCCTGGGCGGGCGGCCGCGGGTCGTGGTCGTCGCGGGTGCTCTCGAGCGCAGGTTCGGGCTCCGGCTCGCCGTCTGGGGGCTGCGGCGGCTCCGCGAGCTCGTGCACCGGACCGGGGCGCAGCAAGCCCTCGACGATCTCGATCGGGCGCCGGCTGGCGTTGTCCTGCCGGTAGAAGGGCTCCATCCCCGGGAGCCGGGGCTCGGACTCGGAAGCGGGCGGCGTCTCTGCGGCTGACCCAGCGTCTTGCGCCGCCCGCCCGTTCGAGCCGGACGGCCCCTGGGACCGCCCGTTCGAGCCGGACGGCTCCTGCGATTCCCCGGCGGGGCCGGACGGCTCGGTGGACCCCCCGGTCAAACCGGACGCCCCACCGTTGGGCCCGGAGGGCTCCGGCGACCGCTCAGTCGAGCCCGACGGCTCCGCGGAGCGCCCGGCGCCGTCGACCCGCGGCGCGGGGCCCGAGCCGTTCGTTGCGTCCGCGCTCGCTGTGTTGTCGTCCAGCGAGCGCACGACCGCGTCGGCCGGGGCCGCGTCCTCGGCCCCAGCACCGGCGTCTGGCGTGCCCGCCCCCAGCTGGCGCACCAGTGCCTGCGCGATGTCCGACGCCTCCGCAGCGCGGGTTTCGGTGGAGGCCAGAGATTGAGGACGGGATCGAAGGCCGTCGAGGCCGCTGGTCAGCTCGTGCAGGGGCAGCAACCGCAGCAGGGCCCAGGGGGAGAACGCCGCCAGGAGCACGAGCGTGGCTCCCTCGAGCATCTGGGCCGCACTGGGAACGGTCGTATGTCCGAGCGCGGCGCCGCCCAGTGACAACACGGCGACGATCGCGAACTTCGACAGGATCAGCGCCACCAGCAGCTCCACGGCCCTGATCGCCCACACCCGCCGCGCCGGCCACACGAGCGCGGCAAAGAACAGCGGCAGCATCAGCACGACGACATACACCGCCGCCGCCCGAATCAAGAGCTCGATCCAGAGGGCGACCGTCGCGCCGACGGTCAACACCGCGACGAACATCAGGACGAACGTCGAGCCGCTGAGGGCGCCAAGTCCGGCTGACAATGCTCCGACCCGCGTCAGGAACGCCCCGCCGGCCCCGCCCGCGGCCTGCGACACGATGGCTGACAGCTCGTCGGAGCCGGCCAGCAGCAGCGTCGTGACGGGCGCGGCGATGCTGACCGCGAGCATTCCGAGCGGCAGGTAGCCAAGCGTCGAGCGCGCGAGCAGGGTCATGTCAGAGCGCAGCACCGCCTGGATTGCCGCCGCGAACAGAAACGGCAGCGTGAGCAGGGCGGAGATCGCCGCCATTCGCCAGTAGGTGGACGAGAACCACGTGCTCTGAAGCTGAGGGCGGGTGGTCGTCGAGATCACCTTGGCCGTCGCGTCCAGGAGGAGCCGGGCGCCCCCGGCGACCCAGACAACAAGCGAGGCCAGGACCGCGCCGGCCGTCAGAGCCTTGGCGGCGGTACCGGCGCCCGTGAGCGCCTTCAGCGCGCCCCCGACATGTCCGCCAAGCAGCTTCTTGCCAGCCTTCAGCGCATTGCCCGCGTGGCTGGCCGCCGAGCAAACCTTCCCGGCCACGCCGCTGACCAGCCCGGCCAGCGTGCAGATCGGCTTGGCCACGTTGAGCGCATCGGCCGGTGGGGGCGCGGCCCACGCCCCGGCCGTGAAGAGCACCGCGAGCAGCGCAACCGGCTTGCCCAGGCGACCGATCATCGCGCAGTCGTCCCCAGGTGCTGGAAGAAGTTGACCAGGCCCGGCGCCGCGCCCACGATCAGCGCCGCCGCCGCCGAGATCAGCGCCGCCATCCGCCCCCGCGCGGCGTAGTGATGGTTGTGCGTATGTGACGCGACCGCCCACAGCCCGGCGCCGACGAACGCTCCGAGGAGCGCGATCGCCAGAGCCCACGCCTCGGCGCCGTTGACGAGCTGCTGCAGGACGTTGCTCCCGGGAAGGCCGTGGAGGTCCGGGTGGGCAGAGACCGCAATCAGCGGCGCTGGGACAGCTAGCAGCACGGCTTCCTCCTGAGTTCGTTTGAGGCAACTGAGTAGAGACAACTCTACTGAGCCAAATAACTCTGTGCTAGATTGGGTTGTAACTACTTAGTCTCAATTAGACTCAAGAGGAGAGCATTATGACGGCTAGCGTAGAGGGCAAATCGGCGCCGGACGAAATCGGCGAGCTCTACCGGATCCTGGCCGGCTCGCTGCGCCAGATCGTCCGCTTCTCGGTGCGCGCCCCCGACGCGGTAATCGACGATGCTTGTCAGATCGCGTGGAGCCGCTTGCTACGACATTGGGGCGCCATCCGACGCGAGGCCGCATTCCCGTGGCTGGTCACGACGGCCAATCGCGAAGCGCTGAGCCTGCTCCAGGACACCGTTCGCGAGTTGCCGCTGGACGAGCTGCACACTCGCGACCCGGCGCCGGCGAGCCCCGTATGTCTCCCGGCGGCGCCCGACCAGATCGCCGAGTTCCGGGCCAAGCTCGACGAGATCAGAGCGCTGCCCCCGCGCCAGCAGCGTCTCCTCTGGCTCCAGGGACTCGGTCTCAGCTACGCCGAGATGGCGGGCTACACCGGCGCGACCAGGCGGACCGTGGAGCGCCAGCTGATGCGAGCCAAGCGGGCGTTGCGAGCGAGCGGGGGATGAGGCGGCGGGTGACGGCCCGCTTTTCACACCGCATACAGCCAGGGCGTGACCGCGAGCTATCGCCGGGCGCGGCCCCGCTTGCGCCGCCGGCGCTCGGCCGGGCTGAGCTTGCGCGGCTTGGGAGGCGGCTTGGACCCCGCCCGGCCGCGCCCGTCGAGGCCGCCGCCCCCGGCTTTGACCGGAGCGCGGCGGCGGGCGTCGCGCCAGATGAACAGCGAGATTCCGGCGAGCACGACCACGGCGCCGATCGCGATCACAAGCGCGCTGTTGCCGGCCAGGCCGGTGGACCCCGACGAGCTCGTGGTCACGGGCGCGACCGGCTGGGCCGGAGTGCTGGCCGTGCTCACCTGCGGGCTGGGGAAGCCCGACAGCGGGTTACCCGCCCCCGAGGGGTTGGCCGAGGCGCCGGCCGGGGTCACCGGGGAGGGCGCCGAAGCCGCCGACCCGCCGCCAGACGCCGCAGCGCCGGCCGTGGTCGTATGCGACTTGGCCGCCAGCGCCCCCGACGGACCCGCGAGCCCGATCGTGAACACCACACCCAGGGCAACGCCCCGTCGACCCATCGCGACCCTCACCGTTCAGATGCGAGCGGCTGCTCCATCGCGGGCGTGGAAGGCGGATTCCGGTAGGGATCCTGGTTCTCGGTGTCCTCCTCGTGATACACGCTCTCGACGTTGACCGCCCAGATGTCGTGGTGGGTACCGAGCAGCAGGTTGTCGACCGCGCGCATCGCCGTGAGCATCGAGTGATCGGAGTTGTTGTAGCGGTGCAGACCGTTCCGCCCGACCTGGGTCAGGTTGTCAATCTGAGCCAGCCAGTCGCGGATCGTCGCCACCCGCTCGCCGTACTCGACGTCGTAGATCGGGTAGGCCTTGTGGACCCGGACCACGAACCCGAACTTGACCGCGTCGGCCCGCGCCAGCCCGAGCTTCTCGAGCTCGTACTTGGCCAGCTCCACCAGCTGCTCGTCCGACGAGCTCCAGAGGTCGTCGCCCTCGAAGCAGAAGTACTCCATACCGACGGACGCGTCGGTGTCGTTGGGCACCATCCACGGACTCCACGAGCGGAAGTTCTGGATCCGCAGCACCCGCACCCCCGGTTGGTGGATGTAGATCCAGTTATCGGGGAACAGGTTGTCGGTCCCTCCGATGACCAGCGAGACGGTGAGGAAGTCGCGGTAACGCAGGCCCCAGGCGGCGTCGCGCACCTCGCCGGGCGCCTCGGGTTCGGCGATCCCCACCGTGGTGCGCAGCGGCAGCGAGGAGATCACGTGGGCCGGCCGCAGCGTCTCGCCGCCGGCGACGAGCTCGAGGACCTTGCCACCCTCGATCCGCAGGCGCGTCACCGGCGCGTTGAGACGCACCTCGCCGCCGTGCTCCCGGATATCGGCGGCCATCTGCTCCCACATCTGCCCCGGTCCATAGCGCGGGTAATTGAACTCCGAGATCAGCGATTTGATCTTGTCGCCCTTGTTGCCGAAGAAGGCGGCCCGGGCGGCGCTGAAGAACGACAGGCCCTTGATCCGCTGGGCGGCCCACTCGGCCCGGATCTCGTCGGTGGGGACGCCCCACAGCTTTTCGGTGTAGGTCTTGAAGAAGTGCTGGTAAAGGCGCTTGCCGAAGCGGTTTGAGACCCACTGCTCAAACGTCTCCTCGCGGCCTTTGGGCTTGATGGCGGCCCACAGGTAGGACATCCCGCACCGGAACAGCTCCACCGGGCCGAGCTTGCGGATCACGTCCACGCCCTGCAGCGGGTACTCGAGGAACTTGTTGTTCCAGTAGATCCGGCTTCGGCGAGGGCGGCGCAGGAACTCCTCCTTCATGATCTCGTGCCAGAGGTCGTCGACCTCTTTGACCTTGGTGAAGAAGCGGTGGCCGCCGAGGTCGAAGCGGTAGCCGTCACGGACCTCGGTCCGGGCCAGGCCGCCGATCTGATCGGTCGACTCGAGCACGATCACGGGCTTGCCCTGCTTGGCCAGCAAGTACCCGGCGGTCAGTCCGGCCGGGCCTGCCCCCAGCACGACCACCGGGTGCTCGGCGGTGATCTCGGCGCCGAGGGCCGCGGCGTCCTGAGGCTGAGTTGTCACTAGGGTCAGAGCTTTCTATACAGAACTGCGCTGTCGGCTACGCAGCACGCACCGCGGTAATTGTGCGGAGCCCACGCGACCGCTTTCAGGCTCGGGTTGGAGGCGAGCAGCGCCCCCCACTGGGCCGAGCGCCGCCGGATCAGCTGGGTCCACGGCGCCCCCCAGTTCTGCGCTCCCTCGGTCAGGGGGCGCACGAACACGACCTGCTGGTTGGACTTCAGCGTAGCAATCAGTTTCCCCAGCGTACGGGTGGGATTGGCGTGCTTGAGGCGGTCCAGGGCGTGGACCCAGTTCATTGACTGTGGATCGGAGCTGGGCCCGGTCGTGTCCGCGAACCGCAAGCCGGCCGGGAAGTAGTACCAGGCCAGCGGCACCGACTCGGGCTGGCCGAGGATCACCAGATCCCCTCGGTGCAGCCGCGGGCCGATCTCGCCCGCGATGTCGCGCATGTCGCTCTTGTAATGCGGCGCCAGCCTGGCCGGGTTGGCCCAGAAGACGATGACCAGGATCAGGGCGATCAGGCCGACCACCTTGGCCCGGGCCATGCCCAGCGCCGCCAGCAGCAACAGCGCGCCGAGGATCGGGGCGAAGTACCGGTAGGCCCAGGCCGGCGAAATGTGCGAGAGGATCCAGCCAAAGCCAAGCGTGCCGATCGGCAGGAGCAAAAGCGTCCACAGTGTCAACGACTCGCGGGTCCGCCACTTGCGTGTGAACATCGTGGCCAGTCCGAGTGCCGAGGCCAGCACCAGCGCCACGGTGGCGCGGTCGCCGCCCATCAGGTTGCGCGAGATCTGGACCGGGGCGCCGAAGTTGGGGGCATGGTCCCAGGGCGAGCCGGTGTGGGTGGCCTGGTAGAGAAACGTCGGCAGCCAGGGCAAGAACAACAGGGCGGCGCCCCCGAAGGCCAGCACGCCGTCGCGCAGCACCGCGCGCCGGTCGTCGCTGGCGCGCCACACGACCAGGAACGCGACCCCCGCCCCGACGCCGAAGAACGCGCCCCAGGCGTGGGTGTAGAGCATCAGCGTCTGACAGATCGTGAACAGGATCAGGTACCGCCGCCGTCGGTAGATAAAGCCCTTGATGAATCCGAACGTGGCCAGCAGCCCGAGCAGCGCCATCAGCGAGTACATCCGTGTTTCCTGGCTGTAGGCGGTGATGAACGGGTTAAGCGCGAACAGCACCAGCGCGATCGAGGCGGGCCAGCGGCCGAACAGGTCCCAGGTCACCCAGGTGCCGACCGGAATGCAGAGCAGCCCGAAGACCAGCGACAGGGTGTGGGTCGATACCTCGCTGGATCCGAACACGCTCATCCACACGTGCAGCAGCAGGTAGTAGAGAGGTGGCGAGCCGTCGTGGCGCAGCACGTGCGGGATCGAGACCAGCGAATGGGACGAGATCCCCACCGACAGCCCCTCGTCCATCCAGAACTGTCCGCTCAGATACCGAGAGCGCAGCCAGGCTGAGACCGCCGTGACCAGCAGCACGACTGCCCCGGCCACCAGCCAGATGGGCACGCCGGCGAGCCGGTCCGGGAGCCACAGGTCGAATTCCCTTCGCTCTTGCGCCTCGCGCGCGCCTGGTTGCGGAGCGGTGACGGTCGCCATCAGGACGCTACCCCCGGCAGTGGGTGAAGAGATTGAACGGTCCCTGGCTGCCGACATAGGTGTAGTGCACCGAGGGCCAGGAGTGCACGAGCGGCAGCAGCGACGCGCTGCGCGTGTCGCGGGTCTGCAGGATCACGTTGGGGGCCGTTTCCGGGGGTTCGCCGGCGGACGGCGGCGCCTGGATCTGCAGCGTGTGGACGCCGAGCGTCCAGGCGACCATCGGGACCTGGAAGCCCTCGGTCATCACGGTTCCGCAGCGCAGCATCTTCTGGGGGCCGCCGTATTGATCGACCAGCCTGGTCAAGCCTCGACGCAAATGTGCCTGATAAACGAGGGAGCCGTGTGTGCGTGGGATGGAGATCAGGTCGAATCCGACCCACGAGGGCAGCATCGCGAACACGGCGGCCACCCCGGCCAGGGCCGACCACGATCCCGCCCGCGCGACAAAAGCGCTCGCCTGACGGCCCCGGCTGAGCAGGCGCCCGGCGAGGTTGCCGATCTCCTGCGCGGCCCAGCCCCAGGCCACCGCGCCGCACACCTCCACCAGCGCCGAGCCGATGACCAGATAGCGGTTGTTGCCCGAGAATCCAATCTGGGTCAGGGTCGCGATGACTACGAACCACACCAGGCCGGCAAGCCCGGCCAGCGCGGCCACCAGTTGGGCTCGAGCCTGCGGCGCCCGGAACGCCGCCGGCCCGTCGCGGCGCCAGCCGCGGAACAGCACCACCGCCGCCACACCGACGAGCACCGCGGCTGCGAGCTTGATGCGCAGCAGGATCGTGGGCCAGGCCGCGTCGACCAGCTCCGAAATGAACGGGCTCTTGGCGAACGCCAGGCTGTTGGAGCGTGGGTGCTGGGCCCGGTTGACGCCACGCAGGAAGTGTCCCGAGCCCCAGTACTCGGGCAAGAACCAGAACACCGGGATCAGCAAAAACAGCGCGATCACGAGCTTGCGCGCACCCGGGTCCTTCCAGAACAGCCACAGTCCGTAGGGCCCCCAGAAGAGCCAGATCTCGGGACGGTCGAGCGCGACGAAGAAGCCGACCGCGAACGCCTGCCGCGGCCGGCCGTCGAGGTGGCGCTCGATCGCGACCAACATCAGCGCCGTGGCCAGCCCCTCGGAGTAGCCGAGCGCGTTGTCTGAGATGTAGCCGCCCGAGAGCGCCAAACCCACCGCGGCGATCGTTCCGGCCAGCAGCGCCGGCGCGATCCGCGTCAGCCGGCCCGGATCGGCGGCCGCCCGCGTGAAGTAACTGCCGATCTGTTGCGTGAGCCGGAAGGACAGGCGGAAGACCATCACCACCGCCGCCACCGCCCCGGCGCGGGCGATGACCAGCCACAGGTTGGGCTCGGCGTTGCCAAACAGGGCGAACGGGACCGTGAAGATCATCGGCAGCGGCTTCCAGGAGGGGCCGCCGGTGGTCTGGAGGTTGATGTGGACGATCTCGCGGCCCCAGATAATCCACGCCCACGGGTCGTAGCTGGGGGTGGACGGGATCAGCAGCGACAGCGCCCCGATGATCAGCGCGACGATGGCCAGCGCCAGGTAGAAGCGACCGGCCGACACCGGCCACCAGGCGCCGGATTGGTCGCGACTGCGGGCCCGAGCGGCCGGGGCGCTCGTGGCGGGGAACTCCGTCGTGGAGGCAGAGAGCATGTTGGCGAGCGGTCGGCGGGACACGGGCTGGGAGCGTTGCGAGCCTCTGGCTCGGCTGGCTATGGGTGCGGTAGCGCCCGGTGAACCGGCGCGCCGAGCGCGAGGACGCCGACAAGCGCGCGCGGAGGGCGGGCTTCGCGCGGGAATTGTAGAGGGCGCCGTGTCACGAAAGTCCCAGCTTGCGCTTGAGCGCGAGGATGCGCCGATACGAGGAGTCGGCGTTTGCCCGGCTCAGCCGTCCCGTCTGCAAGGCCCGTTTCAGCGCGCCCAGCTCGCCCGGAGCCGAGTCTGAATAGAGCAGGATGTCGCTTCCGGCGCGGGCCGCCAGCACGCCGGCGACGCGCTCGCTGTGCCCGGTGGGCGCCCCCAGCCCGTCGGTGAGGGTGACGCCTTCAAACTGCAGCTGGCGGCGCAGGAGGTTCTGGATGATCGGCCGCGACAGCGCCGCCGGGACGCCGCTGGGGTCGTGGGCCGGGAAGCCGGCCAGCGCCACCAAGACCGCGTCCAGGCCGCGCGGGATCATCCGCTCGTAGGGCTTGAGCGCCGCGGCGCGCTGGGCCGGGGTGGGCGTCAGCTCCTGGAGCTTGAAGTCGGTGTCGACGGCCGCCGAGCCGAGGCCCGGGAAGTGCTTGCCGGTGGCGGCCACGCCGGCGGACTGGAGGCCGAGGGCGAACGCGGTGGCGAACCTGGCGACCTCGTCGGCGTTGAACGAGAAGGCCCGGCCCTGATTCCAGATGAACGCGCCCGCGAAGGTGGGGACATCCGACACCGGGGCCAGGTCCATGTTGATCCCCCAGCGCTTGAGGAAGCGGCCGGTGGCTTCACCCTGGCGAGCGGCGATGGCGACGTTGTGGGTGGCCGCCATCTGCGGCGGAGACAGGCTGGGTGGGCCGGAGGCAATTCGCTTGACCTGGCCGCCCTCCTGGTCGACGGCGATCAGCAACTCCGGATTGCCTCCGGCCCGGGAGGCCCGCTGCAGCGCCCCGGTCAGGGCCAGGGTCTGGCGCCTGGAGACGATGTTCTGGGCGAACAGGATCACCGAGCCGACTCGTCCCCCGCGCACCGCCCGCAGGAGCCAGTCCGGTGGCGAGGTCCCGGACATGCCGACCATGATCCGCTGGCCGAGCAGCTTGGTGGCCGAGCGCGGGACGGGCGTCAGCGTGGCGCGGCGCGGGCGGGCGGCTCCCGGGCGCTGGTGGCGGACGGTCGCGCCGGGCGGCGACGACGAAGCGTGGTGGCCGCTGCTCGTGAGCACCACACCCAGGATCAGCGCGCCGGCTAGAGCCAAGACGACGGCGAGCTTGGCTACCCGGTGACTCCCTTGGCGACGCAGTCCTCGACCTTCTGCAGCAGCGAGTCCGATGCCTGGTTGGGGTACAGAAGCGCGCTTCCGATCACTTCGGCGCCCTCCACCTGTCCGTCGATCTGAAGCTCCTGGGCCGCTCCCGGAGTGGGCGTGAACTGGATCGTCGGTCCGGAGGGCTTTGTGCCTACCTGGAGCCAGGTGCGGTCGAACTCCGACACCGGGATGTGCTCCTGGCGCAGACACTCCACGTGCGTCTTGCGGGCATCGTCGACGCCCTTTCGGTTCACGCTCGCCGCATGCAGCGTGCCCGCTTGGGGCTTGGCCGAGGTGCCACACGCTGAGAGCGAGATCGCCGCCACGCAGATAGCCAGCGCGAGCTTCACTGAGGACATGTGGCCACAGGGTAGAGGATGATCTGGCCGGTGATCGCGGCCACATTCGCGGGCCTGCTGCCCGAACGCCCGGCGCGGCTGCTCCGGGTGCAACCGTCACGGGCCAGGACCGAGGGTGCCGGCGCCTGAGTACCAACCTCGGTGTCTAACCGGCCATATGCTCCGGTTAGGCACCGAGGTTTCCCCGTTACTCCGGCGTCGTGTAGGCGCCGCTGATGCCCCCGTCGACCAAAAAAGCGGTCGCGTTGACGTAGCTGGACTCGTCGCTGGCCAGAAACAGAGCGGCATTGGCGATCTCCTGTGGCCGCGCGAAACGCCCCATCGGGATGTGCACCAGGCGCCGGGCCGCCTGCCCCGGGTCGGCGGCGAACAGCTCGCGCAGCAGCGGCGTATCCACCGGTCCGGGGCACAGGGCGTTGACGCGCACCCCGCGCCGCGCAAACTCGACCCCGAGCTCGCGCGAGAGCGCCACCACCGCGCCCTTGGAGGCGGTGTAGGAGATCTGCGAGGTCGCTGCGCCCATCACGGCCACGAACGAGGCCGTGTTGACCACCGACCCGCCGCCGCCCCGGATCAGATAGGGGATCCCGTGCTTGCAGCACAGAAACACCGAGCGCAGGTTGGTCGCCTGGACGCGCTCCCAGGCCTCAAGCGAGGTCTCGAGCACCGACCGGTCCTCGCCCGGGGCGATGCCCACGTTGTTGAAGAGCACGTCGATGCGCCCCAGCTGCTCGTGCACCTGCGCGTACAGCTCGCCGACCGCCGACTCGTCGGTGACGTCGGCGACCAGCGCCAGCTCACCCACCGAGTGCGCTACCACGTCTACGCCCACCACACGCCCACCTTCGCGCTCGAACACCCCCGCGGTCGCGCCGCCGATCGCGCCGGCCGCGCCGGTGATCACGCACACCTTGTCCGAGAGCCTCACCCGCGCTCGAACATGCGGCGGCGCTCGTAGTCGGTCACCACCTGGTCAAACAGCCGCTGCTCGGTGCGGCCGTAGTTCAGGTAGTGGCGCCAGACCTCCTCGCCGAACGTGACCCGCGCGAACTCGCTGTCTTCCCACAGTTGCACCGCCTCGCGCAGCGTGGCCGGAAACGGCTCGGCGCCCGCCTCGGCGTAGGCGTTGCCGATCAGTTCCGGCCCGGGATCGGTCCCGCGCTCGATCCCATCGAGCCCGGCGGCGAGCAGCGCGGCGTAGCCGAGATACGGATTTACGTCCGCGCCCGGGATCCGGCATTCGGCCCGCCGCGACTGGCCGTGGCCGACCACGCGAAAGCCGCAGGTCCGGTTGTCGCGGCCCCAGGAGATCGAGGTCGGGGCCCAGCTCTCGGTGGCGTAGCGCTTGTAGGAGTTCACCGACGGGGCCACGAACAGCGCCAGCTCCCGGATCCGCGCCCGCATGCCGCCGAGGTAGTGGCGGAACACGTCGGTCTCGGCCTCGCCGTCGACAAACGCGCTGGCCCCGCTCTGGACATCGACCAGGCTCGAGTGGATGTGACACGAGCTGCCGATGTCCTTCTCCGATGGCTTGGCCATGAAGGTCGCCGACACCCCGCTCAAGAAGGCGATCTCCTTGACGCCGTTCTTGTAGATCGTGTGCCGGTCGGCGGAGGTGACGGCGTCGGCATAGCGCGTGTTGACCTCGTGCTGACCGTCCCAGGCCTCGCCCTTGGAGAACTCGACCGGGATCCCGGCGCCGTGCATGCCCCGGCGAATCGGGCCCAGAATCCCCTCATCCATGGTGGTGGCCAGGATGTGGTAATCGAGGATGTAGGGGATCGTGGGCGTGAGGTCGCGGTAATCCTGCTCATGAGCCTGGGCGTAACTCTGCTTGTAGAGGTAGAACTCGAGCTCGGAGGCGAACATGGGCACAAAGCCCATCTCGTGGGCTCGCTCGTACTGCGCGATCAGCACCTGCCGCGGAGACTCGACCACCGGGCCGCCGTGGTGGTCGGCGACGTCGCACAGGACCAGCGCGGTCCGGTCAAGCCAGGGGATCCGGCGCAGGGTGGCCATGTCGGGAGCGATCCCGAAGTCTCCGTAGCCCTTCTCCCAGTTGGCCAGCTCGTAGCCCGGGACCGGATCCATCTCCATGTCGAGCGCCAGCAGGTAGTTACAGCCCTCGACTCCGTGCTCGACGACCTCGTCGATGAAGTAGGAGACCTCGATCCGCTTGCCGAACAGCCGACCCTGCATGTCGGTGAAGGCTGCGACGACGGTATCGATCGCGCCGGTGTCGGCCTCGGACTGCAGATCCTCCAGTGACAGCATGCCGGCGCTGCCGCCGGGTCCGCCGGGGCGTGGAGCGGTCATCGCGGGCCTATTCCGAGCTGCCGGCGACCGTCGGGGTCCGATCGGCGTCCGGTGGGGGTTCGATCACGTGCCCGAGCTCGTCGGTGTCGATCGTGCGCACCGGCCCCTTATACCGGTTCTTGGCGCCGAGCCACCACCAGACGCCGACGATTAGACCTACGACCAGCACAAGCGGCGAGTAGTTGAACGCGGTCCAGGTAAAGCCGCTGTTCCACGGGGCGCCGGCGGCGGTGGTGGGGCCATTCAGTGCGTACACGACCAGCACGACGAACGCGATCGCGCCGATGTTGACCAACTTGTACTTGCGCCCGAGCGTCCATGGCCCCGGCGTGAACTCGTCACCCTGCCGCAGGCGCAGGTAGACGGGAATGATGTAGGCCAGATACAGGCCCACCGTGCAGATCGCGGTGATCGCGAAGTACGCCCACGGGACGCCGGTCTTGGTGCCGAAATAGGCCGGGATGGTGATGATCAGCGAGACGATCGAGACCGCCAGCACCGCGTACAGCGGAACCCGCTTGGCGTTGACGCGGCGAAACAGCGCCCACCCCGGCATCCCCCGGTCGCGCGAGAACGCGTACCACGTGCGCGAGGCGCTGGTCAGTCCGGCGGCGCCGCAGAACAGCTGGCCCACCGTGCAGATGATCAGCACGACTTTCGCAGCCCAGGAGCTGAGCCCGGTCTCGATGATCGGGATCGATCCGCCGGCGAGCTTGTTGATCGCCGGGACGTTGGTGGCGGCAAACAGCAGCGCGAGCAGCACGGCCCACCCGGCGATGGCCGAGTAGAACACCGAGCGCCAGACTCCCTGGGCCGCCGCCTTGGCCGCGCCGCGCGTTTCCTCGGCCGTATGCGCCGAGGCGTCATAGCCGGTCTGCGTGTACATCGTGAGGATGAAGCCGAGCGGCAGGATGTAGAGCCAGAAGAACGGGCCGCCGGTCGCGCCGCCGTGGAAGCCGGTGTTGTTGAGGCGGTGGCCGAACACGAATCCGAGGCTCTGGTGGTGGCTGGGGACGAATGCCACCAGCGCGATGATCACCAGCACCCCGAGCACGTGCCAGCCGACGGACACGTTGTTGAAGATCGCCAGCAGCCGGTCGGCGAAGATGTTCACGATCGTGTAGCCGACCAGGATGATCAGAAACAGCAGGAAGTTCTGGTGCAGGATTGTCGTGGGATTGGTGGTGGCGAAGTTGATTCCGAGGACGTTCAGCCCGTACAGCGCCAGGGTGGCCTGGAGGAAGAACGCCGCGCCGTAGCCGACCCCGGCCACGATCCCGACCAGGCCGACGATGTTGAACCAACCGGTGATCCAGCTCCAACCCGGGCTGCCGAGCTTCGCCGACCACCAATACGGTCCGCCGGCGGTCGGGAAGGCCGAAGTGAGCTCCGCCATCGAGAACGCCACGAGCAGGACGAAGCCGCACAGGATCGGCCAGCCGAGCGAGATCGCGATCGGTCCGCCGGCGTTCCAGGCGAACCCGAAGTTCGTAAAGCAGCCGGCGAGGACCGAGATGATCGTGAACGAGATCGCAAAATTGGTGAAGCTGCTCCAGCCTCGCGAGAGCTCCTGTTTGTAACCGAGGTGGGCGAGCTCGCGCTCGTCCTCAGTCAGCGTGTCGGTCGCTACCGGCGGTCGTGTTGCTCCCTCCGCCATTGGTCACCTCCCCAAGGTCCGACGTCTCACCGACGCCCAAGCCATGTGCCAAAGCGCACTAAATTCAAGCGCGACGATACGCTTGGCGTCCGACGGTGTCAACAGCGTGGCAGCCAGAGGTGGAGGTTGGGGTTATCGGCGCGGGCGTCGTCGGATGTGCGGTGGCGCTGGCGCTGGCGCGACAGGGGAGTGAGCACGGTTTTGCTCGAGGCCGAGCCCGAGCCGGGCCTGGGCGCGAGCGGGACCAACTCCGGGATCCTGCACACGGCCTTTGACTCCGCGCCGGGTGAGCTCGAGACCGAGTTGATGATCGCGGCCGCCGCCGAGCGCGACGCCGTGGTCGAGATGCTCGGAATTCCCGTTCTGCGCTGCGGCGCTCTGATGTCCCCCAGGGACGAGTCCCAGCGACATGCCGTGCGGGCACTGGCCGCTACCGCCCGCGGCAACGGGGTGGCGGCGCACGAACGGGCTGACGGGGCACTCGAGATCCCTACCGAGGCGGTGACCGACCCCGTTCGCTACACGCTCGCCCTGGCCAGCGCGGCGCAGCGCCTGGGCGCGGAATTGCGCACCCACAGCCGCGTCGATGCCATCGAGCGCAGGGACGAGATGCTCGTTCTCCAGACCGCAGGCGGCAAAGCCCTGGGTTGCCGCCTGGCCGTCAACTGCGCCGGTCTCCAGGCCGACGCGGTGGCGCGGCTGGCCGGCGATGACTCATTTGAGATCTATCCCCGCAAGGGCGAGTTCATCGTGTTCGAACCGCCACCGGGCCAGCCACCGCCGCGGATCCTGTTGCCGGTACCGACCGAGCGCACCCGAGGCGTGCTGGTGTTCCCGACCGTGGACGGCAAGGTGATAGCCGGTCCGACCGCGGTCGATCAGGAGGACAAGGGCGACTGGGCGGTAAGACCGGAGGCCGCGGAGGAGATCATCCCCATGGCCGCTGCCCTGTATCCGCCGCTGCACGAAGCACAACTGATCGCGGTCTACGCCGGGCTGCGACCCGCCGGGCGCGGATCCAACTACGTGATCGGCCCGTCGCGGTTCTGTCCCCGCCTGGTCAACGTCGCCGCGATCCGCTCCACGGGACTGTCTGCTTCGCTCGGCATCGGCCGGCGGGTCAGCGAGATCGTGGGCGCGTTGGGGATCGAGCTGGCACCCGAGCGCGAGCTGGCGCTCGCCCCGCCGCCCACTGTCGAGGGCCCCTGGTGGCAGCGCACTCGAGCCTTCAGGGACGCCGCATGACGCTGCTGCTCGGGATCGACGAGGGAACGTCCGCGGTCAAGGCCGTCCTCTATGACGGCGAGCTGCGGACCGTGGCCGAGGCCCGGCGGCAGACGCCGCTGGCCCATCCGCGGCCGGGCTGGGTCGAGCAGGATCCCGAGGTCGTGCTCGAGGCCGTCGTCGATGCCGTGGCCGAGATCCTCGCCGATGCGCCCGGGGAGATCATCGCCTGCGGTCTCGATCACCAGGGCGAGTCGGTCCTGGCCTGGGAAGCCGAGACCGGCCGGCCGCTGACGCCGATCGTTACCTGGCAGGACAAGCGCTCACAGGAGATTCTCGACCGGCTCGAGCACGACGGCCGCGGCGCGGAGATCGCCCAGCGCAGCGGGATGCCGCTCGACCCGTACTTCTCAGCGGGCAAGATCGCCTGGCTGCTCGAACACGAAGCGGCCGTGGCCAAGCAGCTGGCCGCCGGCTCGCTGCGCATCGGCACCGTCGACTCGTTTTTGTGCGACCGGCTCGGGGCGAGATTTGCCACCGACCCCTCCACCGCCTCGCGGACCCAGCTCGGGGCGCCCGAATGGGACCCCGCGCTGCTGAACATCTTCGGCATCCCACCCGAGGTGCTGCCGGCGATCGAGGACACCGTGGGCGACCTCGGCGTGCTCGGCCATCCGTCGTGGCCGGCCGAGCTTCCGCTGCGGGCGCGGTGCGTCGATCAGCAGGCGGCCCTGGCAGGCGCGGGCTGTGTGAGACCCGGTCTGGTCAAGGCCACCTACGGAACGGGCGTGTTCGTGCTCGCGCACGCCGGCGATGAGCGCCCGCAGCCGACCGGTGGCCTGTTGCCGACGGTGGCCTGGCGCGCCGGCGGCCGGGTGCAGTGGGCGATCGACGGGGGTGTGTTCACGGCCGGGGCGCTGCTCGAGTGGCTGAGCCGCGATCTGGGGCTGGCGGCCGATCCGGCCGCGCTGGCCCAGCGGGCCGCGACGGTGCCGGACGCAGGCGGGGTTCGGGTCCTGCCCGCGCTCGCCGGGGTGGGGGCACCGTGGTGGAAGCCCGACGCTCGCGCCGTGATCGCGGGCCTGACCTCGGGCTCGCGCCCGGCGCACCTGGCGCGGGCCGCGCTCGAGGCGATCAGCTGGCGCGTCGCCGACGTGGTCAGCGCCGTGCGCCAGACGGTGCCGGTGGAGGTCCTGCGCGTGGACGGCGGCCTCACCCGCGATCCGACGCTGCTGCAGCTGCAGGCTGACTGTGCCGGGGTGCGCGTGCAGCGCGGCGCCGTCGACGCCACCGCGGCGGGTGCGGCCGCGCTCGCCGCCGTGGGCGCCGGCATGTGGGCTTCGACGCTCGACATCGCCGACCGGATTCCGATCGGCGACGCCGTCGAGCCCCAGCGCGACGAGCGGTGGCGCAGCGCCGCCCACGAGCAGTGGCGCACGTTCGTAGAGCGGGCCACGATGCTGTGACCGACCGGCGTGGTCCGGCGCAGGCACAGCTGGACCACTAGGTTTCGCGGCCATGGCCGATCTGACCCGGATCGTGGACGGGCTGAGCGACACGCTGGGACCGATCAGCGGTCGCCCGGTGCCGCTCGAGGGCGGGATCACCAACCGCAACTACCGAGCCCGTTTCGGCGATCGCGAGTTCGTGGTCAGGCTCCCCGGCCGGGACACGTCGCTGCTCGGCATCAGCCGCGAGGCCGAGCGCATGGCCAACCGGGCCGCGGCCGAGCTTGGGATCGCACCCGCGGTGGCGGCCGCCAACGACGAATGCCTGGTCACCGAATACCTCGACTGCACGCCGGTGGACGCCGATCAGCTGCGGGCCCACCCCGGGCTGGTGGCGCGTGCCTTGCGGGCCTTCCACGACTCCGGCCTACAGCTGCCCACGCGCTTCTGGGTTCCCGAGCTGCTCGACGACTACGCGCGGATCGTCGCGCAGCGGGGTGGGAGCCTGCCCGGCGAATACGCGCAGGCTCGCTCGCTGGCGCGGCGCGTGGCGGCGGCGCTCCCGCTCACGGACCCGGTCCCGTGCCACGACGACCTGCTGCCCGCGAACTTGCTGGCGATGCGCTCGGATCCCGCCCGCCAGGTCCTGGTCGATTGGGAGTACGCCGGGATGGGCCATCGGATGTTCGACCTCGGCAATCTGGCCGTCAACAACGAGTTCGACGAGCCGGCCGAGGATCGCCTGCTCGAGGCCTACTTCGGTGAGCGGGCGACCGCCGGGCGCCGCGCGGCGTTGGCCCTGATGCGAATCATGTCTGACGCGCGGGAGGCCGCCTGGGGAGTCGTGCAGGGCGCGATCTCGGAGCTCGAGTTCGATTTCGGCGACTACGCCCGCCGCCATTTCGCCCGCCTGGCGAGGGCGGCGCGCGACCCTCGACTGCCACAGTGGCTGGATGACGCGACCGCGTGAGCTCCCCGATCGGGCCCGGGTGGTGATCATCGGCGGCGGCGTGGGGGGAGCGTCGATCGCCTATCACCTGGCCCAGCTGGGGGAGCGCGACGTCGTCCTGCTGGAGCGAAACGAGCTCACCAGCGGCTCCACGTTTCACTCGGCGGGACTGGTCGGTCAGTTGCGCGGGAGCGTCACGCTGACTCGGATGATGATGGACTCGGTGGCGCTGTATCGCCGGCTGCAATGCGGCTGGGTGGAGTGCGGCGGGATCCGGCTGGCCGGCAGCGAGGCGCGCGAGCAGGAGGTGCTGCGCCAGGTCGCGTGGTCCCGGACGTTCGGGCTGCCGCTCGAGCTCATCTCCGCCGAGCAGGCCCAGGAGCTGTTCCCGCTGATGGTCACCGACGGAGTCCGCTGCGCCTCCTACCTCGCCACCGACGGCTACCTGGATCCCGCGCAGCTGACCTACACGCTGATCGAGGGCGCGCGCGCCGGCGGCCATTCGGTGTTCACGCACACGCGCGTGGACCGGATCGCCGTCGACAGGGGCCGCGTGCGCGGCGTCGGCACGCAGTGGGGCGAGATCGAAGCCGAGATCGTGGTCAACGCGGGCGGGATGTTCGCCGCCGAGCTCGGTCGGATGGCGGGCGTCCGGGTGCCGGTGGTTCCGTTCGGGCACGAGTATCTGGTCACCCAGCCGTTTCGCGAGCGCGGGGTGGGCGAAGACATCGTCCACCTGCCGACGCTGCGCGATCCCGACCTGCTGGTCTACTTTCGCGAGGAGGGCGCCGGCCTGGTCATGGGGGGCTACGAGCGCCGTAGCGCGCCGTGGTCGCTCGACGAGCACCTTGTCGACCGGATCCCGCCCGACTTCAACGGGCGCCTGCTGGAGGAGGACTGGCCGCGCTTTGAGGAAATCGCCGCCAATGCCTGCCGCCGCGTCCCGGCGATGGAGGAGGTCAAGGTCACCAGGCTGATCAACGGACCCGAGGCGTTCACGCCCGACAACGAGTTCTGCCTCGGTGAGAGCGAGGTGCGCGGCCTGTTCGTGGCCGCCGGCTTCTGCGCGCACGGCCTGGCCGGCGCGGGCGGGATCGGCAAGCTGATGGCCGAGTGGATCGTGGCCGGGGAGCCGCCGCTCGACGTGTGGGAGATGGACATCCGCCGCTTCGGCGAGCGCGGATCTCATTACCGCTCGCCCCGGTACACGCTGGCCCGGACCAAGGAGGTCTATGAGACCTACTACGACATCCGCTACCCGGGCCACGAGCGCCAGGCCGGGCGGCCGCTTCGAATCTCGAGCGTCTACCCCTGGCACTGCGAACACGGCGCCGCTTTCGGGGAGAAGGCCGGCTGGGAGCGGGTCAACTGGTATGAGAGCAATGCCGCGGCGGGAGCCGAGGACCTGCGGCCCAGAGGCTGGGCCGGGATGCACTGGTCGGCCGCCATCGGCGCCGAGGCGCTGGCCACACGCGAGCGAGCAGGGCTGTTTGACGAATCGTCGTTCGCCAAGCTCGAGGTAGCAGGGCCGGGTGCCCCCGAGCTGCTCGAGCGCCTGTGCGATAACCGCGTCGCCCGGGAGGTGGGGGCGATCACCTACACGCAGATGCTCAATCGCCGGGGTGGGATCGAGTGCGACTTCACGGTCACGCGCGTGGAGGAGGAGCTGTTTCAGATCGTCACCGGCACCGCGTTCGGCAACCACGACGCCAGTTGGATCCGCCGTCATCTCCCCGAGGACGGGTCGGTCCGCCTCGCCGATGTCACCTCGCGATGGGCGTGCTTTGCCCTCTGGGGTCCTTCGGCGGCGGCGATCCTCGCGCCCCTCTCGTCCGGCGCACTGGATTTTGGTTACATGAGGATGCGCGAGCTCACGGTGGCGGACGTTCCCGTGCGGGCGCTGCGAGTGACCTACGTCGGCGAGCACGGGTGGGAGCTGTACTGCCCGGCCGAGTACGGGGCCGGCCTGTGGGGAGCGCTGTGGGACGCCGGGTGCGAGCACGGTCTGGTGGCCGGGGGTTATCGCGCGATCGATTCGCTCCGGCTCGAGAAGGGATATCGAGCCTGGGCCGCGGACATCACGCCCGGCGAGACGCCGCTCGAGGCCGGACTCGAGTTCTGCGTGCGCGAGGACAAGACCTTCATCGGCTCAGATGCGCTGGCGCCCCCGCGCCGGCGGCTGCGCTGTCTGGTGCTCGAGGACCCGCGCTCGGTGGCGCTCGGCAACGAGCCCGTGCGGGTCGGCGATCGGGTGTGCGGCCGAGTGACCAGCGGCGGCTACGGCTACGCGGTCCAGCGCTCGATCGCCTACGCCTACCTGCCCGCTGAGCTCGAGGTCGGGGCCGAGGTGCAGATCGACATTTTCGGCCGCTGGGTGGGCGGCGAGGTGGCTGGCGAGCCGCTGTATGACCCCGCTGGGGAGTGCGTGCGCCGAGCCGTCTGATGCTCGGGCGCGGCGGCCGGCCGGCGTCGCGGGTCTATCCCCAAGCGGGACGGCACGCGATCGTCTGAAACGGAATACGCCTATATGGCGCATTTGGTTCCAAGCCTCGGTATGGCCGCCGACGCGAGCCGCCGATGTGTGTGACAAGTGACGCAAATCGAGGTAGGATCGAGTCAGTGACGTGGGGATTCCTTTGGATCATGCTGGCGCTCAAGTTGCCGCTCGCCGCCCTGATCTTCCTCGTCTGGTGGGCGATCAAGCAGGAGCCTGACGAGTCGACTTCATCCGACGACGACGGCGGCATCAAGCGCGAGCGGCCGCACCCACCCAAGCCGTTCCCGCGTCATCCGCGGCGCGGCCCGCACGGTGATCCGGCGCCCCAGCCGCCGGCCCGCGTCCGGACGGTGCGGGCCAAGGCACGCACGCTCGGGCACTGAGTACGGGGTTCCGCTGGCCCATCCGGCCGTCGAGTGCGGCCTTCCGCCCCCGCTGGCACATCCGGCCGTCGAGTGCGGCCTTCCGCCCCCGCTGGCACACTGAAGCCCGATGACAGCTGTGCTCTCGGATGCGACGATCTCGCGGCTGGTCGACGCGGGCCGGATCAGAATCGATCCCTGGGATCCCAGCCTGGTCCAGCCGGCCAGCGTGGACCTGAGGCTCGGCGACTCGTTCCGCGTATTTCACAACCATCGCGCCTCCGCCATCGACCTGCGCCGGCCGCCCGAGAACCTGACCGAGGAGGTCGTGGTCCCGGAAAGCGAGTCGTTCGTGATCCACCCGGGAGAGTTCTGCCTCGGGCGCACGCTGGAGTGGGTCGAGCTCCCCGATGACATCGTGGCCCGGATAGAGGGGAAGTCGAGTTTGGGCCGGCTGGGGCTGATCGTCCACGCCACCGCCGGCTTCTGCGACCCCGGCTGGAAGGGCACGCTGACGCTCGAGCTCAACAACCTGACCCGGGTGCCGATCAAGCTCTATCCCGGCCTGGAAATAGCCCAGCTCTCGTTCATGATGCTCGACCGGCCGGCCCTGCGGCCCTACGGAAGCCCCGAGCTCGGCAGCCACTATCAGGGTCAGAAGGAGGCCACCGCGAGCCGTTACCGGGCGGCGCCCGCCCGGGAGCAGATCGGCTAGGCTCCGGTCGTGCTGGCCGTCGTTCTCGCAGCTGCCGAGCCCTCCAAGGTTCCGTGGTTCATCGCCGGCGGGGTCCTTGCCCTGTATGCCGTGGTACTGGCCACGATCGGTCTCAAACGGCCGCGCTTTCCCTACAACAAGCGGGGAGAACGGGCCGTCATCGTGTTCAGCGTCGCGCTGATGGCGGTGGCGATCGCGATGGCGATCATCACCGGATAGCGGCGCCTGTTGGGCGCCATACTCACCCCCGCGCGCTGCAACCTGTCGCTGGGCATACTCGCGTAATAGAGTCTTTAAAGGCCGTCCCGCTCGATCGCATGGTCGGGAGGCCCGGTAAACGACAGGAGTGCCATGACCACCGAGACGCAGCACACAGGGGACGGCGGCGTAGCGACGTCTGCCGACACGCTCACCGTCACCGACAACCGGACCGGGAAGCAGTACGAGATCCCGATCGAGGACGGGACGATCCGCGCCACCGAGCTGCGCAAGATCAAGACCTCAGACGAGGACTTCGGTCTGATGACCTACGACCCGGCGTACATGGCCACCGCGTCGTGCCGTTCGGCGATCACCTTCATCGACGGCGAGCGGGGCGTGCTCGAGTACCGCGGCTATCCGATCGAGCAGCTGGCCGAGAAATCGAGCTACCTGGAAGTCGCCTACCTGCTCCTGCACGACGAGCTGCCCAACAAATCTCAGCTCGAGAAGTGGGATGAGCAGATCACGCTGCACACGTTCGTGCACGAGAACATCAAGGAGTTCATGCAGGGCTTCCGCTACGACGCGCATCCGATGGGGATGCTGCTGGCGTCGGTCAGCGCGCTGTCGACCTTCTATCCCGAGGCGAGCGCGATCAAGGACGACGAGGTCCGCTCTCTGCAGGTGATCCGCCTGCTGGCCAAAATGCCGACGCTGGCCGCGTTCTCCTACCGCCACAACCGCGGCATGCCCTACGTGTATCCCGACAACGACCTCAGCTACCCGGGCAACTTCCTGTCGATGATCTACAAGGTCGCCGAGCTGAAGTACGAGCCCGACCCCCGGCTCGAGCGTGCGCTCGACGTGCTCTTCATCCTGCACGCCGATCACGAGCAGAACTGCTCCACCAGCGCGGTGCGCAGCGTCGGTTCCTCCCAGGTCGATCCCTACTCGGCGGTGGCGGCGGGTGTCGCCGCCCTCTACGGGCCGCTGCACGGCGGTGCCAACGAGGCGGTGCTGAGGATGCTGCGGCGCATCGGGGACAAGGAGCACATTCCCGACTTCATCGATGGCGTAAAGAACGGCGACGAGAAGCTGATGGGCTTCGGCCACCGGGTCTACAAGAACTTCGACCCGCGGGCCAAGATCATCAAGAAGGCCTGCGACGAGGTGTTCGAGGTGACGGGCAAGAACCCGCTGCTCGACATCGCCACCGAGCTCGAGAAGATCGCGCTCGAGGACGACTACTTCACCTCGCGCAAGCTGTATCCGAACGTCGACTTCTACTCGGGCCTGATCTACGAGGCGCTCGGGATGCCCGTCGAGATGTTCCCAGTCCTGTTCGCGATCGGCCGCACGAGCGGGTGGATCGCCCAGTGGCTCGAGATGATCGACGACCCCGAGCAGAAGATCGCCCGCCCGCGCCAGATCTACACGGGGGCGCGCGGCCTGGATTACGTGCCGATCAGCGAGCGCTCGTAACCCAACGTGGCATCAGTGGGGCGTCAAGTGGCTCGTGGCCACCTGGCCACCGAGCCGCCGCGGGCCGGGTGTGACGGCCGACACACAAGGGCGCCGCGCGCGTCCTAAGTTTGTAGGCGTGGTCCCGTATCTCCTCAAGGACGGAACGGTGGTTGAGATCCGCCCGATCCAGCCCGACGATGCCGAGCGGCTGCAGAGCGCGCATATCCGGCTGTCGCCGGAATCGCGCTACCGGCGCTTTCTGGGGGTCAAGCCGACGCTGACCGCCGAGGACGCGCGCTATCTGGCCGAGATCGACGGGTGCGATCACTTCGCGCTGGTGGCCACCAGGCCCGTCGACGGCGGCGATCCACCGATCATCGCCGTCGCCCGGTTCGTTCGCCTCAGCGAGGACCCCGACGCGGCCGAGTTCGCGATCGTGGTCGGCGACACCTATCAGCGCCAGGGGCTGGCGGCCGAGCTCCTCAGCCGTCTGGCCGCCGCCGCCACCGCACGTGGCATCAGCCGCTTTCGCGCGACGATTCTGTCCGACAACATGGCGATCTACAAGCTGATGCAACGGCTCGCGCCAGGAGGGCTCGACGTCAAGCGGCGTGGCGCGGTCAGCGATGTCGACTTCACCCTGCCCACCGCCCCGCCTGAGGCTCCTGCGATCATCGCGGCGTGCGCTGGAAGCTGACCGTCCGCTCCGGGCCGAAGGTCAAGCGAAGCTCATTTGCGAACCTCGATCTCGCGCTTTCGGCGCTCGAGGATCGAGCGCGCGAGCTCTCCCGGTCGGCTCCGCGCCAGCCCGTTGACGCAAAGATCAGGCGCTTTGAGCCCGCAGACCAGGTCGTGGGCCGGCTCGAACTCTCCGGACCCGAGCGTTTCGTGCCGAGCGTGCGCGCCGGGGTCGACGTCCGCGGCGACGGGAGCACCACGGCCTACCGGGGTCGCGTGCGGCGGGAACTGATCGAGGAGCGGCCGGGAGAGTCCACGTATGCGGCGCTACGCCGCGTGCTGGCCTGACCCTTCGCCCCTCTCGCGCCAGACGGCGGTCAGAGAACCAGCGTCGCTCCATAGCGCCGCAGCCACGTCCGCTGCTCGCGATAATCAGGACACCGCGAGGCCAGCAGCGACCAGAATTGCGGCGAATGGTCCATCACTTCCAGGTGGCAGACCTCATGCCAGACGACGTAGTCCAGCACGGGCTCGGGAGCCAGCAGCAGGCGCCAGTTGAAGCTCATCGCCCCGTCGGGCGAGCAACTCGCCCAGCGCGTGCGCTGACCGCGGATCGTGAGCCTGGAGTACGAGGTACCGGCCTGCCGGCAGGCGGCATCGAGGCGATCCCCGATTTCAGTCCGGGCGGCGCGCCGGTACCAGCGCTCGAGTGCGACTACCCGCCCCTCGCCGGCCGGAGCCAGCAGCTCCGCGCCGCGCCGCCTCACCCGAGTCCGGCCGGGCTGCGCCCGGACGGCAAGCAACTCGCCGAGGTAGGGCACGCGGTCGCCGCGAGCGGCCACGGCCGCCTGCGCGCGATCGAGCTCTCTGACCCGGCGCTCGATCCACGGCGCGAGCTCTCGGATCGCCGCCGCCGCCTCGCGCTCGGGCGCCCGCCGGGGGAGCACGACCTCGACCCCACGCCGCGCGTCGACCGTCACCCTCACGTGCCGGGCGCGCGGCGAGCGCCTGATGCTGTACGCGAAATTTTGCATCGCGCGAAAGAGTACGGTCAGGGTCCGACAATGCCTTCGTTCCCTGACCTGGTCAGGCCGCTGCGCTCCGAACGCGTGACGCTCCGTTTCGAGTCAGAACGCGACATTCCGGAGATCCTGATCGCCCACCAGGATGATCCGACGCTGTATGCCCGACTCGGTTTGCGGCGCCCGCCGAGCGGCGCCGAGCTCGGTCGCCGCAGCGAACGCGAGCCGCAGGAGCGGGCCGCCGGCCACGGGGTGCGGTTCACGATTCTCGAGCCCGCGTCCGACGTCTGCCGGGGTCAGCTGGACGTCCACCGGGTCGACTGGGAGGACCTGCGCGCGGAGGCGGGGATCTGGGTGGCCCCGGACTTTCGCCGGCGCGGGCTGGCCACGGGGGCGCTGCGCCTGGCCGGCCGCTGGCTGTTCGACGTGTGCGGCCTCGAACGCCTCGAGCTGCTCACCGAGCCCGACAACGTGGCCATGCTCGCCGCCGCCAAGGCCGCCGGGCTGACGCAGGAGGGGATCCTCCGGGCCTTTGTCAACGAGCGCCATCGGCGCGTCGACCTGACGATCCTGTCGTTGCTGCCGGCCGATCTGGAGCGCGCGTGAAGGAGTGGCGCGTCCCTTTGCCCGAGGGAGTGCGAACTCCGTTTGAGGTGTACGTCAACGGCGTGCCCCAGGAGCTCGGGACCGACTATCGCGTCTCCAACGGGGAGCTCGTGTTCCGGCGCGAGCTGGTCTCGCAGAAAGCTCGGCAAGCGCGCGTGGCTACTCGGCTTCTGGGGAATCGGGACCTACAAGCGCAACGACGAGGTCGACGTTCGCTACGAGGTCGGCGGGCAGCCGATGCTGGCCCACGCGCTCAAGATCAGGCCGCCAGGTTGACGACCTCGCGACGGACCCAGGGCTGCAGGAGCTTGAGCGCCGACAGGATGGCCCGCGTGGCCGGCGAGCGATTGAGCGTGTAGAAGTGGATTCCGGGTGCTCCGCGGGCCAGCAGCTCGGCGCACTGAAGCGTGGCGTAGGAGACGCCGAGCTGCCGCACGGCGTCTGGATCATGCGAGCGCCATTCAAGCGCCTCTTGCAGCGCCGGTGGGATCGTGGCGCCGCACATGCCGGTGATCGTCTTGATCTGGCGCAGGTCGGTGATCGGCATCACGCCGGGGATGATCGGGACCTCGATGCCCACCGCGCGAGCCTCGTCGACGAACCGGAAGTAGAGCTCTGAGTCGAAGAACAGCTGCGTGATCAAGAACGAGACGCCGCGGTCGATCTTCTCTTTGAGGAACCGCAGGTCGTGGGCGAGGTCCGGCGCTTCCGGGTGGACCTCGGGGAAGCACGCGCCGCCGATGCACGCGTCGTAGTCGGCCCTGATCAGGCTGGCGAGCTCGGTTGAGTAGCTCAGACCGCCCGGGTGTGGCGTGTATTCGGTTTCGCCGCGGGGCGGATCGCCGCGCAGCGCGAGCACGTTCTCGATCCCGGCGACACTCATGTCGTCCAGGATCTTGCGCAGCTCGTCGCGCGAGCAACCGACGCAGCTCAGGTGCGCCATCGCCTCGATCCCCAGCTCCTGCTTGATCCACTTCGTCAGCTCAAGCGTGCGCGTGCGCGCGCTTCCGAGGGCGCCGTAGGTGACCGACACGAAGTCGGGATCGAGCTGTCGCAGCGACTCAAGGGCGATCCCGAGCACGCGCTCGCCCTCGTCGGTCTTGGGCGGAAAGAATTCAAATGAGAACACGGGCTCCTGGGCCCGAGCCAGGATCTCGTCGATCCGCATTCGCGAACGGTATCACGACCTTGACAAGCCTGTGTCAAGGTTTTCGTTTTTTGGGCGCCTGCGGGGTCTCGGGGGGCGCGTCAGGTCGCCGACCAGCGCTCGGAAGCGCCGTCGGGCTCCTTGTGGACCCGTCCCCGCCGCTCCAGATGGCCCAGATAGCACAGGGTCTGGGTCAGGAGCCAGGGGCCGTTGTGAAACGAGATCGGCTCGCCGTAGACCTCGGGCGCGATCTCGAGCGCCGTGCGCGGGCCGGCGGCAAGCGCGGCCCACGTGGCCTCGATCCGCTCGGCTACGAGCCTGCGGTTGGCTTCGATGTGGCCGTGCACATCGACGAACGGCTTGCCGTGACCCGACAGGGCGAGCCGGGCGTCGAGCCTGTCCACGCGGTCCAGCGAGGTGAGGAACTCGGCCACCGGATCGGGCGTGTAGCCGTAGTCGAAGTACAGCGAGATTCGCCCCAGCACGTGGTCTCCGGAGATCAGCAGCCGCCGCTGGGCCTGGAACAGGCACACGTGCGACGGACTGTGCCCCGGCGTTTCGTGGATCGTCCAGGTGCCCAGGTCGGTCTCGATCTCGACTCCTGACACCAGTTCGCGATCGGGCTCGATCACGCGCGCGATCCCCGAGGGCATGTCCTGGTTGCGCTCTATGAACTCCTTGATCGCGGCCTCGCCGACGCCGCTCTGCCTGGCTACCTCGAGCCGGCGCGCCAGCTTGTGGTCGTCGTCCTCGGCGGCGGGTCGCCGGTGCATCCAGAACTCACACCGGGCCCGGTCCCGGATCGGCGCGGCCTGGCCCCAGTGGTCGGAGTGGCTGTGGGTGCAGGCGAGCAGGCGCACGTGCTCGAGGCGGAGGTTGACCTGGTCCATGGCCCGCTCGAGCCCGGCCAGCGATCCGGGCTCGTGCATGCCGGTATCGACCAGTACGACCCCGGACCCGGCCGCGATCGCCCATGCATTGCAGTGGGGGACCCCGGGCCAGGGCAGCGGCAGCCGCAGCCGCCACAGCCCCGGCAGGACCCGCTCGCCTCGTCCGAGCTCTCGCTGGCGCGCCACGATCGCGAGACGATATTGGAACCCTTGGCCGTTATTCGTGCACAGCGTTCCGAGCCCTCGAGGCCGAGGCCCATTAGACTGCGGCGGCCAATGGCCAGCACAGCCGAGATCGCCAGGCGCTACTTCGCGGCCCTGGGGGCGCGCGACCTCGAGGCTGCGGTGGCGTGCTGGGCGCCCGGCGGGATATCCCGGCTTGTGGGGGCCCAGGAGCTCACCGCCCCCGACGGCCTGCGCGAGTACTTCGGCCAGCTGTTCGGCGCCTTCCCCGATTTCAAGCTCGAGGTCATCGAACTGACGACCAGCCGCGGGCGCACCGCTGTGCGCTGGCGTGCCCGCGGGACGTTCGCGGGGCCGGGCAAGCTGCAGGGCTATCTCGCCAACGGGGGCCGGCTGCGGATCGAGGGATGCGACGTGCTGACCGTGCACGAGGACCTGATCCAGCACAACGACGCCTATCTCGACAGTGGCGACGCTGCCCGCCAGCTCGGGCTGCTCCCGGCGGCCGGCTCGGTCGCCGAGGCCAACCTGGCCAAGCTGGCCAACGTGCGAACCCAGCTGCGCGCCAAGCTGCACGCCGCCGAGCCCGAGCGGATCGCCGACGGCGTGTGGGTGGTCCGCGGCGGCTTCCCGCTGAAGATCATGAACGTGTACCTGATCGAGGACGCGGGCGAGGTGACCGTGTTCGACACCGGGATCGAGGCTATGGGGGCCCCACTGGCGGCCGTCTGCGCCCGCTTTGGGGGAATCAAGCGGATCGTCCTCAGCCACGCCGACGCCGACCACCGCGGCGGGGCGCCCGCCCTGGATGCGCCGACCTTCTGCCATCCCGCCGAGCGCGAAGCCGCGCAAGCAGAAGATCCGTTTCGCCCCTACTGGCAACTGGAGAAGCTCGATCTCCACGGCCGTGTGCTGCTGGGCAAGCTGCTGCCGACCTGGGACGCGGGGGCCGTGGCGATCCAAGGGACGGTGGCCGAGGGCGACGAGGTGGCCGGCTTTCGCGTCATCGACCTGCCCGGCCACGCGCCGGGCCTGATCGGCCTGTTCCGCGACTCAGACCGCCTGGCGCTCGTTTCGGACTGCATCTACACGATCGACGTCCAGACGGGCCGCAAGCGCGCGGCGGCGATCCCCCACCCCGCCTTCGACGTGGACTTCGAGCAGGCGCGCGCTTCGATTGGCAAGCTGGCCGGGCTCGAGCCCGCAGCCGTGTGGGCCGGCCACGGCGACCCGGTGACCGGAGACGTCAGCTCGCAGCTGCGCGACGCCGCCGCCGCGCAGCCGTAAACGTGGGCCGCCGCCACCGTCAGCGTTCCAAGCTCAGCGCGCCGGTAGACGAGTACCGCGACGACGACGGCAACGTCCTGAGCCTGCGGGGATCGCTGACCCCCGCCGCCCGGCGCCAATACGCGGACACGCTGGCCTCGGGGCTGCACCGCGAGGACGCCGCACAGCGCGCGACCGAGCTGCTGTTCGAGCGCCTGGCGGTCTCGTGGACGATCGCCGGCCTCAAGATCGAGCGCCAGAAGGAGCTGCTGGGCCGCTACCGGATCGCGTCGGGAGACGAGCGCGCCTTCGTTCGCGACGCGCTGCGAGAGCACGCCGCCCAGCACTTCCCCGAGCTCCAGGCACCCTGATGAACGCGCCTGGAGGCGCAGCTCCCGATCCCTCCGCCTTCGCGGAGCTGGTGTGCGACTGGTGTTTGGAGGTCGGACCCGGTGCCAGGGTGCTCGTCACCTCGACGACGTTGGCCGAGACCTTCGCGCTGGCCCTGCATCGTGCCATTCTGGAGCGCGAGGGATGGCCGTTCGTTTCCCTGGTGCCGCCGTCGGAGGCGGTCAGCTTCTACCGCCACGCTCGCGAGCGCCACTACGGCGAGCCCCCGCCCATCGATCTCGCTCTGCTGCGCGGCGTCGACGCGCTGGTGCGCATCGACGCTCCCGCGAACACCAACGAGCTGAGCGGGATCGACCCCAGCCTGATCTCCCGCGCGGCGGCGGCGCGACGCCCGCTGCGCGAGCTCACCCTGTCGCGACGCTGGTGCGGCACGCTGGTGCCGACCCCGGCCCTGGCCCAGCAGGCCGGGATGAGCGAAGGGGACTACGCGGCCTTCGTGAGCGGCGCCCTGTTTTTGGACCGGGCCGATCCGATCGCCGCCTGGCGGGAGCTGAGCCGCTCGCAGGCGCAGCTGATCGAGCGCCTGGCGCCCGCGCGCACGATCCGGATCCAAGCCCAAGGCACCGACCTGACACTGGAAGTGAGCGGCCGCACCTGGATCAACTCCGACGGCCAGCGCAACATGCCCAGCGGCGAGGTCTTCACCGGCCCCCTCGAGCACTCGGCCGAGGGGACGATCCGGTTCACGGTTCCCACCGGCCCGCGCGGAGTGATCGTCACCGGCGTCGAGCTGACGTTCCGCGACGGAGAGGTGGTGGGTGCCAGCGCCGAGCAAGGCCAGGACTACCTGGACGCGGCGCTGGCCACCGACTCGGGCGCGCGTCGGCTGGGCGAGCTCGGAATCGGAACCAATTCCGGCATCGCCCGCCCCACCGGTCACATCCTGCTCGACGAGAAGATGGCCGGGACCGTGCACCTCGCGCTCGGGCGCTCCTATCCCGAGACCGGGGGTGAGAACGTGTCGGGGCTGCACTGGGATCTGATCTGCGATCTGCACGACGGGGGCCGCTTGACCGCCGACGGCGAGACCGTCGTCGAGGACGGTTCGTTCGTCGGCTGACCGGCGCGTCAGCCGCGACGACGACGCGACCCGGCTGACGGCGCGCCAGCCGCGACGACAACGCGACCCCGTCCAGTAGCGTCCAGAAGCATGCGCCGAACCAAGATCGTGGCCACGATCGGGCCCGCCTCACGCGATCCCGAGACCCTGCGCGCGATGATCGAGGCCGGCGTCGACGTCGTGCGGTTGAACTTCTCGCACGCCACCCGCGAGCTGCACGCCGAGAACGCGGAGCGCGTCCGGGCCGCGGCCGCCAGCGTCGGCCGGCAGGTGGCCATCCTGCAGGATCTGCCGGGCCCGAAGCTGCGGATCGGCGCTCTGCACGACGACATCGCAGAGCTCAAGCCGGGCGAGAAGCTGGTGCTGCTGTGCGGCTCGACGGAGGTCGGCTCAGATGAGCGGATGTCGGTCAGCTGGCCCGGGCTCGCCGAAGCGGTCGACCCCGACGACGTCGTCTACCTGGCCGACGGGGCGATACGACTGAGGGTCCGGGAGGTTCGCGACGGGGAGATCGATACGGCGGTGGAGATCGGGGGCTCGGTCGCCTCCCGGCAGGGCCTCAACATCCCCGGCTCGACGCGGGGGTTGGACGCGGTTCCCGAGGAGGACCTCGACATGCTGCGTTTCGGCGAGCAGATCGGGGTCGACATCGTCGCCTTGTCGTTTGTGCGAACCGCCGCCGACCTCAACACCGTCCGCCGGCAGACGCGGCTGCCGCTGATCGCCAAGATCGAAAAGCCGCAGGCCGTCGACGCCGCCGAGGAGATCATCCGCGCCGCCGATACGGTGATGGTGGCGCGCGGCGATCTTGGGATCGAGCTCCCGATTCAGGATGTGCCGATCGTCCAGAAGCAGCTGCTGCGAATCGCCGGCCGGCTGGCGCGCCCGTCGATCACCGCGACCCAGATGCTCGACTCGATGGTGACCTCATCGCGCCCCACCCGCGCCGAGGTCGCCGACGTCGCCAACGCGATCCTGGACGGCACCGACGCGGTCATGCTCTCCCAGGAGACGGCCATCGGCGCCCATCCGGTCGAGGCGGTGGCGATGATGGCGACGATCGCGGAGCGGACCGAGGCGGTCCTTCCCTACCGCGACTGGAACGAGGACCGAGTGAGGCGAGACGCGCGCGACCCCGCCTACACGATCGCCTACAGCGCCTGCGCTGCCGCCCGCGACCTCGGCCTGGCGGCGCTCGTGGTGCCGACGCTCTCGGGTCGTTCGGCGCGGCTCATCTCCGCCCATCGCCCCACGGTCCCGATCTACGCGCTGTCGCCCGGCAAGGAGACCGTCCGCCGCTGCAGCGTCATGTGGGGGGTGCAGGCGAGCTCGATGCGGCGTCACGAGGTCACCGAGGAGTTGATCGCCGACAGCGCGAGACGCATCGTCGAGCTCGGTTGGGTCAAGCGGGGCCAGCGCATCGGGATCACCGCCGGGCTGCCCAGCGGCAAGCCGGGGACGACGAGCCTGTTCCAGGTCCAGGCGGTTTGAGGCCGGGCGCGGCGTGCGCCGCGCGGGGTGGTAGCCGGGCGCGGCGCTGAGCCGCGCGGGGGAGTGCCCTGGCGCCCAGCTCCGTCCGGGTGTAGGGTCAGAGCCTGGGGCAGGCCAAACCAACCATCGGAGGTTCTAATGGCCGGAGAGGACAATCTCGAGCGCGCCAAGAAGGCCTACGCGGCGTTCTCGGCCGGCGACGCGGCCGGCGCCATGGCGGACATGTCGGATGAGATCGAGTGGATCACGCCGGGCAACAGCGCGATCAGCGGCACGTTGCACGGCAAGCAGGAGGTGGGACAGCTGTGGGCCAGGTTCGCCGAGAAGGGGTTTGAGACCAAGCCGCAGTACTGGTTCTCAGACGATCAGCGGGTGGTCGTGTTGACGCACATCAGGCTGGCCGGTGAAGAGGCCGACACCGCCGACGTGCTCACGTTCCGCGACGGAAAGCTCGTCAAGTTCCAGACGGCGGGTGACACCGCGCTCGTCGAGCGCGTGTTCGGCACGGGCTAAAAGGGGTTAGGCGTCGAGCTGTAGGGGTTAGGCGTCAAGCTGTAGGGGTTAGGCGTCGAGCTGTAGGGGTTAGGCGGCGACCTGGCGGTAGAACTCGGCCTCCTCGCGGCCGAGCTCGGTGGCCGGCGGGTCGTCGTAGAACCACTCGCGGGCGATCCGGTGGAAGTTGCCCCGGGCGTGCAGCTGGGCGATCACGGCCAGCGTCAGGACCTCCATCCGGCGCCCGAAGATGTGGTCGGGCGGGGCCGACTCGTGGCGCAGGTAACCGAAGTACTCCGAGCGCGGATCGCTCATGTCGATCAGGACCTGGGTCGCGTACTCCGGGGTCAGTTGCACTTCGCGGTCGGCCGTGTACCAGGAGGTGGCGGCGCGGAAGTGGGCCAGCACCCGGTCGGGGTTGAACTTCTCGGGCTCGGGGAAGAACCCGACCTCGGCTCCGAGGCGCATGATCGTGTCAGTATCGCCCTCGATGATCGCCCTTGCCACCGCGATCTCGAGCTCGACCGAGCCCGGGGGCATGCGCTTGAACAGCCCGAAGTCGAAGAACACCATCTTTCCGTCCGCGAGCAGCATCGAGTTGCCGGGATGCGGGTCGCCCGAGAACTGCCCGTGGCGGTACAGGCATCCGAAGTAGAAGCGAAACAGCATCTCCCCGATGCGGTCGCGCTGCTCCTGGGAGTAGGTCTTGAGCGTCTCGAACCCGGTCCCATGGACGTACTCGGAGACCATCATCCGCTCGTGCGACAGCGAGGTGATCACATCGGGGATGACGATGAAGGGATGGCCGCGGAAGATGCGCGCCAGCGTGCGCTGGTTCTGGGCCTCGAGCTCGTAGTCGAGCTCCTCCTGGATCCGCGACCGGATCTCCTCGCCGATCGCCTTGGGGTCCATCCCCGGCGCGATGCGCTTGGCCAGACGGAGGATCAAGCCGAGGTTCTGCATGTCGGCGCGGACGGCGGCGGCCACGCCCGGGTACTGGACCTTGACGGCGACCGGCCGGCCGTCGAGCAGGGTGGCGCGGTATACCTGGCCGATCGAGGCCGCGGCGATCGGCTCCTCGTCGAAGTCCTCGAACACGTCGGAGAGGCGCTCGCCGAGCTCCTGCTCGACGACCTTGCGCATGTCCTTGAAGGTCACGGTCGGCGCCGCGTCGCGGAGCGCCGCGAGCTTGCGCTGGAACTCGTCGCGGTACTCCTCGGGGACCAGGCCGACGTCGAGGAACGACATCACCTGCCCGACCTTCATGGCCGCTCCCTTCATCGTCCCCAGGGCGGCCACGATCTGCTCGGCGGCCTCGATGTGGCGGCGCTCGAGCGCCGCCTCGCGCCCTTCCGAAGTGCGGGTCACGTTGGCGGCCCGCGTCCCGGCCTGACGCAGCGCCTGTCCCGCAGCAAGGCCCCCGATCTTCGCCGTCCGCCCCACGCGGGAGGTCGGGATCCTGTCCTTCGCCACGCTAGAGGTCCATACCTGCCTGGGTGCCCATCAGCCGCCGCGCTGCACCTGAGACCCGGGGACGATGTCGTCTGACCCGTTCGGCCACCGAACCCACGCCTTGTGGCCGCCGTCGTAGTCGTCGCCGAGCAGGATCAGGGTCGCCTCCTCGCCCAGGGCCCGGCACGCCTCGTCGCCCTCGGGATCGAGCCCCCGCCAGATCCGCACGAACCGGTTGTGCTCAAGCTCGTCGGCGACCGTCGTCGGCTCGGTGTGACCGGGATGAATGCGGGTCTGCGGTGGGAGCTTGAGGAGCTTGTCCATGATCGAGCTCTTGAGGTCGGCATAGCTCGTGTGACCGGGGGCGCGCACCCCGCCGACCGAGCCCTTGAACAGGGTGTCGCCGGTGAACACGTCGGTCCCGTCGCACAGCAGCGACAGCATCCCGGCGGTATGGCCCGGGGTGTGGATCGGCTCGATGCGCAGCGCGCCGGTCTCGATCACCTCACCGGGCGCCATGGTCGCGGTCGCCCCACCGACCAGCTCGCGCTCGAGCTCGTGGATCAGCACCGGCGTCCCGGGATAGCGCTCGAGCACGGCGTCAAGGTCGGCCACGTGGTCGTGGTGGTGGTGGGTCAGGAGCACGTGGGTCAGCTGCAGCTGGCCCCGGTGCAGGTATTCGAGCAGCGGCACCACCGGCCCTCCGGCATCGATCATCACCGCATGGCCACCGGGTTCGTCGGCCACCACATAGGTGTTGGAGAGCCAATCGTCGCTCATCGAGCGTTCGACGATCACTCCGAGAGCGTATCGGGGTAGCCTGTGCGGTACCGATGAGCCTGATCCACACCTGCTACCGGATCTTCGACATCGATCGCTCGGTCGCGTTCTACAAGGCGCTGGGCTTCGACGAGATCGGCCGGATTCCGATCCGCGAAGAGGCCATCAACGTGTTCATGGGGCTGCCCGACGACGGGCCCGAGCCGCGCCTGGAGCTGACCTACAACATCGGCCGCGACGAGCCGTACGAGATCGGGACCGGCTACGGGCACATCGCGGTCTCGGTCGGAGATCTGGACGCGGCGCTGGAACGCCTCGAGCGCCAGGGCATCGAGCCCGAGCGACCCCCGTACACGATCCGTGACGGTGGCAACAGGCTGTGCTTCGTGCGCGACCCCGACGGCTACCGGATCGAGCTGATCGAGCGGGGCTGAGGGGATGGTCGATACCGCCACGATGGGAAAGCTGTTGGAGCGCTTCGCCCAGGGGGTGGCCGCCCACGATCGCGAAAACCCAGATCACAACAGCTGGGGCATCGGCATGACGCACTTCGACATCGAGCGCCTGGGGCTCGAGGAGGGCGAGGAGCTGTTGCCCGGGATCGTCCTGCAGGCCGACAACGGCGTGACCGGCAACTTTCGTGTCCTGTGCGACGGCGAGCACGACGCCGAGGGCGAGCAGGAAGAGGAGGAGATCGTCGACGCGGTCGCCGCCGAGGAGATCGGCGAGCCCGTCTACGTCGAGGGGCCGGGGGAGCCGATCCGCCCGCCGCTGTAGACCTCGAGCCCGGCTCGCTGCGCGACCCGCGAGGCCAGCCACTGCACCGTCGGGCAGCGCAGGCCGTGACGGTGCCCGGCGCGAAGGACGGCACCCGCGATGGCGTCGAGCTCGGGACGGCGACCGGCGGCGATGTCGCGCTGCATCGAGGACCCTAGCTCGGCGTGGGCCCGGTCGAGCTCGGCCAGCGTTTCGAGCGGGTCGATCCGGGCCCCGTCGGCGTTGGCCACGGTCGCCGTCTCGGACACCGCGCCCTCGAGCGCCGAGCGCCAGCGCTCATCAGCGCGGACGAAGCCGATCGGGCGGTCGCTGGCGCTGGTGGTGAGCGCGAGGGCGTTCAGGCGGGTGAGCTTTGACCACAGGACCTGGCGCTCGCTGGTCTGCATCGCGACCTCGAGCCCAGCATGTCGCAGGGTGTCGGCGAGAGCACCGAGCGACCCGTCCAGCGCCCGGTCATCGCCGGCCAGATCCACGCGGGCGGACGGGCTCGTCTGCACGATCTCTCCGGGGGCCGGCCGGACTGACTCGATCCTGATCACGCCGGCCGCGACCGCTGCGGTGTCGAATCGCGACCGCAGCGTCTCCATGTGCTCGAGCCCGTTGAGCAGCGGGACCACGAGCCCGGGCTGGCTGCGGACGCGTTCGAGCGCCGCCTCGAGCCCGATCGCCTTGGTGGCCACGAGCAGGATGTCGACCGGCTCGCCGAGGCTCGATCGCGCCTGGGGCCGGGCGCGGAAGGCGCCCAGCACGGCGCTGCGCACGGTGATGCCCCGGTCGGCGATCAGCGCGGACGTGGACTCGCGGGCGATCACGATGACCTCGGCGCGCCCGCGCGCGAGCGCGGCGGCCACGAACCCGCCGACCGCGCCGGGTCCGAGCACGGCGATCGTCGTCACTCGGGTTAGGACCTCGCCCGCCCGCGCCCCAGCGCGCGAGCCTTCTTCTCGGCCGCGCGGGCGTCGCGCGCGGCGGCTCGGACATCGTCGGCGCCGGCCCGGCTCTGGCGGCGGACCTCGGCCCAGGCCGCGCGAGCCTGCCTGAGGGCGCTGACGACCTGCGTCCGCGCCTCCTCGGCGGCGCGAGCGGCGTCGAGCGCCTGGCTCTTGGCCCGAGCCCCCCGAGCGAGCAGGTTGAACGACCACAGCCCCGTCTCGAGCAGGCGCGCGGCCCGCTCGAGGTCGGCGATGACCGCCCGGCGGAGCGGCTGGCCGCGCAGGCCCTCCCGGGCGTGGCGGAATTGGGACTCGAAGACCACGTCGGCCAGCCCGGCCAGGGCCCGGCCGGCGATCACCGGCTCGGGGTCGTCGGGGTCGACCTCGGCCAGGCTGGCGAGCTCGTCGCGAGCGACCGCCGCCAGCCGGTTGTGGACCTCGAGCCAGGCTGCGTGCAGAGCGGGAGTGGAGTCGATCATCTCGCCGAACGCGGGCAAGAACGCGACCAGCTCGTCGGGGAGCTCGTCATAGTTGGGTAGGCCCTCCTCGAGGGCCCGGACCACGGCTTGGGTCAGGGATTCGTCGGGCCGGCGCTCGCGCAGCGCGGTGGCCACCCGCTCGATCGTCTCGTCGGCCGTGTCGAGGACCAGCGACTCCTTGGTCGGGAAGTAGTTGTAGATCGTCTTCTCGGAAACTCCGACCCGGTCGGCCACCTCAGCGACCTTGACGTTGTCGAAACCGTGGATCGCGAACAGCAGGGTGGCGGCGTCGGAGATCAGCCGGCGCGTCAGTCGTCGCTTGCGCTCGCGCAGCCCCTCGTGGGGATTGGACCGCCGCTGCCACGCCTCCTGGGCCTGGCGCAGCTGCCGCATGAGCTCGGCGATGCTCTCGCCCAGCTCGTCGGAGATGAGCTGATGGAGGACCTCTTCGTCCGGCGGCTCCGGGGTGTCCGCCGGCTCGGGGCCCCCAGCGGGCGTGGGGTCGGGGTCTGCGTCGACGGTCGGGCCCGCAGGCGGCTGCTTGTCGCCGTCACCTGGTGACGGCTGCACCCGATCGACGCGTGTCTGTTCGTGCATCAGATGAGTTCTGGCTTTGCCGCCGGCCGGTCTACTCCTACGAAGCATATCAGCGAAATTTCACTTGCAGTATTCTTGCAGTGACTGTATATTTACCGCCTATGACAACAACTGCTATCCAAACCGAGGGACTCACCAAGCGCTTCGGCGACTTCGTTGCCGTCGACGAGCTCGACCTTGAGGTCGAGGTGGGCACCGTGGTGTCGCTGCTCGGCCCCAACGGCGCCGGCAAGACGACGACGGTGCGCATGCTCGCCACCCTGCTACGCCCCGATGGGGGACGTGCCTGGGTCGCGGGTCAGGACGTGGTCCAGGACGCCGCCCGCGTCCGCGAGTTGATCTCGCTCACCGGGCAGTTCGCGGCCCTGGACAAGAACCTCACCGCCCGCGAGAACCTGGTCCTGATGGCCCGGCTGCGAGGCCGCCGCCTGCGGGAGGCGCGCCGCATCGCCGACGAGCTGGTCGAGCGCTTTGACATCGAGAGCTTCCGCGACCGCCTGGTCAAGCAATTGTCGGGGGGCGAGCGCCGCCGGGTCGACCTGGCGGCCGGTCTGATCGATCGCCCGCACGTGCTGGTGCTCGACGAGCCTTCCACCGGACTCGACCCGCGCAGCCGCCAGGTGGTGTGGTCGACGATCCGCGAGCTCGTGTTCGAAGGCGTGACCCTGCTGCTGACAACCCAATACCTCGAAGAGGCCGACGCGCTCGCGGACCGCGTGATCTTGATCGACCACGGTCGCGAGGTCGCGGGCGGCACGCCGGCGGAGCTCAAGGCTCAGGTGGGCCAGCAGCGCGTCGACGTGATCGCGGCCGACGCGGCCGCCTTCGATCAGCTACTGCCGTTGCTCGACGGCCGCTTCGACGTCAACCCCGCCGCCGAGCAGCGCACGATCTCGGTGGCCGCGCCCGACGAGGCCGCGGATCTCGCGCGGGTCGCCGACGTGATCGAGGCTTCGGGAATCGAGGTCGACGAGATCGCGCTCCGGCGCCCGACCCTGGATGACGCGTTCCTGGCCCTCACCGGACACACGACCGAGGCTCAGGAGCCCGAGCCGCAGGAGGCACTTGTATGAGCGCAATCGCCGCCACCCCCGCCGCCGCGCCGCAGATTCACCCCCGGCCGATGCGGTTCGCCCGTGACACGTCGCTGTTGACGTGGCGTAGCCTGCGGGCGCTCCCGCGCGTGCCCGAGCGGCTCCTGGACGTGACGATCCAGCCGATCGTGTTCATCGTGCTGTTTTTGTACGTGTTCGGCTCTGCGATCCACGTCCCGGGGCTCAGCTACAAGGACTACATGCTGCCCGGGATCATCGGCCAGTCGCTGGCCTTCGGGATCATCGGCGCCGGCGTGGCCACCTCCAACGACATGACCGAAGGCGTCATCGATCGCTTTCGTTCGATGCCGATCAGCCGCCTGTCGATCATCTGTGCCCAGGTGATGGGACAGTTCTGCGAACAGGTGCTGGGGATGGTGATCGTGGTCGGGCTGGGGCTGGCGCTGGGGTGGAACCCACAGCTGTCGGCGACCCACGCGGTCGTACTGGTGGCCCTGATGGCGCTCGGGATGCTGGCCTTCACCTGGTGCGGAGTCCTGCTCGGGATGCTGGTCCGCTCCCCGGACGCGATGCAGGGAGTCGGATTCATCGTCATCTTCCCGCTCGCGTTCCTGGCCGGCACGTTTGTGCCGATCGCCGGCATGGATCCTGTCCCGCGGGCCATCGCCCAATGGGACCCGATCTCGGCGCTCGTGGCCAGCGTCCGCCACCTGACCGAGGGCGTCCACACGGGCGGCTCCTGGCAGCTCGATCATCCGGAGCTGGCCATGGCCTTCTGGTGCTTGGCGCTGATCGCGATCTGCGTGCCGCTGGCGCTGCGCCGCTTCAACCGGACCCTGGCCGGCTGACCCGGGCGGGCGGTTATGCTCGCCCCGATCGTCACCGGATCCCTCACCGCCGACCGCGCCCGCCCCGGCACCTACTCGATCGTCGCCCGTGACCCCAGCACGGGCGAGCTCGGGACCGCGGTCCAGTCGCACTGGTTCTCGGTAGGTCCGATCGTGCCCTGGGCCCGGACGGGCGTCGGAGCCGTGGCCACGCAGGCCAACGCCGAGGTCTCCTACGGGCCGCTCGGGCTCGAGTTGCTGGCCAACGGCGTTAGCGCTCCCGAGGCGCTGGCTCGGCTGGTGGCGGCAGACCCCGGCAGGACCACGCGCCAGGTCGCGATCGTCGATGCCACCGGCGCGGTGGCGGCCCACACGGGTGGCGAATGCGTCGCCTGCGCCGGTGACTGTCAGGGCGACGGCGTCTCCTGCCAGGCCAACATCATGGCCTCCGAGCGCGTGTGGCCGGCGATGCTCGAAGCCTTCGAGGCTCACCAGGGCCCGCTCACGGCCCGGCTGCTGGCGGCGCTGGAGGCGGCCGAGCGGGCCGGCGGCGACATCCGCGGGCGCCAGTCGGCGGCGCTGCTGGTGGTGCCCGCGGAGGGCAAGCCGTGGGACACGGTGGTCTCGCTGCGCGTTGAGGACGATCCCGACCCGCTGATCGAGCTGGCGCGGCTCAACCGGCTGCACGAGGCCTACGTGCTGGCGGCGGTCGGTGACCAGCGCGCCGGCCAGGGCCGCCACGACGAGGCGGCCGGGCTGTACCTCCGCGCTGCGGAGCTGGCCCCCGAATCCCACGAGCTGCGCTTCTGGGCCGGGCTGGGGGCCGCCCAGGCCGGCGACATGGACGCCGCGCTCGCCCATGTGAAGACCGCGATCGCCGCCCAGCCCGGGTGGCGGGAGTTGCTGGGGCGCCTGACGCCGGCGCAGGCGCCGGCGGCACGCGCGGTGCTGCAGCGGCTGGACGCCAGCGCGTGAGACACGGGCTTGGAACGCAATGCACGCATATCGTGCATTCGGTTCCTAGACGTCGACCAGCACGCCTGGGTTCAAGGCTCCGGCGGGGTCGAGCGCGCGCTTGGCGGCGCGCAGCGCGGCCGCGAACGGGTCCGGGCGCTGGCGGTCATACCAGGGGCGGTGATCGCGCCCGATCGCGTGATGGTGGGTGATGGTGCCACCCGCGGCCAGCACCGCGTGGCTGGCCGCGGTCTTGATCGCCGCCCACTGCTCGAGCTCCTGGCCGCGTCGGGCGGGCGCCAGCACGGTGAAGTACAGCGCCGGGCCGTCGGGATAGACGTGCGTGAAGCGGCAGGTCACCGAGCCCGTCTCGCACACCTCTGCGACCGCGCCGGACGCCCGCGCGAGCACCTCTGAGTAGAAGCTCTCGAAGCGGTCCCAGGTGATCGCGGTCTCGAACGTTTCGGCGAGCACGCCCATGGCCACGAACGTGTCGCGCAGGTAGGGCGCGCGCAGGAACGCCTCCCGCCAGCTGCCCACCGGGTCCCCCGAGCGCGCCTCCCAGGAGCCGCCGAAGTCGCCGCAGCACTCAAGGGCCAACGCCATCGACGGCTCGGTCTCAAAGGCGGGCGACTCGAAGCCCAGCATCAGCAGCGCCCCCGAGCAGCCCGAGCCGGCGCCGGTCAACGCCGCTTCGCCCGGGTCGATCAGCCGGCAGTTGGAAGGGTTCAAACCCGCCTGCACGAGCGCGCGAACCGCGCCCGCCCCGGCCAGGAAGTCGGCGAACTGCACCGCCACGGATGACCGGTGGCGGGGCCGCTCCCGAACCCGAACCCAGGCTTCGGTGATCACCCCCAGCGTCCCTTCGGACCCCATCAGCAGCCGGTCGGGAGACACGCCCGCGCCCGAGCCAGGCAGCCGGCGCGACTCCCACACCCCGGCCGGGGTCAGCGCCCTAACCGACTCGACGAGATCGTCGATGTGGGTGTAGAGGGTCGCGAAATGTCCGCCCGCTCGGGTGGCGATCCAGCCGCCCAGGGTCGAGAACTCAAACGACTGCGGAAAATGGCGCAGCGTCAGCCCGTGCTCCCCCAACTGGCGCTCGAGCACCGGCCCGGTGGCGCCGGCCTGGATTCGCGCCGCCAGCGATACGCGATCGACCTCGAGCACGCGGTCGAGCCCGCAGACATCAACGGTCACCACGCCGGCGAAGCGATCGCGATCGACCGCGGGCTCGACGCCACCGACGACGCTGGTCCCGCCCCCGAACGGGATGACCGCCGCCCCGGCGCCCAGCGCCCAGTCGAGCACCGACTCGAGCTCGGGCTCGTCACGCGGACTGGCCACGACATCCGGCGGGTGATCAAAGCGCCCCCCGAAGGCGCGCACGAGGTCGCGGTAGGAGCGCCCGTAGGCGTGCCGCGCGCGCTCGTAGGGGTCGGTGGAGCAGATCGCCGCCAGCGACCGGGGCGCCTGCAGGACCGGGGCGGGCAGGACGACGTGGGCCAGCGGCACGGCCGGCTGCGGCTCGGCGCAGCCGAAACCGAGATGCTGGGACAGCAGCGACGCCTGGGCGCGCAGCTCGTCTGCGCCCGGCTGCTCGTCCTCATAGCCCCACCCCCAATGCTTGAGCCGCCGTCCCACCGGGCGAGCCTACCCCGGTACGGTGTAGCCGTGCTCGTTGACAGTGGTGTGATGGCCCGTGGTCCTTGGGATCCCGCCGATGTCCAGACCTCGTGGCTGGCCGATCCCTTCGAGCCCGAGGACCGCGCCGCCCAGGCGGCCGATGTCGCCATCGACGAGTTGCGCCGCCGGGGCTCGCCGAGCCACGACGGGTGGGCCGCGAGGCTGGTGAGCTTCGATGCACATCCGGACCGATTGGCGCTCGAGCTGCAGCCGGTCCGGTGGGCGCTGCGGCTGTTGCCCGAGCAGGCCGCCCAGAGCCTGTCGGCGATCTGCGTCGTCCGGGCCGCCGACGGCCGCTGGCTGGCCGGGCGGCGAGCGGGATGGCTGGCCTCGTGGGCGGGCCGCTGGGCACTCGGCGCCGGGGGCTCGGTGGAGGTGCACGAGAACCCCGCGGACACGATGACCCGAGAGCTGGATGAGGAATGGTCGGTGGCGCCCGAGAGGCTCACCGTCGAGGCGCTCGTGGGGCGCCCGAGCGGGGTCGTGCTGATCATCGGGATGGCCTGGCTGGCCGACGGGGCGTTGGTCACGGCCGATCCCGAGCATGACGAGTACGCCTGGTGGCCGCCCCAGCCGGAGCGTTGGCCCCAGGAGGCCGACGCGCCGCTGCGCCTGCTCGCCGGGACGCTGTCGGGCCGGGAATGACTTGGGCCGCCTTTCGCAGGTGGGTGACCTTCCGTCGCTTGGAGGTCGTCTCCTTCACGCACTCGTGCGTGTTCCTGGCCTTGCTGCTGTGCGCGTTCGCGCTCGGCAAGCCTGAGCCGGCCACGTTCATCTTCGGGCTCGCCCACGGTCTTTTGTGGATCGGCATGTCGCTGGTCTGCATCGCCGCGGCGCGGGCCCGGGTGATCCCGTTCTGGCTGGCGGTCACGGTGGCCGTGCTGGGTGGATTGGGGCCGTTCTGCGGGTCAGTGGGATTCGTGATCGCCGACCGCCGGAGGACCCGGACCGCAGTAGAGTGAGAATCAGAAATGGCGGTTGATAGCAGCACCGTTCAAGTCGTCATGCCCGCGATGGGCGACTCGGTGAGCGAAGGGACGGTGCTCGAATGGCACAAGCAAGAAGGGGACGCGGTCGGCGCCGACGAAACGCTGGTCGAGATCTCCACTGACAAGGTCGACGCCGAGGTCCCGGCGCCCGCGGCGGGTACGGTGGCCAAGATCCATGCCCGCGAGGGCGACACGGTGGCCGTGGGCGCCGTGCTGGCGGAGATCGCCACCGACGGGGATGCGGCATCGGCCGGCGCGCCGACGCCGGCGGCGGCGGACGAGGGCACCCCCGTGTCGGGCGAATCGCCCCCGGTAAGCGCCGACGAGGAGGTGGCCGGCGCCGGCACCGAGTCCGAAGGAGTGGTCAGCGCCGAACAGACAGCCGGCGAGACGGTCGACATCGTCACCCCCACGGGGGGCGAGTCAGTGACCGAGGGGACGATCCTGGAATGGTCGGTAAAGGTCGGCGACCAGGTCTCAGATGGCGACACCGTGGTGGAGATCTCGACCGACAAGGTCGACATGGAGCTTCCGGCGCCGAGTTCGGGCACGATCACCGAGATCCTGGCCCAGGAGGGCGAGACGGTCGGCGTGGGGCAGGTGATCGGCCGGATGAGCGCCGGCGCCCCGGCGAGGGGCGCCGAGCCCGGGCCCGAACCGGCCCCGGCGCAGCCGACCCCGTCACCCGAGGCCGACGGCGACGCGCACGCCTCCCCGATCGCCCGCCGGGTGGCGGCCGCCGAAGGCATCGACCTGGGCGGCGTCACGGGGACCGCCCGTGGCGGTCGGATCACGAAATCGGACGTGCTCGCCGCCGGAAACGGGGCGAGCGCTACCAGGCAACCGGCCGGTGCGCGTCGGGCCGCCCCAACAGAAAAAACGGCACCGGGCCCCGCCAGCGTCACAGAGATCAAGGGCAGCGGCGCGGCGCTGGCGCGCTACATGGAGCAGAGCCGCTCGATTCCGACCGCGACCTCGTTCCGCACGCTCACCGTGACCGTGCTCGACCAGCGCCGCCGCCAGCTCAAGGAAGCCGGCCACAGGGTCTCCTACACGCACCTGATCGCCTACGCCATCGCCCGCGTGGCCACCGACGAGATGCCGGTCATGGCCCAGCACTTCGAGGAGATCGAGGGCAAGCCTCACCGGATCGACGACGGGGCCGTCAACCTCGGCCTGGCCGTCGACGTCGAGCGCAGGGACGGCTCGCGGACGCTGATGGTGCCGGTGATCCGCGACGCCGGTGGCCTGAGCTTTGGCGACTTCGTGGCCGGCTACGACGCGCTGGTGCACAAGGCGCGCGACAACAGCCTCAGCGCCGACGACCTGTCGGGCGCCAACATGTCGCTGACCAATCCCGGTGGGATCGGCACGATCGCCTCGGTTCCGCGGCTGATGGCCGGCCAGGGGACGATCGTGGCCACCGGCTCGATCGGCTATCCGGTGGGGCTCGAGCAGGTGGGGGAGACGATCGGGGCCGAGAAGGTCGTGACGATGACCTCCACCTACGACCACCGGGTCATCCAGGGCGCCGAATCGGGGCGTTTCCTGGCGCGAATCGAGGCGTTGCTGCACGGTGACGACGGCTTCTATGAGCGGGTGTTCACAGACCTGGGGGTCGAGCTGCCGGACCCTGCCCGCGACCAAGGCCCCGGTGGCCCCGGCCGCGGCCCCGCCGGCCCCCGTCGACGAGCAGCTGCTGAACGCCGTCCAGGCCGCCACCTCGCTGGTCAAGGCCCACCGCACCCACGGGCATCTGGCCGCGCGCCTTGACCCGCTGGGGCGCAAACCCGAGGGCGATCCCGCGCTCGACCCCGAGCCGCTCGGCCTGACGCCCGAGCTGATGGCCAAGATCCCGGCCCACATCCTGCGCATGTACGTCCCCGGGGCCACCCTGGCCGACGCGCTTCCGCACCTGCGCGACACCTACTGCGGGACGATCGCCTACGAGATCGAGCACATCGCCTCGCACCGCCAGCGACTGTGGCTGCGCGAGGCGATCGAGTCGGGGACCTTCCGCCACCCGCTGCGGGCCGAGGAGCAGAAGGCGCTGCTCAGGCGGCTGACCGAGGTGGACGCGTTCGAGCGCTTCATGCACAAGGCCTACCTGGGTCAAAAGCAGTTCTCGATCGAGGGGCTGGACATGACGGTCCCGATGCTCGACGAGCTGATCCAGCTGTCGGCCACCCGCGGCGCGCGCGAGGTCGTGATCGGGATGGCCCATCGCGGGCGGCTGAACGTGCTCGCGCACAACCTGGGGCGCCGGTATGACTCGATCTTCGCCGAGTTCGAGGGCTCCACGACGCTTGAGCCGATCACCACCCTGCCCCAGGGCGGGACCGGCGACGTCAAGTATCACCACGGCGCCCAGGGCTCCTATCAGCTGCCCGGCGGCGAGTCGATCATCGTTCGCCTGGAGTCAAATCCCTCGCACCTCGAGCACGTGGCCCCGGTGGCGGCCGGCGCCACCCGCGCCGCCCAGACCACGCGCCAGGGGCCACACGCCCACCAGGACACCAACGCCGCCATCCCCGTGACCCTGCATGGCGACGCGTCCTTCCCCGGCCAGGGCGTGGTCGCCGAGACGCTGAACCTGCAGGCACTCGACGGCTACACGGTCGGGGGCACGATCCACCTGATCCAGAACAATCAGGTCGGCTTCACCACCGACTCCGACGACGCGCGCTCGACCACCTGGGCCTCGGATCTGGCCAAGGGCTTCGACGTCCCCATCATCCACGTCAACGCCGACGACGTGGGGGCCTGCATCGCGGCCGTGCGGCTGGCCTTCGCCTTCCGTCAGGAGTTCGGGCACGACGTGCTGATCGATCTGATCGGTTATCGCCGCTTCGGCCACAACGAGGCCGACGAGCCCGCCTATACCCAGCCCGAGATGTACCAGGCGATCAAGAAGCACCCGTCGGTCCGGGAGCTGTTCGCGCGCCAGCTGATCGAGCAGGACGTGGTCACCGAGCAGGAATCGACCGAGATGACCGACGGCGTGTGGGCCGTGCTCGCCGAACAGCACTCCGAGCTCAAGGAGCGGGTCGCGGGGGCCAAGGGCGTCGATCACTCGACCGGCGAATACCAGCTCGACCGCACGGCCTCGCCCGAGGTCAATACCGCGGTCCCGCTCGACCGGCTGCGGGTGCTGGGCGAGGAGCTGCTGGCGGTGCCGGACGGCTTCAACGTCCACCCCAAGCTCGTCAAGCAGATGGAGCAGCGCCGGGAGGCGCTGGAGTCGCCCGACGGCGCGATCGTCTGGGCGCACGCCGAGTCGCTGGCCTTCGCTTCGCTGCTGACCGAGGGGATCCCCATCCGTCTGACCGGGCAGGACACCGAGCGCGGCACCTTCAGCCAGCGCCACCTCGTCCTGCACGACCCCAAGACCGGCCAGGAACACTGCGCCATGCAGCACCTGCCGGGCGCGCTGGCGCCGATGGAGCTTCACAACAGCCCGCTGTCGGAAATGGCGTGCGTGGGCTTCGAGTACGGCTACTCGCAGGAGGGGCCGGAGACGCTGGTCATCTGGGAGGCGCAGTTCGGCGACTTCGTCAACGGCGCCCAGGTGATAATCGACCAGTTCATCGTCTCGGGCCTGGCCAAGTGGGGACAGACCTCGCGCCTGACCTTGCTGCTCCCGCACGGCTACGAGGGCTCGGGGCCCGAGCACTCGTCGGCGCGGCTCGAGCGTTTTTTGCAGCTCGCCGCCGAGGGCAACATCCGCGTCGCCAACCCGACCATGCCGGCGCAGTACTTCCACCTGCTGCGCCGCCAGGCCCGGATCGCCAAGCAGCGGCCGCTGGTGATCATGACCCCCAAGAGCCTCCTGCGCCTGGCCCAGGCGAGCAGCTACCTGCAGGAGCTGGTGGAGGGCCGCTTCCGTCCGGTGCTGGCCGATCCCGAGGCCGACCCCGCGCAGGTCACGCGGCTGGTGCTGTGCACCGGCAAGATCTACTACGACCTGGCCGAGCACCGCTCGCGCGAGCGCAGCGCCGGCGTGGCCATCGGGCGGGTCGAGCTGCTGTATCCGTTCCCGCAGGCCGAGCTGATGGAGCTCGTGGCCAGCTATCCGCAGCTACGGGAGGTCGTGTGGGTCCAGGAGGAGCCGCGCAACATGGGCGCGCGCGCGTTCATGTCCCCGCGCCTGCTCCAGGTGCTGCCCGAGCATCTGCAGTTCGGCTACATCGGTCGGCCCGAGCGGGCCGCCTCGGGCGAGGGCTACCCGATCGCCCACGCCACCGAGCAGAATCGGATCGTGGCCACCGCGGTCGACCTGGCCCAGCCGGTGACCCAGTACCCGCACAAGCTTCCCGGGGATCGCTAGCGTAAAACGCCCGTGGGCGGCCCGCGCGGCGTCGCGGTTGTGGCACCCTTGTGGTTATCCGGTTTCGTAGAGACGGCTCCCGTCGCGACAACTCACGGCGTCATTTCGCGCCCACCCTCGGGGTCCACGACATGGCGATCGACCTGGGCACCGCGAACACGCTGGTGTACGTGGGTGGGCGGGGGATCGTGGTCTCGGAGCCGTCAGTGGTGGCCTCGGATCTGGCCACCGGTGAGGTCCATGCGGTCGGGGTCGAGGCCGAGCGGATGATCGGCCGCACCCCGGCCACGATCTCCGCCACCCGGCCGCTGCGCCACGGCGTGATCGCCGACTTCGAGGTCACCGAGGAGATGCTGCGCTACTTCATCCGCAAGGTGCTCGACCGGCGGATGGCCCACCCGCGCCTGATCGTGTGCGCCCCCTCGGGTGTGACCGAGGTCGAGAAGCGCGCCGTCGAGGAGGCCTCGCTGGCCGCCGGGGCCCGGCGCGTGCACCTGATCGAGGAGCCGATCGCGGCCGCCATCGGCGCCGGCCTGGAGATCGAGGAGCCGGTCGGCCGGCTGGTCGTCGACGTCGGCGGGGGGACCAGCGAGATGGCCGTGATCTCGCTCGGGGGGATCGTGATCTCGCGGTCGGTGCGGGTCGGTGGCTATGAGATGGACGAGGGCATCGCGCACTACATCCGCAGCGTCTACCAGCTGGCCATCGGCTCGCGGACCTCGGAGACGATCAAGATCCAGCTCGGCTCGGCGGTGCCCTTAACTCCCGAGGACACGGTCGAGGTCCGCGGTCGCCACCTGGTCACCGGGCTGCCGACGGCGATCGAGCTTCACTCCGAGGAGGTGCGGGGGGCGATCGCCAGTCCGCTGCGTGAGATCCTGCAGGCGATTCGCGACACGCTCGAGCAGACGCCGCCCGAGCTGGCCTCAGACATCGCCCGCGACGGCATCCTGCTGGCCGGCGGCGGCACGCTGATCCGCGGCTTTGACCAGCTCGTGGCGGCCGAGACGGGGATGCCCGTACACCTGGCGGAGTCGCCGCTGACGTGTGTGGCGGTCGGTTCCGGGCAGGCCCTGGCCCACCTTGACCAGCTCACGACCGGGCGGCGGCTCCCCCGCTCACCGACCACTCCGGACTGGCGCACGGCCCAGTCCTAGTTAGTCTGCGCTACGCGTAGAAGGCGGGGCGGCGGCGGGCCACCGACCCGGGCAACAGCCCCAGGCGGCGCAGGGCGGCCTCGACCGCACAGCCCGCGAGCAGCAGCAGGAAGGGGTCAATCGGTTCGCGAAACCGGGGCGTCTCGACGTTTACGAACACGACCGTCAGGGCCAGCAGGACCGGGATCACCCAGATCCAGCGGGGCGCTGCGCGCGCCGTGGGCGTGAAGATCCCGAGCAGCGCCGCCAGGCACAACAGCCAGAAGGCGGCCACGCCGACGGCAGCGTCGCGAACGTGCAGGCCGATGGCATAGGCGGAGGCGTGCCAGGCGTAGGTCCCCTCGAGCTCGAACATGCGCAGGGTGTTGTGGTAGACGACCTGCAGCGGGGCCAGCGGGTGGGCGCCGACGTAGTGCAGCGCCTGGGATTCGAGCTTTGCGCCGAGCGTGACCTCGGAGTAGCTGCCCACGTGCCGGCGCAGCGTCGAATCCTCGCCGATGTTCCAGAAGAAGCGCCACTTGTAGGGGACCGGCTTGAAGGCGGCCGAGTCCGGGTTGTAGGTGCCGACGAGCGTGATCCCGGTCTCGTCTGACACCGGGACGAAGTGGTGCAGCTCGATCGCGTTACGGATCGTCCACGGGGCGATCGTCAGCACGGTGGTCGCGGCCAGCAGAGCGATGGCTCCGACCGGGCGGCCGCGCACCGCGCGGGCGGCGGCCCCGGCGGCGAAGGCGAGCGGGAGCGCGATCACGATCGCGTTCTGGTGGGTGAGCGTGGCCAGACCGGTCAGCACCCCGGTGGCCGCGATCCAGGCGTAAGGGTGCAGCGCGCGGCGGGCCCGCAGCGCGGTCCAGACCGCGGCCAGCACGAACACCAACATCAGGTTCTCGGCCACGAGCGTGCCCGAGAGCTCGATCAGGACCGGGTACAGCGCGGCCAGGGCCATACCGATCAGGGCCACCGAATCGCCGAAGGCCTCCAGACCGACGAGCCCGATCAAGGCGACGACCACCGTGCCCAGGGCCGCCTGAGCGATGCGCTCGGGCCCGATGGCGGTCTTGCCGGCCGCCTGGTGACCGTCGAGCAGATCGACGGCGGCGAGGAAGTAGGGAAACCCGGGTGGGAAATAGGCGGTCGGCCCTTTGGAGCCCCCGGCGCCGGAGCCCGGCCGGCTGCCGGTGTCGTAGTCGCCGGTGCGCGCGATCATCCCGGCGAGGCGGTTATAGGAACCCGCGTCGTTGATCGCGTGGTAGGAGGTCCCCTCGACGTAGGCCACGCGCACGACCAGCGCGATCAGCAGGATGGCGGCGACCAGCGCCGGCGCGGCGCGCGATTTGGTCACCCGCGCAGGGTAGCCGCGCACGCCGGGCGCGCGGTTAGGGTTCCGTGGTCGCGCCAAGGCGCGGATAGCTCAGCGAATTCCGACGATAGCGGCGCAGTCCCAGGCCGAAGGACCGACGCTATCCCAGATCCTGGTGGCGACCGCGTCCTGCTCTGCCTTGCTGGTCAGGTAGGCGGCCGGCCCGGAGCCGCCGAACTCGCTCCAGGTGCCGGGGATGATCTGGTAATAGCCGGACGCTGCGGCGCTGTTGGGGGGCAGGTTCTGGCCGCCCGATTCGCAGTCGACGATCGGCCACGGGATCGCCCACCCGCCCGAGGCCCCGAGCGAGCTTGCCGGCGCGGCCTGGGCGGCCGCCGCGGCCGCGGCAGCCGCCTGCTCGGCGTGGATCTGCGCGATGCGCGACCTCAGCCGGCTGGCGTGCTCCCGGCTGGCCCGGAGGGCCAGTTGCTGCGCGGACCGGGCCCGCTGCAGAGCCGCCTGCTTGGAGTGCAAAAGCGCGTTCATCGCCGCCAGCGCGCGGGCCTGCAGGGTCGCCGCATGGGTGATCCGCCGATCCCTGGCCTCGAGCCTGGCGAGCCGCGCGGCGGCGCTGTCGGCCTGCCGTTTGGCCCGACGGGTGATCGAGATGATCGTCTGCTGGCGGTGCTCGGCGCGGGCGAGGAAGTTGAGCTGCTCGAGCAGGTTGTTGAAGCCGCTGGAGTCAAGGACGACCGAAACCAGATCCGGACTGTCGCCCTCGTATCTGGCCACCAGCTGGTGTGAGAGCAGCAGGCGGGAGCGGGCCAGGCGGCGGCGCAGCTTGAGCACCAGCGCCCGCTCGCGCTCGAGCGCGGCCTGGACGCGAGCCAGCTCGGCGCGGTCGTTGGCGAGCTCCTGTTGCACCTGTGCTTCGTGGCTCTGCACGACCCGGATCTGGCCGTCCAGCGAGGTGATCAGCCGGGCCAGCGTGGCCAGGCTCGAGCTCAGGTGCTGCTGGCGGGCCTGCTCGGCGCCGAGCTGTGAGTTGAGCTCGCCGAGGGTGTCGGCGCGGGCTGTGGTCTGATGCGGCCCGCTGGTCAGCACGAGCGCCGCCGCGGTCAGCGCGACGGCGATCGCGACGCGCAGGGTGGCGAGGCGGCGGCTTGAGCTCATAGGTGGTGCGGGAGCCTCCGAGGCCGGGCGACCGTAGCAGCGCCCCGGTGCGTTGCGCGAACGGCGACACATATCCTGCAAGGGTGAACCCAGAGCGAGCAGAGGCGATCCTGGCTCGTGTGCGCGCCACCCCGGAGGGCTTCGTGCGCACCTACGGCGACATCTCGCCGGGCGCTCCGCGGGTGGCTGGAGCGGTGCTCAGCGGCTGCGACGACCCCACCGTCCCCTGGCACCGGATCGTGCGCGCCGACGGGACGCTGGCCAAGGGTCGCCGGCAGCGGCGGCTGCTCCAGCGCGAGGGGGTTCCGTTCCGAGGTCAGCGGGTGGTGATGCGCGTGGCCCGAATCCCGGAGACGCCGGTTTGATCTGGATCCAGCGCAAGATCACGTTGCCGGGCCGCCCGCGCGGCTTTCACCTGATCACCCGCGAGGTGCTCGAGGCGCTGCCCGAGCTCGGGGAGCTGCGTGTCGGGATCCTGCATCTGCTGATCGCACACACGTCGGCGTCGCTGGCGCTGAACGAGAACGCCTCCCCGGATGTACGCCGCGACTTTGAGACCTGGTTCAACGAGGTCGTGCCCGAGGGGGCGCCCTACTGGACGCACACGCTCGAGGGCGACGAGGACATGCCGGCGCACGTTAAGGCAGCGCTGCTGGGCGCCTCGCTGACGCTCCCGGTGTCGAGCGGCCGGCTGGCGCTCGGAACCTGGCAGGGGATCTATCTGTGCGAGCACCGCGACCGCGGTGGTCCGCGCAGCGTGGTGGCCACGGCCTGGGGTGAGGGGGAGGGGGATTAGAGTGCGGTTGGCGCTCAGCGGCCCTTCCACACCGGCGGGCGCTTCTCGGCGAACGCCGTCGCCCCCTCGCGCGCATCCTCCGAGCTACTCACCGATCGCGCGATCGGATCCTGCCGGGCGAAGAACTCGGCCTCGGACCAGTCGACCGACTCCTGCAGGATGCGCTTGCTGCCGGCGAGGGCCAGGGGCCCGTTCTGGGCTATCTGCTCGGCGAGCTCGAGAGCCGCGGCCAGCGCTCCGCCGGGCGCGGTCAGCCGGTTGACGAGCCCCAGCTCATAGCCGCGCTCCGACAAGAGCGGCTCGCCCGTGAGCGCCAGTTCCATGGCGACGTTGCGGGGCAGGGTGCGCGGCAGGCGCAGCAGGCCGCCGCCGGCCGCGATCAGCGAGCGCTTGACCTCGGGGATGCCGAGCTTGGCGCCCTGGGCGGCGACGATCAGGTCGCAGGCCAGGGCGATCTCGAGACCACCGGCGACGGCGAATCCCTCGATGGCCGCGATCAGCGGCTTGACTGCCGCGCGCCGCGTGATCCCGGCAAAGCCTCGATCGCCGACCTGCGGTGACTCGCCGGCGACAAACGCCTTGAGGTCCATCCCGGCGCAGAAGCCCTTGCCCGCGCCCGTGAGCACCCCGATCGCGAGCTCCGGGTCGGCATCGAGCTCGTCCAAGGAGGCCGCGATCCCCTGGGCGACGGCCGCGTTGACGGCGTTGCGCTGGTCGGGGCGGTTGAGCGTGATCACGAGGACGCGATGGCGCCGGTCGGTCAGGACGGCAGCTGCCTGGTTCATGCGGCAAAGAGTTTCAGAGGGGGCTCGCGCTCGCCCCGCAGAACCCCGAGCTCGGGGACCTCGACCCACTTGATGTGGCGCGCCTGCGCGAGCACCCGGGCCTGGGGCTTGATCACCTGCGCGGCCAGCACGCCGCGGCAGCCCGCAAAGGCGGGATCGAGGCGGATCCGCTCCAGGTAGCGAGTCAGCTGCTCGACCGCATCGATGCCGGCGACCCGCTTGATCTCGACCGCGACCCATCCGTCGGCGGCGTCGCGGCACATAAGATCGACAGGGCCGATATCGGTCGGCCACTCGCGCCGCACGAGCCTGAACCCCTCCCCGCACCATTGCGGCCGCTCGGCCAGCAGTTCCTGAAGATGGGCTTCGACTCCGTCCTTGGCGAGCGCCACCTCGCCGTCGGGCGAACCCATCTCGTGGGTGACGTCGGACAGCACCTCGGCAAGCTCGATCTCGACCTGGTCCTCGGTGGTTGTGGCCCGCTTGCGCACCACGATCCGCTCGGGCGACTCCTGCACCGTGGTCGGCGGCGTCATCCAGTTGAGCGGCTTGACGCTCTGGCTGCCCTGATCTGCCCAGACCATGAAGGTTCCGTCGGCCTTGAACATCAGCAGGCGAACGGCCTCGGGCAACTCGGTGCAGAGCCGGCCGCTGTAGCGGACCGTGCATCTCGCGACGACTAAGCGCATCGGCCGACTCTAGGGGCGTCCGCGGACACATCCCGAGATCCCGCCGCCCGCGAAATACACTCTTACCGACCATGCGCAGCCAGCTGAGACCGCTGTTTGACCGGATCGTGATCAAGGAGCTCGACCCCGATCGCGTGCGGCGCTCGGGATTGCTCGTGCCCGCCGGCTCCGACGAGCCCCCGCCCCAACAGGGGATCGTGCTGGCGGTGGGTCCGGGGCTTGATTGGTGGGACCACGTGGGCGTGCGGATGCCGGTCAAGCCGGGCGATCATGTGGTGTTTCCGGCCTCGGCGGGAACCTGGGTCGAGGTCGAGGAGGAGCGGCTGCTGGTGTGCCGGGTGGGCGAGCTGCTGGGCGTGCTCGAGCAGACCACCGACTGTCCGGCGTGCGGCGGGCGGCCCCTGGCCGTGCACGAGTCGTGTCCGGTGTGCGGGCGCGAGGGGTCGGTGGCGTCGCCCTAGAACCCCTCAGGCGGCGCTGCGCACCGACAGCCCGCGGGGAGTGGCCCGCTCCACACGCGCCAGCAGCTCGCTGACTTCGGCGTCGCTGCCCAGGGACAGGGCCCGCTGGCAGGCGCGCTCGCATTCGGCCAGGCGGTCGGTGCGGGCCAGCGCATGCGCGTACGTCGACCACGCGGGCTGCGAGCCGGGGTCGATGGTGATGGCCGCCTCGGCCGCGGAGACCTCGGCCCCGACATCGCCGGCCAGATGGTGGGCGAGGGCCAGGTCGAGCAACCCCTCGACGCTGGGTCCGATCAGCCGCGCGCGCTCGAGCGCTGAGATCGCGCCCTCCCGGTCCATGAGCCGCAGCCGCAGCCGACCAAGGCGCTCCCACGCGGAGCCGTCTGCCGGAGCCCGTTCGGCGGCGCGCTGGGCCGCCTCGGCAGCCAGGTCGAAGGCGCCCATGTCCTCGTAGATCCTCGATGCGAACCGTTCGGGCGTGGGCCGATCGGCGTCGACCCGGGCCCAGTCACGCACCGTTCGGGCGGCCGCCGGAAGATTTCGCGCCTGCCAGAAGGAGACCGTGAGCAGCCGCAGCACGACCGGGTTGTCGGGCTCGGCATCGCGTGCGTATACCAGCCGTTGGGCGGCGAGCTTGGCGTCGCCCTCGGCGAGCGCATGCTGGGCCGCGGTCATGAAGCGCTGCACGCGATCGGCAGCCGGATCGGGCTTGGAGAAGTCCACGAACTGCAGCGATCCCGCGGGCACGGTGCGGACACCGATCGAGAACAGGACCCGGGCCCACTGCTGGACGTCGTCGCCCTCGCCCGAGAAGTAGATGCCGGTCACCGTCCCCACGCCCCATTCGGGATAGGACATGCAGCGGGCATAGCGATGGACGACCGAGTGATCGGGCACGCGCGAACCGAACGGATCGTGGCGGGCGCGGTCCTCGGCCGCGGCCTGCTCGCGCTGCTGGGCCTCATAGGCGCGGCGCCCGGCGTCGGCCCGGGCCCGGCGCGTCGCCGCGGCCGAGACCTTGACCGCGTTGCGCGTCACCCGGCCGCCGCGCGAGGTCTCGGCCAGGCGCTCGAGCTCGTCGGCGGCTTCGTTGATGGCCTGGAGATGGCGCTGATGCTCATGGCGCCGGCCCGCGGGGGCGATGTCGGGATGCCACCGCTTGGCCATCCGCCGCCGCGCCAGCTGGACGGTGCGCTTGTCAAACGGTGGCTCGAGCTCGAGCAGGAGCAGCGCGCTTTCGACGTCGAGGATTCTGGGCATGACCGTTCAACGTTAGCGGGGGAGCGGAGGTTTGGACCGGTCAGTGCGCGGCGACGTTGAGCGCCACCGCGATCCCGAAGCAGACTACGGCTCCGACCCGCAGCCACCATCCCGTCCAGGGCCCCTGCCGGTCGGTGACCATGCCGGCGATGGCCACGATCATGCAGACCACGGCCGCGGTCGCGAACACCACCGAGAGGGCGCGGAGCACGCGCTCAACCTCGCCCCTGGGCCGCGGCGAGGCTCACGGCGCTCGCAGGCCGAGCAGGCGCAGGTAGCGCGACACCGCTTCGGCGCGGTTGGCGACATGCAGCTTGGGCGGCAAGCTCCCCCGCCGCCGAGCCGAAGCTGATCGCCACCGGCCGCCCCTGGCGGGGCGCGAACACTGCCCCGGCGCGCCGGAGGACGTCGCTGAGCGCACCCCGGGTCCGCTCTGGGAACGCATCGACCGCCACAGCACGCCACCGTACCTGTGCACGCGCGCCTCCACCCCCCTTTTGGGAGGAGTTAACCTGCAAATCAGGAGGCTGTGAGACCGAGCCTGCCGCGGATCGAGGCTTTTCAGCCTCAGATGGCGATGGCCTACTCGAAAGTCCAGGTCGTTTAGGAGGTGTGGGAGTGGCGTCCGTGCCCAGCGGGGTAGAAGCTGTGGCGAGCGGAGATCTAGGTTGACCATGCGCCCCAGTACAGGCCCCGCAGACGAAGCCGTGGCTGGCGACACCGCCGAGCTCAGCAACTACGCCCGGCTGGCGCAGATGATCGCCACCGACAGGTGCGTGATCCTGGACGGCGCGATCGGCACCGAGCTGATCAAGGTCGGCGGGGAGCGCCCCGAGGTCGAGGAGCATGTTTGGGGTCTGACCGCCCTGATCGACTCTCCCGAGGCCGTGAAGGCGGTCCATCGCTCCTATATCGACGTCGGCTGTGACGCCGTCTGCACCAACACCTGGGGTCTGCCCACGGCGCTGCGCGACGGTGGCCATAAGCTGTCGGGCTTCTTTGAGCCCGTGCATTGGATGGACATCGTCCGGCGCGCGGTCCGCCTGGCCCGGGAGGCGGCGGCCGAGGCCGGGCGTGAGCACGAGGTGGCGGTGGCCTTCAGCCTCAACGGTGATGTCGACACGCCAGACGGGCGCGAGACGATCAGGCTGCTGGCGCGGGCCTTCGAGGAGGAGCCGCCGGATTTGATCCTGCTCGAGACGCTGGCTCTGGTTCGCAGCTCCACGTATGCGACGGTCGAGGCTCTGTTCGGGAGTGGGCTTCCCGTGTGGCTCAGTTTTCGCCGCTGCCGTCAGGGCGTGTGCGGCGTCTACGGCGAGCATTGGGGTGGCCCGGAGGGCGATGCCTTCGGCCGCGCGGCGCGACGTTTTGAGGAGATGGGGGTGGGCGCGCTGGCCGTCAACTGCATCCCGCCCGACCACGTTCCCGGAATGCTGTCGTGGTTGCGCGATTTCACCGATCTGCCGCTCGGGGTGTATCCGAACCTGGGCTATCTGTCGGTGGCCGGCTGGCGCCAGGATCCCGGCGTGGCCGGCCACGAGTACGCCGAGCTGGCCCTCACCTGGCGTGCCGAGGGCGCCCAGATCATCGGTGGCTGCTGTGGCGTGCGTCCCGAGCACCTGGCCGCGGCGCGCGCCGCCCTGGCGGACACCAAGCCCGGCCACGAGCGCCCGGCGGTGTTGCCCGCCGACAACGGGTCAGCGCGCGTCAGCACCGAGGCGCCGCCGGTTTGGACCGACGCCCGTGGACGCGCCCTGTTCCCGCTCGATGTGCCCGAGGTCGATGTCGAGCCGGGCGTGTTCGAACCGACTCAGGGCAGCTTCCTGGTCTGGAAGTACCTGTACCGCGAGGGGATCGGCGCCCATCAGCGCTGCCTGGACATCGGCTGTGGCCAGGGGATGCTGGCCGTGCAACTGGCCCGCAACGGCGCCGCCCACGTGCACGCGATCGACATCGACGAGGCTGCCGTCAAGAACACGCTCACCAACGCGTTTCGCAGCGGGGTCGCAGACCGCGTCTCGGCGGCCGCTCAGGACCTCTACCCGTGGGTGCCCGAGGAGCGCTACGACGTGATCGTGGCCAGCCTCTACCAGATGCCGGTCGACCCCTTCGAGCAGGCCACGTCGCACCGCCCGCTCGACTACTGGGGGCGCAATTTGCTCGACCACCTGATACACATGCTGCCGGAAGCGCTGGCCGAGGACGGAAGCGCGTACATAATGCAGCTGTCTATCATCGGCGAACGGCGCACTGCCGAGCTGCTGGATCGTCACGGTTACCAGGCCCGGGTGGTCGATTTTTCGTTCTTCGAATTCAGTTCGGTGTTCAACGAGAAGAGCGATCAGATCACTCGCGTCGAGGAGCACTCCGACGCGTATCACCTGACGTTTGGCCAGACCGAGGTGATGGTCGCTTATCTACTGGAAATAAAGCGCAAAGGTTGACACCCGCCCATGAATGCTTCGCAGAACGATTTTCTGTTCACCTCGGAGTCGGTCACCGAGGGCCACCCCGACAAGATCGCCGACCAGATCTCAGACGGCGTCCTCGACGCCGTGATGCACGACGACCCGAAGGGGCGGGTGGCCTGCGAGACGCTCGTTAACACCGGGCTGGTCGTGGTCTCGGGCGAGATCACCACCTCGACCTACGTGGACATCCAGGACATCGTGCGGGGCACGATCAAGCGCATCGGCTACACCGATGCGGCGTTCGGCTTCGACTGGAAGACGTGCGCGGTCATCAACACGATCGACAAGCAGTCACCGGACATCGCCCAGGGCGTCGACGCGGCCTTCGAGACGCGCTCCGGCAGCGGCGGCGGCGATGAGCTCGACCTCGCCGGCGCCGGCGACCAGGGGATGATGTTCGGCTACGCCTGCAACGAGACGCCCGAGCTGATGCCGCTCCCGATCGCGCTCGCGCACCGGCTGGCACGCCGGCTGGCCGAGGTTCGCAAGGACGGCTCGCTCCCCTACCTCCGTCCCGACGGCAAGACCCAGGTCAGCGTTCGCTACCTCGACGGCCTTCCGGTCGCGGTCGAGAAGCTCTTGATCTCCAGCCAGCACGACGAGGGTGCCGAGTCACGGATCAAAGGCGACCTGTGGGAGCACGTGGTCACGCCCGCCATCCCCACCGACATGTACGACGAGCGCGAGCTGCAGCGCGACTTTCTCGTCAACCCGACCGGGCGGTTCGTGATCGGCGGGCCGATGGGCGACTGTGGCCTGACCGGGCGCAAGATCATCGTCGACACCTACGGCGGTATGGCCCGCCACGGCGGCGGCGCCTTCTCGGGCAAGGATCCCTCCAAGGTCGACCGCTCGGCCGCCTACGCGGCGCGTTACGTGGCCAAGAACCTGGTCGCCGCGGGCCTGGCCGACCGAGTCGAGCTGCAGGTGGCCTACGCGATCGGGGTCGCCCATCCGGTGTCGGTCATGGTCGAGACGTTCGGGACCGAGAAGCTCCCGCGCACCAGGATCCTGGAGCTGATCTCAGAGCATTTCGACCTGCGTCCGGGGGCGTTTCGCCAATACCTGCGCCTGCACCGCCCGATCTACCAGAAGACCGCCGCCTACGGCCACTTCGGGCGTCAGGACGAGGACTTCACCTGGGAGCGCATCGACAAGGTCGATGAGCTCAAGGCCGCCGCGGGACTGGCGCTGGGCGCGGCCACGTAGCCGCTTTCTATGCTGGGTGGTCGTGCCCGCCCAGTACATCTTCACCACCCACCGGCTCTCGCGGCGCTATCCCCCCGACCGCGAGGTGCTGACCGACATCTCGCTCTCGTTCCTGCCGGGGGCCAAGATCGGCGTGCTCGGCTACAACGGCGCCGGCAAGTCGACGCTGCTGAGGATCATGGCCGGGCTCGACACCGAGTTCGACGGGGCCGCCCAACTGGCGCCGAAAGCCAGCGTGGGCATGCTCGAGCAGGAGCCCGAGCTCGATCCGGGCAAGGACGTGCGTGGCAACGTCGAGGACGGCGTGGCCGAGGTGCGGGCGCTGCTGGACCGCTTCAACGAGCTTTCGATGAACTACAGCGAGGAGACGGCCGACGAGTTCGGCCGCGTCCAGGAGCAGATCGACGCCGTCGACGGCTGGAACCTGGACACCACGCTGGAGATCGCCATGGACGCGCTGCGCTGTCCGCCCCCCGACGCCGAGGTGGCGACGCTCTCGGGCGGCGAGCGCCGGCGGGTCGCGCTGTGCCGTCTGCTGCTGCGCCAGCCCGATCTGCTCCTGCTCGACGAGCCGACCAACCATCTCGACGCCGAGTCGGTGGCCTGGCTCGAGCAGCACCTGCGCGACTACCGCGGGACGATCGTCGCCGTCACCCACGACCGCTACTTCCTCGACAACGTGGCCGGCTGGATCCTCGAGCTCGACCGCGGGCGCGGGATCCCCTACCAGGGCAACTACTCGGGCTGGCTTGAGCAAAAACGGACCCGGCTCGAGCACGAGGCCCGGCAGGAGACCGCCCGGCGCAAGACGATCGATCAGGAGCTCGAGTGGGTGCGGCTCAACGCCAGCGCCCGGCGCAACAAGCCCAAGGCCCGGCTGAACGCCTACGAGGCCCTGCTGGCGCAGGACCGCAACGTCAAGCTCGACCAGGTCCAGATCCACGTCCCGGCGGGTCCCCGGCTCGGGGAGCTCGTCGTCGAGGCCGACGGTCTGCGCAAGGCCTACGGCGACCGGCTGCTGATCGACGAGCTCAGCTTCAACCTTCCGCGCGGCGGCATCGTGGGTGTGATCGGACCCAACGGCGCCGGCAAGACCACGCTGCTGAACATGATCACCGGCTCTGAACGGCCCGACGAAGGAGCGCTGCGCATCGGGGAGACCGTGCAGCTGGCCTATGTCGACCAATCGCGCGAGGCGCTGGACGGCGGCAAGACCGTATGGGAGGAGATCTCCGGGGGCTCAGACCAGATCGCGCTCGGGGATCGGACCGTCAACAGCCGCGCCTACGTCGCCGGCTTCAACTTCAAAGGCACCGACCAGCAGAAGAAGGTGGCCAAGCTCTCCGGCGGCGAGCGCAACCGTCTGCACCTGGCCAAGCTGCTGCGCAGCGGCGGCAACCTGCTGCTGCTCGACGAGCCCACCAACGACCTCGACGTCGACACGCTGCGCGCGCTCGAGGAGGCGCTACTGTCCTTTGCCGGCTGCGCGGTGGTGGTGTCGCACGATCGGTGGTTCCTGGATCGGATCGCCACGCACGTGCTGGCCTTCGAGGGCGACTCGCAGGTCCGCTGGTTCGAGGGCAACTTCGAGGCCTACGAGAGCTTTCGCCGCGAGCAGCTCGGCACCGACGCCGATCGGCCCCACCGGATCACCTACAAGAAGCTCGTCCGCGGATAGGAGCGCGGTGGTCGCGGCTACAGCGCGGCCTCGATGAGCGGGCGCAGCTGCGTCGCATCGGCAGCCACGGCGTCGGCATCGCTGAGCTGCGCGGCGGCGAACGGGCCGCTGGCCACGGCAAAGCAGCGAACGTCGTCGGCGCGGGCGCAGGCGATGTCGCGGGGCGTGTCGCCGATCACGATCGTCTGGTGGCGCGGGTACGACACCCCCTTTGATCCGGCGCGCCGGCGGGCGATCCCGGGCAGCGCCGTCCGATCCTCGGCATCTGACCCGAAGCCGCCCTGGTGCGCGGGAAAGTGCCGCCCGAGCCCGGCCCGGGCGAGCTTGAGCCGCGCCACCGGCTCGTAGTTTCCGGTCACCAGCGACAGGCGCACGTCGTCGTGGGTGGCGAGCCACTGCAGCAGCTCGGCCACGCCCGGCAGCACGCGGTCGGCCAGCGACTCCGGACACAGCCCGGCGTAGGCACGGCAACATTCCGCGCGGACGGCGTCGGTGCGCTCGTCGATTCGCAGCGCCGAGACTCCGGCTTGCAGCAGCAGCGCGCGGGCGATCTCGCCGTCGGTCCGTCCCGCCGGATTGAGCGTCACCTCGAGGGCCGCGGCATCGATGCCGTGGACCTCGAGCAGCGCCGCGTACAGCGCGTCGCGGTGCGTGCCGGCGGCGCCGCCCAGCAGCGTGCCGTCGATATCGAACAGGAGCAGCACGGGTTGCGACGGGCGCTCAGCGCGCGAAGGACATGCCGTCCTGGAGCCGCTGGGCGAAGGCGGCGAGCAGCTTGGCCGCGGTCTCGATGTCGGCCAGCGACACCAGCTCGACCGGCGAGTGCATGTAGCGCAGCGGGACCGAGACGATCCCGGTGGGGACGCCGACCCGCGAGACGTGGACCGCGTCGGCGTCGGTGCCGGTCGAGCGCCCCAGCGACTCGACGGTGAACGGCAGCTCCTCCTGCTCGGCGGTCTCGTAGAGGAGCTCTGAGACGCGCGGGTGAAGCGAGGTGCCGCGGGCGATCACGGGCCCCGAATCGAGCGCATGCTTGGTCGTCGGGCCCAGGTCGACGCCGGGCTGATCGGTCGCGTGGGTGACATCGACGACCACCGCCAGGTCGGGCTCGAGCGCGAAGGCGCTGGTTCGGGCGCCGGCAAAGCTCGTCTCCTCCTGGGTGACGGCCAGCGCGAGCACGTCGCCGGGGGCGCCGCCCGCCTCGGCCACCAGCCGCGCCGTCTCGGCGGCCACGAAGCAGCCGATCCGGTTGTCGAGCGCGCGCGAGACCAACCGGTCGTTGGGCAGCAGCTCGGGCTCGGCGTCGATCACCCCGACGTCGCCGATCCGGACCAGCGCGCCCGCCCCGTCGCCGTCCTTGGCGCCGATATCGATGTGCAGGTCCTTGATCTGGGGCGCCTTCTCGCGATCGGGGCCCTTGAGCAGGTGGATCGGCTTGCGGCCGATCACCCCCGGCACCGACCCCTCCCGGGTGGCGATCCGGACGCGCTGTCCGATCAGGATCACCGGGTCCCAGCCACCGACCTCCCCGAAATGCAGATAGCCGTCGTCGTCGATATGCGAGATGTGGACGCCGATCTCGTCGATGTGGCCGATCACGGCCAGCGTGGGGCCGCCCGCGGTGCCCGGCACGCGGGCCATCGAGGAGCCGACGTGATCGGCGCGGACCTCGTCGGTGAACTTCTGGCAGCCCTCGCGCCACACCCGAGCCGGGTCGGTCTCGTGGCCGGAGGGACCGGCGGAGGTGAGCAGCTTCTGCAGGAGCTCGGGCGTAGGCATCGGCGCGAAGGCTAATGGTTGCGGCGCCAGGGGGCTCGGCCCCGGCGCTGTTCGCGGCGCCAGGGCGCGGAACCGGCTACCAAAGGATCGCGACGCCGTACGCCGCGAGACGGCGGTCCGCGGTCACGAACACGAGCCCGTCGAGTTGCGCCTGGGCGATCAGGAGGCGGTCGAAAGGATCGCTGTGGTGTGGAGGCAGGTCTCCGGCGGTCCAGGCGTGGTCACCCGTGATCGCCAGTTCGGTATATCCCTGGGTCGCGAGACCGGACCGAAGACCGTCCGGCGCATCAAGCTTGCCGATGCGGCGCTTGATGGCGATTTCCCACAAGGTCGCGACGCTCACGAAGACCTCGTTCTCGGGATCGGTGATCTCAGCTCGCGCCGTCTCTGGGATCCGCTCCTGCTGGTCGAGCGACCAGAGGACGACATGGGAGTCGAGCAGGAGCCTCAATCGATCATGCCGAAGGCGCGCTCCAGGTCCTCCGGAAGCTCGTCGAAGTCATCCGCGATCCGAATCTGGCCCTTCAGCGTGCCCAACATACGCCGCTGCTTATTGGCTGCGGGCTCGGAATACGCGCTCAGCCGTGCGACACGCGTCTGGCCGCGCTTGACGATCACCTCGCCGCCGGCCTCGACCTCGCGGACGAGCCTCGAGAAGTTGGTCTTGGCCTCGTGGATCGTGACTTCGGTGGCCATCGCAACCGGTCATGTTAGTCCACTGGACTAACTGGGTGCGCTATCGCTGTTGTCGCGCGAGCAACTCCCGGAGCACGTACTGAAGGATGCCCCCGTGGCGAAAGTACCGCTGCTCCTTGGGGGTGTCGATCCGGACCGTGACCTCGAATGCTTGTTGTGCGGCCCGGACCGTCAGGCGGCGCGGAACCTCGTCGCGGTCGGCGATTCCGGCGATCGTGAACTCCTCCTTGCCCGACAGCCCCAGCGACTGCACCGAGTCGCCGTCTGAGAACTGCAGCGGCAGCACTCCCATCCCCACCAGGTTGGAGCGGTGGATGCGCTCAAAGCTCTCCGCGATCACCGCGCGCACGCCCAGCAGAAGCGTCCCCTTGGCCGCCCAGTCGCGCGACGATCCCGAGCCGTACTCCTTACCCGCGAGCACCACGAGCGGCGTGCCTTCTTCGAGGTAGCGCATGGCGGCGTCGTAGATAGTCATCTGTTCTGGCGCGCCGCCGTTGTTCAGGTACAGCGTCACGCCGCCCTCGGTCCCCGGCGCGAGCTGGTTGCGCAGGCGGATGTTGGCGAACGTCCCCCGCATCATCACCTCGTGGTTGCCGCGGCGCGAGCCATAGGAGTTGAAGTCCCGGGGCTCGACACCGTGCTCGATCAGGTACCGGCCCGCCGGGCTGTCGCGCCTGATCGAGCCCGCGGGCGAGATGTGGTCGGTGGTGACGCTGTCGCCGAGGATCGCGAGGACGCGGGCGCCCTCGATATCTCGCAGTGGCTCCGGCTCGGTCGGCAAGTCGTCGAAGAACGGCGGCTTGCGGACATAGGTCGAGCCCTCTTCCCAGGCAAAGCTCTCCCCGCTGGGGATCTCGAGCGAGTTCCAGCGCTCGTCGCCGTCGAACACCTCGCCGTAGCTCTTGTGAAACATGTCGGACTGGACCGCCTCCTCGATGGCTTGGGCGACCTCGGCCGCGGGCGGCCAGATGTCCTTGAGGTACACGGGCGCGCCATCCCGTGCCTCACCGAGCGGCTCGTCGTAGAGGTCGATGTCCATCGTCCCGGCCAGCGCATAGGCCACGCACAGCGGCGGTGAGGCCAGGTAGTTCATCTTCACGTCGGGGTTGATGCGCCCCTCGAAGTTGCGATTGCCCGACAGGACCGAGACCACGGCCAGCTCCTCGGCGTTTACGACGTCTGAGATCTCCTCGGGCAGCGGCCCGCTGTTGCCGATGCAGGTCGTGCAGCCGTAGCCGACCAGGTTGAAGCCGAGCGCGTCGAGGTACTCGGTCAGCCCCGCGCGGTCGAGGTACTGGGAGACCACCTTGGAGCCCGGGGCGAGCGAGGTCTTGACCCACGGCTTGACCTCGAGCCCTTTCTGGACGGCGTTGCGGGCCAGGATGCCCGCGCCCAGCATGACCGACGGGTTCGAGGTGTTGGTGCAGCTGGTGATGGCCGCGATCACGACGTGGCCGTGGTCGAGCTCGGTCTCGGTCCCGTCCTGGAGCGTGACCGGGGTCCTGATGGTGCGCCGCTCGGCCACCTGGGTTCCGCCGGTCCCACCGGCGGGGGCGTGGCCGTCGCCGTTGGGCACGTGTGTGGCCACCGGATCGGAAGCCGGGAACGAGTCGGCAAGCGAGTCATCTTCGCCGTCGTCCTCGGGCAGCATTCCCTCCAGCGCCATCCGGAAGGCGGGCTTGGACTCAGTCAGCGAGACGCGGTCCTGGGGGCGCTTGGGGCCGGCGATGCTGGGCACGACCGTGCCCAGGTCGAGCTCGATCTTGTCGCTGAAGGTCGGCTCCTCGGAAGCCTCGCCGTGCCACAGGCCCTGCTCGCGGGCGTAGGCCTCGACCAGCTCGAGCTGCTCGGTGGGCCGTCCCGAGAACTCCAGGTAGCGGATCGTCTCGGCGTCGATGGGGAAGATCGCGCAGGTCGAGCCGAACTCCGGCGACATGTTGCCGATCGTCGCCCGGTCGGCCAGCGGCAGGCGCGCCAGCCCCTCGCCGTAGAACTCCACGAACTTGCCGACCACGCCGCGCTCGCGCAGCTTCTCGGTGACGGTCAGGACCAGGTCGGTGGCGGTCGCGCCCTCCTGCAGCTCTCCGGTCAGCTTGAAGCCGAGCACCTGCGGGATCAGCATCGACATCGGCTGCCCGAGCATCGCCGCTTCGGCCTCGATCCCACCTACGCCCCAGCCGAGCACGCCCAGCCCGTTGACCATCGTGGTGTGGGAGTCGGTGCCGACGAGCGTGTCGGGATAGGCGCTTGGCGGCCCGGGAGCCGTCGGCTTCGTCGACGAACACCACCCGAGAGAGATACTCGAGGTTGACCTGGTGCACGATCCCGGTGTCCGGCGGGACGACGCTGAAGTTGTCAAACGCGCCTTGACCCCAGCGCAGGAACGCATACCGCTCCTGGTTGCGCTCAAACTCGAGCTCGGCGTTGCGCTGGAAGGCATGCGGCGAGCCGAACACGTCGACCTGGACGGAGTGGTCGATGACCAGCTCGGCCGGGACCAGCGGGTTGATGGCACGCTCGTTGCCGCCCAGGTCGCGCATGGCTTCGCGCATCGCGGCGAGATCGACGATCGCGGGCACGCCGGTGAAGTCCTGCATCACCACCCGGGCCGGCGTGAAGGCGATCTCCTGACTCGGTTCGGCATCGGCCTGCCAGGTGGCCAGCGCCTCGATGTCGCGCTCTGCCACCAGGTCCCCGTCCTCGTTGCGGAGCAGGTTCTCGAGCAGGACCTTGAGCGAGAACGGCAGGCGGGCTACGTCGTAGCGCGACTGGAGCGCGTCGAGCCGGAAGATCTCGTAAGCGCGATCGCCGACGCGGAGCTTCGCGCGGGCGTCAAAGCTGTTGCTGGTGGGGGACATTTTTCAGAACTCCTGGTTCTCAAGATCGGTCTGCCTCTTACTCTAAGGCCGCGTGAGCGCCACCACCGTCCTCCGCCGCCGAGCCAGCGATGCGGCGCCCCGCGTCACCAGCATGGAGCTGTTCTTCGACCTGGTGTACGTGTTCGCGATCACGCAGCTGTCGGACTTCCTGTTCAAGCATCTGTCCGTCCGCGGCGCAGTGCAGACGCTGGTCCTGTTCACGGCGGTCTGGTGGGCCTGGAACTACACCGCCTGGGCGACCAACTGGATCGATCCCGAGCGGCCGCCGGTGGCGCTGCTGATGGCTGTGCTGATGGCGATCAGCCTGGTCATGTCGGCGGCGATCCCCGCCGCCTTCGGCGGCCGGGGACTGCAGTTCGCGCTGGCGTACGTGGCCATTCAGGTGATCCGCAGTGCGTTCATGGTGTTTGCGTTCGGGCCCGGCGACCGCATGCGCCGCAACTACGCCCAGCTGCTCGCGTGGTCTGTGATCGCCGGTGTGTTCTGGGTCGCGGGAGCGTTGCTGCACGGCGATGCACGGGTCGCGGTCTGGCTGTTTGCGATCGCCGTCGACGTCGGAGCCCCGATGCACGGCTTCAGGCTGCCGGGGCTGGACCCCACGCCGATGTCGGACTGGTCGCTGGCGGGCGCCCACTTGGCCGAGCGCTGCCAGCTGGTGCTGATGATCGCGCTGGGAGAGTCGGTGCTTCGGGTGGGTCTGACGTTTTCCGAGGAGCCCGGCACGGCCGGGGTGGACGCCGGGTTCGTGATCGGGTTCGTGGCCACGGTGTCGCTCTGGGGCATGTACTTCCTGCGCCACGCCGAGAGCGGCGCCGAGGCCATCTCGCGCTCGGTGGCTGACGCGGCTCGCCTGGGGCGCGCCGCCTACGCGTACGCGCACGCGATCATGGTCTTGGGGGTGATCGTGTTCGCCGTCGCGGTCAGGCTCACGATCGACGACCCCGGGGGCAGCGTCACGGTCGCGTCGGGCGCATCGGTGCTGGGCGGCCCCGCGATCTACCTCGCCGGGTTGGTGCTGTTCAAGCGCTCGGTCCGGCGGGGCGCGGTCGGGCCGCCGCTGCTGGGCATCTGCTTGCTGGGGCTGCTGGCGGTGGTGGCGCTCGTGGCGCCGGTGGACCGGCTGGTCCTTTCGATCCTCGTCACCGCGGTGCTGGCCGGGCTTGCAGTGGGGGCTGGCGTGGCGGAATAGGGGACCGTGGGGGATGTTGCGCGCTATGCGCAAAAGATCCCCCAACAACGTCGGGCTCCTACGCTGGGCTTAGCGACCTCTTTGGTCGTGCTTCGGCGAGCGCCCCATCCTGCCGGCGCAGATGTCAGTTCTCACGCTCACGCTCGCCGGCCTGGCCGCAGCCGCCGCCGCGGTGCTGGCCGCCGGGGCCTACACCGAAGCCCACCGAGCACCGGATCAGCCGTAAGGGGTTTTCGGCTATGAGCTCTGACTCCGCCGGCTATCGGGTCGTGCGCCTGTGGCCGGGATCGCTGACAGCCACCGCCCAGCGGGTGCGGGCCCGCCCCGAGCTGGTGGCGCTCCTGGGGATCGCGTCGGTCCTCAACTTCTGGGGGCTGAGCATCAACGGCTGGGCCAACACCTACTACGCGGCGGCGGTGCGCTCGATGAGCGTCAGCTGGCACGACTTCCTGTATGCGGCGATGGATCGCAGTGGGCTGATGACCGTGGACAAGCCGCCGCTCAGCCTGTGGATCCAGGCGCTGTCGGTGCGCCTGTTCGGGTTTCATCCGCTCAGCATCCTCGTGCCGCAGGCGCTGATGGGCGTGGCCACGACGGGGCTCATCTACGACCTGACCCGACGGCAGTTCGGGCGGCCAGCGGGCTTCGTGGCCGGCCTGGCGCTGGCCACGACGCCGATCGTCGTGGCCGTATCGCGTCACAACAATCCCGACGAGCTGCTCGTCCTGTGCTGCGTGGCGGCGCTGTGGTCCCTGGTGCGCGCGCTCGAGACGGGCGCTACGCGCTGGCTGGTGCTGAGCGGGATCTTCGTCGGGCTCGGCTTCGAGGCCAAGATGGGCGTCGCCCTGATGGTCGTGCCCGGGATCGCCGCCGCCTACCTTTGGGTGGCGCCTCGCGGCCACCTGGTTGCCCTGCGCCAGCTGCTGGCCGGCGGCGCCGCGCTGGCCGTCGTGGGTCTGGCCTGGCCGGTGTTCGTCGCGCTGACGCCGGCCGCCGACCGGCCGTGGATCTCGGGCACCTCGGACAACAGCATCTGGTCGCTGATCCTGTCCTACAACGGGGTGGGGCGGATCGCCGGCCAGTCGGGCGGTCCGGGTGCGTTCGGGGGTGCTGGGGGTGCGTTCGGGGGTGTCGGGGGTGCCGGGGGTGCGTTCAGGGGTGCCGGGGGGACGTTCGGCGGTCCCACCGGCATTCTGCGGCTGCTGCAGTCCAGCCTCGGCGACCAGGCGGGCTGGCTGCTCGGGTTCGCGGTTGTGGCTGGCCTCGGGGTGCTGGTCGCCTCGCGCCTGCGCCGCCGCGACCCGCGCACGGGCTGGCTGATCGCGGTCGGTGGCGCGTTTGTGACCACGGCCATCGTGTTCAGCTTCGCGGGCGGGATCTTCCATCCCTACTACGTCTCGTTCTTGGCTCCGTTCACAGCGGCGCTGATCGGCGCGGGCGTCGGCCAGGCGCTGTCAGGAGGCAGGCAGGCGCGGATCCTGGCTTCGCTCGCGATCGTCGCCGGCGCGATCACCGAGCTGGCGGTTCTCGGAACCCTCGACGGCGCGCTTGGGTGGGCCAGGCCGCTCGTGATCGCCGCGGCCGTCGCATGTGCGCTCGTGCTGGCTCTGCGGCTCTCGTCTCGGGCCCGGGCGGTGGCGCTGGCGGTGGCGCTGGCCGCGCTGCTGGCCGCGCCTGCGACGTGGGCGGCTGAGACCCTCGGCCATGCCACCAGCGGCACGTTTCCCGCGGGTGGGCCGGCGAGCGCCCAAGGGTTCGGGGGCCCAGGCGGCTCAGGTGGCCCCGGCGGCCGCGGTGGCGGGTTCTCGGGCGCCCCCGGGTTCTCAGGCGCCCCCGGGGCTGCGGGCGCCCCCCGGGCTTGCCGGCGGCGGCGGGTTCCCACGCGACCCCGGGGTGGCGGGTGGTCGCGGGTTCCCGCGGGCCCCCGGCGGTGCGGGCGGCCCCGGGTTAACGGGCACGTCATCGAGCGCGGGCAGCCCCTTCGGCGGCGACAGCGCGACGCTCAACGCCGCGATCGCCTACGCCACGGCGCACGGCGGCGGGACGATCGGCGTCTCGAGCCAGAGCACGGCGGCGGCGGTGATCGTCTCCTCCGATGCCGACGTCGCCGGGCTGGGCGGGTTCTCGGGCCGCGAGAGCTCGGTCACCGCGTCGTGGATCGCGATGGAGGTCGCAGACCACCGGTTGCGGTGGGTGATCGACGACGCCGGCCAGAACTTCCGCGCACCCGGGGACACTCGCTCCGGCAGCTCGGCGGCGATGTCAGTCGTGGCCCGGACTTGCCAGGCGGACACCGTGCGCGTCTCAAGTAGTGACACGATGCTGACGATGTACGACTGCCGGGGACGTGCGGCGGCGATCCTGGCGGGCGCGGCAAAATCATGATCCTGTCTTCTGAGCGACGCACACCAGAATCGGGCGTCCCCAGGGCGCTCCGCCGCCTGCTCGGCGCGCTGATCCTGGGCGGGCTCGCGCTCTGGCTGACCACGGCCCCGGCGGCGCTGGCCAATACGGCGATGAGCTCGAACTGGGCCGGCTATGCCGCCCATCGCTCCGGGGTCCAGTTCAAGCAGGCGAGTGCGAGCTGGAAACAGCCCCAGGCCGTGTGCCGGGCGGGGGTCCCGACCTTCTCCTCGGCGTGGGTGGGGCTCGGCGGCTTTCGGAGGAACTCCAAGGCGCTCGAGCAGATCGGCAGCGAGGTCGACTGCAACGCGCACGGCAAGGTGGTCTCGAGCGTCTGGTATGAGCTCGTCCCCGCGCCCTCGCACAAGATCCGGCTCAAGGTGAACCCGGGCGACGAGCTCAGCGCCAGTGTGACCGTGGTCGGCCACACGGTGAGCTTGGCCCTCCACGATTTCACGCGGCATAGCGCGTTCGCCCGCACGGCCCATGTCTCTAGGGTCGACATCTCGTCGGCCGACTGGATCGTCGAGGCGCCGTCGCAATGCCAGCCAGGATCCTTCTGCCGGCTGCTGCCGCTGGCCGACTTCGGCTCGGCCACGTTCACCCGGGCCCGAGCGGTGTCTAGGACCGGCCACGCGGGCTCGATCTCCGATCGCCAGTGGGGAAAGACGCGGATCACGCTGGCCATGCGCGGGCATCACTTCGTCGGCACCGCGGGCGCTCCGGCCGCGGGGGCGGCCTCTCCGTCGCCGCTGTCGGCGGGCGGCGGCTCGTTCACGGTCACCTACACGCCCATGACGGCCAGCACGACCGTCGCGGTCGCCCCCGGTCAGGCTTCAGCGTCGATGAGAATCGTGCGCCCCGGCCTCAGCCTCGGCCTCAGCCTGCGCTAGATCGTCGCGGTCACCCCCGGGGCAGACTTCAGCGTCGATGAGGACCGTGCGCCCGGCCTGCCGTTCGTATGGAGCTCTTATCCGGCCCCTACGCTCGTCTAGCAGACGTGGGTCATCGTCGATGGCGTGTCGACAAGCGCAATCCCGCACCTGTTCTGGATCACGAGCCGCTCCGCGGGCATCGTCGCGCTCGTGGCCGCGAGCCTGACGGTCTCCCTTGGCCTGCTGATGAGCACCAAGCTGCTCAAAAAGCGGCGCCCCGACCTGCTCGCCACGCACGAGATCCTGTCGCTGTCGGCGATCGCCGCCATCGCGGTGCACGGCGTGGCGCTGCTGGGCGACAGCTTCATGCACCCGTCGATCATCGACATCTCGGTCCCGTTCGCGAGCTCCTACAAGACGGTCTGGACGACGCTGGGGATCGTCGCCGGTTGGGGCATCGTGCTGCTCGGCCTGTCCTACTACGCCCGCCGGCTGATCGGGGCCGCGCGGTGGCGCAAGCTCCATCGTCTGACGGCGCTCGTGTGGCTGGTCGGACTCGTGCACGCGCTGGGCGAGGGCACCGACGCGGGCCAGCTGTGGTTCCTGGTGATGATCGCCCTGGTCGTCGTTCCGGCGCTGGGACTGCTCGCCGTGAGGCTGCTCCGCGATCGGGCGCCATCGCCTCCCAGCGGAGGCCCGGTCCGCGGTGACGTGCGCAGCGTGCCGGCGCACACCGTTCCGACCCACACCTTGCCCACGAACGTGTCGGCACACACCGTCTCGGCCCACTCCATGCCCACCAACGCGCCGGCCCGCTCCTGACACCAGGCGGGCTTGCTCTGGAGGGCACGAAACCCGGGCCAGACGCGACACGGCCCGCACGCCTTGCTCTGGAGGGCATGAAACCCGGGCAGGACGCGACATAGCCCGCACGCCTTGCTCTGGAGGGCATGAAACCCGGGCCACCGCCGACACAGTGCCCGGTGCGGCACGTCGCTGCGGCCCTTGCAATACTCGATCGATGCCTCGGCGCCTCGTGCTCGCATGCCTCTGCCTGCTTGCCCTGCTCGCTGGGCCGGCGGTCGCGCTGGCTCAGGGGGGCGGCTCGGCGGGCGATCAGCAGTACACCGATCCCTTCGGCAACACGACCACGGCCGCCAATACGCCAACCCAGCAGGCGGCGCCCCCGGCCACCAGCCCGGCCACGACCTCGCCGGCGGCGACTCCCACGGCACCGGCCGCCGGCAGCACGCCGGCGGCATCGTCCACTCCCGGGACGACCCCTGACACGCCGGCACCGACGGCCACAATCGCCGCCGGCGACGCCAGCAGCGGATCCTCCAAAACACTTCCCTTCACCGGCATCGACGTTTGGACGGTCGTCGGTCTCGGCCTCACCCTGATTGCCTCCGGGCTGCTGATTCGCATCAGATCACGTGCGTAGGAGCCGCGCCGCTGCACCGATCGCGATCGCGTTGGCGCTCGCCGTGACAGGCCTGGGAGCAGACGCCGCCGGGGCGGCGGCAGGCACGGTTGCGCACCCCAGAACGCCTCGGGTTCCCTACGGATTCGTCGGGGTCGACGTCGACGGGGCGACGATCGTCAACCCCCCCTCGGGATTCGACGTGTCCAAGCAGCTCAACGACATGGTGGCCAGCGGGGTCGAGAGCGTTCGGGTGGCGTTCAACTGGGCGGCGGCACAGCCGTACCGGAGCCCGGCCGACGTGCCGGTCGATCAGCAGAGCCAGTTCACCGACATCGGGGACGTGCCCACAGACTTCGCCCAGACCGATCAGATCGTGGGGCTCGCCGCACAACGCGGGATCACGGTGCTGCCGACGGTCCTCTACGCGCCCGGTTGGGATGCGGTCGACAATCGTGCCGGGATCGCCTTTCCGGCTCGTCCCGGGCCATACGCGGATTATCTGACGGCATTGATTCACCGCTATGGACCGCACGGAAGCTTCTGGCGTTCGCATCCGAGGATCCCGCGCATGCCGATCCGGATGTGGCAGATCTGGAACGAGGAACAGCTGGCCTACTTCTGGCATCAGCCGTTCGCCAAGAGCTACGTCGTGCTGCTGCGCGCCGCCCACAAGGCGATCAAGCGTGCCGACCGCGGGGCGCGGGTGGTGCTGGGCTCAGTGACCAACACCGCCTGGCGGAGCCTGGGTCAGCTCTACCGCGCCGGCGCCCGCAACCTGTTCGACGTGGCCTCAGTCAACGCGTTCACGAGGACGCCGGCCCACGTGGTCCTGTATCTGCGCCTGACGCGGCGAGCCATGGATCGCTTCAAGGACAACAAGAAGCCGCTGCTGGCCAGCGAACTGAGCTGGACCTCGGCGCGCGGGCAGACCGTCGACCATTTCGACTGGGATACGACCAAGACCGGCCAGGCCCGCAACATCGCCCGCCTGCTGCCGATGCTCGGCGCTGCCCGCGTCCAGCTGGGCCTGATCCGCTTCTACTACTACACCTGGATCGGGCTCGAGCACCGCGGTGCATCGGACTTCTCGTTCGCCGGGCTGGAGGGCTTGACGCCGTCGGGCTCGGTGTTCACGAAGCCTGCGCTGGGTGCGTTTCGGCACGCGGCGCTGGCCCTGGAACAGTGCAGGCTCAAGTCGTCGAACGCGAGACGGTGCGCCAGGCGCGCCCGCTAGCCCGGCTGACTGCCTCACGTCCGCCCACCGCGGGCGCGCAGCGCCTGCAGCTGGCGCCGCTCGCGCTCGGCAGGCAGGCCGAGTCCGCGCTTGAGGATCACCCGCGAACCGAAGGTGACGGCCTGGGCGCGATCGTCGAGGGCCGCTCGCCGGCGCCCCAGCCGCCGGGCCACGACCTCGTGGCGGGCGCGGGCCAGGCGCTCAAACGGCTCGCCGCCGAACTCGATCCGGGTCGCGTGGGCGCGGTGGTGAAGGACCCGTCCACAGGGCCAGAACCAGGTTTGAACCCCGGCTTGGGCGGCCCGCAGGCCGAGCTCCAGATCCTCGCCGAAGAGGAAGATCCGCTCGTCGAAGGGCCCCAGCACCCGGAAGGTCGCGGTGGCGGCGACGAGCGCGCAGCCCACCGCCCATCCGACTCGCCTTGGTTCCGAGGAGCGCCACGGCCACATCGAAGCGCCGAGCGGCGGCGGGATCAGCGCGCTCGGGACCGCTGACCTGATCAGGTCAGCGAGCGAGACCGGCGCCGGGTGCACCGAGTCCTGGCGCGTCCCATCACCGTTGAGGACCAGCGGCGCCAGCAGGCGCTGCGGCCGATCGTTTCGCAGCGCTTCACACACCAGCCGCAAAAGCGAGTCGTCGAGCAGCTCGACATCCGGGTTGACGAGCGCGGTGACCGGCGCCCTGACCTCGCGCAGCCCGCGATTGCAGGCCCGGCCGAAGCCGATGTTCTCGTCGAGCGCGACGGTCGTGACCCCGGGCCAGTGCCGCGCCACGTCCGCGCTGCCGTCACTTGAGCCGTTGTCGACGACGACCACCTGCGCGTGCGGGAGATGGCGTCGCACCGAGGCCAGCAGTCCGGCGAGCTCCCGCTGGGAGTTGTGCGAGACGGTCACGAGCGTGAGCTGCTCGTCGGTCACCGCGGGATCTGAGCGTGCCCGGGGAAGGCGCGCCAGGGCATCGGCGAACTCGCGAGTCATCCGGGAACGGTCAAACCGAGCGCGGGCACGTCGACGTCCGGCGGCGCTCATGCGCGCCGCCAGCTCGCCGTCGGTGACGACCTCGACGATCGCCCGCGCCGCGGCGCCGGCGTCGCCGGCCCGATAGCACACAGCGCACGACTCGTCGACGATCTCGAGCGGGCCTCCGGCGTCGGGAACTATCGCCGGGCAGCCGGCGGCGAGCGCCTCGACGATGACCAGGCCGAACGGTTCGTGGGGCGCGCAGTGCAGCAGGCAGCTGGCACGAGCCAGAGCCGGCTCGGGCTCGATGGTCTGCGCGGTGATGTCCACCGCGCCGGCCAGGTCCGGGCGTGAGGCACGCTGTCGCAGCTCGGACACCAGGGTCGCCTGATCGCTGAACAGCGGAGCTCCGGCCAGGCGCAGACGCAACCCCGGCACCGCTCGCCGGGCTTGTGCGCACGCCTCGAGGGCGAGCTGGGGGTGCTTCCAGCCGACCAGCGCCCCCAGGACCAGCACCTCGGGCGGATCGATCGGAGCTCGAGCGCGGGCGAAGCGCTCGACATCGACCCCTGGGTGCACCACGAAGATCCGCTCTGCAAACCGACGCCGAGGATCGAGGTCGGTCGCGACCGCATCCGAGGGAACGATCACCACGCTCGCCCGGGCCGCCGCGCGGCGGACGGCGGCTGCGGTCAGGGGGCCCGGCAGCATGTCGTGTTGCGCGACCACGCTCGGCCAGTGGGAACCCCCGGCGCGCGGCAACGCCAGGCAGGCGATCGCCGAGCGCATCCCCCAGCCGACGACCGCGTCGGGTCCGAGCGTCCGTGTCAGCGCGCGCAGCTCGACGGCATGGGCGAGCAGGCGCGCGGGGGCTAGCAGGCGATCGCGCGCGCCCCGGCGCACGTTGGGCCGGTGACGACGGATGGTGAGTACGGTCAGCCCCGCCGCGCGCGCTTGAGCCGCCAGCTGACCATCGGGACAGGCCAGCACCGACGGGCCCTCGACGGCGCTCGCGCACTCGAGCAGCACCCTTTCGGCGCCACCGAATGCGCCCGAATAGCTCACGAACAACAGCGCGGCCACGGACTCGGCAGGCTAACTGCACCGACGTCGTGCTAGCGAGACGAACTCGGTCACCGGCGCATAGACTGGCGGGCGTGGAGCTTTCTTCCACCTCTTCCGCTGCGGTCGGGCGGGTTGCGCTGGTGCACGATTTCCTCCTCGACCTTCGTGGCGCCGAGCGGGTGTTCGCCGCGCTGTGCGACATGTGGCCGGAGGCGGATGTGTTCACCGCCGTCTACGACGAGAGCGGGACCGAGCGCCGGTTTTCCAGCCGGCGGGTCCACACCTCGTTCCTGCAGCGCCTGCGCCCCTCGACGCGCACGTTCCGGGCCCTGTTGCCGCTGTATCCGGCGGCGATCGAGTCATTGGACCTGTCGGGCTACGACCTCGTGGTCTCGAGCTCCTCGGCCTGGGCTCACGCGGTTCTGTGCGACGAGCATACCGTCCACGTGAGCTACTGCCACAACCCGTTTCGCTACGCCTGGAACGATCGCGACCGCACGCTGGCGCGGCTTCGCGACCCGCTGACGCGAGCCTTTCTGCGCGCGACCTTCAGACGCTGGCGGCAATGGGACTGGATCGCCGCCCAGCGCACCAACCGCTACGTCGCCAACTCGCAGATCACGCAGGCCCGGATTCGCTCGTACTTCGGGCGTGAGGCCAGCGTCGTGCACCCTCCGGTCGAGACCGAGCGCTTTGCCCCCGGGCGTGTTTGCGACCACTACCTGGTCGTCTCGGAGCTGATGCCGCACAAGCAGATTGACGTTGCCATCGCGGCCTTCAACAAGCTCCGGCGGCCCCTGGTGGTGATCGGTGACGGCCCCGACGCCCGGCGTCTCAAGCGCCAGGCCGGACCGACCATCCAGTTTGCCGGGCGCCTCTCCGACGGGGAAGTGGCCGTTGCGCTGGCGGGCGCCCGGGCGCTCGTGCTGACCTCGATCGAGGAGTTCGGCATGGCTGCCGTGGAGAGCCAGGCGGCCGGAAGGCCAGTGATCGCCAAGCGCGGCGGCGGCGCCCTGGAGACCGTTATCGACGGCGTCACCGGCTGCTTCTGGTCAGGGGGCGCGGACGAGCTCGCCGCCGCCGTGCGCGGCTTCGATGACCGAGCCGTCGATCCCCAGGCCTGCGTGGCCAATGCCAAGCGCTTTGACGCGGCCACCTTCAGGCGGGGCATGATGAGAGAGATCCGGGCGGCCCAGATCGGCGACGGCCGGCGCGAAGTCCGTGAGCGCCAGCCGCTGGCCTCAACGCGGCTGGTGAGGCGGGCTGCCCGGGATCCGCATCGCTGATCGAATGCGCCGCGCCGCGCTCAGCGCCGCCCGGCTGGCGTTGCTGGCGGGACCGGTCGTGCTCTCGTTCTTCAGCGGCGGCTACTTTGACGAGGCGCGCGCCTGGGCTGGCCTGGGCGCCTGGCTGCTGGTGGTGGTCGGTGTCCTGGCGGCCGGCCGCTCGCTGCCCGGTAACCGCGGCGCGCGGCTCGCGCTTGGCGGTCTGGCGCTGCTGGCGGTGTGGACGTTGTTGTCGATGCTGTGGGCGCCGATCGCGGGCGACGCCTATCACGCTGGCCAGATCGTGATGCTGTATCTCGGCGTGCTGTTGGCCGCGGCACTGCTGTTGGGCGATGCCGGGGCGCGGCGCTGGGTGGAGCCAGCGCTGGCCACCGGGACCGTTGTGGTGATCGGCTACGGGCTCTCGGAGCGTCTGCTGCCCGGAATCCTGCACTTCGCCCATTCGGTGAGCGCGCAGGGACGCCTGGAGCAGCCGCTCACCTACTGGAACGCGATGGGCGAGCTGGCGGCGCTGGGGTTCGTCCTCTGCGCGCGGCTCGCCGGCGACGCAACCCGCCCCGCCTGGCTGCGGGCGACGGCGGCTGCCGGCGTCGCGCCGCTCGGGATGGGCCTGTACATCACCTTCTCGCGTGGGGCGCTGTTCGCCTGCGTGGCGGGGCTGGTCGCGCTGGTGACCGTCGCGCCGACGCGGGCACAGCTCCGTGCTCTCGTGGTCGTAGCCGGGGCAGGGATTCTCGCGGCGGTCGCCGCAGCACCCTTTGCCGGAGTCACCAGCCTTGCCGGAGGATTGTCCAGTCGCGAGCACGAGGGAGCGATCGTATTTGTGGCGCTCGTCCTAATCGCGGCGGGCGCCGCTGCGGCGCAGCTGTCGTTCGCCGCTCGTGCGCCGTCGGGAACGCTGCGGCTTCCGCGCTGGGCGCCGCTGCTTGCCGTGGGGGCGGTCTGCGCCGGCCTCGCTCTGGCGATCGCAGTGGGCGCTCACGAGCGGGCGGGCGTCCCGATCAGCGGTGGTGCGGCGCGCTTGGGCACGCTGCAAAGCAATCGCTACGACTACTGGCGGGTGGCGCTCCGTGCGTTTGAGGTGCAACCACTGCACGGCGTGGGCGCCGGTGGCTGGGCGGTGTGGTGGCTGCGCTACCGGCCGTACGCCGCGGGCGCTCACGATGCGCATTCGCTCGAGCTTCAGACTCTCGCCGAGCTTGGGACCGTAGGGATCCTGCTGCTGGCGGCGTTTCTCGGCGGCGTCGGTTTCGCGGCGCGGGACGCTTATCGCCGTGTCCCGGGGGTGGCGGCGGGACTGATCGCCGGGTTCGTCGTCTGGCTTGCGCACTCGCCGCTCGACTGGGATTGGCAGATGCCGGCGGTCACTCTGATCGCAATGGTGCTCGCCGGGGCGCTACTGGCGCTGGCCGATCTCAGCGGCGCCGCCCCCCAGGCCACACGCGACGGCGAGTCGGTCTTGACTAGAGAGCCTCGGCGATCCGTGGCGCCTCGCGCTTGAAGATCCAGATCGCCAGCAAGCACAGGAGGATTGGCGTCAGGATCCATATGACCACCAGCGCCGAAGTCCCACCGATGGGGGCGCCCGGAGTGATGATCCAGCGCCGCGCGAAGCCCAGCAGGGGCGTCAGCGGGTTGAGCCCGATCAGCGTTCCGATCGTCCCATGGTCGTGCTTCTCATAGGTGTAGATGACCGGGGTGGCATAGAACAACGCGGTCGAGAACACCGCCCAGATGATCCCGATGTCCCGAAAGCGGGGGTACAGCGAGGAGAGGATCATCGAGACGGGGATCGTCAGCACTAAAAGCCACAGGACAAGGACCGGGAGCAGGAGCCAGGTCCAGGTCGGGCTGACGCCGTAGGCGAGGATGAACACGAACGTCACCACCAGGTTCAACCCCAGGTTGAAGAGGCTGGTTGTGACGACCGCCAGCGGGATCACCAGCCGTGGAAACTGCGTCTTTCGGACGACCGACTCCTGGTTGACGACCGAGCTGACGGCCACCGAGGTGGCCTCCTGGAAGAAGCCGAACAGAACGATGTTGAGCAGCAGCAGGACAGGGTAAGACGGGACACCTTGATTTAGCCGAAAGACGTGCGTGAAGACCTCCAGCAGCACCGCGAACAGCAACAGCGGCCGGCACAACGACCACAGGTAGCCGAGCGCGGTCCCGAAGTACGTCCGCCTGAACTCCATCGCGGCCATCAGGTAGAGCAGCTCGAGCGAGCGGCGCCAGCCGCCGCCCAGGGCCGACGGGCCGCGGACCTCGTACAACTCAAGCTCTGGGTCGTTCATGACTGTGCTCGAGGGCTGCCTCGACGGTCGTCTCGACGCTGACGCTGCCGGGGCCCGGACTCGTGCCATAAACCACGAAGTCGAGCACCCGCAGCAGGTGTAGCGCGAGGTCACCGATGCTGCGGTTACGCGAGATGATCGAGCTGACGTAGTAGCGCCCCGGCAGCAGCGGGTTCTCGATCTTGCCCGAGACCCGCACCCGTTCCCCGGCGGCGACGACGTCGGGCTCTCCCTCCTCGCGGTCGATCGTGACCGTGAATCCGAACACCGTGAACCCGGCCGCGGTGAGGAAGTGAAAGCCGAAAACTGGGCAGACCAGTTCCCGGCGCGCCTCGACAACCATGTTGAGGCCGATCGGCTCGCCCTGTTCCACGTTCTCGATGCGCTCGCCGGCCTCGTTTTCGAGCCATACATCGATGAGACGGACGTTTACGTCGGGCACGTCGCCGATCGACGGGACGCCGTCCGCCTCCCCGGCGAAGTTCAGGCGGTAATAGCGCAGGGCCGTCTCCTCGGGGTCTCCGAGGTACTGCAACTCGCCGTCGTGGATCAGCATCGCACGATCGCAGAAGCTCTGGACCGTCGCCATGTCGTGGGTTACGAGCACGATCGTCTTGCCGGAATCGCGCCGCGCGCGAAAGACGTCGACGCACTTCTGCGCGAAGGCGGCATCGCCGACGGCGAGCACCTCGTCGATCAGCATGATGTCGGCGTCCGCCTCGACCATCACCGAGAAGGCGAGCCGGACCATCATCCCCGACGAGTAGTTCTTCAGCTTGAGGTCTGTGAACTCCCGCAGCTCGGCGAAGTCGAGCACCGCGTCGAGCCGGCGGCGCGCCTCCTGGCGGGTAAGGCCCATCAGGACGCCATTGAGGACGACGTTCTCGCGCGAGGTCATCTCAGGGTTGAAGCCGACGCCAAGCTCAATGAAGGGCGCCAGCCGCCCGGCCATACGGACGCGACCTCGGTCGGCGCTGTAGATGCTCGCGAGGATCTTCAGCAGCGTACTCTTGCCCGAGCCGTTTCGACCGACGATGCCGAAGAACTCGCCCTTGTGCACGTTGAAGTCAAGCCCGCGCAGCGCGTCGATCTCTGTGTAGGTGCGTCTCGCGAGCGGATGGGCGGCGCGCTCCTTGAACGAATCCAGGCGCTGGTGGGGGATCCTGAACCTCTTTCGAACGTCCCTCACCTCGATGACGACGGGGCCGTCGACGAGATCCGTGCGAGCCGTCGCCGACACCCGCCGCAGCGTACCAGCGGGATTGACAGCTTCATGCACCGGCACGCCACCGTCTCAGCCGTCGCTGCTCGAACGACGGTGGGTCAGGGAAGCTCGCATCGTAGGCGCGCCGGCCGGGGCGCCGCGCACCGATCACCGCCAACGCGAGAAGCCACCGCCAGGCCACGCCGGCGGCGAGCGCGACCTCGCCTCCGAGCGTCTCATCCCGCCCCGCCACCCGTCGCAACGGGCGTACGGCCAGCCACACGAACGCCAGCGGGGAGCGCCCGGCGGCGACGAACCACCTCAGCGCCCGGCGCTTGCGCGGGGTGAGCATGGCGTCGCAGCGCATCAAAAGCGTCAGTGCGAACGCCTCGCGCATCACGTAGCCGCCGAAGTACGCAGAGCGCCAGCCGCGGGATCGGCGCAATGGCCGGCGGCCCCGGCCTGCGGCTCTCGCAGATTCGATGAGATCGCCTGACACGGCGCCGGTGTGCTGGACGTAGTCGTACATGGGGCGCGGTAGGTACGCGATCTTGTCGCTTGACAGCGCCACGAGCGCCAGCCAGTGGTCGTGGTACGGGACCCCCGGTGCCTCGGGGAACGGCAGCGCCAGCGCGGCCACTGATCGGCGGAAGAGCATCGCGGCACCCGGTATGGCGTTGGCGACCAGCAGCGACGCCAGGTTCGTGTGGTCGTTGCGTCGACCGCGCCACAGCGAGTCACGGAGCACGCGACCATTGCGGTCGATCAGGCGCTGGTCGCAGAACACCAACTGCGCGCTGCCGAGCGCGGCCCGCAGCGCCGCCAGCTTATCCGGGTACCAGTTGTCGTCCTGATCGCAAGGCGCCAGGAGGTCCGCTCCGGCAGGTGCCAGTGCTAGTGCGCGTTCGAAGTTGTGGTATGGGGCAAGCCGCCGTCGGCTGCGCGACAGCTCGAAGCGCGAATCTGTGCCGATCACTGCCACCATCTTGGCGATCGTCTCCTCGGAGCTGCCCCCGTCGCTGATCACGCACACCCAGCGGCGATCGGTCTGCGCCTTCAGCGATCCGACCTGGATGGCGAACAGTTCTAGATCGGGTTCGAAAGTCGCCATGCAAACGACGATCGTCTCGGGCGACGCGGCCAAGTCGCTGCACTGCGAGGCCGGGGCCACGATCTCGATCTCGCCCAGCGCGACGCGTCGACGCTCGCCGTTCGCCAGGCGGATCGCCGCCTCGATCGCAAGCGCGCCTTCCGCGGGCTGGGCCGGGATTGAAACCGTCGCCCAGAAGCCGCTGCGGTAGCTGGCGCCCGTGGGATCGGCGCCGCTTGCCTGCAGCCACTGGAACAGGTCTCGCCTGGGCATCGCCCGCGCTGCGACCGCCTCCGGCAGTCCTCCGGCGACCAGCTCGAGGCCGTCGATTTTCAAGTGCCGGTGAAAGCAGTAGCCGTAGCAGAAGATCGCCGTGGCCCGGCCCACGGGCAACGCGACGGGCAGGTGACTCTCCAGCTTGACCTGCAGATCGTCGCCGTGCTCGCCCACAACGCGCGGCCACTCTACGCGAGCACGATCATCCAGGGGGCGCCGATATCATCGGATCGGTGTTGCAGGCTGGCTCCGAGACTGACCCGCCCAGCGTCGCGGCTGCGCGGTTGCTGCAGATCATCGAAGCACGTTTCGGCGATGGTTTAAAAACCGCTCGCGAGGTCCGCGCCGCCGGTCCAGGGCCTCACGCCGAAGCGCTGCGCGCGGCGTATCTGGACGTGCTCAAGTTGTGCCTGTGCGACCTCGGGGGCACGACGACCACATCGGTGGCACGTACCCAGGACGGCATCGTCATGTCGCGGGAGCTCGCCGGCGAGCAGCTGCGAATGCGGGCGGCAGGGCTTGACTGGCCCTTACACGGTCTGACGATGATTGGCTTGCACCGCCTCGACGACCTGCAGGCCTGCGTCGAGTCGGTCGTCGCCGACGGCGTCCCGGGGGATCTGATCGAAGCGGGCGCGTGGCGCGGCGGCGCTTCGCTGTTGATGCGTGCGACCCTCGATACACTCATCGGCCCTCCGCGACAGGTGTGGGTGGCCGACTCGTTCCAGGGCTTCCCTGCCACAGACGACGATCTCCGCGACGGCTATGACCTGTCGAGTGATCTGGCCGGGTGCGACTTCCTTGCCGTTCCGCTCGAAGAGGTGAAGCGGACGTTTGCGCGGTTCGGGCTCGACCACGGACTCTCGTACGCGCCGGGCTTCTTCCAGAACACGTTGCCGGCCCTGCACGACCACCAATGGTCGATCGTGCGGCTCGACGGCGATACGTATGACTCGACGAAGGTGGCGCTCGCGTCGCTCTACCCCGGGCTGTCGGTGGGGGGATACCTGATCGTCGACGATTATCTGCCCGTCGACGAGTGTCGCGAAGCGGTCGACGCCTTCCGATCCGCGCACGGGATCACCGAGCCGATCGAGCAAATCGACTGGAACTCGGTCCGATGGCGACGCACCGACGAATCGGCGATCGTGGTCGACGCTGTCAGCGAGGAGCGGCCTACCGCCCCGCAGCCGGCGCCACGGCCGGTGACCCGGCCGCCGCGCGTCCGGGTACCGGCGATCGAGGAGGTCGAGCTGGGCGAGGAGGTGGCGCGGCTTGCGCAGAGGCTCGCCGCGGCCGAGGCGGAAGTGCAGCGGCTCACAGGTTCGCCGCTCCGTGGACCGAAGGCCTGGCTGGGACGGCGGCTCCGACGTGGGAGGGGTAGCGACCGGTGATCGCCTTCGGTTCGGCGATCACGGATCCAGAGCTTTATCGTCGGTGTGCCGAGCCGGGCATCGAGCTCGCGCGGGAGCCCGACTCCGTGGTGTTCCCCAACGTGGCAGCGGGTTCGCTGTTTCGCAGCTATAACCTGATGCTCGATCTTGCCCGCGAGTGCGAGAACCTCGAGGCGCTCGTCCTCGTCCATCAGGACGCTGAGATCGTCGATCCGCGGTTTTGCGAGAAGCTGCGCGCGGCGCTTAGCGATCCCGAGGTCGGCGTGGTCGGCTGCGTCGGAGCCCTGGGAGTCCGCAGCATCGCCTGGTGGGAGGGATCGGTCACGTGGGGCTCGTTCATCCATCGATACCGAGAGCTCGGCGGGGGAGACCTGCCCGCGTTTGCTTGGGACAACAACAACCTCGCTCCCACCGCTCGGACGGGGACCGTCGACACGGTCGATGGGTTCGTGCTCGCGCTGTCGCCGTGGACAGTGCACAACGTGCGCTTCGACGAGTCGCTCGGGAAGTTGCACGGATACGACTTCGATTACTGCCTCCAGGTCCGCGCTGCCGGCCGCAAGGTCGTGACCGCGGACTTCAAGGCGA